>CAZALK010000001.1:0-328141 GCA_964486045.1 uncultured archaeon
AATGCCACGTAACGAGCTAAAATAAAAAAAATAAAGATTAGATTAAAAATATATGTTTTTTTTTCCTTTTATCAATTAATCCTTAAAAGTTAATCCTTAAATTCATTATATGACCAGAAGATGATATTATGGTTTCAAATAAGTTAATAAAAACAGCTCTCCATTTAATTGACAGTTGGTTAGATTATCAAGTGTACCTTAAGGAGATTCCCGGGCTTGCAGTGGGAATAGCCATAAATAATGAATTAATTTTTAAAAAGGAATACGGATATGCCAATTTGGAAAAGAAAAACAAGTTAACTGATCAAGATTTGTTTCGAATTGCGTCCCATTCTAAATTATTCACAGCTACTGCAATAATGATGCTGTATCACGAAGGAAAGTTATCTATTGACGATAAAGTCTCGAAGTACATACCTTGGGTCCAATCAACAAAAGATAAACAACTGGAAAACATTAGAATTCAGCATTTATTAACACATTCAAGTGGAATAACTCGGGATGGCAATACAGCTCATTGGTTCAACTATAAATTTCCCACACTCGAGGATATTAAATCACAATTCCAAGAAAAAATCACCTTTTATGAACCAAGTGAAACATTTAAATATTCAAATTTTGGATATATGCTCTTAGGACAAATTATTGAAATAGTGTCAGGACAGAGTTACCCCAATTTTATTCAAAAACGCATTCTTTCACCATTAGGAATGCAGAATACTGTTGTAGATGTAGATGAGACGAATTTGTCTAGACATGCGACAGGATATAAACGTTGGTTACCCAAACAAGAAAGAAAACCTTTTAACCATGTACCAACGAAAATTATGAATGCTGCTACGGGTTTAAGCAGTACCGTAGAAGATTTAATAAAATTTTATCAAGCTCATATGTTTGGTAATGATACATTAATCCCCGATTATATTAAGAGGGAAATGCAGAGAACTCAGTTTAAAAGAAATAAAGGGGAGTATGGATTGGGATTTATTTTGGAGAAAATTGGAGGTACAACTCTCATTGGTCACAGTGGAGGCTTTCCTGGTTTTTTCACTCAATCCGGATTAATTCAAGATCAAAAAATCGTGATTGTGATTTTAAGCAATGCAGTTGATGGTCCCGCACGTGTTCTTCTAAATGGTATTGTTGGAATCCTCAACAAACTCAAAAAGAACAGAGAAAAATTCTCAATTAAAGAACAAGAAAAAAGACCGGATTTTTCTAGGATTATAGGATTTTATGCGAATGATTGGGGTACTACTCTTTATAGTCAAATTGGTTCTAAACTAGTAAAGATTTTACCTAATTTAGATAACCCGCTTGAATTTTTTGTAATCTTTAAGCATGATCAGAGTTTTAAGTTTATCATCCCAGAGGATTTCCCTTTTTCAGGACAATCTTTTGAATTTATAGATGATTCGAAGGGAGAAAAAATCTTAATTGATAGTCATCGAGGAAAATCATTCCGATTTGAATTCAAATACTAATTTCTGAATTATCTGATAAATTGAAAATCAATTGTAATATATCCCTTTAAATCTATGTGAAAGAATTTTGATTCTTAGATAATTTTTTATTTAAATACGTTCGGTTTATATGAAGGTAAATTAACAATTTTACAAGTGATTAAGAATGAATTTCAAAGAATTTAAAAAATTGGCAATGGTAAAAAGCTTTGTTGAGTTGTATCAGCACTATTTTCAGTTATTTTTAATAGCTAAAGGATATTTCTCAAAAAACCTTTCTCATCACATGTTTCATGAGATTTGTGAAAGGTTTTGTGAAATAATTCACTTTCCCTCAGATGTTTTAGAAAGTTTACAAGCTAGAGAAATTGGTTTAGATACGATTGGTATAATTGACTGGCGGGTCGTAGAAATAATGGCTCAGATATCTGGAAGTGATATAATTAGCGCTTTTTCTCAACTAGAAGCAATAAAAATATACAAAGAAAGATGAAACATTTTATCCTAAGATTTTTGTCGTCCAGGAACATCCACTTTTAAAATAACGCTGATCATGGTAATCAACTTCGATCTTCATAGAAATAAGTATATCCTGCTCTGTTATTGTCTTTAATTTATAAGGAAAGATCTCAATAAAACGCTGGACCTCTTAATACGGGAAGAAATAATATCGTAAATAATAGAATAATGCAAAAGAAGAGGCCCATTATGCCTAGGTTGTGCCCTATTTTGTCTATTGAAGGATTTTTATCCATTTCCATACCTTTTTTCTCAAGATTAATTGCTACTAGGAAAAAGATAACTGTTCTGAGATAAAAAAAATTAAAGATGTTTCGGAATATGAAGAGTCTAGGATTAATAATTAGATCACTAAAAATAAAAAGGTGCATTGAATGAAGCTTTAAAAAAACAGTGATATAACATTTAATTACTCATTATTGAACTCTTGTGAGAAATGGCAGTTTTAGAAGTCGGAATTAACCTTTGTAAGGACCCACTACTAGGGATAAAGTATTATTCATCTTCGGATAATGTATTGGATCCAAGGATACGAGCCCAATTTTTAACTGGATTAGAAAATTTCATCGATGAAGCTTTTGGTGATAAGATTAATGTAATATCCCTTTCAGAGTTCAAATTTATATGTTATTTTAAAAAGGTTCAATTACAAGGGAAAGATATGAGTGATACTAAATTATTACTATCATTTGCTATCATTGAACAAGATACAAATCCGAGTTTTGTAAAAAAGCATTTAAAGAAAATAATATCAGAGTTTAGAAATCAATATGCTCTTAGCGACATTTTTTCTAAAGATCCCGAACACTTCCAGAAATTTGAACCAAGGATCAATGAGATTCTTGGAGATTTAAGATTGAAAATAGATGATCGCCTAAGGTCTCTCTTTAGGGATTAAAATTGATCTAAATTTATCAATTCTATCTTTATATTTAATAAAATTCTAATTAAATTAATTATAAGTCGAATCATAAAAAAAATTACTCGTTTGGGCAAAAAAAAATTAGGGGGACTTATAAAATCCTGTTTGATTCGGAAAGTAATACCCTAGAAATGATAGAAAATGCTGTTAATTATTTTGATATTATAGATTAACAAAAGAAGATCGCTTGAAAATTTTAGTTTTAAATGCAGCTAAATTATTAAACATTAAAATAAACCAACCCTTCTCAATGGGAGTAAAAAATCAACATTTAAATTAGTATTTGTCATATCATTTTAATATGAAGTTTATAGATTTATCCATCCCATTAATTAATCCAAATGAATTGATTTTTGATCCACCTCTATCTAGACCTAAAATTGAGTATAGTAATCATTCTACCGGTGGGGAACAAATGGCTTTTGTTTTTCCGAAATTAAATCCCGAAGAACACTTACCAGATGGAAAAGGTTGGGCGGTTGAAACCATAACTATATCCACTCATAATGGTACTCATATGGATGCGCCATGGCATTTTGCACCGATTCAAGATAGAGAAATAGGTGAGAAAAAAGCAAAGACAATTGATGAATTTCCGTTAGAATGGGGTATTGGACCACTTATTGTATTAGACACTACTGATTATGAAGATGGGTATGTAATGACTCCATATGATATTGACAAGAAATTAAAAGATATTTCGCATAAATTGCAAGAAGGAGATATCCTTTGCATTAACACAAATGCTTCTAAATATTACGGGACTAAGGATTATATAAATTACGGCGTAGGAGTTGGAAAAGATGCCACATTACACATTATTAGGAAAGGTGTCCACGTTGTTGGAACGAATTCTTGGAGTTGGGATGCTCCATTTAGTATTACTGCTAATAAATGGAAAGAATCTCTAAAAGCTAAAAAGCCGAAACCTTCTATTATTTGGGAGGGGCATTTTGCTGGCATTGAATTAGGATATTTTCAAATGGAAAAACTTGCAAATTTAGATAAAATACCTCCTGTTGGAGCAACAATCTATTGCTTTCCTATAAAGATTGCCAGAGCAAGCGCAGGATGGGTTCGGGCAGTTGCTACTATCCCAGAATAAAAGAAAATAAAAGTGTGAGTTTTTTTTTAATCTTCTTTAAAAATATCTTCCACTAGTTTATTATTATCTTCATCTTTAAAGTGAGCAAGGGCTCCACTCCAATCTTTTAATATATCCTTATATCTTTCTTCAAATTTTTCAACAAACTCTTTCAGTGGCGCTCGTACTTCAGAACTCTGAGCCCCTTTTATAAATAGGGCTCCAAAAATTTTACTGCCATATTCTAGTAGTATAGTAATATCTCCATGGTCGATCTTTTTTAAAGTTTCAGCAGATTTAGTCATTTCTTTAACAAAGGAGGTAATGGCAGAGAACATTCCTGATACTAAACCGGGATCTTGAATTGAATCGCTTCGAAATGCATAATTATATACCCCGCGCCCATCATCATAAATTATATATAGGCCTTGTTTTTCAGCTTTTTGAAATGTATAACTGAGTTCTGGTTTCCAAATGTTGATCAATTTATTTTGGTAAAGATATCTAATTGTAAAATAAAATCGCTTTCTCTCATTTTCATCCTCTGGTTTTAAAACTTCTAATAATTTATCAATTGTTAAATTGTTAAGAATTTCTTTGATTTCTTCTCGTTCCCTTCCAATGGTTTCTGGTGGGATGTTTTTCTCGCTTGAAATTAAAAAAGAA
The DNA here is from genome assembly GCA_964486045.1 of uncultured archaeon. Lineage (GTDB taxonomy): Archaea > Asgardarchaeota > Lokiarchaeia > Sigyniarchaeales > SOKP01 > Loki-b32. The sequence goes on from CAZALK010000001.1 coordinate 4,655, forward strand.
AGATCTTCTTTATTGTAATCATCAAATGATAAAAAATCGGTTATTGTGGAATAAACTATCTTCTCGATGAATTCTTCACCGATTGGTGTATTTCTAGTCTTGAAGGATTTCTTAAAATAAAAAACTAACATTCCCCATATTACAACATTGAAAATATAACGCGTATACAGATACGGTATTGCTAATATATTCAAAAATCCAGGTAATGTTGCTTGTAGGCTTGCAGTTCTTAATGTATAAAAACCAAACCCAAAAATTTGAGTATAACTTGCTTTTCCTGTTAACCAATAATTTACAGGACTACTAATTAAAACCGAGAAGATTATAACAAAGGGGAGATAGGAGAAAACACCTAATCCTAAGCTTTTGGTGAACTTTAAACCATAAACAAGAAATAACGTTAATATTAAAGATGAAAGGATTTCTGTCACAAAAATACCATACATAATAATCAAATCAAATTGCAAAGTACGATAAAAAGTAGGATCTGTTGTTGTGTATTCCCCTGTTCCATATATTAAACTCTCTTCTATAGATCCTGGTAAGCCAAATAAAGAAGAATAACCAACATTAGTTAATATCAGATTTAATAATAGGTATATAACAAGAGCTAAAGCACCTAGAATAAACATATAATAAAAGTTTGAGTAATCTACTTTCTTTTTCTTTCTGTTCCTTAGCCAATTTAGTAATTTAAGAAAGATATAGATAGAAACAGGTTCAAATATATCGAGAAATAAAATAAATATTATTGAAGCCATAATAAAATACGCAAAGAAGTAAATTATTATTGTTATAGATGCCTGATATTGGATAATAAACAATATAATAGACAATATAGACATAGGTGCCCCAATCGTATACAATCCTTTATAAGTTTGTTTTCTTATTTTTTCACCAAAATATCTACCTCTAAGAGCAACTTGACTAGAAGAGAGGATTTCAATACTGAATATAAATGTTGCTAAGTACACAAATAAGATCTCAAGAAACCATCCTAACGCGGTTTCTCCCATTGTGAGTGATTCATTTTGCATCTTAGAAATTTCCAATATTACCTGCAATAGATATAGGGAAATTGGTAAAAGCACAATCATTAATTTTAATATTTCTTTCTCCCTTTTCCAATTGTTCCTTTGTAGTTCTCTTTTAGTTCTTTCAGTTGGGGATTCATTGATCTCATAGCTTATTTCTCCTAAATTAGATTTTAAGGATCCTTCTTCTTTTCTCAACTTGTTCAATGAAATTAAAAATGCTATAAATGGAGCAACAAAAAAGATAAATGGTAGAGTTATTAAAGGATACGAGAAAAATAACGATATTAGTGAACCAAAATGCGCTCCTATATATGCAACACCATAAGCAATATTTCCCACTTCTGCTGGGGGTACAATGAGTTCATCAGGAGGAACTCCTACCTGATAGATTAATGGCAGGATCCAATAAATCAAAAAAAATACAAGAATACATGCAACGATTCTAAAATATAATTTTCCTACTGTTTTTTTCCAAATAAAAAACAAGGGAATAATTAGAATAATTATTGGGACAGCATTTAATAAGATCGTATAAAAGATTTCTACGGCAGTCATAATTAGAAAAATTCTTACTTTTAAGAAAATTGAAGTTTATTTAAAATAAATGTATGCAAATTTAATTATAATAATTTAGCTATTTTTGGAACATTTTTAAGTATTAATATGACAAAAAATAACAAAATAGGAATAATAGTTGATGAAGATTTTGCCTCTAAAAACACACCACAGTATCCCCATCCAATATTCCTTTCATATGAAACCCCCCTAAGGGTTAAATCAATCTTAAATTTTCTAGAAGAGAAGAAGGTTTTCATGAATGAGAGAGTTGTAAAAATGAAGCCTGTTTCGGTGGATGAATCCCTATTGAGTTTAGCTCATACAAAATACCATATAGATTCTGTTAGAAATTTTTCTAACCGCGGATTTGGCTTATTAAGTGAGGAGGTTTTTATTACAGCGGACACTTATGAGCTAGCTAAGAAAGCTGTAGGAGGGACAATACAAGCAATTAATAGCGTGTTAAATAATGATGTGGATCAGTCGTTTGCTCTTATCAGACCTCCTGGTCATCATGCATTGCGAGAAAAAGCTTCTGGGCTTTGTATTTTTAACAACATCGCAAATTCTATTATCCATTTGAGAGAGAACCACCAATACACTAAAAAAATTGCAATTATTGATATTGACGCCCACTTCGGTGATGGTTTGGTTCAATATTTCTATGATGATCCTAGTGTCCTCTATTTTTCTGTTCATGAGTTTGATTTTGTGGAGGGAGATATTGGGTTTATTGATGAACTGGGAGAGAATGAGGGACTTGGAAAAAATATTAATTTTCCCATACCCTTAAACACTACAGATGTAGACTTTTTAGAATTCTTTGATATTTTAGAGCCAGTCTTAAACGAATTCGCTCCTGATATGATTATTATAGCTGCAGGATTTGATCTACATTTCGCAGATCCTATAGGAAATGGCAATTTGACTAGTATTTCTTATTTTAGATTCGCCGAAAGAATTTTAAGAATAGCCAATAAAATTTGTGAAGGAAAACTAATTTTTATCCTCGAGGGTGGTTACAGTTTAATTGGGTTGCCTTATTGTGTTTTCGCTATTTTAAAAGCGTTATTAGGAGAGAAGTATGAACAACCAATTTTTGAAAAACTCAAATTTTTAATTGAATCTGATAAAGAAAATATTAATAAAATAAAGACGGGATTGAAAAAATTGTTATCAGATTATTGGATTTCCTTAAAATGATAAATATGTTAATGTGTTAAACTAGATCTAATAATTTTTTAGCGTATTCTTGAATAGTAAAAAGTGCATCACGTGGCCCTGCTCTAGGATTGATATAAGCAATTAATGCGCCGGTACCACCTACGGGGATCGGACAAATAATAACATGCCCCTTTCCAGTTATATTAGTACCAATTTTTCTTTCTTCAGTATTTTCTACAACCATAAATTTTATTCCTTGAATGGTAATGCTAGTAATTCCTTTCTCACCAAGTTCCAATTTCTGACCTAAAACCTCGTTTATTATACTAATATCATTAGAGACGTCCCAATTTTCAGTTTGGGTAACTAATTGCCCATCTTTACTTATTATCGCCACTCCAAATACGTTTTCTTCTTCGTTTAATAATCCATCAATTATACCTTCAATTTCAGACATTATGACCAAATATTATATTATTAAATTGCTATAATAAAATAAATAAAACAAATCATAAATTTAAATATAATTTAAAAATTATCTCAAAATTTAACGGTGAAATTTATTGGCTTTTAGAATGTGGAGAAAGGCGATTCTTCTATCTTTACGTGAAAAGAAAGTGTTTACAATATTTACACTCATTTATACCATTTTGATCTTTTTAACTAGTCTATTTTGGGATCTAGCATTACCACCTAGTGAGTTGAGCGGAGCTGGGTTTTTCCTTCCAATCTTTTTTGTGACAAGTCTGTTTCTTTCCTTACTTTATGCTTGGATTTTAGTATCAAGAAAAAGACGTGTTTGGGCAACGTTCAAATGTATTGGCTATACAAATCGGAATATTATCTCCCTTGTTTCAGGAATGATATTGTTTACTACAATTATCGGTTTTGTAATTGTAATTGAAGTTTTATTTCACTATACAGCTGCTTTAACTTATTTACAATCCGCAGACTTTTTACTAATTATGCCTACAATATTAATCAGATTATGGCCAGTTATCATTACTAGCGGACTATTCATTTTTGTTCAGATATTAGCATTTATTTTAGTGTATCGAAAAGTATTGAAGGTAAGACCTATAATTGCATTAAAAAAAGTAGGTGAGTGAGGAAAATGTCAGCAGATAAAGATGTTATGATTGAAGCGGTTGATGTTAATAAAGAATATAGAAGAGCGGGGGCCATAATTAGAGCATTGGCAGAGGTCAATTTGAAAATTAGATCAGGGGAATTTGTTATAGTTTCAGGACCAACAGGTTGTGGTAAATCGACACTCCTCAATGTTCTTTCAGGATTAGATTTACCTGATTCAGGAAGAATAATATTCGATGGAGAAAATATAGCGAGAGCAACCGAAGATAGACTCAGTAGACTCCGACGGCAAAAGATTGGATTTATTTTTCAAGATTTTAATTTAGTTAATACATTAACTGCTATTGAAAATGTAGAAGCTGTTTTATGGCCAACTGTGTTACGTCAAAAAGAAATAGAAAATAGAGCAATTTCAGCTCTAAGAGACGTAGATTTGCTTGATCGCAAAGACCACTTCCCTGCTCAAATGTCTGGTGGTGAAAAACAAAGATGTGGTATTGCTCGAGCAGTTATTCATAGACCTCGAGTTATTTTGGCTGATGAGGCAACGGGTAATTTAGACCCCGAATCAGAAAAACAGGTTATGGATTTGCTAAAAAAAATAAATAATGAAATGGAAACAACTATTATTTTTGTTACACACAGAGACTTATCTAAATATGCTACAAAGACCATTAAAATGGATAAAGGTAGGATTATTAAAGTGCAATAAAATTAAGTTTATTTCTTTCTATTTTATCTCATTTTTTCTTTTGAAACCATATTTTATCTTATAGTAGCGTTTATATTTTTACGTAAAGCCTTTATAAATCTTAAAAACAAAAATATAAATATAAAGAATTTCTGAGTTAAGATCAAATTACTCGAGTTAAAAGAAAAAAAATTATGATTGCTGGAGGATATTAGTGGGATTCAAAAGAGTTTTCTGGAGTGGCGTTGCTGGGATGTTTTGTCTCATTCCTATGGCATACATCTCATTTAGGTTTCTAAATCTTGGTGAGGGAATCACAGGAGGTCTTATTCAGAATGTCGATGATGCTTTAGGCGCGATATCAAGTTTAGTAGGAGGTGCAGGTGGTGTTGCCATAGAGATAATAGGAGGGGCATTAATTGGGGTCGCTCTGATATTTTTATTTCCTATCCATTGGAGTATTTTTTATCGTCCAGATGATATTGGGTTAATTCTTGCTGTAACCCTACCATGGATTTTATGTTGTGTAATAACATCCGGGATCTTCGCACGTTCACCTAAACAAGCAGTCCATACTAGCCTTGCAATAGGAATTGGTTATTCGATTATTTTGACTGTTATATATATAGTGTTAATATTTGCAATCCCTTTAGGTTCAATTATATTGGATGGCATAGTACTAGGTTTAACTGACTTGCCCTATCTCCTTGCAGTTCTCACAGCAGTTTTTGAAGGATGTCTGGTAGGAGCTGTTTTTGGGGGATTTGTGGGAAGTTTAAAATATAAACCCGAAGGCGCTAAAGGAAAAAAAGTTAAATCAAAAGGAAAAGTAGAAGTTTCTGTATTATCAGAGGAAAGTAGAGCAATAGAAAGTTCTATATTAGCTAAGGAAACTTCTTGTTCTAATTGTGGGGCTAAATTAACGATAGACGAATTATTTTGCACAAATTGTGGTGCTAAAAAACCATAAGTAGATTTATAATTGAGAAAATTTATTTAAAAGTTTAATGGAGAATAGGAAATAATGCCAAAAGAAATTAAAGGCCTAATCGTTAGTCGGTTGGTAATAATACTTTCAATAGTTCTTGGTCCAATTGCTATGTTTTTAATTTTTAATTTAACTGACTTTGACTTATGGTTTTCTGATGACCCAGCTCTAACAACGGTAATAATAAAAATTCTCTGTCCAACAGTTTTCAGCATATCTTGGTTATTTTTTTTGATTTTATTTGCGGATCGATTTGCGAATACATTAGATGATTTTGACAGCACTATTAGTGTTGTTCCTTCTAGATTAAAATTCTTTTATGGGATAAATGCAATATACATTCTCTTTATATTTGTATTCCCTTTGATTACTCCATTAATATCTGTTTTAAGTTTTGCATCTTTTGCATGGAGATTGACCACTTTCAAGAAGGAAAGATGGGAAGACGATACGCAGATAGCTGTTTTCACTTGGGTAATGATGGGAATCGCCGCGATACTCCCCTTATTCTGCTCTATTGTTGTTTTACCAAGATATTTCATTTTAGCAGAGTTCCTTTGGAGTGACATTTGGCTCCCAAATCTTAAATATCTCTATATAATTTCATACTCTTTATTCACTTCATTAGCAATTGGTTCCTTAATTATTCTGTTTTCTAATTCGGGCATTAGTGAATATGAACAAACAATTCTAGAGAGTCCTCAAAAAAATAAATTCTGGAATGTGAAAATATTAGAAGTATTTTTATTTGGATTCTTTGTAGTTCTTGATTTATATGACTTTTCTATCATAGAGTTTTTCTATTTTGCTGGATTCGTAATAATCTTATTTACTTCCGTAGTCAATTTTTTTAGAGGGAAATCGAAGTATAAGGATTTTAAAAGCCATTTTATCGGTTATTTAATCGCAGCTGTATTTATTGGATCTAGTGGATTTTTAAGAATATGGAGTTTGGTAATCTCAGCGGTAGTGTATATTTTTGTGTTTTTCTATACATTTTTGAAGTTAGATTAATGGGAATATTAATTCTTACTCAATATCTTTCTAAACTTAATCTCTTATAATAAAATATTTTTTAAAAGAATTTCTAAATCATAAAACAGAATTACACTTATCTAATTCAATATTCTTAAAGAAAAAAGAAAGAGATTAAAGATTCTATTCCATTAGAATATAAATTATTATATAACAATATTTTATTTATATCTTTAATATCAAAACCAAATAATTTAAACAAAAAAATTTTGTGTTGAATATGAAAAAGACTAATACCAAATCTTTAATGATTTTTACTATCCTTTTTGCATCTATTGTTTCAATGCCAATAGTAGTTAGTGGGCAACAGGGAACTCCAGATAATAATTTCAAGTTTGATCAAGTTGACGTCGGGATTATTAATGGTTTTAGAGGTGGATTCGGAGCTCTTTTTGGGCAACATTTAGGATACGGTGGTAAGATCTTAGAGTCAATATTTAATATGTTGTTCCTTCAAGGATTAAATCTTACTTCTCACGAAATGTTAGATAATTCATTTGTTTTAAGTGCAAACCGTACCCTCCACATTACGGGCAATTATGATTTTGAGTCTGAGAATGATGATACTGAGATATACTATGCTCCTCATGAATATAATAACCTTATTCCTGTAATTACAGGTTTAAAACCTGGAGATCCGGGTTATGCATATTGTGTTGTTAAAAAACAAGGGAGTTATACCTATGATTTAGAAATAGGAGCTGCTGTAACCTTGATTATCTGGGATAATGATCGCTCATTCATAACAGCAATCAATAGATTAATTAACTTCTTTAAAAAACTAATAATTCAAACGGAGATTCATGGGCAAGAACTATCTACTGACATAATAAGAGAAGGAGTCTCTCTTCTTACTTGGTTTTTAATTCACATCAATGATATATTCACTGGAGATGAATTATTTATATTAAATCCTATTACATGGCAGAAACTTGAGATCACCCCAAGTTTGGACTTCAATATTACTAAAACGTGGTATACTACAGGAAATGAGCTAGGTGAATTGAATGTTAACCTATTATCAGATCCGAAGCTAAATTCTCTCCCAAATGGAAATTTAGTTTTAGATAGATGGAGAACAATAGCTCAAAAAAGATCGGATGACTATATGAAATGGTTATTAACACCAACATTAGATGAGATCCCTGCTAAAACCGTTTGGACTCAATTTTCATTTGATCTAATTCAATTATGGATAAAAAATTTTGAGATACACATCGATGTTGGCCAAATCCTTAATGCCGTATCTGGTGCGGGACAGAGTAATACAAATGTTGCTATTATAAATGCCTTTAATGGGGCTAATATAGAGTTTTACTTATTTACTCATCATTTAGCAGGTGCTTTCTTATATAATGATACAGACGGTAATGATGTGATCTCTGCTAACTACGCACCCATAACCGTTGATGGTGAAAGTGTAGAAGTGCCTTATAGTAGTGAACTTTCTCATAGATTAATGTTAGGAACAGTAGGTAGCTTTAACTTCATTAAACCCACAATTAATCCCAGTAATAAAAGCATTTCATGGGGATTAAATGTTTTGGATGCAAATATTACTGCAGTTCCGATAGGTGTTGATTTAAATTCTTACGTTGATGCACCACAAGAAAATTTGGAATATTTGTACTTCGGTTTTACTTTTGAACCAAGTTTTGATAGAGAATTAGGTGCTGCTCATGGTTTGCTTAAATTAGATCAGTTTTTTGCTCCTTGGAATGACCCTAACGCACCATATGCCAATTCACCAATAGCAGGATTAGACTTAGCAATCATATATGTATCCACAGTATTACACTTTGAGTTAAGTATCGCAACACAAGGTCAACTGCCTGATGATCCAACAACATTATTAAACCAAGACCATTACAAAAGCACAGAAAAAAAACTCAAGGTAGGTAATTATCTTAGTAGCAGTGCACAAAACGAACTTGAATTTATCGATATAGCTGGTCCTGATTATGAATATGGTAATAATTCTGCCAGACTAACTGCTCCAGCTAGCACGAGCATAATACCTGTTTTAATATGGCTATTGGAGCATAAGAGACATGATACTGTTGTGGCTGCTGGTGGTGGGGAAGTTGGTACTTATTCTAGCGATATTAGGGTACAAGCAGAACTAAATGTTATAGTATGGGCAGTTATTTATCCTCAATTTGAGAATGGGACTGGAATTTGGCATGATCCAACGTTCTCTGTTTATCTTGTTTTCGCTTCCGAAGAGTTCTGGGCATTAATCGTGTTGATTGCTGGCGTTGGACTAGTAGGTGTCGCTACAGTACTAATAAAGAGAAGAAAGGATAGAAGGTTTTAAAATCTAGAAATATATTTCTTATTTTTTTTTTTCATTTTTTTTTAATTTATAACTTCATAAATTTTAAATTATGAGATAATTAAGTCACATAAAGACACAATAAATAAATATCTCAAGTGAATAAAGTATGGAATTAGATGTTCCAAATCCTTATAATGTGGATGAAAATAAACGATGGTTTAGTAATTGGTGGCCTAAAGGCGTCCCAAATAATACTACATTTGAAGAAAAAACCTTAAATGAGTTTTTAGATGAACAAGTAGAGAAGTATAGTGACAGAAATTTTATTTGGTTCTTAGATACATGGATTACATATAAGCAATTTCAAGATTATGTGAAGTCATTTGCATCAGCATTAACAAATTTGGGTATTCAAAAGGGAGATGTTGTGTCATTACATCTTCCCAATTGCGCGCAGTATATAGTTGGATATTACGCTATAACAAGAATTGGTGCAATTGCGAGTGGTATTAACCCCACATATCAACCAATTGAAATTCTGCATCAATTTGAAATAATTGAGCCAAAAATTTTGATCGTATTGGACTCTTTATATGAAAAATTCATAAAACCAATTATTAATGACACAAACATCGAAATAATTATTTATACTAATCTTACTGACCTCACTAACATTAAAGGAGTTAAAAAAGCTATTGGTAAATTTGTGAAAAAAATTCCCTCTGGTAAAGTAGATTTTCCGGGTGCCCTTAAATTTAGTGATCTTATTAAAACAGAACCAGAAGAGACTTATTTAGATATTGACGTTAAATTACATCCCGCCACATATATCATGACGGGTGGAACAACAGGCCTACCAAAAGCAGCAGTGTTAACACACTTTAATGTTGTATCTAACGCAAAACAATGTCAACTATGGTTAGGGGGGGAAAAACCGGGAGTTGGGAATATAGGGATCCTTCCATTATTCCATAGTTTTGCTCATACAGTGATAATGAACACATCCTTATCAATAGGAGGATGGATAATGCTTTTTCCAACACCTCCTTCTCAAGTTGAATTATGTGAAGTTATTGAGAGACTCCCATGCGAGAAGGGACTAATTTATGCCGGAACTGAAATTTTATTCAAAAGGTTAGCAGAGCTAAAGAATCTTAAAAGACGTTATCCTGGAGTTATGGGAAAGCTAATTCTCTGTCTTTCAAGTGCAGGACCATTACATAAACCAGTTCGTGATGCTTTTATTAATAACACGGGAGGAAGAATTGTTGAAGGTTACGGATTATCAGAAGCTAGTCCGGCTGTAAGTGCTGGTAATTTATTCGGTGAAAGTCCTATTGGTAGCATAGGAATGCCATTTCCGGGAACAACATGGGGAATATGGCCTGTTGACGATTTTTCAAAAGGACCTATTAGTTTGGGTAATCCGGAAGATAAAAATTTTGGTATAGAACATAGTGGGGAGATTTGTATCTCAGGCCCACAGGTTATGAAAGAGTATCTAAATGTTCCAGATGAAACCAGTATGAGTCTTAAAAAGTTTGACAATAAGATTTGGCTTTTAACAGGAGATATAGGTTTTATGAGTGAGGATGGAACGATAGAAATCCGCGATCGAAAGAAACAAATTATAAAATGTAAGGGGTATTCTGTATTCCCTAAAGAAGTTGAAGAACTCCTTATGAAACATCCAGATATTTCAGAAGCCGCTGTTGCAGGATTACCTCATGAGGAATATGGAGAAATTATTAAAGCATGGGTATCAATCAGGGAAGATTGTAATTGTTCTCCCCAATCTATCAAAGAGTGGGCAGCAAAAAATATGGCAAGCTATAAGTGTCCTCATTCTATAGCACTGATTGGAGAGTTACCTAAAAATTATATAGGGAAGGTCCAAAGACGTGTTTTACAAGAAGCAGATCCATTGTATAAAAAATAATGTTTTTTATACAGTTCTATTGTTATTTAATATTATCGTGCTTAGCAATCTAAAGAAATAAATTAGGTCATAACATCGTTATAATTCATAACATTCATAATTATCATCAAAACCAAAAAAAAAAGCAAGTTCTAATATGGACGAACATAAATTATTATTAAGAAGTGTTATTTTTTTTAATATATTGATCAAAAAGTAAAAAAAAAAATAAAATTTTGAGAAAAGATAAATTTGTCTGAAAATTCTAAAATAAAAGATTTTAATATAGAAAGTCGTCAGTTTGAGAGTATTCAGATAAAAGGTTCTGAACTTTCAATAATAGATGAAGTAATTCAAGATTTTTCACCTGAAATAGCATATATATACCACATTAGAGAAGATGAATCAGAAGAACAACAGATCAAAACCGGTAGGCTTCATGAAAATAGAATTTTAGGGATAGTTTTAAAATTTCATCTAGAAGGGAAAAATAAGATCACAACTGGGGAAGTGGAACATGAATATAAAAAATATTTTAAGGAGATTGCCCGTTCTACGATTTCGACCTATTTAAATATGCTAAAAAAAGAGTCCACCCTTTATAAAGAAAGGGATGGTCGATTAGTTTATTACATTTTTTATGAAGATCCTCCGAGAGAGATAAAACCATTTTGGTTTACAAGAATTTTTTGTATTGTCCCTGCCTATTTTGAAAGAGCATTGTACTATGCTGATTTATACTTAACAGCAGAAAAGTATGTTGATCAATATATTAAGAAATTCCACAGTGGAGAAAAAAAAATTTTATTGCGGAATTTTAAATTTCTGATCGGTATAATTATAATAAATATTTTTAAAAATCGAAGTTCTAAATGTGTTCTTTGCCAGTTCAGCAAACGAGAAATGTATAATAAGTTAGAAGAAATGATAGACATAGCAGTTAAAGATAGAAGTGATGTGTTATCTGAAGAATTGCTGGAGGCCTTAGTAGGGAAATATAGTGAAATACCTATGTTTAATGGAATCTACATAAAAGGTGAAAAGAGAGAGGAAAACGTAGTTGAAAAAATCTTAAAATTCGCAGATGATTATAAAAAAGATTTAGAATTTCAAATAATGGTTTCTAGCAGAAGAAGATCTTTAAGATTAAAGCAAAAAGAAGTTTTAGAAAAAGAAAATATAGATGTATAATTAGAATTCCTACTAAATCTCTAGAGTGTTTATTTTTCCTAGAAAACTAAACTCAATTTTTATTAAATTAATTTTGATCGTTGCATCATTATACTCGTGAGAGCATCAAAGGTGTTTTCAACATTCTCCCCCGTTTTTGAGCTGCATTCTATAAATCCGTCTACACCCCTTGATTTTGCAATATTGATCCCCTCATCTCCAGTAACTTCCCGATCATCTAAAAGATCTGCTTTTCCTCCGACAACTATAATGGGAAATGTATCTGGCTCTGATTTAATTTCTTTCCTCACAACTAATAACCAATCATCAATATGGGCTAATGAGGAGTAATTTGTAACATCATACATAAATAGAGCTCCATTAGCACCTCGAACATAAGTAGGTAATAAAAATCTAAATCTTTCTTCTCCCCCAAAATCCCAAATTTGAAGTTTAACCTTTTTTCCATTAGCCTCCAAGCTCTTCACCTCAAAATCCACTCCGATGGTCATTTTTGTATCAGATTTGAACAGGTTAGTGAGAAATCTTTGAGTCAATGTGGTTTTACCACATCCCGCATCTCCGAAGATTACCACCTTATATGTAGCGTCGTAAATTGTTAATCTCCTCAACCATTTTTGGATGTTACTTAGACGAGTATCCTTATTTAAATCAAGCTTATGGATTTTTATTATGATGATTTAATTATTTTGTTAATTGGTACTTTATAAATCTTGTAGAAATCAACCTTAATAAATATTTTATGATATTTAAGTATTAAATTTGGTTTCTATAATAAATATATGGTTAATAAAATAAATAAATGTGGATAAGCTCTTTGTAATGAAATTGGTATTCCTTTCTTTCAACATCATTTAGAAATTTGGTCTTGGAATTGCTGGCTTTAAGAACTTTTATTTTTCAAGGGAATAATAAGAAGCCTAAATTGAACAAGCTGAAAAAGAATTACTTCCCGGAACTCAAAAATTTTCGGATAATTGAATGAAAAAATAATTTTTAATCTTTCCAAAAGAATATACTTTATTTTTGATAACTTATTTTTCTACCCAAAAATAGGATTTTCTATAATCGTTCTTAAATTATGCTACGAGATCAAAACCTTACTGAAGAAATTAGAAAGTATTGTAAAAATATCGGAGTCGATGTAGTAGGATTTGCCGATCCATCTCTATTTGAACGATATTCAGAAGTAAATCGTCCCCAAGCCTACATTGAAGATTCTAAAACCGTAATAGTTATCGGGTTCTATTTATATGATATTGTTCTTGATGCCTGGAGCCATAATAAAGGTGAAAAGATATGGAAACGTCAGTTTGCCGATGCTGTAGTTGAACAGTTTTGTAACAGGATTCGTCGATTTTTACTGAAAAAAGGTTTTAATTCGCGTGTTATTCCTTATAGCCCAGGTTTATTTTTAAAGGAAGCAGCAGCACTAGCTGGAATTGGACCAATTGGAAAAAATAATTTATTAATCACTGATGAATTTGGCTCACAAGTGAGGTTAAGAGCCTTAGCTACAAACGTACCACTTACATGTGGAGAACCTATAGCTAAGAGTGAATATTGTAATGGATGTAACATATGTATCGACTCATGCCCGTCAAAAGCTCTTTCTAATGGTAAATATTCAAAGGAAAAGTGTCATGAATATCTAATCCATCATAGGCGAAAACTTTCAGAATATGTTTTTATTGATTGTAATATATGCATTGAATGCTGTCCTGTTGGAAAAATTAAAAATTTAAAAGTTTAAAACCTTAAAATTATCTTATTTCTATGTATTTCGTTTCAAGTAATTTTAGGTACTTAATTATCTGAAACAGAAACGGTTACAGCTGCATTACATACAATTATCTGATCTGAAGTATCGTCTAATTCCTTAATCATTATTCCTTTAGCAGTTAATCCCCCTTGAACAACCTCAATGGATTTTTCACCAAACGGAATAGCTTTCAATACCTCCTTTTCGTCAAGTTTTTCAGGATAAGGAGCACCTATCTTAACATGTACTTTCATCCGAGATATATCTTTAGGCTCTTTCAAGCCACAAATTTCTGATAAACCAGTTAAACAGTTGTTAGATATTGCATTCTTAATTGCCTTGATTGCTGCATTAGTACAATCATTATTATGACCGTGCTGGTCTGTACCCATCGCGAGCTGCGTAATAAAACGATTATTCATTTAAGATACCAAATTGAATTATTTTTTAGATCATTATCAAAATCTTATATTACTTTCATCAAAAACTTTTATTTTTTGATATAATAATATAATGCAAACGAAAAGATTGAGAAAGTAGAAATGTATGAAATTGACAGATCAGTTTATCAACGGTTCGAGCAGAAAAACAATATGATTTTAAGACGTCTATGGGATAAGTCTTTAACGACATATAGTAAAATGTTTGAATTCAATATAGAAAAGCATATAAATTCAAATAAGGAAGGATATTCGAGAGAAGATTTTGCTTTCGTTGCTGCTGGTTGGACAGTTTATGAGAAATTTCCCTATGCTTTTACTTGGGAAAGAGGAGATTTGATGGATATAGGCTATGGGGTAAATTGGATGAAAAATAAATATTCAATCAATGATAATAAAAAATTTACAACAAGAGTAAAAAAAGCAGCAAAGCTTTATGGTGCTTCTTTAGTTGGAATTTCAGATATTAATAAAAAGTGGATTTATAAGAATGGATTTGTAAGACCACCAAACACAAGCGAATCAGATTCAAAAAAGGATGTCAGAAAAGGTAAAACTTTGGGTTCTATATTAGAAACTCCTATTAATTTACCAAAGGGGATAAACAAAGCAATTATGATAGCAATTGAAATGGATAAAGATGCAATTTCTACTGCACCAGCTCAACCAGCAGCAGCAACAGCAGCAATAACTTACTCTAAAATGAGCTTTGTGATATCTTGTTTAGGGGAATTTATAAGAAATTTAGGATACAGGGCTATTCAATGTGGTAATGACACGGCATTAAGTATTCCATTAGCAATTGATGCAGGACTCGGAGCTTTAGGTAGACATGGTCTACTAATTACACCAGAGTATGGTCCAAGAGTAAGAATTTGTAAAGTATTTACAGATTTACCTATAATTGCAGATAAACCAAATCTGGAATTCCTTAATAAAATAGAAAGATATTGTAAAGTCTGCTACAAATGTTCTGACGCTTGTGAAACTAAAGCAATATCAATTGAGGAAAATCCAAGTTTTCACGGAAAAAATATTTCCAATAATCCAGGAGTGAAAAAATATTATACCGATGGAGAAAAATGTTTTAAATTCTGGATAGAAAACAGCAGTGATTGTGGAGCCTGTATTGCTGCATGTCCCTTTTCAAAAATTAAGAGATTTTTATCTCCACGTGAGTTTTGGGAAAAAATTTAATAATTTGAACTATGAAAATAGAATTAGAAGAAATGAATTATTAAATTTGATTTATTTTATTTCAATATCCTAAAATTGGTATTTTCCTTCTAATATTCCATGATAAATTTCTTTTGTTATGGGAACATACTCATCACTGTTTGGTAATAGTACATATGATGTATTATTTATCTCGTTGATATTATATCCCTCTTTTTTCAATTTTACTTTCTGTATCTTATGAGTTGCAGTGAAGTCAAATCCATCAATAAATCGGATAAACTTTGGGATAGCATAATATGGCAAATATTTTTTGAGATAATTGGCAAAACCTTTGAAATCGAAATTTTGATCTGATTTTTGATGAACAGAAACCATTCCCGCACGACCTTCAGTTTGTGGAATTAATACTCCATAAACAGAACACATATCAATTTCTTCAAAACTGTTAACAACTGATTCAACTTCCTCTGTAGAAACATTTTCACCTTTCCACCTGAAAGTATCACCTAAGCGGTCTACAAATTGGACGTGGCCATAACCAATATCCCTTAATAAATCTCCGGTGTTGATATACATATCCCCCTTTTTAAGTGCATCACGGAAAACTTTTCTTTCGGTGGCTTCTTCGTCTTTATACATATAAAAATTGTCAGGATCTGTTATTTGCCCAAGCAATAGACCAACTTCACCTGTTTTTACTTTTTTCATGCGTCCTCTCTCATTTCTGAAAGGTATATCGTTTTCAAAATCATATTTTACAATAGCGTAGGGTGTTAAACAAACTCCACAGGTTTTATCGAGATTATGCATATTGGCAAAATTGGAAACAAAATCTTCTGTAGCGCCATAAAACTCTCTAACTTCCTGGATATCAAACCTTTTTTTGAAATCTAACCAAATATCTAACCTAAGTCCATTCCCAACTATTTTTACTATTGGATTGTCTGCATCGTCTGGTTTTGGGGGCTGATTATACAAATATCTGCATATTTCTCCTACATAATTGAAGCAAGTTGCATTAAACTTCCGAGTTTCATCCCAAAATTTACTAGCGCTGAATTTTCTAGCGATTGCCATTGCCGATCCTTTATTAAGTGCAGCAGCAAAGGCTACTTTAATCCCATGACTATGAAATAACGGGGTTGTGATATATATAATATCCTCAGTTTTCATCCCAACGACCATATCCCACCATCCCATCGCAGTTATTATTGAACGATTTTTCATAATTGCAGCTTTTGGAAGCCCCATAGTACCAGATGTAAAAATGTAGACAAAAGGATCTTTCATTAGAATCTCTGAAGTAGTAGGGGGATTCGTGATGACTGAATCTTTAATTTGTTCTTTAAGATTGATATATCCCTTAGGTGTGTCTAGTTCTCCTTTATCAAGCAAATAAAAGATGTTTTGTTTTTGTTCATTGGATAACTCTAGTCTGGATTTAACAGCTTCAAACACTTGAAGAAGTTCTTCTCCAATGATATATAAAATCCCGGGAGTATGTGTCATACTGTGAATGAGTGGATTTTCGCGTAGATTTGTATTAATTAATGAGGAAACAACACCTAATTTACCCAAAGCTAAAATTGTAAACAGGTATTCTGAACGATTTTCCACAAAAACAACAGCAACATCCCCTTTTTTTAGACCTAATTTAAGAAAGTAATTAGCATAACGATTAATCCACGAATTAAACTCTTTATGAGTATATTTTTCATCCTCATATAATAGAGCTAATTGGTTAGGATAATTTACAGTATTTTCTTCAATTCGAAGTCCCACAGAATACTTTGTTTCAGGAGTAAGTTCAGCCATCCTTGCTGCACCTTCCATTATCAATGGGGTTTTTTTCGCCCAAGAAGGTTGAATTATGTTTTTATATTCTTCTTGAGATATTATATATGGTTGAGTTTTTTCCTTGTTTTGTGATGAATTGTGAGATTGTGATGTTTTTAAATTTTGATCATTCATGATTTTGCATTATTGTTCGTAAAATTTAATATTTTTGACATAAAAAATAAGGAACTATTTTACAATAATGGAAAACTCATTACAAATTAGGGTAATAATCGAAATCTTCAACAAAAGGGAATTCACTGATACCATTCAAGAAACAATATCTACCTAGTTTAAATAGTGAATAAAATAAAACAGGAAATAGGTACATGCTATAAAGTTGAATTTAATATTCTTTATATTCGCCCTTATACCAAATCCTCTGAGATTTCTTGAGATTATCGGGCATATCTTCATATGGTGATACAGATTCATCTAGCTTACACTCGATTCCATATCTTACATTAGTTTGTGGATGAATATAACCCGTTTTTGATATCCCATTGGCTGCTCTAAGAGCAGTTCTCCTCGAAATCAAGGAGGCTCCTTTAATGTAGAAATATTTCCACATTTCATCTTCTTCAATCAATTCTAAGAAAATTCCCTCAAGCATATCAGATTCAGATTCTATCGGTCGAAACTGGCCACTATCGTCAACCCATTTTAACATAATTTTTTCTTGTTTATCAGTCATGATACCACCGAAAATTCAACTATTAATAGATAAGAAAATTAATTCAATTATCACGTTAATAATTTTAATGTTATTTGATCATACTTATAATAATAATAGTATTTTAATCTTATTTTAAACATAAATTAAATCCCATATCGAATCTAATTTATATTTTGACACGAGGGAGTATGTCATGAGGAAATTTGTTCTTCATATCTTGTTTAAATGATGTAATTTATTTAATCAGTTGAAAGAATTGTTATGAAAAATTTTATGGGCAATTAGAAGCATATTTTACAAAATTGATAAAAGTTTTAATCTTTTTCATCATAAAAATTGTTAAATAAGAAGAAATATGAAAAATGAAAATTATTGATAAACTAACCATCGCAGAGTACTTAGTTAAGCACATTCATAGTCTCACTTTAGAAGAGATTGGGAGTATTATCGAAATCCCTCCCCCAGATATAAATTTTTCGTATGCATTCCCGGTATATCGTTTAAGTAAGATTGAGAAGCAGAATCCAGAAGAGATAGCTAATGAACTAGCAAGTAGTTTGTTACCACCTGATTATATAGAAAAAATTGAAGCCATTGGGCCCTATTTGAATTTAAGACTTAAACCTTCGTTTGTTTTGAAAAATATTTTTGAGTTACAACAAGATTATGGAAGGATTTATGAAAGACTAAGAAAAAATGAAAAAAAATCATTAAGAATTGTAATAGAATATCCTGCACCCAATACTAACAAGCCACTTCATTTCGGACACGTACGTAATATGTTAATTGGCAGTTCTATCTCAAATCTACTAAGATATAAGGGTAATTTAGTATTCGAAGTAAATATGAACAATGATAGGGGAGTTCACATATGCCAATCGATGTTAGCTTATAAAAAATGGGGGAATAATCAAGAGCCAAATAAGAAATCGGACCATTTTGTCGGAGATTTTTATGTTAAATTTAACGAAATGGCAAAAAATAGCGATGAATTGAGGGAAGAAGTTCGCGATCAGCTAAAGTTATGGGAAGCAGGAGAACCTGAAACTAGAGAAATATGGGCCAAAATGAATAAATGGGCTTTGGATGGTTTTAAAGAAACCTACAAAAAATTAGGAATCAGTTTTGATAAAGAATATTTTGAATCTGACTATTATAAGAAGGGTAGAGCAATAATACTGGAGAACTTTGAAAAAGGTATTTTTAGCAAAACTGAAGATGGTGCAATTTTTGCTGACTTAAAAGAAGAATATGGAATCCCGGATAAGATTCTCTTGAGAAGAGATGGAACCTCAGTCTATATTACACAAGACATGTATCTGGCATCTCTTAAAAAACAAGATTTTGATTATGATATCTCAATTTATGTTGTCGGTAACCCTCAAATTCTCTATTTTAAGCAGTTGTTTACTGTTTTGGATATGATAGGGATTACCGAAAAAAAATATCACCTCTCATACGGGATGGTAAATCTTCCGGAGGGGAAAATGAAGAGTCGAGAAGGAATTACTGTTGAAGCCGATGATATAATTAGCGAAGTATTGGAGCTCGCTTATACTGAGGTAAATAAGAGGTATCCTGAGATTGATCAAGAAGAAAAATTATATAGGGCGAATCTTATTGGGATTGGTGCTCTTAAATTTTTTATACTGAAATTCAATCATAAATCAGAATTTGTTTTTAATCCTAAACAAAGTATCTCGTTTGAGGGAGAAACTGGGCCTTATATCCAATACTGTTATGCCAGAATCGAATCGATAATTTCTAAATCAAGTGAAAATATAGATTTAGACGTCAAATGGGAGTTGTTAAATCATAAATCTGAGGAAAATCTAATTAAGCAATTGAATTACTTCCCTGAAATTATTGATCAAGCGGCACAGAAATATAACATTCATTTAATCCCTCAGTATCTTTTGACATTATGTCAGATTTTTAATTCTTTTTATAGTGTATGCCCTGTTATTTCTAATAATAAAAAATTGGAAAAAGTAAGACTTTTATTGATAAAATGTGTGCAGATAAATATTAAAATTGGATTAAAAATCTTAGGAATTGATACTTTGGATAGAATGTGAGACTTGCAAAATGAGGTTTTTTAATTTTAGAGAAGATGTAAGTGATGATATTCGCTTTGTAATTTATGGTATACCTTGGGATTACTTAACTTCTACAGATCGGGCAAATTCTTCAGTAGCTCCTGAGACTATTAGAAATATAACGGATGATATTGGATATACAACTGAATTGGGATTCCAAATTCCAAACTTTAAAGCTGCAGATGTAGGAGATGTTGAAATTGAAGTTACGAATACTGAACTAAATCTTCATAGTATAGACAATTTTCTTAAAGAGCTTTATAAACAAAATGATAATATTATCCCTGTTATGATTGGTGGGGATCACTTTTGTACATTTCCTGTAATTAAAGCTGTTGGTGATCAAATGGAAAAAAAGGAAGAATTTGGTGTTTTAATTTTTGATGCGCATTTAGATTTTTATCAGGAATGGGATAAAGGAGTTTATTCTCATGCAACTATTTCTCATAGGATTTATGACTTAGAATTTGTATGTAATAAAAATCTGTTAATAGTTGGACCTAGAGATATTGATATTGAAGAATTTAACTTAGCAAAGTCTGAAAAAATTAAGTATCTTAATGCTTATCACATAATTGATGGCCTAAATTATTATATAGATAATATTAAAGAATTTTTTAACAAAGCAAAAGTCAAAAATTTATATGTTTCAATCGATATTGATGCTTTGGATCCTTCAATAGCTCCAGGTACAGGGTATGCGATGCCGGGTGGTTTTTCATATCGTGATATCTGGAAAATTCTTAAAGAAATAGCTTCATATTTTAATGTAGTTGGTTTTGATTTGGTTGAAGTTGCCCCTAATTTGGATTTACAAAATAAGATAACATCAATTTTAGCGGCTAAATTGATAACAGAATTTATGTACTTCATTAGAAGCAGAATATCATGAGGTTAAAATGAAAAAAAAAAATTTTGAAGATATATTGAAAGAAGTAAATCAATTGAAAATTACGAATGAAACCGATATTATCGATCTTATTTATTCCTTAAAAAATTCCGGTTTTAACGCAAAACGTTTAGCGTTAGCCTGTGAAATTTATAATGATATGGTAAACGACAAGGATTGTGTTAAATTTTTTGGTTTAGCAGGAGCTCTTGTTCCAGCAGGCATGCAAAGAATTTTGCATGATTTCATAATGGAAGGATTTATTGACATTTTAGTAACTACTGGGGCAAATCTAACTCATGACTTAGCAGAAGCTCTAGGGTATCACCATTTACAAGGAGATCATATTAGTGCTAACGAATTTAATGATTCTGAATTGCATGAAGCGAAATTGAATCGTATTTATGATGTTATTATGCCTAATAAAGTATATGAAGGAATTGAAGATTTCATTTCGATTTTAAATGTACCCGATTATGAGATGCCTGTAAGCTCATTTTTAAACTTCCTCGGTAAACAATTACCAAAAGATTCTCAATCCATTCTAAGAATTTGTGCAGAAAAAGAGATCCCAATTTTCTGCCCAGCTTTTACAGATTCAGGTTTAGCATTACAGTTGGGATTTCACCATCAACAAATAAACTTGAATCATTTTAAAGATATGTTAAAAATGGTAGATTTAGCATGGGACGCAAAAAAGGCAGGTATCTGCATTATTGGAGGTGGTGTACCTAAGAATTTTATTATGCAATCGTTACAATTTTGCCCAACATCTGCGACGTATGCGATTCAAATCACCATGGATCGACCAGAACCAGGAGGATTAAGTGGGGCTACGTTGAGAGAAGCCATGTCTTGGGGGAAAATAGACGTAAAAGCTAAATATTCCACAGTTATTTCAGATGCAACAATCGCTTTACCATTATTATTTTGGTTTCTGAAAAAATCACAAAAATAGATTAACAGGTTTCTTCTAAAAATTATTTGTTATTTTCCTTTTTCTTGTTTTCTTTTTCCTTTTTCTTTGTTTCTATTTTCTTTTTCTTCTTTTTTTCCTCTGTAAATATCCCTTTTAATTTTTGATCAATTGTTTGTGTATCGGTTCCGTAAATTTTATCCAGGATTTCTTTAAATCCCCTAAATTGAGAAACTTCAGATAAATTTTTTCCACTATTTAATCTTAAAAACTCATCGACCACTTCTTTTAATAGAGGTAAAATTACCTTTTTCATATATTTTTCCATCCTTTTCTCTTTATCTAAAATTACGTATGATAATAAAGTTTCAAGTTCTATACCGTCATCTGACATAATTTCAGCATCAGTAAATGCTATAGTGAATTTTTTTCCTTCAAAATATTCAACAGAACCCGTAGTAAATGCGGTTTCTGCAAAACTTTTAATGGCAGTAAGGAGACCACTTCTCAAATCTGAGTCAATTTTCCCTTTCGTGCTTTTATGATAACTCCTCTTTACTAAATTGAAACCTCTAAAAATTAACCCGGCTTCTCGAACGACCATTCTGAATTATATTTATTTTTGATTTTGTAAGGGCTAACAAGAATTTAATTCCCACTTTATTTTAAATAAAACCACTAATT
This sequence comes from uncultured archaeon, assembly GCA_964486045.1. Lineage (GTDB taxonomy): Archaea > Asgardarchaeota > Lokiarchaeia > Sigyniarchaeales > SOKP01 > Loki-b32. Next base: position 27,088 of record CAZALK010000001.1, read on the forward strand.
TTAATAAACTCTTTGCCAACAAACTTAAGTTTTTGCTTATTGTTTCTGACTTTTGAATCAAAATATATTCAAATGAAAAGAGTTTTTATTATTGTTTTCTTGTTATAACTCATGGTTGATAAGGAAAAGATCAAATTATGCGCTGAAAATATCGCTAATAGCATAAGCATGAAAAAAGAGGGGGAATTTATCCTTATAAAAGGAGGATTTTATGCTCATCAATTATTAGAGGAAATAGGATTGAGTATTCTTAGAAAAGGAGGAATTCCACATATAACGTCAACAAGTGATTATTATGATAAAACGATTTTCCAGGATGAATTAATAAACCCGAAAATTATTGAAAAAACACCTATGCACTACTTAAAGCTAATAGAAAAAATAGATGCATATATTGTAATTGAACCACTTGAAGATCCTTCAATTCGCAATAATGCACCAAGAGAAAAATTGGATGCATATACTAAATCTGTTGCTCCATTTAGAGATGTTCTATATGGATTTAAAGAGGAATATGCTCCAGGAAAGAAATGGTGTTATGCTGCTTGGCCTTCAAAAAAAGCTGCTGAATACTATAATATTGATTATGAACTCTTTGAAAAATTTATTGTGGAAGGAATGAGCATTCCCACGGAGAAAATCACTAATATCGTCAAAAATTTAGGAGAAGAGTTTAATAATGCTAAGAAAATTAGTGTAAGTGACAATAACGGTACAGATTTTTGGATATCAGTTGAAAATAGAGCAAGGATTCTTGATAATGGAGTTCTTTCAGATGAACAAATTGCTTTAGGTGATTTAGGTGGTAATTTGCCTTCGGGTGAGGTTTTCTTCCCGCCTATTGAAACCCAAGGAGAAGGGAAGATACTCGTTCCTTTAACTAAAGAACGAACCACCCAAAAAATTTTAAAAAATGTGGAGATTTTTTTTAAGGATGGAAAATTAGAACTTGATAAAATTACTGCAGATTCAAACTTAGACTTTTTAATAAAAGCTTTCAAACAGAGTGAAAAATTAGACAGAGCGAGCAATTTATCAGATCTTCGAACTTACAATGTAGGGGAACTTGGTATAGGGTGTAATCCTGTAATAACACAAGCAATCGGATACATTCTCACAGATGAAAAAATCAATGGGAGTGTCCACGTCGCCTTTGGATTCAATAAATCTTTCGGAGGAACCTCAACCTCACAAATGCATTGGGATTTTGTTACAGCTCCAATAGCAAATATCAGTGTAGAATATATGGATAATTCCAGTAGGATTATAATGGAAAATGGAAAATTAGTAGAATGAAATGGTAAATTAATCTTATTTAGTGTTTTAATTTATATTACTTAATCTGTTCCAGATAATCTATAATTTTCTCCAAAACCATTTTCTTAAAATCTATCCTGTTAGCGCTAAAAAGAAATCTTTTAACTTCAGTTTCACTTTCTATTGAGAAACCAATAAAAACTGTTCCAACAGGTTTTTCTGGAGTGCCACCTGTTGGTCCGGCAATACCACTAACACCAATACCTATTTCAACATTGGAAAGCTTCTTTATATTTTTTGCAAGCTGTTTTACAACCTTTTCAGATACAGCTCCATGAATTTCTATGGATTTAGGTTTTACTTTCAACAAATCTATTTTTGCTTGATTACTATAGCATACTATTCCTCTTTCAAATACATTTGAAGCTCCAGAAATATTAGTTATCATATGTGAAACATAGCCTCCTGTACAAGACTCTGCGATTGCAATCTTTAGATTTTTTATAGTGAAATTTTCAATAATTTTCTCTAATCTTTCTAGTTCATCCATATTTTCAATTACCTTTGAATTTCAAAATTTTTACCGCAAGAATTACAAAACATTGCTTGTTCATTGACATTGTTACCGCAATAAGGACAATGCCATTTATGAGACTTTTTTTGTAGATCTATAAGCTTATAAACTTCTGGTTCTTTTTCACCAAATGGTTTAAAATCCAAATTTTTCTCACTAACTATTTGATAACATCTAGGACAGTTTTGCTTCTGTTTAGCGATGTAAAATAGAAGATAAGGGTTAAGACACATAAAACCCCACATAAAAAAAATCAGTAAAAAAAGCTCAGTAAAAATTGAAAGAAATGTTATCGTTATAATAATTAATGTTGCTAGCAAACTAAATGCAAAAACGCCAAATATTTTATTATTGAATTCTGACCGAGTAGGAAACACATTCATCAAACAATTCTTACAAAACTGCATATCATCTAAATTTTGAGGCATTTATCCTAATCTAAATATTTAAAACGAGTTATAATTATTAATATAAATTAATAACAAATAAAAACAAATAAAAAAATTATATCCTAAAGGGTTAGAATTTAATACACAAATAACCTAATTATTCTTAATAAAGTACAATAAAGTGAAATATATGGGAAAAGATAATGTTTCTAAAGGATTTGTCTTTAAGATCACTGTCCTCGATAATTAATCGATAACGATCATAGTCATCGGTGATGGAGCCGTTGGGAAGACAAGTCTAATTAAAAAATATACCAAAGGAAGTTTTGAAAAAGATTATATTAAAACAATTGGGGCGCAGTTTAGCAAGTACGATGAGGATATTGAAGGAGATAATTGTAAGTTGTTTTTTTGGGATATAGCAGGTCAACGCGAATTTGATTTCATGCGACCTACGTTTTATAAAGGTTCTAAAGCTGCAATTATTGTTTTCAGTCATACCGATGAAGAAAGCTTTAATCAAATCCCTGAATGGCATGAAGATATTAAAAAACATGTAGGAGATCTTCCGATTGTTCTGTTTGGTAATAAAATAGACTTAGTAGATGAGAATTCCAAGAAGGAAAAAATTCAAGAGATTATGAAGGAAAAGGGATTTCTGGGGTATTTTAAAACTTCAGCAAAAACAGGATCAGGGGTATATGAAGCATTTCAAGCAATAATAAAGAATTTATATAACAAATACAAAGAAGCTTAAAAATGTATGATGCTGTTGACCAGAGCTATCCGAAAATCTTGTTTTTCTCATCTACTCACTGTGCACCATGTGCCCCTGTAGCAGAAATGCTAAAAAGAATAAACATCTCTATGTTTGGTAAAAAATTGCGAATAGAAAAAATATCAATCGATCTTGAAGAAAATCACCACTATACTCAAGAATATCGGATCACTTCAGTTCCAACATTGATAATAGCAGATAAAAGGATATCAGTAAACATCGCAGAAGAAGAAATTATTGATGCGATCTTATACGCATTTATTACATCAGTAAAAGTATGAAAAATAAAGGATGAATAATAAATTTAAAATAAAATAAGGATAATAATTACGAAGTAAAGTTTAACAAGAAAGAGGGAAGGTGATAAATTATAGACAGACAATTACTTTCTAAAATTTTAGCTCAAATGAGAAAAAATTTAAAAGATGGTAAATCTATTGGAGATATGAAGGTTGGAGCTTTACTGGCCTTAGGTCATCAACTTGAAGCCATTTTTTACTACTTGGGGCACGAACTTGGAAGTACTTTAAAAATAAAGCAAGTTAAGGATATATTGCTAATTCCTGGTGAGTTAAAAGAAATAATTTCTCAGTTCAACCTTGGTGAAGTTGAAATTACGGAAGCAACCACAGAGGTCATTCAACTTAAAATGAAGGGCCATTCATCCATTAAAGATTTAATTAAAAAAGGAATTAAAGCAACAGGAAGTTTTTGTTCATTTGAGGCAGGTTTACTGGCAGGAATCGTGGAGAAATTAAGTGATCAGCATTGTTTTGCTCAAGAGGTTGGGTGTAGTCTACAAACAGGAAAAGATCATTGTGAACTTATGGTGGTATTAACGCAGAAGGATTGATTTTACCGAAATTTACTTTTTTCTAATGAGAATAAACTCATAGAATTGAATTGGAAAATTATTAATAAGTGTACACTATATTTTGAATATAAAATAAAATATTAAGTTTCTATACTACGTGATGGATTATGTCCGAAGAACCTAAGTTTATTATAAAAATAACGCTTTTAGGTGATAAAAACGTTGGAAAAACATCTCTGGTATATAGGTATATTGAGAACAAATTCAGAACAAGTTACAAAGCAACTTTAGGCGTCAATCTTTTAAAGAAGGATATGGAAGTCGATGGTAATGGTGTATCTGCTCAAATTTGGGATTTGGGAGGCCAAGACTCATTTAAGTCTCTTAGAAAACTGTACTTAGAAGGATCGAATGGAGCATTGGTAATGTTTGATTTGACCAACAGAGAATCATTTGAAAGACTAAATGAGTGGATTGAGAGTTTCAGAGAATCTAGAGGAGACCAACCAATTATACTAATAGGAAACAAATCTGACCTAGAAAACCAGAGAAAATTGACTGACGCCGAGGCAAGAGATTACGCTAAAGATAATAAAATGGAATTAGTGTTAACTTCTGCTAAAACTGGTCAAAATGTTGAAGAAGCATTCATTAAACTAACAAAACGAATTTTGGATAATATATCAAATCTTTCTTAAAGTCTTAATAATAAAATAACTATATTCTTAAGCTATATTAGAGTTTATCAAATTATATCTAAAATTGTATTTAATTTATATACAATTGACATAATAGTTAATTTTTGGTACAATGATTTGAAAAGACATTAGATTTAAAAATAATCATCTTCTTGACACCGATAAAATGGGTCTGCGTGCGGGTCTTCCGATATATCCTTATAGATGCTTTCATAAAAAGTCGATTCGTAGCATTTCAGACAAAACCACTTCTTGTAATAAGGAATCCATACCATATCGAGGTCAGTAGGGCGGTCTTTAGGGTTAAATCCGTGCTTTACCGCCTCTTCAAGGGAATCACATTGTGTTCCCGATGAACACTGGATGATGGATTTCTGAAGAGTAAACATTAAATTTTCACTTTCCCTTGAGTATTTAGTAAATTCTCTATCTTCTTCTTCCGTCATTGGTCCTCCTCCTAAATAGCTTCTTGCTATTTTATTTTGTCTCCTAAATTCATCTTTTACAGCTAATTTTATGATGTCCCTTAAATTCTTCCGTATCCGCCTTAATTTTGGGTCTTTTAGCTTAATAATCCGAACTTTTTTTGATTTCATCATGATCTACTACGAATGTGGTTATTTAAATTTAATTAGAGATAAAAAAAATATTAATTTTTTAAATTACGGATATCGATTTTCATCTATATATACATTGAGGAACCAATCCCAGAATTCAGGTCTTTTACAACTTGGATTTTTACTTAAGAAAGCTCTGAAGTCTTCGATTTCAGGTAGATATCTGTGATTATACCACTCACGGTAATACTCATTGAGGAAAAGATCTTCACCTAAAAATTGAGCCCCTTGAACTGGTCAAAATGTTGAAGAAGCATTCATTAAACTAACAAAACGAATTTTAGATATTATTTCAAATCAATAGTAAATTGATTAGAAGTTTTAATCCTTTTCTTCATAATATACAAAAAAATTTTAATTACCCTTTAAATTAGGGGATTTTAGCATAAGTCTTTTATAAATCTACCACCTTTATAAAGGAAGATTTATTTAAATACAAATAACAAAGGAACCATGCAAAAAAGAACATTTTAGGTTTCTGAATTTTCAAATCACAAATCACGTTAAAATTATTATGTCAAAAGAAAAAGATTTAAAAGATGAAATGGAAAACGAGGATGTAGAACTAGAAGGTGAAAATGTCTCTGAAACAGACTTAGATTACAAAATAGAAAACGTAGTGGCTACTGTTGTCGTAGAAATAACTGAAAAAATCGATCTTAATCAAATAGCAAGACGCCATGCTGATGTTGAATATAACCCAGAAAGGTTTCCTGGCTTAGTAATGCGAATAGAAAAGCCTCGAGCAACTATCTTGATTTTTTCAACTGGAAAAATGGTAGTTACAGGATTAAGAAAAGCAACAGAAGCTAATAGAGTTGTTGATAAAGTTGTAAAGAATATCAGAAAAGCAGGAATAAAAGTATCAAATCCCGAAATTACTATTCAGAATATCGTCGCATCTGGAGATTTACACACCAATATTGATTTAAACATGGCGGCCATCGTGATGGAGTATGCGATGTATGAACCAGAGGTTTTCCCCGGACTTATATATAGAATGCAAGAACCTAAGACCGTATTTTTAATATTTAGCACAGGACGTATAGTCTGTACGGGAGCTAAAAAAAAAGAAATCGTAAGGGAAGCAGTTTTAAAGTTAAATCAGCAAGTTAGAGAACTAGGAGTAGCAAAAAAAGACATCGCAGATTCTGAGTATCAAGATATAACTTTCGTTTAATTTTTTTTAATTTTATTACGGTACTCCTTATAGCTGAATAGAAAGTATTGTTTGTTGAATTTTCTTCCCAATAAGAAATATTTGGGGTAGTAAAAAGTTAAAAACTAGATTCTAATCTTACTGTTAATAGCAGTAATTGAATTAAGATACTCATTATATAGTGCGTTTAGCAATTTGAACTCTTTAGCTTTATTAAACGCTAGTAAAAATAATTTATTTAATGTTTTTTGATTATTAGTCTCATATACATTATCGTCAAGCTCTAGCTGGTCACTGTGTTGATCAAGGAAATTGCAGAGAATATATCTATTTTCAATTCTCATATTAACTTTATTCAATGCCCCATACATCCGTAATATTAAGGGACTTTGAAATTTTATCTTGTTTTGATGTAAGGTTTGGAATTCCTTAAAAAACGTTTTTCTCTTTAAATATGCCGACATAAATAATTAATTTGTAACATCATTATAGAAAAGAAGTATTATTTAGATAATATAAAAAAGTTAGAATTAAAGGTTTTAATAAGTAAATTTAAAACTGTATATAATAGACATCCTGATTCGAGCTATATCCAACAATTTTATTTTTAACTAATGTTTTAAGTACAGTGTTTAACCATTTTTTACTGGTATTGACTTTACTTTTAATTTCATCAAAACTAAGTGCGTCATTTATGGCTAACAAAAATAATATCTTGCTTTTTACTGGTAAATGATTCGATTTTGCTATTGCTCCAAATTTTACTTCATAATCATATTCTTTCGTTCTTAATTGGGCAACTTCATTACTAAGTTTTGACATAACTGCTTCTGTAGTTCGATAAGCATCTAAACTACTATTAAACAAAGTCTCTAACCTACTTTTTAATTTTTCTTCATTCATATCTTTGTCTAATTCTTTGTTGAATTCCTCAAGAAGTGATGAATTGGGGGGTATGAAATCGTTCCCCATGTCATATCTACCTAACGCTAAAACAAGAATCATCTCTTTATTATCATTATAATACGAAACAGAGTTCCATTCCTTCTCTTCAGAAATAATGTATGATTCAGTAAAATTATGGGAGATAGTTATCTGTTGCACAATTGGATCCGGAATTTCTAAGGTTTCTGGGAATCTCATGTAAATAGTTCCACCAATTACCTCATCCCACTTGATTAAAAAGATACCCGTTGGCATTATTTTTATATTCTTGTTATTATCGGATTGGGTACTGTACCAGAAAAAATGACCTTATTAATAAAATAATATCGTTGACCAATAAAAATTTAGTTGTTCTTAGCTTAAGTAATCCATTATAATCATGTTTTATTATTTCTAAATTTGAACCGTTATAATTAAAATCCGATCAATATGAATAACAAAAAAAATAAATAAAACAAGATGGATCTATCACTTAGTGAGAAATATTTGAGTGTCTTTTACGTTTATATTTTCGAAAAAACCTCGAAGAATGGAGAAAAGAGATATTATACAGGATATACCAATAATCTCTATAGAAGAAGGAAAGAACATCGAAGTGGGAAGGGTGCAAAATTCTTTCTAGGAAAAAAATACCTTGATTTGAAATATTTTGAGACATACACAACGAGAAAGGAAGCAATTAATCGAGAATTAGAAATTAAAACTTTTTCAAGAAAACAAAAAAGAGAGTTAATAAAAAGTTCTATATTTAATGATTAACTGAGATTAACGTTGGGAAACAAAAACTTTTTAATTTGTTTAACAGGACTACCAGCATCAGGAAAAACTACTTTTGCTAATAGGCTTAAACTTATATTACAAAATAGATTCGTAAATATTACTACTATAATTGTAGATCCAGATGTAATCCGCCAAACAATAGCACCGAATAAATTTAATTATAAACTTGAACCTGTTGTTAGAAAACAAAATTTAACAGAAGTAGAAAAGGAATTAACAAAAGGTAATGTGGTTATTAGCGATGATTTGAATTATTATTCAAGTATGAGACACGATTTAAAGAACATTGCTGATGATCTTAACGTTACTTTTTACATTATTCATATTTCTACTCCTTTAAAAACTTGTTTGGGTTGGAATAAAAAGAGAAGAACACCTATTCCAAGAAAAATTATTGAAAGGATTCATAAGAAATTCGATGATTTTGGAAAATACAAGTGGGATTATCCGATTGGGAAATTTGATATCTCTCAAATTAAAGATCTAGATAAAGAAATGGAATATTTAGTGAATGAATTGACAAAAGAAGTAAGTGTATCAAAAGTGATATTTGAAGAAAAAAAAGATTTAAGATATTCACAAAATTGGGATAATCAAAACTTAGACAAAATAACGAGAATTTATGTGGGAAAACTTTTAGGAAACCCTAAGCTTACTCCGTTGAAAAAAAAAATTATAAAAACAAGGAAGCTATTTGTAAAAGTTTATAAAAACAAAGCTCAAAAGGAACTTGAAATTGCCACGTCTTTCAAAGACTATCTAGAAAAGAGCCTAAACATTAAAATCTCTGATGAGTTCCTGTAAAAATATATTATAAAAATTAAAGCAAAAGAAAATAAAGCATAATTAATTTAAATAGTAGTGTTTAGATATTTTAATTGAAAAACTTATTTCTATTGATCCTTAAAATGACACAAGAGAGAAAAATTACCAAGTTAAGAATTGAAAGATTGGAAAAAAGTCGAAGCGGGCGCTCCTTATGCTATATCGATCAAGATGTAATGTTTGATTTAGGACTTAGTACTGGAGATATAATTGAAATTAAAGGAAAGAAGAAAACTACGGGAATCGCTGTATCAAGCGCTAGTGATAGAGGAAAGGGAATATTAAGATTAGATGGACTTCAACGTCTTAACGCAGGAGCTACTATTGGTGAGTATGTATCATTACAACTAGCAAAAGTCTATCCTGCAATTGAAATTGTATTAACTCCAACGAGACCGAATATTGATCTAAAAAGGCAAGCAGATGCTATTAAAAGTAAATTAATCGATAAACCAGTAGTGATTGGTGACGTCGTTGATGTTTTAGGAACATTCGTTCAGAAGGAAGATGGGGACAATCCCATGTCTGAAATCATGAAAATGTTTCAATTGAGTGGTAGAAAAAGAACAACCTTAGGAACATTAAGACTAATTGTTGAGAATCTGAAGCCTTCCGATAAAGTAGTAAAAATAACTCGAGACACGATAATAAAAGTAAACAAAAGAGTTGCTGTATTGAATGTCTCAGGTGGAGTTGTTACGTACGACGATGTAGGGGGATTAACTGATGAAATTCAGAGAATTCGAGAAATGGTAGAATTGCCTTTGAAACATCCTGAGTTATTCCATCGACTAAATATTGATCCTCCAAAAGGAGTATTATTTTATGGACCTTCAGGAACTGGTAAAACTTTAATGGCAAAGGCTGTATCTCAAGAATCCAGTGCAAATTTTATTATTATTAATGGTCCTGAAATTATGAGTAAATTTTATGGAGCTAGTGAAGGTAGACTCCGAGAAATTTTTAGAGAGGCAGAAGAAAATGCTCCATCTATAATTTTTATTGATGAAATTGACTCTATCGCGCCAAAAAGGGTAGACACATCTGGGGAAGTTGAAAGACGTGTAGTATCACAATTACTTTCACTAATGGATGGCCTACGTGGCAGAGGAGAAATTATATGTGTAGGAGCTACTAATAGAATTAATGCAATTGATGAAGCTTTACGAAGACCAGGAAGATTTGATAGAGAAATTGAATTTGGAGTTCCCAATGTAAAAGGAAGAAAAGAAATTTTTCAAATACACACTAGAGGAATGCCACTTGAAATGGATGTAGATCTTGATAAATATTCCGAAATAACTCACGGATTTGTTGGAGCGGATATTATGGCTGTATGTAGAGAAGCTGCAATGTTCTCCTTAAGAAGAATATTACCAATGATTAATTTAGATGAACCGATCCCAAGTGAAATAATTCAGGAATTAAATATTAAAGATGAAGACTTTATCAAATCTATGAATATGATTGAACCTTCTGCCATGCGAGAAGTATTTGTTGAAATTCCATTTACTGCTTGGGAAGACATTGGTGGATTAGAAAATATTAAGCAAGAATTAATGGAGGCTGTAGAATGGCCCTTAAAGTATCCAAAGCTTTATGAAAAAGCAGGAATACGTCCATTAAATGGGATTCTCCTTTTCGGACCACCTGGATGTGGAAAGACACTTTTAGCAAAAGCAATTGCAACTGAAAGTCGATCAAATTTCATCGCAATTAAAGGACCTGAGATTTATTCAAAATGGGTAGGGGAAAGTGAGAGAGCTGTAAGAGAAATATTTCGTAAAGCCCGACAAGCTGCACCTTCAATAATCTATTTCGATGAAATCGATGCGATATCCTCAGGAAGAGGGACCAGTGAAAGTACACACACATTTGCATCAATCGTAAATCAAATTTTAGTTGAGATGGATGGAATTGAAAATAGAAAGGGAATCGTAATAATAGCAAGCACAAATCGTCCAGATATAGTTGATCCCGCCTTTTTAAGACCAGGACGATTTGATCGCTTAATATTTGTAAAAGAACCAGATTATGAAGCACGATTAAAGATATTGGAAGTACACACAAAAGACATGCCACTTTCTGAAGATGTATCATTAAAAAATATAGCACAAAATACTGTAGGATACAGTGGAGCAGATCTTGAAAATGTCTGCCGTGAAGCTGGTATGCAAGCAATTAGAGAGAAGATGCATGATCTTGAAAAGATTGAGAAAAAACATTTTGATTTTTCACTCTCAAAAATAAAGTCGACTCTGCCTAAGGAGATTGTTGACAGATATGAAAATATTGCAAAGCAAATATCGGAATCCCGAACTATCAAAGAATCCCAGGCTGATTTTTACAAATAATTAAGAATTAAGTTAACTCTTTACGTTTCTATTTTTTTGATTATCCAAACTCTATTATTCAGTTTTAATATTCATTAGAAGTATTATTTTTATAAATTACAATAACTCATTTTTGTTTCGTCATTGAATTCAAATGCTGAACTATTTTTATCAATAATAAATCCAAATTTTTTAAATGGTAAAAAAGATATGTTTTCAAAAGGTTTATTCCCTGAAGGTTTTAAAGAAATCCCAACTTCTATGCGATTATAACCGTTATCATTACAAAAATCTATTAGTTGTTTTATCATTAATGTAGCAATGCCTTTATTTCGATAGTCCTTTAGAATAAGAAGACACCCAATTATTATTGTTGTTTCAAATCTCTCATTTGATTTACAAGTTGGAATACATATTTTTTTGGCGTATTTTTTCGGTAAAAATACTAATTGTCCGATTAAAATGTTTCCTTCATATGCAAGAAATCCAATTTCACGGACTTCATCATAAATATCTAACCACATATTGCATTTAAAAACTCTATTTTTAACATCAAACATGCAGCACGCTACTGGTTTTTCTAATCCCTCCGCAATTTGGTTTCTAGAAATTATCTCAATCATTTTAGCACGTTTTTAATTCCGATAATATTTGTTTTTCAATATTTTCAATATGCTTTGGCCAACTATTAAGGGGTATCCTTTCTCCATTAACAAATACATTACTATATACGCTACATGCCCTTTTGTAGCTTCTCCATTCTTTTATAAGAATTGCAATATACTCTGGCAAATTATCAGTATCATCATCAATTTCCCACAAATTATATGTATCAAGAGATAGGTTATACTTATTACATACATCACTTAGGATCCTAAAATCTCTATCACATAAACAAAAGGGATTTATCAATAATTCAATCTTTATTTCGTTTCTTTTAATACTCAACTCAACTTTACTTTACTTTGATTTTTTTTTTTGTATTAATCCTATTTTGGGAGTAGAAATTCGGATATCTCTTTTCCAATCAAAGTTATTGCTTTCTTACTAGTGACTGAAGCTGCTATTTCGAATTTATATCCATCTATTGCATCAGCATATAATGTCAAACGTCTTGCAAAATAGTTGATTCCTTCTTCAAAGTTATCTTCTTCTACTTCGAATATGCCTGCACCTTTTAATCCATATTTAGTTGCCCAAGTTTCCCAGGGTGTTACTGGTTTTATTATTGGGGGGAAAGGAAACACTTTCTCAACCTCTAGAAATCTTTACCAACTTCATCACTTTTCTCGACAGGATACCATACATTTATAAAAATTTTTATCATTTTACAAACCTATTTTTTACTTAGGGATTTTTTAATATTTAACTTATATATTTTTAACGAATTTCTCAATTCGATCCATAGCTTCCTCAAGTTTCCTCAATTCAGTAGCATAGGAGATTCTAATCATGTCATCTGAAAAGGATCCAAAAATTGAACCAGGCACAATGGCTACAGCATATTCCTTCATAATATTCTGTGAAAATTTTGTACCATTTATATTAAACTTCTTGGTTGATGGCATGATATAAAAAGCCCCAAGAGGCTTAACAACATCAAATCCAATTTCTCGTAATCTATTATAAACGAATAAACGTCGCGTATTAAAGCTTTCCCATATCTTATTGAAAAATTCTATATCCATTTTCAAAGCTTCAATGAATCCATACTGAGCAGCGTGATTCGTTCCTGCGACAGTATATTGGTGATATTTTTCCATTAATTCAATAATTTGTTTTGAGGCAACAACATAACCTAATCGAAATCCTGTGGCGGAGAATAGTTTCGACATTGCATTAACAGTTATTGTTCGTTCAAACATTCCATTTAGGGAAGCTGGACTTGTATGCCTTAATCCTTCAAATATATAGTTTTCATAAACTTCATCAGTAATTAAGTATAAATCGTGTTCGTTTACGATATCTACGATTTCCTTTAATTCCTTCATTTTTAAGGCATAACCGGTAGGATTATTAGGGGAATTTATAAGTATTGCTTTTGTTTTATCTGTTATTGAGTTCTTTATCACTTCGATATTAGGTGAAAAATCTTCCATCCTTTTTACTTCAATAACTCTTACACCAAAAAAAAGTCCACAGTAAAAATAAGACACAAAATTGGGAGAAGAAATGATAATTTCATCTCCAGGATTAAATATTGAAGCGTAAGCCAGGGTGATTGCCTGACTACCCCCATTTGTGAGCATAATATTTTCATCCCATTTAGCTTGAATATTATTTGATTTTCTAAGTTTATTTTCTATTAGTTTTAATAATTCGGGCACCCCTCTTGTAGGGGCATATTTTGTAATCTTTTTATTCAAAGCTTTGATATTCCCTTGTATAATTATGTCAGGAGTTTGAAAATCTGGTTGCCCAATCCCTAAACTAATAACATCTGAGCGTCCTGAGGCTAGATCAAATAGCTCTCTAATACCGGATTTTGGGACTTTAGAAATTGTATGAGAAATATCTTTCATATCACTATCTCTTTAAAGGAATTTCTGAATAAGTTACGATCGAAATAAGATACAAAAAAGAGTTTTTTCAAAGTATTAAAATTTGTTAAAGATTCACACCATGATTTCTTAAGATTTGTCGCACTAGAAGCAGAAAAGCTTCTTCTATGTTTTCTCCCAATTTTGCACTAGTTTCAATAAAATGACTAGCTTGAATATCATCAGCTAAATCTTTTCCTTTTTCAGTAGGAACTACCCGTTGATCACTTAAATCAGTTTTGTTTCCTATCAGGATATATACACCTTCTTTTCTAATGTATTTTTTGAAATCTCTCAACCATTTAGATTTTATGCTGTCAAAAGTATTATAGCGCGTAACGTCATAAACAAGTAGTGCACCTTCACACCCTTGAAAATACATTGATCGAATGACACTATATTTTTCTTGTCCTGCTAAATCCCACATAATCAATCTGATTTTCGTATTAACATCTTCTCCATCAATATCAACGTCTTTTCTTATGATATTTGCCCCCAGTGTAGGCTTGTAGTCGTCTAAAAATTGTCCTTCATAGAACTGATTAATTAAAGAGGTCTTACCAACCGCAGCATTGCCCAGAATAACAATTTTAAATACAAATTCTCGCAATTCCTTAGCTTCTTCAACTGTCATTTTGTATTATACAATTTTTCGCTTTAGTATTTAAGGTGTCAATTTTAATAATTTAACTAATTTGTAATTTGACTTTTATCTTTATAAGATTTTCTTCAATCTGCAATTTTCGATTTAAGAATCTTAATAAATTTTGATTTTTACTCAATTCCAAATTATAAACTGAGATTTCTTCTATCGATCTAATGCAATTTATATATTGTTGTTTGTCTATTTAATACTTTTTTTCAATTTTCAATTTTAGAATAAAAGTATTATGATCAGGATGATCGACATTTTCTTTTTCTCCGTAATGTGAAACCTTAAAATCTGATGGTAATGCTTTTTCTAAAGAATTTACTAAAAATCCTTTGAACATGTCGCATGGAACTCCAATCTCAGAACAGAATATGCACTTTTGTATTGAGATCGTAATTAGATCTTTGGAATTCTCTTTAATTTCAACTTTCCAATCTGTGATTATCGTAGAGTTAATCTCATGAATAATCTCTTCAAAATTTTTCCCATATGGGAACAAATAAAATGAAAATTTCTTCCCAATTTCAAAAAGGAGCATCGAGGAATCAAATAATAAACAATTCTGTGCAGAAATGATTTTTTTGAAAGAGAATAAATCTAAAGATTGATCTTGATCTTCTTCTCTAATATTTTTGATATGAAGCATTTCAGCTTCTCTTAAAATAGATTTCATTCCATCAAAATCAAGAACATCGTGATATGCTTGAAGAAGTGCAGTAATAACCTTAAACTTCACTTCTCCTTTATATTCGCCAATCATTTCTTCCTTTTTCTTTTGAAATACTTTGTAGTGATAATTTTTAAAAATATAACTTGCTGTTATTTATCATCAAAAACCTAGTACCGCAATTTTCAATCCATATGATTTTTTATTCATCAAAGCCCACTCATTATTTATAGGTTTAATAACGGTAAATCGAATTTAAGATCGGTTTTGCGATTCAATTTTTGGTCGATTTCAAATATAAAAACTTCTCCTGTAATAGAAATTATCGCAGGTTGGAGTAGGTGACCTCCCATAAGTGAAAATTCACTATTCCCGATGGTAATATGAAGGTGAATTATTGCCTCATCATTTTTAAATGCGATATTCCCCGTGCATGAAACTAATTCAATGTACTCTTCAAACATCTTACTTTCATAAACTTTAGTGTCAATATTAAAATACCCAATTGTAAATTTTTTCAGAGCTCCAATACAATTAATAAACCCAGATTGAATCTTATGATTTTTAACCATTGTAATTATAGCTTCTATTAAATCCTCATTAGGTTCAACTTTCCCCACTATAACACGTCCTATTTTGGCTTCAATACTTCTCAATTTTTTAACCTTTATTTCTTTCTTTTAGATTATTTTATCGGACCATTAATAATATGATTGTTAATTAACACTTGGATGACTAATTTCTTAAAAGCGTTTTCTACATTATCCCCATTTTTAGCACTTGTCTCAATAAAATCAATCGCACTTATTTTCCCTGCCACTTCTTTTCCCTTTTCTGTCGATACAACTTTCGAGAGTCCTAAATCCTTTTTATTCCCGATAAGAACATAAGCTGGATTTTTCTCGGTAAATTCTTTAAAATCCTTCAACCACTTAATTTCGATACTCTTGAGTGTGGATTGTCTAGTTATGTCATATATAAACAACGCACCCATACACCCTTGAAAAAACATTCTACGGGATAGATCATATTTGTCTTGTCCGGCAATATCCCACAGAACTAACCGTATGTTAGCATTTACATCATCTAAGATTATATCTTTGGTAAGTATATTAACTCCTAAGGTTGGTTGATAATCGGCTTTAAACCGATGCTGGATGTATTGAGTAATAAGGGAAGTCTTACCTACAGCTGGATCTCCTAGTAGAGCTAGCTTTAAAACGAAGTTCTGATGTTTTCCTGACATTTTTAATAAACCTTTAATTTATGTTAATTTTTTAATCCTTTTTCTTTAGTTCCTAATTAATTGATTATACATGCATGATAGATTCAGATTTTTTATATTTGAGCAAAAATAAAACGGCTATTTTTTAGCAGAAAACAACCGTAATGGAAATACCATCACATTTTTAAAATTAATTATCCTTAATTATAATATTAACCTGGATGTGGATGTTGTGAATGTGTATACTAATTTCTTAAAATCAATACAAAAAATATTTACTGTCTCATCTGCAATTATTATTAATTAAATTAATTTCTTTATGAAGTGAATTTTCACAACATTACTCCGCATCCCGCTTCATAAATAAAGATATTGGTGATTTAAAACCAAAAATTGCGAATAAATATTTGTTTTTATTAATTAGTTAAATGAATGAAAATGCTACAATTATGGTGTAATCTATGTCGTATAATGAAAAAGAAATAGAACTCATCCAATTTTGGAAAAACAATCATATATTTGAAAAAAGTGTTGAGGAAAGACCTAAGAAACTACCATATATTTTCTATGACGGTCCACCTTTTGCAACAGGATTACCTCATTACGGTCATATATTAAGTTTTGTTACCAAAGATGTGTTTCCAAGATATTGGACGATGAAAGGGTATCGTTGTGAGAGAAGGTGGGGTTGGGATTGTCATGGTCTCCCAATAGAAAGCATTTGTGAAAAAGCTCTAAATTTAAAACAAAAAAATGAAATCTTCGAGATGGGTTTATCAAATTTCAATGAATATTGTCGATCAAGGGTATTATGGTATACTAATGAATGGAAAAATACTGTTGAACGAATGGGTAAATGGATAGATTTTGATAATTCCTATAAAACTATGGATAACACTTATATGGAAACTGTGTGGTATATTTTCAAAAAAATCTATGAGGAAGGATTTGTATATAAGGGAAGAAAAGTATTATTTTATTGTCCTCGGTGTGAAACTCCACTTTCTAACTCAGAGATTTCTATGGATAATAGCTATAAAGACATTATTGAGGAATCTATAACAGCAAAATTTGAGTTGAAAGAAGAACCAAGAACTTTTCTTCTAGCTTGGACTACAACACCCTGGACTTTAATAGGAAATGTAGCTTTAGCCATAAATAGCGAACTCATGTATGTTAAAATTAAAATTGATGAAGAATTTTTAATTTTAATAAAAAACAAATTGGATATTATCAAAGATGAATATCAAATCATTGAGGAATTTAAGGGAAAAGAACTGCTAAATAAAAAATATTACTCCTTATACCAAACTTCCACTAATCACAATGGAAATGGTCATATTGTTATTGATGGTGGTGAAGATGTACTATCCGATGAAGGAACAGGAATTATACACATTGCTATTTACGGAGAATTTGATTATGAGATGATAAAAAAGTATAATTTACCAATAATTCAGCATATTAATGAACATGGTGAGTTGATAAGTGGTCCGAAAGATTGGATTGGAATATGGTTTAAAGATGTAGATAAAAAAGTCTTGAAGGACTTGAAACAGAGGAATCTTTTATTCAATTCGGAAGATTACACGCATTCTTATCCTTTTTGTTATAGATGTGATACTCCATTATTTTATAATGCTCTAGATGCCTGGTTTATAAATATTCAACAAATAAAACCGCGTCTTTTGGAAACAAATGAAAAAATAAAGTGGTATCCTAAAGAGATTTCTAAACGATATCAAAACATAGTTGAAACTGCTCCTGACTGGTGCATTTCTAGAAATCGGTTTTGGGCTACGGCTATGCCGATCTGGATGTGTGAGGACTGTAACGAAACCAAAGTTATTGGTTCTATTAAGGAATTACAAGAGAATGCGATGGAGGAAGTTCCCGACAATCTGGATCTACACAGACATATAGTTGATGAGATACATCTTTGGTGCGCAGGATGTAACAAGGTCATGAATCGTATCCCAGAAGTATTTGATTGTTGGTTGGAATCAGGTTCAATGCCATATGCTGCAAAACATTACCCATTTGAAAACGTGGAATGGTTTGAAACCAATTTTCCTAGCGATTTTGTTTCGGAATATATCGGACAGGTTAGAGCGTGGTTTTACTATATGCATGTAGTATCAGTTCTTTTGGTTGATAATATCCCATTTAGAAATGTCGTTGTAAATGGTAATATCCTTGCAGAAGATGGAACTAAGATGTCGAAGTCAAAGAGAAATTTCCCAGATCCTAATAAAATTGTTGAAAAATATGGAGCGGACGCTTTAAGGATCTATCTTTTATCTTCGCCTTTAATGAGAGCTAAGGACTTAAACTTTAAAGAGGAGATAGTTAAACAAGTTTATCGAAGATTTAATTTATTGCTAATTAATGTTCTAAAATTCTATTCAATGATTGAAATCAACGATTTAGCCGTAGATCTAACCAAATCAGATAATATTATGGATAAGTGGATTATTAGTATGCTTAATGTCTTAATTCGTGAGGTTACTCAACGAATGGATGACTACGACACTGCAGAAACAAGTAAGTTATTCTTTAATTTTGTCGAAGATCTCTCTACTTGGTTTGTTAAAAATAGCAGAGATCGATTTAAAAGTGAAATTGAAAGTATAAAAATATCTACGATGAACACACTTTCGTATGTACTTTCTAATCTATCAAAACTCTTAGCTCCTCTTACTCCGTTCATTTCAGAGGTGATTTACCAAAAATTGAAGGAAAAGGGAATAGTTAATTTAAATTCTGTCCATTTGGAACCTTGGCCCATTTTTAATGAAAAATTAATCGATCTTAAGATGCATGAGAATATGATACTAACAAAAGATATAGTGACGAGATCATTAGAATTAAGAGAAAATTCTAAGATACTAATTAGGCAAGTATTACAGAAAATAACAATAAGGGGGGTAAGTCTTAAAACTGAGTATTTAGATATCATTGCGGGAGCTATAAATGTGAGAAATGTAATAATTGAAAACGGTGAAAAAAAAGAACTTTTAATTGATTTAGATACAGAAATTACACCAGAATTAAGGCTTGAAGGTATTTCAAGAAATCTAATTAGGTATCTGAATAATTATAGAAAAAAATTGAATCTATCAACGAAAAATAGAATTAATCTCTATTTAGTAACAAATAATGAAGACATTTTGAAAGCACTTGAAATATATGAAGAAAAAATTAAAAAATTTATACAAGCAGATAACATTATTAAAAATATCGAAGATCAGATGGATACTAAGAAATTCAAAATAGATAATAGCATTATTGAAGCATATATAGAGGTTAAAAATTAATTTCTCTATTTTTCAATATCAAAATTAATTTAAAACTCCGTAAAATTATTATGGTTTTTTATGCTTTTCTTTGTTATGCTCAAAATCTATAACACAATGACAAGAGAGAAGGGAATTTTTACACCGCTCGAAAAAGGTCATGTGAAGATCTACACATGCGGTCAAACAGTTTATGATGATGTACATATTGGTAATGCAAGAACATATAGTTCTTGGGATGTAGTAGTTCGATATTTACGTTATAAAGGATACATTGTATTTCATGTTCAGAATTTTACAGATGTTGGTCATCTAACTGATGATGCTGACCAAGGAGAAGATAAAATAGAAAAAAGAGCACGAGAGCAAAAAGTTAATCCCTGGGAGTTGGTTGATAAACAGATCCAAGAATATTGGTATGTAATTGATAATCTAAATATAGATAGGCCAAATATTACACCAAGAGCAACGTCACTCATTCCTGAAATGATTGAACTTGTTGAAATACTTTTGGAAAAGGGGTATGCCTATGAAGTACAAGGAAATGTTTATTATGATATTTCGAAATTCAGTGATTATACAAAACTTTCTAGGTTAAAACTTGATGAAGAACAAGCAAAAGCCCGAGTTAAACAAGATCCCCTTAAAAGGAGCTATTTTGATTTTGCACTATGGCTAAATGCTCAAAAAGGTGATAAAAAACATATAATGAGATGGAGATCTCCATGGGGAGAAGGATACCCTGGATGGCATCTTGAATGTTCTATTATGGCGATGAAATATTTAGGGGAGACAATTGATATTCATGGTGGAGGAATCGATCATATCCCCACTCACCATCCAAATGAAATCGCTCAAGCGGAAGCTGCAACAGGAAATCAGTTTGTTCGCTGTTGGATGCATGCTAAGTTTATAACATTAAATGGTAAAAAGATGAGTAAAAGCCTTGGAAATTATGTAACTGCCCGTGAACTAATTGATAAGCATGGAGGATTAGTAGTAAGAATGGGTTTAGTATCTGGACACTATAGATCTGCTGTTGATTGGAATCCAGATGTTATTGAAAATGCTAAGAAGAATATTTCAAGAATTCAAAACTGTTTAAGTTTAATAAAGGATTCCATCGGTGGGACAAACGAAAACCTAAATCAAGCTATGGAAGATGTAAAAAATTCCTTTGAAGAAGCTATGGATGATGATTTTAATTCCCCTAAAGCACTCTCTGCGATTCATGAATTTATTACAAAAATAAATTCATCGCTGAATAACAAGAAGGATTTACTTATTGGAGCAAGAGACACACTACTAGAGTTACTTGGTGTTTTTGGTCTTGATTTCACAAAAAAGAAGGGAATAGATGATGATAAAATAAATGAGTTAATGGATCTCATATTTAACATTAGGGAAATTGCTAGAAATGAAAAGAATTATGAATTAAGTGATCAAATAAGGGAAAAACTACGAACTGTAGGGATTCAAATTGAAGATACAGAAAACGGTCCACGGTGGAGAATGACTTAAACTAAGCAAATTGGTAAGAATCAAGTTATTTTATTAAATTATTCTTAAATTTAAATCATTAAAATTATTATTCATAATATCGAAAATTAATATCTAAGAGGGAGGTGTGTCTATTGGGATTAAGTTCTTTGACTATTTGTATAACAGGTGCCGCAAGTGGTATTGGACATGCCATAAGTTTAATAATATCGTTTATTTCAAGTTTTCAATAAAAATTTTCCTCAAGATTTTAAGGATAAAGTACTTTCAAATAAGGATTATCGAAGATTATCCAACTTCCTAGAAATTTCGCAATAGGTGCGCCCATCTCAAACTACGTAGCTAAGCGCTGGGGCTCTAGTATCAGAAAATGGGTAATTTTGTTCAATTCTTAAAGGGGCTTCTTCTTGAAAGAGGAAATCAATGATCACAACAACAGTACGAATTTAAATATTATAATATTCTTTATTTTTTTGAAGTTAATCATTAATAAAATTTTAGAGTGAGTATGTTAGAATGCATGCACAGATTATGTGATGAAATAGGTAAGGCTCTAACTAATAATAGGGAAGATCTAATAAAGAGGCTTGAACCGGAAGTTGAACATTTGAAGAATGAAAAAGAGTTTCGAGATTATATTAGAGAAACATTGAGGGATAAAAGCTTCCATGATAATTCTTACCCTGATATTTACCTTTACACTTATAAAAATTCCCTTTTATTATCATTGTTTACTTAGGTTATATTGGAGTACCTCCTGAGGAAAATTTCATAGTACAAGATATTGTTGAAATAATAACTATCGAGGATAAAATTTTCATTGAATATCTAATAAAGGAGCATTTACTTCAATTTTTCCCACAGGGTTTTAAAGATAAGGTACTTTCAGATAAGGATTATCGAATATTATATAATTTAACTTATGGCTATGAAGAATCAACTACTAACTGGGAAAGAAAATTAAATTAAAAAAAATTTAATATAATAAGAGAAAAAAATTACTCTTGCATTTTTTGTAAAAGTTCCTCGATTTCCGCTTGGATAATTTCGGGATTTTTAGCAGTTTCACCTGCTATCGCGAGCTTTCTCTCTATAACAGGTCTATGAAGCGTATTCATCGCACAAAAGGGAACTTCACGAACTTTAGTAGGATCGTCTGGATCGATTACTCCATAATGTACGAGGCACCTACATACTCTGTCGAGGTCAAAATTGTATGCATCTTGGAAGTGCATGCTGCTTATCATTATATTGCGTGTATGCAAAAAATTAGCAGCGGAATTAAAGTTTGGATTCATTACCAATCGAGCAAAACTTTGATACGTTTTACTAGTAAGAATTTTGCCAGGATTTTTAATGTAGCGCGCTGATCCCGCGAAGTAGTAGGCTTTTATGATTTGGCGATATCCAAGATCGGTCATGTCGTCAACAAAATCACCAATTTTTGAAAAGATTTTTCCGAAGCTATCTAAATTGATACCTTTTAGAAGGCCAGTTGGCTTTGGAATCTCCCTATTTTGGACCATATCCCATACTTTGTTTGACCACCTTACCATACCTTCAATGTCAAAATATTCTTCAATAGCCTCCCACTCATTATTGTTATTAACGATACATATAGTACAGAAGCCGCAGTCGTTGTGCGATGTCATACTGAAGGTAGGCATCTCGTCAAACCACGCAAGTAATCGAGTCATTTTCGCAGTTGTAGCGATAGGATAAAATTGTCCAATTGCTCCATTAGTATGTTTATTTATCGCTTCTTTTAGATCGGATGTAGTATATCTGATATCCATTAATTCTTCAAAACTGATACGACCAGTTAACGAAACGGGTTGGAAAATAACTCCTGAAACGACGTCAGTATTATCTTTAGCATAATCTAAGATGTTCCCAATTTGATTATCATTTACCCCTTTAGCGACAGTTGGGACTAATACAACCCCCTGAAATCCAATTTTCCGACAATTCTCGATGACCTTCTTTTTAAGTGGCCATAAATTAACGCCTCTTATCTTTTTCCATACTTCAGGAGCATCAGTAGCATCAAATTGTAAATAGACAGCATTCATCCCCGCATCCCAACATTTTTTTATGAGTTCTGGGGACTTAGCGAATTTAACACCATTAGTTGTTACCATAAGTTCAGTAAAACCTAGTTCTTTTCCTTTTCGAATGATCTCAGGGAGGTCATCTCTCATAGTCGGTTCTCCACCGGAGAGTTGAAGTAAAACAGCAGGAATAGGTTTCATTGACCTGAAATGTTTCATGATTTGCACTATTTGATCAAATGTAGGCTCTACAATATATCCTTTAGCACTGGCATTGGCAAAACAAATTGGGCAAGTGAGATTGCATCGATTAGTTACATCTATTAGGCAGATATTCGGAGCGCTCTTGTGATTATTACAGAGACCGCAGTCGTAAGGGCATCCTTTTTTTACTTCTTTGATTCCCGAGGAGACAGATTCAGGTTTAGTGGAATTATTTGTAGTAGAGCCGATATCTGTGGTAAAAGTCTGCTGCCATTTGTAATCTTCTGAATTGCTTGACAATTTATCTTTGAATTCTCCATGATCCTCACAAGTTTTCCGCATCATAACCCAATTTGTCTCGGGATCTACATAAATTTCAGCCTGAATATGTTTAACACAATCAGGACAGATGCTTGTGGTTGTTCGGATGATTTCTAAACCATCTTTCGTAGTTCGAGTAATTCCTTCAGTCATAATAATCAATATACTTTTTATATTTTAGTTAAATTAAGTATGTTTTAATTAAACTAGTATTTTAATAAACATGGAAATGATTTAAATATTTTATATATTGTAATATTCGTATCGATATTATTAAAAAAGGTCTAAATTTTTAATAAAACTGAAAATTTGATTTCTTTTTTTAGTGTTCTTCCTGTATTGGCATCATATTTTAACTATTCAAGCATAAATGTTTAAATTACAGGTAGTTTCAAATCATCCGAGATTTTAAATCTTCAACTGCTAATGAGATATTAGGAAAACAGTTTAACTAAAATAAAGTATTTTTTGCTCTTTGATTTTCCTATTTCTATTGAAGAAAAGAGAGCCTCCTGCCAACGGACGCAATAATGCGTCAAAAATACTATAGGGGGAGGAGGGCGAAATCAGAGTGTAAAAATTTACACTACCAAAAGACAAAAATCCAGGGTGTAGGCAGGAGGCATGTTTTTGTTTTTTTTGATGAATTTAATTCATTAATTGTTTTTACATTTTAAATATTAATGTATTAAATTTTCATCTTAAGGATTATATATGATTAAAGGCTTATAAATTAATTTTAGAAAGAGTGTAATTAATTAATATAAATAATTATTATCACTACCTAAGTAGAGCTAATGGAAGAAATGTGATTTTAAATAAGCTCATTTTGGATATACATATCTGAAATCAAAAAAGTTTGAATAATTAATTTTTTCAGTGTTAAAGTTATATAATTATTTATTTCAATTATTTAAAAATAAAAAGCTTATGTACCCCATGGCAAGTAATAAAAAAGAGCAAACAGTAGGAAGACCAGAACCAGAATTTAGCTTTGGAATAGGAACTGTCATTTGGAGTGCTATAGGATTTGTAATATCATGGGGAAATATGCTAATTATCCTTAACTCTATGCAAATTTGGTCGTATTTGACAATAATATTTACTACGATAATCCCTGGTGTGATTATTGGATTAAAAGATAGATACTGGGGTTATGGCTATATGGGTGGTTTTGCGATCGCGGGTATCCCATTCTCATTCTTAAATCCTCCATATGGTGACCTTTTCATTGGATGGTATACATTTGCCACTGCTCTCTTCATTTTTGTAATAATCCTACTAATTTTTTGGACCGGTTGGAGAGCAATTTCAGCAATCAAACGAGTAGATCAGTAAATAAAATTTTAAATTATTGGTTGTTACAACATAATCAATTTTTTACATTTTATGCAAAGTTTTGCCTCGATTTTTGCATTTTGAGCGCATTTCAAACAATATATTGTTTTGCATGATGGACATGTGTACGTATCACCTTCAATAGTTCCTTTATGCAGAAGACAGAAATTTTCTTTAACATTAAACGATGGAGGGAGAACAGGAGGTAGAGGAGTTTTTTTATTATTCATGAAACCACATGGTTATGCTTTGGAGAGTAATAACTTTTTGTAGATTTTTAATTTAGTTTTAATTTCCTATTAAGTAAGCAATATAATTAGGATAATGAGGGTACTTCTTCGATCTGAACATCTATTACGTTTGCTACACCCATAAATTTTTCTTTTATAATATCAAGAGATAATTCCCCAGAATCAATAACATCCCCTACTAAATAAGTTTCGTAGTAACACCGCTCCATTTCATAACACAAACCCGTTGTATGTAAGATTTCCTTGCTCAGGTTCATTTCATTTAACACGTTAGATATCCCTTTCACAAGATCGGGAGAGAATTCTTTTAATTTTATAAGAATTTTTTTTATGTTATTATTCTTTGTAGGGAAGCAACTTATTTTAACAACATCTTCTCTTGAGATGAAAATGAGCAAATAATAAGGAGAATCCATAATTTCTTCTTTTATTTCAGATGGGAAAATAGGATTATTGTCTAAATCCTTGCTAGTAATAATTTGTCCTATAGAAATTTTATTTTTTTGGGCTCCATTGTCAGTTTCCATAATAATCAAAAACTTTAGGGTAATTAATGGTAATAGTTCAGTGAAACTATATAAATTTTTATTATTTATTATTTTTTTCAGATTCTAAATGTAATACTAAGATAATATTTGTATTTTTTATTTTTATCAGTTTTTAGTTATTTGACACTTTATTTTGAGAAAATGCAATATATTGAGAAATTTTGGTTTAGGATGTCATAATGTCTTTCTATAATAGAACAAATAGAGATTACGGATTTAGTTTGGAAAAAATTAATTCTCAAGAAAGTTTCTTTCATGCGATTTATTTTTTAGATTTTGAAACTGGATCTTTATTTGTAAGTAAAAGATTTTCTGATAATTTGAGCTTTTTAAGAGACGATTTAATTTGTAGCTTTTTAAACGCAATCAACCACTTTATTAATGAATTAAAAGAAGGAGGAAATGAAGAACTCCAAGAAATTAACTTTAAAGATACAAGAATTTTATACGAGAGGGAGGGGAGATTATTAGTTATTGCGGTTACAAGAAAAAATGATATTCAAATAGAACGCGGGATTGTCAGAGAAATATTAGAGGATTTTTATTTTCGCTTCAAGAGTTATATAAATACGTTTAATGGCGCTGTTGCTCCAGAAATTGCTAACTATAAAAAAAGACTCGAATCTATGAATTTGAATAACGTGTTTAAATATAATACAAGTTTTTAACTTTTATCATTAAAGCTTAAGTTTCCTCATCATCTTTTTTAAGCTTTTCAACGTCAGATTCGAATTTATCCATGATAGTTTTTGTATCAGATCTTATTTCAATTCGATGATCATCAATTTTCTTCTGATCTTCTATTTTTTCAGCTTGTTTTTCGATAATTCCTCTGATCTTGTCTCCAGCACTTTCCATATCTGTATGAATCCCCGAACGTTGTTCATCTATTTCACGTTGTTTTTCAAGTCTGAAAGCTTTCTCTCCGATCGAGTTCTCAATCTTTTCCCCTACACCATTAAAATCAGGATGGATACCAACACGCTGTTCATCTATTTCTCGTTGTTTTTCAATTCTAAAAGCTTTCTCACCAATTAAACTCTCAATTTTTTCTCCAGCACTTTTCATATCTGGATGAACTCTAACACGTTGTTCATCCATTTTCCGTTGCTTTTCTATTCGATACGCCTTCTCCCCAATTGAACTCTCGATTTTTTCCCCCGTATCCTGAAGATCTGGGTGAGTACCGGCAAGTTGCTCATCTTTTTCACGAAGTTTCTCAAATCGGAAAGCTTTCTCTCCGATCGAGCTTTCAATCTTTTTTCCTGCACCTTTAAGGTCTGGATGGATACTAGCACGTTTTTCATCCAATTCACGTTGTTTTTCAAAACGAAAAGCTTTCTCTCCAATCGAACTCTCAATTTTTTCACTTGGTCCTTTAAGATCTGGATGGACACTAGCGCGTTGATGATCTGATTCACGTTGTTTTTCAATTCGGAATGCTTTCTCCCCGACCGATCTCTCGATTTTTTCCCCTGTATCCCTAAGATCTGGGTGGATACCAGTAAGTTGCTCATCAGTTTCACGTAGTTTTTCAATTCGGAAAGCTTTCTCTCCAATCGAACCCTCAATTTTTTCTCCTACACTTTTAAAATCCGGGTGGATACCAGAACGTTTTTCATCTAATTCACGCTGCTTCTCAATTCTAAAAGCTTTCTCTCCAATCGAATTCCCTATTTTTTCGGCTATCCCCGTAATATCAGGTCGAAGTTCTTTAAGTTGAGATTCACTTTCTTTCTGGCGATCAATAAAAAATGCTTTTTCTTCGATGATCGGTTCTATTTTTTCTGCGGTCCCAGCAATGTCTGGTTTTAAATCTTTCAATTGAGCTTTCGTTTCTTTTTGACGATCAATCATAAAAGCTTTTTCATCAATTAAATCCGAAATAAGATCTTTTCCCTCCTCAAAAGATTTTTTTCTTTCTGCTTCAATTCCTTTTAAGTAATTTTCTCTTTCTTCCTTTTCTTTTTTATATAAGTCATCTACAAGTTTTTTTTGTTCTTCAATTTCTTCTTTTGTAGGAGGTTTTTCATTTTCACCCATTATTTTCACTTCTCAAAGTCATAAATGTATTTCTAAAATAATAGTAAAATTGGTATTTATTTCTTTTTAGATTTAAGATGGAATAAGTTTTAAATTTTTATAAAACAATGAAATGAGTATAGATTTATCTTTCGATTATCATTATTTAATAGGAATTGGTTCAATTGAATCATCAGAAATCTGATCCATCAAGCTTAACATCGTTAATTTTAGATTTAGCATTTCCCTAGCTTCCAGATTCAATTTCTTGGATTCGTTTGAAGTCATTGGGATTGTATACTTTGAAAATAATCTATCTAACTCTTTCAATAACCTTGTTGTAAGTTCTTCTTGACTTTCTAAGTTTAAATCTTGTGTTTTTAGCCAATAATCTATTTCCGTTTTGACTTGAAATTCAGAATCATGTATTATATTATATGAAACCTTAATTTCTTCAGTACGTTTTAAGCTATTGAGGTATTCATGATCTCTATACATTGGTTTAATTAATATTCCTAGATTCATAATAAGTGGTTGAGTATCCAGTTTTTCTAATGAATCTGCTAAATATTTCAACACTTGATCTTTTTGGTTTATATTTGAATAATTAATATATTCCTGAATAAAGTGCATAATTGCGTTTTTGGTTAATAAATCTTCGAAATCATAAATAGAATCGGCTTTAATTTCAAGAGTATTGGTTATGCATTTATAAAGTGAACCCATAAATGGCTTAATATCTTGAAACATCGAAAATTTGTTTACAAAATTTAAGATATCGCCAACAATTTCCAATTTATTCTCATCTGATTCTGCATTAAAATAGTGGTTAATAGATTTTTCCAATTCGAAGTTTTGGTCCGAGACTGATAGAAGTTGTTTTATTTCAGAATAAACAGAACTTAAGTTCACAATAATTTTATTTGTTAATTATCTTTATTAATATTTTTTCTTTTGTTGTTGACCTATGATTGCGGAATATTTTTTTTTTTTTTAAAAAACTAAATTTATTGGAAAATTTTTTTATGTTTCAATTTGAAAAAAATTATTAATAAAGCTATATTCGATTGATTATCATATTTCATTTTGCATAAAATTATTCCAAGAGGTATAACTATAATTTGTGGCCTAAAGAATTCAAATTCTTTCAAGAATTTTTCGACGACTTCAGATTAATATTTATATTTAATACGATAAAAGATTTTCAAAATGGGCTTACTTATTATGATTTAAAGAAATACGGGAACATTCCACATTCCAAGATATACCGAATTATGAAAACCTTAGAAGAAGACGGATTCTTAAGCATGAAAAAAGAAGAATTAAGAAATGAATGTGGAAGACCAAAGCATTTATATTTTCTCTCAGAAAAAGGGGAAGAAAAATTATCTGAATTACGATTTAAACTCGCGAAAATATTTGAATTCATAAAACTTAGGTTCCCAAAAAGCAATTCAGATATGGATTATGAAAAATTTCTCAATGAAGCTACATTTAAAGTGTGGTCAAACCCGGTTGATTATATTTTAAGCCAGGATATTCCAGTTGAAGAAAAATTTTCTGTACTATCAGGAATGGAATCAGATATTTTAATTATTTTAGAAAAGGTTCGAAAAGAAAAGAAAAAAATTGAAAAAACAATAGGTTTACAAATTGAGATGAGTTAGAGATATGGGTTCGTTTCGTATGATAATGAGTTATTGGTTAAGATCGAAAAAAGATTTTATATTACAATTTACTTGGATGTTGATTTCTACAATTTTCTATGTTGTCACCCCAATATTTATTGGAAGAATGGTGGGGAGCCTCCTCAACAGTGAACAACTGTTAGTAACTAGAGTAATCGAAATGATAATCTATTTTGTACTCATTCTGTTTTTTGCCTTACTAAGATACGTGCTTAACAGAGCTGCAAGATTACGAGGGGCTGAAGTATCTGCGAGAGCGGTTTACTATTTAAGATCAGATATTAGTAATGCAATTTACCGTCAATCTTTCTCATATTTTGATAAAACTGAAACGGGACAATTAATCTCTCGAGCTACGAGTGATATTGAAGAAACGCAAATGGTTTTCAGTATGGGTTTAACTTTAAGCTTGCAATCTTTTCTTCAAATAGGAGGTGTTATTTTCGGTTTTTACCTTTTTAGTCCTGTAATTACGATTATGTTAATTATTGTTATTATTTCTTCCCTTGGATTTTCTTTTTATATTGCGAAGAAACTTAGGCCAATTTTTTTAGAAACCAGAGAAAGTTTTGGAGATTTAACCAATACAATCAGAGAAAATATAATCGGGGCTCAGGTTGTACGCATGTTTAGTACTCAAAAAAAGGAGCAGCAAAAGTTCATGGAAAACAACCAAAGATTTTATAATGCAAGCGTGAAATCAGTAAAATATAATTCCACTTTTATACCCGTTATTATTATAGTAACCGGGTTTATGTCGGTCTTTACTTTATTTTATGGAGGTCTAAGCGTAATTAACGGAAGTATGATAGGGGGGATAAATGCATTGATTACTTTACAATCATATGTTATAGCTATTAGTTTTCCTTTAATGATGCTAGGACAAATAATGCTTATGTATATTCAAGCTGATGCTGCTCTAATACGTGTAAGAGAAGTTATAGACTCAACTCCCGATGTACAAGATTTGCCTGATGCCATTCCAGGGAATTTAATTATGGGAGATATTGAATTTGAGAATGTATCCTTTGGATATACCCCTGATCATAGAATATTAAAAAATGTGTCATTTAGTGTACAAGCGGGAAAAAAACTGGCGATTTTAGGGACGACAGGATCAGGAAAATCAACGATAATAAGCTTAATTCCACGTTTCTATGATGTTAATGAAGGAGTTATTAAAATTGATAAGAAAGAAATACAGAAATATATTATAAAAGATTTACGCAGCAATATTGGAATTGTCTCTCAAGAAACTTTTCTTTTTGATAAATCAATCGCTGATAATATTGCTTATGGGAAGGAAAGCGCCACAGAAGATGAAATAATTCAAGCTGCTAAAATAGCAAATTTGCATGATTTCATAATTTCCTTACCAAAAGGCTACAAGAGCTTAGTTGGAGAAAGAGGTACAAGATTATCTGGTGGACAAAAGCAAAGACTAACTATAGCTAGAGCTCTCATTATTAAACCTAAAATCCTAATTTTCGATGATTCTACAAGTTCAGTTGACGTGGAAACGGAATATAAAATTCAAAACGCATTGGCTGAAATAATGAAAGATACAACTACAATAATCATAACTCAGAGAATATCGTCTATTAGGGATGCAGACTCAATCTTAATTTTAGATAGAGGTAGGGTGGTTGGATTTGGAACTCATGATGAATTAATTAATCAAAATGTTTTATATTCACAGATTTATGAAACCCTTTATCAAAAACAAAAATTAAAAGTAAAAATTGAAGAAATTAATAATTAGAGGTAAGAAAATTGTCAAACGATCAAGAAATTGAAGAAGAAGAAGAGAAAGAAATAATTCAACCTACCGTAGGCTTTGGTCATAAATTCATGATGGATGATGAAAAAGCAAAATTAGACAATCCCAGAAAGAAATTATGGGGATGGTTATTGTCATTCATGAGCCCATTTAAGGGTAAATTTATATTTTTTTTACTTTTATTGTTGCTAGGAACTGTCATTCAATCGATTATTCCTTTATTTTCTGCTAGTATAATAGATATTGGGATCTTAAATAATAATAGTTCCTACATCATCAACATGAGCGTGTTTTTATTATCAATTTTAATTTTAATGGCAGTTACAAGTTACATTGCTCAATACGGAATGGGAAAAATATCTCAAAAGGTTACGTATGAGATTAGGAATGATCTTTTCTTAAAATTACAGGACATGTCATTAAATTATTTTGATCAAAGACCCTCTGGGGATATCATGTCGATCATGACAAATGATGTTACTCAGCTTAATCAACTGGTAGGAGGTCAATTTGTTCAAATAATAACGAGTATAGTATCATTAGCCTTAACTGTGGTAATCATGTTCATTTTAAATCCATTTTTAGCTCTAATAAGCATGGTAGTTTTTCCAATATTTCTGTCTGTGTCTCATTATTTTAAAAAAGTAGCAATGGGTCTATTTAAAGCTTCGAGAAAATCAATAGGGAAAGTAACCTCATCAATACAAGAGAATATTGCAGGTGCAAAAGTAGTTCAAGCTTATGGCCAAGAAACTCGGGCAGCTTCAGAATTTGACAAAGCAAATAAGGCTAATTATACTGCATCGCTTAGAATACGTAAATACATGGCAACTATATTTCCCCTAATCACGTTAATCACTACTACCATTACTGCGGGAGTTTTATTAGCTGGTGGATTTACGGTGTTAGGAAACGTGTCCATTTTTGGCATAGCAGTTTCTGTTGGAGTACTTACTGCCTATATCGGCATTTTAGGACAATTTTTCAGACCTTTCATGATGTTAATGCAAATACAACAAATAATCGAAGCTGCAATGGCAGCAACTGATCGAATATATTCATTGTTGGAAGAAAAAGTTGAAATCCCAGATGATGATAAACCATTATTATTTGAATCAGTAGAAGGAAATATTGAGTTCGAGAGCGTAAGTTTTGGATATGTTCTTAACGAAAATGGGAGTAAAGAAAATATAACAAAAGCTAATCCTCAAACCAGTATGATGGGAAGTCACCCCACTGGATTAACGGGTGGACCTCCAGCAGGAATGATGCAAAACCCGATGTTTAAAAAAGCAATTGAGACAATTAAATCATTTCCGGAACCTTATTCTTCATTTATAATGAAGAATATGATGCATATGTCCCCAGATATCATGCGTAATTTAATGATGAATTTGATGGGAACAAATCCTACTGATGTGCCCGAGAAAATCGATCAGATCTTAGCCGAAATTCAACATGCTGTACCAGGAACGAACATGGCCCAAAATCATCCAGATTATAAAACCACATTCATAATAGAACGTGATCAACAAAAAGAAGCTCAAAGTAAAGAAACGCCGTTTCAAAACATGATGCCTCCAGAAACTCTATTGATGATGGTAAAATTCTTAGAAAGATCTTTAAAATCTAGTTCAAAATTTCAAACTGGGGGTAGTGGAATGGGAGGAGAAGGTGGGGGGATGATGGGTGGAGGAATGCCACAAATGTCCCCAACATCCATGATAAATATGCTTGCTAGGATGCCTATATCTCCAGAAATTTATGATAAGTTCCCAAATCTTGTGAAGGAAGCTATAGTAGAACAGAAACGAATCATACAACATGAAGAATCAACGGGATACGTGTTGAAAGATTTTAATTTAAAAATCCCAGCGGGGATAACAATTGCAATTGTTGGGGAAACTGGAGCAGGTAAGACAACTTTAATTAAATTAATTGGACGATTTTATGATATTAATAATGGAAAGATTTTAGTTGACGATGTTGATATAAAAAAGGTTCGTAAAAAAGATTTAAGAAATGTAATAGGATTAGTTCCTCAAGATGCGTTTCTCTTTACTGGCACGATCAGAGAAAATCTTTTATATGCCTTCGAAACCCCGACCCCCGAAAACGAGAAAAGAATGTTTGAAGTTTCAAAGTTTTTAGGACTACATAATTTTATTGAAACGCTTCATAAAAAATATGAGACTAAGTTAAAAGAAAATGGAAGTAATATTTCAATAGGACAACGACAACTAATTGCTTTTGCTAGAGCATTAATAACTGATCCTAAAATTTTAATATTAGATGAAGCAACATCATCAGTAGATCCCTATACAGAAACTTTAATTCAGGATGCTCTGAACAAGGCACGTAAAGGGAGAACCACAATAATTATAGCACATCGTCTTTCTACTATAAAAAATGCAGATCTCATTGTAGTTTTAGGTGAGGACCGTAAAGGTATAATAGAGCAAGGAGATCACAATACACTGCTCTCTTTGAATGGAAAATATAAACGGCTCTTAGAAATGCAATATCGAGATGTCTCAGCTAATGAATAAATTTACCAATCAAAAAGTTTTTTTTATTCCATCAATGAATTTATAAAAACCTAAATTTAAAAATAACTTTATTTCCATAATCGATATTTCTTATAGGTGTCTATTAATTCCATATTTTGACTATTCAGGAAAGAAGATATTTTACCAAGTTAAGAATAGCAATTCTCAAGATGCTCTTATTTTTATCCATGGATCAGGGGGAAATTCAAATATTTGGAAGGATCAATTAAAGTTGAAAATAAAATATAATATTTATGCTCTTGATTTGCCTTCTCATAATAATTCTGATGCCTTTCAAGAACTCTCCTTAGATTTATATACTAATGTCCTTAGAACGTTTATTGACTATTTAAAAGTTGAAAAGGTTATTTTAGCAGGCCATTCCTTAGGAGGAGCAGTTATTCAAGATTACTTCTTTAAATACCCTAATGATGTTTCTGCTTTATTTTTAATCGGGACTGGGGGCAGGTTGCGAGTTCTGCCTTCAATCTTGGAAACTGTGAAAAATAACTTTCAATTGTTTATAAAGGATATGAGGGATGATCTTAAAAAGGAATATTTGAAAACAGCCCCGAACGTTATATATGATGATTTTAAAATTTGTGATGGATTTGATACACTTGATAAAACTAACTTAATCAATATCCCTTGTTTAATATTGGTTGGTAGAGAAGATATTATGACTCCTGTTAAATATTCCGAATTTTTTCATAAAAAGCTTAACAATTCTAAACTTGTAATAATTGAGAAGGCAGGACATTTAGCAATGTTAGAACAATCGAAAATAATGAATCAGGCAATAGAGAATTTTATTAATAGTAAATTAAAATGCGATTAATCAGACTAAAAGAATGAAAAAAACAATTGGGATAAAATTGGAGTATCTAATTACTAAAAATTTATGTTATGCGTGATTATACTTATGGACCTCTTCAATCAAGACGATTAGGTCTCTCTTTAGGAATTAATGTTTTACCAAATTATAAAGTTTGCACTTTTAACTGTACATATTGCGAGTTAGGTAGTACTGATAGCGAACATTTAGTATCTTCAAGTTTTAGAATCAAAATTCTTCCAACTGCCAAGTATAGAAAAGAATTAGTTTCAATATTATCACTGTTTCCTCATTTGAAATCAATTACTTTTGGTTATAATGGAGAACCAACCCTAAATGAAAATTTATTAGATTTTCTAAAAATTACGCTTGAGGTTAGGGAGAGTATAGAGTGGAATCAACAAAAACCAATCATTACTCTCTTTACTAACTCAAGCACTCTTTATTTTGAAGAGATAAGGGAAAGAGTTAAGCAATTTGAATTGATTTTGGCTAAACTAGATGTAGCTACAGATAAAGATCTCAGAAAAACTAATCGACCCCTTAATAAATCACCAACTATTGAAACAATAATAGAATCATTAGTGAATCTTAGAGAAGAAAAACCAACAGAGCATAAATTGGTTATTCAAAGTTTATTCTACAATTCTTATAGCAAAGATTTTGAATCTAATAATAACAAATCAAACTTAGATAAATTAGGACAGGCTTTAAAAAGGATTAAACCCGATTTAGTGCAAATATACACAACCGCAAGGATTCCTGCTGAATATTATGTATATAGCATCGATGATACAAGAAAAAAAGAAATTGTAAAATTCTTGGAAGACTCAATTCAAAATAAAAGTATTAAAGTCAAATTTTATTGAATCAAATATAAGTTCTCAACTTTTTACATATAGTTTAATATTGATTTAAAGGAAAAATATTATTGATTAAGATTATTTAATCAGATAACTGTAAATTAATTTGGGTGAAAAATATAGGAGAAAGATATATTGCCGGTGTTGATATCGGTGGTACTTGGACTAGAGCTGCGATATGCACAATAGATTTGAATGAAGTAAATTTTAGAAAAAAATCAACTAGAACCTTAAAGGAGAATAGATTCTCAATCAGTTCTTCAATATGTGAGATTATTTCAGAATTGTTAAAGGAAAATCACATTGAAAAAGATGAATTGTTAGCTATAGGTATTGCTTCTGCTGGTCCTTTAAATACTGACACAGGGGTCGTTTTCAACAATGCAAATTTAGGATTTCGTATCATCCCATTAAGAGAACCAATTGAAAATCAATTTCCAGGGATTCCTATATACTTTATTAATGACGGTAGTGGAGCTGTTTTAGGTATTCATTTTTTTGAAGCAGGAGAAATTGAAAAAAATAATATAGCATATATAACTATGTCAACTGGAATTGGAGGAGGTATTATTTGCAATGGTCATTTATTATTAGGAAAAGAAGGAAATGCTGCTGAAATTGGACATGGATTAGTTAACCCCAAAAGTAAAATAAAGTGTAATTGTGGAGCTTATGGGTGTTGGGAAGCATACAGTTCTGGAACGGGAGTAAAACTAAGAACTTTAGAAGGAATAAAGGAAGGACAGCTAAATGCGAATATACTTTTAGAAATTGTAGAGAATGACACAACTAAAATCACTGCTAAGGAAGTCTTCCAAGCTGCAAGAGAGGGAGATATTTTATCATGCAAAATCGTAAATGATTGTATATTCTTTTCAAAAGTAGGAATTGGACTGGTTAACAATTTTTTTGATTGCACATCTATTTATTTTGGAGGTGCGATGATGAAAGATAAGGAACAAATTCTTCCACCATTGATTGAACAATTCAAAAAAGATCCAATAAAATTTACTATTAATCATACCCCTAGATTAAAAGCAACGAAATTTAAGGACGAAATAGGATTAATAGGTGCATTAACTCTTGTTAAATACAAACAGGAGAATCATAAAATTCTCTTATAAAAGAATTAGGAAATTTAACAATGAAAGAAGAAAATTTACTCTTTACTCCAAGTGGAATTCGAGGTAGAGTTGGAAGAGACTTTAATCCCAAGATTGTTAAGAAAATTGCAATAGCATTTGGTTTATGGTTTAATGGCAAAGATAAAAGAATTATAATTGGTAGAGATACTCGACCAAGTGGGAAAGAATTTGAAAAAGTAGTTATTGATGGATTAATTGAATCTGGATTTAAAATAATTAATGCAGGAATTTGTCCAACTCCTGTTATAATTCATGCTAAAAATAGACTTTGTATTCCAAGCGGTATTATCATTACTGGATCTCACAACTCTCAGGAATGGAATGGCTTAAAATTACTTTCTATAGGAAATTTTCTAGATACATCTGAAATGGGATATATTAAGAGCAAATTAAACACAATTAATTTAAAATCATTTTCTTTTAGGAAAAAAAAAGTGCATGAGCATGTAAAAAATTTGGATCCGTATACGCATTATGCTCAAGATATTTTCAAGCACATTGATCTTGAAGATATTTCCAACAGAAATAAGCTCAAAGTAGTGGTTGATACTGGAGCTGGAGCAGGTAAGTTTGTGACTCCTCAAATATTAAAAAAAATGGGCTGCGAAGTTCGATTGATTAATAATAAATTAATTGTTAAAAGCGAATTTCCTCGGGGAATTGAACCGAAAGAAACAAATCTTAGAGATTTAATAATGGAAGTATGGCAATGTAAGTATGATTTAGGATTTGCTCACGACTCAGATGCTGATAGATTATCTATTATTGGGGATGATGGTGCTTATTATCCGGGAGATATTGGTTTGTCACTCATTGCAGAAGACTATCTAAAAAACTATTCTAATTCAAATAGAGAGATTATAATTGTTACAGATCTAGCTTCTTCCTTACGATTTGAAGCATTAGCAAAAAAATATAGTGCGACAGTAATTAGAACATCAATAGGTGAGAGGTATTTAACCGCAAAAATGAATATGCTGATGAAAGAAAAGAGAAATGAATCCGGGAATCTATTGGTTTTTGGGGGAGAAGGTTCAGGTGGGGGATTCATGTATCCTTATTTTAATAAAACCAGAGATGGTATTTTTGCAGCAGCAAAAATTATTGAAATATTAGTAGAATCAGGAAAAAAAATCTCAGATCTAGTTTCTCTCCTTCCTAAATATTATTCCCATAGAAAAAACATAGATGTCAAAAATAAGGATATTAAGTTAATAATCGAATTAGTAAAAAAAGAATTGACTGATGAAGGTGAATATGTGGAGCAAATTGATCACGATCTCAGGTGGGGAAAGGAAAATGAATGGTTTATTTTAGTTCACCCTTCAAACACAGAGCCTATAATTAGAGTTGTTAGTGAAGCTAAAAGAGCATCACTGGCAAGAGTATATTGTGAAGTTACAACCGAACTAATTAGACTATTGATTAATAGAATATAATTTTGTTTTAGTTCTTTAAA
Organism: uncultured archaeon; assembly: GCA_964486045.1. Classification (GTDB taxonomy): domain Archaea; phylum Asgardarchaeota; class Lokiarchaeia; order Sigyniarchaeales; family SOKP01; genus Loki-b32. Next base: position 65,191 of record CAZALK010000001.1, read on the forward strand.
GGTTAACTACTGAATTTTAACCCATCCTTTTCCCATTTATCTCATTAAATCTACTACCTCAATAAGATTTAAATATTAATATTTCATATATATTCTTTAAACATATTTGTTGAATATATCATGGTAATTAAAGATCATAAACGGAATGCATTGGTCGGTGGAGATACACTAATCTGTACTCCGTTTATAGGTAATTCAATGGCCATGACATTAATGTATATGCATTTCTAAGTATATATTAATAATACTTTATCCTAATCGATACACGAATATCAACAAATACTACATTTAACTCTTAGTATTTTCTGCGTTGTTTACAAAATGATTTAGATTTTTTATCTAAATTCCTGTTTCTCATAATACATCTACACTTAAGACTCTTGGGCTTGGTCCGATTTCAAGTTAGGATAAATAAATATGTTTTATCTTTAAAAAATAGTTTATATAAAAAAATTTAAAAATTTAAAAATTGAGGTGAAAAATTTGTTAGAAATAAAGGAATTGGCAGAAGAAAGAGGAGATTTTTGGCTAGAAAAAGCAGAACAAGAACCGATTGAAAAGTTGCTCAAGCTCAAAGGATATAAATTACGTGAGCTAAGAATAAAGGAACTCTACAATCTTAGATACAGAGAAGAAAAGGAAGGATACTTAAGAAAACTGGAAGCGAAGAAAGCCTGTTTAAATCTTCTTAATTAATGCTGATATGTATAATACATTCCAGGAAAGATAAAAATGAACGTAAATCAAAATATGAAAGATGATGCGTTAAAAAATTTATAATTAAACAATTTTTTTAAGTTCTATTCTAATTAATTGAATCCCTTTAATAATTAAAAGAACAGCCTTTATAAGCTCAAGAACGGGAAATATTAAGGAGATTGAGTTTTAAATTTCACGTTTAAATATTTTTTTACATATCTAATCCCTTAAAAATTGCAGTTGCTATTTTTTTTCCGACTACTTGCGAGATTTCATTCAAAGCAGCTTTCTTTATGTTATCTACACTCCCAAAATGATTGAGTAATTTATTTCTTGAAATTGATCCTACTCCTTCAATATCATCTAATAATGAGCCAATCAATCGTCTCTTTCTCTGCTTCTTATGTAATCTAACAGCAAAGCGATGGGCTTCATCCCGAACTCTTTGAAATAGCTTTAAAAGATATGAGTTTTTTGGAAGTGAAATAGGTTCTTTTTGATCAGGAAGATATATTTCTTCGTATTTTTTTGCTAGACCGATAATAGGAATTTCAAGACCTAATTCTTGTAGGACAGAAATGCCTGCATTTAATTGGCCTTTTCCCCCATCAACTAATATTAAATCGGGAAGTTCTAAATTCCGTTTTAAAATCATGTTATATCTTCTTTTTATCACTTCTCTCATCATCGCTACATCATCGGGGGTTGATTTAGTTTTAATTTTAAAATGTCTGTAATTTTTATTGTATGGTTTGCCTTCTAAAAAATAGACCATTGAGCCTGTTGCATCTGTACCTTCAATATTTGATATATCAAAGCCTTCAATAATTCTAGGTTCTATTGGTAGGTTCAATAATGCTTTGGCTTCCTTTAAAGCTTCTTCTCGGAAGTCTTTCTCATCCATTCTAATCTGTTCAATCTCCGCTTGTTGTTGAACCATAACTTGAGCATTCTTATCGGCGATTCGTAATAGGCTGACCTCGTAGTCATCCTTCGGCACCCGAACTTGTATCTCAGCCTTTAAATCTTCAAGATAATTAATTAAAATGTCAAACTTTTCATTTAATTCATTTACTATTATCGTATCTGGCAAATTAGTTTTAAAACCTTGATAATATTGTTCTAAAATAGAGGAAAATATCTCGTCTTTGTAAACAAGCTTTTCCCTTAAATCGAAGTTAAAAGAATTTTTTTTGATTATTCTCCCTTCCCGAATATGGATTATAACCAACGTAATAAAGTTATCTTCAGCAAATTTTCCAATTATATCCTTATTAGTTTCTTGATCTAAAAAAACATGCTGTGGGTCTGTTGCATGATTAATATCATTCAGTTTATCTCTCCAAATGGCTGCCAGCTCGAAATTTTGTTCTAAAGCAGCCTTCCCCATTTTTTCCTCGATTTGTTTTTTTAAAACACTCGTTTCTCCTTTTAAAAACAATTCAATTTTTTTAACATTTTCCCTATATTCTTCTCTTGTTATATCAGAGAAACATGGACCAGGGCAAAGTTTTAATTGGTAGTATAAGCAAGGTCTTCTTTTTTTTCTAACCGGTTTTTTACATGAGCAATAAGGAAATATTCTTCTTAAATCTCTTAAAATTCTAATTATCTCCTTTTTATCAGTATAAGGACCTAAAAACACATTTGTTTGTGTGTATTTATGAGGATTTCTGAGAACGCGGATACGTGGAAAATCTTCAGAGTAAAAAATCGCAACCCAAGGATAAGATTTAGAATCCCTCATGATCACGTTATACCGAGGTAAATGTTTCTTAATTTGAATGTTTTCTAAGAGAAATGCTTCCTTTTCATTTTCAGTGACGATGTATTCAATGTCCTGAATTTTCTTAACTAATTCTTTTATCTTTTCTTCATAGTAAGGATCAGTATAGCTAGTTTTTAAAAAATATTGATTCACTCTTTTTCTTAGATTCAGTGCTTTTCCTATATATATAATAGTTCCAGCTCTATCTTTAAACAAATATACCCCAGGTTCGTTGGGTAAGCTTTTTCTAAGAAGGTCTAAGTTTTTCATTGGTAATTTATTTGTATAAGGGTTTGGGTAATAATAATTAATTAAATCTTTTATTCTTATCAATTAATAATTAAACTATTTTGATTAATAGGGGAATCTAAAAGATAATTAAAATTTTGCTTTATCTTTGTTAATAAATAATTTCAAATTTAAAGCTGTATATTAATATCAGAGATGTCAATTTTTAATTATTACGTATTAATAATAAAAATGTAAGCATTAGAATGGTTAATATAAGAATTTGTCCAAAATGCAAACAACCGAAATTAAAAAGTGCTGTAAATGTCTCGGGATGGTTAGCACCTAACATGTTTGAATGTACCAATTGTGGCTATTTGGGACATTTTTACATTGAGATCGATTCTGAGGATTTTATGTTAGATCAAGAAAAATCTGCAAATGATAATTCAGAATCATAAAAATATCAAACTTTATAGATATATTTTGATAATCATTAAAAAAAAATTTCCTGATAAAATATGGAACAATTGTTAAAAGACGCAGAAAAAATCAAGTCTTTAGAAATACAAGGTGCTACTAATGTAGCACTTAATGCAATTCAATTTTTAAGTGAATATGCGAAAAGATTAAAATCTGATAACCTTGAAACGTGTTTTAATAATCTCTACAAAGCTAGGGGTATTTTAATTGAAACTAGACCAACTGAACCCGCGATGAAAAATGGCTTGAATTATATCATGAAAAAATTAGAAAAAGAAAAAGAAAATTGCTATCCAGAATTTATTTCTGATGTAATTGAAAAGTACAAGAATGAGTATTATGATTTGTTGCAAAACTCAAAGAAAAGAATTGCAAAAATAGGAGCCCGTCGTATTCCTTCCGCAAATAGAAAATTCATGGTAATGACACATTGTCATTCAAGTTTAGTCACAGCTATTCTTTTAGAAGCCAAAAAACAAAATAAAAATTTCAAAGTTATAAATACAGAAACACAACCTAGATTGCAAGGAAGGAAAACCGCAGAGGAACTACTCAAGGCAGATATAGAAGTAATTCATGTTATTGACAGCGCTATGAGGTGGGCTGTAAGGCATTTTGATGTAGATCTGATAATAATAGGAGCGGACAGTATTACAAGTGAAGGAACAATTATTAATAAAATCGGATCAAGATTGCTAGCATTAGTAGCTCATGAAGAACACGTTCCTTTTTATGTTGCATCTCCATTACTAAAATATAATCCAGAAACAAATCTTGGAATTTTGGAAATCATTGAAATGAGGGATTCAAGTGAAGTTTGGGAAAATCCTCCTAAAGGGATTGAAGTTTTAAATCCTGCATTTGAAACTGTGTCTCGACGATATATAGATGGGTTAATTACAGAAGCGGGAATATTTGCTTCGAGTCATGTACCAAATTATTTTATGAAATGGTATCCCGAAATGGTACAATAACTACTCAATTGAATTTAACCCCACTTCTCAATGGCTCTAGCTAATTCCGTATGATTTTTGGCATAATCTTTTAAATCACGATTTTCTAAAGCCGCGTTAATAGCTTGTCTTATAGCTCTAGCTCCAGCTTCAGTGCCATCTGGGTGTCCATGACAACCTCCTCCGAATTGATACACCATATCTTTACCTAATATTTCTATTAGCTCTAGAGCATCTAGAGGGCTCAAACCACCTGAAGCGACGGGTAATGTAGGTTTAATATTATACCAATCTTGATCAAGGATTGACAAATTATTACTTACAATTTTTTGTTCTGTTATTACCTTGTTAATTTCTAGGACTTCTTGTCTACCTCCTTCCATTTTGCCTACAACCGTTCCTGTGTGAAGTTGATCCATTCCAATTAATCTCATAAGTTTAGCTAAAACTAGCATTGTCATTCCATGTTTTTTACTACGGGTAAATGCAGCATGCATTGCCCTATGAGCATGGATTATTACTTCTTTGTTATCAAGATAATCTCTAATTTCTTGTAAAGCAGAGAATCCGACTGTAACAATATCCACCATAACATATTCCCCACCATTATCAATTACGAAATCAGCTCTTTTTTTCATAGTAGTAAGGGGTGCTGTTATATTAGGCATATAAATTTTCTTTTCCCCAGTTTCATTTTCAACTTTATCTCGAATTATTAATGTTTCAATGACTCTTTTCTCAAATTTATTAAAGGTCATATTAGTTAAATTTTCGTCATCTTTTACTATATCCAATCCACCCCTCCAAGCTTCACCACACACTTTTGCATGTTCTAGTTCATTCAACCCAACTTTAGGTTTTACGATTGTTCCTAACAGGGGGCGATTGTTAACTTTGGTCAATTTTCTTATCCCCATAATTCCATAATTTGGTCCCTTATATTTTTCTACAATTTTTTTAGGAAAACTGATGTCTAATAGTCTTAGATGTTTTAGTACTTTCATGCCAAATATATTTCCAGCTATAGCACTTAAGATTTGTGGTAAATTTTCTGCTTCGAAGAGTTCTTTTGTATAAGCAATTTTAACTATATTGCGTTCGGGATCAATATAAAATGCAGAAGGTTTTAGTTTTTCAGTGATATCAGCCGATAGTGTTGCAATTTCGGTCCAAGTGCCTATGGAGCTTTCTTTTGCAATTTCATTACATGCTTGTTCTAAATCCTTGCAATTAGGTGATAATTCAACATAATACATAGCAATTAGGTCATTATCATTCGGTTTATATTGTAAATTAACATAATTTACCAATTTATCCACCATTCTTGAAGCTAAATTTTAATTTTTGGGATACGCTCAAAATTTCATAAGAAAAAATTAGTTTAATGAATTATATTATTAAAATAATAAAAAATTTATAATATTTTTAATTACCCTATTCAGTGATTTATTATGAGTGAAGGTGATAGCAAAACAATTACAATTTTTGTAAAAGATTTAAGTTTTAAGAGCGACCAGCATGTAGTTGACTTAATTAGGTTTTTAGCTGAAGCGCTACCACAAATCAGTCTCGATCGTGATGGAAATGAGCTTAAGGTTTTACTGCCAACACACCTATCGAGACGAGTTTTAAAGCTTAGGATTAAAAAATTCTTACATAAAAAAGGATTGTCTAAGGATTTTAGACCCATTTCGTATAAATCGACTGATAGGGAAGGATATTCGATAGAAGAAAAGAAATTAATTGATTTGAGTTATTACTAATTCTATTTATTTCTCAAATTTATTATATAAATTGAATATTACATCTGGATGTGGCAATGGAAAAACCCAACCTCAGTTTATCTATCAAATCTATTGATGATTTGACGAGATTCATTAATTTAGCTAGCCTTTTAGAACTATCGGGTTGGCCAAAACCAGGTAATGTACACCGTACGCGAGATTTTCACGATACCAAATTTGAACATTTTTTAGCGGGAATTGTAGCAATCCAACCAGACTTTAAGAGATTGTGTGAAAGAATCTTCGAGTCATCATATAACAACAAGAACGATTACAAATCTATAGGATTAGGTCTTTTTTACAAGAGTGCTGCTAAGGAAATGATGAAATGGCAAGATGGGGGTAATGTTCTACTTGGACACATTTTAATACTAGCTCCTCTCGCTGCAGCTGCTACATTATGTTTAAGAGAAAACATGTTTAAATTTGTTAATTTTAGATATTTTTTACTAAAAGTAATTAATGAGTCAACGGTAGATGATACACTAAATTTATATGAAGCTATTAGATTTTGTAATCCCGGGGGATTAGGGAAAGTAGAAAAGTATGATATTAATAATATGAATTCGTTTAACGAGATTCGGACTGATAACGTTAATTTGAAAAAGATTTTTGAATTATCAAAAGAATATGATTTAATTAGTTCTGAATATTCAACAGGATTTAATATTATTTTGAACGAGGGATTACCGTACTTCCTTAAAACTTTTAATCAACTTCATAATCCCAACATCACAATTGTAAACACCTATTTGAAAATACTTTCTGAACACCTTGATACCCTAATAATCAGGAAATCCGGTAGAGTTGCCGCTATCTATGTTAAAAAAGCTGCAATAACAATACTGCAACATGGAGGAATCTCATCTAAAAAAGGTTTAGAATTAGCTTTTAAACTAGACAGTGAACTTCATGAGAAAAAAGGGAATCTAAATCCTGGGTCCACTGCTGATCTCCTTGCAGGAATAATATTTTGCGCTTTAATTTTTGGATTAAAAATATAGATTCTTAAAAACTATTTGGGATAATTAATTTATTTAAATTAAAATCAAATTTAAAAACATTAGACATTTATGGAATACTGCGACGATTGTGGAGCCATGATGCTCCCTTCTAAATTAAATGGAAAAAATATTTTTAAGTGTAAATGTGGAGCTACAAAAGGTTTAACTGAAGAAAACTCTAGAGCTTATAAGTTAACAACAAAAATAGAGCATTCAGCAAGAGGAGAAGTTACTAATCTATCAGAATTCATGGCTTGGAAAGAAGAGAATCTAAGGAGTAGTATAAAGGATTTCATATGTCCGAAATGCGGATATAATAAAGCACATTTAGAAACTCGTCAAACCAGAAGCGCTGATGAAGGGATGACCCATTTCATAACATGTTTAAAATGCGGTAAAATGAAGAAAATTGGCAGTTAATCCTTTTCTTAGATGAGTTTATCATAGATTTCTTGTTCTTGAGTGACTTTCGAGAAATTAATTTGAATTACCTTATTTGAACTTTTTAATCCAGATATAATTTGAATCTGAGTTGAAGAGATCTCAAGTTTTTTCTTTATAAGATTTATTAATTCTATATTTGCTTTATTATGTATTGCTTTAGATCGAACTAAAATTGTAAGAAATTCACCATTATCAATGATAGTTTGTTTTTTTGAGTTGGATTTAATTTTAACATGCACCACATATGAAAAATCCCTTATTTTTTTAAGAAATTTCATGTCAAAAATAGAAATCTATTCTTAGGATATATTAAATAAAATCTTCAGAATTTTCTCTTAAACGATTATATGATGGTACAGATAACCTGATACCCCCAGCGAGTTTATGTCCCCCCCCTACACCTCCTAATTCTTTCTTTATTCTAGAAATAATATTATTTACACCATCACCATTGCTATTTTCAAGATACTTCCTGGAACATCTGATGCTTAATTTGATTGTCCCTGATTTTTTTTCTAGACCACCTAGAAATAGAATTTTCTCAGGGTTAAAAAGTTCGTTAACAGCGCTGAAACTGGCTGTATCTGACCAATTACTGGGAGGAATTTTTCCTCTCACTTCCATAAAAACGGCTTTTTCTGTTTCATGGCTGGGGGGAGCAGTTGAGATAGTTTTTAAATTATTCACAAGGTTGTTAATATATTCTGCATACAAATCCTTGGCATAACGAGTAATTGTCTTTGATTGTGTAATTGAGAGAGCTGCACTAATGTTTTTAAAACATAGGATATTAATTAAGAGTGCATGCTCAAAGGCAAATCTCAATAATCCTCCTTTTTGAGGTAGTAATGAATAATGGCCATAACTTTCGATATTTGCTTTTTTCTGAATTGTTTCGATTTGTTGATTATTTAAATCAACAAGTTTTATTTTTGGATCTATCTGTATTGTTTGTAAAAATGATTTTATTTGTTGATCGGATGTCCCCCCAAAGTTCTTAACAAAGGGTAAAATGCTATATTTTAAGCCATTTTTAATGGATTCATGCATATTTCCGAATAAAATTAAACCTTCTTTATCTTCTATAAGATCTTCACTGACTAATTCTTCGTATACCTCTCGATTAAAGGATTGAAGCTTATCCATAGTCTTTAATGAATCACCTGCAATTCCTATTATCGTTAACCATCCTTGTTTCATTACGGAGCGTTTTATTTGCTTCGCAAACATGTAAGCAAGAGTTGCTCCAGAGATGTGTTCAAGCCCATCAAACCCATGAATAGTTGGATTTACAAAAAACAGATTTTCAGGTATTTCATCTCTTTCAATTACATTTTCTACCTCATGATGATCAAGAATAAAGAATTTTTCCTTTCTATTTCTTATTATAGGAATTAACTCTGCTAAATTAGAACCTAAGTCAGTAAAAATGAAGGCTGTTTTTTCACTCTGTCTTTTAGATAGAATTCCATTTAAATAATTTTCCCAAGAAACAGATCGATTATAAATAAAATAATCATAATCTAAATTTAGCTTATATAATAGATTTTGGATAATGTGTAAGCAACTTATTCCATCAGCATCATTATGGGAAATGTTTATAACTCGAGTAAATGAGTGATCAATAAAATTATCGACTGCATGGTTAAAATCCTCTAAAAATTTAACTCTGTTTGGTTTCTTGGTCATTTACATCAATTAATTATTAGGATACAAAGAGTTTTAAATTATTTATGTAAATTATTAGAATATCAAAAGTATATTCTATTTTTTTTTATTCGGAGTGAAATTTGATAAATTCCAAATAAATTCAATAATTATAAATATTCCTATTTAACATTGGTTTTTTGAAGAAATCAAGATAAAAGTTAAAATCTATAGAAAAATTATTTAATTTGTTTATATTTTCTGATTTTAAGATTTTAAAACTAAAAGTGCAACAATGTCAAACAGAAAACAAATTTATTTCATATTTTCTATAAAGAATTTGTTAATTGTATTGCTAATTATTTCACTTATAATTCCAGTTTTTGTGGGAAATTTAAAAAACAAAACTATATACGATGATCAACCTTCTGAAAGTGCTCTCAGCAGTAGTGAGTTCACAAAAGATAATTATAGTGCTATATTGACCGAAGATGATCATGGATTAGGATCTGTTTCAGTTGATGATATGCATTTTCCCCTACATCCATGGGGTATTGTAAATCATACTGAATTCTATCCTCTACTTGACAATGATTGGTCATCAGGGGCTTTAACCATGGAGGAACCTAAAATTGATTTCATTGAAACTATCAAACCAGCCATTAATGACAATATAAATGGCACCAATATAATCACGATCACCGTCAAATTAAATGAAAGTATGTCTGTTTCATATAATAACTCACAGGAAGGTTATCTGATCTACTTTCCTCGTTTTTCTCGAGCAAAACTACTGGAATTTTATGTAAATGACGGTAATTCTATAATTAAACTGACTGAAGGAATAAACTATACAATAGATGAAACTGGATTTCTTGTTTTCTATTATGAGGACTATTTCCAACAAGGATCAATCTTTAATTTTAAAATGGACCTAATTTGGGAATATGATCTTGCTCTTGGGGATTGGACATTGGATCAAAGGGAAGAAACTCCTTTAATAATGAGGGAATCTGAGCAAGAATTTACTTCACGATTTACTTACCAATTCTTCCTAATAGGATGGGCAGTAACCTCAAATCTGGAAGAATCCCAGCCATTTGACTATATAAATGCTGCTTTAACAATACACCCCCCGGATAAGGATTTATTGACTTATCAAGACTTTATCATTAATGGGGATGATGTGAATATTAATAATTATGTAAATCCTGATAAAAGTATTAGTATTGAATTATCTGATTTGTTCGGACTAAACAGAAGTTTTATCTCGTTGAATTTTACTTTTCCTTTTAGTTTAAAGTTTGGAGAATCAGTTGGAAACTCTTGGGCTATTGACAGACTTGTAGCTGAGAGGAATATAAGGGAGAGAATTTACTTTATTTCAATATCTACTGGCCCAACACATGTTTTTTTGAAGAATGTAGCACTTTATGACACTGGGATTCTTATTGATGAAGTTTTAGGTGCTAACTCGTTATTCAATAGAGAGGTTCTCTTTTTTGATGCAAATGCTTCAGTTCCGAGACAGTCGGGTTTGAAAGTGAATATGCCGTATCTGATATTTGGTGAAACATGCCCGTTTACGATCAAATATCTCGCTACACAGACACTTAATATCATCGTTACGGATGTAATTAAAATGCCATTAGTAGGAGTTACTATTGAAATCCTTCTTTTTGGGGCAATGTACGGAACATATGTTTCCAACAAGAGTATACAACCAATTAACCCGGGTATAACTGATGTAAATGGGCAAGTTGTGTTAGATGATGTTCCTCGTGGAAATTATACTGTGAGAGTGATATGGCAAGGAAAAGTAGTAAAAGAAACCACTGTTACAACAGATAAGGAAATAAATTATGTTTTTACAAGTGTTCCTCATTTCCCTCTTTGGATATTAATTTTTGGGATGACAAGTGGAATTATTTTAGCTGTAGGTGCCATACTCTATCTTAAAAATAAAAAATTTCGTTAATTCATATTGATCGTTATTTTTTGTGATAATATTGATGATTTCATTATATTTTTAGACAAACGTACTATGAATGAGATATTTTACGAGTTTAAAGAAATCACAAGTGATTCTCTTGCCAGTCAAATAAATATCGAAATTATTCTTCATTTTCTTGCCAAAGTAGAAAGTACTATGATTTTATTCGAAACTAAACAAAACATTACGAAATCAAAAAACTCTGATATTGATATTGAAGTAGTAAAAACATTAAAAAGTTTATTTGGGAGTGTTGACCCGTCATTAAGACTAATTAAGGGAAAGATACGAGAAATTTTTCTCTCATTTTCTTCATAGATTTGGTGTATCTTTTACTTTTAACCGTTTGTTTTTTGCTAATTATGGTTTATTGCTTCACCATAACCTATTAAACGATAACGTCTATTTATGATTCGAGATATTGCGTATATGAAATCTTCAGGAGGACAGATAGGTGGTGTGAGTTTTATTATTGTACTGTTCTTCAAAATTTTTGTCACAGTTCCGGCTGTTTTTTCAGTTCCAACAACTAATAGCAATTTTTCACCATGTTTAAGTGGTTGAACCTTCATTTGAACTTCTGATCCAATTACGTTATCTAACAGATTGACTTTTAATTCAATTTCTTTAAGGATCTCGGGGAGCGTTCCTGGTTTTCCAACTAAATTTCCAATTAGATGATCACCTTTGGTTAATGCTGGATCTAAATTCGTACCTAAACCAATCAGCCCACCAGGTTTAGCTCTTTTTAATTGTTTAGTTCCCTGGCTAATGCTTACAACATTTGATTTGATTGGGATATATTCATCTTTAATGTGTATACCAGGCTTTATTTCGATTTGAGATCCAATTTCAACATTACCTTTCAGAACAGAACCCCCAATCACTCCACCTTGTAAATCTACAAGTGCCTTTCCAGGTTTATTAATATCAAATGACCGTGCAATTAAAAATTGAAAAGTTTCCGACTCATTAAATGTAGGAGTGGGGATTATTTCCTCAAAAGCTCTAACGACTAAATTTAAGTTAGCTTCAAAAACTGCCGAGAGTGGTATGATCGGAGCATTTTCCGCAACAGTCCCTTTTACAAATTCTTTAATCTGTTGAAAATTCTCTAAAGCTTGGTCTCGGGAAACAGCATCAATTTTATTCTGTAAAATGATAATTCTTTTAATCCCTGCAATATTTAATGCAGCTAAATGCTCGCGTGTTTGAGGTTGGGGGCATGATTCATCTGCAGCTATTAGTAAGCAAGCCCCATCCATTAATGAGGCACCACTTAACATAGTTGCCATTAAAATCTCGTGACCCGGTGCGTCAACAAAAGATATATTTCTTTTAAACTCTAAATTCCTTTTACATTTTTGACATGTAAACCGAGGTTGACCTTTTGCTCTTCTCTGCTCGATTAAATGAGCCGTAGTATATTCATCACAGGCAGGACAATACAGAATTGTGGCATTAGAATAGCCAAGTTTTATTGAAATGCCCCTTTCTTGCTCTTCAGAATGTCGGTCAGTCCAATCTCCAGTTAAAGATTTAATAAGAGTTGTTTTTCCATGGTCTACATGCCCAACAAGCCCAATATTGCATTCTGCTTGTTGTCCTATCAAATCTTTTATTTTTTTTCCCTTATCTTTTGAAGCCGATTTTAGCTTAGCTTTCATTGTTGGTTTCGGTTTAGGAATTGGTTTAGACTTAGGAGTTGGTATTGATTTTTTACTTTTTTTTTCTGCTACAGATGTAGTGGATTTTTCTTTTTCGCTTATTTCTTCAAGGAATTTTTTTGCTTTTGCTATAATTTTTTCAGCAGTTGCTTTACCAACACCTTTAATTTTTAACTTTACTAAATCTACGATCTTTATTCTAACTAATTTTTCAATTGAATCTATCCCAGCCGCTTTCATTTTGTCTGCGAGGGTTTTCCCAATTCCTGATACATCTTCTAATTCAAAAGACATTTTGGTATAAAATCTAAGTATTGTAACTGCCGTATAATTAGTTTCCTATAAAAGATAAGTAAAGATTTTTTATTAAATTAATCAATAAACCGTTTTAATTTATAAAAATTTAAGTAAAAATTATCTATCTAGTTTGAATTGTAGTTTTACCGCCAGATTTCTTTTCTAGCTCCTTATATGAAACTCTCAAAAGGCTATCTACATAGAAAGTTGATAATTTATTACAAGTGTGACACGTAATATAAAAAGGGGCCGGATATTGGCTAGAATCTATATCTTTCGTTTCAATATTAAACGTAATTTTATTATTACAGTGTGGGCAGGTGTTGAATCTCAAAGGCATGATATAATAATCCGACTTTTTCTTTTTATAATAAATAGATTCTTATTCTTTTTTTATTATTTCTTAAATTAAATAAAAGTTAAATACATTTTATTATTGAGATTAAATGTTAAATTTCTATTCAAAGAAGCTCAAATTTTTTTGCATATTCCTTTTGATTTTTTTACCGATTATTGGCTTAACCTTTAAAATTTCTTCTCATAACATGAAAACAGCAAATCGTTTAGAAGTAAATCCTTCCATAAGCGGATATCCTGAAGTCGATTTATCATTTATCCCTGAAACTGATTATAGTTACTTAAATGATTCATGGTATAATCCCAAAATTGAAATGTTGATTATTTCACCGAATGAAAATTTTTCTGCCGAGTTAAACCGCTTAATGGAGTGGAAAAATGAAAAAGGAGTAAAAACCGTAATTTTGGACGATTTTTCATTATATGAAGGCGTAGATAAGGCAGAAAAAATCAGAAATATGATTAAAACTTATTATGAGAAAGAAAATATACAATGGGTTCTTTTAGCAGGTGATGCTCAAGACGATTTGATTCCAATTAGAGAAGTTTATAATCCCGATGTTATTAGGTACCAACCCTCAACAAGAGAATCTGTTGGTGGTGAGAATTATAAACCTACGGATCTTTATTATGCCGATTTGACAGGTAGCTGGGATAGTGATGGGGATGGTAATTGGGGGGAAGCTCCTCAAGATAATTCATTTGGATTAGACGAAATCTCATGGATTCCGGAAGTTTATGTTGGACGATTTCCAGCAAACGATGTTAACGAACTTGGAATAATGGTTAATAAAACATTAAAATATGAAATTGATCCGTTTATTGGCCCTTGGTTGAATAAAATGCTGTTAGCTGGTGCGATTTCAGGCTTAACTCCATCAGTAGAGGATGAAGCAGTTCTAATGTCATATATTTCTAGTAACTACGTGCAAAATGAGATGGATTTCACTCATTTACATAGAACCGTTTCACCTTATGATCCCCCAGTACCTCCTGCACCAAACCGTCAAGAAGGTCTTACAAAGGAGAATATCTTTGATGAGATGAATTTAGGATATTCTACTGCTATTATTGGAAGTCATGGATATTTTTTAAATTTTCAGGACAGTTATGGTGGAAATATTTTAACCCTTCAACAAGTCAATGCCTTAACTAACACTAATATGCCTTTTTTATTCTATGGTGATGCTTGTACTACCTCCAGTTATGATATTAATGATAATAGTATTGGGGAAGCATTGATAAAGAAAGATAATGCAGGTGCGATTGGAGTGATAGGTTCATTAAGAGTTAGTTGGTATTTTGAAGAGGATTATAGTCTAGCGGCGTTAAATCGGGGGAATGCAAAATTATTTTGGAAAGAGTTCTTTGAAAATAAAAAATTTCAACAAGGAAGAGCTTTATATGATTCAAAAGTCGCATATATCAACAGCGATTATTATAAAATTGGAAGTCAAATAGGAGATAAAATTATACAAGGATCAACTATTTATGATTATGAACGTAAAAACTTATTAACATATAACCTCTTAGGTGATCCTGAGGTTGATATTTACACAAATATACCACAAAACGCATCAAATCCTTTTAATATGAGCATTTATGAAGGACAATTAATTTCAGTTATTATTAAAGATATAAATGGTAAAATTATTCCCCGCGCTAGAGTTCACTTAGAAAGCTCTGATGGTAAAGATTATACTGAATATGCTGACGAAAATGGATTACTGAAGCTTCAACTTCTAACCCAAGAAAATGAAACTTATAATGTAACAATAACTGGTCACAACCTGAAACGATCTTCATTTAATTTTACCACAATTCCCGATAATGATAAACCTGAATTACGCAAGTTGACACGCACTCCTAAACATCCCTTCACTTCAGATAAAATAACATTCGATATTGATGTTGTTGATAATTATTCGGGAATAGAAAGTGTATATTTGATTCTCTCTAAAGATAATTTTACAACTTTTAACTAC
Organism: uncultured archaeon; assembly: GCA_964486045.1. GTDB lineage: Archaea > Asgardarchaeota > Lokiarchaeia > Sigyniarchaeales > SOKP01 > Loki-b32. Next base: position 80,500 of record CAZALK010000001.1, read on the forward strand.
TACTCTCTCTCAAATATTCTCTTAGAGAATAATGATAATTTAGCAATTACTATTGATCAATTATTTTCAGGGGATTACTCCTTCCTCATTTATGCAAGAGATTATGCAAATAATACGAATATTTTTTATAATGACAGTTTCAGATTTTCTATCCCAAAACCTATTATGGACTATATTCTCCCTGTTTCTTTGGTAGTTATTATTGGAATTACTGGAATTTCTAGTTATGTCTTATTTAAAGGTATGAAGAAACATTCTCTTATGAGTAGGGATCCAGAATCATCTGAAGTGATTTAGGAGTTTTTTTGGCTATTAAGGTTTAAGCCAAAGGAAGTACCATTCTAGGTAAGCTAAGTCAGCTTTTAAAATGGATTCTAATCATAAATAGAAAATTTAAATTACTCGTTTTATTTAATAGTTTATAAAAAAAGAAAATAGCAACAATGAAAAGAAGGAAAATTAAAGCTCCGATTAAACGAGTAAAAGAACACTCGACTAAGAGAAAAATCATTGTAACCGTAATATTACTTGGATTAGCCTTCTCTGGAGCCTTTATAGTATATTTCTTTATGCAAGTAGTTTTAAACACTAAAACTCCGATGGTAGTAGTTGTTTCAGAAAGCATGAGACCTAATTTACTCGAAGGAGATTTGCTATTTTTAAGAGGAGTCAATCCAGAAACAATAAGGAATGGTACAATTGAAGGAAAAGAGGGGGATATAATTGTGTTTGATGCGCGTGGATTACAAGGCTTTAATGACGACTTAGTAGATCCTATCGTTCATAGAGTTATTGATAAGGAATATGACAATGGCTGGTTTTTTTTGACAAAGGGGGATCACAATGATCACCCTGATCAGGGGTGGGTTCCAGAAACGAGAATATTAGGAGTAGTCGTAGGTAGAATTCCGTATATTGGTTGGGTAAAAATCATTCTTACTAACTCAGGACTATTAATTCCGTTGTTAGTAATTGTCTCCATTTTACTTGTTGTAAGTGTAGTATGGGATATTGTTAAGAAAGACCCAGATAAAACAAGTGAAGATGCTAAAAATATGATTTACGATGAGAAGAAAATAAAAACGGTAATTGAATTTGATTTTACCAAGTCCGAAGAACATAAACCTTTCGAGTAAAAAATAATGGTCTTAACACTTCTAACAATTATCATCATTAACGTTTTGATATTCTTCGTATTTTTTGTTCTTGTAATATTAACATTCTTGCCAATTTAAACTCTTTTTCACCAAAGAAAATTTTATAGGTTATTCAAATTATTTGAGGAAATAATCCCAGGTTATCAATCAATATTGATCAATTATTCTCAGGTGATTACATATTCTTTATTCTGGTAAGAGATTCTGCGAACAGTACTCAAAAATTTCTGGACATTGCTTTCAAATTTAATATTCCAACACCTATAATAGATTATATTTTTCTTATCTCTTTAATCTTTATTGTTGGAATAACTGGAATTTCTACTTTCCTAGTTTATAAAGGTATAAGGAAATATCCGAGTACTTTTGGAAATTAAGAATGAATTTCTTAGGTTAATTAGAATGACTTGAATCCTTTCTTTTTCCAGATAAAGTAAATGTAAAATTGAATTAATTATTCCAAAGATACTAAATCAAAAAAATAGCTACAAGTTCGTTTTTAACCTTTTAAATTTAACCTTTCTAATGAAAAAATTTAATTATTAAGCTTTATTATTTCTATTTACTTTTTACCAAATAAGAAGGTATTTACCAAGTAAATAACCAGACTTATTGGATGGTAAAATTGTGGTTTTATGACCACATAAATAGATAACGTTAAGTTAAGCGCTGGAAGTTAAACTTATTCGCGTTGTAGATAGTACTGCAGTTGATATCTGTGGGAAACTACAAACTGTGAGTTCGCTCACGGTCATGGTGATTTAGGATAATACCCGGTCCCATTGGGGCAGGGATAATACCCGGTCCCGGGAAACCGAACCCGGAAACGCTTATTTATGTGGTTATATAAAACTTACTTACTGATATTATATATTTTTGATTAAAAATAATTTTTTTATGTGATCAATTATGATATAGATCATAATAATTAGTGCTAAGGTAAAAGAATTTGCCTAAAAAATACATTGTTTTTTTTAAAACTATTGGTCGGAAATGGTTCGCTTTTCTTGTGATAATCATCGTAATTATTGCTTTTTTTAACCTAATTGCAGCAATCTGGATGGCTGCTATTACTATAGTATTGTTTGCTTTATCATATATTCCTAGATTTTTCTTTAAAAATAAATTACACAAATTCATGAAGGGGTTTTATAAAATCGAAGACGAGCTAATCGCACGGAAGCTCAGAAAACCTCTTGAGAAAGTTAGAGAAGAAATGTTTGAATTGTCGCAAAATCAAGAGAAAAGAAAATGGTTAATTGTATTTTTAAATAAACAGTATATATACTACCATATTGAAACTATTGATGTATTTAAAAAAGTCTACAATAAGGGATATACTGAAAAGGAGATACTCGATAATTTAAAAGATTACAAAGTAAATACCAGGATGGAAATAAAAGCGATAAGTGAGAATTTAATAAAACTTAAAAGGCTTAACGAGAGAGAAATCTCAGTAAAAGAACGTAAACAAAAGCAGAGATTTACGTAGAATAATTAAATAATTATTATTATTAATGAAAATTGGACGTCCCTATCGATTTCTGGTATTTTCAATCCGCTTTTGGGACTATTATTATGAAATTACTACCTTTTGAATGATCTCCTTTAACTCTATCCTCAACCATCAGCTGTCCTTCATAGCTTTCAACAATTTTTTTTACAAGCGACAATCCTAATCCCATTCCGGTAGAAATATCTCTTTTTTTATATTCTCTTTGAAAAACTCTCTCTTTGCGATCATCTGGAATCCCAATACCATTATCTATAATTTCAATTTTAATATTTTTATCTCCTGTCTTGTGCATTGTGGAAATCTTCACGAGAATTTTTGCTACTAAATTTGCATTGTATTTTATTGAATTAACGAATAAGTTTTCAAAAATGTCTAATAATAAGTCATTAGCTTGAATAAATTCCCTCTCACTTGCTGACTCGATTTTTATATCGACTTTTTTATTTTGAAAACTTTTATCAATGAAATCTATGGCATCGCGTAAATATTTCAATATTTCAATTTTCTTTGTGGAAGTCTTATTTTCATCAAGTTGTGATAATTTTTGAATAATAGTAATTAATTTATTACCTCTATTTACCTGTCCTCTGATTAAATCTAATATTTCTTCTGTTTCGTTTAATTTTTCCGGATTATCTAAATACAATGAGAGAATTTCTGAGGAAGTAGTAATATTTTGAAGAATATTATTAATGTCATGAGCAAAAAGATCTTTATAAAGTTTTGTTTGTTCATATGCGATTTGATATTTATATTGGGATTCTTTTAATTTCCGAGTTCTTGCTTTCACCTTTTCTTCAAGCTCAAGATTTAATGATTTTAACTCTTTTTTAGATTTGCTTACCTTATGTGAAGTTTCTCTTTGAATAAGAGTATTTCTTAGACGAATTACGATTTCATTAATCAATTTCGTTTCTTCTTGAAGAAAGGGTTTATCTTCCTTATAATAAACCTCCAATTGGAAATTTTTCCAATGGACTTTAGCAATAGAACTTATTTTCCAAGGTGTTTCTTCAAAATTTTCTGAAACATAGATTTTCTTGTTGTATTTTATTCTTGAGGAGGTTATTTCTGGAAATTGGAAAGCTACGGGAATCAATCTCAAAGTTCCATTTAAAATTTTGTTTATTGAGGTATACGGACCTTCAATAAATTTTGATATCTCATATAAACATGTAAGTTCCTTTAATCTCTCCCTAAGTAGGAATTCTGATTCTTTCAGCCTCCTTTGGGTATCCAATTCCTCAAAATCTTTAATTTTTTCTAAGTTCTCAATCCCAATTTTGCTCTTTGTAAGGGTCATTTCGTTTTTGCTTTCTAAATTTTTAGTTTGTACAATTTATGAAATTGTGATACAAAATCTGGTCTATACTAGATAAAAAAAAAATTGATAATATATAATTTTTGTTATCTAAAAAGATTGAATTGAATTTATTAACAAATTAAGGGTTTTCTGATCCCAAAAGAGAAAATTTGGTCAAAAAATTGTAAATTATTAGTGAAGAAGAAAAAAAAGGATTTGAATTTAATCTATAGCACCAAAATCCAAATTAAAATTAAAGTATTTTTTTACAGGTTTTTTCACATTCCAGACACATTTTAGACCTTTTTCAAACTGGACAAGATCACCTTTCTTGAATTCAATTTTCTCTCCAGTTTTAGAATCGGTTACCTCTACTTCTCCATCAAGTAAATAGCACGTCTCCGTATCATCATAGGACCAATCAAATTCACTTACTTCTTTACTCCAAGTGCCCCATGATTCTACATTTAAATTTTTTAAATTACCTTCTGTGGGTAGTTTCTTTTTCATTTTCATCTTTAATCACAATTCATCGTTTTATAAATGATTAGTAGAAAGTATTATTTCATATTAATAAAATTTATTTTGAAATTGTTTGTTTAAGAACAAATTCATAGTAAGTAAGTGGCTTAAAAATTTAATACGTTTGTCGCTCTAATATTTTTCGTGTTAATTGTTCAAAAGCTTGACCAATATTTTCACCCGTTTTAGAGGAGATTTTAAGATAGTCAATTAAATTATATTCACTAAGAAAAGATTGGGCATAATCATCGTCTACTTGAATTTCATCAACCAAGTCTAATTTTGTGCCCAGAAAAAGAACAGGAAGACTTGGGTCTCCCTTACGCACTATGTTTAACCATTGTTCCAAATTCTCCAAGCTGGATATTCTTGTAAGGTCAAACATGAGCATAGCTCCTTTTGCTCCTAATACATAACTTTCAAGCAGGAATCTAAACCGTTCTTGGCCACCGAAGTCCCAGAGCTGCAAGGTACAGTGTTTATCGTCAATCTCCGTCTCTTTTAAAAAAAACTCAACCCCAATGGTCATCTTAGTTTCTGCTGAGAATTTCCCCTCCACATATCGAGTAAGGAGCGTTGTCTTCCCCACACCTCCTTCTCCCGCAGTCAATATTTTGAGTATGAACTTTTTTGGCACGTTACTTACCCGGTTTCGTTTTCTGGTTGAGAATCCTAAAGATCGATCCAAATTGAAAGTACTGTTTGATTTGCCCAATTTAGAAGGATTTGATTAATTTTAATGTTTGATTAATTCTATTTATTACATTTGTTATACAAACTAATATATTAAAATAATCAGAGTTTTGTTAAATAAATTTATTTAATTCCCAACAAATTCTAAACCACCTTTTTTTGAGTATTGATTTAAAATCGATTTAACATTTCATTGAAGATAATCAATAAAGATTCAATTCATAAGAAATCGTTCCTAAAATAGCTTTTTCCATGCTTTTTCGACAGATTTATAGGTTTTTATTCACTGATAATTTAGTATAAAATGCATCAGAAAATAATTGTCGTTGATTCAAATTTCATTCTCCTACCTTTTCAATTTAAGGTAGATTATTTCAATGAAATAAGGCAATTAATTGAGGGTAAGCTTATGTTTATTATATACCGCCAGGTGTTAAACGAACTTGAAGCTAAGAAGAGGAGAGAATCTAAATCACCAAAATTTGTCAGGTTACTTAATTTTGGTTTATCATATTTAGAAAGAAATAGCACAAATTTTAGTATTGAGTATGTTGAAGAAGTAAAAGAGGAGACTGAAATTACAGATGATTTTCTCTTGAGAAAGTCACTAGAATTAAAACAAAAAGGTAATTCTATCTTTCTAGCAACAAATGATTCAGAACTACGCAGAAGGGCAAAAGAATTAGGGTTAAGCACAATATATCTTCGACAAACAAAATATTTATCTATAGAGAGAGCTTAAAAATATGTATTTTGAAAAAAATACACAAATAAATTTTAATCTAAATTCTCTTTATATTATTAAAGTAATTAGTTATATTTTATTCACAGAATTGCTCATATAATTTACATTGAATTTATTAGAAAGTGATATTCTACAATGACAAGTCCCATACTTTTAAAAGTGATCACAGCGGGAGAAGGAGGGGTAGGCAAAACAACGCTCCTTTATCGATACGTGGAAGGAAGGTTTCTGGTTAACACTAAAATAACACTAGGAGTCGAATTTTTCATGAAAGAGCTAAATATCGAAGGAAGACAAATTAATTTACAAATTTGGGACTTCGGTGGACAAGAACATTTTAGACCCCTATTAAAAAACTATTCTATGGGGGCAAGAGGGGCTCTATTACTCTTTGATCTCACTCGTCCATCCAGTTTAGAGAAAATTGATGAATGGGTGAACATTTGTAGAGGAGAAAATCCAGAAATTCCTATAATTTTCTTAGGAACTAAATTAGATTTAACAGAATCAATTTCTGTCGATGATGAATTCGCCTTAAAGTTTCCTAAGAAGTATGATTTCTTTGAATTTTTGAAGATTTCCTCTAAAACGGGAAAGAATGTGAATTTAGCATTCGAGTTATTAGCAAGTAAAATATTAAAGAAGCTTTAGGAATTTTGCTTATTAATTTACAGTCGATTTATTATAATCTTTTTGATATCTTCTCTGTTTAAACTAACGGGGTTATTTTTTATTCCAGTTTTATTAATAATTATATCAACGTCATTTATTTTAATGCCGTATTTACCTAGTCGGTCTAATCCTAATTGATTAGTCAAATTTTCAAGAAAGGTTATTAAATTCAAACAGTATTTCTCAACTTCTTCGTTTTTAACAAAATATTTTCCCATCATTAGTGCAGCTACTAGGGCATACTTTCTTAGCGCCTTCTTCCCACTCACCCCGCTTTCATGTAATTTTTTTACATTCATTTTAGTCGCTTCAGATAATAAAGTTCCACAAACGACACCGTGAGGTATATCAAAAAATCCCCCAATTGAAGAAGCTAATCCATGGACTATGCCTAGCCCCGCGTTAGCAAGGGATATTCCAGAGATAAGTGATCCATATGCCATTTCAGTCCTCACCGAAATATCAGATGCTCCCGTTGAGCAAACCTTTAATAAATTTTTGCCTACAAACTTCATACCGCTGATGGTTAAAGCATCGGTTATCGGATTTGCTATGGGTGATACGTATGCTTCGATTAATTGAGTAAAAGCATCCATTCCACACGCAGCAGAAATTGAGGGTGGGCAAGAGAGCATTAGTTTAGGATCGATTATTGTGACATTAGGAATTAGATTGTCATGTCGTAAGGATTTTTTGAAACCAGTTGATCCAATTTCACTAATCACAGCATTTTTTGTAGCTTCGCTTCCAGTACCAGAGGTTGTTGGAATTGCAATAAATGGAATTTTCTTTCCATCATGGGTTTTATTTCCTACTCCTTCTAAATAGTTCTTTATAGAACCAACTTTCGACATCATAGCAGATATTGCTTTACCTGCATCGGTAACACTTCCACCACCTATACTAATAACTAAGTCAATATTCTTGTTTCGGGCCATCTCCACGGATTTATCGATAAGATGTGGAGATGGTTCTTCTGAAATAGATATTATGGAATAAAGCATAGATCTCCGGTCTAATTCAGAAACTATCTCAACCCATTTTCCTGAGTTTTTGAGTGAGTTTTCACCAATAACAAAAAGTATTTTTTTCCCAAATTTAGGAATAACTTCAAAAAGTTCACTTAGTTTTCCAGGACCAAAAATTATAGTCGGAATCTGAGCGAATTGGAAAGGCTGAATCATAGTACATACCTCTTATCAATTTATGTATTCATCAAAACAATAATATTACAGTTAAATTATCATTCTTAAAAATGGTTGATATTTGACAGAGAAATCAAACTATGAATCCCTTTATAATAGATAAGATTTATAATTTACTCTAGATAATTTGTCTCATAGCAAAAATTACAACCTTGTTGATTTCATATTAAAAAAGTGCATGAAACCGATTTTGAATATAGAGGTGGAACTTCTGGTGTTAAATATTTGATGCGTGGTCCCTCTATTGATTGGGGTGTTATCTTGCTTAATTCTGGTGACTTGATGGGGGATAAACCACATGGTCATAAGTTCATAGACGAAACTTTTTATTTTGTTGAAGGGGATGGGATAATGATTATTGATGATAAAGAATATGAAGCTCCCCAAGGAACAGTATTCTTATGTGAGCCAAAAGAAATGCATAATATAAAAAATAATTCGGATAATCCTATAAAAATAATTTTTATTAAGGGAGAATATAAACCGGAAGATAAAATTTAAAAATAAATTTCTTCATTAAAAATAATATATTGAGGAAGAATCATGGCAAAAAAAAAAGGAAAACAAAGTAAAAGGGGAAAAGGAGGAAGAGGAGGAAAGGGGTATGTACCTCCCGTTATTACAAGAGTTAAATCCCCGAATAGAAGAATAGGTGAAATATTCGCAATCGTAGTTGAAATCCTCGGTGGTGAGAGAATGCGAGTATTTTGTGAGGACGGAGAGTTTAGAATAGGAAGAATTCGTGGAAAAATAAAAAAACGGGTATGGGTTAGGCGTGGAGACTTAGTTGTTGTAAACCCTTGGGAATGGGAGACAAAAACCAAAGATAAATTAGGGAAGTGCGAAATATCATGGAGATATACAAGAGCTGAGATCTCTTGGCTTAATCGAAATAATAAAGTTCCTGATATTTTAGATATTAATAACATTCAATTTTAATCCCCATTTAAGTGTAAATTTCCAAAAAAGCATGCTTCCTATAAATTCATAACCACTACTGGTTTCTCATTAAAAAACATAATTTTATAATTTAGTTTTTCCTTTCTAGCTTATACTCATTTTTCTATATAATTTTTTAAAACCCTTAATTCAAATGAGATTCGTGAGAAAAAGTGGCTGGTCAAGAAGAAGAAATTAAAATTGATGAAAGCATGATCAAGGAAGACTCTGAAGACTTAACTACACTTTTTGCTGTAAGGACTACAATTAATCAGGAAAGTAATATTCTCAGACAAATTTTCTATCGATTTAAAATACTAGATACAATTCCGGATATTAGAGCCATGTTAGTTTCCCCTTTGCTACCAGGATATCTATTCTTCGAGGCACCAACGAAGAGAGAAGTGCAGATAGCGGTTCAAGGAATTCCTCATATTAAAGGAAGAATTGTACAGAATATAGAATTAAGCGAACTTAAACATGTCTTATTACCAAGGAGTGTAACAGAGTACTTAGAGGAAGGAGATACGGTAGAAATTATCAGTGGTGTGTTTGAGGGATCACGAGCTTTAGCAATACGTCTACCTCATGACTCTTCCCAAAGTGAAGAAGTAGTTGTAAGGCTTCTACAAGAAGAGACTCCAATAACAATCAAGATTCATGGAGATTATCTAAAATTAGTTGAAAAGAAAAAACCAGTAAAAAGACCTGTCCCTGAAATAAAAGTAACAGCGGGAGTTATAACTGATTTAGCTAAGTCAATTACTTTTGAAGATGAGTTTGAGGAATTTGAGGAAGATGTAACAGAAAGCTACAAAAGCAGTAAAGTTGAAGTTTATTCTGATGACGAGGAAGAAACCGATGATGAAGATGAATGGGCTAAATTTGATGGATTTTAAGGACAGTGTGATTAAATCTACTACCATTCAAGAAAAAATAATGAGCTAAAAACAAATTTCAATCCGAAAAATTATCCTTTCTTTATGTCACGAGAATGAATAAATGAAATATTAACCGTAGGTTACATTCACTTTTAGAAATAGAATAATAAAAGGATTTTTATATCTAAACTTTTTTTAAAGAAATAACAAGGTTATTTAATTTCTTTTTGAATAAAAAACTCTGAATTCGATGATTAAGAATATCTTCATAATGAAAGGTAACACCGGTGAATTAATCTTTTATAAAACTTATGAAGATATCTTTAATGTTAAATTAACAAGCAGCTTTCTGAGTGCTATTTTTTCATTTGTAAAGCAAACCTTAAAAACTGAAGAATTATCTGAAATTGAAGTAGGGCTCTTTCGATTTATCTTTGAAATTGAGAAAATTAAGAAGGATGAATTACTCTTTGCTCTATTTAGTGATCGCACAGATAATTTAGTTGAGCTAAGAAACCAATTAAGAGAAATAAAAAATCAATTCTTAAATAAATTTGATATCAATCTATTAACTGATAATTTCGATGGTGAGATTTCACAATTTCTCGATTTTGAAGACAATATTGATAATATAATGGAAACTGGGAATCAATTAGTCTCAGAAGACGTGAAAAAGGACTTATTGAGCATCTTCAATGAATTACACACTTTTTCTTCTTTCGTCGTAGCGTCTGGTTTATTAACTCAAACAGGAAGGGTTATAGTCTCTAATTTAGAACCGAATATCATTTCAGAAATTATAAAACTACTAGAGGGTAGGTTCCTTTCTGGAAATTATAGAGTTAATGAGCTTGTTTCACTCGAGAAATTTGGCATTTTAGCCTTAATTGGCATTGATGAAAATTTCATTTCGGTTATTCAATTTAAAAAAAACTGCCCCTTCGAAACGAGTCTTGTTATATCAAAGAGATTTTCAAACCGGCTCCAAAAGATAATTTGTTGAGTTTTTAGTTCGAAAAGCGTATATTATTATCATTCCATAACACCGTTTTTTTAAAAAACGAAATAAAAATGTACAAATTTGAACAAAGATTTAGATTTCCAAAAATTAAAATTACTTTTTTCATAAAAGTAATTAACTATCTTAATAATCTAGAGGGTAAAAATTATGTCTAAATATATGGATAAAGTCATAAATGATGAGATTTTAGAGAAGCTTAGCCTAAAAAATCGTTACAGTTTTGTAAATAACAATTTGATGGCAATTCTGACTCCTGAGCAGTTTAATCATTTCAAAAAAGTTCAAAAGTTTTGTCAAAGATTTGAAAAAAAAAATGGGATCACACACGGGCCTGAGGAAGACATATATGATTGGATCCCCGCATTTGGAGCTGAAGGGTATATTACAAGAGCACTTAATTTTGAAATGATCGATTTAAATTATAATTATTACGGAATGGTTGCAGATTTCCTTCGGTATTTAGCTGTTGATTTTTTTGATCCACAATTTGCAATGGGAAGCGGTGCAACGGTTTTAGCAATAAATCCTATATATGAACATCATGAAAATATTCCTGTAAGATTAGAGGCGTTGGAAGACCTTGCTACGGGAAAGTCACCGGGATGTATTTGTATAACGGAACCGGAGAGAGGTTCAGATGCAGTGCACCAATTAACTACATGTGATGAACAAGAGAATGGTTCATTTATCTTAAATGGTGAAAAAGTTTATACCACAAACGCACCCAAATCAAAATGGGCAGTTGTTTACGCTACGGCTGAAAAAAATAACGGCAATCTCATGGCACAATTTTTAATTAACACATCTTGGGATGGCTGGAAGTGTGAAAGAGTTGGAATAAATTTCGTTCCGAAACTGTATTTAGGTCATGAGTATTTTGAAAACTTGAGAGTACCAAAAGAATACATACTCGGTGCAGTTGGGAAGGGGAGAGATCATCTGTTTGAAGGATTAGTACCGGAAAGATTAGGAATTGCGATTGGTGCTATTTCCCAATGTTGGGGTGCTGTTTCTCATGCTGCAATATATGCTAATATGCGAAAACAATTTGATCAAGAAATATTAAAGTTCCAAGGAGTTGGATTTTTATTAACAGATCTCTGGGCACGCACAACTAATTTAACATTAGGTTTGTTAAAATTTGCGGAAGCATACGATGATAAAATGGTGAAATTTGCAGGGAAAATACCTGGAAATATCTCACGAGCTATGGTGGCAAGCGCTTCACAGTTTAAATACCATACCACTAAACTTTCAAAGGAAGTATGCTATGAAGCGGCTAATCTTATGGGAGGTGCAGGATTATCAGATAACACAATGATGGAAGATTACGTGAATATTTCAACAATACAGGAAATAGTTGGTGGAAGTCGGCAGATCCAGCAATATATTATGAGCATGGCTCTGCGACAGCTGTTTAAAATGCTGTGAAGTCAATACTCCCTTTTTTTTTTGTTTCAGTTTCATCATATTTAATTAAAATTTAAACTATACTTCCTTTTAATTCATAAAATATTACTAAAAAATAATTTAATTCTAAGAATTATATTAATTTTTACTTAAAAGAGATTTAGATATGGAAGAATTATTAAATATTGCTAAAAATGCGTTTCCAGAAGTATCTGGTTCTGAAAAAGTAAAAGGTATTCATGAAAATGTTGAAATTCTGTGGGATAAATGGGGCATCCCGCATATTTATGCAAACTCTGTCAATGACGCCTATTTTGCCCAAGGTTACATCCATGCTAGTCATAGGTTATGGCAATTGGAATTTTTTAAGAGAGTAACTTCAGGAGAATTATCAGAAATTGTTGGAGAAGCAACTTTAGATCGAGATAAACACTATAGAATAATTGGGTTACATCGAATTGCAGAAAAAAGTGCGAAAAATTTAAGAAAAGACCCTAATAACGAAACTTTGCAAGGACTGAATTCCTTTATTGAAGGAGTAAACGCTGGAATTAAAAAAGCCATGAAAAATTTACCTATCGAATTTGCTTTGCTTAATATTAAACCAAGAGAGTGGACTCTAGAAGATTCACTTAAAATTATGAGTCTAATAGAATGGGGATTGGGAGGTTGGAGTTATACTTTAGAGTTACTACGTGAGCATCTGGTTATAAAATTAGGTGTTGAAATGGCAGATAAAGTAATTCCTCTCTATTCTGGGGCAAATATAGATATGTCTAAGGGCAGTAATGGATGGGTTGTTAGCCCCAACAAATCAGAATCAGGAGCAGTTTTATTTGCTAATGATCCACACTTACCACATACTCTACCATCAATCTGGATACTCATGCATCTAGTTTACCCTGATTTTAATGCAATTGGTTCCTCATTTCCTGGTACATCAGGTATTATATTAGGGCACAATGAAAAAATAGCCTGGGGAGCAACTACGGTAACTTCAGATAACGTTGATCTTTTCAAACTCGAGATTAATCCAGGAAATAAAAATCAGTATAAGTATAATGACAGATGGGTTGATTTTGAGGTTGTTGATGAACCAATAAAAGTTCAAGGTTCTTCTAATCCGCTTGATTATAAAGTAAGATTTACGAAATTTGGACCAGTTATGGAGTATATCGAACTTGGAACTAAATTTCATAAAATTCAACTTCCCGGAAAATATGCTTTGCAGTGGACTAGCTATATTGCAAATTTAGAAGATACAATTGATGGTTTTAGAATGATCAATACAGCATCTAATTGGAATGAGTTTCGTAACGCAGTAAGTAAAATAACGATTACACCTCAGAATTTTATATATGGTGATATAGACGGAAATATTGGTCATCAGCATGGTGGAAGACTTCCTCAGCGTAGATTTGGTGATGGAGCAATGGTAACCCCTGGAACTGATGAGAGATTTAATTGGAACGGTCTTGTTCCCTTTGAGAAAATGTTTTCTATATATAATCCAGATTACGGTTTTGTATATACTGCTAATTATAATGAGAATAAGGCACCAAACGGGATATTAATAGCTCAGGATAGGGCTAAACCTTACCGACAAATGAGAATTAAAAAATTACTTCAGGGAAAAGAAACTTTTTCTTTTGAGAATTTTAAAAGCTTTCAGTTAGATTTTTTTACCGAAGAAGCACAAGAGTTATTACCAATTATGCTAAAGCATGTGAAAGATAAACTATTATCAAATCATCAAAAAGAAATTTTTACTTTATTAGAAAATTGGGATTATTATTTAACAAAAAATAGTGTTGCGGGTACAATCTATAAAATCTGGTTCCAAGAATCTTTAAAAATAATATTGGTTCCATTAATCGGGAAGGAACTCTTCTATCTCTATTTAACATCAAACCCATTTGAACTCAAAAGATTATTTAAGATCTATGAGGACAATGTAAAGGAACTTGAGGAAAAATTATTAATTGCATTAGAAAATACAATAAAATTCCTATCAGAGAAACTATCACTAGATATTAATAAATGGAAATGGGGAAATCTTCATAAAATTGTTTTAACTCATCCTTTTTCTCAAGTTAATGAGGCTGCTAAAATGTTGAACATTGGTCCATTTAAAATTGGGGGGGATAGCAATACTCTTTGTAATGGTTCCTATGATCCAACAAATAACTATAATAACATTGTTGGACCCTCATACCGTCAAATTCATGATTTATCGGATTGGGATAAGTCCATAGGAGTCATTCCAGGAGGGCAATCAGGTTTACCTTTCCATAAGCATTACAAAGATTTAATGAAATTATGGGTAAAAGGGAAATATATTCCTTTATTATTTACTAAAGAAGCAATTTCTAAAAATCTCGAAGGAACCTTTAAGTTAATACCAAACTAAAATATTTTTTTTGATATTCATATTTATAAATAGTAAAAACAAAACAATGAATAATATGAACGAAAATAAGCGATTTGAAACGCAAGTTATTAGTGATGAAATATTAGCCAAATTAAGTCTTCAAAACCGATATAAATTTGTGAACGATAACTTAAGAACAATACTTTCTGAAAAACAATTTAGTTTCCTTAATCAAGTCCAAGATTTCTGTCTGAATTATGAAATTAAGAATAAAATAACGCATGGACCAGAAGAAGACATATATGATTGGGTACCAGACTTTGGAAAAGAAGGATATATTACACGTCAAACACCCTATGAATGCATCGATTTAAATTATGAATATTATGGAATGGCTATTGAATTTATGAGAATTTTAGCTTTAGATAATTTCGATCCCCAATTTGCGATGAGTACAGGTGCAACAGTTATTTGTCTCAATCCTATTTATGCCCATCATGAAAATATTCCTGTGAGATTACAAGCCTTAAAAGAACTCGTCACAGGTCAAGAAGTAGGATGTTTATTAATTACAGAACCCGAAAGAGGTTCTGATGCAGTACATCAATTAACCACTTGTGATGAGCAGGATGATGGTAGTTTTCTGCTAAATGGGGAGAAAATTTTTAATACAAATGCCCCAAAAGCGAAATGGGCTGTTTCCTATGCTACCGCAGAAAAAATCAGGGAAATTTAATGGCACAGTTTTTAATTAACACTTCCTGGGAAGGTTGGAACATAAAACGGGTCAACATTCCTTGGACACCGAAGTTATTTATAGGAAGAGAACGACTTGAGAACCTGCGAGTATCAAAAGAATATGTATTAGGAGGAATCGGAAAAGGGAGAGAACACCTTTTTGAAGGCTTAATTCCTGAGAGAATCGCTATAGCTGTGAGATGCGTCAGTGCGTGCTGGGGAGCTTTAGCTCATTCTGTAATATATGCAAACATGAGAAGACAATTCGATAAAGAAATTTTACTTTTTCAAGGAGTTGGATTTACCTTAGCAGACCTTTGGGCAAAAACTGCTGCTATAACTCACGGAGTACTAAAATTCGCAGAAACCTATGATGAGAAGTTTAAAAAATACGGTGGAAATTTACCAGATCCAATAGCTCAATCAATGGTTTCTTCAGCGAGTCAATACAAATATATTTGTGCTAAATTAGCAAAGGAAGTATGCTTTGAGTCAGCCCAAACCATGGGGGGGGCCGGAGTGTGCGATAATACCTTAATGTATGATTATATTGGTGTTTCGAGGATTTTGGAAGTTGTTGGAGGCACGAAGGAAGTCCAAAAACTGATAATGTCAAGGGGTTTAAGGCGATTATTCAAAAACCTTTAAAAATCTTATTTTTTATAAAAAGAAAAGTATAAGTAAGAAAATAAAGGATAAAAAATTTAATTTAGAAATTTGAGTAGTTATTCTTCATCTTCGGCCATTAAACCTTCGATTTTAGTTTCAAATTCTTCTACTTTAGTAGAAAGGCCTTCAATTTTAGCGTAAGTTTCACATTTGTTGCAAGCTCCTTCCTCCTGACATTTCTCCTCGGTATCGCAATTTTCTTCTAAGGCTTCTATTTGATCCAATAACCCATCTTTCTGTTCTTCAAGTTCCGTTATGCTCATAATTCTCACCAAATTATTATGAATAAAATAGTATGTGATTCCTTATTTTTTTTTTTATTTTATTATGTAAATATCAAGAATTAACATATCAATAAAAATAATTATGAATATTACCAAAGCTACTATTAATCGATAAATAAAAAATTTAACCGGCTGAAGTAGTTTGCACTTCTTCCTCTTTTCGAATCTTTTTAATTCTTTTCTTTTTAGTGGCGTTTTTTATAAAATTAAGAGTTTCATTTGGTACATCCAATTCTTCAATCTCAAGATCATGTATCATAAAATCCAACCCAACTGTTAATTTATAATTTTCTTCAAATCTTTTTTTGGTAACAACGTTTATTAATGTGGATTTTCCGACAGCTGCAGCTCCTACGAGAAGAATTTTGAACCTAAAATGCTTCGAATCTACGACTTCACCTAATCTTGGCTGTAAATCTATTAAAGATGTTAAAGCTAATCTGTGAAATAATACTTCCACGTTTAAATTTTTTAATGCTGATGTCTCTATATACTCAAATAGATTATATTGGTTTACCATTTGGATTATTTTTTCTCGTGGAATGGTTTCCCCAATATCTTTTTGTAAATCATCTTTATTTCCAACTAAAATAATAGGAATATTTCCAGAACGTTCCCGGATATCGTTGAAGTATTCGTTAATTGAATCAAATGTATTCGGGCGTGATAAATCAAAAACCAGAGCGACTGCTGCTACACCTTTGAAAAAATCAGTTTTAAAAAAACTAAACCTCCCTTGTCCTCCAGTATCCCATAAAGATAATGTAATGGTTATCAAATTTAGTTCAAAGCCTCTTTAGTGTCTCTTGAATCCCAAACAATAATTTTTTCATCAAAGTCTTATGTTATTATTTAATTGAGAGCAAATCCATTTTATCGGCAATAGTTTTATTTAATTCTGTCATCTTTTTCTCTAATGTTTTAAGTTCTTTCTTAATTTCCTCATATCTACTCTCTTGGTTATTCAATTTTTTAACGTATCTTTCTTTTAAGGAAACGGATTGGCTATCATCACCTAAAACAGAGATATTATCTCGTAACCTAGCTTGCTCATCAGTCATTAAATCTCGTTCTTCATTCAGCTTCTCTTGTTCATCTCTTAAATTGTTTAGGGTGTGAATTAATTCTGCGATTTCTTTTAATTGATTTTCAAGATCAGGATCTATAAATTTTTGTTTAACATAAAACCCAATTCTCTTGAAGAAATCGTCTTTGGAATAATTCCAAAGATAATTACTGGAATAATTTTCTTTTTGTTCTTTTAATTTAAAATTTATTGCATCTTTTGGTTTTAAGGTTATCTTAAACCGCCAATAATTTGGGGTTTCTTCAGGATCCACAGGCTTTTCGACAATTTTATAGCCAGAAGATTTAGGATGATCTAAGTATAGCTCTTTCTCTTCTTCCGTTTTATTTCGAATTTTATAAGTCGTCATTGAATTTGTATAATAATATTCATAGGAATATCCACCACCAAATTTAACTCTATGAACATTCAGATTTTGAATTCGTTGCTCATGAATAACAATTACAGCCTGTTCAACAGCATAATTTAACAATCTCGTATCATCTTTATTTAAAAATGGAATTATGGCTTCCCCGGCTAGATTATCATCATATATTATTGTAACGGGTCCACTCTCTAAAGTTAGGTTAGTGTTATTGGTTATTTCAAGGCAAGCATTTGGATTTTTATCATGATCGTTTTTATTATAAAGTAAAATCCTTTTTGCTTTAATCGACTCTGTAAGAATTGGAACCAGAGCCGATTTCTTTCTCTTAATGGTTACTGGATTTGTAATATTATACTCAAATAATTCTCCCAAATCTTTCGTTTGAGTTTTTGCTCCAGCCTTCAGTTTATCCATGATCACACCATCAGATATATCCCCTCCGATTCCTCCAGTTGCAGCAGCTGGCGCACCAAGTGAGCGTTTGGCCATTCCTCTATTCCTTGAGCTCTCTGCTTTAGCCATTCTTGGTGCGGGAGCAGGCATTGCGATATCGTAATCGTCAAATTCTTCCATAGCCAATCCTTCCTCAATTTCTGTTGGTCTGGCACTTAATACTTTCGGGGGTTGGATTACAGGACGCTGAATATATATTGGGAAATAAAAATTATATCGAAAACTGACAGGGAGACCACTTATTAAAGATAACTCAATATCTTCCCAGTCCTGATTTGTAGTGTTTTCTATGAGCCCCCAACCAGACAATAAACACTTCTGCTCCATAGCTTGTTTTTTGCTCATTATTAATCTATAGGAAGTCTTCCAGATTGGTGCCTCACGAATATATGAGACAAAAATATTTCTATCAATATCGTCCACTCCCCCAGATTCACAGTTTATCACTATCTTCTTAGAATCTTTTTTCTTTCCAGCAATTACAGTATCTAAAAAGAATTTTAAGTCTTTCTTGATCTCTTCATTTAATATCTCAAAAGATCTGACTTCTGAGAATGGGATCTTTACTATAATATCATCATCCTGTAGGAGAACTAATATCTTCTGGATGATTTTATCGAATTTGCTTAATTTTTCAACAGTTTCAGTTCCTATTATCTTACCTGTAACACTTTTGTTTCCACCAATTGTTAAACTTACGCTGGCACCTTTTATTTGGGTAACAAGTGAGGAGAAAGAATCTATATCAGGTATATTTAACATTATTGATTTTAAGAGTTGTGAAGTCTCTAAAGCTGCGTCGTAAGAAATAGACGATATATATCCTTTTTCACTAGTATCTAAAACAAAAAGAGATTTTAAAACATCATTCATCTCATCAATTTTGAACTCAAGCTCAAATGTGCTTGATCCTTTTAATGTACCCTCAAGGATATAATAGGAAACACCATGTTTAAAAATTATAACTTTTTTAACTTTGAGTTTCGACATAGAATTATTATAATGTTAGAATAATTTAAATTTTAATACGTTAAGAAATAGATTTTTTAAAAACAACATAAACAATTTTGTTATAGCTTTTCTTCCAAGATTTCAAGCAAATCTTCTTCTAGAGTTGAAGATTTTTTTGGATTTTCTACGATAATACCCAGAAGATCACCACTTTCATTGAAGAAGTAAAACGTTGGGAACCTTTTTAAATTAAACTTGGTTTTGACTGCTTCTGGAGGAGAATATAGAATTTTAAAATTCTCATCTTGATTTTTCATCAACTTCATTATTTTTATCATTCTTGGTACATTTCTGGTACAATCTGGACACCCATTTTTCCCTAAAACAACAATCTTTAATGTTTTTTTTTTTTCGTTAAGAAGCTTGTTAATTTTTTCTAAAATATCTAATTTTGGTTCATAGGTTTTATAGTTTAAAGCGATTTTTTCTTTATATTCTTTTAAGTATTCTTCAGGGTTCATTGTTGGTGAAACAAGATCTCCCCATTTCAAATTTTTTAAATCAATTTTTATGTTTATCATAAAATCATCTATAGCTTACGTTCCAAGATTTCAAGTAAATCTTCTTCCAGAGTTGAAGAATATTTAGGATTTTCAATGATAATACCCAGAAGATCACCACTTTTATTAAAAAAGTAAAACGTTGGAATTCTTTTTAAATCAAATTTAGGGTCGTTTGCTTCAGATGGTGACCATTCTTTATGCCAAATAGCTTCTCCGGGCATATGTGAAGCATTTGTCATAATACCAAATAGAATTTTAAATTTTACCTCTTTATTTTTCATCAACTTTACTATTTTTATCATTCTTGGCATATTTCTTCTTGAGTCTGGACACCAGTTTGCTCCTAAAGCAACAATTCTTAATATTTCTTTTTTTTCTTCCAGAACCTTGCTGATTTTTTCTAAAATGTCTAATTTTGGTTTGTATGTTTTATAGCTATCCCGGATTATATCCCCATATTCTTTTAAAAAGTCATCAGGGCTCATTGTGGGTGAAACAAGATCTTCCCATTTCAAATCATCTGTTGCCATACGTTATAAGATATTCATTTAAGGTTAAAAAAATGATCATAATAGTTCATAAAATCATATTTGAAACCAATATAAAAATAGAAATAAAAAACAAAGAGAATAAATCAAAGAGGAATACTTAATTCCAATTATAACTAAGGAAATCTTATCTGATTTTAACATTCATAAAGTTTTGGGCGGTCAATTGCTTCATGTTGATATTTTTATGATAAGTTAAGCAAGGATACTGCTTTCTTTCACCTGAGAATATTTTAATGATTATGACTGTTATAGCTTACCTTCTAAGATTCCAAGCAGGTCTTCTTCTAGTGTCGAAGAAAATTTAGGATTTTCAACAATTATGCCTATTAGATCATCATTTTCATTAAAAATGTAAAAAGTTGGGATTTTTTTTAAATCAAATATGGCTTTAACTGCTTCTGGAGGAGAACGTTTTTTATGCCAAATAACTTCTCCAGGACGATGCAGTGCATTTACGACAATACCATAGAGGATTTGAAGATTTACGTCTTTATTTTTCATCAACTTAATTATTTTTATCATTCTTGGCACATTTCTTCCACAGTCAGGACACCATTTTGCCCCTAAAGCAACAATCTTTAATGATCCTTTTTTTTTGGTAAGAAGCTTGCTGATTTTTTCTAAAATGTCTAATTTTGGTTTGTATGTTTTATAGTTATCCCCGATTATATCCCCATATACTTTTAAATATTCATCAGGGCTCATTGTGGGTGAAACAAGATCTTCCCATTTCAAATCATCTGTTACCATACGTTATAAGAATTCATCCAAGATTATAAAAATTATCATAATAGTTCATAAAATCATACTATAAACCATTTTTTTATATAGAACTCTTATCCAAGAAAAGAGATATCATTTTTTTTGAGGAATCTTATTTTTTAAGATTAGTTTTGTTAATAATTGATAAATTTTATGAACGTTCTCTCCAGTCTTAGAACTACACTCTATAAATCCGTCAGCACCTTTAGAATGTGCTACTTCCATTGCCTTTCTTGTTGAAACTTCCTTAAGGTGAATTAGATCTGTTTTACCACCAACAAAAATAATAGGAATTTCGTAACTTATTTCTTTATTAATTATTTCATACCAATCATCAACGTGTGCTAAGGAGCCATAGTTGGTAATATCAAACATAAAAATCGCTCCATTAGCGCCTCGAATATAAGAAGGAAACAAAAATCTAAAGCGTTCTTCACCAGCAAAATCCCAAATCTGAAGTTTTACGTTGAAGTTATCTATAATTATAGCTTTAAGTAAGAACTCTACTCCAATCGACATTTGAATGTCTGCTTTAAAAAGATTTGTTAAGAATCTATGAGTTAAAGTGGTCTTTCCAGTTTGAGAATCTCCGAATATGACAATTTTAAAAGTGTATATTTCACTTGACAACCCTAAAACCCAAATCACTAAGATTTTTTCTATGTTATTTACCTGATTAATAAGGCATCTGACATATATTAAATATAATATTGTTTTACGGCTTAAAAATTTAACATTAAAATCAAAAGAATACTCTGTGCTAAAATTTAGATTCAGAATAAGTAGAACTTGTATTTTTTTTTATGCAAATAATTAATTAGTGCAAATCCTTATTGATCAGATTACCTAACAAAGATAATGCTCCTTGTTTATCTAATGGTTCGTTTGAGTTACCACATTTTGGAGACATAATGCATGCTGGACAACCATTCTTTGTTCTACAACTACATGATTTAATTAACTTAAAAGCCATTAATATTAGTTCATTTAAGTTAAAATAAAGTGATTCTGAAACCCCAATGCCACCTCTATAAGCATCATAGATATAGATTATTGGCTGTTGCTTAATAGGATCGAAATCTATTGAAACTCCACCTAAATCCCAACGAGATATCTGGGCTAGTGCTGGAGCCATCGCAATCATCGCATGTTCAATAGCATGAATGGTTCCTCCTAAATCATATCCGTTCAATTCTAATTCTTTTTGAGATTCAAATGGAATTGTGAACCATACGGCTTGTGATTCAAATCTTATGATTGGGATATCCTCAAGTGGATGCCTTGAGCGGATCTCTTGAGTTAAAGTGTCAACAACTTTGTAGGAATAATATTCATACTCTACTTTCACTTTTCCAAAAAACGAGGTTATTTTATCATCCTCTCCTGCTACACCTTGATAAATTACTTCAAGAGGAGTAATGTCCGTATGCTTTAAAGATTGAGTATAATAATCCACATTTTTTTTAGAAAGATATACCATTCTCTCTTCCATATCGAGATCTTCCACTAGATATGATTCAGTTTCGTAAAGATAAACTGCACCGGGGTGTAAATCTCGATACACAAAGCTATCACCTTCAACAGTTAATAGTTGTTCACCAAATTCAGTTCTTAGCATAACTTTGAAACTTTTAGCAGAAAGATCATTTAATCCATACTTTTCATTTGGAAAAAAATCACTATTCCAATAATACCGATCTCCCCTCTTCATGAGCAACGATTCTGAAACCAATTCTTCTAGGCATCCCAAAAAGTAATTTTTATCCGGGACTCCAAATTTCTCATATTCATCGATTTTAATAGGAATCTCCTTAGACGCACAGCAGAGGTGGTTCTTAGTAATATATTTATTATTTAATGTAATCAGAGCTTCTTCTTGAATGGGTCCAAATAGTTGATCAGGATTATGAATGTAAAATAAATCTAATGGATCTGCCATAGGTATCAGAGTTGAGATGGAGAGATCAGTCCCCCTTCCAGAACGACCAATTTGCTGTTTGAAGCTTGAAATTGTCCCAGGGAAACCAGAGCTTATTGTAGCATCTAGAGAACCGATGTCAATTCCTAATTCAAGAGCATTGGTAGAACTTACGCCTAATATTTTTCGGCTTTTGAAGCCTTGTTCTATCTCTCTTCTTTTCTTTTTGCTAATGCCGGCTCGATAACTGAAAATTTTATCCTTTATGATTGGAAGAGCTTTTCTTGTCCAAATTGCCTGCAATTCAGCCATTTTTCTAGATAATGTAAAAGTTAATGTTTGTAATCCACCTTTGAATCTTAAATGGCTATTAAATAGGTTTTTGGTTTCCTGATGGGGTGAACGATATTTTTTTGAAATAGTGTCATAAGGTAAGTCCCATAAAATAACTTTCTTAACTCCTGAAGGGGAATCATCTCGATCTATAACCTCAAATGTTTCTCCAACTAATTTTTCACTAAATTCTTTGGGATTATAAATAGTAGCACTGGATAAAATCCACTGTGGTTCTACATTGAAAGCGTCAAGCATTCTTTTAAATCTTCTGAGAAGGAGTGCAAAATTTGAACCAAAAATACCGCGATATATGTGAATCTCATCTAGAACGACATATTTCAAATTCTTGCATATCCGACTCCATCTCTTTTTAAAACTTGGCAAATAGAAATGAAGCCCATAAGGGTTAGTTATAATAATATTAGCATTGTTTAAGACGAACCTCTTTTCATTCGCATCTATATCCCCATCATAAACTCCAATTCTATTTTGTTTTATATTAGTATCTGTTAATAACTGAGATAAGACAGTGAATTGATCTCTCGCTAAGGCTTTAGTTGGAAAAATATAAATAGCCGTTGTTTTTGGGTTCTCTAAGATTGACTGTACTACAGGAAGATTATAACAGAGTGATTTCCCAGATGCTGTAGAAGTTACAATAACTGTATTCTTCTCTTTACGAATTAAATTTATTGCATCTGTCTGATGACGCCACAGATTTAAATGATTATTATCTAACCAACGTTGAAGTCGTTTTCTTAATGGCTCCTCTAATTCACCATATTGAGCTTTTTTTTGGGGAATATGCTCAATATGATAAATCTGATTGGAATAATAATCTTGAGACTTAATATAGCGTAAAAAATCTTCGAATTCAACCATAGATAGTTTCAATACCTATAATGCGCAATCTCAATTAAAAATTTCAATGGGAATAGATTTATTCATTTATCTAAGACTCTAACCTTACCATCTATAGATATCATCCTAAGCCTAATCTTTTTTAATAGTTACACTTTAATGCTAAAGATTTATTTCAATGAGTTTTAAAATCAAACCTAATCTTTTAGTTTTATGAATCGTTCATTAAACTCTTAAAACTTTTTAACAATCTTTTAACAACCTTTTTATAAAATAAAATCAAATTTAAATAAGCAAATTACCTTTCCTAGTACACATGCTTGATTCTGAATGGAATAAAGTTGATTATGATAAATTCGTAGAATCCTATAATAATGAAATCATAGTTGATTCTGCACCAATCATACTTTATTCAAAAAAGGATAAAGAACATGAAGCTTTTACCTCATTAATAGCCTTCTTTTTCATTACTGGGTTTTTACTCATTTATATAGCTGTATCTTACTTTATGGCATCAATTTTTTTTAGTCTTCCTGTTTTTATTATTCTCATTGTAATTGGGGCAATCAGTGCTGTTCTTCTTATGGTCAATTATCTTAAAACTAATATTTTTATCAAGCCGTTAGAATGTTGGTTTGAAGTCTTTGAAGGAAAACCTAAAAATGGGACTCGTTTCTACTGTCTATCATACTATCCAATATTTACGGGTATGTGCCATCCAAACAAAGTAAAAAATGTGGTTTACAAAATTTACCAAGAGCAGGTTTTAAAAAGTAAAATTTCCATCTCCCAAATTGAAATTTATATTAAGATGGATCAAATAAATAAAAAAATCACTGAAAAAATTGGCTATTTCATCCAATATGGAGAAGGTAGTCCATTTACTAATGAAAGCATTGAGCAAACATCTTGGAAATTTTTTCCTTATGATAAATCAAAAAAAGAGAATTTTCTTGCTATAGCTAATTGGATACATCAATATGAGTGGAGAGATGATCTTGAATACGATTTTGACAAATTACACGAATATGCTCCTTGGATAATTCAGAGATGGGATGAACTTAATTTAAAACCCTTGACCGATGATTTTAAAGAAAAAATTAATTGGCCTTTAAGAAATATTGAGGTTTTTCCGAAATTAAAGCCATGGGAAGAAGAATTTGAGCTACAGATTTATAGTAACCCAAAAGCTTATGAAGACCTTACAATAGTAAATAAAGCATTAGAAAAATTTATTGGTCCGGAAAAAAACGTCGAAAAAATAAGAGAAGTTAAAGATAAACTAATGTTGATTAAAACATATTTTAGAGATTTAAATTCTTAAACACTGTTTTTACAACTACCTCATATAAATAGAGTCACTACTTTATTATTTATAATTTCAATAAAAATCTTAGATAATAAATATAAAAATACTTATCAAATAAGCAAAAAAAGAGGTAAGAGTAAAATTGGAACTATTACAGAATGTTACCAACATTGAAATTCCAACTAATAAGATATCCTATGACAAGAAGACTAATGTATTTTCTGTAGAAATATTAAATTTCATGTTTGTAGGAATTTATAAGAAATCTGTGAGAATAAGCAAAATTCTGGATGATATTTTCGCTTCCTTAGGAGATATTCCATTTGAACGTGATGACGTTTATTTCTTAGATTATACTACACAAATTAAAATTCATGGAAATACAAAATTAAAAAACTTAGATCTCTTAGGTAAAAAGAAGCTTGAAAAACAGAAGGGAAAAAGGGGAAAAAAGGCAAAGGAAAGTACACCTACAAAATTCAAAGAAATATTGGAGGCTGAAGAGGAAGATTTTGATGAAGATATGATTGGGTTAGCTTCAGTCGGAAAGGATGTTAAATTTGAAGATGAAGAAGCTATGGAAGAGGGGGGTTTAATGAGAGATGAACGAGAAAAACGAGATGTTGCAAGAAAAGTAGAATCCCCAAAAGCCAAGAAAAAGTCTATGCCCCCTGCTCCAGGAGGTGGAGCATTAATAGAGCCTTCTGAACCTATAGTATCTGAATCTAAACCAGCAGAACCAGCAGCGCCACCGCCCCCATCTTCTGATGCATATGGAGGAGTTAGAACTCCCTCACCGGAGAAACCTACACTTTCGACTACCGAAGCCGAAGTACCTCAAACTACAGTTTATGATATTAATATGGGGCTCCAATATTTTTCAGTCATGATGGAGAAAAGAAGCTATCTGTTTTATGTATATTTTTCACATGAGGAATTGAAAATACTGGACGAGGAGGGGAAAACGATTTACAAAACGACTATTAAAATAGTGACAACAAAGAAAGAACCTCCTGTTTTAGATCTCAAAATTGAAGGAGAAGGATTTGAAGCTCATCCCCTATTTGGAAAAGTCGAAGTTAGCAAAGATGCTGTAAATCCCCCGGTTATGATTTTCTCGATAATGCCATTGAAATCTAAAGAAAAAAAAAAGAAAAAAAAAGAACATGAAAGAAGATTTTTAAATGTGTATATCGAGTTTGAAGAGAAAATAATTAGCCATACAATTCTTTCAATAATAGTGCAACCTAAATTTTTCCGTCTTGATATTGGCCCTTTAAATTTGAACCTTAGTAAAGGAACTGCATTTATAATTTCCTTTATTTCTATTTTAATCGCTGGAATTTCATTAGTTTGGATATTACTTTCCTTAAATCCTTCTTCAGGCTTTATGGATTACCTGGGTGGATTAGTACCCGGCTTAGGTTCGATAATATTTATAGTTATTTTCTTATATACGCTACTAAAAGAGGGAATTTATCCTCTTAAAGAAAAGATTAGTGCTTTCTTAAATTTTGATCAGTCCGGTGTACTTATAAAATAAACTCTTTATAATCTTTCCTTTATTTTTTTTAAATCATCCCAAAATTTCATTTTGTTTTTGCTTAAATCCTTTTTTCTTAGCTTTACAAAGTACAAAAGTCTTTTAGCTATAAAGGGATAATCATTAATTCTTAATGATTTTATTAACCCAGCAGATTCTGCTTTATCAATCATAATTTCACTCATAATACCAATATAATTAGAATCACTTACTGTTGTTATAATTGAATCATTGTTATTTATTTCTAGCTCAAAATTTAATTTTTTATAGTCTGGAAATTGTTGGGTGAATGTTTCTCTCATTCCTGAACCCTTTTCTCTCCACACAAAAGGATATTTTATAAGTTCTTGAAAATCCACCATATTGGGATCTTTAACTAATTCATGAGAAGGAGAGCAAATAAATTTGATTTCTTCTTCACCAATTGTGATGCAATCGAAATCCTTCTCATTATAATTCATAAAACTACCAATACCCGCAAAATCAGCCATCCCCTTTTTTAAGTTTTCAATAGATTTCTTGGAATTGTTAATTATTATTTTAAAGTTTACATGTGAGTTTTTACTTCTGAATTCTGTAATATAACGTGGTAAAATATGTGAACCTGGAATTGTTGAAGCAGATATGATAATGTTTTCGAGAATAAAATCTTGAGATTTGGCAATTTCTAATTTGCATTTATCATATAAATCGATTATCTGTCGAGCATTTTCAAGTAATGTAGCTCCTGCTTTAGTTAATTCAAATTTTTTTGTGGACCGATCAATAAGGACAACCCCACCAAAATCTTTTTCTAACTGGAAAATTTGGTGTGATATGGTACTCTGAGAGAGAGGAAGCTCCTTTGCAAGTCTCGAGAAACTTTTATATTGAGTTAACATGATAAAGTTTCTTAAATATTCAATATTCATACTTTTAATCCACTTTAATTAAATTTTTCATGATAACATGATAGTATTCTTATAATATACAGTTATTAAACTATTTTTATTTATCGATTTTTTTAATAAACCATTACGAAAAAATTAATAAATCTCATATTGTTTATTCAATCAAAGTAAACAATACAACTATATCAAAATTTGGATATTTATGATGAGCGAAAAAAAAAAAACTTTTACTATCATCATCGCAGATGGTCCATATACAAAAGAGCGACCTTTTACAATGCTACGATTTGCTTACACCGCATTATTAGAGGATCATAAAATCAATATATTTCTAGTTGAAGATGGGATTTTTGTTGGAAAAAAGAATCAAGATCCCGCAGCTTACGAAAATGTTGGAAAATGGATGAAAGATGTAATCGCTGAAGGTGCAACCGTGAAAGCATGCGGTGTTTGTATGAAAGCGCGTGGAGTAGCCGAAGAAGAGTTAATTGATAACATTAAGAAAACAACTATGAATGGATTAGTTGAAATGTGTGCAGAATCAGATAATGTCCTATTTAGTTAAATAAAGTGAGGATTAATTAAAAATGGGAGACTCGCGTAAATTAGACTGTTCTGGACTCGTTTGTCCAATGCCAGTGGCAAAGACAAAAAGAAAACTGCGTGAAATGGAGAGTGGAGAAACAATTGAAGTTACCGGAGACTTCGCAGAAGCAGGTGAAAATATAAAGCGGTACATAGAAAAACATGGTGATAAACTTCTAACATTTAAAGTTGATGGCGAGAATTACTACTTGAAAATTGAGAAAGCATAAAGAAGATTTTTTCAGATAAATCACTTTATATTTTTAATATTTTTTTTACGATTTTTGAAATAAAAAGAGCATATTAAAATTTTAATTTTAAATTCTATTCCTAATGACTAGGTTCATTAGTTTTATGGAGTACTTAGTATTTCTATAAATACTAAAGTTTATTTAAAAAATGGTTTTATAAGAATATTAATTAACGCACAATAGTAAATTTTTTACAATAACAGTGGTGTGTTCGCAATATTTGAATGCTAATGAAATTTTGGAAAAATTAAGAAGAACAATTATAGAGGGAATCCCAGAAGATGCAATTGACTTAGTTAATAAATCTTTAGAAGCTAAGGTTGATCCCAAACAAATACTAAATGACGCTATATTAAAAGGAGCGGAAGAAGTTGGATTAAAATATGAAAACGGGGAATTTTTTCTTGCTGATATGTTATTAGCTGCAGATGCTATTAACGATTCTATGGATATTATTAGACCAAAGTTGAAAGAAGGAAAACAAGAAACAATGGGAAAAGTTTTAATTGGGACACCAGAAGGTGACCTTCATGACATTGGTAAAAGTCTGATCATAGCACTCTTAAATGGAAGAGGAGTCGATGTAATTGATTTGGGAGTTGATATCCCTCCTGAAGAATTTCTAGATGCTGCTAAAAAAGAAAATCCAGATGTAATAGGATTAAGTGGTTTATTAACCGTTTCCATTTCTAAAATGATAGAAACAGTAATGCTACTCAAAGATGAAGGAATAAAAGCAAAAATTATTGTAGGTGGAGGTATTCTTTCAGAAGAATCATGTAAAAAGATAAATGCTGATGCTTGGGCTAAAGATGGATGGGAAGGGGTAAAGAAAATCATAAAATTATTAGAGGGAGAATAAATTGCCATATGATTGGGATGCATCAAGAAAGAGAATCATCGGAACATTTTTTGGGACCAATAAAATTGATAGAGTTCCTTATTTTCCATTAGCTTGTGAAGAAATTATATGTCGAATAACAGGTAAAACTTATAGAGAAATCATAGCTTCTCCAAAAAATTATGCAAATGCTGCTATTACAACATTTGAATTTTTAAAAGCGGATACAATTTCGATTCCAACTGCTTATGCCGGTCCGGGAGAAGCATTGGCTTTTGCTGAAGCAAACAATAAAAAGGAATCTATAAAATGGTTCGATTATAAAGTATTCATGGCAAAGCAAGGGGTTATATGCAAGACAGAAGAGGATATTGATAAACTAGAAATCCCAGATCATAGAAAAATATCTGTGTGGGATACAAGTATATCCGCTATTGAAATAATTAATAAAAAAATAGGAATGGGTGGGTTATGCCTTGGAATTTGGTCTGTAGTTCAAGAATTAAGAGGTGTACAAGCTTATAGAGACATGCGTCGTAATCCGGATTTATTATTAAAATTATGCGAAAAAGTGTATGAATCACAGATGGATATCCTTAATTTTTACCGTGAAAAAGTAGGAGGTGTTGGAATAATTTTCTTTACTGGTTATTCTTTTAACAAACATATGATGAGTTTCGAGGACGCAATGAAATTTGAGGGACAATTTATTAAAAGAATCCAAAAAGAAACGAAAGCCGGTATAATTCTCCATAATTGTGGCACGACTCCTTATTTCAATGAAGTTTGTGATGAAATAGATTTATTAGCTGTGAATGGTTCCCATCCTTTAAATATTGAATATTGGGTAAATTTTAAAGAAAAATTCCCAAATGTGACAATTATAGGTGCAAATATTGATGTTAGTCGAGAATTACTAAATGGTTCTCCTCAAGATGTTGAAAATAAAGTAAAAGAAAACATCAAGAATTTAGCTACTGGTGGAAAATATGTAGTTGGACCTATTTGTTGCCTTCCGTGGGGTGTCTCATTAAAAAATATTATGACAATACCAAAAGCGATAAAAAAATGGGGGACATACCCTCTAAATTTTAATTAAGCAATTTTAATAAGTAGCTCAGTTAATATTAATCTTCTAAACATTTCTACCACAGAAAATAACAAAGAATAATATGGACCAGAAATTTATATCCTCTTAAGGTATTTTTCGACAGCGAATAATTAAAAACCAAGGAATTATTAGACTATCATAATATCCTGGATATTTCTTAATAGTATCATCATCAGCATAAGGTTCACAAAATCTATCTAAGGTGAAACCTTTTTCAATTAATAAATTCAACCATTCAGACAAAGTTCGGGTAAACCTTGGGATTTTGAAGTTTTCCATTTTTGCGGTAATTTCTTTAGGAGCTGCGGCAAATAACCATTCCTCAAGTTCCCCATTATGATTCTTAAAATAGTCTTTTACAGTAAACCCAATCTTTAACCCTTCTTCACTCCTAACCCATTTATGATCAATACCAGAAAAACACGGGTGGAAGAATTGAAAACTGAAAGAATCCTCCTGATTTTATAACCCTATAGGCTTCTTCTATTGCCCTCTCGTTTTGTGCCATATCCATAAGACTCATCGTAGCTATAGCAAAGTCAAAATAATTATTTGTAAAAGGAAGATTTGTCCCACTAGCTACTTGATATTTGATACCTAATGATTCCTTTTCTTCACTTTCTTTTGCATACTTTATAAACACTTTAGAAATATCAATTGCTGAAATTTTTGCTCCTAATTTTGCGGCTAGACGAGTATTATATCCTTTTCCACATCCAATATCTAATCCTATTAAATTTGTAACGTCAGGTAAAAGTTCAAAAAAAGCTGGGGAATTGATTAAATTTCTACCTCATCATACCCCAATCTAGCAAGTTTCGTCCAGTTTTCAGCATTTCTATCCCAAAATTGACCAACTTCTTTATTATCCAATTGAATCACTAAAATAAATTTTTAAATAGATTTTACTTTTGCTGAATAAAAAATTCATATTCAATCTTTATTTCAAATTTGATTATAAATAATAAAAAAAAATAAAAAAAAAAGATTTTTCAGAAAGCTTGGGTTATTTAATTCATGTCTTTACAAAAAATGACTACAAAAAAGTTTATTGAAAAGAAGAATCAAGGTGAAAAATTAGTTACCATAACGGCCTATGACTATTCAATAGCTAAGATTGTCGATATGTGTGGGTTTGATTTAATTCTAGTAGGAGATTCACTTTCACATGTAATTCTTGGACATAAAACCACGTTAAACGTTACGGTGGATGAAATGATCCACCATACTAGAGCAGTTTCTCGGGGTGTATCAAATGCATTATTAGTGGGGGATATGCCGTTTCTTTCATATAAAGTAGACATAAAAGATGCTGTATATAATGCGGGAAGGTTTATCCAAGAAGGAGGGGCTGAGGCAGTTAAAGTAGAGGGAGGTACAGAGATTTTACCAACTGTAAAAGCTATTCTTGATGCAGACATTGAAGTCATGGGACATATTGGATTAACTCCTCAAAAAGTTTATCGATTTGGTGGGCATCTAGTCCAAGGAAGAACTGTCGATGCAGCAAAGAAGTTAATAATGGATGCAGTTAATTTACAGAATGCGGGTGTATTTTCGATTGTTTTAGAGGGCATACCATGGCAGATTGCGAAGTTGGTAACAAGCACACTCGATATCCCAACTATAGGAATTGGAGCGGGACAATATTGTGATGGGCAGATCATAATTATTTATGACATGTTAGGGATTTTCACAGAATTCAAACCAAAATTTGTTAAACACTTCGGTAATATCGGGGAAGGTATCAAAAATGCCCTAAATTCCTACAAGGATGAGATAGTTAACAATTTATATCCAGATATAGCTCATTCCTATGAATATCCCTCAGAAGATTTAAGTGAAATTAATGATTGGTATGAAAAAGGTGAAGTCGAAGAAGAAGCAAAAAGATTAAAACAAAATTTAGCTTAAATTCAATGTGTTTCATTAATTCTTTTTTAATACATTTTCTAAAAAAAACAGACACCCGCACACAGTTATGAATACTATTTCCAATTTTTCTGATCTTGAAAATAATCTCGAGAAAAAGGTTGTGATTATTGGAGAAATTGCTGAAGCTATATGGCAGCATCTTACTACAATTGTAGATTCTCACCCATTCATGAACTACTTTGATTTGAGTGATGGTTATCAAATTATAATATACACAAAAGACCAAATCTCGTGTAACGATAAAATTGAAGTCATAGGTAAATTAATTAAAGTCGAAAGTCGACATAAGGATCCAAGATCTAAAATAAGCGATAAATTTTCCGAGTTTCAACTTATCACTGATTCATGGAAGTGTGTAGATTAGTCTATCCCTTTATTATATAATTTAAAAAAAATTAACGCTTTAAATTGGCATTAACCCAGTCAGTGTAGCCTTTTGCTTCCAGTTCTTTTGGTACAGCTTGAAAGAATTGCGTTGTTATTTCTTTAACGTGCCTTGCAGCAATCGGATGAAACATCATGGCCAAATCTAAGCCGACGAGGCTCAAGCAGAGAGCATTGATAATTTCCCACATAGGACCTCTATATTGCCTTAATCCCCACTGAGGAGCTACTTTTTCACTCATCCATGCTTCTCGAGCACCCCATGCGTTTGTTGTTCCTCCACTAATTGGGTAAGCAAGGTCTGTTTCTCCTAAGAGTCCTGCTATTCTCATGCGTTGGTAGATACTGAAACTATACTCCATCCCGTAACCTAGCGTAGCACAGGTAGGATCCATTACTATCCGATTAGGAGCAAGTCCAAGCTCCAGGGCATCTTTATTCATCTTAATTTGATTGTTAAGATCTAAACTTGTCCAGAGTAGGCAGTTATGATCATATTTAACCGCGAGGGGGATAACTTCTTCCCATGTGGCTTTGTCTGCTGCTGAGAGCATAAGAGTTTCGCTTTCTGTTGCTGCTGCTGTAACTTCAAACAACTCTATATCCTTTTTCTTATTTCCAGAACAACCAATGATGACAGGAACATCAACAGCTTGGAGTATATCTTCAAGAAATTTACGAGACTGTGAAACTGGAGCATCTCCCATAGCAGGATCAATTGTCAATGAGTGAAATGTTATACATTCCGCCCCAAATTTATCAACGGCAAATTTGGCCCATTCAGCGGGATCTGCTAGCACTTCTTTATATTGCTGTTTAATAGGCTTAGGAAGCACCATCTTATCACCCATGTCAAACACGTCATAGGTGACTAAAGGTGGGTTAGGATTTTTTTTATCCAATCCCAGAAAATTGTAAAAAGGTGGTACCACTTCTCCGCCAATTGTTGCCTTTTTCCCATTTGATCGAATAAGTTCTATTGTTTCAATTTTCCCTGGATAGTCTAAATCAAGCGAAAATTTAGCTGGAGTCCATTCAGCCTTTCCTGGCACCCCTGGTATTACCGCTTGAGCCATAGTTTGAACAATACCGGGCAACATTTGAAGCTCGAGATATTCAGCGAATAAATCGACATCGGTAAGCTCAACTTCTTCCGTGTCTTTCATAAATTCTGCTAATTTTTTGCTAAGTTCTTCAAACGATATTTAAATCACTTCTATTTTATTATTTAGTATTTTGATAGATAGGGAATTGTAGAATAAAATTTAAGTTTATTTAAAAGGGGGGTGCGACGAAATTAGTCATATGATGGAGGATTATGATAATCTTCAAATTCATTTGAATGGTTAAAATTTTTCCCACTTTTTCTTATACAGGAAGATTATTATCCCTATAGCGGAGATTGATGTAATTAATATGATCTCCATTTGAAATCCTGGAATTATTGGAAGATAATATCTGGTTAAATCCTCGGTGCTTGCTAAATTATACGTATCTGGACCCCCTCCAACTAACATTACCTCAATGTAATAAATTTTTGTTTGGGAGGCTGTAAAATTTATATAAGGGTTGTCAATCAAACTATAGTCAATCACGCTACTAAAAATTCTATTATCAAGGCTTTTATCTGCTTTTACATACGATTCTATTGGGCGCGTTTCAAAAAGGAAAAGAGTAAAATTACCAATCTCATTATGTGTAACACTAATTTCTGTACTATTCCCTTCTCCTAAGTCAAACAAGAAAAAAGCATAATTTCCGTCATTAATATAATCTACATATGTGAAAGCTTTTACATTGATGATTGGTACTATGAGGAAAAATAAGGAGCAGAAAAATATGATTTTTTTATAATTCATTATTAATTTACTTCGAATTCTATTAAAATAGATATTTTATTCATAATTTTAAAATTTTTCATTTTTAATTTGTTTATAATTGGAAACCTTTTTATTATTTTAGATTAGATTTTACAATTATCGCTTATTAGAATTAGTAAAAATCATTTTAGTAAATTATTGTTTACTAATTTAAAATTTGTGTAATGATTGAGCGAGATAAATACATTTAAGTGTTTTTAATTCTCTTGATTAATATTTTTCAATCTGAATTATGGGTTCAATAATTTCACTTAAAATTTGCCTAGATTCAGCCCAGAAGTAAAATAGCTTGTTATTAAAGGGCATAATAACTGCTTTTCCAATCTCAAAATAGAGATCGTTTTTTATCTCAAGAGTCTCTTTCAACTCCTCTGAAAAATATTTTGAATTTTGAAGGTCGCTAATTTCAATTTGCATCTTAAAGCTTTGAAATGTAATGTTAAAGAATTCAACCTTTTCATCAAGTAACTGAATTTGTTTTATATCAAAAAAATATGATTTTATTTCTTTAGTTTTTCTCTTTAAACTCTGAGTAAAGAATTCAAGGGCATTCTTATCACTTTGAATATCATAACCGAATGTAAATAAATGGAAGCTACAATCTTTTAAGATACTCGCATGAGGTGCATAAAGCATACAGTCATAAACCTCGTAATCAAACATTGGGATATTATTTCTTTTTACATAGGAATGAATCTTCCAACCTGACATTATCAGTGGTTCAAAATATTTTCTTATAATTGGATCAATTTGATCGAGAGTTATTTCTATACCTTCTTGAAATATATTTTGTAATGGTTTGGCATTGGTCTCTTTAAATTTCTGCAAGTGGTTTATTTCATCTTTTTTTTTTTGAATGAGGTGGTCAATAAACTCTATCGGTTTAACGGCAATGTAAATTGCTGCATTTTTAGATTTTTCAGCATATCCACCTTCAATAACGCATCCAAGATCAATTAATTCATGTAAAATAGGGTATATATTAGTCCTTTTGATATCAGTAATATGATCTAAATCACGAACTATGCTTCCATTCCTCCCAGCTTTTATTAAAGTGAAATAGATCAAGGATTGATTATGAGTTAAGCCAATGTTTTCTAACAATTCAATGAAATTTTCTTCTCTCATGATGGAAATCACACTTAAATATGTATATATGTATATATACACAAATAACATTTAAATTTTAGTATTGATATTATTAAATAATAAGGTTTAATCTATACTCAAGATGATTTTGAAATGAAATTAGAAAACTTAGATTTTGAAAAATATCATGGATTAGGAAATGACTACATCATCATTGACGATATTAAATGGAATATCCCAGAAAATAAAAAATCAAAATTAGCATTAACCTTATGTGAAACCCACTTCTCTGTTGGAGCAGATGGGTTAATCTTTGTTGAAAGTGCCAAGAAAGCCGATATAAAGATAAGAATCTTCAATATCGATGGATCGGAAGCTGAGCTCTGCGGAAATGGCGTCAGATGCTTTTCTAAGTATGTTTATGAAAATGATATTGTCAAGAAGGAGGAGATTAGTATTGAAACGTTAAAAGGAATTATAGGTGCCAAATTAAATCTCAAAGACGATACTGTGGAGAGTGTTCAGATTGATATGGGACCTCCTATTTTAAATTGTGAAGAAATACCAGTTATTTCTGAGGGTCTCTCAAGCAAAGTTGTGAATGAGCCCATTGTTATAATAGATAAAATATTCAACTTTACAGCAGTATCAATGGGAAATCCACATGCGGTAATTTTTGTAAAAGAACAATTAAATGACGATGAATTGAATAGGTATGGTTCTACAATAGAAGCTCACGAGCGTTTTCCAAATAATGTCAATGTAGAATTTGTTAAAATTATAACAGAAGAGGAATGTATTTTACGGGTATTTGAAAGGGGTGTTGGTATCACTAAATCCTGTGGGACAGGTGCTTGCGCTTCAGTAGTAGCAGGCTCTATTCTTGGGATATTAAAAAAAAATGCACCTATAACAGTACATAACGATGGTGGAGACCTTAGAATAACCTACTTTGGGAAGACAGTTCTAATGGAAGGTCCAATTAAAAAGGTTTTTACGGGAGTTATTGAAAAATTAGAAATTTAATTAGAATATCTAGATTATTATCATGGATTATACTAAATGGTTAAAAAACAAAGATTTAGAATATAAAGGTGGTATTTTACAATTTGCTAATCTGAATACAATAGATATTGCAGAAAAATATGGCACACCGATTTATGTGATTAACGAAGAAATGATACGAAAGCGGTATAAAAAATTAAAGGAAAACTTGGATTCAGTATATAAGAAGAATTTTGTACATTTTGCAGTAAAATCTAATTCAAATTTATCGGTTTTGAAAATACTAAACTCGGAGGGGGCTTGTTTTGACTGTACATCTACAGGAGAAATTTATGAATGTTTTGAAGTTGGTATTCCTCCAGAAAAGATAATTTTTACTGGAAATATGTTTACCAATGAGGATCTTAAATTTGCTGTTAAAAATAAGGTCCATGTTAACTTAGACAGTATTAGTCAATTAAGACGATTAAATAAAATCCATGATGAATTAGGTTTTGAAAAGCAAATAATGTCATTTAGAATAAATCCAGAATTCGGAGCAGGTCATCATTCTCATACAATAACAGCTGGAAAAATGATAAAGTTCGGCATATTAGAGAAACAGGTTATAGAAGCATACTCACTAGCAAAAAAATTAGGATTTAAAAGGTTTGGGACTCATATACATATCGGTTCTGGCATCCTCAATGCTTACGATTATGAAAAGGCTGTTGAAAAATACTTAACTATTATTACTCAATTAACCGATACGATTAATATTAATTTAGAATTCATAGATTTTGGAGGGGGTTTGGGAATTCCTTATCATCCAGAAGAAGAAGAGTTGAATTTAGATATTTATAAAGAAATAGTTGTCAAAAAATTTAAAACCCTAGTTAATAGCGGAGACCTAGGTGAGCCGCGTTTTATCATTGAACCGGGGAGATATTTATCTGCTGAAGCAAGTATAATTGTATCTCAAATTAACACTATCAAAGATAATGGTTATAAGAAATTCGTAGGCGTAAATGCGGGATTTAATACACTAATTCGACCTATTATGTATGGATCGTATCATCATATCATCCCGTGTTCAGATAACAAAGAGAGGAGTATGACCAAATATGATGTAGTCGGCCCTATCTGTGAATCTGGAGATATTATAGGTAAAGAAAGAGTATTACCTGAATTAAAAGAAGGAGAGTTTCTTGCTATTTTAGATACTGGTGCTTATGGATTTGTAATGAGTAGTCAATATAATTCTAGACCACGGCCAGCAGAAATTTTGATAGCCAATGGTCAAACCTTTAAAATCAGGGAAGAAGAAACATATAATGATTTATATAGAAATCAAATAATTCCTAAACACTTAAATTAGGGTTTTGTCTAATTCATATAATTCGCAAAAATTATAATTTTAAGAATTCAATAATATATTGAGATAAAATTATATCAAATGGGATTATTAGGGCTTGGATACCCCTTATTAATCTCGATGATGTGTTGGCATTATGAAATCTACTCTTAGTAGTAAACACAAGAGGATTAATGATAATACTGATCTGCACTGATAATTTCTATAATTTTATCTCATTTTATAGACCGAGAACTTCCCGAGTCGAATAAATCTTATCTTCTTTTGCATCCACTATAAATTTAATGGCTATTATGGAACCGTCAGCAAAACATTCTCGACTATGAGCTTGGTGCTTGAATTCAATCCTCTCTCCTGGTCCCGCATATAAAATTAAATGATCCCCTACAATATCACCTCCTCGAATAGAATGAATTCCAATCTCTCTTTTAGCACCAATGAGACGTTTACTAGGTCCGCGTTGCCTTCCAAATTTTGCGATCTTTCCAAAATCAGAACCTATGGTATCGCTTAAGATTTGCCCTATTTTTAGCGCTGTTCCACTAGGAGCATCCACTTTCCTATGATGATGAGTTTCAAGTATTTCAATATCCCAATCTGCTAAGTAATTAGTTAGTATCGAAGCAATCTTGAATAAAACGTTTACTCCGGTTGCCATATTTGGAGAAATTACAGAGGGGGTGTGGTTTCTTTTTATTTCCCCCTCAAATTTATCAAGAAACTCTTGAGATAAAGCTGTAGTTCCAATAACACATCTGATTCCATTTTCAACACATAACATACAGTTTTTTTCTGTTGCTGCAGCTACCGTAAAATCTACGGCTACATCAGGTTTTGTTTCAGTTATGACTTCCCCGAGATTTTCTACATCAGTCACTTCTATTTTATTTGGATCACTTGTACCAACGATGTTAGCTAATTTTTCCCCTATATTTTGGGTGTCACAAGCCGCAACAACATTAATATCTTTATCCTCTAATGCTAATTTACTAATTAACTTACCCATCGAACCTGTCGGTCCGAAAATCAGTAATTTAATCATATTTAGAACCTCCAAGGATGTTTAAATAATATCTAAATCCTTTAAAACACTTTTAATTCGTTTTTGATTTTCCTTTAAGGGAGGTGTCATGGGTAATCTCATTCTATTATCCATCAAGTCCAATTCATTTGCTGCATATTTGACTGGTCCAGGATTGGTTTCAATGAATAATACCTTAAATAAATCATACAACTGTAGCTGCATCTCTCTTGCTTTTTTCCAATTATTATTTAGCATACTTTTAGTAAATTCGACTAATTTTGAAGGGATAATATTCGATGCAACGCTTACAACACCTTTTCCGCCTAATGCCATAACATGATATGTCATACTGTCATCACCACTTAAGACAATAAAATCGTCTGGAGTAGTTT
Source organism: uncultured archaeon (assembly GCA_964486045.1). GTDB lineage: Archaea > Asgardarchaeota > Lokiarchaeia > Sigyniarchaeales > SOKP01 > Loki-b32. Next base: position 120,068 of record CAZALK010000001.1, read on the forward strand.
TAATGATTTTCGTTATTTGGTCTATATCACCACTAGCACATTTAATCCCTACGATATTATCCTTAGCATATGCGAGTTTTGAAACTGTTTCAGGTTCTATATTTCTTCCAGTACGGCTTGGGACGTTATATATAACTATCGGTAGGGATACAGAATCCGCTATTGCTGAGAAGTGATCCATTAGAGAATGTTGAACGGGTTTATTATAGTAGGGTACTACAATTAATGCTCCATCAGCACCAACCTTTTCAGCGTATTGGGATAAAGAAATAGCTTCTTTAGTCGAATTACTTCCTGCTCCGGCTAACACAAAAGGATCTTTCCCACTCTTTTTTGCTTCATCAACAGTAATGTCCATTGCTACATGGTGTTCTTCATGTGACAGCGTAGCACTTTCACCAGTTGTACCCATTGTTAAGAGCTGAGCCCCATTTTCGATTTGAAATCTTATAAATTCTCTGTATTTTGCTTCATCAATAGTTAAATCTTCTCGAAAGGGAGTAATCATCGCTGTAATTACATTTTTAAGTTTTTCAATACCAGGCATGATAATTTTATTTACTAAATTTTTTACTATTCTATTAAAGCAAGTATTAGAAAAAATCCTTTATAAGCCTTATTAATATCATAAATAGTTTTTTTAACGAGAGAATGAATTCGACATTTTTAAAAATAAGATTAAGAAAATTGGAGAATTATCTTTTTTAATAATGGATAAATGTTAAATATGTAAATTATTACTTTCATATTTATATAGTGAATGATGTATGTGTGGGAAATTAGAAGGAATTAAACTCTTTTGAATATAAATCATCCATATCTTCAACTTTCAAATGAGAAAGTTAAAGAAATTTTAAATGTAATTCCAAACCCGGTATTTGTTTGGCAAAGAAAAGAAGGGGATTTGGTTTTAGTAGATTATAACAAAGCAGCAGAAGTCATCACTGAATTTAAGGTTAAGGAGTTAATTAATTTAAAGGCAACAGAGATATATATTGACAGACCTGAAATGATAAAAGATTTAAACCGGTGTTTAAATGAAAAATTAAATTTTTCAAAAGAAGTGAAATATAAATTTATTAGTACTGGGATGAATAAAACCCTTTATGTAACACTTAGTTATATTTCACCTGATTTTGTTTTTGTATATACAGAAGATATTACTGAACAAAAAAAAGGAGAAGCCTATCTAAAAAAATCAGAAACAGAAAAATCAATTATTTTGGCAAGTATATCTGAACTTATTGTGTTTCAGGACCTGGACAATAACATAATACGAGCGAACAAAGCCGCAGCTGACTCTGTTCAAAAAAAATTACCACAATTAATTGGTCAAAAATGTTTCTCAATATGGCACAATCGTGATACACCTTGTGAAATTTGCCCTGTCAATAGAACTGTGGAAACATCTCAAATAGAAACTGATTCTATTGCCTCACCAGATGGGAGAAACTGGATAATAACAGGTTACCCCGTGTTTGACAATTCTGAAAAACTAGTTGGTGTTGTTGAAGTAGCGAATGATGTTACAGAACGTATTAAAGCACAACTAAAAATTAAGGAATCAGAAGAGAAGTATCGATCACTTTTTGAAAATATGACAGCTGCTTTTGCATATCATGAAGTTGTCACTGATGAAAACAATAAACCAATTGATTATAAATATGTAGAAGCCAACTCTGCATTTGAAAAACTTACTAGTTTAAAACTAGATGATTTAATTGGAAAAAATGTAACTGAGGTACTACCAGGAATAGAAAATGACCCTGCTGATTGGATTGGTAGATTTGGTGAAGTTGGACTAACAGGAATACCGCTTTCTATTGAAGATTACTCAGAACCTTTAGATCGGTGGTATAAGGTTTCTGGATATTCTCCTAAAAAGGGTTTTTTTGCCGTAACCTTTACCGACATTACCAATCGGAAAAAGACAGAAGAAAAATTGAAGGAATCTGAAAAAAAATATAGGGACGCCTTTAATCGGAGTAATTTATACAAGGATATATTTACTCATGACATAAATAATATCCTCCAGAATGTGTTATCGTCATTAGAGCTTTCTAAAGCCTTCTCTCATGAAGTTAATAAAAAACTTGAATACGAAGAAGTCATGAATCTCATTAATAGACAAATTATTCGAGGAAAAAAACTAGTAAAAAACATACAAACTCTTTCTCAAGTTGATAAGTATAAGGAAGATCTTTCTTCAATCGAAATATTAAATATGTTAGAAAAAACAGTTAAAATCTTAAAAGAAAACAATCACGACAAAACAGTAGATATCACAATTACAGCATCTCAAGATGAATATTATATAAAAGCAAACAAATCATTAAGAAAAATTTTTGATAACATTCTTGATAATGCCGTATATCATAATGGAAGTTTATTGATAGAAATTGTAATCAGCATCTCAAAAGAACGTAAAGATGAAACTGATTTCATCAAATTTGAGTTTATTGATAATGGCATAGGAATTCCTGATCCTATGAAAGATAGTATTTTTACTAGAGAAATTAAAGAAAACGATATACCCTCAGGTATTGGGTTAGGCTTATTACTTGTAAAAAGATTAGTAGAAAGTTATAATGGAGAGATAAGAGTTCAAGATCGAATTATAGGAGATCATACTAAAGGAAGTAAATTTATTGTTTTAATCCCAGAAAAACAGATCCATTGATGCTCTACCTTATCTTTTAAGAATCAATGTTGTTTAAATCAAAAAACTCATTAAAAATATTCATAAACCTTAAAAGAATTGATTTTGATTTATTTACTAATTCATTTCAATCAGCTTGTTAAAATGAAGATAGACTATCTTGACAAATTTAAAGGTACATTGTTAGGAGTAGCAATAGGAGATACTCTTGGACATCCTTTTGAAGGTGTCTTACATAATGATATTATTTCAAAATTTGAAGATTTTGAAGAATTCATTCAAAAAAATAAAAAATTATTTAACACTTATACTGACGATACCCAATTGACAATTCACACAGCAAAAGCGTTGATTCAAGGAAATGGCTATAATACAGACAATTTTGTAAGAGAATATATTTTATGGCTAGAAGATCCACCAATTGGACCGGGTTATGGTTGTATATCTTCAATCCAGAAGTTAAAATATGGAATCCATTGGAAAAAAGCTTCCTCAAATTCTGGCGGAAATGGTACAGTAATGCGAATCGCACCAATTGGATTGTTTTATTGTAAAAACCTTAAAGAGTTAAAAAGTTCCGCCATTAAATCAAGTATTATTACCCATTCTCACCCGGCGGCTTCAGCTGGAGCGATCGTTATAGCAAGAGCAATAGCTTTTTTAATAGAGAAAAATCCAAAAACTGGTTTTTCTATTGACGAATTTTTTAAAGTGATAATTTCTGCGATCTCTGGTTCACAAGAAGAAATATGGGAAGAATTCATTGAAATTTTAAATAAATTAAAGTCTAATTTAGATATGCCAATCGAAGCAGGTTTGATTAAATTTTCTCAAATTGGTGTTAAATCTCCATATTTTATTGAACAGTATTTGGGTCAAGCATTTGTTCACCCATATGCAATAAGCACGGTGGTTTGTTCGATTTTTATCTTTCTCAAAAGCCTGTCTTCATTCCAGAGGTGTATTTTTGAGCTCGCAACCGCAGGAGGAGATAGTGATACAGTTGGAGCAATTGGAGGAAGTTTAGCAGGAACATACTTTGGAAATAATAATATTCCGATAGTCTTAGCTAAAATGGTTAAAAACTATAAGAAAATTTTAAAATTGAGTGAGGATCTTCATTATAAATTTACTAAAAGGTTATAAAACACAGACCTTGATTTAATTAAGAACCTCTTTTATTAAATTTAAGCATGAAATACAAAATTCTGGTAATTTTTTGTCAACATCTTTTAAACTATTAGAAAATCGCATTACACACAAATTATTGCAATGTTTTAACCCAAAAGTGTGTCCAAGTTCGTGAATAGCTTCTTTTAATATTCGATCTTCTAAATTTTTTCCAGTTTCATGTTTCCTGTATATCATGCGGGATTCCTTATAAAATTTTTCTCTAAGACGAGTTAAGGAAATTAAAGCTACTCCAGATCTCATGTTGGCTAAACCAAATACAAAATTGTGTTTTTTTGAGTAAATATCTTCGTCGAGAATTCCAAGTATCCGAAAGAACTCCTTATTTAGAGATTCACTTCTTATTTTCTTTAGTATTGTTAAAGCATTGAATTGTTTCTTGGATTTATTATACTCTGAGTCTGTTAACGGTATCATATCCTTTTCTATTTTAACCGTAATATTAAACTCACTTAATTCTCGCTCTAAACGGCTCTTTAAACCAATTAATAGGTTTTGACCTAATTTACCTATTTTTTGCAGATATATAATTCTTTTCATGCCAATTACAATATAGGCTATAACCGTAAATGGTAATGTTCCCATATAAAAGATATAATTTTAGATTTAAAAATCATATGGTGAACACTAACCCTTAAATAAAAAATTAACTTCTAATTTACTCGTACTGATTAAAAATTTTCCTAAATTTCACCTTTTAGCAAAATTTCTAGGGTTGGGCTAAAAATGACAGAACTTAATAGTATTCTAGAAAATTCTGTTGAGAAATATCGAAACTTAATACACAATATTTCGGATGTTATTGCGGAAATAGATCTCAACGGTATATTTACTTATGTTAGTCCGCAAGTTTATACAATATTTGGCTATAAACCCGAAGAATTAATTGGAGCTAAATTCTTTTCTTTTATTCATCCAGATGACATGCCATCTATTATCGAAACTTTTGAAAAAGCAATAAATTCTAAAAAATCTTGGTCTTTCGATTTAAAGGTAAGACATAAAGAAGGTCATTATATTAATGTCTTAGCAAATGGAAATTTAGTGAAAATTGATGATAATTTAAAAATCGTTTGTATTTTGAAAGATATCACCGAAAGAATTAAACAAGAACAAGCTCTAAAAGATTCTGAAGAATCTTTTAAAAATATTGCTGACTCCTCTCTGGTGGGAATCAACATAATACAAAATAATTATGTGGTTTATACAAATGACGCGAGTTCTGAAATTATAGAATATTCGGTTGAAGAAATTGAAAATTGGTCTATTCAAGACCTCATAAATTTAATCGATCAAGAGGATTTACCCCTTATTCAAGAAAAATTAAAATTAATAATGGAAGAACCAAAGGACACTTTAATTCGATATTCATGTAGATTACATACAAAATCAGGTAAATTGAAGTGGGTAGAAATTTTTTCCAAAAACATTTTATTCAACGGAAATGAAGCGATTTTATCTTCCATAATTGATGTCTCAGAGAAAAAACAAGCTGAGAAGATGTTAAAAGAATCTGAAGAATTATTTAGAAAGGTAAGCGAAAAAGCATACTATGGAATAATTCTCACTAAAAGTGATGGAAGAATCTACTATTGGAATAAGGCCGCTGAGAACATCTTTGGGTATTCTTATAAAGATACAGATGGAAAAAACATTTATGATCTTATAATACCTGAAGATTATAAAGCTGAATTTAAAAAAGGAGTTGAAATTTTTAAAAAAACGGGACAATTATCTCTGGATGGAAAAGTATTGGAATATCCTGGTAAAAAAAAGGATGGGACCTTAGTTTCCTTAGAAATTTCTTTTTCTAAGGTTAGAATTAACAATCAATGGCATGCTCTGGCGATCTTCAGAGATATTACAGAAAGGAAAAAAGTTGAAACAAAATTAAAAGAAATTAACCAGTTAAAATTAGAAATACTTGAAAGAACATCGCATGAGCTAAAAACACCCCTCATTTCGATAAAGGGATTTACAGATTTATTGCTTGATTTACATAAAGAAAAATTTGACACCGAAACGGTCGCTATTTTAGATGAAATTAAACAAGGTGCAGAAAAGCTTGAAGCAATAATTAACAAATTTCTAGAAACTTCTTATTTAGAATCAGGAAAAGTACAAATTAACCCAATTGAAGATGATTTATCATTTTTAATTAAGTTTTGTGTTAAAAATTTACGCGGCCTAGCGAATACGCGAAATCTTTTTATCAGTTTAGACGTACCAGAAAAATTAATAGTTAAATTTGAGAAAGAGAAGCTACATGAAGTAGTTAGCCACTTAATAATCAATGCCATAAAATATACCCCCCCATTTGGAGAGATAAAGGTTCAATCTGAAATTAACGGTGATTTTATAGTTGTGTCAGTTGAAGATAGTGGAATTGGTCTAACAGAGGAGGAAAAAAACAAAATTTTTAAGCAATTCGGGAAAATCGAACGTTACGGTCAGGGTTGGGATATTGGTATCGAAGGAACAGGAATGGGTTTATATACTTCAAAAAAAATTGTAGAGCTGCATGGAGGAAAAATCTGGGCTGAATCTGAGGGAAAAAATATGGGTTCTAAATTTTGTTTTTCACTCCCTTTTGGCAAAGATTAAAACTATATTTTGAGTATCCAAATTCGATTTAATATTATCTCAGATTCCTTCTTTTTTTGTTGAAATTTTCAATGAAAAAATTAAAAAATGCGGTTATTAACGATAAAACTTTTTTAGATAATTAGTTTTTCTTATCTATACTAGCTTATAAATAAGAAAAGTTATTTAATTTTTAAATTATCTTCCAAATTAAAGAGCTTTTTGAGAAGATCTTTAAAAATGTTAGCCCGTTTAGTAAGGGGAGGGTAGTCTAGCTTGGTATGATACTATAGGATGTTGTTCTATAGCATAAATCTTGGTTTGGGACCAAGGGGTCGAGGGTTCAATTCCCTCCTCTCCCATTTTACTATTTTTAATCTTTAGAGAACAGAAATTAAAGGGTTTTTAATAAATTAACTTTCTTGAAACATCCTTCATCGGATATTTGTATTTTGAAAAACATAAAATAGTGTATTTTAAATATTTGGCAAATCTTCAATTTCTAATGATTCTTCTATATTAAAATAAATATCTGGAATTAAATCTTGCACGGTAGAGAAGAGGGACAAAATCATTGCGGGGTTTTCTGAAGAAACTATATAATATCGCGTAAATCTACTCAGTTTAGAAATGCTTATTTTATTTTCAAAAAATCGAAATATTTGGTGAATACTGTCATTGAAATCTTTATCTTTTTGAATGTATGCTACAATTCTTTTTTTTTTATTTTTTTTAATCTTTAATTTCAATATCATTCTGATACCTTTAAATAATAAATATTTATTAATTAACTCAATTAATGGTAATTAAGACAGAATCTATTTAAACAAGGATAATTTTATTTTAGGTTTCTTGATTCAGAAATTTACTTAGTTCCTTTCTTACTTTCTCTGTCTTCTTATCTTTAATCCAGTAGCGGATTTTTGAAGATCTTAGGAATGTTTGGACTTTTTCATTTAATTCTGTGAGTTTCTTTTTATCTTCCTTGGATAATTGAGGGACATCTTCTTCAATCTTTTCAGTTAATTTTTGGACTTCTTCTTCAATAAGGGGGATTTCAATCTGCTCTTTACCATTAACGAGTCTTTTTCTCATTATCTCCTTGAAATTTTTTATCCACCCTTTAATCCAAGGATAATTTCCAGATTTTTTAGGATCATTAATTACTACGTCCCTCCTCTTAACAATTATCAAATCATCTGGGCAGGAGTTTTCACATGCGCCACAATAAAAGCATTCATCCTCATTGCATGCTATTTTTCCGTATTTTTTAACATCTTCTGCTTTTTCTGGTATAAAAAAAGATTCTGTTGGGCAAATATTAACACAAGCTTTACACCCTTGAGGATCGCACTTATGTAGCATATTCTTTTTAATTATAACCTCCCCTTTGATCGGAGATGCAATACGAAAACATTTGGTTGGGCATTCTTTTTGAATTGTAAAATAATCTCTAATATTATTCCTTTCCCTTACTTTTAAGCATAATTGACATATTTCATTATTTGAATCTTCAATACAGTTATCTAAATCAATTTTAAAAAACTCCCCAATAGAAGGGAATTCATCCAAATCAATTTGGTCTATAGGTTTAATATTCTCATGGAATGCATCGTTTGGGCAAATAACGGCACATAACATACAGTAGCAGCATTTCTCATGATCTATCAAGATTTGTGGGTTACTATCGTCCAGGATTCCTTGAGCTATATCCGAAATGGGACCAAGTTCTATAGCATCAACAGGGCAAACTATTTTGCATAAAGAACACCCTACACATTTTTTAATATCATAAGTTAGCTTTTTATCAATATTTTGAAACTTCCATTTAAGTATCAATTGATCTGGTGTAATATCTATAACTTTTTTAATCTCTTCCTCTTCCAAGTTTTCTTTATCTTGTATATTCTTAGAAATCTCGACCACTCGATAAACTTTCTGAAAATCCAATAATTTAAGCTACAATTTAAAAGATTGTTCTCTAATTTTATTTAAAGAAAAAGGAAAAAAAAATCTTTCGATAATATTCTACAATTTTCTGCTTGAATTCGATAACAGAAATTATATTTTGATCTTTATGACAAAAAAGTTAAGCATAAATATTATAATTATTGCTATTTTCTTTAATGATCAAAACAAAAAAAATATGGATTATGTCCTATTTTTAATTATTTTGTCATTGAAAATATAAACAGGGATATTTCTTGATTGATAAATTTAAAAATTTAAAACTTGACCGCCAATGGTATTCCACGACCCTAAAGAGTATTGGTGATGGGGTAATAGCAACCGATAAGGATGGTAGAATATTATTCCTTAATTCGGTAGCAGAGACCATAACAGGTTGGGCTTTTGAAGAATCAACCGGTTTAGATTTAGAAAAAGTTTTCAATGTTATGAACGAAGAGACTAGTGAAAGAGTTGATAACCCTGTGGAAAAAGTTATTGCAACTGGAAATGTTGTTGGTCTATCAAATCACACAATATTAATAAATAAAGAAGGAAAAGAAATTCCCATTGATGATAGTGGTGCTCCTATAAGGAATGAAAAGGGTGAAATAATCGGTGTGGTACTTGTTTTTAGAGATATTTCTGAAAGAAAACGATCACGGGAAAAATTAAGACGAATAGAAGAGGATTTTCAGAAACTGTTTAACAGTATGGTTACTGGTTTTGCTCATCATAAAGTTGTCTTTGACGATAAAGGAAAGCCCATAGATTATATTTTCTTGGAAATAAATCCGATGTTCGAGAAATTAACCGGGTTAAAAAAAGAAGATATCATTGGAAAAACCGTTACTGAGGCGCTTCCTGGAATAGAAAATTCAGAATTCGATTGGATCAATTTTTATGGGGAAGTTTCACTTACTGGGGAAAAAAAAGAATTTGAACAATTTGCAGAACCCTTAAATAAATGGTATTCTGTTGAAGTTTACAGCACTAAAACGGGCTATTTCACTACTATTTTTTCAGATATAACCAGAATTAAACAAACAGAACAAAAATTGAAAAGTTCAGAAACAAAGTATCGAGAAGCTTATAATCGAGCTCAATTTTATAAAGATCTTTTTGCTCATGATATAAATAACATTTTACAGAATGTTCAATCTTCTACTGACACGTTAATGCTAGCCAGAAAAACTGGAGAAGAAAAAGAAATTTCAAATGAGATGCTAAAAACCATTAAAACTCAAGTTAGTAGAGGTGCAAAATTAGTATCTAATGTCAGAAAACTCTCTGATATTGAAGATACTGAATTTCATTTAAAGCTAGTTGATTCAATTACCTTTTTAAAAAATGCAATAAACTTCGTAAATGAAAGTTATAAAGAAAAGAACCTTACTATTGAACATGAATCCGAAAATAATGAATATAATGTAAAAGCAAATGATCTTATATTAGACGTATTTGAAAATATATTAATAAATGCAATAAAACATAATAGAAAGCAAAATATCGAAATAATTATAAAAATCTCTAAAGAGAAAAAAGACGAAGACCATTTTGTTAAATTCGAGTTCATAGATAATGGTATAGGTATACAAGATGAAAGGAAACAAATGATATTTCAAAGATCTAAGAGAACTAGTGTTACTGGAATGGGATTGGGCCTATCTCTAGTAAATCACATCATAATGAAATACAAAGGGCAGATTTGGGTTGAAAATAAAGTTAAAGATGATTACTCTAAAGGTTCCAATTTTATTTTATTAATACCTGAGGTGAAATAAGTTAAAAACGATTTTTATTGCTGAGGATGATAGAGATCTTCAAAGGTTATATGAACTACTCTTAAAAATGTCGGGATTCCAAGTATTAGGGATTGCGAATAATGGAGATGAGGCAATAAAAATGTTTAAATCATTTCAAAAAAAACCGGATATCATAATCTTAGATTATAGAATGCCGATTAAAAATGGGATTGATGCTCTGAATGAAATCTTAGAAATTGATAATAGCTCAAAAATTATATTTGCAAGCGCTGATAGAACTATAAAAGAGGAAGTGTATCTTCAAGGAGCAATGGGATTTTTAGATAAACCATTTACGCACAAGAAATTGATGACTGTATTAAAAAGTATTCTAAATGACTCACCCTAAAATAATATACAATTTGATACTTACCCCGAGATTACTATTTAAAACGGATTATGAATAATAATCATAGCTTCCTCTATCGAAATCATAGATATACTCAATAGGGATCCCATCTCGTTGGAGATCAGGAGGAGCATAAATTAACTGTAAATTAGGAAAGTAAGCACCAATACCCTTCTTTGCAAGTACAATAGCTGGATGGTCGGCTTCTTTAAATATCGCTTCACTTACTCTCAAGGTGATAGAGCGACATTGCATTTCATTTAGGGCTCCTAGGGCATGAATATATTCATGTAAAAGGATGTGATATGTATAAGCCCAAAGAATTTCATAAGGTTGTTCTCTAAGGAGTATCTTTAAGGGCGTTTTATTCATGACAATGTCCGTTCCTGGAGAAAAATGCATTCCTCCAATAAATCCTCCTTGGTACATCCCCATTTCGACTAGTCCTAAAGTTAATCCCGCTCTTTTTTTACCTGTTATTTTTCGAACATCATTTTTTACCTGTTCGAATATTACCGGCATTTTCTTTTTCAGTTCATCGAGTGTTATTTTGATTACCTCAATAAAATTATAAAACTAATTTTTATATATCAAAGAAGAAAAAGTTATCTTCATCTTCATACATAAAATCCATCAATTTAGATAAATCTCTTAACAAGTAACTTATCGATATTTTATTCTGAGCTCTTCTTATTTTTCCCATATCTGAGAAAAAAATATCATCTATTAATGTGTCAATATTTATTCTTTTAAAATATTTAGTTGGATTATAAAAGATTGTGTAAAAGATTTCCTTTTCCAGATTCGGTTGCTCTCTCTTTTTAATATCTTTGTCATATAAATCTCTCATTATATTTTTTAACTCAATTATAAAGCATTCTTTATCACGTAACAGCACATTTCTTTCGACTTCCAATTCGCTAATATTTTGTTCAACTTCTCTTATTCTTGCTCCCAAAAATCTAAGCTTCTCATTTGGATTACTGATTTTTTGATAATCTACATGACAACTAGTGTCTTTTAGTTTCAAATTTTCTCTGAAGTCATCAATTTTGGAGACGGCATATGTGATGCTATAATAGTCTGGAGTGATGTTAATTCTTAAAGAAAGATTACTCTTAATCCTGTATTTAATATTTCTTGGATCTGCACCAAAGCTTTCAATAATATTATAATCAGTAAGTGATTTAAGCTGTGAGTGAATAGCTTGTCTTGAGATCTTCCTTCCAAATGAAGCAGCTAATTCTGAAGCGCCCAGTGGTACTTTAGCTAATTTAGAGAGAATAATTCTTCTCGTTGGGTTTCCCAATATCTCAAGTAAATTATCCAAACTAAGAAACAATTTCGTTCCCCTCTGCTCTTCCAATTCCATTAAGATAACTCCTTATCTTTTTTTCTCTTAATAATTAAATTAGCATTAAGATTTTTAACGATATAACCCTTCTGAGGGTTGTTCTTTTGAATAACTTTCATGTGATACTCGTGCTTTCTCAGCAGACTTTAAAACTTTTTTAATCGCATCCTCAAATTCAGCTTTTGAAACTTTTACTTTTTTTACCGACATAGCATCTTGTGTATTGATATCTGTATTCAATACTGCCTTGCGAATAGTTAAAAGTGTGGCTTCTTCACATATTGCTTTAATATCTGCTCCAGTATAGCCTTTTAATTCTTGTGCCATCTGATTATAATCTACATTGGATGCTAAAGGTTTATTCCTAAGGTGAATTTTGAATATCTCTTCTCGTGCTTCTTTATTTGGCATTGGTATCTCTACATGCCTTCCAAATCTTCCTGAACGTAATAAAGCCGGATCAAGCATATCTGGCCTATTAGTTGCTGCTAGTAAAATGACATCTTTCAATCCTTCCAGGCCATCCATTTCAGTAAGTAGTTGAGAAACGACTTGTTCAGTTACCTGAGAACCTGCAAAACGTCCTCTCATTCCCGCAATTGCGTCTATCTCATCAAAGAATATGATGCAAGGGGATGCAGCTCTAGCTTTACGAAATGTTTCTCTTACTGCTTTTTCGCTTTCACCAACCCATTTAGATAGGAATTCTGGTCCTTTTACAGATATAAAATTAATCTCAGTTTCATGAGCTAGAGCTTTTGCTAATAAAGTTTTTCCGCTTCCAGGAGGGCCGAAAAGTAATATTCCATTTGGAGGTCGCGAATTTAAATGATTATAGAGCTCAGGATACTTTAATGGCCATTCAATTACTTCTCTTAGTTGTTGGATTGCGTCACTTAAACCACCAATGTCATCCCAAGTCTCAGATGGTTGAGTAATTAAAACTTCTCTTAAAGCCGAAGGTTCAATACCATTCAACGCCGTTTCAAAATTCTTCATAATAATTTGAAGATCCATAAGAATTTCAGGGGGAATTGGTTTGTCCAAGTTAATATTTGGTAATATTTTTCGTATTGCGAGCATAGCTGCTTCCTTTGCCAGTGATTCAACATCCGCTCCGACAAATCCGTGTGTTTTTTCAGCCATAAGACGTAAATCAACATCATCATGTAAAGGCATACCACGAGTATGAATTAGTAGGATATCATACCTACCATCTGTATCAGGAACTCCAATCTCAATTTCTCTATCAAATCTACCAGGACGCCGAAGTGCTGGATCAATATCATTAACTCGATTTGTCGCACCAATTACAATAATTTCGCCTCTACCTTCTAAACCATCTAATAATGAAAGCAATTGAGCCACTACTCTTCTTTCTACCTCACCTGTAACCTCTCCTCGTTTAGGAGCAATTGAATCTAGTTCATCGATAAAGATAATTGAAGGAGACATATCTTTTGCCTCTTCGAATACTTTTCTTAAATTTTCTTCACTTTGACCATAAAATTTGCTCATAATTTCAGGTCCACTTATCGTGATAAAATGTGCCTCAGTTTCATAGGCAACAGCTCTAGCGAGTAATGTTTTGCCAGTACCAGGAGGACCATGGAGTAAAACACCTTTGGGGGGATCAATACCTATTCGTTTAAAAAGTTCAGGATGCCGAATGGGTAATTCAATCATTTCTCGAATTTTCTGAATTTCCTCTTCCAACCCACCAATATCTTCATATGTAACCCTTCTATTTTCTAACTCTTCTATTTCTTTATGAGATTTCTCAGATATTGTAATTTTTGTCTCTAAATGAATTCTTACAGCATCGGCTCGAGGAGCGTAATCAATAACGATAAAATCAATCCTTCTACCCATCGCATTAAAACTCAGAATATCACCCTTAGTAATAACACGATTTTCTAACATCCTCACTAAACGATTTGGATCCCGTATTATTACCGACTCTTCTACTCCCGCAAAAGTTATTCTGTCGGCTAAACTTGCCTCAATCTTACGAATTTCTACAATATCATCTAAAGACGCATTTAAATTACGTCGCAATGAAGAGTCTATTCTTACGACATTCCTTCCTTTATCTTCATCCTTTCCTGGATATAACAATGCTGCAGTCTTTTTCCCAGATACAGCACTAACAATTTCAATTACATCTCCAGTTTTAAGATTCATCTCTTTTATTACAAGAGGATCAATTCTTATTCGACCTCTTCCTGCATCTCCCTTATATGCATCCTTGATTCTTACTTTTTTCTCTCTTCCCTTATATTCACTGGATATCCCACTCATACTTTCCTACCTCGTTTTTGTTTACTGAAATAATTATTTTTAATATCATTATTTTATTCATTTTCAGGTTACTTTACTCACATTTATTATTGTCACGCCATTATTTACTTCTAATTCACAAGTTTCTTCTGAGGTTTGAAAGGGTAGAGGTATAGTCGTCATATATCTACGCCTATCATTCTCCGCCTTGAAATCTAACTTCCTTCCCCCTTCTCTGAATCTAATTTCTATATCCTCCCTCTCAATGCCAGGAATCTCAATTAGAATTTCAATAGAACCTTCACGGTCACATACTTCTGTATATGGTTCTAAAATTGATAAATCATTATGATTGTTTTTTTCTTCAAATGATTCTAAAGAAAGAGTTTTCGCATCAATTTCTTTTGTAGACTGGGAATCGTAAATTTCTCTTACGTTTGGGAGTTTAGATAAATCTGTATCTTCCAAATGTTCCCATACTTTTTTACTATCAATATTTCCCTCAATTTTAATTTCTGGTTTTTCCATATCACTCTCAAAATGATATGAGATTTTAAAACCTTTAATTTTCTCCCTATTGGGAGCTTTAACTCTTTTAATTTCTGATTCTGGAAGAAATAAAAAATCTATTTCAAACATATCTGAATCTAATTTGAAATATGTTTTAATTTTATCAATAAAATCATCAAATTCGTCTTGCATCATTTACCACGTTAATTTTCAGTATTAATGTCAATTTTTAATTGTCAACAATTAATATTTTACATCTAGAATATGATCTAGGATCTATAAAAACTTAACGTTTCTGAAAAATAAGGGAGAAAAGCCTGAGAGCCTAGTTTGATGGTAAACAGTATTGCTTTTTTAATAATTTATTTATTTCATTTTCATCAACGTTGAATAGTTCAAAGAATAACTTATCAATTGAATTTTGTATAATATTATTATCACAGTATAATAATGCATTCATATTTTTTAGGGTTAATTGGTCATTTTTTAAGGGGAAAAAATTATTTGAAATCAGTTTTTGGTAAGTTTCTTTTCCTTCAATTTTCGAATATTTATCGTCAGTGGTATTAATAAGTAAAGTAGTAAGTTTTTTGATTAAATTTATAATAGCAAATTTTTCAAAAGATTGGAAATATTTAAGGCAGGGGATCGGTAATCCATGCTCAAGTTTTGTTTTACTTCTTTTTATATTGATGTTTTTAGCTTTAAATAAAAAGGAAACAAGTTTAGAGTTCAGATAAGCAAGTGTAAATAAGTAATCTATTTTGTTATTTGTTAACGGCCAAAGGAAATAAGTATCTGAAGTAGCATAATAAGGATCACATGAATAACCGAAGACATTTTCTCTCGAAATGAATTTAAAAAAGATTTTTTGTTTGTTTTCGTAAAAAGGTTCGAGATCTACTAGCCTATCTTTTCCATTTTCATCTATTCTTCGGATGAAAGAACCTCTTCTGGGATAATAAAAGTCTTCAGGATTTTCCTTAGCATTAACTAAGATCTTTCGTAAACTTATTTCAAATTGCTTGAGATATTTAGTGAGAGCTGGATATTTCAGCTCAAGTAATTTGTTTCTCTCAGATAATGTTTGCTGATTGAATTCACGTTTATTGAAATATAATAAATATCCAATAGAATTTTCAGTATTATAGCCATAGGGTTTAATAGATTTACTTTTAAATAACTTTTTAAGTCGGTTCTTTTCTATTTCATTTAGTTTCAAGTATTTTCCGTTGACTTGCACATAATAATTGTTATTTTGAATTTTTAGTTCTTACCCTTCTTTTAAGATAAAGATACTGTCACTTATCAAAATTAGACCATTACGTATAATGAAATAATCTTGGATTTTTAATATGGATCCATTGTTTTCACAGTAAAACTCAATTTTATCGACAATCTCTTTTATTTTCTGAGTGTAAATTAGGTTCCAATTACCTGTTGGAGATAAATCATTATTAGTTAGAGCAGAATTATATTTTCTTACATATTTCGAATTTGGATTCACAATTAAATCTCTGAAAAACCGTTTTTTCAATCCTTCCTCAATAAGTTGAGATTCACTACTTCTTAAGGTTTGGATGATTTGAATTTTCTTATTTTTTTTTCTTATTTTTTCTTGCTCTGTCTTTTTTTGTAATACGAAAATACAATTATGTTGTCCCTTTGCTCCTTCAAATATATTTAAACTTGATAGATCTATATATTGAATTAAATAACATTCATCTAGGATATGTGGTTTTAATAATTTTATACCTGTTTTTTGAGATTTAGTAACCCAATAATTTGTCGTAATATACGAGAGAAGTCCTCCCGGTTTTAATTTTTCTATTCCTAAATGAATGAAGAAGTAGAACAAATCCATATTCCCTATGAAAAATTTGGCGCAAATGGGATAATTTTTTATGTATTCTTGGAAAATTTCAGCATTGTAGTTTTGACCCAGATAGGGGGGATTCCCAATTATGAGATCAAATTTCTCTGAAATATTAGAACTTAAAAAATTATCAAATCTAAATTTTATTTTCGGAAAAGAATCAGTTAGAATTTTTTTCAGAGATAAATCCATCTCATATGCATATATATTTGAAAATGAGTTATTTTTCAGATGTTTTAAAAATATACCTTCCCCTGCCGATGGTTCTAAAACCTTAAAATTTCGAGAAATTTTGTTATTATTTTTCTGAATAAAATTTACACAGTTTTTCACCATAAATTCTGCAATATAATCGGGTGTAAAAATTTGTCCGATAGTGTGATTTCTGTTGATATCAATCTTTTTTGAAACCATATGATCTTAATATTAATTTAAAAATCTATAAAATTGGTGGTTTAAATTATTTTTCATAACTTGAAATATCCTATTTATTAGGGATTTAAAAAAAGAAAGCATTGTGAAGCTATTTCACTTAGCTATGGTGATGTTCTTGATGCTCCATCTTAATATTGATAGGTTTTAAATTCCCAATTGCCCAACCGGGAACTTCATTAAGAGAAGGATGGATAACCATAGAATTATAGATAGGCATAAAAGATCCTGCTTCTGGACATGCCATTTCTAATCTCGGGAAATTACGATCACTTTGAGGTTCTGGTGATGAGCATGTGAATCCAGAATTCATTAAATATGCGAATGGTTGAACTAAAATCGCAGCATTAGGGCCAACTATATGAGCCCCTAGTATTCTATAAGTTTTATCAACAATTAATTTTGCAAATCCATCATCTTCATCATTACTGGTAAATCCCATCGCAAAACCCTTGGCAACGCTTGAGTAATTCTTTTTTGCTACAAATATTTCATGTCCTTTTTCTATTGCTTCTGATTGAGTCATACCTACGTGTCCTATTTGGGGATAAGTAAAGATCGCCCAGGGTACAGCAGAATAATCTACGGACTTCTTTTGGTCTTCTGGTCCGAAAATATTATTAGTGCAGATTTCTGCTTCATAGTTAGCTTTATGTCGAAATTGATAGCGCCCATTGGCGTCACCAAAACACCAGATATTTTTTGTACTTGTTTCTAAGTATTGATTAGTTTTAATCCATCCTCTTTCATCAGTATCAACACCAGTCTTTTTCACATTCAATATATCTGCATTTGAGCGTCGTCCAGCAGCAATTAGTATTTCCTCGGCTGAAACTTCAATTTCTTTCCCATTATTCATATTTTGGGCAATTATAATTTTATTCTTTTTCTTACCCATTGCTTTAATCGCTTTGTGGTTTACATAAACAGTCATGTGCTTCTTGAAATTCTGCTCTAAAAATTTACTAATCTCAGGTTCTTCGGTTGTTATTAAACGTGGAAGCATTTCTACTATAGTTACCTCAGTTCCCATTGCGGAGAATATGTGAGCGAACTCAGCAGCAATTACTCCTCCACCTATGATTATAAGGCTTTTCCAAGGTTGTTTTGGAAATTTATCACCAAAAAAACTTTTGTTAGTTACATAACCAACTTCTTCTAATCCTTCAATTGGGGGTATAATTGACCTAGCTCCAGATGTGATAACAAACTTCTCCCCTTTAAATCTCCCGAGACTTTTCTTTCCGTCTTGAGACTTTACTTCCATTTCAAGTTCACCAACAAATTCACCAACACCTCTGTACAATTTTAAGTTTGGTAAATGTGATAATCCTTCCTCCATTTGCTTGCTTTCATCAATTTGTGACCACATTCTTTTGGAAATTAATTCCCAGTCTATTTTTTCAATATTAAAATGAATCCCCACTTTTTTTGCATGTTGAGCCTCTCGAATTAAATCAGCAGGATGAACCAATACTTTAGAAGGAATACAACCACGTGTTAAGCATGTTCCACCCAATTTCGTATCTTCAATTAAGGCACACTTCATTCCGACTTGAAGACCTACATTTAAGACACTTAAACCAGCCCCACTCCCGATTACTACTAAATCATAAGTTTCCATAATTTCAACTTTGTTTATATTATTTTTAAAGTTTATAGTAATATTTTAGATAAGAACTATGAAAATTTCTTCGAAATATCTCATTCGAGAAAAGTTAATAAATATCCCATCTGAAATTAGAATACAGGAAGTGAAAATAGAAGTCTAATTAAAATTCTTGAAGTAATAAAACAAAATTGCTTCCTTGTTTGTATTCTCCTTTAACTCTATCTTCAACCCAAATATCTCCAATATAACTATCTATTATTTTTTTTACGAGAGATAATCCAAGACCCATTCCCTTGCTTTTTTGGCTCTTCCGTGTTCCTTTCTCAAATATACTTTTTTTTCGATAATCAGATATCCCAAGCCCATTATCTTTAAATTCCATCCTGATATAATTCTTTTCTTCAATTATTTCTCTGTTAATTTCTATAATTATCTCAATTTTTGTCGAAATGTTATGCCTAACAGCATTTATCAAGATGTTCTCAAATACGTCCAATAAGAGGTTATTAGCCATTACAAAAACTTTATTCTCTGGTTTATTTATTTTAACATCCACAATTCTTGCCTGAAAGCTATTTTTGAGAAATGTTTCTGCATTTTTTAAAAATTTAATAGCTTCAATTTTTTCTAATTCAACTCCCGATTCTTCAATTTCATTTATTTTTCTAACATTTTTAATTAATTTCCTTCCTCTCTCTACTTGTTCATTAATGATCTCATACAATTCACTTATCGTATGTAATTTTTCAGGATTGTTAAGGTAGAGTGAGCTGAGCTCGGCTGAAGAATTGATATTTTGGAGTATATTGTTGATATCGTGAGCAAAAATATCTCTATAGAGGTTTGCTTGATAATATGCTTTTCGATATTTTTCTTCAGACTCCTTTAATTTATTATCCATTTCCTTTGGATCAGTAATATCGCGCAAAATTGAGTGAAGATAGGTCTTTTTATTGATTATTATGGCTTTTGCATGAATTAATATATCCCTTACTTCACCTGATTTAGTTTTATATTTCGATTCAAAAACATCAAACCCCTGTTTGACGATTCTTTCAAGGTGGGCTCGATATTCATCGTTTCCCTCCATCATATCAAAGTCTGGTACTCTAATATTATTAAACTCCTCTCGTGTATAACCGAGATTTTCATGCATTTTATCATTAAAATCTACGATCTTGCCATTTTCTGTATCGAGAACGATTATCATATCTCCTGCTTGCTCAAAAAGAGCGCGGTATTTAATCTCTGAATCTCTTAATTCCTTAGCTCTAACTTCTATTCTTTGTTCTAGTTCTTTATTTAATTTTTTTAATTTATCTTCAGATTCTTTTAATTTATTTTCTGCCATTTTATGATCAGTTATATCGGCGATCATTCCTATACCATAAAGTGGCTTTCCATCATTTCCTCTAATTATCGAAGCAGTGAGATTCCCCCACAAAATTTTTTTATTCTTTTTAAAAAAACGTTGTTCGAGGGCGAAAAATGGTATCTCTCCTCTGATTAATTTTTCTTTAAGTCTGTTTTCTTTTTCTAGATCTTCAGAATGAGTTATATCTTGAATATTAAGGTTAAGTAATTCTTTCATTGTGTAACCAAACATATTAACCATCATCGAATTAGCCATCGTTATGTGGTTATTTTTTAAATCAATTATAGTCATCCCAAGAGAACTCTCCTCAAAAACTTTACGAAATCTTTCCTCTGATTCTTTTAAAGCTTCTTCAGCTTTTTTTTTATCTGAAACATCTTTATAAATCGCTACTATTAACCCAGAAGGCAATTTATAGACGTAATTTTCCACCCATTGAGAAATCCTTTCATCTTTATATTGTGAGATTGGATGATTTTCTGATTTTCCTGATCTCCAAACTCTTTGAAACACTTCAAATAAACCTAAATCTTTTATCCCTGGGAAAATTTTAGTTACTAGTTTACCGACGACCTCTTTTTGGTTAACTTGACTTATTTCCTCTCCTGCTTTATTTAGATCTTTAATTATAAAATCATTTCCGTCCTTAATTGGTTTATATACTGCAACTCCGCTGCTCATATTATCAAAAAGTTCTCTAAATACTTTTTCTGATTCAATAAATGATTTCTCTATCAAATTT
This sequence comes from uncultured archaeon, assembly GCA_964486045.1. Lineage (GTDB taxonomy): Archaea > Asgardarchaeota > Lokiarchaeia > Sigyniarchaeales > SOKP01 > Loki-b32. Next base: position 140,783 of record CAZALK010000001.1, read on the forward strand.
TCCTCAATCTCCTGTTTTTCTTCAAATTTTCTTATGCAACTATTAATGCTATATGTTTCTTTTCATTTATTTTGATTAAATCTTCTTTAAGTCTATTAAAGCACATATATAGTTAACTAATTGTATTTAAATCTATGTGGTTTATTCTTATATCCGATTAATCTTTATGAAATAATAATGAATTTAAGACGTTGTAGTTGGTACTCTCAACTTGCGAAAAATAATTTTTATTTGTCGGAACCAACCGGGATTAATAATACAAATTTAGAGCCTTTTGAATAATCTCCATTGATTCTGTTCTCAACCCAAATAATTCCACTATAACTATCGATAATTTTTTTTACAAGCGATAATCCAAATCCCATTCCTTTACCATGTGTGCCCTTTATAAAGCTAGTGTTGAATATCCATTCCTTTCGATCATCAGTTATTCCTATACCGTTATCAATAAATTCGACTTTTATGTAACTCCGATTTTCTTTTAAGGATTGTGTGATCTGAATAGTAACATCAACGGAATTATTTAAGTTATGGAGAACTGTATTAATCAAAAGGTTCTCAAAAATTTCGACTAACAATTCGTTTGCTTCCACCCAGATATTATCCTTAAAAGGATTGACTTTAATATTTAATTTTTTATCTCGAAAATTTTTTTGTACGAAATTGATCGCTTCTTCTAATGGTTTAATTATATTTATTTGCTCTGTTAAGTTGTTTATTTTTTTTATTTGAGATAAATTTCGAGCATTTGATATTAGTTTAATTCCACGCGCTATCTGACCATTTATTATGTCGAATTGTTCACGAACTTTACTTATTTGAGATGAATTGCCTAAAAAGATTTTACACAATTCGGTGGAACTTCGAACATTATTAAAAATATTGTTTATATCATGAGCAAGGAACTCGAAGGATTTTGAATTCTGAGACTTTTCATCTATTTTCTTTAACTCCCTTTTTTTTGCTGGATCTTTGAGATTCAAATTTTATTCTCTTAATACTTTTCTTGATGTCGATTTTTTTTAAACTAAGGCATGGCATTATAATCTTAGATTTCTAATTTAAAATTATTCTAAAAAGCAATAAAGAAATGATAGCAATTAAAATTAGATCTTTTTTTCTTCTTCATATTTCTTAGATTGGCTTTAGGATAATCCTAATTCTTCTTTTTTCAATCTATTTTAATTCTATTTAAGACATAAATTTGAACTCATTGAAAATAATTCCTGTTTTTTCTTTAAATATTTCTGTTTCTATCCTGCAAAAGATAATAGATTTCTGTGAATTTAATGAAAAAAAACTCAAAAGTTATAATTATTTTTCTCATATTTGTTGTAATTGTGTGCTTTTCTCAAGTGACCATGGAAGGTAAGGTAGAAAATCTACCTAACAGTTTAAATTCGCCTTCAGAAGCTAGTTTTAATAGTTTAAACTCTGTCTTTGATGAAAAAATTGACGCTTATAATACTTTTGGATTCTTTCCTCAAGTTTATGGCTCATCCTTACAAGCCACTTATTACGGGCTATATATATTAGACTCTATTGGGAAGTTAGATGGCTTAAATAAATCTAAGTTTACCCAATATATTATGAGGCATTACAATTCCAGCTCAAATCTGTTTATAGATAGATTTGCCAACCGATATTTAGACACTGATTTTTCTCATTCATATTACCCTCTTTCAACCGTTCTTGAGATCAACAGTTATGCGATCCTATCATTGTCACTCCTGGATGAATTAAATTTAATAAATATTAGCAAATCAATTGATTTCTTGTGGAGTTGTTATAATCCAGTTTCAAGCGGTTTTATTGGACAGCCATATGATCCCCAGTTGGAAGCGTATTTCAAAATTTCAACCATGGATAATACCTATTTTGCAGTTACAACCTTAGATTTGTTAATGGGAAGTTGGTCAGGATATACTCAACAAAAAAGCGAATTAATTGTTTATATTAATTCCCTTCAAATGTCAGGTGTTATGGGTTGGAAACTCGGGGGATTTAAAAATGATGATGCCTCATCTTTTAATTCACTCACGATTCTATTTGAGCCAAATTTACTCTCTTCATTTTACAGTATAAAAACTTTAGAGGTGTTTGGGATGGAAAGCACTATTAATTATCCAAATTTTTATAATTTCTTAGGCTCTCTTTATGACTCTGCGAATCATTTTTTTCGAATATCACAATTAGATTTTAATAACAACTTCACTAACTTAATAGCTACAGCATTAGGATTAGAACTTTCAGATATTACGGGTTTTGTTTCTTTTAATCGAACTGAAGTATTAAATTTTCTTTATAATAACAGAAATTCACTGGGAATGTGGGATGCTTCTACTACTATTCAAAAACATGAATTAATAGATACTTTCCAGATTATGAGGACCTTGCAAAACACGAACGAGATCATCATGCTTAATTTTAATGATAGAAATCAGATTAGTTATAATAGCCTATCTTATTTTTCAAGTAGCAATAGTAGCTTTTCTCTCTTATCAAAAGATTATAATACAATCAGTTTACTCTATACCATAATAGAATCATTTAATCTGTATGATAGAATCTCTGAACTGGACATCCAAGGGTTATATACTACTATTACTGAATCCTATTATTATGACGATTATTATAGATATGATGGATTTATCTCTTATACAAATATTGATACAAATCATATTGGTTTCAGATCCTATCCCATTGAATTTTACAGTGCGGGAAATAAAGAATATTTCGATGAGATCGGGTATCTTTTTTCGCATAAAGCTACCTTTCAAGCCTTAAGATCTTTAAATAGGTTGTTTAAATTAGATGATTTTGGATTAACGCATGATTTATCGAGATTAGTAGGAAATATCATCGATACCCAATTTCTTAACTCTTCCTACCCTGACCAACATGGTGGGTTTTTACCCATTATGGAATATGATCCTCAGTGGAGAGAATTTCTAAGTAAAAACATATATCTTGAATATTCGTATTACGCAATTAAGGCATTGGAATTACTTAGCGAACACTTGGGGTTGGGAGGAGTAAACAACCTTACTTTTAATAAAAGTGCTTTAAACCTCTATATCCATAATAAATTTTTCGAAGATGCAACAACTCTTTATTTTCAACCAGATCATAGTACCCAGCCAGAAACCCTAATCGAGAATACCTACTATGCTATCTATATCCTAAAACAGATTAATTTTTCCGATGTGGATGAGCAGAAAATAGCAAACTTCGTATCCACTAACATCAATTACTCAAATATAAAAAGTGTCTATTTTGCATATAAACTCTCAAAACTCATTGCTCCAGAGATTTATCTAAACTATGATTTAATTTATCAGTTAATTGGCGCTATTTACGACGATGCTATAAAAGAATATTACCTAACAACAGATAAAGAAGAAATAATGCAAGAAGCTTTTTTATGGATATGTGATATGGTTGTAAATGACTTAAGCATCTCTACAACCACGATCAATATTGAGTATCTTGCAAATTCTGAATTCTTATCTACGGGAAATAATATAAATTTCAGTATCGTCTCGAAATATGGTGGAACTTACTGGTTCTGGGTGAATGGAGTACTTACCAGTTCAAGTACATTTCAATCTAATAGCGAGAATATATCCCTCTCTCTTGATAGTTATGCAAACATGTTAGGAAACTTTACGGTTAAGATTAACGCTACTGCCCTAGATGGTCAATATGCAGAGGCTACATCTACTTTTAGTGTGTATTCTGATTCAAGTACAGTTGTCAATGTTGAGAACCTTTCAAATTGTGAATTTTTATCAATAGGAAATAATATCACTTTCAGTATTACCGCCAAATATAGTGGAACTTACTGGTTTTGGGTTAATGGGATACTTGGTAATTCAAGCACATTTCAATCTTATGGTGATAATATATCAATTTCTCTTAATAATTATACAGATACGTTAGGAAACCATACGATTAAAATAAACGCTACTGCGCTTGATGGTCATTACGGAGAAATGATATCCAATTTTAATGTATATTCTGATTCAAGCACTATTGTAAACATATTATCTCTTAATAACTATGAGTATAGCACTACAGGACATAACATTAATTTCAGTATACATTCTGATTATCCAGATTGGTATAATGTGTCAATAAACGGTTTTGAGATCAGTTCAGGTACTTATTATGATGATCAAGTCTTTAATATCTCTATTGACAGTTATGACATAGGTAATCATGATATTGTTATTTGGGCGCGAGGATTAGATAATAAAGAAGGGGTTGCAAATGGAAATTTTTCAGTGTTTTCCACTTCTGAAACTATTTTAACGATTCACACAGTAGATAATTATGTATATAACTCAACGGGAAATGTTATTAATTTCAGTATTAGCTCTGATTTCCCCGAATATTATACCATCGAAATTGATAACGTTGTTGTTGGTGAGGGTTTCTATATTAATAATGTCCCCATACTCTTTTCGGTTGATGGTTATAACATAGGATTACATACAATAACGATCTGGGCAAATAGTACCGATAAAAAAATCGTAAACTTAACTGTTGATTTTGATGTATTTAGCCAATCTTTTTTGGAAATTGAAATACAAAATCTCCAAAATTATGAATTTAAGTCAAAAGAGAATTATATCTTATTTTTTATTAATGCCTCGTTTCCTGATTCATTTAAATTCTATATAAATGGAGAGTTAAATTTTTCTGGAATTTATTTGTATGGGGGGGAGTTGTTTAACTTCTCTATTGATAGTTATTTTGTGGGCGAACATAATGTATCAATTTGGGCAAATTCTACAGATGGAAAAGAATTCCAATATGTTTCAAGTTTTACTGTATATTCTCTTTCAAATACAATAATTAATATCGCAGAATTACCAGATCATGGATTTCTAACTACGGGTAACTTCGTCAAATTTAATATTAGTTCCCTTTATCCCAATTATTATATACTATCAATAGACGGACTAGAAGTCAATAGAAGCGACTATGAAAGTAATATCTATTATTATGTTCCGATTGATGGGTATGCTATGGGCCTTCATTCTCTTTTGATCTGGGCTATTGGGGAAGATGGGAAAGTCGGGACTGCTTCAGGACAATTTAATGTGTATTCTAATTCAACCACAATTATAACTGTAAATCAAATTCCTAGTTATGAGTTTATGACTACGGGGAATATCATCAATTTTTCCATAAACTCTAACTATATTGGGACCTATAATGTCTCAATAGATGGAATTCTAATTGATAGTGGTAATTATACTGTAGATGGGATTATAATATGCTCATCAGATGGATTTATTGTAGGCGTTCATAATGTTTCAATCTACGCGAAGAGTATCGATGGAAAAGAGACTCAATACCACAGTAATTTTATAGTCTATTCAAATTCAACTATTTTGATAAATGTACATGGGCTTGGGGGGCTTGAATTTATGTCTACAGGAAATTCCTTAAATTTCTCAATATATTCAGACTTCCCTGATTATTATGAATTGTGGATTAACGGGATTTTAGTATCGATTGATAATTATTCTAGCGGTAGTTATATCCTATATTCACTTGATAATTACACGAACATAATAGGAAATCATTCCGTCTATATTTGGGCGATTGGGAAGGATTTTACAGTGGGAAATATCTATGCGGAATTTAGTGTGTATTCAGCCTCATCTACAATAATTTCCATCAATGAATTAGGAGGCTGTAATTTCATGTCTACAGGAAATACCTTAAATTTCTCAATATATTCAGACTTCCCTGATTACTATGAATTGTGGGTTAACGGGATTTTAGTATCGACTGGTAATTATTCTAGCGGAGGTTATATTTTATATTCCCTCGATAATTATACCGATGTATTAGGAAACCATTCTGTTTATATTTGGGCTATTGGTAATGATTTTATTGTGAGTTCTGTCTATTCAGAATTTAGCGTGTTTTCGGCTTCATCTACAATACTTACCTTAAATGAACTGAAAGACGCCGAATTTTTGTCTCGAGGAAATTATCTCAACTTTACAATTTTCTCTACGTATCCTGATTATTATGAGTTGTGGATAAACGGAATTTTAATTTCTACTGATAATTACTCTAGCGGAACTTACATTTTGTATTCCCTTGATAATTATACAAGTGTTATAGAAAATCACACAATTTTTATATGGGCGGTTGGATTGGATGGAAAAGTAGGATCCTTGACAGTAGAATTTAAAGTACTCTCACTATCGAATGATATTTCTATTACAATTATTAAGCTTGATGATTACGAGTATAACTCTACTGGAAATGAATTACAATTTAGTATAAATAGTAAATATCCTAAATACTTTATAATAACCATTGATAATGTCATGGTAAGCTCTAAAAACTACACAGAAGGAGGATTAAATATTATTTCAATTGATAATTATGGTCTGGGATTACATAACTTAACGATTTGGGCAATTGGGTTAGATGGAAAAGAAATTGAGGTTGAAACAGTGTTTATAGTTTATTCCGAAATTGAATTAGACAGACCAGTAAATAAAACTAAATTTCATCCACCAGTAACAGCCATCGTCCTTAGTAGCATTCTCATAATTATACCTAGTATGTTTATTGGTGTTTCCCATAGATATAAACAAAAAGTAAAATCAATCCTGCATTTGAAAAAATCCAAATTTCATTAAGGAAATTAATCGATGAATGTCATAACGGTCATTGTCTTTAGTGTTTAATTTTTTAATTTGAGATATATTTTGAGAATTTGATATTAATTTAATTCCACGGGCTATTTGACCATTGATTATCTGAAGTTACTCACTAATTTTTCTTATTTGAGTTGAATCACCTAAAATAGTTTTCCTTAATTCGGTAGAACTTCAAATATTATTAAAAATATTGTTTATGTCATGAGCACGGAAATTAAACGATTTTGAATACTGATTTCCTTGATTTTTTGCCTTTAACTCCCTTTTTTTTCAGGATCTCTGATATTCATTATCCCACGAGCATGGAGGGTAATATCTTAGCTAAGGGAACGGCTAATCCACCGAGGAGAGAACCAATTGAACCAATTTTTTTAAGATAAGTTTTTATATCTTTTGATACTTTCACTGACCGCGTCTTTCCTTCGATAATTGTCCCATCTTCTGAGAGTAAGAATATCTGGATTGTTTGTTCTCCTGTTGCTCTCGGTTCTAAAGTTAACCACGTTGTATCTCCATTTTCTAGCATGCTTGATAATACACCTGCAATATCACTCCCTTCAGATGAGATTAAGGGAATGGGTTTATCAGGTATTAAAAAACTTCCCCGACCCTCAACCTCCACCTCTAGTTTTAATTTTGAAGGTTCAAATCCTGGAGCATTTATTTTAATTATGTATTTTTTAGCATCTGGAAAATTATTATAGAGAAAACAAAAAATGTTTAATTCTGAATTCAAAAATACAACTTCCTGAGCAGTAGAATCCATATAAATTGGATCTTTTGATATTCGTTCAATATTATCTGCGAGTTCTAGTTGTAATCTATCTATTATATTGAAAAATCCAGGATTAAATTTTTTGATATACGCAAAAAGCTTTCCGATATCATTTTGAGAAAAATGCCATATATTTTCTATTAGCATACCCTTTTCAATATCAAAAGTATCTGAATCAACATCGATTACTTCTTTTAGTTCTTGATTGAACTGTTCCTCAGTTAATACATCTTGGAACTTCAAATAATACAGAAATAATATCTTTTCCACGGCAAATGTAATTGGTAGCTCATCAGGTTCATCTTCTTTTATTTTTTGTATAAAATTTGGAGTTAGTATTTTATTTATTTCTGTTAAGTATTCATCCCATTTGAGGAAAGTAACTGGATCTAAATGATTTGATAGTATTTCCGCGAAAAAATTATCTAAGAAAATTTGGTGGGTTGTAGGTTTGTAAAAGTCTTGAAGTCCATTAACATCATGAATATTAAGATTCAAACTTCGGATTAATAATGCTAAACCTAAACCTACTAATGAAAATCCCGCTGCTGCGAATCCCAAATTAGTTCCCATATCTCCTTCCCCAAATAAAAGCATTACGAGGAATAGTATTAAAGCAACAAGACAAATCACAGAAATAATTTTTAATAAGTTCGTAACTCTCTTTACATTGTTCGCCAATAAATCAAACCCGTCAAGACTATCTATTGGTCTACCCCTTTTTCTTTCAAAGTTTAAACGCATTTTCAGTGATGATTCCGTTGAATTAGCACCTAAGAAGAGCATTATTGAATTGAATAAGTAGATTATTAGAATGGCATAAAAAATTATAATCAAAGTAGGATCAAGAGCATTGAATAATGTAAGAATTGTAATTGCTACGAGTGCTATAGGAAGTACAAAAAGTAATAACTTCCCCACTTTTGACATGTAACTTATCATATTCCCTTGAAATTTTTCTTTTTTGAGAATTTGTGATAAATCCTTTTCGAATTCTCTCTCCATCTTTTCTATCAACTTTTTAATTGGTATATTTTAAATTATGTAATTAGAATAATAGAACTAGATATTTATAATATTATTGCAACAAAAAACATGAAAATTAAAAAGTTGCAAAATGAGATTTTAAAATAATACTTTTCAACTGTGATGTTGAATTAGATAGAAGAAATTTTAAAGTTCATTAAGTAGTATAACACATTTTATGCCTCTGGTATCAACACAATAAAATTACTTCCTTTGGAGGAATCTCCCTTAACTTTATTCTCAACCCAGATTTCACTATTATAGCTATCTATGATTTTTTTTACTAGGGATAATCCAAGACCCATTCCCTTACTTCTCTTATCTTTCCTTATTCCTTTTTCAAAAATACTTTTCTTACGATAATCCGAGATACCTATGCCATTATCTTTAAATTCTACTTTTATGAAATTTCCATTTTCTCTACTCTCCATGGAGATGTCAATAAAGATCTCAATTTTTGGATTTTCATTATGCTCTACAGCATTAATAAGTATATTTTCAAAAACATCTAGTAAAAAACTATTGGCTTTTCCATTTTTTTTTTTACCATTATTGTTAACTTGTATATCTATTTCTCTTGTTTGGTAATTCATTTTAAGAATCTCAATTGCTTTTTCAAGATATTTGCTAATGTAAATTTTTTCTAATTGAATTTCAGATTCGTCAATTTCGGTTATCTTTCGAATGTTATTAATTAATTTTTGCCCTCTTGTAACCTGTTCACTAGTAATTTCGTTTAACTCTTTTACCGTATGTAATTTCTGAGGATTATTTATATAGAGGGAGCTGAGCTCCGCGGAAGAATTAATATTTTGAAGGATGTTATTCAGATCATGAGCAAAGACATCTCGATAAAGATTAGCCTGATAATAAGCTTTCCGATATTTCTCCTCAGAATCACTTAATTTTTTTGTTCTTTCTTTAACTCGGAGTTCCAATTCTTCGTTTAATTTTTTTAAGTTTTCCTCTGATTTTTTTAATTTCTGTTCAGAAATTTTTCGCTCAGATATGTCCTCAATCATCCCTAAACCATAAAGAACATTTCCATCCTTATCTCTAATTATCGAACTTGTAAGATTACCCCATAAAATTTCATTATTTTTTTTGAAATAACGTTTTTCCAATGTGAAGAATGATATATCTCCTCTAATTATTTGTTCCAATAGCTCGAGATCATTATAATCATCTTCAGGGTGAGTTATATCTTGAATTTTAAGAGCAGTAAGCTCTTCTTCTGTATAACCCAACATGGTACATAACATAGTGTTAACCTTTGATAGTGAAAAATCATCTAAATTTATAATCGCCATTCCTAAAGGACCCTCTTCGAAAATCTTCCGAAATCGTTCTTCAGATTCCTCTAACTTTTTTTCTCCTAGTCGTCTTTCGGTTATATCGTTAACTTGATTTAAATAATATTTAACAGATTCTTTATCTTCAGAGTAAATTGGACTAATCATGGCATCAAAATACAAAGAACCAGTTTTCCCAGCTCTCAAGGTTTCTTCAACTTTTTTAAAGTCGTAAAGAACTTCGAATTTAACAGTTTCACCTTTTAAAATTCTTGTCTTAATATCCCTGGGCATATTTGGATCATCAAGAATATCAAAACCTTTTAGTTGTTCAACATCTGTTATGTTAATTAAATTGAGACAAGCTTTATTTGCATCAACGAGTTTGCCATCAGAGTCATAAAGAGTTATTGAATTTGGTGACTCCATGAAAATGCTTTTAAATCTTAATTCTGAATCGAAAAGCTTTTGTTGTACCATAATGCGCTCAGTAACATCATGATTAATTGTAACCATCCCTTTTGGATTACCTTCGTCATCCTTGATAATAATTGAGGCTGATAAAATATTAATTAGAGTTCCATTTTTATGGTACTGAATTACTTCACCTTTCCATACCCCTTTTTCAAAGAATTCTTTTTCCACCTCTTCACGAGTCTCATATATAAACTCTACAGGAATAATCTCGTCGATAGTTTTTCCAATTGCTTCATTCTTCTTATATCCATATATTTCCTCTGCAGTTTTATTCCAACTCGAGATTTTATAATCTAAACCAAGATAAAATATCGCACTTTGAGCGTTTTCGACTAAAAGTTGAGATTCTTCTAAGGATGTCTGTAATGCTTTTTCTATTTCTTTTTGTTCCGTAACATCATCGAAGATTGCTACGATGTGACCTGAAGGGAGTTTAAAAACGTAATTTTGTACCCATATTGTAATTCTTTCATCACTATACATACTTGTAGGATGAGTTTCAGCACTTCCGGTTTTCCAGACTCTTTGAAATACTTCAAATAAGCCAAACTCTTTAACTCCTGGGAAAACTTCAGTTAACATTTTTCCAATTATGTCGTCTCGTTTAATATTGCTTATTTTCTCACCAGCATTGTTAAATTCCTTGATAACAAAATCCTCTCCATCATTAAGCACTTCATATATCCCCACACCACTACTCATATTATCAAAAAGCTCTTTGAATAAATTTTCTGACCCAAAAATTGATGCTTCAGTCATGATTTATCATGTTATTTAGCACTTAGATATAATAAATTCGATTTTGTAATGAAGCTAGAACTATCTAATCTTTAACCTCTCATAAAATCACCTAAATAGTAGGTTAATTGTTTATAAATATTTGGTGTTAAAACCTTAAAAGAGATGATAATATTCACTGCTGTAAATTTTTCAATCAAAGATAAAGATTTAAATTTGAGATTGCTGCGAATATTGAGAATTAAATGAAATTAGTGCTAATCCAGAAAAACAAAAGTAAAAATTCACAGTTTAATTCTAACTAATAATACTTGAACGAGGCTGTTTTACATTGTTCTTTTCAAATTTTAATTCGGAAATAAATAAAATTGAAGATGTTCATCAAATCAAAATTGATGTTCCATGGTCAGTGAAAAATGTAAGCGTGTATCTGTTTGACCATAATGGGAGCAAGATTCTTTTTGATTCAGGATTTAAGATGGCAAATTGGAGTAAACTATTTTTCTCAGCCCTCAGCAATATTGGTATATCAGTACAAGATATTAATTATTGCTTTATATCCCATAATCATACTGATCATGTTGGATTAGCCCCCACATTAAAGAAAAAAAATCCGAATCTTAAAATTTTAATGCATGATATAACCAATGAAACCCTTAAATGGCAAACTGATGATGAAAAGTTATATGAAATTGAAAAAGAAGCTAGAAAAATCGCAGATCAAATGATACAGTATGGATTCAACGAAAACCAATCCGAAAGAGCAGTGCAGTTTCTTAGTTATTGGCCCAAATTACGCCAGTACCAAAAACCTGATATAATTTTACATGATGGAGATAAAATATTAAACGATTTAGAAATAATTTGGACTCCTGGTCATAGCTTTGGTCATATTTGCTTGTTCAATACAAAAAATAAATTCTTATATTGCGGGGATCACATACTGAGCCGAATTACTCCGCATATTGGGAATTATATTATTCCAAAATTTCTCACAGAACAATATAAAGGTTATGATTTCAATAATATTCTCCGTCATTATTTGGATTCACTAGACCGTATCGATAATCTTAATCCAAAAATAATATTCCCTGCTCACCAAGATATAATCTATGAACCTCACAAAAGAATTTCAGAAATCAAAGATCACCATAAAAATAGGTTAACAGAGATATCAAGAGTAATCAAAGACAACCCCCTTACACCGTTAAGAATCTCCCAGTTACACTTTGGAGATCTAGATGATACTAATTCATATTTGGCACTTTCTGAAGTGCTTGGTCATTTATTTTTCCTTGAAAATCAAGAATTAGTAAAATCTGTAGAGAAAAATGGGAAGATATTATATTTTAGTTAGAAATATAGAAATAATTATAATCTGAGGAAATTAATTTATACATCAGAAAAATGTTGTAAAAAGTGGTATTTTAAGAGGACTGGGATGACTCTGTTCTTTCAAAAATTGTAGATATTTTTGTATTATATATTTTATAAGTGAATCCTTCAGGAATTTCCTCATCCAAAATTTTGATGAGATTTTTGATTCTATCGGCTTCAGGTTTGAATGATTCATCATATTTATGAAAGTAAATTGAGACTTCAAAAGAATAACCTACTGATTTAACTACAGTTAGTATTTCTCTTAAAAAAACTACAGAAATAAAGTATACGTTTTCATCTTGAATATCAATAACATAAATAATCTCATCCGTTTGAGCAATATATTTTTTCATGTTTAGTTTATATTTCTTTCGATACTGTTCTTGCCCGCCAAAATCCCATAATAAAAATTCTGATGTCTCATCTTCAAACTTAGAGATCTCTATTTCTGTTGTAGGGATTAAAGAAGTAAAGGATGATAAGTTTGTAATCTTCTGCATTGAAAGAGATATAGATGTCTTCCCACTATTTGCTAAACCTAATATTAAGACCTTCTTCTTTTTTTTCTCCATACAAGTTAATAGGAAAAAAATTATTATTTAAAATCTTATTATAACATAGATTTAAATATGGAATAAAGAAGTCTATAAATAGACGGTTTTCATCTTTGGTCTGAAAAAATACCTTCTTTTTAGATTCTAGTTAACTTTTTATTATTTGTTTCTCTTTGGTCTTCCATGTATCTTAGTGTTAGACCTAGTTCCCATAATTAGGATACTCCTAAACTCGATTATTTATAAGAATATATGTGATAGTTTTATTAAAAATTGGGATATAAAAGTGTAATAAACTGAATTAATATTTTCTCTTTTCAATAAATATCAGTTCTCTAAAAAAAAATATGAAAAATGAACAGTTTAACTCTTTATTACTTCAATCAATTTAGGAAAAATTCTTGTATAGTGCGCTGCCAAACAATGAACTCCCGCTATCAACCCTTTTGACTTTAATTCGGTTATAAAAGGTTTAAAAAGGTCATAATTCAATTGGTCATAGGTTTTTTTTTGTTCTTTTTTATCAGAAACGCTTGTTTTAACTCGTTTCCATCTCTCGAGAATATCTTTTGGGACATCTACTCCAGAACCAAACGTATCAAATTCCTTTGCTATAGAATAACTTTTAATGGGAAAAATTCCTAGAAATAAAGGTATATTGTATTTTTTAAGTTCCCTTAGAAATTCGATTGCAATATCTATATTGCAGACTACCTGAGTTTGAACAAATTCTGCCCCGGCTTCAACTTTTCTGCTAATTTTCAATATCTCAGCCTCCATAGGATCTGAATTAGGATTAGCCGAACTTCCTACATGGAGTTTCGGAGGATGTTTAATTTCATGACCATTGATTGAGCCTGTATCCACCATTTCCCGTACAAGTTTTATTAGTGTAGCAGAGTCTAAATCAAAGACTGGTTTCGTTTCTGGGCAATCACCTAATGCAGTATGATCACCAGTAAGAGAAAGAATATTATGCAGTCCTAATGCGTGGGCACCCATTATCTGCCCAGCGATACCAATTTTATTGCAATCTCTAGTTGTTAATTGCCACACACATTCTAATCCTGCTTCTCTTTGAATTATATGAGCAGCTACCATTGAATTAATTGTAACATTTGCATGAGTACTATCAGTTACATTTGCAGCAACAACATAAGGTGCCATTTCTCTTGCTTCCTGAATCAAATTTGAAAGATCACACGTTTTTTCTGGTTCAATTCTACCAGTTAATACAAATTCTCCCTTTTTAATCGACTCTCCTAGTTTAGAAAAGACTTTTTTCTCTGTCATCAGCCTTTACCTCCAAACTACTTCTCGTTGATGACCTGATTCACTCCAGTTGACAGGATTCCTTAATTTAATAAATAAATCTAATCTTCCTAAGACTTTCAAACGGTTGAAAATTAATACCCATCCACAATCTATTTCAAAATTCCCAACTTCACATTTACCATGAACCATTCCACCACAAGGCCCATTCATCAGTGATTTAGCGCAAGTTGTAATTGGACAAATTCCACCAGTCTCGTTTAGCAAACAATCACCACACCCGTTACAACGTTGGTAAAATCTTCCAATTCTCTCCGTCATCCCCATAAATTCAGTATTTGTTGCGATAAACACAGGGATATCTGGATGCATTCTAGAAAGTATTTGAGAAATGCTTGCAACACCTAATCCACAACTTAATGTTAATATCGCGTTAATATTTTGCAAATCTTCTTCAATTTTTCGAAAATCCTTCATCATCACTCTATTATCGCATACTTCCTCAGAAACCATTGTAACTACTACCTCAAACCCTTCTTGCTCTAGTTTTTTGACAATCTCTTTTGCTCCTTCGGTACCTCCCGTTTGACACATAGCCGCACAATTACCACAGGAGACCAACCCAATTTTGTTCATATTCTTTAACACGCCTAAAATCTCTTCAAAAGGCTTTTTTGTTGTTATAATAGTCATTTTATTTGTAACAGCGATTTTATTAGTTTTGATTATTTTATCAATATTTGAAATTAAAGGATAAATAATTGAATAAACCTATTAAAATTATTAAAAGGTAGCATAACCATGGATTAAAAAAAAGGGATATAATAGGAAAACTTCTTCTTATATAATCTAATCATACTCGATTTCTCGCAATCGAATCCTTACTTCACGAGGAATCAAAGATTTTCTTATCATTGTCAAAACATTCACGTATAGAGTTTTCAAATTATCCATTTTTGCTTGATGAAAAATATGAAATTCGAGTGAAAAAAATCAATATAGTCAAAAAAATGACTTGCAAAATAGCAAATAATGACTTTTTTTTTTAAAGAAATATTAATCTAATCATGGGAATTGAGAAATATTTACCAACATTAAAACTAGTTAAACCAATAGGTGGTTTTCATGGAGTTTCAGCTATTTTCCCCACATTGAAGGATGTAATAGATTATGAGGAGCATAATATTGTAATAAATCATGGTTACCCACGATTTGTAACTCATCCAATAGTTAAGATAATTGAAAATAAATATAAAAAAAAATTTGGGGCAATAGGTGCAATTAGTTGTCACAGCTATGAAGCTGCAATTTTCTTAGTTGTCGATTACTGTTTCAGACATGGGAATAAGATATATTTTGATAAGGGGGTACCATTAGAGTTTTATAATATGCTTAATGAAAAATTTCCTAACCTTGTCAAAAGGACTGAAATGGCAGACGCAAATATATTGTTTATCAAAACTCAAGGAAATAAATTCCAAAATGATGCTAAAGGAAAAATTGTTATTGGTATTTTAGAAGATATCAATTTAGGAGATGACTTAAAAAACTTAGGATTCAACATAATACTTCATCATGATAAGAAACATGATATTGGGATAATATTAATTTTTAGCATAAGATATGCTATGTTAGATATTCTACGAAGGCATTGTGGATTCAATGTGAGTTCTCGAAAATTAATTAAGAAATTTAGATCTTCTAGTGAATTAACAAAAGGTTATGATTATAATCTAAGAAAAAGAATAGCAGAATTAGAAAAAACATCCCCAGAATTTTGTTTTTTATATTCATCTGGCATGGTAGCAGTTTTTAGTTCAATTTTATCTTTAATATCCTCAAAAAAAGGCAAAATTATCGCAATCGGCTCATTGTATGTTGATACTCTTAGAATTTTAGAGAGTTGGCTTGAAAAGTATGACTTACCTAAACCAGTTTTTATTAGAGATAATTTTGTTGAGAATTTAAAAAACTGTATTGATTTGAATACAGCGGGAGTTATTGTCGAGATTCCCTCAAATCCTTTAATTCAATTGGTAGATATCGATGAAATTGTGAGGATTTCTCATTCTAAAGGTGCAAAAGTAATAGTTGATAATACTGTTGCTACACCATATAATTTTAATCCTTTCCTTTACGATGTTGATATAGTTGTTCATAGTACAACCAAATTTCTTAGTGGAAAAAACAATCATATTGGTGGAGTAGTCTTAATTAATGAAGAGGAATTGGAGGAAAAATTCGAAAATTTTAGCAAAATTACAAAATTAAAAATGGATTTCAATGATGTTAAAGTCTTATCTCGAAATATTAGGAGATTTGAAGAACGAATGGAAAAAATAAATAATAATAGTGAAATTGTTGCTAACTTCTTGAATAATCATGAATTAATCAAAAGGGTATATTATCCATCAATAAAAAATGATCAATATCACCTACTTATGAAAAAGTATCTTAAGGGGGGAAGCGGATTATTAAGTTTTGTTTTAAAGGAATCTACTGAGGAGAACGCTAAGAAGTTTTACGATAATTTGCTCCCTCCAATTTTGAAGGGTCCAAGCCTAGGTTCTGAAAAAACTTTATTATGTCCGTATGTCATAATGGCTCATTATCATGATTCAAAAGAGGAATTAGAACAACTAGGTTTTGATTTTTATTTGATGAGGATGTCTGTAGGAATTGAACCAGTTGATAAAATAATAAGAAGCCTTGAAAATGGTCTTAAGAATTTAGAGTGATTTAATTAATTAAACAAAAAGGAGTTATAAAAACAGAGACGAAATGGTAGATGTAGAAGAAATTGCTTGGTCCGTTGAAAAGGATCTTCTCGAAAGAGAGATTATTGTAAAACAACCTTATAGAGATTTGGACAAAAATCAAGATTATTACTTAATATCAACTCCAAACGTCTTTAAAAAGGATCATATCTTTATTATAGCCTCCGGGCATCCTGAAATTGCCGGAGTTTGGTCAAATACTCTATTAAGTGAAGGGAGAATAGAGGAATCAAGCATGGAATCCTATTTTAAAGCATTTCATAAAGAAAACTGGGGTTTAGTGGCATTGAATCCACATCTAATTGAGGATGACTTAGTTGGGACAAACTATTTCAATCAATTAGGAAAAATAATAGAAACATCGAAACCTGAGAGTAAATTCGGATTTATAGGTTTTTCTATGGGTGGTAGGATTATTTATGATTTCTTAAATAACAATAAGAGTTTAATAAAGAATGTAATTGCTATTGCTCAAGTAGATCCTGTTATTCAAAGTTTTAATTGGGATAAAATTATCATAAACAATCTCGAAGACAGAACAATTTTATTTGCATCAAGCACAGACAAATATAGATTTGGGGCTATTGCATCAACAATTTTAAAAATCTCAAGTACTCCGGTAGAGGGTAAACATGGAGCACTTCCAAGTAGATGTTTGGAGAGTATTATCGATTTTTTTAAAACTCAAATCAAAAAATTATAGCCCTGGAAGTTATTTATTGAATCTTAGTTTTCCTTTTAATTTTTTGCATATCATAAATGTTCTAACTTTCTTGAGTAGCTCTTGGCCGTTTGTTTATATGTATTTTTTCGAAGATAAAATGGCTCAATAGATAGCAAAGGATGACTGTTAGAGGAAATACAATGGTGAATTTTATAACAGGTAATATGGGTATAAATGCAAATCCGAGGGATACAAAGACAAGGACGGGTGGGTGAATTAGGTACATAGGAAATGCGCTAGAAGATAGGTTCTTTAGAATTTTTCCTTGCTTGTTGAATTTTGCATAAAAAATCTTAATTAATACAAAAATCATCCCCATAGCTATGACATTTTCTACAACAGCAAATACAAGAGCATGCAAATTAAATCCCCCAAATAAGACACTATAATCTGAAACTATTCCCAGAGCCATAAAAGCGTATATATAAAATAATACAAACATAACTGCTATTATAATTGACCAGACTTTGACATGATTTCTAGTCATCTTTTCAAACCAATCATATCGAACAGCAATAACACCAATACTGAACATCATGAGATACGGAAAGAAAAATCCGAATGGGATTCCCAGCGGAAATTTGTCTACAGGAGAGATTAAGCGAATTAAAAAAGTAGCAAATCCTAAACTAATGGCTAAAAAGAGTAAATAGATATAACTTGGGATTGAAAATTCCTTTTGGATTCGACTTTGCACTGAGTCGATCTTTGTTATCTGACGCCATAGAGCATAAATAGCAGTAAAAATTAATAAAAGAAAGAGGTACCACATAGGACCAGTTCTTGTAAGAAAACCGATAAATACTTCCAGTGATTGAAATTGGCTCAAATAAAAATCTATTAAAGATCCTTGTGGTTCTATAATATAAGCCAAAAGAGGATTAATTAGCAAAATATATAAAACGAGAGGAATACCAAGACGTAGAAGCCGTTCTTTCCAGAATGAGGATGCGCCTTTTTTATCATAACTTTTGGGAGTAAAATACCCACCCATTAGAAAGAATAATCCCATAAGTGAGGCTTGAAAAAGACCTCCAATTGAGCTTAAAATTGTAAAAAATATAATGCTGAAAAGATCACTTGGTGATGCCTCAATATAATACCACCCACCCGACCCACCATAAGTGACCCTCACGTGTTGGAATATCACGAGAATAGTAAATAAGACCTTAATATTATCTAGGAAAAAAAGCTTTGGTTTCTTAGGTTCTGTATTCATAAGAATGATAACCTCTGATTAATCATAGTTTTTTTAATAATATTACTTTATTAGAATTATCCAAAAATTTGGTTCTAATAAAACTTTTTAGATTCCAATTTAATAAATAAAAACTTAGAACACGCATTTATATTATTTAACAATAATAAAAATAATACCCTATTTTAAAGCCGGTTCTATTAGACCTAGATCGATCATAGTTTGTCCGGTTTCGTACAACGTATCCTTGATGGTATGAGTCTTTAGGCCAAGTTCCTCGCGTGCCCGATCACAATGTGCAAGTGGTGCTTGGTAGACCTTCCCATATTTTTCGATGATCTTGTGTATTTCACCAGGTGGACCTCCCACATTGATTTGAGGGAACAAATCCTGTAGGTGGGCTTGAAGTTGCAACGCATCAATTTCTCCTGATTCATCTGTAGCACTCAATTGATAACGCCAGCTATTCTTACAGATATCGTTTTCGATCATTAGCGCCTGAGATTGGCCAACATCGCGCACGTCAATGATATTCCATAATGCATTCCATTGACGCCCGCAGGGCTTCCCAGCCAGCATACGACCAAGAAACCATTGCCAAGAACCTACTCGTTCATGCACCCGAGAAAGGAGTGGTCCCAGTACGGTAATGGGACATACAGATATGGCGTCAAAACGACCATCGATCCCAGCAAATCGGTATACCAGGAGCTCAGTCTCGACCTTGGCCATTGAATAAGCCATCTCGCCATCCTCATCAATTCTCTTTGAAGTCCAGTTCGGGTCATTCTCACGATTGTCCGACGCCCAATCTTTCTCAGTGAAGATATAACCAGATGGCATTGGATGATGGATGGCAGAAAAAGAGCTTGTGTAAACGAACCTTTTTACCGTACCCACTTTTTTGACCGAATTGAGGACGTTTTTAGTGCCGTTTATCGCACCATCATAGATCTGTCGGGGATTATTGGAGCCACCATAACCCATTGGTGTGCCAGCATGAAGCACGGCACTACAATCCGTGAATGGTTCATCATAACTACCCTCCTCGAGCAAATTTCCGGTAAAAAGCTCCAAATGGCCAGAGTATTCTCCCCCATTGAGTGTCAGTAAATGTTCAGTCTTATCTGGGTTGTTTAATTCGGTTATACAAGCATGAATAGTATATCCGCGCTTCATCAACGCGATCACCACATGGGAACCTACATAGCCTGAGGCACCAGTCACCGCAATTGGACCATCCGATGGCGTTACTGCTGGCATTTAACCTTCCTCGAATGTCTAAGAATGTAAACTCGAAAAACTCTATTTATTTTTCTCATCATATTCATCGTATATTTGAATTAATTTATAAATTTATAAATAGGCAAATCTATCATATATTCTCTAATTTTTTATTATTTAAACCATAGAAATATCGCTCTGATATTCTTCTTTTTTCTTGAGAACCATTCTATTCTCATTCAATATTGAAATCTAATTCTTTCACCTTTCACAACAACATTTTCATACATTAAAATACTGTTTTGCGTAATACTTCTTATTTTACGGAATTTCAACACCTGGAACCTCTACTTTTACGAATTCAATTCTTCCACTTGATCTTTTTTGCTCGAATAATTGACTTGTGCAAAGAAAAAGGGTTCTTCCATCATCTCCACCCAGAGTGCATGCATACACATTTGTATCTTTTACTTTAATTGTAGAAGTGATTTCACCCCCTTCCAAAACACGTAAGACTTCTGCTTTGGATGGATTTGCGACCCATATTGCGCCTTCCTCATCAAGACATATACCATCTGGTGTAAAATCTTTAATTTCAGCCCAAACTCTTCGATTTATTAGATTCCCTGAATTTTCAATATCAAAAGCAGTGAGTCGTCCTCCTTGGGTTTCTGCAACAATGAAAGTCTTGCAATCGGGAGTCACGATACATCCGTTTGGAAATAGAAGACCTTCAGCAACAACTTTAGCTTCACCATCCTGAGTGACCACGATGATGCATGTGGGTTTAGCTGGGGATTCAAGGGATTTAGTGCCCCAATTTCCTATGTAAGTTCGTCCGTTGGCATCAGTTACAGAGTCATTGCAGTTATATTCTGTAAATTTGCTTAAATCCGCATGAATTTTCAATCCTTCTGGATCTAAACGCATTAGACACCGATTTTGCATTGAAACTATAAGCATCCTCCCATCATTTAAAAAACCTAATCCTGATGGCCAATCTTGTATTTGAACAAGATCTTCAGATTCCCCTTTCTCATCGACGGCAATGACTTTTCCTCCAGCAGCATCCGAAAAGAACAACTTACCGTTTCGCCATCTAGGCCCTTCAGGGAACTCAAGATCCGATAATAAAACTTTAATCTCCGTTTTCATATTTATCAATTTGATTCTATTTTATATAATATATCCTTTTTTTCATCTCTTGTTGCTCTAGATGATTCAAGCTGGAATTTGATATTCTGTTAAAGTTTTTGATCCTTTTATCCATTGAATTAACAATATTGTGAAAAAAATTGCTGATAGTGCAGGGAGTAATAATGAAGGAAGATATTGAATCATTGCACCACTTAAAATTGGGGTGATAATTTGTGCAATACTAGACAAAGCATTATTCACACCTAAAACACTTCCAGTTTCTTCTTTACTTACACTTTTCGTTAATTTACTTGTGAAAATTGGCCGACACACCCCAGTCCCAAATGCAATAAAAATAAAGGGGATAAATGCAAAGATATAATCCGTTGTAAAAACAAGTATAACCATAGTAAATACCATTGAAATTATACCAAAAATCAGAGTGGAATTTTCACCAAATTTTTTCTGAAGGGGATTTATGAGAAGAATCTGAAAAATTACTCTTAAAATACCAACCCATGCCATCAAGAATCCAACTTCTTGAGCAGTAACCTGTATCTGATATTTTGCAAATAATGGGAAACTTGTTATAAAAAGCATAAATCCGAAACTATAGACAAAGAAAAGTAGTAAGACCTTTCTCACGTTTGAATCTTTGAAAAATCGTTTTATTTCACCGACGGGAATAATCTCGTTAAATTTTATTTTAATTTTCTCATTTTTCGATGATAATGATTCTGGTAAAAATAATATCACTAAAATTATAGAAATTAAGCTTATTCCTGCAGCGAATAACATCGGAATGGAATAATTAATTGTTGATAATATACCGCCAATCAAGGGACCAAAAATTAAACCTGCTCCAAATACTGCACTTGAATATCCGTAAATTTTTGTTCGATCTTGTGGAGAGGTTACATCACTAATATATGCTTGGCTTACAGTCATATTACTCCCTATAAGTCCATCAATTAAACGTGCAGCAACTAAGAGCCATACAGAATCCGCGATACCAAGAAGAAAAAATCCAACTAAGGTACTAGTCTGACTTATTAAAAGAATAGGTTTCCTACCAAAACGATCACTAAGCTTACCCGTAATAGGGCTAGCAAATAATTGACTAAAGCTGAAAACACTCATAATTAAACCTATTTGAAAAGGATTTAACCCTAATGATAATCCTAAAAAGGGCATTATAGGTATCACCATACTGAAGCCTAAAACTTCAGTAAACATAATTACAAAAATAATCATCAAATGTTTTTTGAATTTAGCTTTCTGAGGTGGAATTGTGGAGACCATAGTAAGTCAATGATTTAAGCTCAAAAAAAATGATTTATTTTGTTAACTGAAATCTTGAAGAGATTAAAAGCATGTACTTTTTAATATATTACTAAAAATTTTTGTTTTACAAAACGAAGTTCAATAAAGGATGACAAAAATTAACGTGACCTATTGTTTTGAATGCTTCTTAAATTTGATTTTTTTGTAAATAATAAATAACACTTCATATAAAACTCGTCGCTCCAGATGATTCTACCAATACCAAGGATTCAGCATGATCCATGTAGTGCAAATCTTTTAATTTTTGAAAATATTTTTTGAAATAGTGAATTTAAAATGATAAATATTATTCAAGTAAATCCAGAATCATTAGATGATGTTAGGCTAGCTATGGAAAAATTAATTGAACACCTTGATTATACACCATCAAAACCACGAATTTTTTTGAAACCAAACGTTGTAGATGCTTTACCTCCAAATCAGGCTGTAGATGTAGACCCAATAGTATGTGCTGGTTTAATTTTAGCGCTTAATGATAAATTTGACATAGAAGAATTTGTTATTGGGGAAAACTCGGGTTATTTTTCAGAAAAACCTGAAAGTTTTCAACGTCTTATTGAAACATCAGGTTATGAGAAAATGGTGGAGAATTTAAAAGAGAATTATAGTGTTCCTTTAAGTATCGTTAATTTGGAGTATGTAGATTTAGATGAGTATAAATGGAAATTCCCGCCTTATAAAATAAAACTACCCTCTCTTATAAAAACGCACAGTTATATTAATCTACCTAAGATGAAAACACACGGGGCTTGTATGGTTACGTTAGGACTTAAAAATCAAAAAGGACTTCTCCTTTTGAAAAATAAGAAAAAGTTCCATCTCGGATATAGAGATGAAAATGATGTATACCATAGTACTCTACATGAGTGCATTTTTGAATTAGGGAATTTAGTACAACCTGAGCTTACAGTTTGCGATGCCACTCTTGCTTTAGAAGGAAATGGGCCTACAACAAATCCGGGTTTAACTTGGGTGAAAAAACTAGATATTTGCATTGGGGGTACCGATATGTTTGAAGTAGATAATGCTTGTTGTCAAATTATGGGAATTCCAGTGGATCTAGTTGAACACTTGCCAGAAATTAATGTCTCTTTAGCACCAGGTAGTCTACCTTTAACTTGTAAAGAACCATTTAAAAGACCAGTCAAACGTACTAAACCATTTGGTAATATGTATCATCACTCATCTATGTGGACATGCACAGGATGTCAAATGACTTTAACTCGAATGAATAGAAAAATCACTTTCACTCCCGAATTAAGAGAGAAATTAAAGGAGAGAAATAAAAAGTATGAAAGAATTGATTTTTTTGTAGGAAGAACAGAAGAAAACGATATTCCTGAAGACCACGGTGTTCTTCTATTTTGTGGAAATTGTACAAAAAAAATTGCTCAAAAATATCCAGAAGCAACATATGTTTCGGGTTGTCCACCCCATTACCGGGAGTTAGCAAAATTCTACGTAGACCTCTGACTTATCTTATTCTGAGAACATAGGAAGATTTTAAAATAGAGTTTGATTTTTCTTCCTCAATTTTGTTTTACTAATTTTACCCGTTCATAATAGTTCATAAATTTTCTTAACAAGTCGGTTTCCCCGGCTATCGGTGGTGTATCTGTTTTTTCGGGTTTCATCCAGAGGTTGTCTTCGCATCTTATTCATAACATAAGCAATACTCATTTTATTATCTAAATCCATAATGAGGGAGGATCCTCCCATACCTCCCCAATAAGCCGTATTTGGACTTGGTAGAGAGTGAAAATCATTTTTCAGACCCCAACCCAACCCATACCGAACTTTAGTGCCTAAAACTAAATCTGTATCAAAAATTTGCTCTTCTATAGATTTTGCAATCGTTTCTGGTTTTAAAATCTGGACTCCATCTAAAAATCCCCCGTTAGCAATAATGGATCCTATTTTTACTACGGACCTTGCATTTCCAAACCCACGGGTTTCAATATCAAGCCATATTAAATCATTATCATGTACATTTTTCAAATCAGGATTAGACCAAACTTTAAAAAAATATGAGTTTCGATCTATGCTTTCATCCCATACAAGTACCCCTAAAGGTATTTTGGGGGGAATCATATCTGCACGATTTGCTCTGAATTTTTCTGGTAGCATAATATGGTAATCAATATTGAAGGGTTCAGCTATTTCTTCTCTGAAAAACTTATTTATGGGTTTTCCTGAAATTCTCCTCACCAATTCTCCAAGCAAAAAGTACATTGTAGAACCATGGTAACCACATTTTGTACCGGGTTCCCACATTGGTTTTTGTTTAGCTAGAATGTTAACTATTTTATCCCAATTTTTTAAATCCTCAACTGTAATTTTTTCATCAAAAACGGGAAGACCCGCTGAATGACTAAACAAATTCCGTACAGATAATTTTTCCTTCCCCGATTGCGCAAATTCGGGCCAGTATTTTGCAACAGGAGCATCCAAATCTAATAAGTCCTTATCTACAAGAATGAGGGCGCAAATGGAAGTGATAATTTTATTAGTTGAATAAACTTTAGCGATTGAATCTTTATTCCACTGTTGAGTTTTTTCTGAGTTTGAATATCCTCCCCAGATGTCTACGACTAATTTGTTGTCAAAAAATACTGCAAAGGAAGCACCAAATTCATTGAAATCATTAAAATTCTCCTTAAACACATCTCTTATAGCTTCAAATTTCGGATCTGTATAACCTTTTACTTCTATATCACTTGACATTTCTTTATTTGTGCTTTGAAAGTATTTATAATCAAACTAAATATGTAGAGAAAAAAGAAAGAGTGAATAAAAATGTATGCGAAAGCAATAAATCTTTAAATTTGTTGATAATTTACACCAGGGGTAATTCCAGCAATTTTAAACAGATCATCTTGGTCAATTAATTCTTCTATTGTTTCTTGAGGCAACTGATTATAAAAGATTGGCTCTAAAAAATTTTCAGCACCTGTATATGGTTTATTTAATTTCTTTTGTAATGATGGATCCTCTTTTATTAAGCTAGCTAAGGGAGTATGGTTATAAATCCGATAATTAAAACTTATTCCAACTGTAAATGGTCTATTAATTTTTAAGAAATCAATCATTTTTTTAACTGACTTTAGAGTCTCATTAGCGTATCCGACTAATAAATCTATTGCTAGTTTAATATCGTATTTTTGGCAATAGTTTACAATTTGAGATAAATCATCATAGCTATACTTATTTGACTTCTGAATTCTCTCATCACTATCAACTGAAAGCGTTATTAAATAAGCCTTTGATTCATGTAAAAATTTAAATAGATCTTCGCTATATGGGGTTGGTTTCATATAAAGAGCCCATTTTAGGCCTAAATTTCTTTTAATTAATGCCAAACAGAAATCTATTGAAAACTTTAAGTTAGAATTAAACTCGGTATCACATGTATGAAAATGATTATAACCTTGGTTAACCAAGTGAGTTAATTCCTTAACAATTTTAGGAATATCTTTGAATTGTACCCGTGTATTAGCTTCTATACAATAAGGACATTGATTATTACAGCCAACATGAGTTTGAAATCCAACTATTCCTTCCTCCTTTAAATATTGTGGATAATTTAATTTGTTTCCTCTCAAGTTTACTAATTCTTTATCAACTCCTGTATACCAACCATCGAAAATTTTTTGCGTTAAATTATTTGATTGCCATAATTCTAAAAACATTGGAAATATCAACTCTCCAGGACCAATAATACCGTAATCTGCTTTAAGATAGTCTAAGATTTCGTTAGGCATGGCTGAGAATCCTGAACCTCCTAATACGACTGGAATATTTTGTTCTTTAACCCGTATCACTATAGGTTTGAAATCGGTTAAATAAAATTCGTTATTAAAATAAACTGCCGAATCAATATTACGGATGGTTAACCCTACTAAATCAAATGAATTTTTATTAAGAATTTTATCCAAATCCTCAGCTGGTGTATCTGAAAAACACAGGTCTAATATTTCAACATTATGGTTGTGTTTTTCTAACGCTGTAACTAGATATTCCAAACCAATTGGGATTACTGGAGGATTGTAAAACCTATTTGGGTTTATTAATAATACATTTAATCCCATATATCGTATTAATGCTAAGTTCGGATATATAATTTACTCAAGAATATTATCAAAACAATTACCATTATAGCTTCAATTCCCATTGTTCTTCAGCCAGTTCTTGCCCCCAAATAAAGTGTTTTTTGGATTCTATTAATTGAAATCCATTCTTTGAATATAATTTACGGGCTTTTTTAAGGTCACTAAATGTCCCTAAAATGACTTTTTGGTAACCTTGATGTCTGCAAAAACTAAGAGCTTCATGCATTAGTTTCGTTCCGATACCCTTATTTCTTGCATTAGGTTCAACAAGAAGCCAACGAAGTTGGCCAACTTTGTCATCTACATTCACTATAGCAATACAACCGACAATCTCATTTTCATTCTCAACAATCCACAAGTGGTCTTTAGTTGGATCATAGTTTTCAACAAATTTTGCCATATATTTTGCCACATAGGCTTCAAAAGTTTCATCAAGTTGATATTCATCGGCATAAATCACCCCATGTCGATATGTAATATACCCGATGTCGCCCGGTTTATGAGAGTGTAAAGTAAAAATTTCTGATTTCCTTGTCTCACCTTTTAAAATTCTCTCGATGGTATTCATTGCGGTGATGAGTTGTTCTTGGACCTCATCGTTTACATTCCCCAGCAATGTGATAATCTGATCATTTGCTCTTTCCTGAAGTTCTAAAATCGCATGCTGTCCTTTGGATGTTAATGAGAGTAGTTGTTTTCGCCTATCCGTTTTTAACTTTTCTTTTTTAATTACGTTTTTTTCTTCAAAACTACTCAATATTCTGCTGAGATAAGCTGGATCCAAGGAAAGGAGTTTTACAAGGTCACTAGCAGTTGCTCTTGATAAACGGTCAAGTTCAAACATAATTCTCACTTCTGTTAAAGAATAACTACTTTTTAGCAGGGTTCGATCCAAAAGTCCGAGTAAATTGGTATAGTAACGGTTAAAACTTCTTATTTTTCCTACTCTATCCAAGTTTTGTGTCATTATTATTCATAATAGAAAATGATTTTATCAATTTTAATCTTGACAAAATCAACTAAATATTTAACTTTATCAAGTTTTTTTGAAATCAAGAGCTTTTAAAACATAGATCATAAATTTAAAGGTGATATTAATGGGGAAGAATGAAACTACAAATAAACTATTCATCTTTTACTTTGACCAAGTAGAAGGACCAAAGTTATTTTTCAGTAAGAGTGAATATAATCCTTTTAGCAGTGTTATTCTGGATATGCTCTTAAGTTATGGGAGTGGAGAGAAACCTTTCCCAATTGCTTTTGAAGACTTCCAGACGTTAAATTATAGATTTTATATTCCCTCAAAACTTGCGAGAAGTGGATTTGAAGAATTTATGATAACTTTTTTAGTTAATGAACAGTCTACAGAGAACTTTAAATCTTTAAAACTTAAATCTCAGATTATTAAAGAATTTGCCCATGAATTAAAAAATCTTAAAGAGTTCCCAAAGATTCTTTCTGAGAAGCGAAAATCCCGAAAGGATATAGGAGAGTTGGGTTATAGCAAATTTAAAAACACCCTCTGGGATATATATGATAAATACTATAAATTTTTTTCATTACCATTCGCAGGAAAACCAAATGAGAAGACGATATGCATTTTGAAAAACAACATTAAGTCGGAAATTTTGATTTACATAATTCATGCTTGTTTATTTAGGAAAAAGATTTTAGTTTCAATTAAGAAGGAGTTTACATATTTGATTCCTGAATTAAACGATTTTATCGATTACATCTTTCAAAAATCTTTTACAGGAGATATTCTCATTAAATCTAAATCACAATACAAGAAAAACCGACAGCTTTATGAAGGATATATTGTTATGGATGAAAAAGATTTAGTGAATGAAACACGAAAGTTGATAAATTCAAACCAATTAATGCAAGAAAGGGAATTTGTAAGATTATTCTACAACAATAATGATAACAATGCATGTGTTCTTAATTTAAAAGAGAAATTGGAAGGGATTTACATTTTAACGAAACATATTTATAACTATTTTGAAAGAAATTGTAATAACATCCTGTTTACTCCAAGAACGGTTGTTAAACATCTCGAAGAGTCTCTTTCAGTTAGAAAAATTAGAAGGCAATATCTTTATTTTTTAACAGATATTATAAGAGCATATTTTGGGTTAAATATTGTATGGCGGTGGGAAAAACTTGGTGAAAAAATTGATGAACTATGGAAATGCTAGATTTTCCATCCTCCAACTTTATATTAAAGATATGAATTTAACACTTAGCGCTTTTGGTAGGCAATTTTACCATCTATTATCGTCATGAATATTGGGATGTCTTTAATTCTATCTGGGGAAACTGTTAAGATATCTTCTTCGAGGATAACGAAATCTGCGAGTTTATTTGGTTCAATTGAGCCAAGAATATTTTCATCAAAAGAATGATAAGCAGCATTAATGGTGTAAAGTTTTAACGCTTCAATTACTGAGATCTTTTGACTTTTTCCAATTTCCCTCCCAGCTTTGGTTTTTCTGTTGACTAAAGCATGAATTGCCATGAGTGGTGGAAAAGGAGAGCAGGGGTGATCAGAATGTGCTGCAACTATAACACCAGCATCTAAGAAAGAACGAGCAGCAAACATATTTTCTAACCTCTTTTCACCAAAAGAGGGGATCAGTTTATCGCCATGGTAATATGGATAAGCACCAAAGATAGTAGGAAGCACGTTTA
The DNA here is from genome assembly GCA_964486045.1 of uncultured archaeon. Lineage (GTDB taxonomy): Archaea > Asgardarchaeota > Lokiarchaeia > Sigyniarchaeales > SOKP01 > Loki-b32. The sequence goes on from CAZALK010000001.1 coordinate 170,196, forward strand.
ATTCTTTAATTCTTCTTACTAATATTTCGTTGACCACACTGCAATGGATATCCCTATTACGAGGGTCTTCTCTTGGAAAATTCTTTTGAAGCTCTTCAATAATATCTAAGTATATTTTAATAGCACGATCTCCATTAGCGTGAGCAGAAATTCTAAACTCTTTTTCATAGGCTTTTGTAAGAAGTTCAGTAGCTATTTCTTTGGTAGTTGACATCACTCCGTAAAAATCTGGTTTATCTAAATATGGTTCTGAGACGGCTGCTGTCCTTGCTGAGACTGCCCCATCAAAGAAGAATTTTAACCCGCAAATACGAACCCAGTCATCCCCGAGTCCTCTATATATACCAAGTTTATCTAACTCTTCAAGAAGTTCGATGGTAACATCCATTCTAATCCTAATAGGAAGTTCTCCATGGTTTTTTAAATCAATTGCTGCTCGGATCTCTGATTTTCCAACTAAATCATATACGCATGTTAAACCAACTGAACTACATTCATTCAGAATCTGTTTAGCTCCTGAATAAGATTGATTTCGACTCGGTTGTGGAGGTCCTTCAGATCTCAGAGAAAAATAGGCTCCCTCATGAAGACCCCCAGTTAATTCCCCGGATTCTTGATTCCTATCAAATTTTCCTCCTTCTGGGTCAGGCGAATCCTTTGTGATATTCGAAAGTTCAAAAGTTTTTGAATTTGCCATCCAAAAATGACCTCCAACAGTAGTTATTAAAATAGGGTGTTCTTTGGAGATTGCATCAAGTTCTATTCTATTTGGGTGTCTTTTCTCTTCAAGTTTTGAATCATCTTCTTGATATCCAAAAATCCAATCACCTATAGGTGTGTGTTCTGCTTTTGTTTTTAGAATTTTTTGAATATCAGAGATTGAATGAATTCCAGCTTCTTCACTTAGATCAACATATATTTGCTTAGAGGAACCCTCATTTATAAAATGTCCATGTGAATCGATTAATCCGGGGATTACTGTTTTCCCTAAGAGATCTATTATTTTAGTTTCCTCCCCACCATATTTATCGACATCAGAATTGCTTCCAACGGTTATTATCCTATTAAACTTAACAGCTAAAGCTTGGAATACAGATTCTTGAGGATTTAAACTTATAATCTTGCCGTTCCTTAGAATGAGGTCAGCAAAAATCATTATACTTTTATCAAAAATGCATTTGATTTAATAATTACTGTTTTTGTAGTATTTTTCAGAAAGCTATGATAGAAAGAATACAATAAAGGAGAGAAGAAACTTTAAGAATTTAAGAAGAAAATTAGTCTCCGATTATAATATATCCTATAAACGCTAATAAGGTAAATATTGCCATTTTTAACCTCCAAAATTAATTTGATTATTACATTGAATTTTGGTAAATATATATAAAGAAAAAAATGGAAAAAATTGGATTTTAAAAATCTAGATGTAAATTTATAGATATGATTGTTGATCACGTCGATAAAACAATTAGTATAAAAATTGTATATTTTGGACCGGCTCTTTCTGGTAAGACAACTTCAATAAAAACTTTATTTTCTCTTTTTGGTAAGGAGGAGGAAATATGTAGTATTGAAAGTACAGTAAATAGAACTTTATTCTTTGATTATGGTATTGTTTCCTTTCAAAATCAGGATTGGAAGATCAAAATTCATATTTATACTACAACTGGCCAGGATTTCTATATAATAACTAGGTTAATTACATTACATGCGGTAGATGGAATCATCTTTGTATTAGACTCTCAAAAAGAAGTTTACGACCGAAATTTGGCATCTTGGAAAGAACTTCTTTCATATTTTAGTGAATCTATTGAAACCATTCCAACTATTATAGCATTTAACAAACAAGATTTGCCTATAAAATTTAATCCTGAAACGTTCTTGCATAACATTAATTTTGGGAAATATAAAAACATTGATACAATATATACCAGTGCAAAACTAGGAGAAGGTATTTTGGACTGTTTTGAAAATATTTTGCAATTAATTTTAAAAAAATACTATAAAAACAAAATAGTTAATGTATTAAATTAAAAAAGAAAAAGAGATATCTTATTTTTTCTTCCTTGTTTAGCTAAGCAACCATTCCAATTTTAATTTCTTTAAGGTTTCTTCAGTAGGGTTTCCAGTTTCATCGTCCCATCCGGCCTTTTTATAATACATTTCCTGAGCCTTATAGAATTTCTCCTTATCAATCCCAATGCCTTTTCCGGGACCTTCAGTGAGAGGTTTAAAAACACGTTCTGGTAATTTATCATCTTCTTTCGTAAAACCTTCTCGCGCATTAAAATACCTCATCATATTAATCCTACGCGCTCCAACTTCTAAAAGTTCTTTTATAGTCGTATTCCACCCAATTCCGTATTTACATAAATCCAACAAGTTATCGGGACCATAAAGCTGCCAAGCAATACCCCAGACAAACTGACAAAGGCCTAAAGAATCTGTCATAGAATAAAAACATTGACCATCGAAAATATATCGAATTTTATTTTCATCCAAAATGGTTGAATTTGCGTAGTGATTATAATCTCCAATCATATCTATACGACCTTTAAAAGGATTTCCAGGGATTGCGATCATAGTATCATGTTCACAAATTTCATGATCTGCACCATAGGGATTTATAGAATAGGCAATTCCTAAACCAGGTTTAATTTGAGGCATATGAGCTGGTAATTCTTGCCCTTTAACACCCATAAATAAAGGAATTGCTTTTTCACCGAGTTGATCAGCACATCTTTTACTTCCTTCTGCGAGAAAATCTCCAAATCCTTCTCTTTTTGCTATTTTCTCTGTTAAAATCGGAAGGACATCTTTATTCCCAAAGGTTAGTTCTAATCCTTCAGTTTTCTCTTTTGTGAGAATCCCTTTTTCAAAGCATTCCATAGCGAAAGCAATAGTTGCCCCGGTGGAAACAGTATCAAGCCCGTACATATTACATAACTGATTACATATGCAAACAGTCTCTAAATCAGTTACTCCACAATAAGAGCCAAAACTGGCCAAAGTTTCATATTCTGGACCTCCATATTTAGGATAAACCTTCCCAGGAATGTCAATTACTCTTTTACACCTCACAGCACAAGCATAGCAAGTTTCTCTTTTTTTTAAAATCCCAGTTTCAACCATTTTTCTTCCATCAATATTGGGTGCATCTTCTAGATACCCTTCTGAATAATTTTTAGATGGAAGAAAACCACTTCTATTTTGGGTAAATAAGAAAGTTCCAGTTCCACCAGAGCCCCACCCGTCTGCAAATCCTTTAATTCTACCTATCATTTCAGAAGAACTAGTTAATGAATTAAATCCTTCTTTATCGTAAGGTACTATCGTTGTTTTTCTTTTAACTACGACAGCTTTCAAGTTTTTTGATCCCATTACTGCTCCTGTACCATTTCTTCCATTTGCTCTTGTCAGATTATTTATCACACAAGCATATTTGACAAGATTTTCCCCTGCTGGTCCTATTTGGGCAACTTCAATATCTGTATCTCCAATTTCTTTTTTGATTATTTCTTCCGCATCCCCGGTTATTTTACCCCACACATTTTTTGCATCTTTAAGTTCAATTTCTTCTCCATCAATATACACATATAATGGACTATCAGCTTTCCCACGAAAGATGATAGCATCATATCCGTTAGCTTTTAAGAATACAGGGAAATCACCTCCAGCTTGACTATCCCCACAACCCCCGGTCAATGGGCTTTTTGTTGAAATTGTTAACCTACTTAAACCACTGACAGGTAAACCAGCAAACGGTGATACTGAAAAGACTAGTATATTATCAGGAGAAAAGGGATCTATTTTGGGACCCATTTCTTGCAGCATTAGGTATACACCTAAAGCAGAACCTCCTGGATATAATCTATATATATCACCTGGGAGTGTTCTTTTGGAGATTTTTTTGTTTGTTAAGTCTATATCCAAAATTTTTGCTTCTGGGAATGAAACCTTTGATTTATCTTCTGTTATTGTCATTTTTTTAAAGACTCCATTATTTAATTTTATATTTTGACATTATTTTTAATAAAATTCCACAATTATAATCTAAAATCAGACAAAAATAAAAAAGGCTTCGAGATAAATGTATTATGAAAAACCCCAAACCATAGATATTTGTTATAATTTCAGTTTTTTAAGCTTAGTTTGTGCTTTCTTCTTAAGTTTTTTCTCATATTTATTTAGGAATTTTTCTTTTAGGAGGAGCTCCTTATTTCGGATTAATTGCCTTAGTGCTATTATGATAAAAAATTTCCCATATTCATCCTGAAATAAAGCAGATATTTCTTTGAAAATCTTTTTTGTGCTCTTTGAATTATAAATTGCTTGATTTCTTAAGAGGTTCGTTTGCATTAGGATCGAGCTTATATTTTCTACTAAGGTGGACTTCGCATTTCGGTCATAGAACCGTGCAATCTTATAGTTATTATAAGTTGTACATAAAAGATTCCAATTTGGGATATATGTGAAATTTACGTTACGAATAAAGAAAGATTCAAATCTTTTTCTAAATAAATTCGGAGCTATTGTATCCGAATTAGTGAAATGAAGCCCAAAGGGTAATGTTGCAGTAATTTTTTCTTCTTTATATATAATATTTACATAATAAACTCTCCCTCTATATAGTTGATGTAGCCTTATTTCAGCTGGAGAGATCTTCATGTTTCTAGCATGTTTTGGATCCTTAGGGGAACCCACACATCTCCCATCTCCATATAAAATCCATAGTACATAAATTCCTCTATTATTATAATCTTTAGTTCGAGCTGTAATTTCTCTGGATGTTATAGGAGAATTTTGAATCTCGATAGCTACTTCTTGACCTGATTTTAATTTAAAATAAACATCAGCACGTCGTGACTTAAAATATTTTTCTAAAGATGCTTCAGCGATATTAGAATTATTCTCTAAAATTTTCTTGTAAAGCAATTGTTTTATTACTTTATGAGCAAATGACTCCGATTTAGATTCAATTTTAGGGATTAAGGAATTCAATAATTTATATTTCATGATTTAAAAGAAATTATCAAATGAGATTCTCTATCAGGGGTTCTCTTTTCAACTTAGTAACAATACATTTTGTATGAAAATAATAGGAGTTATCAGCATGAAATTTCCCATTAATAAAGTCACCTACTCGTATTAGAAAATTCTTAGGTACCTCTTTTTGTTCGATGAATGCACCACATATAGCACAAACTCCCATGAGATTTTTAAACCCCTATTTATTTAAGTTAAAAGCCTAAGAAAAAAAAAGAATATCTCCGATTTAAATGAAAAGACAATGGAAATTTTTAGGTTTCTATTTACTTAAAGAATTAAATTCTATTACTAAGTAACACTTAACTTATTTCAAAAAATCAGTTTTCTCTTTTTCTTTATATACACTGAACGAATTATGATCATAATATTATATTGAAAGGTGACAAAAAATAGTAGACACTCATAATCAAAGTTTTTTTGGACAATCCACCGGGATGTTTATTCAGAGCTCTTCTAAAAAAGAATCTTTTATTTTTATGAAATTTATTAAAAAGAAGGGAGATGGATCCTGGGAAAAATTATCAACAAGAGAAGGAAAAACTATAAAGGTTGGTTTAGAAGAAGTCGTAATGATTCTTGAAGTGCTGAAAAAAAAGATTAAATCTTGGTCCACTATTCACAGTTTTAAAGATGATAAAACACCTATTTCTGTCAGTTGGGAGGGAGACAGCAAAGTGTGGTTTAATATAGGTAATTACCCCAAGATGTTAGGTTTTGCTCAAATTGAGATTTTGAAGTTATTGCTCTTACATCTCCTTGAAGAGAAAATTGAATTTGCCACTACATCTGATATGCCTAAAAATCAGGTTGTTGTGGAACAAAATGTAGTCAAGAAGCAAGAAAAAGTTGAACTCACCGTAATAGAGGAAACCAATCCCGAAAGTGATCTTCAGAAAGTAGAAGGAATGATTACTGGAGAGACCGAAAAAGCTGTTCTTCTCAAATTAAATAATGGAGCTGAAAATTGGTTTCCAAAATCTACGATCAAATCTCAATATTCTCCTGAAAAGGAAACTTCCCAAACATTCTTAATAGACTCTTGGATAATTGAAAAAAATAAAATCCCTGTTTAATATTAGTTTTTTTTTTAATATCAAGAGTTTTTATTAATATTCTTTATTTCTAATTTCTTAATAAATTCTTTATTACAATATTAATTGTTAATTTTATTGAGACTCATGCTTTAAATTTTTGAAAATGAATAAAATCTTTATTAAATCTCAAGCTAATAATGTGAAAGAAACCAAGATAAGAGATGACGTTTTATCCTCTGAAATGAATTATCCACTATTTAACTCGTTTACATTTGTAAAAGGGATTGGTGAAAAAACAGAAACAACACTCAAAGAATTAGGAATAAATAGTTGGGAGGATGTGATAAAAAAGAAATGTCCTGAACTGTTTCCAAAACAAAAATGGCATGCCTTATGGAATGGCGTCAATTCAGTCTTAGAGGCACTAAAAATTCTTGACATTTCCCAATTAACAAGTCTCTTACCCAAAATACAACATTGGAAGATGATTCCAAACTTTCTTGACCGAATCGCCTACCTCGATATTGAAACGACAGGGTTAAGTCCTCAATATAGCTATATAACGACAATTGCTGTTTATGATGGAAAGAGAGTTCACGATTTTGTCCGAGGTGAAAATTTAAATGAATTTCCTAGGTTTATTTCAAAATTTCCTGCAATAACAACTTTTTATGGCAAGGCTTTCGATATTCCGTTTATCAAGCAAGAAATGGGAATTAACTTTAATCAAATCCATTTTGATGTGTGCTTCTTACTCAGGAAATTAAAGATTAAAGGAGGATTAAAAAGAATTGAGAAAAGGTTTGGAATTTCGCGCGGAAGTCTCGAAGACTTGGATGGCTATTCTGCGGTACTCTTGTGGAAAAAATTTAAGAAAAGCCAAAAAAAAGAATATCTCGAGACTTTATTAGCCTATAATAACGAAGATGTTATCAATCTCGAGTTCCTCTTATATCAAGCTTATAATCTTCTAATAGAAAAAGAACACGTCTTTACATCCCCTTTAGAATTTCCAAAAAAGAAGGTAAAGAATCCCTTTCTGGCAAACAAACGGGTCGTAGATGAAATATTAGGGAGAGGGATCAATTTGTACAGTTAATACTCTCTATTCTATATCTCTCTTTACTTTACTTCTAGTAAAAATATTGATAGATTTACATTTAATACGTTAACTTAAAGAACCTTAATCTTTATTTTTGTTTAAAGAATGCCATGAATTTGTAATAAAACATGAAACTTCTTCTACTCAAGAATTAATCTAGAACCAATACACCATCTGTAAAAATAAAAGTTATCCGGTTTTCTCTTATCCATTCCTTTCCAAATTCTTCTCTATACTCGGGATCAGAATATTTATCGTTAGTGATAAATCTGCAATTTTGTTTTCGAGCTAACTTTAACACGAATATATCTGCCTTCCTATCAGCAGGTGCTTGTCTGATAATTCCTTCTTTTACTAACTTCCTAAACTCAACTTCATCATCAACATGGTGCAATGTATTGGCATCTGTTATAAGGATCGGGTAAAAATCTTCAGAAATGATCTGGTCATTGATGAGAAGAACGTTTTGTGTTTGCATGTTTTGATTTTTGTCTAAGTCTGCCATTAAAATATTAGTAAGATCTACTATAACTTTCTTAAGATTTTTTGTACTGTTAGAAAGACTGTTTCTCACTAAATTTTTATTATTAGAACTAGACGGTACTGATTGAATTCCTAATTTATTCTCAATTTCATCTAAAGTCTCAAACATCCACGCTTTGAATATTGGAAAATCTTTAACAGAAGGTATTGTACTACTTATTATTTTTTTTATGCTACTACTCACTTTCTTGACCTCCCTTATTTTTACCTTATTTTTTTCATTATATTTATTTGCGATTGGGGGAATATTGAGCTCTTTCAAAATAGATTCAAAATCAATACAGTCAGTCTCAGTGAGCTGGTATTGTGAAAGACCCATTTCTGACCACTCCTTTACAAAAGATTCGGGAATCCCTTCTTTCCAGTGGTGATTTCTTAAGTAATTATATAATTCCACAGGATTAAAAAGCTGTCTTAGACCAAGGTGGGAAGAATTAACTTTCTTACTACGATAATCATGTAAGAGCTGAATAAATTCCTTCCCTATATTTTTATTACGGGTAACTAAAATCCCGTATTCATCAGAAAAATCTTGTAATTTCTCATTAATACATTTTTTCCCCTGAGATACGTCATTTATTTGTAATTGGGAAATGTCTGGTGTCTCGATCTCGAAATAATTACTTGTGAATTCTAATATTTTAGTCCAATATTTTGGATCAAAGTCATTTAGTAACTGTGGAAGGGTGTCCAGAGAGTTATTTTGGTTGAGTTCTGTAAAAATCCGGGAGGAGACCATCTTAATTTTTTGAATGGTATCTTGTAATATTTCTTTATTACCTGAGCTGGTAATAAGGTACTCTTCAAAGTCTAAATCTTGTTCATCTAAATTGAGAAAATAATTGCTTTTTTTGTTGTAAAATACAAATGTGCTTCCATTTACTAACTCAGAAACATTCACGCGAACATTTAGAACACAACGGATGTTTTTAAGACTCATAACCTCCTTAACTTTATCTTTGTCTAAATTATAAATAAAATAAAGTGATGGTAATTGAGAATATGTATTTGTTGATTCAAATTCTAATAAATCCTTTAAATTATGTAACGCTGTTGACTCTAAATCTACGATGTTATGTCCTGCTGTAAAAATTTCAAGTGAATGAAGATGTTTTAAGTCCACATAGGGAAAAATAACTATATTCTTCTGCTGAAAAAATAAAATATTTAAAAATTCAGGAGTAATAAAATCAGTTCCAGTATCTACTTTTCATCACCTTCTCTGGTATAGCTATGTAAATAATTTATTCTTTAAAATATTCAAATATAACTTGTAGAAGAATATGCTTAAAGCACTCTACGACATTCTTTCCTTGCAGGGCTTCTGCTGGATATACTACTTTTGAACCATCAGGATACGATTCAACCAATGGTAAACCGAGAGCGATTTTAAATTTGTTGATCTCAATAGCATTTAATAAATCGCGCTTGTTCAATTGGACTTGATATGGTACGTTCTTAGAAGACGCAAAACCTACCAACTCTCGAAAACTTCTTTTATTTTGCTCTAGCTTCTTGGGATCAGAATCCCCAATAAATACTATTCCATCTGCCCCATCTAACACATATTCCCTTGTTGATAAAAATCGCTCTTGACCGGTACACGTGACAACATGCGTAATGATATTAAATTTAGTATTATGTAATGTAAAATCAAACAAGAGATAAAGAGAATCTTCCCATAGCGTTCTCCCTTCTGTCGTTTCTATGGAATACCCTTTAGAGAGCCGCAACAAATCAAACTTCTCTCGTAATCTAAAGAAATTTGTAGTTTTTCCACTTTCTCCAGGTCCCCAGTACACGATTTTGAACTGGAGCATATTACTCCTATCGTTAAAATCGAAATCATTTCCGAGTTCTAACTGATTCTTATTTTCATGCAATTCCATCTAACCACCGCTAAATTATAGTTATTTTATTGATATTCTTATGAAATAGTACCGAGTTTATCTGAAAAGATTTGTTTCTTTAACTCTTTAATATGTTTCTTTAATTCTTTTTCAGACATCTTCATTGTTTTCTTTGCTAGCTGACTCTCCTCGATTTCTTTCTTGATCTTCATTGCAAACTTACTTAATTGCAGAAAAATTACTCCAAGATTCACTTCGTTATCGGTAAGTAGTACAATCAAAATATCACGTTTGCCTTTTTCTTGGATCATTACTTCTCCGATTGACTTTACAAATAATCGCATGTCACTATAGATAATGGTGGCTCTTTCAAGACTGTCAGTTTCAAAAAAATCCTGACCTTGTCGTGCGACTCCATATAAAGCAGCCCCAATTGAGCTTAGATCCCAATAATTTAGTTTTCGGTCAAATCGAGAATCAATCGCTATAATTTTTGCGTCTTGATCTATTGCTATTATTCCGTAGATATATCCTTTCCTAGTTAAAATGCCATAATTATAACGGATATCATCCATTACGTCAGTTATTTTATTTTTATATAATACTTTTGGTATATGGTCTATCATAACCAATCACATTTTTGAGTATATTTAAAGAAAAAATCAAGAATCAAGAATTAAAGGATCCCACTTCTAATTCTTTTCTTCTTCTGATCATTATTAGATTTCGATGTCTAGACTCTTTTGAATAGTAGAAATAGGGAATTAACCAAGAAAAAGAGCCGAATAGCCATATAAACAATACTAGGGTTATGGAGAGAGATAAGAAATTATTTTGAATTAATGTTGATATAAGCAAGTTTCCAGTTATACCTCCGATATTTAGCATTATACCACTTAAGGCATTCACAGTACCCCTTAACTCGGGAGTAGATACATCTGAATAAATGGCAAATTGGTTCCCGTTGGCAAATGAGATGAAGTAAAAGCCAAAGAAACCCAATAATAAGATTGGATGTACATAAAAAATTAACAGTAATAAAATTCCTACAAATAAACCTCCAAATGAGATAATAACCCGAGCTTTTGGTCTTCCCGAACGGAAATAGATGTCTCCTAATTCACCACCAATGATCGCGCCTGGTAATGCTCCTATACCGATTATTGTATGTGTCAATATTGCTTCTGTCTCACCTCCTAGTTTAAAAGTTAAATAATAGATCCCCCAATTGGTGAGAATAGAAATTGCAATCCCGTAACATAAGACGGATATGAAAATTCCTAAAATAGATTTTGTTTTTAACAATCGCTTAGTATTTGAAATGGTTATTTTAAAATTATAATTTGCAGCATCCTTAAAACTCTCGAATTCTGGTTCAGAATCCCCATGTATAGGCTCGTAACCATAGAAAATATAACCCCCAGACACAAAATCCCGATAATACAATTAATAATAAAACCAACTCTCCACCCCAAAAAACCTCCTAAAGCAACCCCTAATCCGTTTCCTAAAACTAAACTAAACTGAAGCATCCCAAACTTTTTCCCTCTTTCTTTGGGAGAATAAAGATCACTTACCATTGAAAATCCTATAGGCAAAAAAGCACCATTTGTTATTGAGGTTGCTATGGAGAGGGTTAAAAAATACAAATAATCAGTTGAGAAAATAATGAATCCATTAAAACATATTGAAAATGCATTAGTCAGTACAAACAATCTCTTTTTACCAAATCGATTAGATAGGATTTCACCAAAATAACCGAATACTAACAGGCTTATCGTTCCAGAGACTAAACGGGATATTATAACTAGTCCAATACCCATCTGGGTTGTTCCTGAGAGATCTGTAATTAAATTGTCAATGTTACCAGGTAAAATCCCTATATAAAAATATATCGTAAAATAGAGTCCTAAGATAAGGAAAAATGTCTTTTCTTTATGTTGATCTTTAATTACACTCACCTTTAGACTCAATAGGAGAGAGAATATTTAAAGGAAAAATTTATCCACTATTAATTAAGCCCGAGTTTATTACGCGTTCTATGAAAGGCAAAAGCGGAACAATTACATAAAGCTCTTACATTGGCTTGTTTTATTTTTTTCTCAGAGTGAGAATTGTTTAAGTCAGTTACATATATTACAATTGCAACTTGAGTCATAAATTGAGGCCAAAAACAGAGATGCTTCAGTTTTGTTTCTAAAATTTGAGCATTTTGTTTAGCCCTGTAAAAATCAAACACAGGAGCAAGGCGATTGAATTTATGTAAATATATCTTCATCTTCCTTAGATGACTAAGTGGAGTGTACAAAACAGAATTATTCTTAAAGAATCCTCGCACATATTTTAATTCAGTTAAAAATTTACTCACGACAGAACCGACAATTTTAACAGGAATTTTGGTGGTTCCGGCAATCCCCCTTAGCTCAATAAGGGGTAATTCCCTAATCTTTTGGAGTGACGAGAAAAATGAATAATCTCGAAATAAACAATCTAATACGATATTCCTTACGTCGCGCCGAAATTCTAAAATAGTTCTATTTACAATAGAAGCCTTGTTTACATAGAAATTCCTTTCTACTTGTGTCATCGTCACTTAGAATTTTTTGAAAAATGCATTCATTATTACTTCTTGTAATAAGCTCTCTATTTAAATAAAAAATAAGTTATGCAAGATTATCCAAAGTAAGTTGAATAGATTTAGGAGTAATTTTCATTTTTTGAAAATAGTTTCTACACTTCTCGTAATTGTTTGATAGTTTGGTTAAGTTGTTTTCCACGCGCTCCTTATTTAGATAATGTTCTTCACACAATAATTTTAACACAGTTGATTTGTTAGGATAATTCCAATGAATATCATCTATTGAATTATTAACTTCAGGAAATAAAAATAGCTTCCTTACTTTTTTAATTGCTTCTGGAGTTAAACCACTAAAGTCATATTTAGCATTTTCTTGAACTATTACATTTTCTATTCGGTTGTGCTTTTTAATAAGAGTTAAAGACTTCTTCGGACCAAGCCCTTTGATCCCTGGAAAATAATCTGTACCTATTAATATTCCAATATCAACTAACTGAAATTGGTTAATGCTTAACTTTTTGAGTGTTTTTTTTAGATCTATGACTAGAGGAGTGATTTTTGTATATTTCCATTTCCCTTGAATTTTTCTTCTTAGTGATTTAGAAAGGTTTTGGATCGATAAAGGGCACCCAAACAATAGGGAATCGTAATCTTGGGAGTTAGAATATTGTACTATCCGTTGCTTTACTAAATGCGCACACTGAGATTCTGCAGAAGCGGGTGATTCCATATAAGGAATACCTAAAGCACCCAATAATTGTTTTGATTCAAGAATGATGTTTTGCCACATGTATTCCTTACTCAAGGCTAATTCTCTCGCAGCACCTCTATTTTCTAATCCAATAGCTTCCCTGTACCATTTTTGAGCAAATCGAAAATCGTTTAGTTGATCTTTTGTAATTATTCTTTTTAGCTCAGACACTCTCCCATCAAAGCAAAATATTGGAAAAATCTTCTTGCTATATAAGAAATTAAGACGGTATAAAATCCCGTAAAGATGAGAAATTGGTCTTTGAGTTCGGTCTAAAATTAATTCGGCTTTTGTCCCATCTGGATTCTTCCGAGTAAAAGTAAACAAGCCCATTATAATATTAGGGGCATCAATTGCGATAATATTTCCTGCTAAATCTTGATAACTAACAATTTTTTTTGAGGCTAACTTTTGTAATTTAACTCCCATCTTAAATGATTAGGTAATCAGCCTTATAAAAATAAAAAACTCATTGACTAAAAGTTAATAATGTTTATTTCTTTACGTATCACAAATTATACCTACGTATTTAGAAAATCTCCAGAGAGTTAACACTTTATCTATAGATATGAGCCAAACAGGCTATTTCTTTTTGGAAATAATGTTTCTATCAATTTCTTTGATGAAATTTTTACTAGAGCATCCTTGATGATGTAATTAATTTCATCAAAAGTTCTATCTCCCAGTAATAGTTTAAATAAAAGAGCACCTGGAATACTGAGATCTGTAATTTTAGGGTTCTGATACTCTTTTTCAATTTCAATATTCTGGAGTATTCCATTATCAAAATTTAATTCGATAGTATCAATATAATTACTAATTCTTATAGCTTGAGTTAGTCCTTTGAAATCAGAATATTTTACTCTATTTTCAATTATTTTCTTTATTAAATTAAAAAAGTTTTCAAAATTTGGGATTTTTACTTGCCATCCATAGGTTGAAATAGGTTTTCCTCCTAGAGATTTGATATAACCAAATAATGGTGAATGCTCACTGATACTAAGAGTGATATTATCATTTATATTGTAATTTCCTATAGTTTTGACGAATTGAAGAAAAGTTATCATTTCGCTTTTACTTAAATCTGGACTATAAATTTCAAAATTTTGATTATCATAACTCATTCCAAAAGAAAAGTAATTAATAGGTAAACCAGTCTCTTCCAAAATATAGGTAGATCTAACCTCTGAATTAAATTCTTCCTTTAAATATTTAAACTTAAAGCATTCTGGATCAAATCTATTAAAGATATAGAAGTTTTTATGGAATTGGGAGTATTTTGATTCGATAAAGGGAATATCGTTAGAATTAGCTCTTCTAATACTTACATTTTTATATTTCTTATTAGGTATTTTAGAAGCGGGAATCAGTATTCTCTCATCGAGAGATGAAACAAATTCATATCCTAAACTACGATAAAAGTACGGTATCCCCGCAATAACTGAAAGAATATAGCCATTTTGGGCCATTATTTTTTTATAAAGCTCATTTAAAATTTTAATAAAGCCTTTTCCCCTATATCGTTCAAGAGTTCCAACAAACTCCATTTCACAAACGGGTAGTATTATATCTTCAATTTGCCATTCTAAAGGAACTAAACAGATAGAAGAAATCAGTTGGTTTTCCTTATTATCTCTAATATATAACCATAGAATCTCACTTTTTCGGGGATATTCTAAAAATATTTGATGAATAAAAGATTTTAATACCTCATCTTGATGAACTTCCATATTTAAATTAATTATGGCCTTTATTTCCTCCTCATTTTCTTCAGCAATATGAATACTAAAGCGATCGTCAATTTTGGTGCCATACCCTTTTCCTAATTCCATAACCTTGAAAATTTTTAGCCTTATTTCAATCTTTTTAAATCCAATAGTGTAATTAGTTTATTCTCTTCTGGTAATTTTAGCTATTAATAATTTAAAGAAAAAATGTGAAAGCCTATAATTTTAAATGCAAAATATTAGTAGAAGAAGATTTAATTCTCAGAGATATAGACAATTATTGGAACGAAATTTTTCTTTAAAAATCGGTCACCGTCAATCTAGAAGCCAATAATTTCAATAGTTTAGAGAGATCGATTAGAATTATGATTCAAGATCATCATCTAAGAGTGAATCAGAAAATTTCTTTCTTTTCTCCGAATCCCTTAACTCCTCAAACGCACCTATAAATGAACCCATCTCCCGGCGTGCTAAAATCTCATCATCGGGGATTTTTCCAATATCGCTTTTCTCAAACTCAAGGGGAAATCCATTATTATCCCTGCATTTAGTACACTCAAATGTTTCCTCATATTCAGAGATTTCAGCCGTGTGACATCGAGGACAATAATAGTTCATTTTCATAATTTTAAGATGATTCATAAAAATATGGTTTTCATATAATAATATAAATCCCACAGATATAAACCATTTTCATCTTCAAAAGTATATAAACAAAAAGCTCTTGCATTTTTTCTTTATATGCGTTATATGTAAAAGTCCATAAATTAGAAAAAAAAAATTCCAAAAAATGAGAAAACAAACCTATTATTTAATTGGCTCTAACGGGAAAACAAGTCGATGGATATATCTTACCTTCTTTTGCATCCTAGCGTTTATTTTAGTATTCTTCCCTTTTTATGCTGTGAACTTGCGATACCAGTTAGGTTATATCTTCCGGCAAATATTTGATGGTATTGGATGGATTTCTCTAACCTTGGGAAGCCTACTGACAGCAATAAGTATTTTGAGCCTGTTCACAGGGGGAAGGTCTATGAGGACTAGCACTCTCATAGTAGGGATAGTTTTATTGTGGATAGGATGTTGGGTTACCGGGTCGGTGTTCAATTTGTTCGGGATAACCATCGGAAATGAACGGGCATCAGGGGGATACCACTAATTATACTTCCTAATATTAATTATTACGATCCAAACTAAATCTACTTAAAAATCTTTATTTTATAAAATTACTGATTTTGATCATTTTTCAATTAAAAAAAAACAGCAGCATACGCAAAAACCGTGGGAAGACCCTAGGGGCAACGTGTCTCAAAAAATCCTAGAAAGTAAAATAATTATACTAGTAGATATGGAAATATTTGATCCCTGTAAATGTACCGCATACCCCAAGAAGAATAATGGAGACTACGATAACTCCGATCATTTTATGGCGTTGAAATTGACCTAAAAACATCCATCCGAGGATCCCGACAACTAACCCCAGAAACCCCATCATCGAACCTAATGCGATAATAAATTCCATTCCCTCAGCAACAGCATCAAAAAAATTTAGTACCATAATGCTCTCTGATAGTATCAAATCTATATAAAGAAAAAAGTAAGAACTCTGAGGATGAATTTTTTCTTTATAAGCTCTGATTTTAGGTGAAATGAAAACATAAATAATTAATTAAATACTATGAGAGAAATTGAGGAAATTGGCACTTGCCCCAATTGTGATTGTTCTCTAATGATTTACAAAACAAATAATTATAAGAGATTCGTCAAATGTGAGATATGCGGTATGTCCTATCCACTGCCAAAAAGAGGGAAGATCAGTAATTCTGCCTTATTATGCCCTCGGAAAAAAGTACCGGTGTTGATTATTGAAAAGCCTAAACAGAAAGCGTATTTCTGGGCAGACATGCCCTGTTTTAGTTGTATAGATACCGATAATTGTGAGAGAACTCAGGAACTTATTTCTGAATTTAAAGAATTGCAGGTGTATGGCTATTAGGAATCATAGAAAAGTAACTACATTGATTTTTTTTGCATCTTTAATTCTTTTCTTTGGTAGTTTTAATATACTGAACCGATCTCCTTTACAAAAAAATAATGCTAATCCAAAAATGAGTGGACCAGATCTCCCTGATAAAGTTTATTTATTTCAATCCCCTCAAGATACTCTTATGCTAAATGATATAGTCCTAGAGCAATATTATGTATATTACCTATATGTTGAAATTGTAACACCATATAACTGCTCGATAAAGATCACTCTTTGGGATCCTGAAAGTAAACAATTTAATATTTTTGAAAGTGGCCTGTTTGTTGAGCCGGAAGGCGCCAATTATTTTGAAATACCGTTTGGAACCGCATTAGCAGGTGATTATGATATTAAGGTTGAAGTTATTACCCTTGGAAATGTAAATGTTTATATCAAGATGGAAAAGGGCCCAAAATGTTTATATGATAAAATTCCGATGGAAGAGGTTGATGATATTAAGCTTTACCAGGTCACTCGTTTTTCTAATGAAATGAATATTAATCATACGGTACTGTTTACCACCGATTATATGTACAAATTTTACGTGGGAAGAGTTTCTCCTATCTCGGTAATGGAAAATAATAAAGTACGGCTTGATTTTACTATAAAAGATCCTGAGGGAATTATTTATCCTATCTTCTTAAACGCAACTCTTGTAGAAATCGATGATATAGCCCGGTTTAAGTTTGGAACCGCTATTGGTGGTCTCTATACGTTTGATATAACTATATATAGTAGTGTGGGGTATGTTAATATCGGCTACTCAATTATCCAGATGTATCAGATAGGTGTCGGACCAGAAGTGAACCAGACCGAACCGACTAATAGCTCAACTGTAGTTAATCGCTATTTTACAATGCCTATCGAATGGACCATAGGGATATTGGGGTTTATGGGAACGATTTCAGCTATTGTCTTAGTTATCTTGTATAAACAAAAAAATAAAAATGTCATAAGTTCTGATTTTTAAACCGATGACTTTTTGTTTCTACATGTTCAAACAATCGATCTCCAAATCTATATATAAATTGATTTTATAATTTATCTGTTGGACCAAATAAGATATAATTTCTTTCGTGAAATATGAATAGATTAAACGAATCGGAACATAAACTAGCAGAACGCGTTAAAGAACTTACTTGCCTTTATAGTATATCTAAACTTATTGAGAATCCCGATATAACTCCAGAAGGAATAATACAAGGAACCGTAAATTTGATCTCGCTTGCATTTCAATATCCTGAAATAGTGTGTACAAGAATAAAATTTAAAAATAAAGAGTTTAGAACGGACAATTTCAAAAAATCTGAATGGAAACTCGCTTCCACTTTAACTATAAGAGATGAGAAGATGCAAATTGAGGCCTATTATTTTGAGGACAAATCCTTTCTCAAAGAGGAAGAATCATTGTTGGAAGAAATAGGCCATCGCATAAAGATAATTTTGGAACAAAGAGAAATACAGCAAGAATTGAAAGAATCTGAAGAAAAATACCGCACTATCAGTGAACAATCTTTCATGGGGATAATAATTGTTCAAGATCGAATGATAAAATATGCAAATGAATATTTACCAAGAATTTTGGGATTTAGTCTTCAAGAAATAACAAAGTGGTCGGTACTAGATTTTTTCAAATTGATTCATCCTGAAGATGTAAATATTGCGATAAAACGATTTCAACAAATACAAACGGAAAGTACTATTGAATCTAATTCTTACAGAGTATTTACTAAATCAAAAAAAATAATATGGATCGACGTAAATTCGAGAATTATTCAATTTCAAGGAAATAGGGCAATTATGGCTACTCTCGTTGATCGGACTATTGAAAAAAGAGCAGAACAACAAATAAAGGAATCTGAACAAAAATATAGGCTCATTATGGATAATGCCAATGATTTAATTGCCGTATTTGACCAAAAACTCAATAACAAGTATATGAATGAGGGATATAAAGAGATATTAGGATATTCAAAAGATGAATTGTATAAGTCTAACGCTTTAGAATTCATTCATCCCGATGATAAAAGATTAGCAATTGAAAGTTTTCGAAGGGGGCTAAAAACAGGAACTGGTAAGGAAGAATTAAGAGTTCGACATAAAGATGGTACGTACATATGGTTTGATGTAAAAGGAAGTACGTTCAACAGTATAAATGGTGAATTAAATGCCCTGATTATTTCTAGGGATATTAGCAAGCGAAAAAAGGCTGAGGAAAAGCTAAGAGAATTAAATAATTTAAAATCTGAATTTCTGAGAAGAGCTTCACATGAATTAAAAACCCCGTTAATATCAATTAAAGGGTATTCCGACTTAATTCTAAGTCTATATGGTAATCAGTTCGAGCCAAAAGTTATTGAGTACTTGAATGAAATTGGTCATGGTTGTGAACGTCTTCAGTATATCATTAATGATATTTTAAAATCTTCTCAACTAGAATCAATTGATTCAAAGCCAGTTTTACAAGAAGAGGATTTATCATTTCTCATAAAATATTGTGTAAATGAATTAGAGCCTTTCGCAATAAAAAGAAATCAATCTATTGAATTAGATATTCAAAAACAACTAATGCTAAATATAGAAAAAGAAGAAATTCACGACGTTCTTTCAAACTTACTCTCTAACGCAATTAAGTACACTCCCCGAGATGGAAAGATTGAGGTAAAAACAGAAATAAAAGATGGATTTGTTGTGATATCTGTAATTGATAATGGGATTGGCTTCACGGATGATCAGAAAGAAATGGTATTTAAACGCTTCGGAAAAATCGAACGATATGGTCAAGGGATTGATTTAGGAATTGATGGAACTGGTTTAGGATTATACATTTCAAAAGGTATTGTAGAATCGCATGGGGGGAAAATCTGGTTGGAATCAGAGGGATCTCAAAAAGGTACTTCTTTTTATTTCACTATCCCAATTACTTGAATTGGAAAACTAAATTTCAAAATCCTATATTTTTAGTAAACTTATTTCCGTAGAAAATTCATTTTATCGCAATTAACAAATAAATGTTAGTCCTTGATGTTATTTTGCCTGTAAAACTAAGATCATTAAATTTGTGGGAAAGTGACAAATGTTTTTAAGGAAACCGTACTTTCCTATTTTTAAAAATGATAGATGTACTATTATTAAATCCTTATCAGAGAAAAGGAAATTCATTAGGGTCATATAGAGATAAAATTAAGTTTCCTGTTCTTAGTTTGTTACATTTGGCATCTTTTTTAGAAAAGGAGGGATTTAGGGTTGAAATTCTGGATCTTAACATTAAATTGTTAAGAAACAAAAATATTTTACGAGTAATAAAAGAAAAAAATCCAATAGTAATCGGAATTACCTCTACTATTGCATCTATATATGAAGCTTACAGGTTAGCTAAATTAATTAAATCGAGTTTTAAGATCCCATTGGTTATTGGGGGACCACATGCTACTTTTTCCGATGAGGAAATCTTAAATAAATCAAATTTTGATATAGTTGTGAGGGGAGAAGGGGAAGAAATTCTTAATGAAATTGTAAAAACTATTAAGAGAGGGCATAACCTTGACGATGTTAGTGGAATAAGTTATAAAAAAGACGGAAAAATCGTTAAAAATAATTCTCGGGAGTTTATTGCAGATTTGGATAAATTGCCTTTTGCAGCAAGACATTTAGTACCCCTTGAAAAATATGAATCTCATGCTTTTACGTTTATAACTTCGAGGGGATGTCCTTTTAATTGTGGTTTTTGCCAAGTTTCCGGAAAAGATGGGTTAAAGTGGAGATATCGATCTGCAACGAATATTATTGAAGAGATTAAACTAGTGCTCAGAAACTATCCTAACGTAAAAAAGGTGAGTGGCCCAGAAGGCAAGAGACCGATGGTTTTTTTTGTTGATGATAATTTTATGGTGTCTATCAAGAGAGTAGAAGAAATATGTAATATGATAATAGAACAAGGAATTAATATTTATTGGGATGCAAATGCTAGAGTCGATACTATAGCGAATATTAGTGAAGAAAGATTGGAATTATTGAAAAAATCCGGCTGCCTGCATATATTTTTAGGTGTTGAGTCAGGTTCTGAAAAAATTTTGAAATCTTTCAACAAGCAAATAATAAAAAGTGATATTCTAAAATCTGCTGAAAGGTTAAAGAAAAAAGGAATTTTTTTTACTGCCTCCTTCTTGTTAGGGTATATAGATGAAACAAAATCTGATTTGAAAGCAACCATACAGTTTGCTAAAAAGATGGACCCTACAATAGTATCTTTCAGAATTTTAATCCCTCTCCCGGGCACAAAAATTTATGAGAAATATGTAAAAGAAGATTTAATCATAGATTTCAATTACTCTAATTATACTTCGGGAAAACAAATCATAAAACATAAAGAAAACCTAGAAAGATGGTTGCTAAAGTGTTACCTGATGTTTTATTTAAGACTAAGAAAAGCATATTTAGATTTAGGAATGTGGAAAATAATATTTCAAATATTTAGTTAAGTACTTTTATTTTATTTTTTTTTTAATTCGCACCATTCCTTGCAGAAATTAAGACTCAAGCTATTGTTCCATGTCCTTAAAATATCCCCCAATATCGAGAAAAAGAAGGATATGGTTTTTAGTAAAGCGATAATTAGAAAGAATATGTCTTCAATTTTAATGTAGGGAATATGTTTCCTATACTTTTTTCAGTGGTATGGAATGTAAATTTCTTATTTAAGGCATAAGCGATGGCAAAACAATCGTTATATGACAGAATCTTAGCATGTTGGCATTTTAATAGACCTGCTTTAATTATAAGAGATTGATTCAAATTTACTAATTTAATCGGAAAAGTATTAAGAAATGTCGCTAATATCGTTTCTGCTGCAACTTTTCCACTTAATTTGCATATATGAAAAAAGGTTTCAGCCATAAGAGGAGATAGAACGTGAGCTTCAACAGTTTCCTCCTTGATAGTTTTAAAAAGTTGCAAAATTGATTGAGGAGCGTCTTTAGAATATAGGAGTGTGATCATTCCTGTATCTAAACAAATTACTTTTCCCATTATGTTTCCCTACTTAATTCTTCTGCTTTACTCTTTTTCATTTGATTTAGCATTTCTTTTGTATTGTAAGATTTTTTTTTCAATTCATCTATATCCTTCAAGGGAATAATCTTCAATGTGCCTTCGTCTTCAATAATCAGAACTTTGTCTCCATCTTTTAAACCATAGATCTTTCTATATGCTGCCGGAATTGTAACCATTCCATGATTTGTAATTGTGACTTTTTTTTCTTCAATAGTTTTTTTAACTTCCATTTTTTTCACTAAGTAATTTATTAGAATACTAAGTATATATAATTTTCACTAAGGGAATTACTCTTTCAAATTTTATTAATTATTATTGCAAGCCTTAAATAAATCTGTTAAAAAGATTTATGGAAAATTTTCTTCAGCTATAAGTAGTATAAAAATAAAAAATGTCAAGATCTTACAGAACCTTCTTTTAAAGAATTTAAAATGACTTGTTTTCTGAATTTGGTTTAACTTTGTATCTGAGCCAAATGCTCCCATTATCATTGACTTTTGAGGAAATTAAAGTTAATTCAGTGGGTAGTACCTTAGGGGGATTTAATTCAGTAGAAGCGAATAATACTGGCGTCTTAAATCCACCAATTATGAAAGGATTAAACAATATATTAATTTCATCTATAAGATCATCTCTTAAGAGTGCGCCTGATAATTTACCTGCTGAGGAAATCATAATATTTTGTATATTTAACTTGTAATACATTTTTGACAATATTTTCTTTAGATCAACACGCTTTTTACCTGAAATCAAATAGGGAATTTTGTTATTTTGGAGAAACGAAAGATATTCCGGGGCCACATTAGATGATACAAGATGTAACATATGAGATTGTTCATTATCTTCATTTCCTTTATACCCAGACCGGAGTCGACCTTTTCCATCTATAATTGCTGACCAAAATTTACGTTTAGGATTTTTAGTAATTTCTGTAGGAAGATAATCTTGATAGAGATCTTCACTATCTTCATTGTATTTGGGAAGTCTCTTTACTTCTTGACCTTCAAACATAATCATATTACTTCCCTCCATAAATGTATCAGGTTTATAAATTTCTTTAAGCTCATCGACGATTGCTCCGAATAAATTTTCACCAAATATATCATGAAATCTTGGATATCTGTCTAGATTAATATTATCTGGGTTATAGAGCGTTGCATTTGGTTCCAGCGAAAGTCTTCCATCAAGAGAAGTGGTAACATAAACATACACGTTTGGTCTATCCATTATCATCATGCTTTATTTCAATTGATATGTAAATAAGTATTACATTTTATAAAAAAGATTTTAATCCTAACTCCAAACCTTCCAGTGCTAGTTTGAATTTAACCAGATGTTAATTAGATAAATCAACTATAATCCTACTTAATTAAAAAACACTAGAAAAAAATGAGATAAAAGTAATCTTTACTTAATAAAATAAGTCCTTAATTGATTAGATCAGCTTGTACAAATTAAAGAAATTAGAATAAAAATAAAAAAAAGTTAGAATTAAGTTTTCATTAAAGCCTTTGCGTTAGTCTGCCACTCGCTAACTTTCTTGGGGGAAACACCACTAATTCTAGAAGATAAATTCTCTGGATCTGCTTCGAGTAAAGCACTAACCGTAGTGATACCTTCTGTTTCTAGGTTTTCTGCCGTACCTTTTCCAATACCTTTTACAATTGTTAAAGGAATTTCTGAAGACTCTCCCTCAGATTCTTCATACAATGTTTCAACCTCAAAATCCAAACCTTTTTCGTCTGGGATTTCTACTTTCTCCGTGTCTGCGACTCCTGCCGAAGTTATGAAAAATTCGCATTCGTTTGGAGGAAGGTCAGGGGCATCAACGATAACTGCTCTACGCTTTAATGAACTGTTAGAGGAAAATCCTTTGGTTTTAAACATTACCCGAAAATGACACCCGTGTGCCACAATATTACCCCCTATAGCATCATTACCGGAGAATATGCCCATCATCTTGGTCGCAACTTGATTAGTGAGTAATACAGCACAATTATAAGTCTCAGCGATTCGTGAAAGGCCATGAATCATGCTATTTAAGACTCCTTGCCTTACCGCAAGTTTTCCTATGCCAACATATTCAGATCTTAAAAGAGCCATTAAGGAATCGACGATAATTAAACGTACTCCACGAGTTTTACACAACATCTCTGCTTTTTGGATCATTTGAGATTGATGGTCCGAAGAATATATCCGGGCATGGTAAATCTGAGAAAGTACCGATTTAGGATCTAACCCGAATCGTTTCGCAATCCGCTTAATTTTTTCTTTAGAGAAGGTATTTTCAGTGTCGATATAGGCAATAGAACCATCCAAGCCCCCCTCTTTTTTCAGGAGTTGACATGTCACTGAAATTGTTGAAGCGAGTGCTGTTTTCCCTGACTTAAAAGGGCCATAAACTTCTGTAAGTTTGCCTGTTTGAAATCCTCCACCTAATATTTTATTAAGCTCTGCGGAACCCGTTGTAATATACTCAACATTTTCATCTATCTTTTCCGCTGTAGTAAACTCCGTCATCCCTAATGCGTTTCGAGCGTTCCAAATTAACTTTTTCGCAGTTTTATCACCGAGTCCATCAATATTCGCAACTATCATACCTGGAGACATCGCCAAAGCCTCAGCGTTACTAATACCATTTTCTTGTAAAAGTTTTATCTGACGGGCATTGATACCTTTTACTTTACTTAAATCTGCCACTTTTTGTAACATCACCTACTTTATCTAATTAGGATTAACCTTAGATTATGACCGATCTATATAAAGAAAAAACAGAGATTAGAAAAAAGTAATAATGCCAAACATCAGAAAAATAAGTTCCGGGGAATGGGAAAGAAAAAGTGTATCAATAAAAATTAGTCTTATTACTCTTTTCTAACATAAATAGATAAGGATGGTACAAGTATAAAAATAAAAAATAAATTTTTGAATTATTTAATGTATCAAGATAATGGAAATAGCAATAAATTGAATTAACCTACTTCTCGGACCAAAACTCCAATTCAAATCCATTTAAATCCAGTATTTTTAGGTTTTTACCCCAAGGTTGAATTTGTATTGTCTGTGT
Organism: uncultured archaeon; assembly: GCA_964486045.1. GTDB lineage: Archaea > Asgardarchaeota > Lokiarchaeia > Sigyniarchaeales > SOKP01 > Loki-b32. The sequence goes on from CAZALK010000001.1 coordinate 194,975, forward strand.
AATTTCTACGTTATTCTCTCTGAAATGAGTGAAAAGTGATTCGAGATTGTCGACTTTCAGTAGAGGGTGAAAACCTAAAGGTTTTAAAGGTTGGTTTGCTTTTAGCAAGTTAAATCCTATCAAAGGATTATGAGAATAATAAACATCTCCAAATAGACATTCCCCTTGATCATTTTTCAAATCACAACCTGATTTCCATCCTAAAATCTTTTTATACCATTCCATAGTTCTTTCAAGAGATACCACATGTAAAGTAATATCAATACTTTCAACTTTCATATTTGATGAAAAAAATTCTCATTTAAATAAATGATCTCAGTTCATGATTTTTGAAATAAAATCTTCTAAAGTTAATTAAGTTATTAATAAGAGAAATTTTTATTAACAGTTAGTTGAAGAATGATTGTAAACTAGATTCTTTACAGTAGAACTTAATTTAATAGAAAAAACTAGCAAAAGAGCTTAATCCTCAACAAGAAAAGCAAGATTTTGTATATATTGTTCAGGAGAGATCCCATGTAGAAGAGCTTTATGCATTAATTTGATATTTATCTGCTCTGTATTGACTAATTTATTCTCTTTAAGCCCGTTTTTCAGAATATTTTCCAATATCTTTAAAACAGAGAAACTTGAATCTTTCATCATTCCAAAAAATCCCCCATACGCAATAAACATATTAGCCATCATTTCTAAGTCCTCTGTAGAAAAATGTTTATAACAGCTGCTACAGACTACGCCAAGATTTATCCCAGCTTGATAGATTTGGGCACGATCGATGATTTCCCCATGACAAATTCCACACTTAACGGAGTGATCCGTTCTCCTATCAGACTTTCCTATCATGATCTCTTATTAAAATCAGAGTATTTAAATAAAAAATAAGGTACTAGTTTGAAAAAATAAATCCACTATCGATAAGTTCGAAATTAAGAGAGAAACTCGTATCGTTATATGCAAACTTTATTATTCTTTGGTCGGAAATGAGAGATTTTGATAGAATAATCCGTACTCCTCTTATCCTTTCATATAACTTAAAGAAAAAAGGTCGGGTTTGCTGTGATTTGACGTGAAAGGAAACTTCATGAATTAAGACTAAATTTATTTTTTCTCTATGACACCGAAAAATAAGAGGATTTAACACTCTGTCATAAAAATCGTTAATTAAGTAAAATCTCTGAGTTATATCAAGAATTTGAGAATATCTAAAGCGTAGGTGATGAGAAATATTATCTATTATAAGAAATTTTGTGTCTGGTGGAAATGAGAAGTTATTTTTAGCTAGTTTTTCTAATTGTTCAGATTGGGCTTCATAGGAAGTAGAAGGTCTACTACTAGGAGTAATGAAAAAATTCTTTGTGAGATATTTTGATTTTTCTTTATCTTTTTTAAACAATGATTCAAGTCTTTTTGTTGAGAATGACTCACTTGCTTGAACCCATACACAACTACCGTCATAAGGGATATTTGATGTAAGAAAGGTTCCAATCAAAAATAGAGAAAGAGATGACTTACCTGTTCCAGCTTTTCCCGAAATAGAAATCAATGTATTTTCTTGAAATATTTCTTTAATACCAATTAGAATCGATTCTTGGAGCGTCATCTTACTCATCTAACAATGCAAGAGTTTCTTGTTTCACTTTTTCAATATGTTTCTCATGATCATTTTCAGTTTGATCTTTAAATGGCTCTTGTCTAAATGTAGAATTATTGGTTAACTGTTGAAGCATCATCAAGGTAATAAGATCATCCATATGATTATTCGGTTGAGCCGACTTCCCTTTTAAGAACCCACCAATACCTGAACCAGATTTTCGTGATTTAACAAAAATATATCCTGCGATAAAAATGCCAATGATTATTATCGCATACATCGGACTCTGCTGATAAAACATGAAAAAACCAATTGCCAATACTACCAAAATTAATCCTTTTATTTTCGTTCACCTACTTTTTATTATTTGAATTTTGAAGATTTGTATCTCCTCTTGGAGAATCGTCTAAACCGTGATCTATTTTCTTCTTTTCCGAACCGGATTCGAATCTTGTTAAGTCCCCATCTAAGCAGGAGTAATGAGTATTTGAGAGTGACGTACCAGCCAATAATTATAAAGTAATAAAGGAATTCTATCGGAAAGACAATGTTAAATAAAATTACGACTCCCCATGAGAGCAGAATGGAAACCGTTAATATAAAGAGTTGATAAATCGCATGGCGAGGATCATGACTGAATCCTTGTTTAATTAGGTGGAAATCTTGAGGAGAGGGTGTCGATGCAATAAGAACTGAGAGTGCCATTAACCCCGCAATTATACGATACAGTGGATCGGAACGTGAATTGAATGCCACTTGTAAAGCAAAATAAAATATCCATGCACCTAGCAATACTGGTCCAAAACTGACTAATACCGCTTGCAACAAAGTTTTCTGATGACCTCTTGGTTGACCCACGGCACCGTGGGGAGCAACTCTTCCAGTCTCCTCATCTCTTAACCTAACTCTTATAGGTCCTGCAGGCACTCCCGTTAAAACAGATAAGGTATAATGGGAAATTTCATGGAAGAACACACCAATAAAAGCTAGAATGTTAATAATGGTAGTAAATGGACTTGCTTCTCTTCCCCATAAGAGAATCTGAACTAAATACCCCACGACTAGAACAAAAGGGAAAATCATCAACGATGTAATAAATAAATCTCCACTCATTACCCTCTATTTCTTCAGCTAAATATAAAGAAAAAAAATAAAAAGTGACTATCAGGAAAATGAGGAATGTTTCACTCTACACAAAACATTTAGTTTATAAACCTATATAAAGAAAAAATTCATTAAACGGTTACCAAGAAAAAATTAGAATTTTTTTTGCTTGCTCTGAAGTAAGCTTATACGTTGGGCAGATATCTAAACTTAGATTACAAAATGTGAATGAAAAAATACTTCAATAAGTGCTTTAGCTGTAAATCTTAATGGGATCTTTTTGTTGATTAAGGTTTTTGTATCTACTTTCATCTCAATAGAAACCCAAATGAAAAAAGTGGTATAAAATATAAAAACCACAAATTTTACTTTATGATTAGAGCGCTTCTACTCTTCAAACTCGATCGTAAGGCAAAGGTTTAAAAGGCAAACTCCTACCCTTTATTTTTTTAGTGAACTAAATTTTTTAGTTAAATAAAATAAAAAAAATAGTGATCAGAAAAAAATGACAGTGAATAATAAAAGATCAATACCAATTGATCATTCCGCCTTAAAGTGTGATCTTTGTGGTTCTGATGATATTGTTGATGAAGTTCAAGGGTATGTATGTAGGGATTGCGGTGTAGTGCTTACAGTTCAAAAATTACAGTATGATCGTCCCTATAATAATGATATCATACAAAATTCAATCCAGTTTGGAACTACTCAAATTGGTACCGTACGAGAAAGAAGAGCACATCCTCAATCATATCAGCTAGGAAGGATGAACAAACATAATTCGCAGCTTTCGAGCAAAGAATTTGTTGAAAATCGTGCTGCTAAGGAGATTTCAAGAATTTTTGATTGCTTATCCTTACCGAAGGGATGTGAGAAAAGGGTAAAGGAGATATTTATCGAACTATTCCCTCAGTTACATCCCGGGTCAAAGTATAAAAATCCTGAGAAATTATCAGCAATCCTTATCTACATGGTCCTTAAGCTTGAAAATATCGCAATTAAGCGGAAAGATATTGTAAGTACTTCAATGCTTTCAAAGGAAGAGTTTAATAACTTTATTCTCCAGATAATGCGATTTATGCCTGAGTATACAAAGAGAAACAGGCAAGACTACGTAGCTCAAAAAATATTGGAAATTACGGAACATTTTGGTCTTGATATGTCATTTTACTTTCTTTCACGAAAAATTTTATCAAAACTATGGGAAAGTATCAAAAACACCACTGACGATGTTGTTGCTGGTTTGTGCGCGTCGATAACAACTCTCTGCAGCTATAAAGATGTTATTAATGTGAGTTCAATCTGCGACTTATTGAATATTAAGATGAGTACCATACAATTCCAAGTGAAGAAAAGAATTTTTGAAAGGTTTAAGCTTCCTGGATTTGTAAGTTTAGTCCGATCCTCTGATTTATTAAAAGGATTTATGGAAAAAGTAGGAATCTTGGAAGGTGAAAAGATTGAAGTGGAAGTAATCCAAGAGGAGCCTGAAGATTCCGGAGAAAAAGTAGTATCCATTCAACTTGGAGAAGGGTATCAGATATTTAATCCTCACAATGAACATCATCTTATTGGATGTGTAGGCAATAATAAAACGATTACGCTATGCTATTTAGAGGTACATAACAATCACAAATGGAGGAAGCGGTCTACTAAAAAACCGAAGAAAAATAAGGGTATATGGTTTGACCTCACTTCTAGTGAGTATTATCCAAAAAAAGGACCTCCTCAGATGAGTAAGATTTGATTATCTGAGTAGTTAGGATTATTACTCTTCACTTTTTTTGCCCTTTTTTCTTTTTTTTTCATTCTCCTTTTTTCTTTTTGCTACTAATTTATAGAAGTAAACTTTATATTACTCTCAATTTAACTTTTACTAATAAAAATTTCCGTAATCAATGATTTAAGCTGAGGACTTTCCTTCAATTCAAGAATTTGGCTTGTTTTATAATGTTGTTCAAGACTTTGCCATAACGACATGTTATTTTGTACTTCCTCTGTAAATTTAGTTAGTTTTTGCTTTGCTGCATAGGTTTGCCCTTTGAACAAGTAGCAAAAAGAAAAAGAATCAATTGATTCCATAAGCATCATCTCATCACCAAATTTCACTCTGTCAAGGCCTTTGGAAAAAAATACCTTTCCATGAAACTCGAAAAGGAAAATATTCTACCAACTCTTTAATCCTTAATCACTTGAGTGAGTAAAAATTTAAAACAACTTCATATTTCCCCTTAAATATAAAAATAATTGTTCATTAATCTTAAATTGAATCCTGATGGGATCTACTATGATCTTTAAAGGGGTGAAAAATATGGATGAAACAGCTAAAAATGTGTTAAAAAATGTAGTAGGTGTAACTGATGAAGACCTGGCCAAGGTTCCACGGAATGTAGAGAAGATATTTGCAAATGCATCACGAGCGATGGGATATAAGCTCATAGCTGAGGTTACATCTTCCAAATACTGCTTCGCGCAAATCAAGGTAGGAGACAAGATTGTTTTTAACCCGTTCTTAAACGCGAAGGAATCAACTTGTCCTCTTTGCCCTAGGGCACTCATTCCTGTGCTTATTTCTGTGCAACAGGCTTGGGAACGCGGTATAGAACTTTATAGCAAAAACGTTGACGACATAGATGAACTTAATGACTCTATCTTTGCTGGAATCGCTGGATGTTTGGATCCAGGGCTGGAAGGTGGAGGAATAGGCCATGTAAACTTCAAGATTTATAATGAAAAGGTTTGATCTGAGTAAGATTTCTTAAGTAACTCAAAACTGCAAAAACAAATAAAATTAAATCCCTTTTTTTTATTTTTCCTCTGGAAAATGGTTTTAGATTTCATAGTGAAGACGTAATTTTTTTCTTTTTCAAAGGAATTTTCATTGAAATCGGACTCTGAATTTACCTTTCCATCGACTTGTTAAAAACAATAAAATCTCTCTAAATCGGGAAAAATCTTATCTATATAGAAATTGGCCTCACTAATTTTTCTTTTAAATACTTTGATCTGGTTTCTATCCAAAAAATTGTGCAATTATTTAAGTACCATGAGAAAATATAGAATAATTTCAATCGTAATTAGCTTCATCCTCTTCTCTGGAGTGGTTTTAGGTTTAGTTACTTCAAATAAAAATTTTCAACCGCGTGTTACTTACACTCAGCAAATAGAGTACCTACAAACTTCAGCGGGAACCAATTTTCAGATCATTAATGATATATTTGACAATAAAGCGGGAAGTTACGACAATGACGGATTTTTCCCTCAACTGTATGAAACCTCCTTACAAGGGACCTACTATGGCCTTTCCATCTTAGATTCCATCTCAAAGCTTGAAGTTGCGAATAAATCTAAGATTATTGACTATATCATGAGCCATTACAATTCAACCTCAGGTGTGTTTACCGATGAATATTCCTCTCGATATTTGGGAACAGATTTTTCCTATACCTATTACCCTCTATCCACACTTCTTGAAGTTAATGCTTATGCACTGCTCTCTTTATCGCTGCTAGGGAGTCTGAATTTAATTGATGGTAGTAAATCAATAAACTTTCTTTGGAGCTGCTATAATCCAGTATCAAGTGGATTTATAGGTCAACCATACGATCCTAATTTAAGAGACGAATTTAAAATCTCAACTATGGATAACACCTACTTCGCAATTATAACCTTAGATCTGTTGATGGCAAGCTGGTCAGGAAATATGAATCAGAAAAATGAGTTAATTGCCTATATAAATTCTCTTCAAAATACCAATCCTATAGGATGGCAATATGGGGGATTTTATAATGATGATAATAGTAGTTTTAACTCGCTTGGCCTTCTCTTTGAGCCTAATATGTTATCGTCTTATTATTGCATAAAGAGTTTAGAAGTGTTTGGGATGGAAAGTAGCATTAATGTTGTCTCGTTTAACCAATTCTTAGATTCGCTGTATGATTCAGGTGTCCATTATTTCCGGATCTCGAAAGCTGACTTTTCAAATTTTACTAATGTAGTCGCTACTGCATTAGGGTTAGAACTATCACAAATAACTAATTATCTGAATATAAATGAAACAGAGGTAAGCTCGTTTCTTTATATCAATAGAAACTCAGTCGGATTGTGGGATGGCTCAACGTCTATTCAAAAATATGAATTAATCGACACTTTTCAAATACTCCGGTCAATGTTTAATGCGGGAAAAGTAGGAATGTTCAATAATGGTGATACCCAGCAAATGGTAAATAGTCTTTTCAGTCTATTTTCTGACAGTGAAGCCTTTTTTCTCATTCCAAAAGAGTATAATAGTTTGGATCTCACCCATACAATGGTACAATCATTTAATTTGTTTGATAAGGTGTCGGATCTTGATCTTTTGTCATTATATTCAAGTATAACTGACTCCTACTATTATGACGATTATTTCCTATACGACGGGTTTATCTCCTATATCAGTGAACAAGGTGATAATTTTCATATCGGATTCCGATCGTACCCTATAGAGTTTTATAGCGCGGGAAATGAAGATTATTTTAGCAGTATAGGAACTATTATGTCGCATAAAGCAACCTATAAGGCTTTAGACTCGCTAAGAATGTTATTTAAATTAGATGATTTTGGATTGACCCATGATTTATCACGTCTACTCACGAATATTGTTGATACTCAGTTTCTTAATCCCTCGTATCCCGATCAAGATGGAGCGTTTCTTTCTTTAATGGAATATAATCCATCCAGGGCAGAATTTCTAAGTAAAAGTATTCATCTGGAATATTCTTTTTATGCAATAAAGATTATGGAACTGCTTACAGAATACCTAGGTATTGGGGATATTACCTTCATAAACTTCGATATTGGTCAATTTTACGAGTATCTTTTGGGTCATACAGTAGAGACGCCAGAGATCCTTTACTTTCAGCCTAGTTATACAGGTAACGTCGATACTATTATACGAAACACCTATTACATGGTTTACATCTTAAAAAGTCTTGATTTATACACTCTCAATAGTGAGAAGGTTGAGAAGTTTATTGAGCAAAATGTTGACTATACCAGCATAGAAAACGTTTATTATTGCTACAAAATTATCGAATTACTAGATTCGGAGCTGGAATTAAGTGGTAATGACCTTCAAGGGCTAATCGAGGATCTTTATATCCCTTCTCTCTATGATTTCTATTCATCTCCTACTCATACGAAAATTAATCAGGAAATATTCTTTTGGATCTGTGATATGACAAAAAGTGACTTACAAATCGTGGCTCAGTATGATGAAAACATAATATTAGGAAATTTTTTTTCCCTCTCAGCTTCCCTTTTTAACTTAGTTCTCTCAGATTTTGAATATAATCTTTCTTTTCGGTTTGAATGCCCTCAACTTGGAGCTCCCAACATAATGGATAAAGAAGAGGAGAACCAATTTACATTGAAAGTGCGTATTCCCCAACGCTCTACTAATTATCCTAGTATTGAAGGAAAATTAGTGGCCTATGATGATACCCAGAAGTTAGTAGAAAAAACTATTTCAATTACGACCTTATACACTCAGAAATATTATCAAGATGATCTCAATGCCGCAGTAGTACTATCCGCACTTTTCTTAATAGTACCAGGGGGATTTGTTATAATTTCAACTAAGAAGACCAAAAAGTTACGGTAACCCAACCTTAACCTCACAATTTTTTCTTTATATTTATTTAGTTTTACTAAATCAGAAATGGTTAATAGTGCTATTCAGGATAGTATAAAAATAAGTGATTTCAAAAATGGTAAGGTTGTGAGAATTCTTACTAGAGTAGTAAAGATGCTCGAAAAATTTGCTAATAATTATGAAAAACGCTTCAATTTTACTAAGTTGGCTCAATATTTAAAACTTGGTCCATTAGAAGTAGATAAGATAATTGGCTTAATTCTCTCCTTTCAAGAGCTGTTTACAAAAACCTTTAATACATACCTTATTAGAAGAAAAATCATAGATAACCAATTATTTCTCATAACAGAGCGTAAAATCATTAATAATACTATTCCCAACAAAATTAATCTTTCGCTAAATGATTTCAATCTTTTAAGCGATATTACTTATATGTTTAAATTTGTTAAGAGAGGGAAAGGATTTAATGTAAAAGCAAACGGTACTGAACTCCTAAGTAATATAAAAGAGCTTTGGAATTATTATCCGTATTTTTTTGAGGAACATGAGACTGGTATTATGTATCCTTCGGAGTTTGGATTAAAACTTGGTGAATTAATCCTTTCATATAATAAAAGCGGTAAAAATATAGAGTCGATGCACTTAGATAAACACATAATAATGGTGGAAAAAAATTAGCGAGAGTGAGAATCACATTTTAAAACCAAAATCAATTGAATTTCGACAATATCAAGAGCAAATTGCCGAGAATTGTGTCAATAAGAATTCACTTGTGGTTCTTCCTACGGGTTTGGGAAAAACTATTATTGCAGTACTAACAGCTCGAAAAATATTAGATTTGTATCCGAAAAATAGTAAGATAATAGTTTTAGCTCCTACTAGACCACTTATTTTTCAGCATCACGAAACATTCACTAAATTCCTTCCAATATCAAAAGAAGATTATGTGGTATTAACCGGAAAGGTTGTCCCAGAAGAAAGGATTAAAATGTTTAAAAAACATCAAATATTATTTTATACACCTCAAACATTGCGTAATGACTTAGTAAATCGAAGATATACCTTGGAAAAAGCAGCTCTTATCATTTTTGATGAAGCTCATCACGCCTCTGGAGATTATCCTTACACTATGATTGCCGATGAGTATATTGAGCAAAATCTTGATGGAACAATTTTAGCATTAACGGCCTCACCAGGATCTTCAAAAGATAAAATTACCCTTTTGTGTCAGAATTTACACATTCCTTTAGAAAACATCCATATTCGAACCAGAAAGGATGTAGATGTCAAAAGCTATCTTAAACCGATGGATGTGTATAAGATTGGGGTTAATTTAACAGCTTTAATGAGCGAGATTTATTCAATAGTGCTTGTAGTTCTCGAAGAGCGATTAAAATATCTTGCCCAGCTTAACTTTTTGGATGTGAAGTCAGAACCCTTATATAACAAAGTTATCCGCAAAGATTTACTCAAGCTTAATAAAGAATTAGTAGGAATAGTACAAAGTAGTGGCGATAAAACAGGAGTATATAGTGCGCTGTCTATAAATGCCCAAGCTTTAATCCTTTACCACATGTTAGAACTAATAGAGCAGCAAGGATTAGATATTTTACTCATATATTTAGAAAAGGTAAATACAGATGCCCGAAAGAAAAATAGCTCTAAGGCTGTCAAAATTCTCGCAAGTGATACTCGGATACGGAGGGTGTTAATTGAGCTGAAAAAAAATCAAGAATATTCTCCTGAGAAATTGATCCATCCAAAGTATCAAGTTTTAGTTCATGTGTTGCTAGAAGAATTAGCAAATAATCCTCATACACGGATCCTGGTATTTGTTAAATTACGCGATTCAGTTAAGAATATAGTTAAAAATCTTAAAGGAGTAGGTACTATTAAAGCGGTAAGATTTGTAGGACAGGCAACCAAAGCTGTTGATGATAAAGGACTTTCGCAGAAGAAACAAATAGAAATATTAGGTCAATTCAAAGAAGGAGTCCACAATGTCTTAATCAGTACAAATGTCGGAGAAGAAGGCTTGGATATTGCGGAATGTGATTTAGTAGTATTTTATGATGTGGTCGCCTCCGAAATTCGATTGATTCAAAGAAAGGGTCGAACAGCCCGTCATCGAAAAGGTCGAGTGGTAATTCTTTATTGTAAAGGAACCCACGACGAGGTCTATCTAAGAATTGCACTCAGTAAATTAAAAAAGATGAATATCAACCTTAAAAACCCACAACAACTAAAAGAGTCATATAATGAAGACTATTCTTTGGATAATTTTGAAAATTCTGTAGTTTCTGATAATAACGTTACCTATTCAGAAAAACCTAAAAAAATTAAGCCAAAAAAAAAACCACACCTACAAGCTAACCTAAAATCATTTCTTAATACCGAAGATTCTCATGTCGTAGAGAAAGACCAAAAAATCAAAGATGAGGGTTCTCAAGTTAAAATCAGTAAAGGTCTTCCCATGAAATTTGGTATCCGGAAAAAATTACAACAAGATAAAGCTGATTTTACTATTATAGATTCCGAACTTCACATTGTAATCTTCAACAAAGTGTTAATCCAAGTATACAATCCGAAAATACTTGTAGAAAATGAGTCATTTATCTCAGAAGTACAAGATCTCGGTGAAATTTGTGAACTATTCATAGTCGTATTTGATTTTATTGACTTATTTGAAGAATATGCTGGAGAAAAATCATTTTTAAAGAAGAAAGTAAAGGAATTTAAAAATAGGGTTAGTTTTCAGATAATTCCCATCGAAAATGAAGAAGAATTATATTTTGTCATTAGGAGTATATTTGAAAGTATATCTAAAGAGGGCTCATAAGTAATGGAACATGAAGGATGGGAAAAAGACCAGAATCCATATTTAATAGTTACTTGTTCGAAATGTAAGCAGTATATGTATGTGAAGACTACACAAAAAACAAAAAAATGCTTAAGATGTGGACGTCAGCATAAGGTATCAGCAATAATAAGTTCAGGGGAAATTGTGAAAGGAATGACAAAAGCCGTTGAAATAGTAAAAACTCGCCAAAATGAGCTAGCAATAAAAGAAATCGGAAATCCTCCTGAATTAAGGGCTACTGATGATTTTATCGTAAGAAGTAGAATAAATAGTTCTTCTGAGGAATTTACCCCTTATGATGATAGTGATTTAGAGAGCAAGTTTAAGGAAATGATACATGAAATTTCAATTTCATTTGGTGAATTTCCTTACTATATCCTCGAAATTATGGCAGAAAACTATACCATACCCCTCTCAGAACTAAGGATTTTAGTAAAGAATTCTCAAAAAGAAGGCTTCTTAATTCGTTTGAAGGATAATTTGTATAGAATAAAGCCCTAAGGCTAATTTATAACTAAGTCTTGTTTTTGGTATTTTTAATACTATCGCTAAATTCATGCAAGAGGATGGTCTTATATAAAGGATCTCTTCTATTGAATGGAATTTTCTCGCTCCCGTCATAGATGTATTGCTTATCTTTAAGAAAGAATAATGAAAAAGGAATTACAGCGCGTTTTAGATCGAAATAGTCTTCTTCTTTATACTCAATCTTTACAAATTTTTTCTCGATTGACTTTGAGCTCATCTCAAATACTAAAAGAATCAAGAATATTTAAAAGAAAAAGAGACCAATTATAATCCTTACAAAAATGATGATGTGATTTTACAGCAAAATGGATTTGGAATTGAGTAAAAGAGTTAGTTTTATTAATCCTATAATTTAGCTGTTGCTAAATTCATGTAAAAAGACGGACTTGTATAAAGGATCTCTTTCTTTGAACTCATAAAGTCATACCACATCAGAAATATTTAAAAGAAAAAAACAAGTATAATAAGTGAAATATTTAATCAATAGAACACTTCTCTGAAACAATCATCTTTTTAATTTGTTAATCAGTTTTTTTAAATAAGATTTCATAAAATAGCGTTCACTTTCGGCATATTCTAATTTCTGTTTCTTGGTTAAGTTTATACAGTTCAGTAATATTGCATGTACTTTCTCTAGTGTAAGGAGATTTTCATCAGTCTCTTTCCTCTCATGATCCTTTATTTGAATGTCACTAACAGGACTTTCCCGTCCACTACTTTTTGGATCCTTCACACTTGAATATTCGCTGGGTTGACTCTCCCCATCAGTATTACCTGTCATGTCTCAATTAGCTATTATTTGTTTTTCTTTTTATCAGGTCCTTTAATAATTTTCTTACACAAATTTATCCCCAAGCCTGTTTTTTGGTTTAACATATAGGGATTTTCTTTCCTTACTTGAGAGGCAGTATGGTATCCTGCTTTATACAATATTCTTGCTCGTACTCTAGCGACATCATTAAGCCGTAAGACCAAATCAAACAATTCCTCGCGAATGCCGTAATGAATCCGAATTTTGAGAGTTTCTGCCATCTCTGCTACCTTAGTAAGCTTATCGTATAAATCTATTCCATGTGTACTTAAACTGCTGGCAATAATACCAATAAAATTAATTATTCGCTCCAAATTGTCTCGTACTCCAAATAAATCACCAGCCATAATTTTATAATGATCTAATATTTGGTCAATAGGTTCCTCATCTGTCCACTCGAGGATTGGTTCCACCATTTTATAGTCTCTTACTCTAAATTCAGATTTCAAGACTTCATAAGCTTCTTTAATGAGATCCTGGAACGTGGATATTTTGGCATTTTCTAGTTTATAACGGATCATAACCCCCGAAGACGGATAAAGGTAGAGCCTTATAATTAGCTTACCAAACTGGGAGCATTTAATCTTTCCATCACCAGTACTCATAATAAGCCCCTTCTCGAACAGATAGTTAATGACATACTGGTTCTTAATACTTTGAGGGATAACATCTTCCATGCATTTTTGCACGTTAGAATCGGGAAAAGCGATAAGATACAGTAAAAATGCGGTAATATGGTCACAAAATTCAAATGCAAAATCAGTATCACCTGAAAAATTATCAGACACACCATTTTTAAACCCGCACGAGCATTGGATTCCCATATCAATATCGAACTGACAAGAATGTACTCCAAAACTAGTCTTAATATATCCCCCCAAAGTAGAGTTGGTACATTTAGTAAGTTTTATTTGATGGCGTTGAGATTTTAACTCATTTACTTTTTTCGGATTGGAATGCAATTTTAAAATGTTAACTGGAGTAATTTCTTTAATCATCAGTAATTGTTCAATAGGAATCTTTTGCTCTTTCATATTATGGGAAATTGTGTACCAGAAATAGGTCTTCTCGAAAAATTCTTTAAGTTGTTCAATAGTTATCCTTTTACTCTCGAAAATTCTTAGTAACACCTGCTCTTTTAAGATATTAATTTTGTTTAACCGTGATTGTAAATTACTATATTTTGGGATCATCGCACTTCTCATATGAGGGGATTTGAAATAATTATCCTCAACCCACATTTTCTCATCGATGTTTTTGACTAAAATTATCCCATATCCAACTGAATCTAAGCCTGGTCTTCCCGCCCTTCCTAAAATTTGGAAGACTTCATTAGGGGAAAAAGCTTTAAAATATGAAAACCCATCCCCATTTTCATGATATCCCTTAAAATTTTTAATATTGTAGCCTGACGTAGTAAACTTTTTGAAATCTCGTAATATTACCACTCTTGCAGGGGTGTTAATTCCCGCGGATAATGTCGTGGTGCAGCATATTATCTTGATGATCCGCTTCTGAAAGTTTTCTTCAATTGTCTTTCTTTCTCGAGCCACCAGTCCTGCATGATGAAAGGCGATTCCCGAACTTAATATTTTAATTAGGTCTCGATTTCCGCCTTTGATAGAAGTTAATCGTTTCGATAAGGCCTTACAAACTTTCAGCTCTGCCTCTTCCATAAATTTAATAACAACATCTTTAAGATTTTGAGCGGTTTGTTGTGCTGTTTTTCGCTTATTTAGGAAGATTAGAATTTGTCCTTTATCTTTTAATATGGTTTTGACAATACGTTTGAGAGTAGAGTCTTTATTCTGGGAAACTTCAATTTTATAGTGTAGAGGTACCGGTCGTTGCTCAGATTTAATTAAAGTAGTCTGATTTCCAAGTGAAGAGAGCCACGAATTGAAAAACTCAGGGTTCGCGATGGTTGCACTTAAACCAATAATTTGAGGATTATGGAGGAATTCATTTAACCGAACAATAAGAGACTCAAGTCGCGGACCTCGATCCGATTCTCCAATGATATGAATTTCATCAATAATTATGGTTGAGATCTCATAAACCCATTCTTTATCATAAAAATTGCGAATGATTGAGTCCATTTTTTCATAAGTAGTCACAATTATATCTGCTTTTTCCAGCTTCTTATCATCTACATCGTGATCACCTATGGAAAGCTCAACTTTAAGGTCATATCGGGCATAGCTTTTCTTAAAGTGGAAATATTTCTCGGTCGCTAATGCTTTGAAGGGTACTAGATAGATTGATTTACCGAACTTTTGGAAAATATTATGGATGGCACATACTTCTCCTATGAGAGTCTTGCCACTACCAGAGGGAGCACATACTAAAAATGATTTGCGAAAGAATAGGCCTTTTTTAATTGCTTCTTTTTGAATTTCTCGAAGTTCAAAAATCCTATTTTCGAACAACACCCGTAAAATTCGTTTATCAGGAATAAACTTAGTAATTTCAGCATCCTCTAATGAATCTTCTGTGATTTTCCCAGTGAAATTTGTAAGACTCATAGTACCAATACTATTTGGACTGGAATAATTTAAAGGAAAAAAAAAAGTTAAAACAAACTGATTATTGTTGGAAAGGTATTTCACTAATTTATTTAGAAATATTCTCAAAAATAAGTAAAAATTTATGTCAAAGAATAATAAACATAATATAACACATAGGAAAAAAGCCCTATCTCCCTAAAAATTTAAACTCTTTCACTTTTTACTCGGGTAATACCTTAATTTAACCCAATTACACTAAAAATAACCAATATATTTTCTACCAGAATTTTAAAGCGTGTTTTTCATAATACCAAGGTTTATTAAATTTAATACCATCTCTTATATGCTTGAATAGAGATAATTCAAAGTTCCAAGTATAAAATTATAATTTGGTGAAAGTATGTCTAATAGAAATTATGGTAATAGAGAGATGCATAAAGCCACTTGTGCCGACTGCGGAAACGAGTGCGAAGTTCCATTTAAGCCTACGGAAGGCAGACCTGTTTATTGTCGAGACTGTTTTAGAAAGCAGAGAGATAAAAGATAATTAATTCTCTTTTTTCTAAGTTTTGGTTACAACCAGAACCTTATTTTCTACTTTATCGAGTAATGATTCTTTTTTTTTATTTTTTTTTTAACCTCAGGTCTAATATAGTAAGTTGATGAAATTTTAATTTATACTAATCGTGGTGATGATATTTATCATCGTCTTCGATATAGTCTTTCTCTTCATCATTCCAATTTCCATCATTATATTCTTCTTTATCGTAATCATCTCCATCGTCTTGGATACCGTCGTGGTCGTGGTTTAATCCATATTTCTTTTTAGATTTATTTAAATCCTTTTTTTCCATAGTCATTCCTTTGTTTTTTAATTTCTATTTAACCAGTCTACAAATAAATTTTGATATTATTAAAATTTTCTATTTTAATTTAAAGAGATTTCATTAAAATTATGATAGACTTGTAGATGCCTCATATGAAATGTCGTGGATTTGTTGATAACTTCAAAGTAGATAATATCTAGATGTTGGAATTTTCTTTTTACTTTATATTAGGTTTAAAAATAAAAATTTCTTCAACTAAATCTTTCATTATCATATTGTTCCTTATCATTATTAATTTCTAATTTAGAACTAGACCATCTATGGATCAATTCATAACATAATTCAAATTTTAATAATGAACACATTGTTCATATTGTAATAGATAAAGTAAACGATTTCGAGAGGGATATTTAAAATTAAATAAATA
Organism: uncultured archaeon; assembly: GCA_964486045.1. GTDB lineage: Archaea > Asgardarchaeota > Lokiarchaeia > Sigyniarchaeales > SOKP01 > Loki-b32. Next base: position 211,259 of record CAZALK010000001.1, read on the forward strand.
TTAATTCGCTCAGCAAGGCGTAAACTATATGAACTAAGAAAATTGAGAACTAGAATTTAATTCTGTATAATTAGTGGACATAATAATCCTATCAGGAATTCTTTTTGGCTTCAGGAATTAACACGATAAAATTACTACCTTTAGAATGGTCCCCTTTAATTCGGTCTTCAACCCATATCTTTCCCTTGTACAACTTAATGATTTCAGTAATAAACGACAATCCGATCCCCATACCCTTCTCTCCTTTCAGTTCTTTATACCCCTCTAGGAAGATTTTCTCTTTTTTGAAGCCTTGAACTCCTATCCCATTATCACTGAATTTTTGATCGTATAAAAGTCAAGGAAAATACCATCCTGATAAACCCCGTTGAAAATTTTTTAGTATGCTATGTCATTAAGGGTCAGTCGTATCCCGCCTTGCAGAAATTAGCACGCTTTACAGAAGCTTTAAGAGAAAATTCGGAAATCTGGCAGGCCCTCAATAAATCGGTAAAAACTAGTGAAATATTAGAACTCGATAAGCCCCCCGCGCTCAAAACAGTGATTGATGAGATTTTTACTCAATGAATTTTCAGGCTTAGAGAAATACTTAAAAACATCTTTTTATCTTTTCCTTCTTTTTTGGTGAGAGATAATTCTTGTTTTAAAATTAATTAATCACAATCACTACAAAAGGCTTTTAATGAAAGCATGGGATCAAAGTTGAAACGATTAACTTAAAAGAAAATTAATCTTCAATTCTAATTTTTTCTTTATAAATACTCATTTTTTATGTCATAGATAAAGATGACACTTGAAAGTGAGTTAAAGCGTAAAAAAGAAAGTTTGAAGTTCTTCTACCAAATGGCCCAAGAAGCGTTAGATGCTGATGACTTAGAACAAGCAATCGAAATATCAGCAAAAGGTCTCGAAGAAGCAGAATTGAAAGAACAAGATGAATGGGCGGAAAAATTTGAAGAATTAAATTCTCAAGTAGAGTCAGCTAAAGAAGCCACCTCTTTAAATACTACCATAGTACGAGAAGATATTACAGTGATTAAAGGTGTTGGAAAATCTGTTGCAGAAAAACTAAAGGGTGGTGGATTTCATTCTGTTAGAGTAATTGCTGAGGCAACTATCACCCAACTTACTAATATACCGGGAATTGGTCAGAAAACAGCCGAGAAAATTAATGAGGGGGCGAATGAGCTAATCTCAAGAAAAAATCTTAATGATTTTCCCGAGGATAGTGATATTGAAAGATCACAACCAGTGGATGAAATCCCCAGAGCCGAGGAGAATGATTTAGAGGAGAATAATAGAGAAGAACCGGAGCCTGTAAAAAACTCCACTATAGTAGAAAGCGTTGTAGATAATATTGAACAGGAAAACACACAAAAGGCTTCATTTCCGTGGTTTGAGGAGAAACTCAAAATTAAGAGATCAGCAGTCTCTCAGAAAACAAAGGTGAAATCTAATAAAAAAGTTGTATATGAAGAAGTTGTTGATGATTTAACTTCAGACTCTGAATACGATATAGATAATGGTAATATAGAGGATGAAAACACAATAGGGGTTGAAGATAATACTATTGAAAGTACATTCCACAAAAATCCAGTAGCACAAGATACTATTAACCTTAATGATAGAACTCAAGGTGTTTTTCGAGAAACAAGCGTTCAGGAACATTCTTCTCCGCAATTAACTCAGAAGATTACACCCCAATCAGAAGAACAGTTACTGTCTTCCGAGAAAAAAGAGAATATTGAAAATATCATTCATTCATTACGGGAATCGGGATTTCATATTATAGAGAAAGTAAGGTTATTGAAGGATTTATCAATGAATAGTGATCTCATTGCTTTGAAGATTATTCACGCGAATGAATTTTTAGATTTGGTGCTAATTCTTCCCATCAAGGTGAGTAACTTGAAAGGAGAAATTAAAATTTCAAATAAACAAGTAAAATACATCCCGCTTAACGATACATTCAATAAAAATGGCTCTTCCTTCCGGTTGGAATTAAACTCAACTATTAATGACCTCGGAGAAGTGTATAGTGCGATGCGAGATGACATAATAAGTGAAGGAAAATTGCTTTCTTACCTTAGAAAACAGCTTAAAGTAGACATCTCTATTGAAAAATCCATGACCAAAAAAAATCTATTCTTTCGTGCTGGTCCACTTCAATATAAAATATTCATTGAACCACTCTTAGTGTGCAATAATAACGTTGGGTTTCTAGAGAAGATGCTTCCTTTCCCCTATCTTAAAGATATAAACCTTCATATCATCAATTCCCCCCAATTACCAAACTTTCTTACTTATCTGGAGGAGAAGTTTACACTTCTTGAGGAACATTCCAATCATAAAAATTCATTAATTTCTTATGAAGATTCCTTTAATCAGTTCTTACAAACTGGGAAGAAATTATCAGTTCCTTTTATAGCATTCGGAATAACATTACTAATGTTGGTTTTGTTTCAATTAGTTAACTTGCTGGAATTGGTGGTTAACATTGGATATGCCTTACTTGGAGTCTATTCGACCTCACTAATTTACTTCTACATCAAATTTTTTAAGACGAAACTTGAAATTCAGACCGAATTTGGAATTCCGCATCATCAAAAAAAGGTAGAAATAGATGATCCAGGGTTAATTATAATTAGTGAGGCCTTCTCTGCTGACCTAATGGAGCAATTTGTGTTTGAATGTTTAGGAAAAAACCCAGACTCGTCCTTTATCCAGAAAATTGAGGAGGCACACATCAAAGAGAGGTTAAATAACAAAGCAAAAGCAATAGAAATCAAGAATGAGAATTTATTTGAGAAACAAGACGAACTAACCGGTGAAGAAGGACTAGAATACAACAAAGAGGAAACCGAGTTCCAATTAGAAGAAGACGAGGAGATTTTCCAAAAATATGGATCGTTTTTAGAGGATTGAAATGAAAGTATCACTGCCTATCTGTTTTAAAATTGTATTTCTTGCAGGGATAACTCTCCTCTTTGTTACTTTATTTGTAGATTGGTATACCTTTCAAGTGTTTGATGATGATATATTAGTAGCCTCTTGGGACTATAATCTTTTTTTCGAGTGGACAACTGAATTCCCTTCAGGTATTATAGTAAACGAAAGTTATCGTCCTGGAAATTTAAACCTCCCGCTTGCTCTTCATTTTTTATTTGTTGGAGTCACAATTTTCACTGTTTATACTGTTTTATTGAAAGACCTTGAACATTCTGAGAATTTGATTGCACTTAAAAGTTATTCACTCGGATTTCTATTTTTACTTGCGTTAGTTCTATTCTATATTGTTATTTTTCCTGTAGCGTATTTATTTCCCAACAATTTATATTTTCCCTCATTGGTAGATAACAACATTGACTTGGCTATGAAACTTTCTTACGCAATTAGTTATGGGTACGTGTTACAGCTTGTCGGTTTTCTATTAATCTTTCCTTATTCATTACACTATTATCTTACGATATCTAATTTTGAGAAACAGGAGAATACTGATGAGAAAAGAATTGCGTCTTATATCGAGAACGTGCAAGAAACAATCGACCTTGATAAATATATCGCAGAAGAGGAATCGTTATCATGAATAATAACATATTGGATTTAAAATTACAATCGTTAATACACGCTTGTAAAGCTTCTGGTAATTTCAAAAAATTATCGGTTGTAGGGTTTATTCTTACCAGCAATATCGTTGACGAAATTTCGATAAAGTTAGGCATGCGCCCTCGTCGTAAAAAAGAGCAAGAAAAACTGTTTGAGTATCTTTCTTTAGTAAATGACGTGTTTGAGAGAAATCTGCAAATTTGCATATTTCATTCGGATCTGGTTAATACGTTAAAAGAGGTTGAGCTCCTTTTTCTGAAAACGCGGGGTGACCTTCCCTATGAGTATATAAGCCAATTAATAACCTTGTATTATGAACTAAGGAAAATCGAAATTCCGAATATTCATAAAGGAATGGCAGGCGAGGATTTTTTTGGTAATCCAGGTATGGGTACCCTAAATTTCTTCACTCGACGGGCGAAAGCAAGACAAAAAAAAGAAAACAAGTTTAAGCCTATCCTCCGCCATACAATAACTGAAAAAGAAAAACAGATCCAAGTCAAGCTAAACAAAAAATTAACCCAATCTGATTTAGAGATGGCAATCCATCTAAGAAAGATTAAAAGTAGCTTGGATAAAAAAGGGAAGCAAAAGATAATTCTCCAAGGCTCCCTTAAAGACAGTATTATGTATGAAAGGTCTCAAAGCAAATTAATTGGGTACGTACTTTTAGGTGTGGCGTTACTTACACTGTTATTTGGAAGTGTAGTTCTTGTTGAGACGTTTCTCCTTCCTGCCACCATGGAGCCACTAAACCATGTAGTATTAATATCATTTGCAGTTGCGTTTTTATTTGTCCTTATTTATCGCAAATATTCTAAAAGAGGAAATATAGCATGAGAGCTCAATATCATAAAAAAGTGGAAACAACACCTCGTAAGAATACTCGGGAGGTAATAATCGAGGAAAAGGATGGTACTCCTTCACCCAAAGAAATACCCACAATATGGCGTGTAAATCCTTCCTATACTCATGCCAATAATACAATATCTATCGTGAGAATTATATTAATAGTCGCAATGGGCACCGTATTTATTATTGCTACTTATTTATTGGATTTAAATTTGCAGATCTCATTAATTATGGGAGCATGCATTATTGCAGGGTTTGTTTTTGTGTTTTATGATTATATCGACGTAGTAAACAATCTTTTTCGCAAGAGAATAATAATCGATCCAATGGAAAATATTATCTCCTTTTGGGAAAAAAACGACCACACAACTATCTTTTTTACCAATAAGAAAGATTTAATTCATAACGGAGTTCAGATCTTTCGAGTCGAAGAGATTCCAGAAAATATTCATGCATCGATAAATTTGTTTTTAAAATCTCTAAGTGAATATAAAAACATGATAAGCTTTACCTATCAAATAGTCCAAACTCCTCAGGTCTATCTGAAAAGGACCGATAGAAACGTAATAGTTAGGGCTACTGAAGCTCGACGTACAAGTATCTATTTCTGTGTAAGCTATGCTGTCAAAGGAATATTAACTCAACATAAACTAACCCACTTAAAACAAAGGATGCGTTATGTGGGGGATGTTTTGCGAAATAATTTCACCGGTAATTTTCATCATTTTAAAATAACCCTTCTTTCGGGGGGTAATTTACTCAATGCGTTACGGACCTATTTTTTTAAGATTCCCCCCCAAGAAGATAATGCTGAACATGAGACTAAAGATAGACGATCCTTTTCCGTTAAATCTCTATTAAAAGCAGTATTTATGTGTTTCTTAATTATATACTTGGATTACACCTTGATTCCTTTTGCAATTCCTCTTCTTTATATCGTTCTTATTAATTTCTTAATGATTGTCCTCATTATTTATCTTTGGTGGCGACAGCTCCTTTTCATTGTAAGAAAAAGACCATTTCCCAAAAATAAATTTGTTTATATTTATCCATTTCGCGGAACCGTTCTTTTTCGTTTTAGAGGTTACTCTGATACAGTTTTTATGCATGTCGAAAATAAACTTCTGATAGGTCTGAAGATGTTTAACCTTGCATTTAGTTTTCCTCCGGCATATAGCAGATCAGACAAATTCATTCAAGCTATTATGAATAAGAAAGTATCGTTTGCCTATACCTGTATGAACACTCCCCTTTCTTTTGCCGCATTCTATAAAGATGGAGCAAAATACCTCAACCAGAAGACAGAAGATAATCTATTTAACACCCGTTTCAGAATTCAAACTAAAATTGAAGCTCTTAATTGGTTGTCAATGAGATCAGGGATGTGGCAAACAATTTTAACTATGTCTGTGCATGAATATGAGCTAACCGATTCAATAAGTAAATCAGAAATCGCTAAACTAGCAGAAAAGCTTGAAGAAAAAGCAGAAGTTCTACGTAGTGCATTTAATATGAATTTTTTTAATTTTGAGCTAATTCGCTTGAGAAGAAGTAAGTTAATTTCTGGAGTGTTATGTGAAATATTAAAGACCAAAGATTATTCTTTTTATGGTTCCGGTCTTAATTACCTTCTATTCCAAGGAAAAGCGCTTTTAAACCTTGTCGAAATTGTGGGTGAACTTAAGAAAGGGATCGAAACAAAAATCGCGGCGGAGTTTAACACCCCTCTTCATTTAGAGAATCATATAACTTTAGGACATACCATTAATACTGAAGTACTGGAAGAAGAACTTCCTTTTGGATTTACCGAAGACCAAGCACGAAGGTTGATTATTGTAAACGGACTACTTTCCAGTAGAGAACTATTTGCCATCAAAACAGTTTCTGAATTAGTTAAAAAGAAAATTTCTTCACTTATTTTTGACTTTCGGGGAAATTGGTCGGTCTTAATTGAACGATTTAAAGGAACACCCCTTGAAAAAGACTTTCTCCACTTTAAGCTGGGAAGTGCCTTTACCCTTGATCCTCTAAAATCAGATATACCTTATGACACCGATAACATAGGTTTCTTAAACTATATGTTTGATGCCTATTCTCTGGCGTTTCGGAAAGATCAAAAAACGGTTGAGATGATACGAAACACCATCATACGTAATCCTAATATGGATACTTCTTCATTAAACTTGGGTTTAATCAATCAGAATACATGGGAGAAAAGCCCTGGAAGTGATGCCCTTCTTGTGTTGTTCAGCGATTTTACTGAGCAAGACTTACCTTATTTACACCTCTCAACATCAGCCCAAACAGGAGGGGTAACCTTTAAAGATTTTATTAACAGTGAAAAAACAGTCATTATTGATCTTTCCATAACTAATGATTATCGAAAACAAATATTCTTCGTATTTTTAATCCTGTCAAAGATCATCCACTATCTTAACTCCTCAGGAGAATATCAAGAAAAAGTAGTTGTTATTCCTCATACTGATATTTTCTTCGATAGTATTTTTATCGATAAATTTACTAATTATGGGAAAATAAATAAGTTCTTAGATCCACTTATCGAAAAAGGATTTGGGTTAATATTCTCGGCAAACCAAACCCATTATTTGCACAACAACCTTGTTTCCTTTTTCAATAATATAATAGCGTTTAATACCAAAGACTCTCGTGATATAGCTGCAATCAGCAATGTTATGGGACTTCAAGAATTACAAGGAATTGGGTATTACTCAAAATCCAGGAATCAAACCTATCAGTTTAAATATCTAATGGCAATGAAAAATAATGAGGCCGTCGTTAAACGAGAAGATAATTACCAACCCTTTCCAGTGCAATTGGAATGGAAAGATATTAAAAACAGTCCTATCATGGAAGAAAATGAGTTATTCGATTATATGAAATCTCAAGGCTATGACCTTAGAGACACGGAAAAGAAAATACGGGAGCAATCTCGTAAAACCATCTTTCAAAAAGATTTAGGAATCTACTCTGGATTTATTGCGGAGGCAAAACAGTTTTTAGATGCGTTAAGAACTGTCGAACAGGTTGGGAATTTATATGAAAAACGAGTAAAAAAAGAATTAAAAACTTATATTTTCCCTAAAGCTTCAAAAATTTATAAAGATAAAGCAGAAATCAAGAAATGCCGTGATGAGATTTTTAGTATATTGATTAAGTTTGGTTATCTAGTAGAAGATCATCCAACTAGAGCTAGTGGCTCAGAATCAGTAAGAACTTCTTACTCTGTCGGGGATCATTATGATAAAGCTTTAGACGACGAATTTGAAACTAAACAGCCCTATAGAATTGAGTCTTTAGATCTTGAAGCAGTCACCCCCCAATCTCCTGACTTTGTTGAAGCTCAAAAAAGAACCTATATTATTAGGCAGAAAAGTCTTAAAAAAGCGCTTGCTCGGGAGTTTAGTAATTTTCTCTTCGAGCTATTTAACGTCTATGAATTTATTACTCATAAGCAATATAAAAATGCGTTAAAAGTCGAACATAACCTTGTACGCAGGTTCCTTATAGAAGTGTATACACATTACTTTAATGCCAATTATTTAATAACCACTAAAGATCTTACTGAATTTATATCCCATCTCGTAGCTGAGACAGAGATACCTTTTTCAGAGGAAGAGCTCATAAGTTACTTAGAACGATACCAAGTTATCGATTTTGACCATTCTGATATACAATCACTTGCAAACGAGATTTATGAGTTTATTTCAGTATTTTTTGATAAAATTCAGTTATTCATGTATAAAGATGAGGAGTGATAATGAGCGTTAGCAAAAACCAAAAAACTCTGTTGATAGAAATGGTTGAGGAGATCCTGCTTAACGAAGGTGAGCTTGAAACTTTGAAACTTCTTATTAATGATCTAAGCACGGGAAAAATTGATTCAAAACAACTAAAAATCGCAATCATTAAGAGTAGAGCAAATGCTTTAGAACGAATTATTGATATATTCCCTTTTTATCATAAAAGAATACTAAACCAAAAAGAAATCGATAATTTTGCTACAGATAATAATACTCCTCCTGAAGCACTCCTAGAATTAGAAGAAAAAAACAAGTTTCTCGAAGAGATCGGAATCAGGATAAATAAAATTGTAAGTAATTTGAGCACTTAAAATCCTATTTTTTCTGCGTTTTATGGTTTCTATATAAAGGAAAAATTTCGAGCTTTTTTGTTTATATATCTCTACCCAATGTAATTTTAATGTTATCAAAACAAGTTTACTCTGAAAAAACAGTTGCCTTAGAGGATTTATTTCCCAATTTTACCCATGAATTCTTAGAACCGTTTAAGGAGATAGTAGGGGATAAGATTAAACTTGATCTTCATCTCGATTTTCAGATCAAAGGCAGAAAACATGCCCATAAAATAAATCCTATTTTGCGATTAGCAAGACCGGAAGATGCAGAAAAAATTATTGAGATTTACAAAGAATTGTATGATGGCACATATCCTTACAAGGAGATGGAGGATGTTCATGAAGTTCGAAAAATGATTGAAGATCCGAAAGTCCAATGGATAATTTATCAAGATCCTTCTGAAAATATCGCCGGATGTATTACCTTTGTTTTAGATTTTGAAAATAAACGAGGATATATCAGAGGCTTCATGCTGCGCAAAAAATATCAAGGTCATATTGATATAACTAAGGCAATGATAAGTTCGATGCTTGGCATGCTCCATAAATATAAAAACGTAATTTATGTGTGGTATGTAGAAAATAGAACTGCTCACGCGAAATCTCAGTATTCTATGTATGTGTGCGGTATTTCTCCTATCGGATTCTATCCAAACAAGGATATCTTTTGTGGAGAAGTGGAATCGGACATCATGCAAATACTCTATGATGAAAAAGCATTAACATCTTTGCGTAGTAGGGAGATCCCTCAGTTAATACCTCAGGTTGAGCCTTGTTTTCAATTTTCGTGTGAAAGATATGGTTTAGAGTCACTTGTTATCAAGGATTCAAAGATGTCTTTGGATAGGAAGCTGGTTAAGGCTCTTAAGAAATCAATTTATGGAGATGTTTCGAAGGATTCATTTGGATACGAAACCTTTACTTTTAGATTCCACGGTTCTGATTCTTTCTTCCAATTTTTATATACCCCTCAAGTGAAGAACTTTGAAAAAGTAAAATATAAAGTTGAGAGCCGGGAAGAACTACATGTTTTTGCTAAAGAGTTTTTAAAATGCAAAAAAGAGTTAAGTGTAAGATATTGTGAAGTATTTGTCTCAGCTTACAATCGAGATCATCAACAAATTTTCTGGGATGTAGGATTTAAGCCTCGGGGATATATACCAAGCTGGGAATATTCCAACACAGAATCCATGTTTAAAGATTCAATATTGTTTAGTATATTCGACGGCAAGATTAGTGGTGACATCCAATTAATAGACCAAGGCTATAAATTAATAGAAATGTTAGGGATGGCAACAATCTCAAGTGCCGGTGAGACTATACCTCAACGTAAAAAGAATGTTACGAAAGTCGTGAGTAGTGTTCTAAGCTCAAAAAAGGTTATGAAAAACTCCTTGCGAACTTCTATGGCAATGTATCTTGTTTTGCTAGCAATTAGTCTTTTAGTAGCAATAATTTTTGGCGATGTGGGGTTTAACTTAACAAAACACACCATCAGTGATCTTGGTAATTCACTTTTTACCCCAGCGCCCTTCTTATTTGATACTGCTTGCGGGTTGGCAGGAGCGGTGACGGTTCCCAATAGTTATTATATCTATAATATTGTAAAAAAAGAAAACTCAATAAAGGGATTTATTACACGAATAGGGTTACTATCTGGAATAATCGGTGGGGTAGGATATATTTGTGTAGGTGTTTTCAGTTTAGAACGATCAGGTCCGAATGGGATCATTCATGGCATAAGTGCAATTATCGCTTTTACAGGGTTTGTCTTTTCTATATTATTTTTCAGTATTCCCGCTCTTCTACAAAAAAATATTGCCTATAAAATATTTGGTATTAGCGGAATTATAACTCCATCATTACTACTTCTACTCAACGGAATACTTGCTACACCTCTTCTAGAATGGTTGTTGTTATTCTCAATTCTTTTTCATATTGTTCCTCTAAATTACCGCTCTGTCTCTACTTGAATTCTAATATTATTTCCTTTTCTTTTCAATTTTTTTCTTTATATAGAATTACAGAATTAGAATTTAACCTTTAAAATGGTGATAAAATTATATTACAAGTAGAACAAACGTTAGTTGAGCAAAAACAACTAGAAATAGATGTAATTGAAAAATCAACAGAAATTCTTAAGTATCTTCACATTGGAATAAGTTTACCCATCCTTCCTGAGTTTCATAAGTATATCCTAAACGATTTAGAAGCTTATAATGCAAAGGCTTTGGTTTTAAGGGAACATATGAACACTACTAAATTCAGAAAGATGACTGAGGATATTGTAGGAATTACCCTTGTATATGAAGATGGAAGTGATACTTTATTTTTCGGGTTTTTTGGGGTTTACGATCATAATTCGGAGAATGTTGAATATTTAGCCGATGAGTTGATTGAATATGCGCGAAAGAATGGATATCATAAGATTCGCGGTCCGATAAACGTTCCTACCGTAATCTATGGATGGGGTTTTATGGCAGAAGGGAGTTGTAAAGAGCCTTTTGTCGGTTGTCCATGGAATCCACCAATCTATCAAAGAATTTTCGCTGAGAAAGGATTTGATGTGCTTTTCGAGGAAGACAGGTATAAGATGGTTGCATTAAAAATGAATCCCTACAAGCTGAAGCATAGAGACGGATCGTTTTATGACTTTTCTGACTATGAAATTGTAAATCCTGGTCCTGAAGGAATGTATGAATGTAAGGAAGATTTCATTCGTCTGCATAAAGATTATATGCCTCTGTCAGCCAAAATTACCCCTAAAATCGAAAATAACTTTAAGAATTTAGTAGATTTCATATTTTTCTACGGGCATCATGATATGATGTGGATGGTCTATCACAAACCTACAGACGAAGCTATTGCCTGCGGATATGTCATTCCAAATCCGTTCTCAAAAAGTAAGAAAAGAAAATGGGTGGGACAATGGAACTCTCTAAGCTTTCACGATTGGGTTGTCCATCCGGATCATAGGAGATCGGGAATTGCTATGCTTATGTATGGTCATACTTCCCTTCAGCTGATGTCTCCAAAAGGATCTGCTGAGTGGGGAAGCTTTCCGGTCGGAGCTGATAATATCGCGAATGCAAAAATGGCCCAAAAAATGCTCGGGAAAAAGAATAGAACACACCTAATACTGCAACTTGAATTTTAAATCCTTATTTTTTTCTTTTTTATTTTGGTTTCTAATTAGTTGAATTATTTACTAACTGTTAACTAACTACTAACTTTTTTATTGTAATTTTAAGTTGTATTTGTCAATAAACGAGTAACTAACTATTAACCATATAAAATAGGTATAAATATCTCAAGTATAAAAAAAAGAAAATAAAAAAAGAAAGAAGATTTTTGGATTTACATCATTAATTCTATTTCTACCGGTGTTTGTCTCACAGTAGAAAATGCCGAGAACAACCTTGTCTCAGCACCAGACACTACAGAATTAATAATGTGAGATACACTTTCTATACTATCGATAACTCCAATGCTTTGCCCTAAGAGAACCGCCCCTTCCTCAATATCTCCGTTATAAGACAGCTCATAAAACTTCATTTCATCCACCACGGAAGCCATCTTTTTCTCATCTTGCATTTTCTCTTCTTTGCTTGATACTAACGTATGACGTCGTGTAAAACTATTCTTAAGCACTCGAATTGGACCAAATAAACCGGTAACTAACTCCGTATCAGCCGATCCTGAATTCACCGCAATATTTTTAATATTCTCATGAAATTCACATTCTTTTGAGGTTATAAATCGAGAACCCATTGCGATTGCTCCCGCCCCTAATGATAGGGCTGAAGCGAGACCATCTCCATTTGCAAATCCTCCACACGCAATTATTGGTATATCAGGAAGTTTTTTTCGAATCTCTTGCAATAGCACGAGAGTACTCACTTTTTCATAGGATTGATGACCACCACCTTCGATACCTGTTACTACTAGACCATCGACACCCATACCGGCACATTTCTCTGCAAAGCGTATATTTGGTACCACATGAAAATGTTTTATCTGAGAGGTTTCTCTAAGTTTATCATAGTACCTATTAAACATTAAGCGTGGTGATCCTGCACTTGTCAGTACATATACACACTGTTCTCTGATCCTCTGGTTTGCCATAATAAATTGTGGAATTTTCCTACATAATTTAATAGCATCAGGTTGTAATCGAGCTGTCCGAATATTAAATCCAAACGGTTTATTGGTATGCTCAACCACATATTCCATGTTTTTTTTCATTTCTTCTAAGCTGTTCTTCCCTAGAAGGTTAGTATGACTTAAAACACCAAGCCCTCCTGCTTCAGAAACTGCAACACTTAATTTTGTGGTGTAAAAAGGTCCCATAGGAGCACTTAAGATAGGATGCTGAACTCCTAACATCTTAGTTATTTCTGTTTCTATTCCCATTATTTTATCACATTGTAATTTTAATTAAATGTTTGATAGAACGAATTAGGCAAATCCATATTTAAAGAAAAAAAATAAGTATAGAAATTTAAGAGAGTAAGATTTAAGATTATAATAAAAAAAATATTTAGTAATTTGCAGATTTATATCCTAGGTCCATAAGCTCTGAGAAAAAATATTCCTTTGATCGTCCGGTTTCTTGTATGTATTTTTTTAGAACGTTTATATCGTTTAACATAGCTTCTGTGCGGATTTTGAGTCCAGTTTCTGATGCAAGGTCTGTAAAAATGAAGAGGATTTCATTTTTTATAGCATTAAATACAATATCTGCAACAACCTCAGTCGACATTGAATTTGGACCACTGTACAACTGTTTTGCATTATTATACATCTGTAGTCTTTCTTCCATTAGTTTTGGATCTAAGGGGATTTCAGGATTGTTTAAATCTGCCGGACGATTTCTGCCACTATCAATTATTCTCGTATTTACGATCCCAGGTAAAAGGACCGAAACTTTTACTTTGGAATTACTTGCTTTTAATTCCCATGTGAAATTTTCTGAAAGAGCAGTAACTCCAAATTTAGTGATTCCGTATACTCCAAGACCTGGAACGATACCCGCTGCAGACGATGTATTAACGATATGACAATCCTCATTTTATTTTTCCATAATAGGTAGGAATGTATACATTCCATAGATGACACCCCATAAGTTGACATCCATAACCCATTTATAATCCTTCATGGTTTGTTGTATTATTGATCCTCCAGCACCAACTCCAGCGTTATTAAACAATAGGTGTACTGAACCGTATGTGTCAATGGTTTTCTTAGCTAGTTTTTCAATATCTTCTTGCTTTGACACATCCGTTATTACAGACATAACAGATGCACCTTTAAGCTTCATTTCCTTTTCCGCTAGATTTAAAGCGTTTTCTTCAACGTCAGCAATGACTACTTTCATACTTTCTGCACAACATCGTTCCGCTATGGCTTTACCTATTCCGCTTGCAGCTCCTGTAATCACTGCTACTTTATCTTTAAATTGCTTCATATTACTAAATCCTCTATTTTCTCCATATTGATAATACAATTATTAGGAAATTATTTTATTTATCAATAATGATTTGATCCATTTCATGATTTTTATGTTTTAAAATAATAAATTCTAATTCTATTCATTAAGGTATATATAAAGATTAAAAAAAATAATGTAATTTATTTAAAAGCTCAGGGAAAATTATTGATCTTGATAAAGTGGGGATCCTGCTTTCATAAAACGATTCAAGTGACGCATTGAAGCTACAATTTTTCCTGTTTCTTTTTCTTCTAATGTAGAATCAAGCCAAAAATACTCCGTTTTCCTAGACACTCCAATACAAACGTATTTCCCTTTAACAATGTAAGAAACTCCAATAAGTGCTGGTCCGTTAACGTTTCTAAGCTCTGTCGCACCATAAAACGGCACAGCTTTGAATTCATCAGTACTCGTTCGCTCAAAACCCAATGCCATAGCCTCAAACAGAGCTGTAGGATATAAGATCGCATTTTCCCAAGGAGATTTATCTTTTCCTTTATAATAATCCAGTTGATCAGTTATTCTTCTTAATCCTCTATTGGCTGCCTCTTGTGTAAGTAAAACTTCTTTAGAAGGAAGCTCATCCCCTACTTTATTTCGTGATAAAATACATATATCCTCAGGCTTACTATTTTTTAGTTCTACAGCTTGTAAATATGACGGTTCTTTAGGCGAACCGATTGATACAGTCCCTGTCATTATTTGCTGCCCATTTTTCAATTCAGCCCAGGCTTTTACTTGCACATCTTTTGTATCAATTGGTAGTACATCTTCAGTTGCATCTGGGGGTAATTCTATGATTGCTCTTACTTCTTCTTTATCGACTGTTGCAAACGTGTAATACATACTAACAGTTCCCTGCTCAAACCAACGATTACTAAATATTTTCTGCGCCAAAGGTGCGAACATGCTTAAGTGTATTGTACCTTGTATCGTTCCACCACGCATACCAACACTTTTGGCTACATCGTCATCGTGAATTGATGTCGTACTGGCTCTAGCAAGATTCTCTGGTGCTCGCCAGCCTCCGAAAATCTTTCCATCTTTAATTTCAATATCATCTGCCATATAACATTTACCTATTCTTATTTAATTTTTAAAAATTGATATTATCTAAATAAATATTTTTCAAAAAACTAACATATCAATATTTTGTTTAATTCTTAAAAAAATAATCATTTTGGTCTTATCTAATTTAATTAAATAAATCATTAAAAGATGGTAAGTTTCGCTTTAAAAATTTTATAAATATTATCTATTTAATTATAAGGATAAGTAGAATACTTAAAAAATAAGAAATAAAAAATTTAATTAAAAACCGTAGGTATTGAAGCTAAAATTTGAATAACTTGCAGATGCTTGTATTCGTTCTATAACTTCATCCATTTTCTTTCCTTCTTCATGAGGTTTGTTCATTTTTTTTTTCACTTTTTTTGTTTTGTTTATAATTATAATATTGATAGGATTTAATATATAGTTTAGGAATGGAGACTCTTAGTGGACTCTTAGACTATATTTAGATTCCAACTCTAGTATCATTTTAAAATAGCTTTGAGACTCATACTATTATTGGATTTAATATTGGTTCATACTAAAAAACCATAAATGGATTTTTAATATCATCTTTTATTTGTGATTTCCATTTAAATTAATTATATCAAGAATATATCTTTGCTAAACGACTCAAAAATAAGGTATTCACCCTAATTCTGTATCGTAAAAAACAAAAAAAATTGGTTTGATTTAAATCTATAATTTTAGACCAATTGTAATTATGACAATCTCAAAAAAAACATCCTATAAAATAGTCATATTAACAAGCGTTTGCTTAGGTTTCATTGGAGTTCTCTTATTGTTCTTGTTAAATTCCTCACTGGTCGTTAACGCTTTACTAAATGTTGAAGGTATGGCTCAAGCAACTCTTATCATTTTAGTCAGAATAATTATTTTATCGATTACAACATATTATTTATTGAAGAAATGGTTTAAACAAGAAGCTCAATATTTTTCAGATATCCCTTTCTTACTCAGCCTATTTTTCCTCATTCTAACTTTCGGAAAAGCGATTGATATATATTGGGATATGACTTTTAATATTCTAAGTGAGAGCATTGTTCTACTTATGCTAAAAATACGGTATATTACAATAGTATTGGAAGTTGCACCTTTGATATACTTGGGATTAGAAATATTATTCTTTAGGTTAGAGGATAGATATCAAAAATTAAAAGATAAGACATATACAGATAAACTCAGAATTAGACTTATCAGCCTAATGGTAATCATTGAATTAATTGTGATCGTTATGACTCCAGGATATAATACGTTGGCACTCTTATTACCTGTTATTGTTATTCCATCATTATTGGGAATAGTATATATTTTCTTTTTAGCGTATCGTCTAAATCGTCTCTCAATTGTAAAACCAAAAATATTAACGGTGGGTTTTTTCTTATACTTGATTTCTAATATTCTTAGACCTGTAATGCAAAAAATCCTTGGTGATAATGCAAGTTATATTTCAGTAGTGGAACTAATAGACGTATTCGTATTTGTTGTAATATTTTTCGGATTATACAAAAAAGCAGGAGTCAAAAAGGTTCTTTACAATAAAGATATAGTCATAAATCCTACAAGCATCTAAATTTTTTTTTTTTTATTATAGCTGTAAATATTATTGTTTTAAAAGATTGTAAGGTCTAATTACAAACAAGTATCAAATCCTATTTTCTTACAATTATTCGAATTGCATGAAAGATTTTAAAACTGAGATCAAAGAAAAATATTATAATACCAGTAAAAATTAAAAAAATTGATTTATTTGAAGTGTGTAATTAGACTATAGCATTGCTAGTAAGTATTTAAAATAATAGATTATGGAAATTAGTGATTTTGGTAAAAATTTTTTACTCATTTGCCTACGAATGAACAAACTGATAGAGGGATATGTTGACGCTTATTTTGGTCCAAAATCTTTGCTTGAACTTGTAATTAATGAAAGACCACTCCCACTAAAACAATTAATGAAATCGTTGATTGATCTTCAAAGTGATTTAAAAAATCAGGGTTTTCCAAGGAGAAGAGTAACATTTCTAGAAAAAACATTAGAAGCTATGAAAGTTTCTTTGGAGGTAAAGATTGGTAAAAAAATACCCTACTTAGAGTATATAAATAAACTTTATGATATTACACCTAAAATTATCGATGATTCAATATTTTATGATGCTATTAAAGAGTTAAATTCATTGTATGATGGTTCTGGCAAATTAATTGATCGTATTATCGCAACAAGAAGTCGAAGAGAAATAACTCAAGAAGAAATAATACCAGCTTTTCAAAAAGCATTTAATTTACTGCGAAAGCAGACACTGGAGTTGTTTCCTAAAATGTTACCCATAAGTGAAGATATCAATATTAATATTGTTAAAAACCAACCATGGAGTGCTTATAATTGGTATTTAGGAGAGTATAAGTCAAGAATTGATGTTAATACAGATCTTCCTGTTCTATGGACTAATATTCTTTCTTTAGTTGCACATGAAGGATATCCAGGACATCACACGCATAACGTTGTTAAAGAAAAATTGCTTTACAATGATAAGAATTGGTTTGAGCATAGTATTTTGTTAATCTCTACACCAGAAGCGGTTATTAGTGAAGGGATCGCCAATACAGGAATTAATGTTTTATTTTCATCTGATGAAATAACCCAAATTGCTTTAGATTATTATTGTGTTAATCCTCATGATGAAAATTTTGATGTTTTAAAGAGACAAACTAAAATATGGAAGAAGCTTTCTGGTTTTTCAGGTAACTTAGCGATTCATGCACATGTAGATGGATGGACAGATGATCAATTAAAACGTTATGGTCTAAGCTTTGGATTTTTACCAGAAAACAATTTAAGCCAGCGGTTAAAGTTTATTCGTGATCCACTCTGGGCTACATATGTATTTACTTATTATATTGGTGAAATGATGATTAAAAAAAAATTTGGTGAACGCCCTTCTCCCGCTGATTTTAAAATGCTCTTATGTGATCCAATACTTCCTTCAGATATTGTTTAAAATAAATATCCTTCTCTAGTTAATTATTATTTCTACGTCGTTTAACAGATAGGCTACATATGGGGCAAGTAATTTTATCTTTTGAAATAAATATAAGTGTATTATAACAGTTTGGGCAAAACATAAATCTAACAAAATCTAACATTTTATCCAAGGTAATTATTTGTTTACAATCTTTTGTTATCTATCCTTTTAAACACCGAAAAAAGTTAAAGCATTTCAAGAATTCTTTTGTATTTTTCATCTAGATTTTTCATTTTCGCTCAAGTTTTTAATTAATGAACATTAAAAAACCAAGAAATATAATTAAAAAATTTTGAAAACAATTGCTTATTTAACGTATTGTGGGAATTCTCCTAGCAAAGGATCGAAAAGTCTTTCATATTCCACTGCCATGCAATGAATTCCAGCAGCTTTAGTACTATTTTTAATTTCTTCGATAAACGGCTTAAAGAATTCAAGATTGATTTTATCAATCGCAGCGTATTTTCCCGGCTTATTACCTTTATTTTCCTTTTCTGCAGTTTTTAAGGATTTAAGGAGATCTTTAGGGACAGATACTCCGGGAATATAATTATCAAAATACCATGCGATCCCATGAGATTTTAAAGGAAAGATTCCCAGTAAGACTGGTACGTTAAACTGTTCTAGGTCTTTAAGAAATTCTTTTGCTTGATCGATTTCAAAAGCAGTTTGTGTTTGGATGAAATCTATTCCTTGCTCAACTTTTCGGCCAACTTTAAGAATTTCAGGTTCACGAGGATCACTATTAGGATTTGCTACGCATCCAAAATTCATTTCTATTTTTCCCCCTTGGATTTCATTACCTTCATAGTCAGTGCCCTCATCAATCATCATAGACAGCATTTCAACAAATTGAGTACTATCTATATCATATACTGGACGTGCTTTTTTATGATCTCCTAAGGCTGTATGATCTCCTGTAAGTGTAAGGATATTCTTTAACCCGAGAACAGAACCTGCTATTACATCTCCAAAAAGGGCTATTCTATTTCTATCTCTAACAGTTACTTGCCATACAGCTTCAACATTTGCTTTTTCTTGAACCAGATAGCTGGGTACCATCGATGACATATAGGCATCACCCTGTGGACCATCTGTTACGTTAGCAGCTACAATCTTCCCCGTTTTTTTCATCTCCTTTGCAGAATGGATTATCTCCTCAAGATTTAAGATTTTTTTTGGTTCAAGTTCCCCAGTAAATACAAAATGACCTTCTTGAACTGCTTTCATTAAATTACTATACGCTGATCTTTTTGCCATCTATTTACTCTCCTCCTTTTCTTCCTCAATATTTGAATAATCCTTATATATATGTTGATACCCCGGGCTTGTAGAGGTTCTAAAGTCTCTAGGACCTCTATATTTCGTGAAAAGATCGAGTCTATCAAACTCTTTTAATCGCTGCCAGATGCGTACCCACGCACAAGGGATTGTATATCCTCCTACTTCGCACATACTTTGAACCATCCCACCACAAGGACCATTACTTAAATGCTTGGCACATCCCGCACGAGGACAAATACCTCCAGTTTCACCAATTATACAATCCCCACAAGTTTCACAATATTCGATGTATCTATTTTGACTATTGTCTTGAACCCCGCCATACATGCTATTTTGAGCAGGATAAGTTAATATCTTAGGAAGGACATTGTTCATCATTACAACACCAAGACCACATGCCATTGTAATAATTGCTTCAAAGTCTTCTACGTAAGGACGACAAGTTGTGGCAACGATTCTATCATCGCATTGTCGTAAAATGGTTATTGCTTTCCATTTTAAGTCTTTCCCTTCATTTCTTGCTTTTAACTCTAAAAGTTGCCCAAGAACTTTTGCTTCATTAATTGAACGAGGAGGCTGGCAACAACCATCACAACCAGTAATTAATATTTTATTATATGGCTTTATTAGTTCATATATTTCGTTAATATCTTTTTGTTCTGTAATTATCATATTTTATTACTCTAACATTGTTTGTTGATTATTAATTGTAAATTTTTATCATTTTGGTATATATCGTTAAAAAAACGTTTTTTCTTTTAGGTACTTACAATCTCTTTAACCTTTTCCACAAAATCGGTTATAACCTCTGCAAATCGTTTTCCTTCACTAGCAGAAATCCACTCAAGGCGAAAACGTTCTGGATTAATTCCTACTTTCTCAAGAATCTCATTGAGCTCTTCATACCGATAAAGGGCATCATAATTGCCTTTCAAATAGTGACAATCTCCGATATGACATCCTCCAATAAATACACCGTCAGCACCTTCTATAAATGCTTGTAAAATAAATCTTTTTGGAATTCTTCCAGTACACATTACTCGGATTGGTCTAATATTTGTAGGATATTGAAAGCGACTCACTCCACAAGTATCCGCTCCAGCATAACTACACCAGTTACACAAGAAAGCAACAATTCGAGGTCGTTCATCAATGAAATCTCCTTTTAATGCCTCTGATATCATTGGTGTCAATTGATCATCTGCAAAATGGCTCATTGTAATTGCTTCCGCTGGACATGCTGCAGCACAATCCCCACATCCTTTACACAATAAAGGATTGGATTCTGAAACTAAAATATCATTATCAAAGTTTACCCCAATTGCCCCAAAATTACAAACTTCATAGCATTTTTGACATGCAATACAAAGAGCGGGATCTACAATTGAAATTAAGGGTTCATTTTCCACGATTCCAGCAATCAATGGTATAAGTGCATGTGCCGCTGCCCCTCTTGCTTGTGATATTGATTGTGCAATACTTTTAGGACCGTGAGCAGTTCCAGCAAGGTATATTCCATCGGTTGCAAAATCTACTGGTCGTAACTTAATATGTGCTTCTAAAAAAAACCCATTTTGGTCACGTGGAACTTTTAACAATTCAGCTAGTTGTCTATTTTCATAAGGATGTAAGGGTGTTGACAGCACAACTTTATCCGCTATAATTTTTAGATTTTCTTGAGAAAGCATATCCTTCACCTTCACATCTACTTTACCATTGGTAATATCTACTTCTGGATATTTATTAAACCTAATATAATTTGCCATTTCTCTAGCCTTCCAATAATATTGTTCTTCTTCAGTACCAACTCTAATATCTCTGTAAAGGGTATAAAGTTTTGAGTTAGGATATTTTTCCTTGGTATATATTGTATTCTTGATGGACTCTGAACAACAAATAAGAGAACAATATGAAACTCCTTTATTTGAATCCGTCTGTCTTTGTCCGATGCATTGGATAAAAACTATCGTTTCCCCGTCTATTAACTCATTGGTGTGCAATTTTTTAGAAAACTCTTGGTGTGTCATTATTCTGGAGTCTTGTCCATAATAATACCAATTTTTTGGTTTAAATTCATTCGCACCAGTAGCTAAGACTATTACACCTACATTTATTTTTGTTTCTTTTCCTTGAGTATTATTTTTTATTTTTACATCAAAATTTCCTATTGATCCTTTAACATCTACGACTTCTGAGCTAATATGGGTTGATATATTGTCAAATTCATTATAACGGGCTATTTGATTTTCTAAAAACTCTTTTGAGTCTATTTTATCGAAATTTATTTTATTAATCAAGTTGAGTTGACCACCGAGTTTGTCTTCTTTCTCTACTAAGTGAACTTTAAAGCCTTTATTGGCAATTTCCATAGCAGCAGACATTCCAGCAATTCCACCGCCAATGATCATACCTTCTCTAACTACTTCTCCTTTGATTTTAGCTTCTTGTTTTAGAAATTTTGCACGAGCAACACCCATGCGGATTAAATCTTTTGCTTTATCCGTAGCTTTATCATGTTCGTTCATATGAACCCATGTATCTAATTCCCTGATACTCACAAAATTAAAAAGATATTCATTCAAACCAGCTTCTCTAATGGTTTTTTGGAATAAAGTTTCGTGTGTTCTTGGAGTACAAGCAGCAACCACTACACGATTTAAGTTTAGTTCTTCAATTTTTTCTTTGATGATGTCTTGAGTTAAGCTTGAACAGCTGTATTTATTATCCATTGCAAAGGCTACATCGGGGAGTGTTCTAGCATATTCCACTAGTGCTGGAACATCAACATATCTACCAATATTTAAGCCACAGTGGCACACAAATACCCCAATGCGTGGTTTTTCTCTTTCACTTACAATTTTTAATTTGGGTAATTCGACTTTTTGTTCCTCTTCGCTTAACGGTTCTGCATGAGAACCAGCCAATACTGCAGCTCCACTTGCTTTAGCTACTGAGTTTGCTATATCATCAGGACTCTGACAAGAGCCTGTGACGTAGATTCCTTCTCTTGTTGATCTTAAATCTTCTATAGAACTCGGAGTCTTGAAAAATCCAAATTCATTTATTTCTATTCCAAGTATGTTAGCTAATTCACCACAATCTTTTCGAGCTACTACTGCATTCGCTAACACAACTAAATCAAATTTATCAGTTAAAACTTTACCTGTATCTAAATCTTCATGGCTTATAATTAAATTATTAGATTCATGTTCTTCACTAACAACACCAGGGAGACCTCGATAATATTTTACCCCATAATCCTCTTTAGCTCTGACAACAAATTCTTCTTGATTTTTTCCAATAACTCTGGTATCATTAAAAAAAATTGTAACATCAGTATCAGGAGAATGTTCCCGCGTCACAACCCCCTCTTTAATCATATACATACAGCAAAATTTTGAACAATAAGGTCGGTATGATTTATTTCTTGAACCAACACATGCTATAAGCGCAATATTTTGAGCATGTTTATTGTCAGATGGTCTTAAAATCTCACCCATGGTTGGACCGGATGCGCTAAGCAATCTTTCAAATTGCATCGCTGTAATGACATTTGAATAATCTCCATAATGATATCTTGTAATGACACCTGGATCTAGTAAATCTATTCCGGTTGCCACGATTATTGAAGCAACATTATATTCTACTATTTCGTCTTCCATATCAAAATGAATCGCGTTTGCGTCGCATTCTTTTTCGCACAATCGACATGCATTTTTTGTGAGAAACAAGCATGTTTCTTTGTCAATTACTGCCTTACGGGGAACAGCTTGAGGAAAAGGAATGTAAACTGCAGTCCGATTCCCTATTTCTTCGTTAAACTCGCTTTTTATTTTTTTCATAGGACATTTCTTTACGCATGCCTCACATCCAGTACATACCTCAATATCTACGTATCGTGATTTTTTTAGGATTTTAACCCTAAAGTCTCCAGCTTTCCCGGATATATCTTGGACTTCCGAATATGTAAGGAGTTCTACATTGGGATGTCGTGAAACTTCAACCATTTTTGGTGCTAAAATACAAATTGAGCAATCCATAGTTGGAAATGTTTTATCTAGTTGGGTCATTCGTCCACCTATAGAAGGTAATTTTTCAACAAGTATTACCTTATATCCTTGTTCTCCAAGAGTCAAAGCGGCTTCAATTCCACTAATACCAGCCCCAATAACTAAGATAGAACTCAATTTAACTGTCATTTTTATTCTGTTGGGTAATGTTGAGATTCAAATTTTTACTAAAAATATATTAATAATTAAAATTAATTGCTGTTTTTGAGCCTTATTGTTAATTTAATAAATCACACCAAATAAATAGCATAAATTTGTCAAATTATTGTTTAGAAATAACTAAAAAATAAATTTAAATTGAGATGGCTATTTATTTAGATTGGAAAAATTGAAAAGAAATTGATGTTTATAATATATTAAGCATAAATTTGTTATTACCTACGGAATAAAAAATTATAATTATTATAATATCTGAATAATAAACCAAATTATAAAATAAAATATAAAAAATTAATTGAGAAAATTGCTTTATTAAATAATTGGTGACACTAACATTAAAATTGTCGTTTCGGGTCCTTTACAGTCAGGAAAGTCGAGCTATATAAAATATCTAGATGGAAATGCTCTGAATGTAGAAGCAAAAGGTAAAGACGAGAGATATTATACTGTAGGGATGGATTTGGGATCAGTAAAATTGAATGGGTTTGATTGCTATTTATTTGGAACACCCGGACTTCTTAGATTTTCAATAATGCGAAATATAGTAACGAGTGGGAGTGATGGCATTATTTTCCTTTTTGATTCTGTTCATCCAGAAAAAGACGATAGCGCAATTGTTATTTTAAATTCTGTAAGAAAGTTACTTCCTTCAAACATCCCTGTAGTTTTTTTAGCTAATAAGCAAGATGTTGAAGGTGCTCGATCCCCTGAACTAATTCGTCAACAAAATTATTTACCTGAAACCAGTAAAATTTTTCCTACAAGCACGACAACCGGTTTAAATGTTAAAGAATCAATTACTCATTTAGTAAATATTATTTATGAAGAATATTCATCACTTATCCAAGTACTTAGAACTTATGAAACCGATATTCCAGGATTGGCAGATGAATTAAAAAAAGATAGTACTGAGATAAAAGATTTATTAAATAATCTTGAGATAAAGAGATTTATTGAGGTTGACAGAGTAAAGAAAACTTTTAAGGTTCGATCAGGGTTAAAATTTGTAATCTAATCTTTTTCAGCGATTTCGAAAGGAGAAATCTCATCCATTTTATATTTTTCTTTTAACTCAATCAATTCAGATTTTTGTTGCTTGAGAATTCTCCAAAAAAATTGAGGTATCTCAAATTCTTTTTCGTAATTTATTTTAATTCTATTAACTTTCTGTAGAAG
Organism: uncultured archaeon; assembly: GCA_964486045.1. Classification (GTDB taxonomy): domain Archaea; phylum Asgardarchaeota; class Lokiarchaeia; order Sigyniarchaeales; family SOKP01; genus Loki-b32. Next base: position 236,144 of record CAZALK010000001.1, read on the forward strand.
TCGCTCAATTTTTATTGTAAATTGTTCAATATATTCATGCTTTTTATACTCTTTATTTAAATATTGTGTAAAGAGGCTTTTTAAGTCCTGATAATTAGGAATATAGCCAATAGGTGTCTTAATAGCTTCAAATTCTCCATGAGTTCGCCCTTCTGCCCATAATACCCAAGAAAGCTTATCCAATACTTCATTAAGATATTTTCCATCTTTATCTTTTAGGAAATAATTCATTGCAAACACTTTAGGAGGGTTTACTAAGCTATTTCCAAATTTCTGGTGGTTTTCAAAATACTTACCTAATGGGATAACAATAAAATCTAAATTAGCCATAGGTTGTGCTTTTCTGATTCCTTCTGCACCTAATGTTTGGGCCGTAGTCTCAGATTCTATCGTAGCGCCTAAAAAAACTCCATGTTCCCAATCAAGACTTTCCACTACAGGTGGCATTGTATGACTATCTCGTCCTCCGTAAAAAATTCCGTTGATAGGCACCCCTTCGGGATTGTGGAGATTCGGATCAGCATTAGGTAATTCTTCAATACGAATTGTATACCGTGCATTAGGGTGGGCATGGGGGATATCTATTCCATTAACATCCTTTTTTCCTTGACACCACTTACCAGAAAAATTGATCCCTTCTTCTGGAACGACTCTTCCATCTCCAATCCAGTAAGGACCTTTATCCTTAATCAGCACATTTGAAAAAATGGTTTCTCTGGGGGTTGTAATAGCCTCATATATAACAGGATCATTGTTAGCGTTAACATCTTTGATGATTCCAAAAACTCCTTGCTCAATATTAACCACATGGGCATAGCCATCTTCCCATTTCCGTAAGTAAGCTATATCATCTCCTATAATAGTTTGACCAGGGAGCATTGCTGTAGAGGTTTTCCCACATCCTGAGGGATAAGCTCCACATACGAATGTTGAACGATTTTTCCCTAAAGGGTGAATACCTAAAATGAAATAATGCTCTGCTAACCAATTTTCATTGTTTGATTTATGAATTGCTAATCTTAAGGCAAGCTTCTTCAATCCAAGAGAATTTCCGGCATACTGATTAAAACAGGATAAAACTCTTTTCTTATGCAAATCTATATATATCCTACGTTTACTAAGATCCTTAGTAACTGGGGGATCTCCTGCCAATTTTCCACCAGAATGAATAAAATAAAAGAATTCATCGGAACCGTTTAATTTTTTGAATTCTTCATAACCTGATCTATAAAGAATATCTTCTGAATGGGCTACGTAAAATGAATCAGTCAGTTGTACAGCAAGAATAGAAAATTTCGAATTTTTTGGTCCTAGACAGAAAAACCGTACCAAACACTCCCGATTCTTCATGCAACCATCCATGATTTCCAAAATCTCTTTAAGTCCTTTTTCTCTTTCAATAGTGTTTATCCATGGGCTTGCGTAATCACCGACAGGGATTAGAACTCTCGTGTTTTCTTTATCTCGCGCTTGATCATGATTCGACATTGAATAGAATCCGTCATAATGTATAGAGTGTCCTTTAGTTTCCAATTTTGCTTCTTCGCCAATTTTAACAGCCTTTTGTCTACAGTATTCAATGTCTTCCTTTGAATCGGTAATAACTGTGACTTTCGAGGGTTTACATAAATTAACAAAGTCATTAACTATTTTTAAAATGTACTCATTGTTTAGAGCATCCAATTTTTCAAGATTAAGGGAATTTATTCTCTCCATTAAGTCAATTCACTTATTTTTCTGTTGTAATAATTTCAAATCGTTCTTAATGTGCTTAAGAAAACTGTATAGCTTTATTAATTTTATCTTACTTCAAAAGAACAAATCTTAAACACAAAACTTTAGTTAATAGAGAAAAAAATTAAAAAAAAAATATATTATTATTACATTCCTGGTGGTTTCGAGCCTTTTGCACTAATTATTCGATCTATCCGTAATATAAGATTAGCTAATTCGCTTCCAGACTTAATAATGTGGTTTACTAATTCAGCAGGTTCAACGATTCCCTTTTTAAAGTTATTACCTATTGTGTTTGTTATTGTATCGATTCCAAACCATTTATCATCATCTGTTTTATGAGCAGCTCTTAACTCTGTGATTTTTTCGATTTCTTCTAAACCAGCATTTTGAATTAAAGCTCTAGGAATTTCTTCAAGGGCTAATGCAAAAGCTGAGACTGCAAGTTGTTCTTTTCCGCCAATTTTATTTGCAAATAATCTTAATTGTTTCGAAAGTTCTATGTAGATTGCTCCACCACCCGCTACAACAGTTTTTGTATCCATAATTTTAGCAATTACTGATAACACATCATGTAATGAGACTTCTGCAGTGCTGAGAATCTTATCGAGACCACCTTTGAGTAATATTGAGACTGATTTTGGGTTTTTACATCCGGAGAATAAGGTATAATCGTCATCACCGATTTTTTCAAATTCTACTTTATTGGCAAATCCTAGATCATTTTGCTCCAAAGATGTTAGATCATCAACCAATTTCGCATCCACAGCTTTCATTATTGATTTATAGTCGCTTTCACCAACATTTTTAATAGCAACAATCCCTTCTCTAGCTAAATAAGCACCAAATTTATCAGAAATATCACTACTATTTACTATTGCATTAACTCCTAGATCCTTAAAGATTTTCAAATAATCTAGTAATATTTTCTCTTCTTGATCTAGAAACCTCTGAATTTCAGTTGGACTAGTAATTCGAACTTGAGCATCAAACTCTGTTTTCTTCACATCTAATTTTCTTCTAATTACAGCGATCTTTGCATCTTTTATTACATCAGGCATCATAGTGTTAACTTTTTCCTTTTGGATATATACTCCATGAATCAGTTTTGAATCTCTTAGAGACTTTCCAGGTGCTTTTACTATTTTTACATTTGATACCTTATTATAAGTGTTACCTTCATCATCGGATATTTGTTTCACTGCTTCTAAAGCTAAACTTGCGAAAAAATCCTTGAGTGGAGAGATACCTTTAGAATTCATTGCTGTTTTAGCTGCGTTTATCAGAACTTCATCATCATCTTTGGAAATTGTTTCAGCCATTTCTCTGATGATTTCTAGGGATTTATCAGCTGCTAATTTATAACCATGCGTAATTGGTTTGGGATGAATATCTTGGTCAATTAAATCCAAAGCATTATTCAACAATGAAGCAGAAAAAATTACAGCAGATGTAGTTCCATCTCCTATTTCTTCATCGATTGATTTTGCTACATTAACCATCATATTCGCTGCTATGTTTTCGATGTCAAGACTCTTTAAAATCTCGGCTCCATCATTGGTTATAGTCACATCTCCTAATGAGTCAACCAGCATCTTCGACATACCCTTAGGACCTAGAGTAGACCTCACTGTTTCAGAAATTGCAACCATTGCTGAAATATTTTGTTTTCGAGCTTCTCTTTCTTGAACTTCTTCTGTTCCCTCTTTTAGAATAATAATTGGAACGCCAGACATATTTTTTCACGATATTATGATTTTTTAGAATTTTAAATTTAAATTCTTTATATGGATCCTCAAGTCATAAAAATAAAAAAAGTTTTCTAAAATTCCCTTTTACTTTTTTACTGATCTATTTTCTTTCCTGATTTTATGAATTATTTTTTATCAGTCTTAATATCTCTTCATTACACATAATGAAGGCTATGTTAATCTTCCGGAAGGATTTACCATTTCAACGAAGGAGCTATTTTTATACTCCTTGAGAATCATATTAGAATTAGTACGGGTTACTTTCTCCCTTTCATTTAATTCTCTAATGAATGCATGTACGTCTTCAGAGCTTTTAAACCTACAAATTAAAGCGGCTGATTGTTCTCCCGTTGTATGGAATACTGAGCAAACCTCTGGTTTAAGGGAAATATCGTTTAAGATTTCTTCTGTAAATTTTCCATCGCAGTTGATTCTGATTAAAAAAGATAATTTATACCCAAGTTTGACATTATTAAGTCTGAGAGTATAGCCTTCGATAATGCCATTGTCTCTTAGCTTAGAAATTCTGTTATGAATTGTCCCTATCGAAATTCCTAATCTGTCCTGAATCTCTCTGTAGGAGGTTCTTGCGTCATCTTGCAATATTCTTAAAATATTTCGATCAATATCATCGAGAGCCTTCTCTTTTTTCACAGAAGATCAACCCCAGTACGTATTAATTATTATGCAAACAATATAATTTATTTTAAAAAATATATAAAACTTTAGAAATTCTAAATAAAAATCTCACATTTGATGAAAATTGTTTAAATTTATTTCTAATAAACCTCATTAGGATCAAAAATTCTTTTGCTCTTCACTTTGAATTTTCCCTCGTCTAAGATTTTATGAAAGCAAGAATAATACCCTTTGTGGCAAGCTGCCATAATTTGTCTAACTTTAATTAAAACTGAATCATTATCACAATCTGTGAAAAAAGCTTTAATCTCTTGAACATGTCCACTAATTTCTCCTTTTTTCCATTCTTTTTGTCTAGATCTGGAATAATAATGAGCATGTCCCGTTTCTAAAGATTTTTGAATCGCTGACTGATCAGCAAAAGCAAGCATTAAAATTTCATTAGTTAGGTAATCCTGTGCAATAATAGGTATTAACCTACCTTCTATTTTTGAGAAATCTAATTGATTTATAATTTCTTCAACTTCAGTATGAGAAAATTTTATCATAGTATCAAAATTTATTATTTTGTTTATATTTTTTTTAGTATCTAAATATTAAAAACAAAGATAAAAATGGTTAACAATTTTAAACTTGATCCATGGTGTCAACAGCAAATTGCTGAGGAAGTTTAATATTTAAATAAGTTTCCTTAATTTTTTTTATTTATTAAATATTTTAAATCTACTTTTTCTTTTAGTAGATAATCTTCTAAGATGTCTTTTGCTTTTTCTCTCTGTTTTTGGTGCTCACTAAGGAATATATTGATTTTCTGTATCAGATCTTTTTTGCAATCTCCACAAAGTAGCTCTCCTCCAAGACATTTTGATTGAATACTTCTAAGTTCATTATCATCTAATGTGAAAAGCATAAAATGGTATTTATAAACCGAACACACTGATGGATTTCCTCCTAATTCTCTTTGTAGTTTTGCGCTTGCTTGTCCACCCGTGAACGCATTACCTACTTTTTTTTTTACAGTTTCTGGTTTATCTATTGTAAAGATTGCAGTTTCTCCTTCTGATGCAGACATTTTTCCACCTTGTTGAAGACTCGGAAGAAATACACATTCAAGAATGGCTGGTTTATAAAAACCGAGTTTTGGCAGAACATCCCTAGATAATCTAAAATGAGGGTCTTGATCAACTGCTAGAGGGATCAAACATGGAACATTTTTTTCCTCTATTAGACTTTTAATGATAGCTGGAACAGTTTGAATACTTGTATAGAATATTTGACCTATATTTGAACTATTGTTAAAACCAAATGTAGCTTTAACTGTGGAGAAGGTTATTTTTTTAGCTATTTGTAGAGCGTTTCTATAAAGTGTACCTGCAAGATCAATATCAGAAAAAATAAATGTTTTCTTTGGATTGAATCCTAAAGCAATAATATCTAAAGCATTATCATATGCATATTTATGAGTTTCTTCTAATGAAATAGATTGATTGAATAAAAACTTTTCATCATCAGTTAACTGGAACCATAATTCCGTACCAAATTTGTCCTGTAACCATTTTGTAAAGATCCAAGGCAACAAATGGCCTAAATGGACATTTCCAGAGGGCCCCCTTCCAGTATAAAGGTAAAATGGATTTCCTTTTTCATATTCTTCAAGAATCCATTTAAAATCTCTGTGAGCAAAAAAAATTTTTCTTGTTAAAAATGGATGAATCTCTTGTGTAATCTCTTTAAGATGGAATAACAATTTTTGATCAATAGGTTCGATTCCAAACTCCTTAATTAGTAAATCATAATCTACATCACCACTAACTTCCCACGGAGTAACTATGAAATCAGGCATTTTTAAGCAAAGCAATTTTTTAAAGTACTTTTTTAGGTAAAAATTTCATTTTTATTAGATTTTGGGATTTTTACAGTTAATATCTTTAGAAAATGATTGTCATAAAGCTAATTATGAGCAATTTTTAGATATGATCTTGAAAATATAATCCTACCACAGGTTCTGAATGTGTATTACTGAACAGCAAAAATTAGGTGGGGATCCCAAGATATGCATGATTTACAAACTGCTTATATATCATTTTGAAGAAGAGGATGAAAAATTAGCCTCAGACTATCAATTATGTATTACCGGAAAGTTAATGTGTGGAACTCACAAAAAAGAATGTATTCAAAAAGTTTTAAAATTCATAGAAGTACACAGAAAGAAGAAGGAAAAATTCATAGATAAAGTTCGGGGATTACTCAAAATCGATTGATTTCTTTCTACTTTTGATATAGGCATCTAGATTAGTTCTTTCAGAATCTTGCTCAACTCTCCTAAGAAATCTGGGAATTTTCCCAGGAATTCCTCTCGTTGATTTTCTTTAGTCGCAACCGAAATGAAAAAGAACTCACTACCCACTTTCAATCTATGTAGGTATGAAAATAGTTTATGCTCAATTGAAGATATGTCGTGGTCAGATTCATATGTTTCTTCCTCCATTCTTTTTAGTAAAAAGAGATGTTCTTTAATGGAATCTAATAATTGGACATAAACCTCCGGTTCTATATTACTGTAATATTCAGAAATGATAATACCATTTCGATCAAAAACTATTAAGGCTTGGCTTTTGAATTCTTCTAAATATCTCTCTAGTAACTCTGACATTTCGAAGAATTTATCATCAAAAACAGAAAGTCCATATGAGACTAATTGAACAATAGAAATAATATCATAAATAGATGTCTGTTGAAACAGAATTTTGAAATTTGAATATTTATCTAAAAGTTTCCCTCTCAATTTATCAATATTTTTTAAAATTTCAGTATCTCCCCTTAAATCAGGATCATATTTATGGAAGGTGATTATTAAAGGAACATCCATTTTACTTTCGGTAAAAAAAGTTAAGATCGCATCTAAATACTCAAGAGAGTTCTCAAATCTTTCACTGTCTTGGATATCAATCACATAAATGAGTAAGTCAGTAGCGTCGAAATAAACATCTTGATAATTTATATAAATCTCCCGGTACTGATCTTGGCCACCCATATCCCAAAATATGGTATTATTTCTCAGGAAATTCATTTTATGATACTCTACTCTAATTGTAGGCTTTAGTTGAACTATATCCTTTTGAAAATCATATTTTTTATCTAAAGCTGTTAATATTGAAGTTTTACCAGCGTTATCCAAGCCTGAGATCACAACTTTTAATAAAGACTCCATTGAAATTCATTCATAAACGTTTTTTAAATTTAATAAAATAATAAATCAAAACAATTTAAACTTCTTCGATTACAAAATCGAGTTTAAAACATAATTCTCCGACTCAATTTAAAATATTGTTTGCTATAATATCGACATACTATCTAAATATTATTTGTGTATGAATAATTTTTTCTTTTATTGAGAGGCTATTAAAAGGTGCATGATTTGGAACCAAATTTGATGACATATAAATGATATTTATATTTTTTAAAGAAAATACCGTGATTTCAATCAATAGTCTAATTTATAAATGGGAGTGATAATTTTGATTGAAATAAACAATAAATTTTTAGAGAATTTAGAATATCAAATAAGTATAACTGAGAAATCTGAGATAACATATAAGAAAATTCCAGTATTCACCGAACAGTTGAAACATTTTGATAAATCCGTTATGAATCTTAGAGAAAAGTTTGAAAAAATACATCTTCGAGATAAATATCAAATAATAATATCAGAATTGGAAGACCTAATAAGCCATTCAAAAAAATAATAAATTACTACCTATTTTTTTAACCTTAGTCACCAATAATAGTACAGTATATTGTTCTTGATCTCGGCTTTTCGTCACATTCAATAAAGGAAATCTGTTGCCAAGTCCCTAATATTAATTTCCTATTCTTAAAGGGAAATGATTGGGAAGTTTTGATAAAAAAACTCCTTAAGTGGCCTGCACCGTTATGATCTCCCCATGTTTTTGTGTGAGCATATTGGTTCTCATAGGGTATTAGTTTCTCTAAGAGTTCTTTGATGTCATGCTGTACTAGCCCAGGTTCATATTCAATAGTTGAAATTGCTCCTGTAGAACCCGCTACATGCACATTTATAATTCCATTATTAATATTACTATTTCGGAGCAAATTTTGAACCTGAGTTGTGATATTAATCACGTCACAATAAGCATTCGATTTTAACTCAAATGTTTGAATATTTACTGTCATTTTTGTTTCTTTCTTCTATCACATTGATTAATATTTTTAATTTGTTTTAGTACTGAATGAGGTAAATTCTTTTCGTTTCCTTCCTTTAATGCGATGATTTTTGCCAGAATGAGAAGTTCATCTTGGTTTAATCCCTCAATATTAGTCCAGCCACTTGATTCTCCTGCTTCAATACAAATAAAGTAAGGTGCTTTGTTAAATTTTGAACATTTCTTGTCTTTACATTTTTCGCATATCTCAGGAAAGTAGTAGACTTTCCCATTCTTGATAAATAATGAAAATGTTCCGAAATTTTTATTATTTATTTTAATCCAATTAAGAGACTCATATTCAATATCTAAATCTAAATTCTGAATATAATTATTGAGAAGGTCAAGATTAACTATTTTTTGGTTAGATTGTAAGATATGGGTTTCTGGCTCATAATAATCATGACATTCATCTCGTATAACTGAATGTCCAAATAAAGCATCGAGGTGGATAAAATTTATAACAATTTTGCTTTCCAATTCTTTTTCTTTTATTCTTTTAAAAATCATGGACGATAGTTGTTTAAATATTTCAGATTGATTAGAAATCTCAAATGTCTCAATTTTATTCTCAAGCGCAATTGAAATAAATTCTTCGCTATTGAAATATGAGTTTACAATAAAATTTTGAGAGAGATTTTCAAGAATAACACAAAATACAAGCAATATATCAGGTGATGAATTTTGAATTTCATCGAAATATTGCTTTATTTGGTCAACTTTCTCCTCCGAGATAAAAAAAATTATAGCGTCAGCACCAGAATAGAATGTTGAACGCAAAAAAGCTCTATCCTGAGTACAAGCTATATTCCATAAAAGAAATTCAAATTTTTGATCAAATTTGTAAAAAAAATCAAGTTTGCTAATATTAACACCAATATTATGCTTGTTTTCTATTGGTAAGCAATCAGAACTTATTCTTTTTTGAAACTCATCCTTATAATTTTCATAACCCCCGAGAATACATACCTTCTTTTTAATATATGTATGAATTGGATCAATAGTTTCAAAAGAGTGCAATTTGACTTCCTCATAAAGATTTTAAGCTAAATCCAATAAATAATAAATTTTTTTATGAATTTTAATTTATTCTTTTTAGAAACTATCAACATAGGAATTATCAATGAAAAAATTAGATGAATTCTTAAAAAAAATACACGACTCCAAATCCCAAATCCCAGAATATGCAAGTATTATAGTTAAACCTGGAAAGAAAGTATCAGACATTAAAATTAAGAAAGAAACTGCGAATATCTTAAAAGTAATTGCTCATGAAGAAAAGACCACAGGCTGGTTCTTACATTCTGTTCATATTCCTTTAAATAATTTAGGTTTGACTTATAATTCCAAAGATAAGGAAATAATAGAATATTTATCTGAACCTAATAAGATTAAGAACAAACTAACTAAAGATTATGTCGAAAAAATTTTAAGAAAATATGTAGCTATTCTACCAGAAAAGAAGAAACATTTTTTTAAAACTGAAAGATTTAAGAAGAAGAAAGAATTTAAAACAGGAGCTCAATTAAAAGGATTTTAGCTTAGAACTAGTTAGCTCCAATATCCGATTATTTATTTTCTAATTTCTTAATGGCATACCGTTAAGGCTAACTATTTCTTTTTTTGCTGGTTTTCTTTTGCGGTAAGGATTTTTCAGATCATGTATTTTTCTACCAAACGTGAGATAACCTGTATGGCCTATCATTCTTACCTCGGGACGCGTTGCGTTTTTTTTAACCTGGATTTTTCTTTTAATCAATTCATAGGTATTAATTTCAACGAACTTATGCTCTTTCAATGCAAACGTTGTTTTCTTTACTTGTTCGATAGTAGGGGAAAATGAAACTATAGTCCCACTTTGCTTTAAATACGATTTTACTTTCTCAATTGCGTTCCATGGCTCAGCAATATCTAAAACTACAGAATCTACATTAGAATAATTTAAATTATCCTTTATGATGTTTCCAAATTTAATTGATACCGTTTCATCTAGTTTTGCTCTTTCGATATTCTTTTTTGCTCGTGTTATAGATTTTTCCCGAATATCATATGAATAAATATGCCCATGTGGGCGAACATAGTTCCCTAAAATACAAGTTAATGCCCCAGAGCCACATCCAGCTTCAATCACTATACTTCCTGGTCCGATCCCTGAGTACAGTATAATCATTCCAGCATCCTCGGGATAAATTATTTGAGTCTTCCGAATCATATGTATTACATAATCAGAAGGTAATGGTTTTAGTACGTAAAATTTGTATCCCTGAGTTTCATAGGGTTTTGAAAACACAACTGTACCAAATTTTTGACCAATTATATCATCAAATTCAATAATTCCTTTATGGGTATGAAAAGTGTCTCCAGCTTTCACTGGAAGTATCCATCTTCTCCTATCGTCAAGAATTAAAAAGATTAGATCATTTTCTTCTATTATTTCAGAGGACATTTTTAGATAAGGGTTTTTGTTTTTTTAAAGGATAAAACCCTTTAATGGTTTGTCATCTGACCTACTTTTATTACTGATTTAATTACAAAAAATATATAAAACATACATAATTGCATTAGTTAAACTGTTTAAATAAATTCCTTTTTATAAATACTTCCTAAAGTATGAATTTATGAGTAGAAATAATACTAGAAACTCCCAAAATTCTCGTACTTCCTTTAGAGGAATTCAAATCTTAATTGAAGATCTACGGCAAAAAAGAGATGATCTCAACCTTAAGACAAAAAATTTTATTAACGAACTCCAAGAAATCGAAACAGAAATTAATCTAAATCTAAAAACCGCTAAGGAAAAATATAAAAAGAAAAGAGATTATTGGAATAACAAAGTAAAAGAACTTAAGGACAAAAAATTAGAGTATAAAACACTTTTAGATAAACTTTATGAAGAAAAAAGAACGATTCAAAAGAAGGGTAACAATTCAGAGAGACCAATTAATATAAAACAAGTCGATCGAAAAATTAGCAATTTAGAAAGAACAATTGAGACAGAAAATCTTGATATAGCAGAAGAAAATGCTATGGTAGATCAAATTAAATTATTAGCAGAATCGAAGCATAAATTTTTAGCCGACCAACAAAATAGTGATTTCTTCATAATAGAACGAAAAATTGAGATTGTAAAAATCAATTTAAATAAGATCTATGAGCAACTAAGCAAGTGGTCAAATAAGTCTCAAGAAAACCATGCGAAAATGTTGGATATTTTCAATAAGGTCGATGAATTAAGAGAAAATAAAAGAAAAAGAGAAGAAGAATTAATCGAAAACAAAAAAGCTGCTGATCGCTACCACGAACAATATCTACAGGTAATGAATCAAAGGAAAAAAAATTCAAAAGATAAAAGATCCTTTAAACCGAGTAAAAAGCCACCTTTTAGATCTAGGTATAATAACAAAAAAAATGAAATGATTGAAAAAATCAAGGAGAACAAACTAGCTGAAGCTATAGAAAAGCAAAAAGCTGGTAAAAAATTAAACCTATTTGAGGCTCGATTGATTTTAGAAAAATCTGGACGATAGTTTTTGATGAATATTAAAATATTATGAAAATTTAATGAATTTAGCTTTTAAATGTTTTAATTCTCATCTAGTGATTTTCATGAGATTTATAATTTCTATTAATAATTGTTGTTCAAATCTTAAATAGATCTGTCATAATATTTAAAAAAATTGAAGATTTATTCTTTTATTAACGTTTAAAATTAAAGAAAGGATTTGTTATAAATTGCATAAAAAAGTAACTGAAATCAGAGAGATAATGATCAAGCATCATGATTGGTTTAAAAAGTCTATTCCTTTAATCGCATCGGAAAATATAACTAGTCCAGCTGTGGATGAGGCTTGTGGATGTGATTTTTCGCATCGTTATGCAGAGGGGTGGTCTGGTCAGAGAGTTTATGCCGGTTGTTCATTCATGGACGAGATCGAAGATATTTGTATGGATCTAGCTAAAGAATATTACAAATGTATTCATGCAGATGTTCGTCCTATATCTGGAGTAGTCGCAAATTTAGTAATGTATAATGCATTTACTTCAGATAATAATGGTAAAATGTGTTGTATGTCTATAGTTAGAGGTGGACATATTTCACATGGACCTAGATTTGCAAAAAGTGGAAGAGAGATTTTCGGAACTGCTGGAACAACAAGGGGAATTAATGTAGAATATCTAATTTTTGACAACGATGAGATGAATTTAGATATTGATGCATCCGCAAAGGTCATTAGAGATTTTGAACCTGAATTAGTTTTATTTGGTGGATCATTATTTCTATTCCCTCATCCTGTAAAAGAACTCGGAGATGTTGGGAAAGAAGTTGGTGCTTTTGTAGGATATGATGCTGCTCATGTAGCTGGGTTGATTGGCTCCGGATATTTCCAAGATCCATTAAGAGAGGGGGCAGACGTAATGACAATGAGTACGCATAAAACACTTCCTGGACCTCAACATGGTACTCTATTATCGAATAGAGAAGATCTAATTGATAGATTAAGGTCCTGTGCCTTTCCAGCACTACTTTCTAACCATCATCTTCATAATGTTGCCGGATTAGCCATAACTCTGGCAGAAATGTTAGAATACGGAAAAGACTATCATAAAAATATCATAGAAAATGCACAAGCACTAGGACAGGCATTATACGAGCAAGGATTAAACGTTTTAATGGAGCATAAAGGTTTTACTGAGTCTCATCAAATTGTAGTTGACATCACTGATTTTCAAGACACCATTGGGTTGGGTGGTGATATTGAAAAATTATTAGAAAAAGCAAATATAATTCTTAATCGCAATCTATTACCCTATGATCTAGCGGAGGGAAGACATTATCAAAATCCGGGAGGATTACGAATCGGAACTTCTGAAATCACTCGACTTGGTATGAGAAAAAAAGATATGGTTGATATTGCTGAATTTTTTAGGAAACTTTTAATTGATAAGAAAGATCCAAATGTCATTAAAAATGAAGTTGCTGAATTTAAGAAGGAATTTCAAGAGATTAAGTATTGTTTTCAATCTTCAAATAAAGCTTACGAATTTATGAAATTCTTTTAGTTTTTAAAAATTTTTAGTCAAATTCTTCATTACGAGTTAGAAGTAAAAAATGCATTCATTTTACTTTAGAATACCTTCGATAAACAATAATAAAACTTATCTTATATGGTGATTTTAGGTTAATATTCCTATTTCGTTATCGATACCTTTGTTCTGAAATATCATGGATATCAATGTTCTTGAAAAAACTGAGCACAAGTTAGTGTTTGTTGTTGAAGATATCTCAATCGATATGGCAAATGCTATAAGAAGAATTATTTTATCCGAAATCCCGGTAATGGCAGTAGATGAGGTTATCGTCTTAAAAAATGATAGTCCTTTATATGATGAGATTATAGCTCATAGATTGGGTATGATCCCCCTAACTACCGATTTGGAATCGTATAAATTACCACAAGATTGCGAGTGTGGTGGATTTGGATGTCCTCTTTGCCAAGTTTCTCTTACATGCGAAGTAATAAACACTACAAATGCACCATTATTGGTTTACTCAGGTAATTTAAAATCAAATGATCCTCTAATATCACCCGTTGATTCCAGAATCCCTATAGTGAAGATAGACAAAAATGATCAACTGATTCTTGAAGCTTATGCATTTTTGGGTATCGGTAAAGAGCATGTTAAATGGCAAGCTGTTTCTAATATTTTTTATAGATTTTACCCTTCTATAAAATTTGATAGCACCAAATGTTCCAAGTGTTCAGATAAATGTTTAGTAGAAAGAATGTGCCCTGAAAAATTATATGATTTTTCTGATGGAAAAACACCCAAACTATCAGAAGATTATTGGAAAACTTGTACTTTATGTAAATCATGTGAAAAGGATTGCATAGAAAAAGCAATAGAATTGAAATCTAAGGAAAACACCTATATTTTTTCCATTGAAAGTGATGGTGTTTTACCTTTTAACGTAATTCTTACAAAAGCTTTCGAAATATTTTTGGCAAAAATTGATGAATTTGTTGAAAAACTTGAAGCTCTTGAGTTAGAATCGTGAAATATCACAAAATTATTAAAATACCTAAAACTTAAATTAATTATTACGGTAAAAGTTCCTAATGTCTCATAAAATAACTGGACCAAGCAATTATTACGTTAGAAAATTAATTAGAGATTTGTGGAAAACCAAAATAAAGATTTGGCGAAAAATCTCAAAAAAATTAAGTGGTCCTAGAAAAAACAAAGTTGCCCCAAATTTATACCGCATTAACAGTAAAACTAAGGAAAATGAAGTGATTGTTATACCCGGGAAAGTATTGGGAATGGGAGAATTAGATCATACTCTTACCATTGCTTGTTTAGAATATTCCAATTCAGCAAAAAAGAAGATTAAATCTTCAGGAAGTAAGTTGATTTCTATAGAAGAATTATTAGAACAATACCCAAAAGGTAGCGGAGTAAAAATTTTCTATTAGACTAAAAAATTAGAGTGTTATAATTTATGGTAGTTGAATACCAATTAATCGATGCCACAGATAAAATTTTAGGACGGTTTTGCAGTCAAATAGCAAAAAAAGCGATGTTAGGTGAGTATATCGTTATAATTAACGCTAAAGATGCAATAATAAGCGGAACTAAGAGAAATATTCATGAAAAATTCTTAGCCAAATTAAATATTTCAACTGCAACAAATCCTCTGAGAGGTCCGTTTCATGAAAGGAGACCTGATACATTTATGAGAAGAGTTATAAAACAAATGCTTCCAAGAAAGAAATTTCGAGGAAAGGAAGCCCTTAAAAGAGTCCATGTGTATATTTCAGAAATTCCAGAACGTTTTAAAATAAGATATCAAAAGATTGTTCCTATAGAAATTAAATATGCTGATAAGAAACGTCTTTTCTACTACAATAAATATATAACTTTAGATAATCTTTGCCGGCGTATCGGATGGAACAAAATAGAAATTGAGGTATAATAAAATTATGTCAGTAAAAGTGGTTCAAGCTTCAGGTAAAAGAAAAACCGCAATAGCCAGAGCAGTGTTGAAACATCCTTCAAAAGGTCAGATTAAAATTAACAGTGTTCCATTACATCTCTATGAACCTGAAATTGCACGCATGAGGATAGAAGAAGTTCTTGAGGTAGGAAATCATCCCAAACTTGAAAAATGTGATATTACTGTCCGTGTTAGGGGTGGTGGTGTAATGGGTCAAACAGATGCAGTAAGAATTGCAATTGCTAAATCAATTCAAAAATTTATTGGAACAAAAACGATTGAACGAAATTTTCGAGAATATGATGATTCTTTATTAAGTGGGGATTCTAGAAGAACTGAACCAAAGAAATTTGGGGGAAAAAAAGCTCGAGCTCGCAGACAAAAAAGCTTTAGATAACTTTCTTTATAATTATTGAGTCTTTACTTGTACACCTATCTTTATAAGATCATCTAGAAAAGAGGGATATGAATCTTTTACAATATGAATATTTCTAACTATAGAACTTGAAGAGGCGTGCAATGCAGCAATTGTACATGCCATTGCGACCCTATGATCATTTTCATGGCTAAAAATTGCACCTTCTAATTTATTACAATGATGTATCGTTAACTTATCATCCTCTTCTAAAACTTTGATCCCCATTTTAGTTAACTCTCTTGCCATAGAAGAAATTCGATCACTTTCTTTAAGCCGAAGGTGTCTAGCATTGTAGAGAACGGTTTTTCCTTTCGCAAAAGCACCAACAACTGATAATATAGGAAAAAGATCTGGAATTTCACTACAATCAATTTCCAACCCGTTTAATGGATGTGTTAAAAGACTCCCTTTAACAATAACTTGGTTTTTATCTTCATCAAATTCGATGTTTGCACCCATTCCTTTTAAGATATTGATTATTCTTTTATCACCTTGATGATTAAGCATGCTTAGATTATTGATGATGACATTTGATTGTTTGCTTGATAAAACTGCTGCAGCGATGATAAAAGCCATTGAAGAGAAATCTCCAGGAATTTCATAAGATTGAGCTCTATAGTTTTGTTCGTTTGTTATATAGAATTTTCTTTTTTCTGGATCTTCTTGTATATAAATTCCAAATGTGTTTAATACGTCCAAAGTGATTTTTACAAAGGGAGCAGAAACTAAAGGTGTATTTAATTCAATTTCAATAATATTTTTGTTTTTACAGGGCAATAGAGGGCATACAACTAACAAAGCAGTAATGAATTGAGAGCTAATATTTCCAGGTATTTTTATTTTATTACACAAAATCTTTCCGCGTTCAATCTTAACTCTATCATCCGACAAGTCATAATTTGCTCCTAAGTTCTTTAAAGCGTTGAGAAGAGGAATAATTGGTCTTTTTAGCTTTAAAAATTCCCCTGTTAATTGAAGACCTCCTTTAACAAGCAGGCTTAGAGAACTAAATATTCGAAAAGTTGTTCCTGAATTTCTACAATCAAGAGCATCCTTAATTGGTTTGAACGACTCTTTGTCATTTTTAACGATATAAGAATTATCGCTAGATTTTATTATTTTTACTCCTAAAGCTCTTAAATTTTTAATTGTTATTTCTGCATCTCCAGTAGTTAATGGATTTTTAATTACAGATATCCCTTCAGCAAGGCTAGCAGCTATAAAAGCTCTATGAGAATAGCTTTTTGATCCAGGTGCTACTATTTCTCCCATTAAGTTATTAGTTAATGGGAATATTTCCAAATCCATTATATGATAAATAGAAAATAATAGATATAATATTAATTAAATAATATTGTAAAATTAATTATTAGTAGATGTTGTTCTTATGGTTGATAATTCTTTAGGTACACTCTTTAAAATGACTTCTTTTGGAGAAAGCCATGGTTATTTGATAGGAATAATTATAGATGGCACCCCAGCAGGATTTGAGTTAGATATAGAACTTATCCAAAAAGAGTTAGATTTGAGAAAACCAGGACAATCCCATCTTACAACTTCTCGTATTGAGAAAGATAAAGTTAAAATATTATCAGGAATCTTTAATAAAAAGTCAACAGGGGCACCGATTTGCTTAATTATTGAAAATGAGGATAAAAATTCTTCTGAATATGAAAAATTTAAAAATTATTTACGTCCTTCTCATGTAGACTATTCCGCATTAAAGAAATATAAAGGATATTCGGATTATAGGGGATCAGGAAGATTTTCTGGGAGAGTAACAGCTGGATTTGTTATGGGGGGTGCGATTGCTAAGCAAATATTAAAAAAGTTTGATATAAGAACTTTTGCATATGCTAAAGGCATTGGAAACTTTATTGATGAGGACGATTATGAGAAAATTGATTTTGAGAAACTTTTAGAGCTAAGAGAGAAATCTTTAGTTAGATCGGTAAATAAAGAAAAGTCTAAATTAATGAGGCATTTAATTGAAGAGGTAAAAGCAGAAAAAGATTCAGTAGGGGGGATAATTAAATGTATTATCCGTGGATTTCCTGAAGGACAAGGTGGACCTGTATTTAATAGTATTGAATCAAATATAAGCAAGGCAATTTTCTCAATTCCTGCGATAAAAGGAATAGAATTTGGAGCTGGATTTAAAGCCGCTAGTATGAAAGGTTCTGAGCATAATGATCCATGGATTTTAAGAGAAGATAAGATCAGTACAAGCAAAAATGATTCTGGGGGAATAATTGGTGGAATTTCAACAGGAATGCCTATAGAATTTTCGGTTGCTGTAAAACCAACAGCTTCTATTGGTATTCCTCAAAAAACGGTAGATATAGAGAACATGGAAAATATCGAAATTGAATTTGCTGGTCGTCACGATCCATGTATAGTCCCGAGGATAATTCCAGTAGTAGAAGCAATGGTTGCCGTTGTTTTACTTGATTATTTATTAATAGATGGATTTATTCCAAGAGTTTTATAATTTAAATTAAATTCAAAAGAAAATTATGAATAATAACTACTTGAAGAAATGTGATTTTTGATGACAGAATCAGAACAAAAACAATTTATTAAAGAAGTTATAAAGGTAGTAGACAGATGGTCTTTTGAACAATGTGCCTCGTGTGATGATGGTACTATGGTTTCAATTGAAGGAATGCTTGATTTTCGATGCTCTAAATGTGGGAAACCCATGAATCCTATAAATTATCTAGGAGCCATTGCGGAAGCGGTTTATAATTATAGAGAACAACTAGAAAATCAAAATGAATCAAAAGATGACTGAATAGTATTTTAAATTCTAAATGTTTCGAAAGATTGGAAAAGTTTCCTCTTTAAAAATTAAATCAACACATTTTGTTGTCGATATGGAAAATTTCATTAAAAAAGCAGAAGAACTCTGAAAAGTATTAATAGAATTAAATGTAAAGATTTAAGTTAAGTTATTAAAATTATTATCATAACGCAATAAATAGTTTTAACCAAATTTTATATAATTAAGATAACATAGATATGAAATTCGATACATCAAAACAATTCATAGAATTTTACAAGAAAAAAGGTGATTATTTAGTATCTCTCTCAGAAAGTCACTTCAAAACTGTAGAATATCGTAAATGCCTTGAGTTATTAAATGACGCCTATGGTATGTACAAAAAAGGAAAATATACTGAACTTGCTGAAAAAACTAAACAAAGATTCATGGAAATAAAAGAAAAATATTTCAAAAAGAAAACGGAGTAATTTTATTAAGGAAAGAGAGAAAAACCTTCTAATTTTTTCTCAATATCTTCAATATGGGTTCCTTTCCAGAAAACTTTTTTACAAATTAAATTTGTGCATCTATAGAACTCACTATAGTTATTGAAAGAATCTGGTAGAACGAAATCCTCGATTTCGGTTTTATCTTGAACTTTTAACAATATTGAGTTACAGATCGAACACCTTGCACATTCAAAACTGAATTCAAAATTTAAGTTTAGCTTTCTCTTAAGTTGATTCAAATAATGGTAAATCCCTTCTCCCTGCAGATACAAACTTCTTTCAATAAAACTCTTATGGAGCATTAAATCCTTTGTAATTATAAACCTATCATTTTTCTTAGCAAAATATATTAATTTTTCATCTGGTACTGGATCAATCATTATTCTGTCTGTTAAATCATTAGAATATATGGTATCATATCCGAATATTCTAAGGAATCGAGCTAGCTTCCCTAACATTGAATCCACTAAGAATTTCATATTATAGAGCCCACTTTTTTATTAAATCATTCTAGATTAAATATATTTAAAATATCTATTAAATTATATAACTGAAATTTAATATATATTAGAATGTGGTTTTAATTATTCTCCCAATGAGGAGGTTGTAGCTGTAGTTGAGAATGATATTTGTAGCATTGACGTACTCCAGGCAATATTTATGAAATAGAATATAATCCTCCAGAATTAGCCCAAATAGAAGATTCTGTAACATGTGATATTTGTAGTAAAGAAACTGCTAGTAGTAGAATCATGACTTATAATAATTATGACATGTGTATCCCCTGTTATAAAGCTCAGAGAAAATTTTAAGAAAGATAACATAATGTGGAATTAATAGAGCTGATTAAAATAGCTTTTTAAACAAAACAAACTTGTTTTAAACCCATACATGAAGAACCAAATGGTAGTATATGGATGTGATTCAGGGATACGTCTTTTATTATGGTAATAAAAGTTAAGATAATGTTGAAAGAAATAAAGAAAACTTTACCTAAACTAGATTATCCTATATTAATATTTCAAGGATGACTAGATTCAGATATAAAACCAAAAAAGATGGATGAAATATTTAATAGGATTAGTCCAAAAAATAAAAGAAAGGTTTAGTTAGGAAAAAACGACCATTCGATACTAAATAGCCAAGATCTTCAACGAATTTTTTCAAAACTAGGTAAGTTTATTAGTGCAATTTGTAATTGAACAATATTTTTAAATTAATTTTTACATTAGATGATTAACTCATGAATAAGAATATCGAGAAAGGAAATACTTTAATTGTGAATGGTCCTGCAAGAATATCATTATTAGAAGGAGAATTAGAAGTTTTTGGTAAGGTAGTTCATCCAGAGAAAGGATCTTCAACACTAGAGACTGAAAATTTTAAAGCCCAAAATACTATAATAATACCTAGTGCTCAAAGTTATCCCCTATATGCAAGAGAGAAGTCAGAATTAGAAATCTATACTAATTATGAGGAAAATCTAAAATTGATTGGGAAAAACTCAATTTCAGATAAATGGATCGAGATTAAGAGTGAAATTCTAAAGGATTTAAAGAATAATATTGAATCTCCGATAAAAATAATGGTCTTAGGTATGAGTAATGGAAAAACAACCCTTATCAAATATTTAGCTAATAGCTTTATAAAAGAAGGATTAAAAGGAGGATACCTTGATTCTGATCTTGGACAACAGATTATATATGTTCCTACAACAATCAACTTAGGTTCTATAAAAGATTATATAGTTTCGAGTGAAGATATACATTCTGAGAGGACTGAATTTATTGGGGCAACCTTTCCGAAAGGGGATTATAAATTCATTGTATCTATTTCGTGTAAAAAAATGATTGATGAGTTTGTAACTAACAATAAAGAAATTGATTTTATATTGATTGACACTGATGGGTGGATAAAAACTGAAGCAGGGATTATATACAAGAATTTTTTTATTAAAACTGTCGATCCCGATATTTTAATTGCATTCCATGATGATTCAATTGAAGAATTAAGTGATATTGAGAAAGCAGCTGCAAAACAAAGTAAAAGTAGAAAAATCTTCTTAATTGAAGAAGAAAATGAGTATTTCTATGAAAAAGATAAGGAGGAGAGAAGATTTTTAAGACAAAGTCAGTTTTCCAAGAAATTTGAGATGTTTAGGAAGATGACTATCCCCTTAAATGACATGAAGTTTATAAAAACATATTTTGATAAGGAGAAAGAAGAGATTTTTGAAAGTGAAATAGATATTAATGAGTTAATAAAACTCCCTTATCATTATGTCATAATTGGGCTATTATCAGAAGATTCCGAATTAGTAGAAATTGGACTTCTTTTCACGATTAATATTGAGAAAAATTATATTTTGCTTTATTCAAACTTGACTTATAAACAGCAACTGAAAGTTAAAAAAATTTTACTTGGATCTTTACGACTCTCGACCAAAGGCAACCATCAGGGGTATTTATATCTCTAATTTTTGATTTTTTCAATATTTTCTTTTCTATTTTCAATTCTTGTAAAATTATTAACATAATTACCTGTGAAAAATCAATCGAGATTGAATGTCTTACCCCGGTATTGCTCGATCAACTGGGTTATATCGAAACCTTGAGTGTCGTAAGAAGCCATTATCTATAATAATAAGGTCAAGATATTTAATAACTTATTCTCTAAAGATTTATAATAAAACTAAATGAAAATTGATAATAGCGAAAAAGGGTACTTGAAAAATATATCTATAAGGTTGAAGTAACTGAAGTCGCTCCTTCCCAATCTCGAGATTTTCGATATTAGGTTTCTTTTTGTTACAAATCAACAAAATATAATATTATTTAATAAGTAGTAGGTAGTAATTAGTAAGACCTTGTTCTACGATTGTTATCGAATCTTATCTCTTTTTTTTTATTTCTGAAAGAAAAAAATAATTTTTTACCTAAACCATTATGGCTAAAAATTTAATTTTTCTTACATACACTTAAATAGGAAAGAAATAAAGTTTAAATAGAACTTAGAAAAAAAAAAGACAAAAACATGAAATTTAAGAAACTTTCTTCAATCTTATTAGGATTAAGCATAATAATATCTTCTCTTTTTATCGTTATGTTTTTTTTCGGCACCCCAGATAACACAGAAAATCCAGAAAAGCCAGAAAATATTGATACAACATTCCCGATAGTGGAAATGAACTGACAGGGCATTATTGACTCTTTCAAGATAAGATCACTTTATGATTTAAATAAATAAAAATTATAGTTGAAAATTCAAATTTTTTTATTATAAAGAAATAACAGATCCATAATTAAAAAATAACTTAACAGAAAAAAGTGGATAATTATGGATTTAGACACATATGTCTCAAGTGTTGAGGATGGGCTTGAATTCCTTATTGCATTCTTCTCGTTATTGGGATTCATAGGACTCCTTGCGGGATTTGGAATATTATTTCTAGGAGGGAGATTCAATAGGGGAGCAGCCTTTAAAGTTATAATCATTAGCTTAATTATTGTCGGGATAACGGGAATGTACACCGGGGTTAAATACTTTCGCTTATGAATAAGAATCTAATTTACTTTATTTTTTTTTTATTTTTTTATAATTATTAGATTATATTCGCAATGTCAAAAATAACAAATCCAACTATTCCTAGAACTATTAATATATGTCCTAAGTGTAATAAAGGAATTAAAATAACTCAAGATAAAAGTATGAATAAAGATGAAATAATTGAATGGTTTACTACCTTCATCAATAGAAATAAAGATCGTTTCACATTAGACTGGCTTAGAGAGCAAAGGTTAACATTTGAGAGTATTTATGAAATGAGAAAATAACCTTATTATGTGCTAATCACCTCATATTGGGAAATAATGCAAGTTATAATGGTAATGCAGGGATATCATTAGGATTATGGAGGGAGAGTAATAATAACGAAATTACTGGAAATATAGCAAATAATAACACTTATGGCTTCTATCTTAGTCTCTCCGACAATAATACTCTTTACCTCAATAATCTTGTAGATAATATCTTAAATGTTTATTCTTATAATTCGAGCAATAAATGGGACTCACAAAAACAAATAAAGTACATCTATAAAGGTATAACCTACACGAATTACCTAGGTAATTATTGGGATAATTACACGGGGATTGATAATAATAACGATGGAATTGGAGATACTCCCCTCATCATAGGCGGAGTTATTGACAATTATCCGTTGATGGAACCAATTGAGAATTATGAAATTATTGAAATGCTTGAACCTTCAGAAGTCTCTGATAGTGGAATTCCTGGATATAACCCAATCTTTCTACTTGGCATTCTATCCGTTGTAGTAATCATCCTAAGTAAAAAATTGAAGAAATCTTAAAATCTATTTTTGTCTTTTTTTGTTTTATTTTTTTAAAAAGCTTAGTTCTTAACACTCTTTATTACAATTTTTTTTAAATTAACGAAAATACTCAAACAATTTTATAAAAAAAAAAAGGATTTTTAATGATATCCTTGAGGAATTTCCTTACCATGAGTTATTATTCCCCATAAACTGGGATTAAAAAAGTTAAAAGCGACCCATACTAGCATAAATCCTAATAGTGCCCATTTTATACCTTTTAAACTTCCTGTAAACATCCTGATAAATCCGATTCCCAAAAGTATTAATCCTCCATATAAAAGAAAAGTGCCTATTTTCTCGAAGATGCCAGATACAAAATTTCCAATTTGGTATCTTAAATTCCCTCCAAAAAATGGAAAATAGATAGCCGCAAAGGCGACTATCCCAAAAAAAACCCAAAAAACCTTCGATCCTCTTCTCCCTCTATGATATCCATAATAATCTCGACGACTCATTTAAACACCTCCCTTAATTTATGAACAGCTGACTTAAGTATGTCATTGAAAAATTATCCTTAAACACATCTGGTTTTAATTTTCTCGTTTTAAAATCGAGGATTAAGTAATAAGAAATTCCGCTTACGACTAAGATTCCCAAAATTAAAAGATAAAACGAAACCAAGTGCACTTCTTGATTTACAAGACCTTTAATTCCAGAATAAACCATTAAGCTGCTAAAAATTAAGGTAAAACCTAAAAATATCCTATAACCCATATTCTCTAGCTTATTGCTTGATATTTTAAAGAAATTATTATTCTCAAAATTATTAGCTTTACTTAAGAAAGATTCAATTCTGATGATCGAACTGTTTTTAACAGTATTTTCTTGGCACCTGTTCAAAAAAAGAATATTTACTTTACAATCTTCAATCGAAATATGTTTACAACGATATAGAGTAAGGGATGTTAAAGTCAGGTTTCTTAGAGTTAAATAAAGTTGACTGTTCGATAAAATCAATTTTAAAGGTAAGTTTCTTCCCGGATTTACAATGATAGGGCTCTCTTTCGTGCCTTGGCCCACCCATCCCAAATTTTTAGCAACAAGTACTAAATTATTCTCATCTAGTTTTAACTTAAAATTCTTAAATTTAATGTTGTACTCTGTAGGTTCATTATTTTTTAATAACTGTATTTTTTACACCTCATGTTTATTTTTAGGTTAGAAGGCTATATTAGCCTACATATTTAAATAAAAAAATTCAAAATGTAGAGAAAAAATATATTTGGTAGGATTAGAAATTTCAAAAGTTTTTTATTTAAATAGATTTAACGTATTTCGATTTATCAAATATTAAACCATTAAAACATGAAAAAATATGTTTGAAGAATTACCCTATATCATCGGATTTATGTTATTTTCAGTTGTGATCTCATATGTGCTGTTAACATACACCCCTGAGCCCCTTATAAAAATAATTCAAGGATTAAGTGTCATTGGGATTGTAATACATGAATTATGCCACTTACTAATGTGTTTTATCACAAACACACATGTAGAGAGCGTTTCTCTAATAAAAAGGATTAAAATGGATAAACAAGATAAACAATATGGATATGGTGGTGAAGTAAATGTTAAGGAGGAGCGGATTTCCTTTTTACAGGGTTTTTTAATAGGGTTTGCTCCTTTATACTTTTCCTTTTGGCTATTTTTCTTTTTATGGGGACAAATCTCTAACCCTCATATAGATATTTGGCTCTTTTTTTTCTATCTCTTTGTTATGATTTCAATATCATTCTCAGCAGCCCCCTCCTTCGCTGACTTAGCCCTGATACCTAAGGCTTTTTATACCGACATTTGGTATTCATTATATCAGATTTTTCTGGTGCTAATATCGATATTTTTAGTATTGGGAATAGCTTATACTTTTAATTTGAACTCCTTCCATGAAATTTTCAGCTATGTCTTCATATTTTTAGTGTATTATTTCTTTAAATACGGATTTAAAGGTATAAACTACTTCATACAAAATATCTCCTCAGATAAAATGAGACCACCTCGTTTTAAAAAGATCCATTATAGAGACTTAACTCGTCGAAGGAGAAAACCAATTCAATTTAGAAAATTAAAAAAATTTGAATATGAATATTAAAAAAAAGTTTTTAAAATGGAAGCAGCTTATTGGTTAGTTAAAGTAATACTGTCACAAGGTCCCGCGAAACAAGAAAAAGAAACTTTCCTCGATTATGAGAATAAAAACAAAATTGAGATTGAAAAAACGTGGTTAAGCAATTTTTTCCAGAATGATACAGTGTATGGATTAGAACTTACTTCAATAGGTAATAAAATTGTATGGGAATTCTTTGTTAAGGCCAGGACATATGAACAAGCAATTATAAAGGGAAGTCTACTACTCAAATCATTAAAAATGAAGTTCCCTGGATTGTCTGGAACATGTAAGGCGATTCCCATTACAATTGAATATTTCTCCAATCAAAATTCAGTTCTTTATGAACTTGTATTACCTTCCCAAATAACAAACAAAATCCGATTTTTCATTATAAAACAATTCATTCAAAATAGTAGAGACAACCCTAATAAGAACCGTATTTTAAGATTATTTATATTATGGCAAGAAGATGATTCTGTCTCTCGTTCCAATATGTTCCCACATGGTTTCTCGCAATTTGGAGACTTTAAAATCAAAATTTATGTAAAAATTGATTTCAAAAATAAACCATTTAAAAATAAGAAATCTGTAGATCCCCTACTACAAGCTGAGCTAGATTTCCTTACAATGAATATCTTAAATCTTAAAAGAGAAGGCGCTTGTATAAAGGAAGTATCCAGCGATATATTGAAAAATATCTATGAAGGAAAAGTTTTCTGGGTGAACTATAATCGAGTACGTACTGGGTTAAGATATTCCTTAATAATGCACAAAATTCCGTTGATGATACGACCATCGTTCATTAAACCATATAATGGAGATTTTAATTTCCCTGGGCTCTCTGGATTACCAAGACCATTTATTTTAGAAGATGAGAAAATTATCGACTTGGATATTTCAGAGAATGATCAAAATTTTATTTGGTTCGGAAAAATATTGCGACAAGGTGTCCCAACTGAAGATAATGCTTATTTTCATATAGATAACCTCTCGCAAAGCTGTATTATCGCAGGAGAGACAGGAACAGGTAAAACTAACTGTGCAAGTATAATTGTTAATGAGATTAATAGAAAAGCACCTCAAATTGGTATTTTAACCATAGGATTGTCAAAAAAAAATCAAGATATCTTTTTTAAACCTGATAAAATCATTAGGTATGGGGATGAAGAACTAAAAATTCCATATTTTGTTAAACCCAACTCGAACGTGATGACTTTGGAAAAATATGCCCAAGAAACTGCTATGTATTTAACTGCTGGTATTGGTTTGAAGGGTACTGCTACAACTTGTACCTACAATACTATGATGGCTTTTGAGGGTGCAACAAATTGCCCAAAAACCCCAACTAAACTGTTTGAATCGACTCTAAACTATCTTGATCATCCAGACCATAAATATCATGAAAAGTTTCACACTAATATTAAATCTGAGATATTAAATAATGTATCTGAACGCTTTAATGACCCTATTATTGAAAAAGTTCTCACTTTGACTCCTGAAATCCCGAAATGGTTTAAACAATGGCGAAATGGAATGAACATCTATATTGACCTTACAGAAGCTAGTGTCTGGTCGAAAATAATTGCATGTTTTGCTTTATTTCAAATGATAAAGACTCTTACTACCGAGTTCGACGTTCATACGTTAAATAACCTGATTGTGATTGATGAAATTAAACATCTTGGGGGAAAACCACTATCCACTCACCCATATGATGATTTTCGCATCGCTAAAGAACGTCTAGAAATTATCTTGAAAGAATTACTCGAAGAATTCCGAAGCAGAGGAATAGCTTTCCTTTTAATTGATACAGACCCTTCTACCTTGTTTAAGTCTATTTCCAAATCCCCAAGCTTAAAATTCGTGTTTAGACTCGACCTTGAGAGCGGAAAATGCTTCACGCCAGACCAAAAGGAATTAAAATATATTAAAAATCAAGAACATCGACATACGATATTTTTTAATGGTGCTACAGGTGAAGAGTTTATAATTAAAACGTTAAGAAATAGGAATATATAACTAAAGATTAACAAACGAATATAGACGAAATAGATAAATTAATGGGGCAATATAGACAATGGGAGAAGGAAGGGATAAGTAAGAAATAATTATTGATTAATCAGATATCTATGGTAAAACTGTCTAAAAATTAATAAATATGACGGATACAGATAAAAATCTAGAAAAATTTAGGAAAATTCTAAATGTATACAATGAAATTAATTTAGATAAAATGGCTAAATTAATCGGTTTTAGAAACTCTATAAATTTAGAACAATGGATTCTGGATTTGCCAGAAAAATATCACACCTATTTAACTATAAAAGGAAAAAATGTTATTATACAATCTAACATCTCAGAAATGATTGATGACCTATTAAATGAATTCGACAAATGGGATAGTAGAAAAAATGAAAAAATCATAGAAAGAATCGATTTAAGAAAGAGCTTTTTTAGAACGAAAACAGAAACCGAATCCGTTGTTTTAGGTGATTCAAAATTAGGATCAGCAGGTAAAAAGCTTCTTAGTTTATTGCCTACACATAAAAGTATAACAAAGAATCGATTTATTAAAGTCTTTGAACTTGAAGCACTAGTAGACATTGATGAATGGCTATTAAGTCTTCCAAAAGAACTAGGTGTTTTTCTTAATGTTAAAGATAACGTCATAATGTTTGAAAAGAAAGCTTCAAGTAAGGTAAAATTAAGAATAGCAGAACATTTTGATGATTGGATTTCAAACTTAATGAATAAACTGACAAAAGTAGATGAATCCGCTGTTAATAAAGAAATAAAAAGAATTCCAAGTATTTTAGGAGCTGGGTATCATAATTTTTTTAAAATAGATATCAAAAAGGAAAATAGAAAATCTCTAATTCTTCATATAATTGGTCATAACCAATTTACTTCAAAATCTAAATACGGAGATAGGACTTACACTACTTTTAGAGTAAATGAAGAAGTTAAACGGAGTGTTACAGATTTCCAACCAGATATAATAGAAAAAGCAAAAAAATCTACTGTAAAGAGGGAGATCTCTCATAGAAATGGAACCCGACACTACTATGTAAGCCCCGGAGGTAGAAACATTAGTCGTTTAATAAAAACTTCAGAAAAAGATTTTGAAACTAGCTTAAAAAACCTCTTGATTGAAGTTATTCCTGTAAAAAATATCTCATATTCAATTATTGCCCCATCAAAAAAACAAAATATCTTAAACGTGTCTTCACCTCGAAAAATTTGTGTTAAGTGTGGTAAAATATTTACTCCTGTAATGTGAGATGGGTGGGAGATTAAATATTTATCACTAGAAAATGTTTATATCTGTGAGGAATGTAATCCTAAACTTAAAAAAATTGTCCAGGGAGAAAATATTGAAAGATCTAATAAGGAGTTAAACATTAAAGAAACACGATCAAAAAAATCAAAGTTCAGAATCTTTTCTATATTAAATATAATACTACTTCTGGCTGTTGGATTGTCTTTACTATCCCTTTTATTCCCTATTATTATTTTTAGCATATTAGAAGTTTATTTAGTAATAAAATGGAAGTTAAAATCTAACCAACTTAAAAATTTGAAATGGGAAGAATCTGTTAGAAGAAGAGCGGTTCTGAATAGTGTTAAACAATACGAAGGTGAATTATTAAAAAAGAAATTTATACCTGAAATCTGCTAAAATCCCAAGAAAAGCAAAAAAAATATATATTGAGACCAGCAAACAAACATCAAGGAAGTAGATAAGATATTACAAGAATTGAATAAAGAGAAATAGAACCTAGAGAAAAAAAGAAATAGATTGTTACAAAGAATGAGTATAATAAAAATTACAATTAAAGGTTATAATAATGTGTGAGAACAAATTTAGTGATTATCTGTTTAGAATTCCTGCAAATGAATTATTCAATAAACTCTTAAACTTACCGGAAATTTTAATTTATGGAATTCATAGGGATGGAAAACCAGAAATTTTGTACTCAAATGAAAAGGAATTTACTATTAAATGGCCTATAAGTGGTGTCGGAACCAACTCAACTAAATTTAAGCTAATTGAAAAGGAATTGAATGCAATAATTATTTATGATTTTGAATATGATTATACAGAACCAGAGGTTATTAATCAAAATGGGAGATTAACTTTAATTTTCGAGGAGATTGCTCCTGAAAAAGTAATATTAAAAGTTTTAGTTCATGTTTTTGAACCCAGTGAATCTTTTAAAAAATATTTGAGTGGGAAGCTCAGATCAGATTTACTTTTTGGTTTAGACATGAATCATCAACTAGAAGTTTTACCAGTCAATTATTATTATACTTTTTCTAATAATGTGAGAGAGGTATTTGATTTATTATTGGATTTACCAAGTCTCTTGTTTAATTATTTTGAAAAGACTGAAGATTCAAACGAAAACGAATATACGGTTAAAATTAAAGGATATGGTGATAGTGATAATTATAGTTTTTTCAAATTTAAAATAATTGAAAAAGAATTAGATAAAAAAATTACCTATGATTATGATTTTAGAGAATCAAAAATCATTGGGACTAATCATAAGGGAAGATTATCTGTAATATTTGACGAAATTAGCCCTGTTAAAGTAAACTTAAAAGTATATAGCTATCACGATTGGCTCGGGGAATCATTAAATAAAAAGTTAAAGAGACAAGATATTAGAAAACTATTTGTGAGGATTAGGGGGAAAATAAGAGCAGTTCATGATGGTAGTCTTGGTCTCCGTCGTGGTCTTACCCTAATTCTAGATGGGCTTAATATTACTGATATAAAGAATGAAGTAAAAGGACTTGAAAATCATACTGATTTAACTGACTTGCATCTTTTGTTTAATAACATTAAACAAATCTCTGGTCTTGACAATCTAGTAAATTTAACAAATCTTTATCTGAGAGATAATAAGATTGAGTGGATAAGCGGATTAGATAACCTTCCCAACCTGGAATTACTTGATTTAAGTGAAAACAACATACATGAGATTGAAGGTCTAGAAAACCTAACAAATCTACGATTTTTGTATCTTAATGATAATAAAATCTCTAAAATAAGAGGAATGGAAAATCTTGAAAAACTTCAACATTTTGAAATTAAAAATAATCTAATTCCAGAGGATATTATAACGGAATTAGGAGGATATGAAAAAACTAGATACGGTACTGTCCTTGAACACGTACGTTTTCCGCAAAGATTTGTGAGATATTGCAGAAAATCAAATATTATAACTGAACCTGAAAAAAGATTTGAAATAAAAGAAAATATACTAATAGCTAAGTTAAAGGAATTTGCAGAAGTCGCTCGAAAAATTCGGCTTAGTATGCTTAGAAATGCCTTAGATTTAGATAAGAGAACGTTTGATAACAAAATATTCAAATGGGCAAAAGAATTTAACTTTAAAATTGATGGAGATTTTATAATTATTGAGGGAGATATTACAGAATTCATTAATTCCTTAGATAATAAATTCAAGGATTGGGAAAAAGGGAGTAAAAAAATTTAACATATTTTTTAATATTTTATATATAAAATTAAAGGGATACAAACTTAATTTAGAATAATTACTACTTAATTTAGATAATTTTACAGACCTTAAATTTCTCACAAAAAATTTGTTTAAAATTATTGGGGTGCGGACATTTAAAAATGTATCGTCATAAAATGGGACATTTCATGGGGTCACTCTCCAGATGTGTCAACCTCACTCTCTCCTACCTTTTTTTTAAATTACAAATAAGGAGGTGGAAAAAATGAGTAGAATAAAAAAAACTTTGAATTACATTTCAACTTTCTTATTGTTTGTATTGTTTTTTATGATTATAGTATATATTAGTATGACTATAACAAATTTTAGCGATTTAGGAATAGAGGTCCCATTTGGAACGATTTTATTCTTTATGATTTTAATTTGTATATTTGTTTTAATTTTTATTATCGCTCTCAATGTTTCGCAATCAGAAGAAATTGTAAAATAAGTTTGTAACCCAAGAATTATTTAAAAACTTTTGTAAAAACTTTTGAACATATCCACCAGGATATGGTTCTCCACAGTGGGACCAGACCAAGATTTATTATAGTAATCACACCTGAAAATACCAAGCAAAATAAGGAATGTTATCGCTAGAAATCCTAAAATAGGGATAAATAAATTATACTTTGGATTTAACAACACTGTCAAGCTAAGAAATCCGATATAAATTGAAGTACCAACAAAACTAGTAATATGAGATCTTAGATCTCATGGTCGCAAAACAAATATCCGAAGAGATTTTAAGTACAAAAGGGGATTAAACCAGGATCCAAATGATTCAAAAATGCATCTTGAAGAGACTCCTTTTAAATCCTATAAATTTATGATTTTATCTGATATCACGTTTTTTATTACAAAATCAACTTTCTCTTTTTCTTTAAATAATCCCGACATTTTTTGTAGTAATACCCTAATTACTAAAATAAAGTACAAAATAATGACTGATAAAATATTCCCCTGAAAAGGAAACTTCCCAAACATTCTTGATCGACTCCTGGATAATTGAAAAAAATAGGGTTGCTGTATAATAAATAATATCTTTTTTTATTTCCTATAACTTTTTTAGACCTTAGACATCAAACTGAAATTAAAGTTACAAAATTTACCATGGTAGTTCTTCAATAACCTCAACTTCACCTTCAAATAATACCTCGTCTTGTTTAGATTCTGGACCCTTTATTCCTGCCCAATATAAACTTGCGTTAGAACGATATTTGTTTATTGAAAATGTATCATTAGTTAAAAACTGACTACTTCCTCTAAAACTTTTGCCAGATAACCTCAATCTAAATATCTTTCCTTGAAGTCTTGTTTTCCAAAACGTTAATGATTCCTCATCAGGTATAACCCATATACACTTAAGTCTCGATGGGTAATTTCGGAATATTACATTTTCATTTCGAACTTGTTCAAATACTAATTCTCTCATCAACATAGTATATTCTCTCAAAGCGAGATGCGCATTTTCCAATAATCTATAAGGTTCCTCATATAAAGGTGGATCTATATCATCTATTCTTTCCATTTCCCCTTTTCTTACCTTAAGTATATGATCAATTAATCCATATATAGGATGGGATTCTCTTTGACCCTGATATACTATTCTAATATCATAATATATATTAAAAAATTCATTATAATCATTTCCTATCAATTTTTTTTGACCAACACTCCATTGGTGCGGCGAATCACTTCTTTGAATGTGAAAGTACTCTTTATTTTGAAGATTTTTCATGGTGTCATTCGGAGTGATTTTAATCGTGTTATCTTTTGGATTAATCGTAATTTTCATAATGTTAATAATCTCTTAAAATTAATTAAACAAACAGATTATTAAAAACTGTGATTTTATTTTTAGTAAATTTCATCAATTTGTATGGCTTTTTCAGAAAATTTGGGCATTTGACAAAGATTTTCAACTAGGGTATGTTCAAACAGAGTTTAAAGAATTCTGTTTGTTTAAAGCAAATAATATAATAAGAGAGGAAAAGATTATATCTCAAAATCAAGAAATAAAAGAAGAAGAGTCTGAGTTAATAGTGGTAGAAGAGATAAGTGGTGGAGATGATCTTACAAAAGTGCAAGGAATAATTGCTGGAGAAACGGAAAAAGCCGTGCTTCTTAAATTAAAAAGTGGGGCGGAAAATTGGTTTCCTAAATCGACGATTAAATCTCAATATTCTCCTGAAAAAGAAACCTCACAGACGTTCCTCATCGACTCCTGGATTATTGAAAAAAATAAAATTGCTGTATAATTAATAATTTATTTTTTAATTCCTATTTTCTTTTTTAACCCTTAAGAAAAGAAACCAAAATTATTCTTGATAAAAGAAATCTAATCACGAGGTTACTTTAAAATTTCTGGTAATATCACCAGATTATATAAGTACTAAGCATTAATATATTTATATGGATTAAATATATATCTCACTTTATAGAAGGGAACATTATATAAAGCTAAATAATTTTTTTAACTATTCCGTTATGAAAATCATAAAAGAAGCTCTAAAGCAGTTGCTTTTGATCAACAGGCAAATATTGAAGAAATTGATAAATTAATGGCATCTTATAAAGAATGGGAAGAGAAAAGGATAAGTAAGAAATAGTTATTGATTAATCAGATGGTTATCAGTTATTAACGCGATTTTTCACATATTTAATACAGGAAAAAGCTTAAACTGTATTTTTAGCTTAGATGGAAATATACATTTCTAACTCAAGAAATCCTTTACTTTTAAGCTCCTTAATCAATCTATTTTTTTTTAAATTTTCCTTCTTCCCAGTCTTCATATGTTTTCATCAATTTATCAATTTCATCAATTCTAATTTCTTGATCAAAAGCAATAGACTTACTACTTTCAAAATATTTTGCGTAAATTTCATTATTTTCAATCATTTCTTTTACAGTTGATTCTATTATATCATCTTCTTCTCGACATTCTTCCGCAATTTCTTTAATTTTAATTCTAACAAATTTAGTCCCAAGTTGTATTACAGTGTTTTTAATTTTTCCAATTTTTGTTAGATTGATCAATTCTTTTATTCTCTGAGTTTGATCATTTTTTTTGTTAGAGTTCTTAATCTTATTTACGAAATCTAAGGCTTCTTCAAAATTATTTAAAGATTCTTTGAAATTCATATTTTTTTTAAGTTCATTACCTCTTATCATTTTTTCATTTATTATTTCAAGATAAACAGTATCAATATGATTGTTGATCTCTTGCTCTTTAAGCTTCCTTTTATCTTCCAATTTTATGTTTATGGCTTTTAATAAGGCATCATTAAGAATAGCTATAGTCTTATTCAAATCATTTTCTCTTCTTTTCATATCTGCCTGTTTTATTAAATTATTTATTTCTATAAGGTATATTTGATCAAAAATTCCATTAGTTTCATTAATCGAATTATTTTTTACTTCTGAATTAGAAATTTTTTTTACCAGTTCTAAAGCGAGATTTAACTTCTTATAAGCTTCATTAAGGTTTTTACTCTCTTTTAATTTCTTTGCATTTTCATTTAATAATTGAATCTCTGATCGATATGCATTATCAAGTTTATTTATGATCATATTTTCAATTCGGGTAGGTTTATTAAATTCACTTTGATGTAGTTTGCCTCTTCTTTCTAATGCTAATTCTTGTTTGATATTTTTTAATCTTAATTCTTCTTCTAAATTTTTAGACTTTATTTTATTTGTAACTAGATTGATAATTCGGCGAAAGTTGAGACCACATCTAAAGCAATTCGGTTCAAATTTATGACGTATTAATCCGCATCGAGGACATTTTTTTATTTCACTTAATTTTATCTTTTTAAATTGGATATCAGGATATGTAAGTACAAATAATTTATTAACTAGCTTGAAAGCAGATTCATATACAGATATAGGAGACTTATTTTTATCGCCTTCTTCTATTAACGAATTTATTTTATTGGTGTAAATTATATTATGCTTTTGTTCACTTGTTTTTAGCTTAGATTTAATCTTTTCTCTAAAGTCCATATCTTGCCCATTGAATCCAGAAAACTCAATATTTAATGCTTCTTTAAACAGTTTACATGCGTCTTCATAGTTTTTCTTGCCAAATTTTACTAATCCTTGCTCATACAAATCCTTAAGTCTAATCATTCGGGTTCTTTTCTCCTGGAATAAATCAATTACCTTTATCCTCTCTAATTATTTTTAATATATATTTTGAGAAGTAAACTTAGAATCAAGTTGAGTTGAATAATTCTTTAAGAGACAAGATTCCACTTCGTTTTTTAAGTATTCTATTAGATATTAATAGGTAAGGTGAAATAATCATTGAGACTATTAGAATCCAAAGATATAATTTAAAAAACTTATAGCTTGTTGGATTTTTCTTAGATAATAAAATTTTAATTTTAAACACTTCTTTCCTAAAACCTGATTTTTAGTATCGATTTCCAAGTAATAAATTAAATCTTATCTTATATAAAAATTGCTTTCCTAACATAGTGTTCATTAAAATATTAAACTTTTACAAAAACAAAGAATGTTCCCATATGGAAACATTTATATATTTAAACAACCTTTTTAAATATATATCAATAGATGAATTTTATCCATGCCAAATTCAAAGAAAAAAGATAATCCAACTCGAGAACTGCCGATAAGCCTACAAGGTATCGAAACTATTTTACTATTTTTAAATGAAAAGGATAAAACAACGTCGAGTATCCGAAATATTAGCGAACAGACCAGACTTTCCATGAGAGTCGTAAAAAATATACTTTTACAATTGGAAAAATTCAATCAAGTAGAGAGAGTCACAGTAAAAAATAACATCCTTCCAAAATGGGGGATTACAAAATTTGGAAAGAAAGTTATAAAAGAAGCGAAGGGTATAGAAAAGAATATTAAATTTTTGAGTAGAGAAGATGAATTGTTATATAGAATTTCTGTCTATGAAAGCATTGATGACTTAAAAGAAGAAAGCAGGCAAAAACAAGAATCTATTATTTCTGAATTAGGGGCCTTACAAGTTGAATTAAGTAAAATCTTTGGTCCAATCCTTAACATAAATAATCCGATTTTTGAAGATTTGGTGAGTTTTTTTATTAAGCGAGTCAAATTTCTTAACCAACGAGTATCAAATTTACTTAAAGACCCAATTGCCAGTTATTCATTAAAAAAGATAGGTGAAAAACAGAAAAAAGTTTCAAAAGAAAAAGAAAAACTTTTATTCACAGAAATTTATTTCTTCAATTCAGTAATATTAAACGAAATAAAGCGGATATCTGATTTCATGATTAATTTATCGCACTTTATTGAGAATGAAGCGATTTCTAATGCTTATTCAGTAGCAATCGATCTGAGGGAAGAGATTAGATTATTAACAAGTTTTATTTATCAAAGAGAATCTTTAACTGTAAATTCTCATAAACTCCCAACTGAAGATTTAAAGCAGTTATCTAAAAATAAATTTAGCGTAGAAATTTTAGATAATATAATTGAAATTCCTATGGATGACCCACAGCGAATGAAGGGAATAGAAGATGCTGTTTTAGAATTCTTGGCTTCGCTAAATAAAGGTGAGAAACTATTAAAAGACCATAGCCATGAAATTTCTGAAAATATTCCTTTATATGCTTTATATCAATTAATTTTGGATGAAAAACCAAATTTGAATTTTACCATAGATAAATTGGAACGTGTAATAAATTCTCTTGCTGATAGTGGATACATACCAGGAATAAAGATTATCCAAGAAGATGAAGACCATTATCTTAAAGTTGTTCAATTGAGAGCACATGATATTTCAGAGGATGAATCAAATCTCATTTCTTTTGCGCTTAAACTTCAAAAATTCACAATAGCTGATATGATAGGAGCAAGTGGTTGGACCATGGCAAAAATTACTAAAATTTTAAATACACTTACCGAGCTTGGAATCATCAAATATTCGAAATCTTTTTTACACGGTGAACAATGGTATATAGTTTCTGAGCATAATGATTAATTTAAGAATATATAAAATAATTGAATAAAAAAATTAATTTAAAATTAAAATAAGTGAGGATAAACATGTTTAGAGAAATAAAACATAAAAAGTTCAAAGATTCTGACCCTCAAATTATAGCATGGCAGAGAGGAGATAGGGGAGCTTTCGATACCCCGTTAATGTATATCTTTCCTCAAAGGGGAGATAACATTAAGGAAAAGAAATTTTTTGCTGTAAAAGACTATGAAAAAGCAATTTTTTACAATAAAGGAGCGTTAGTTGCTGTTCTTGGAGGGGGTATATACGAACTTGATAAGAATGCAAGAATTAAAGGGACTGAAATAGTTTGGATTGATACATCCTTTACTGAAATTCCATGGGGTATTCCACAATCGGAGGGTATTCCTACTAAAGATGGATATATTATTGGATTATATGGAGATTTAAAATTAAAAATTAGTGACCCAAAAATATTCTATAACGATGTCGTAGCAGGTACGAAGATATGGACTATTCAAAATCTTAAAGAGTGGATTGTTGGTCTTATACATACATCTTTACGAGATATATTCAAGACTTGTACTGCGAAAAGTATAATTTTAGAAGATCGTGAGCGTGTAATTAACTTAATAACATCTAAAGTTACTGAAGAATTTTTAAGATATGGTTTAGAACTTGAAACATTTAATGTAATTGGTATAAAAGCTCCTGAAGATGCTGAAAAATTATTAATGGATGATAGAGAAAAAATTCAATATATTACTAAACAGAAAAAGGATCTCAAGAATCGCATTGAAGATCTAAAGAATAAATTAAAAGAACAACAGGATCTTTTAATAAATGATAAAATTACTCAAGAAGATTACGAGAAAAAGAAAAAGCAAATTCAAATTTTTATCGACGAAGTTCAAGAGGAATTAAAAACAATTAGTTAAAACAAATTATATTATCCTAATTTCAGGGAAATCTCGAAAAATGAAGAATAATTAATTAAAAAAATTAGACAAAGAAAAAATTTAAATGACAAGAAAAGTAGACGTTCGGACTTATTTGAATTATTTATTGCAATATTTAAACGTAGAAGATTTAAAACAAGTATGTCGATATTTTAAAATTAATGATGTTCTTAACTTTAAAAAATCTGAATTGATTGATTTCATAACTGAATCCTTAACCGAAGAAGAAATTGGAAACCTTTTAGAGCAGAAGGAGTTAGAAATAATTTCAGATGGTATCGAAGTTGCGATAAACAAGATTCAGGAAGAAGACCCGGAATCAATAATTGAAATCAACATTACAGATCCTGATAAACATAAAATTGAAATCCTTTTCAGGGGTATAAGTTGGGAAACAAATTCCTTTTTGTCAATAACAGGTGATAATATTAATAATCCTGAAAGAGGTTGTGATTGTAGATCAAGTTTAAACAAGGGCTTTTGTAATCATTTCTGGATAGGATTCATTTTTTCCCTGAAACAGGATTATTTTAAGCTTTCTGATTGGAGTCTCACACCTCTACCTGAGGATTTTGAAGAAAAAATTAAGTCAATAAAGATTACTTATTATCCTCAGTACATTGTTGATGATGAACCATCACTTAGACAAATAAGTTTAATTGACGAAGGTTATAATGGTTTTCAATTAAATAAAGGCGCGAGTGTTACCATTTATGAGGGTGAAATTACAGAAATTGTTGAAAAACAATCTGTAGAAAGAGCCCAATTCCATGATTTATATTCCGATGAATATTTAGAGAGATTAAGGAAAGAAGGACTTACTTATTATATGGTTTTATTGAAAAACCTAAAAATTGGACCACGAGTATCAAGAAAAAATGATTTTCTAGACGAAATAAAAGATAAGAATATCCTCAAACTAAAAACCGGCAAAAGGACAATTAAGGATAATAAGTTAGAAATAAAAGATAAAATTAGTGCAAAATTTAAAATTTCTAGAGATTATTTCTGGGGTTTTGTGGCGAGTATGTCGGGGAGGAAGATCGAAAAACTAGATCAAAATCAAATTAGTCCTTATTATCTTATAAATGAGGAAAAAATAAGAAAAGAGGAATTTAGGAAAAAAAGAGAAGAACAAGATATTCTTGAAACAATTCAAGAATTTGCAGATGAATTTACTAGAATTCACATAAATGAATTAGTAAATAAATTAAAAATGAGTGAAAAAAAAGTTATAGAAATAATAGAGAAATTAATTAAAAATAATATAATTCCAGCAACATATGATCCCAATACGCAAGGCATTGAGTTTAATCCTATGGGGGAAATAATCGACGAATTATCTACTACAATCGAAGGATGGGGTAAAGGAGACCCGGAACAGGTTAATTCTTCTTCTAAAAAGAAATAAAAAAATATGATGGGTTAGATAATTTAAAGGTAGAAATTAAGAAGAATGAATACTTACAAATTAATTCCACAGCTTAGAGATGGCTTAATTATTCAAGCGAAAAAAGAATGGTTATCAGATTTTAAGATTGAGGATACTGTTTTCTTAATTTCTGATTTAGTTACTAAAAAATATTCTGTAATATCAAAAATAGAAG
Organism: uncultured archaeon; assembly: GCA_964486045.1. Classification (GTDB taxonomy): domain Archaea; phylum Asgardarchaeota; class Lokiarchaeia; order Sigyniarchaeales; family SOKP01; genus Loki-b32. The sequence continues at coordinate 275,745 of CAZALK010000001.1, forward strand.
CAATTGAATATGCTGAAGAACCTATAATCTTCATAGATAATAGGAATTTAGGCAATTTTGGGGAGGGAGACGAGGTCTTTATTTTAAAATACAACCCTGCTGAAGCTTTAGAGGTTCACATAAATGTTTCGAACGAACATGCTATAATTACTCAAGGTGATTGGACTTCTAATATCAAACCATCGCTAATTAACAAACTTATAGATTACGGACAAGAAGTCGCATTCTTAATTCCATGGGAAGGTGGAGCACCTATTGTTGCCACGGGAATCATAAACTCGACACTCCCAAATCCACCTGTATATATTGGAGATAGAACAAAAATTTTTATATGGAAGGGCTCAAACGAAGAACTCTCGAAAATTAAGAGAGAAAAATTGTTGATCCAAGAGGATCGCGTTGATATTTTAGAAAGACAAATCAAACAGAAAACGATCAACTTAATAAAAGAAATAAAACAGAACAATTATCCAAATAAAGGTCTAAAATACAAGTTTAAAGCAACAAATCCAAGACAATTATTTAAATCGATTCTCAATGTTTTTAAAGGGTTAGATTCTATAGAAGATCCTATAGAAGAATCGTTTGAAGAAAAGGAACAAGATTATCTTGCATCAGCTGTATTTTTGACTAAGCAAAAGTCAGATTCAGTCCAATTAATAGATATACAAATAATAGCTTCCGGGAATTCAGGAACACTAATAATATGGGTTACAGGAGAAAATGAGTTAATAATTTCTGAAACTTTGGAAAAATATGATTCAAGAATTTATCAATTACAGCAAGGTTTAGAACAGAAAGTTGAAGTTTTAAGTGCTCAATGCCCAGAGTGCGGGGGAAACCTGCCTATAAAAAATATAGATATAAATGGAATCGTTGAATGTCTTTATTGTAATAGAATTTCAAAAATTCCAAAAGTGTTAAGGTACTAAAGCTTCATGAAAAATGTATCGAATAAAAATGGCTCAAAATAAATATTTTTTTCAGTTAAAATAATTGTGATATGAATAATTTATGGTCTTCTTAATTTTCCTTATATAATTCAAGAGTATTTTAAAATGCCAAGTAGAAGAGCAGATAAAACGCTAGTCTTCAAAGTCGTTGGATATGGTCCATCCACGAGTGAAAATATTGAAGTATTTAAATGGATTCATGGGAAAAAAGGTAGTGATATAATACAAATACCTATGAGTCAAATTATTCTACAATCTTTTGACCGCTCCTTTGCAAGAGTCTCTAACGTAATCTTTCAATTTATTAATGCTACAGGAAAGCAAAGACACCGGATCAAACCTGAAAATTTACTAAAAGGTTCTGATGTTATCATATTTATATGGGATAGTCTCATCGACCAATGGGAAGAAAATGTCGAAAGTTTAAAGGAATTATTGAGTTTTTTAGGAGAAAAATTAATACCCACAGATACTTATGAGCCAGCAGATGTAGTCATGGTAGTTCTAGCAACAAAGCGCGACCTAGAGGATATTGTAGAAATTCCAAAGATCCGAAAAGTATTGGATATTGCTCATTTAAATCACACATTGATTTATGAGACAATCGTCGATCAAGGAATTAATATAAAAAGAGCCGTTGTTTATGCATCTCGACTAGCAGTATTGAATCAATATAGAAAATTAAGTCATGAGATAGAGCAAGTTGAAAATGCAAAGCTAGAAAAGATTAATAAAATCAAAAAGTTGGTATTAGAATTAGGAATAAAATTTACACGATTAGAAATTAAGGAAATTGGTGAAAAAAGTAGTATTGATAATGAAGATACCATAATTGAAGTAGTTAAAGATATGATTAAAAATAAAGAAATTTATGCAGAATATTTTTCAAGTTCAAAGGCGATTGCTTTCGACCAACAAGCAAATATAGAAGAGATCGATAAGTTAATGGCGACCTATAAAGAATGGGAAGAGAAAGAAGTTGGAAAAAAATAGATACCTTTAAGATACAAAATTTAGGATTGAGAAATGTGGTTCAAAATAGATATACAAGATTAAAAGCAATAAAAGAGTTTGGTTATGATATTACTTGGGATGATCTTAGAAAATATCATATTGGAATTGTCGGTATTGGAGGTCTTGGTTGTGTTTCAGCTGAAATGGCAGTAAGATGTGGTATAGGGAAATTATCATTATTCGATTTCGACACCGTAGAAATTGTTAATTTAAACCGACATATGTTTAAAGAAGAACATATAGGGCAACCAAAAGTTGAAGTTGCTTTGAAGATCTTGAAAGAAATAAATCCTGATGTAGAAATAAGAAGTTTTAATAAAGATATTATGGATCCTGACTTCGAATCTAAATTTGAATCTGAAATTAAACAGATGGATATCATTTTAAATGGATTAGATAATATTCCCGCAAGAGAATATTTAAATGCCAAGTGTGTCCTATTCAAAATTCCATTCATAGACGCAGGAGCATCTAGAAGCGGTTTATCTGGTTATATTCATCCCATCATTCCATATAAGACAGCTTGTGCTAAATGTATAAGTAGTATAGCTATAGATATCCCGGATGAAAGAGGAGAACCATGTGTAGCGTCTTTACCATCAACAATGGCAATCTTGGCAAGCGTTCAAATTCAAGAAATGTTAAAATATCTTCTAAAGTTTGGAGAAATGATTGATTATCTCATGTATGACATGATAACGGGGAAGTTTTTGAGCTACAAAACTTTGAGAGACGATAATTGTCCTATTTGCCGTACAAAATCTCAAAATAATAAAAAATTAGTGAAGCCTAAAATTTCACGAGGAGAAATAGATGATTTAATTGATAAACTCAAAGGATAAACGGTGAAAGTCTAAATAAAAAAAAACATTACAAATTAAAATTCACACCCTCTGTGGAAAAAATTGCGACTATAACCAGAAAGAATGAAAGAGAAATGGAAAAAATAAAATCTGATCAAAAGAAGGTTTTGAAGGAAATATTAGGGGAAAGATGGAAAAGTATTCCTCAAGTGAATGAAATTGAATTTCACCAATTCGGAGTTCAAATTAAGGATGGTGACATCATTGGTTTAGGATTACAGTACAAAAATTTAACGACTCTCCCGGAGTCGATAAGCAACATCTCCTCGCTCAAAACTCTAAAATTAGACTTTAATCAGTTAACGACCCTCCCGGATTCGATAGGAAACTTAAAAACACTTAAACAATTAAGTTTAGATGACAATCAGTTAACAACTCTCCCTGAGTCAATATCAAACCTAACATCACTCCAAGAATTATCTTTACTTAGTAATCAGTTAACGACCCTCCCGGCGTCGATAGGCAACCTCTCCTCTCTCAAAATTCTATATTTAATTAATAATCAGTTAACGACTCTCCCGGAGTCAATAGGTAACCTAACATCGCTCCAATCACTATATTTGCGTGATAATCAGTTAACGACTCTCCCGGAGTCAATAGGTAACCTAACATCGCTCCAAACACTTGGTTTGGATTTCAATCAGTTAACAACTCTCCCGGAATCAATAGTCAACCTTCCTTCTCTCGAAGAACTATGGTTAGATGATAATCAGTTAACAACTCTCCCGGAGTCAATAGGCAAATTGAAATCGCTAAAATGGTTGGATTTATATGATAATCAGTTAACGACTCTCCCGGAGTCCATAACAAAACTCTCCTCACTTAAAAAATTTAACTTAGGTGTTAATAAGTTAACGACTCTCCCAGAGTCAATAGTCAACCTTCCTTCTCTAAAAGAACTATGGCTAGATGATAATCAGTTAACGACTCTCCCGGAGTCAATAGATAACTTAAAATCACTTAAAAGATTGGACTTAGAAGGTAATCCGTTAAATCAGGAATTCAAAAAAATTATTAAAATGGCTAATGGAGATATTCAACTTATTTTAAGAAAAATAAGAGAGATTTTTGAAAAAGAAAGGTTAATAGTAGAAAAAAAAGAAATGGAAAAAAGGTATAAAAGAGAGAGACCAATTATTGAAAAGTTAATTGAAGAAAAGAAATTTTCAGACGCTGTTTTGAAATTAAAAGATATTAAAAATACTGCCAAAAGATATAATTTAAGCGAAATAAATAGATGGACTATTAAAAAATTAGATTTATGTAATCAATTGGAAAGAGAAAAGTTAAAAATAGAGAAGATTGATAGAGTTAAAAAAGCAGTATTTGACTTAGGAATAAAATTTGCCCGATTGCAAATTGCAGAAATTTCGGAAGTATGCGATATTGATGATGTACAATTAATTGTAGACATTGTAAAAGATATGATTGATAATAAAGAAATTTATGCTCAATATTTTTCGAGCACTAAATCTGTTGCGTTTGATCAACAAGCAAATATTGATGAGATCGATAAACTAATGAGCACCTATAAAGATTGGGAAGATAAAAAGATCGGAAAGAAATAAATATTTAATAAGCAAATAAAATATTAAAAGGAACTCAAAAAATGAAGGGTGGGGTAGCATTTTGATAGAAATATTAGAGAGTAATGGAAAATGAAAGTATGGTATATATATCTAATAGGTATTACATATTTCATATTACTTGCATTTATAGTATTAACTTTTTTTGAAATCATTACATGGAACATAAATAGAAATATACAGATGAGTTTTCCTGATCTTGGTGCACCCTCAATTATTGAATTAATTAATTATCCGATAATTTTAGAATTTTTTGGGATTTGTTTACTTATTGTTTCAGTTTTGTTTCTATTTAAACTGAGATTTATAAAATCTTTTCTTTTTGGGGTAATAGGTTATTACTCCGCTATCATTCCTTTTTCCATTATTAATCAAATCTTACTGGAAAAAAGAGATTTATTTGGTAGTGGTGAATTTCAAGTATCATATGACGAGTATAATTCGTATAATTCGAATGGTGTGCAAATTTTAAATATTGTGTTGTTAGTAAATATATTTTTGTTAACTATTTTTTGCTTAAACCTAATATTCTTAAAATTTTTTAAAAACCTAAAGAAAAAAATGAAAATTAAAAGAACCATACTAGATTTAGGAACACAATACACTCGATTACAAATCAGGGAGATAGCACAAACATGTAAATATGATAGAAGCACCATTATTTTTGTTGTGAAAGAAATGATTGTCAACAGAGAAATTTATGGGCAATATTTTAGAAGTTCAGGATTTGTAGTATTTAATCAAAAAGTCAATATTGAAGAAATTGATAAATTGATGGCAACTTATAAAGAATGGGAAGAGAAGGAAGATGGAAAGAAATAATATTTTCATATAAATAAAATCCTAATAGAACCTAAAAAACGGAAAGGTGAAAATCTATAGAAATTTTCCATATATCTGAAACATTCATTAAGATAATAAAAAACCAAGCTTTATCCAGTGAAAATGAGATATATGGGTGGTTAATCGGGTATCAAAAAGATAAAATCCCTAAAGTTTTAACGATTATTGAATGCAAGCGATTCGAACAACAAACCCCTATAAGTGCTGTTCCATATGCCCAAGAATTTCAAGAAATAAGTTCTATTATGCCCCAAGGGATTGGTCCTATTGGTATATATCATTCTCATCCTTTTTCAAGTGAAATTTTTCATAGTCATACTGACGACGCAACTCTCTTAAGCTTAAGTAATCAATTTCCTCATTGCATATCTATTGTTACAAACGGAGAAGAAATAAATTTTTACCAAATGGGCAAAAAAAGTAAAACTGAAGAAATTCAAGCTGAATTTATTGATCCTGACATTCTAAAGTTCTTATTAATTTATTTTGATGAAGATTTACTTCTAATAATAAATAATTATATTCTTAATAGTAGAGTATCTGAAAATTCATTAAAAATAATGATTTTAAACAAACTTAGAGACTTATTGGAAGAAATCTGGATTGATTTTGAATTTCTCTATAATAATTCCAAAATCTCTAAGAATGATTCAATTAATCCATATCTAGTAGATAAATTAACAGTTGAGCCCATTCACTTAATTTTACCAGAAAAATTTAAGGATGGAAATAAAATAAAATTAATAATTGATAGCATTAATGAATCCGACGAATCTAAAATTGAAAATAATCAGACTTGTTTTAACTTAAATATTAAAGCAAAAATTCCAATTTACATGACTGATGAAAATGTTACTTTTCAAAAGATAAATCAAGCAATTAAAACAGAATTAATAAGTAATAACATACTTCAAAAGATTTATAATTGTGTTATCGATTATGATAAGAAATTAATTATTACTCCAGATGATTACTATCTTAATTTTTTCGGATTTTATATAAGATTTTTATTTTTTAATATACATGAGTTAAATAAAAATGAATTATCCCAAAAAACTTACGAAGTATTGTTAAAATTAATTTCCTTATTTGAAAATGTTAAAAATATAAAATCAAATGACAAAATCAGAAATCAGATTTTCATGTTTATTAAAGACCTCAAAAAATTTTCTAAAAAATTTAGATGGCAAAATCAAGTCAAAAATAGGATAGAAAATTTAAAAAAAAATATAAAACAACATTTTTAATATTTATTTAAGGCAAAACTACAAAGGTTATAGATAAAATGACATTAGAATTAAATACCATATATTTTGTTAACAAATTTGGCTCAGAAAAAAAGCAAATCCCTTTTCCAATTGCTCCAAATATAAAATTGATGGATGTTATACCAGAAATTTCAAAAAAATTTGGAATATCGTCACAGAATATATGTATAGCTAATATGGGTGGACAAGTTTTAACTTCTACAGATTTACTGAGCTCTGTTCGAGAATTAGTAGAAAAATTTGGAAACACATTTGATATTATAGATCGAGGTATTGTTGGTTGAGTATTACTAATAACCGCTGGCAGAGATCAATTCTTGACGAGATTATCCAAGAATTTCCGGAAAAATGGAGTTCTATTGGCCCAAAACACCCTGCTTGGAAGGATCGTGTTAAATTAGAGATCGAAAAAATTATGCAATACATCAATTTTCTAAGATCTACAAAAAATAGACCTTGGTTTAAATTATATCCTGAAAAAAATCCTCGCTATAATTATTTAGTATGGACAGGAAATTTACTCGTTCCCGAATATCCAGAAATTAATTTTGTTATTAAAGTACTCTTAACTTCTGAATATCCAAGAGTATGCCCCCGATGTTTTGCTGAAGAAAAAATTGTGGAGTATTGTGGAAAAATCTTTTTGAAAAATATCTGGGAACAAGAAGGTAAGAAATATGTAATGATATGCCATGAACACATGTCAAATACTCACGCATGGAAAGAGAATCTTGGAATTGCTCACTTTTTTATACGACAAGTCTGGGTGTGGTGGGCTGCCCAACAAAATGTGATTATTAAAGAATATGATAAGAAAAAGTAAAAATGTTTAGCATTTAATAAAGCTACTATAATATCTAAAAGAAGAAGAATGGTTAAAAAAAAAACCAATTTAGACGATTTATTGAAAGAAATTAAGGATAATAGCCTCAATCTTAAAGCTGAAGAAATTGAATCTTCTGATATTTTATCAGAAGAAAATATACAATTAGAAGGAACTAAAGGAAGAATAAAAAAGTTAGAGAAAAAGGGAAAATTTTTAAAAAAAATTCAAGATATTATTGGTTGGTTGTTTCTACTTTCTATACCTGGGGGCGCTATTCCTTTTTTAATTTTACTTTTTCTTCCCGGATCTATTGGTCATAATGTGGGCTATTTATTTATGGAACAATTCTGGAATTCTCCCACTGCTGAAATATTTTGGATAAGTTTGATTATATGGGGTATAATTGTGGTCTCATCTTTTATTTTATCTTTTATTGTTATTGTATTTGTTTATGACGAATATTCAATAGACAGGGAAAGAAGAAAATTAAATTCAGAATTAATTAAAATAGAAAGTTCAATAGAAAGGATAAAAAGGGAATTAAAATCAGAAATAACCAAAAAAAGAGTATTAGACTTAATAGAAGAAGGAGGTATAAAGTTTAATGAGAGGGATTTTTCTAACGCGTTAAAAGTATTCGAAAGAGCACAGGAAATTTTGAGAACTTCTCCCGCCCCCCAAGAAATTCAAAATATTCTTGAGTCTAAAATAAGACTCGTTCAAGAAAATTTAAATGAGCTAAAGATAAGGGAGATTGATCCAATAATAGAACAAGGAAATCTTCTTAAAAATCAAAAATTAAAAGATAAAGCTATAGAGGTTTTCAAAAATGCACTTGAAATTACGAATAATTTATTTAAATTTCCCGAAAGGGATCAAAAAATAAAAGAAATCAAAAGTTTAATTGATGCGATCTATTTAAATAAAATAAAAGAAATTAACGCAAAGGGAAATCAATTAAGGAATCAAAATAAATTTGATAGAGCCATTCAAACTTTTAGGAATGCATTACAAATTACAGACAACATTTATTCATCTTCTAAGAGAAAAAAAGAAATTCAAAATATTGAAAATTTAATTAATCAGGCTTATTCTGATAAGATAAATGAGAAAATCAAAACAGGAAATCAATTAAGAAAACAAATGAAATTCGACGAATCGATAAAAACTTTTAATAAAGGACTAAATCTCACTAAAAAAATGTATGATTCCAGGGAGAAAAATAATGAAATTAGTGAGATAAAAAGTTTAATTAATCAATCTAAAATAGCAAAAATTAAAAATACCATTTTAAACCTAGGAACTAAGTTCGGAAGATTACATATAATGGAAATATCGGAAGAATGTGGAGAAGTTGAGAGCTTAATCATATCTACAGTAAGAGAAATGATTGAAGGTAGCGAGATCTATGCAAAATATTTTGAAAGCAGTAAATGGGTTGCTTTTGATCAACAGGCAAATATCAAAGAAATAGATAAATTAATGGAACAATATCAACAATGGGAAAAGGAAGGGATAAGTAAAAAATAATTATTAAAAAAAATTAATACTTTTAATTTAAGGGAAGAGAAGAAATTCACCTAATAAAATAAATTATAATGTCAAAAACAAATTTTGAAAAGAGATTTCTAGCGATTAAGAATCTAGTTCAAGAAGAATTATTTTCAAACGCGAAAAATGAGTTGAACAACATTAAAGAGGAGGCTAAACTCCATAATTTGGATGAAACTCTTAAGCGGGCAAATGAAATATTAAATTTATGCGAAAAATTAGAAAAAAATATGGAACTCAAAAAAAAAATTTCCGTGATTAAAAATCTAACTCAAGAACAACTATTTTCAGAGGCTTAAAAAGAGTTAAACGACATTAAACAGGAGGCTAAACTCCATAACTTGGATGAAATTCTTAAGCGTGTAAATGAAATATTAAATTTATGCGAAAAATTAGAAAAAAAGAAGGAGCTCAAAAAAACAATTCCCAGGATTAAAAATCTAATTCAAGAGAGGAAATTTCCCGATGCTAGTGTCGAGTTAAAAAATGTTAGAAATATTGCCAAACGATATAATTTAGACGAAATTATTAGTTGGGCTCAAAAGAATTTAGATATATGCAATAAACATATAATTAAAAAGACAATATTAGAATTAGGAACTAAATTTACGCGTCTACAAATCGTAGAAATTTCGGAAGAATGCGATGTAAAGGATGAGAAATTAATTGTAGATATTGTAAGAGAGATGATTGATAACAAAGAAATATATGCCCAATATTTCTCTAGTACAAAATCAGTTGCGTTTAATCAACAGGCCAATATTGATGAAATTGACAAATTAATGGCGACTTATAAAGAATGGGAAGAAAAGAAAGTTGAAAAGAAATAAATCTTATTTATTTTTATAATAGAAAGATAAGAATCAAAAATGTAAATGTGGGATAGAATGACAAAAAATTCTAAGAGAGAAACTATTATTGATGAAGAGATAGATTTAGAAGATGTTACCTATCAAGAAATAATTAACGAGATAAATGGAATTTTTAACCATTTAACACTTGAAATAAATAAACAGATAAAACAAGTAGAAATTTTAACAGATGAAGAACGATGGACAAAGGAAAAAGCGAGACGAAAAGCACAAATAATATCTTTCAGAGGGGCACAAATCCCTCGATATGAAGCAGATTTCCTTCAAAAAATAGAGAAACAGGTAGGCAAACAATTTAGGAAAGTAGATATATCAATTATTGAAGACGGAGAAAGTCAATGGAGCTTTTCAGTAGAGAATCAGCGAATTACTGGAATTGATCTCTTTGAATGTTTAATAAGGGTTCTCCCAGATACAATAGGCAAGCTAAAATCGCTCAAAGTGCTAGGTTTGGGAGGTAATACTTTAATGACTCTCCCAGAGTCAATAGGCGACCTAAAATCGCTCCAAATTCTAGGTTTGGGGCGTAACCAGTTAAGGAATCTCCCAGAGTCCATAGGAAACCTCACCTCGCTCGAAGACCTGTATTTATATCGGAATAAGTTGACAACTCTCCCGGAGTCAATAGGCAACCTTAAATCTCTCCAAGAATTAGATCTAACGAAAAACCAATTAACATCTCTTCCGGAGTCAATAGGCAACCTAAAATCGCTCTTTTCTCTAGATCTGCGTGGTCACCAATTAACATCTCTTCCGGAGTCAATAGGTAACCTAAAATCGCTCGAAAATCTAGATCTGCGTGGAAACCAATTAACATCCCTTCCGGAGTCAATAGGCAACCTAAAATCGCTCTCTTATCTAGATCTACGTGAAAACCAATTAATATCTCTTCCGGAGTCAATATCTAAGCTTACAACGCTCAAGAGATTAAATTTAACAAATAATCTTTTAGCTAGAAAGCCAAATTCAAAAACTAAATCCATTTTAAAGCAGCTAAAAAAAAAATGTTTAAAGAACAAAAATATGATATATATATTGATAGATTAAAGGAAATGTTGGAAGTTTTAGATAAATCCCAGAATGCTGTAAGAAAAGCTTATTGTTTATTGTTTGTTTATCAAAGAGAAACTTAGAATGCATTAATGTTTCATATGGTTTATTATAATTAAGACAAAAAGGATAAATAACAAGCTATTTTTATTCCATCTTAATAGCAATTGAGATAAAAAATATGGAAGATACTAGTGCATTTGGACTTAAATGAAAATCCAAGAGACCGAAGCTGTTTTTGGACTTAAATGAAAATCCAAGAGACCGAAGCTGTAGCTGAATATAAAAACTTCTACCACATAAAAAAAACTCTCATCACCCAAATTTATCTTCCATTTTTTTATAAATAAAATTTATCATATATTCTTCAAATAGTTCTAATTTTTTAAAACGGGAAGGATATAACATCTTATTAAGTCGATATGAGGAGTCATTTTTAAATTCATACCAAACATCTAATTTAGCATTACAAATTGTACTCGCACAAGCCTTTCATATTTTTGCAATTTATCTTAAATAGAAATTATGAAATTGTTACTTAATCCAAGAGAAAATTGAGTTTGCCACAGTTCCTGAAAAGAAAAGCGGAGTACATAACGCTGTAAAAGAGGAAAAGATTACACCTCAAACTCAAAAAATAAAAGAAGAAGTGCAAGAGTCCGAGTTAATAGGGATAATTGCTGGAGAGACGGAAAAAGCGGTGCTTCTCAATGTCTATTTAAAACCCACGCAAATTTAAATAATTTCAAAAGGTTCCTACACAAAAAGGAGAATTTAAAAAACTTTTATACAAATTAATATAATATGCAATTTAGTCTAAAGCAAGATTTTACTGAAAAATTTAAAGGTGCAATGGAGAATTGGAATCTTAATGATTGGACAAAAAATGCAAAAGAAGATAGAACTAAAGCTGAGACGTATAACAAAAGAAGAACGTGATATGATGGAAAAATTCTTTGAATCAATAATGAAATGTCCAAACTGTAAAACCACGTTTAAAGAAAATGTTAAAATCTGTGAAAAATGTGGAGATGAATTAAAGCTCTAAAATTTATTTGTGAAAAATAGCAGGGTATTCTGGGTTTAATCAATGACATCAATTTATTAAGCTCTAACGTGCCCTCTTTTATTTTATGATCCATTATTGGATTTTTCGCATCTTTAACAAAAATCTATTATAAAAGTCTCTATTATTAATATATATTGTGAGAAGTAAATTTAGAATCAAGTTGAGTTGAATAATTCTTTAAGAGACACGATTCCACTTCGTTTTTTGAGCATTAGTCTTGCTAAAGTATCGAAAACTTTATCAACATTTTCTCCTGTCTGAACATTACATTCTAGAAAACCATCCATACCTCTTGATTCGGCAATCTTGTTACCCTCTTCGAAATCGACTTGCCTCTTCCTTTCTGGTCCAAATATTACACCAACAACAACTACGGGAGATGTTTCTTTTGAAGATGTTTTGAAAATGTGAAGCCACTCATAAATATTCAAAAGAGTAGATTCTCTATTAACATCATACAAAAAAAGACCGCCATTTGCACCATGAATATATGAAGGAATTAAGAATCTGAATCTTGTTTCACTTCTTAAAGCCCAGATATGCAACTTAATTTTATATTTACCGACTACAAGGTTTTTAATCCAAAATTCTACCCCACTGGTTATTTCAGAATCAAATTCAAATCTATTGATTAAATATCTTTCAGTAAAAGCAGTTTTGTGCCTTCCAAGCTCACTAAAAATAATTACTTTAAATTTGGCATCATAAAGTTTATTTGGGACTTCCTCTTTTTTTCCAGGAGTTAATTTCATTTCTTTTCCTACCTTTTCTTGAATTTGGGATAGTAAGTCTAATTTTTGATACTACTAGTTTTTATTTTAAACATTATTTAGACATCATCCAATTTCGTTATTCCATAATAAGAATTCTTTTGCTTTTAAATGAAGTTAATCTTCAATTTTAGGTCTTAAATTTTATAAAAAATATGTTAGGTATTTCATTGCGACTACTAAATTTTCTTCCACAATTCCATGATAATTAAGACTAACTTTCATTAAAATACCTCAACCCTATATAATTACCTCTATTAACATCTTGATCATAATTTCAAATGCTTTATCTACATTCTCTCCTGTTTTGGAAGAGATTTCTAAAAAAGAAGCAAGATTATATTTTTTTGCTGTTAATAATCCATCCTCATATGAAACTGCTCTATCTTCATGCAAATCTAACTTAGATCCAATTAGTATTATAGGAATGTCTCCTGAGTTTTTTCTGACTACTTGAATCCATTCTAGAAGGTGGTCTAATGAGAGTTGAGTAGTTATATCATACAAAAAAAAAGCCCCATGAGCACTTTTACAATATTCGGTAAATAAAAATTGTAATTTTATTTCTCCACCAAAATCCCATATTTGTAATTTTACTCTTTTACCATTGAAGGTTGTTGTTTTTGAACAGAAATCTACACCAATAGTTAATTTGTTATGTGGTTTGAAAATATCGAAACAATAGCGTTTTACAAAAGCTTGTTTGCTGCCAGGAGCATCGCCAATGACTAATAATTTGAACATGTAATCAGATATACTCATTTTTTCAATATAACCTTTACATTCTATTTTGAAACCTCTTATACCCAAATAACAAGAAAAAATACATTAATATATATTTGACACTTCTGTCACTTTTTCACATGAGAAAAAGGAATTTAAATAAATCTAAGAAGAAACATTCAGATTAAATAATCTAGTAAGCTTTAGAATTTATAGAATCCATAAAAATCCGAGTAGACGCGAAAAAGAATATAGCAATACTAAACATTGGTGCTGAAAAGAATTCAAGTGTTAATGGTGTCCTTACTCATGTTTGGGAACTCGTTAATACACGGTTCGGGGAAACCTTTGGTTATGAATTTGCGTCATTGCATTGTCCTGAATGTGGGGGATCAGTTGATAATATGGGTAAAGGTCAAGAGATTCTGAATTGCAAATATTGTGGAGAGAAATTTGAGAAGAGAGCTCTTACGTAAATATTATTTAAAAGTTACTTAATATTTTTGAATAAAAAATGCTTTAACCTCTCAATTATATCGTCTCTACATTTGTTATTATCCCAATCTGCAGTTTCAAAAAGTTCCTCTACTTTTGCTTTACGTTGTAGCCCCAATTTCGCGATAACATAATATGTGCTACGTCTGAAATTACCGTACTGTGGTATATCGCAAATCTCATCTAAAGCATGTTCGATGAGACTTTTTCTTGCCTGTTCAGCACTCCTCATATACAATCTTAATTTTGCTCCATCAATTTAAAGTGAGAGAGTGCTCAAGAATCAAGGTTTTTTATGTTTTTTTCACTCGAGTTATTAAACTATTTGAGTATTTATATATATTGAATAAGATATAATGTAAACTATGGCTCCTACCTTTATCATATACCATATGTTGAACCATATTTGATGAATCGGTAGGAGCTTCCTTTTATTTCTTGATGGTTTCTTTATTGAACTCCAATATAGCATTTCAAATCTTAACCCTGTGTATCAGATAAGAAGAAATTAAGAGCTACGCGGCATTAATCCCAATTTAATAGCTTCTAACATGATATCATAGAAATCTGTCTCATTCTCAGCATCTTCACTTTCTTCTTCCTGCTTGTTATCTTTTTTCATGAATATTCTCGTCTTTTTAAGCTCATATTCAGAAACTTTCGTATTTAAGATTTAGCATCTGAATTATTTAACTTTATTCTTTTTATTCCATTCCTTAACCATCTTCCTAACTTCTTCAGGATCATCTGTATCCGTAAACTTTACATCAACTTTACCAGTTTCAATAGCCTTTCTAAAAGCCCAACCCTCACATTCCTCATCCCCCTTTTTTGCATAAACATCTTTGAGATCCATCCATGCTTGAACAATAGTCGGATTAATGTTTAATCCGTTCATTATAGCTTCAATCGCCCGATCTAATTTATTAGCCTTAGAAAGATTCGTTCCAAGGTGAAACCATACTGCTGCTTCGTTAGGATTAATTCGCAAACCCTTTTTAAAGGCATCAATCGCTCCTTTATAATTACCACTATTTTCATAGGTCATCCCCATTCCAATTAATACTTCAAAGGATGACGGTTGAAGTTCTAAAGCTTTTTTATATGTTTTGATAGCCTGTTTGTATTGCTTTTTGTCATCTAAAGCCGATGCTAAATGATTCCATGCATCCATTCGGTGAGGATCAAGTTTGACCGTTTTTTGAAATGCTTTAATACCTTCATCATATTCTTCTTGCGCAATAAGTGCCATTCCAAGTGAATACCATGCGCTAGGATTTCTAGAATCAATCGATAAAGCTTTTTTAATAGGTTTAATAGCTTTATCATATTGGTTAGTTTCAGTATATAGATGACCAAGGTTAACCCAAATTCTTGAGTCATTAGGAACATGCTCTAAGGATTTTTTGCAGACATCTATTGCCATATCTGCTCTTCCCACTGCTCTGTAGACTGAGCCAAGCAACATCCAAGCTTCCACAAAGCCTGAATTAGATTCTATAGTTTTTTCAAGTAACTCTATGGCCTTTTCTGTTTGTCCTGAAGTAGCTAAGGATTGTACTTTTCTTTGAAGTTCATACACATCATTATTCATTTTTTTTGCCTTTTGATTTAGAATAATTGTGTAATAATAGGGTAATCATATTTAAAAAAAGTTATGGTAGTGAAAAGATGACTCCTAGCAGCGAGACCTAAAACCAAGGTCAAAGACTATATAGGTATAGATTAAATTAGAGTGTAAATGCTTATACTACCAAAAGACAAAAATCCAGGGTGCTTGGTAGGGGTCATGGTTAGATTTTTTATCTTATCTACATTAGTATTTTTACTTCTAAACCTTTTAATAGTTTGGTTTTTAGATTATTTAATGGAAAAGTCTATTGGAAATCATCAAAATATCAGAAAAATTCAGCAGTCAAGGTTTTAGAATAGTTTATAATTTTGAATTCCTCTCAATATTTCATATGTTTTTGAAAATTTTAAAAAAAAATCTTCACACCCCTTCCATCCTAATTTTTCTTTATAAATGTTTAATTATCTCTATTTCAATTAGTTAAAATTCACAAAATTCATACGATAAAATGAGCTTCAAATCGAATGGTCCGAACCCACATCCCAGCCACAAGCCTAAAGCTAAACCCAAACCCCCAAAACCCACCCCTGAAAAAGATTCTAAATCATCCAACCAAAAACTGAACCAAAAGCCTAACCATAAACCTAATCAAAATACTAAACCACAACCAGGGAAAATTCAACGAACTAAAAAGCAAAAACCAAAACCCAAACCAAATGAAAAAAGTAAAAATAGCATTAACCCACCTCCACCAGATATGAATAAGGATGCCAAAAATACCATTACTAACCTCACCTCTCAACCAAATAAAGAACCCATCAAACCCCCTACTAAATCTCCCCTCGAACCGACTAAGGAATCCAAAAATAGAATTGTACGCCCTGTTTTCAAGCCAAATCAGAATCAAAACTCTAAAAATAGAATCACACGCCCTACTTTCAAACCGAATCAGAATGAAGGATCTAAAAATATCATTTCACGACTTGCATTCGATCCAAATAAAGTATCCACTAATAAAAATAGAATTGTGAGACCGAAATTTGACCTAAATGATGAAATTAAAAATAAAATTACTAAGCATACATTTAAGCCAAATGAACAACCTAAAAACAGAATTACTCGGTATAGACTTGACTCAAATACATATGAACGACCTAAAAACAGAATAATTCGATATAAACTTGACCCAAATAAAACTCAACAACCCTTAAATAAAATTACACGGCATACGTTCAACCCGAATGAAATTAAGAATGAAATTAAAAATAAAATTACTAGGCACACATTTAATCCAAATGAAGATGCGTCGGATGAGACTCCAGATGAAGACTCTTTTAATCCAAATGAAAAAACTCCTGAAGAAACCTCAAAGGAAGAAATATTGAGTCCAAATGAAGATGCGTCGGATGAGACTCCAGATGAAGACTCTTTTAATCCAAATGAAAAAACTCCTGAAGAAACCTCAAAGGAAGAAATATTGAGTCCAAATGGCGAAGAATCAGATTCTGATTCAGAGCCAAACCTTGACAGAAGTTTCAATCCGAGTCGTTCAGGGCTTGGAACTGTACTAGTACCAAAAGAGCTCAAAGTGGAATTAGAAATAAAAAATGAGGAAAATACCGATCCAGAACTGGATCCTGAATTAAAATCCGAGGCAGAAGCAGAATTAGTGATAGAATTAGAACCAAATGAAGAATATCCTATAGAACCAGAGTTCCCACCTGAAGCTCTTGAAATTATGAGTGAACTTGAAGAAAGCGGTTTTCCTGTAGAAAATCATCTAAATGATGAAATGGAATATGAATATGGCTTAAACCAAGATACGGAATTTGAACAAAAAAACTATGATATTGAGAGTGAGTTAGATCTTGAACTAGAACATCAAATTGAACAAGAATCGGATCATGATACAGATAAATTGGAGTCTTCAACTGTTATAGATGAGGAGCAAGAATATCTTCCTGAAGCAAAAATAAGCTTTACACCAAATCAAAAAAATTCAGAACTAGAGCATGAACTAGAACCTGATATAGAACCTAATTTAGTTCACAAACAAGTTAAAAAGAAAAAGCGAATAAAATCCAAAGAGCTTGAATTAGAAAAGAAGGAAGTGTTAAAGGAAAGATACCACCAAGAAACAGGTAAAAGACCATTTTATGCTGAAAAAGAGACTAAAGGCTTTTTGCAATGGTTAGAAAAAAAAAGGAAATTAGAACAAAAGAAACAAATCCAAAAAGAAATTAAAAACTCAAAAGAAGACTGGGAGGATCTTTTAGAAAAATGGATTCAACAGGAAAAACAAGAATTAGAGCCAGAATTTTATAGACAACAGCAAGAAGAAAAGACAAATCAAAAAATGGAACAAACCCAGGAAAAAAAATTGAGTCAAGATCCTTCGCAAAAGAGCCAAAAAGAAATTTCACAAACACCCAAAATAAATAATATTAAAAAAATGGAATCAATTAGGGAACAGGATGAGGAAGAAAACGTACAAGAATTTTCCCAGAAAAGAATCTTAGAAATTAAGCATGAAATTGCTCGAGAAAAAGAACAACCCCAAGAGCAAAGCCAAGAGATCGAACAAGAGATTATTCAAGAAGCTCATCAGATTTTAAAAGAGAGTGGAATTAAAGAAAGATATAAAAAAGAGACAGGAAAAAGACCGATATATGCGGGAAAAGAAACTAAAGGATTTATTGAGTGGAAGAAGTGTTTAAAACAACCAAAAGAAGAGCAGGAAGAAAAAAATAAATTATTACATAAGGATAAAAAAGAAACTAAAGAACAATCAAAAGAAATTCGAGAATCTAAGGAAGAATGGGCACAATATTTAGCAAATAGCATTAAAGAATCAGGGTTACAAGAAGAAGAAAAGGAAAAGCTTAATAATTTCCTTGAAAAATTTGAGACTCTCAGAGAATTGCTTGAAAAATTAAAAACTAAAGAAATTTCAGAAGAGGAATTTGAAAAGGAACTAAATAAATTTGAGGACATACTAATTGAGAAAAGATTTATTG
Source organism: uncultured archaeon (assembly GCA_964486045.1). Classification (GTDB taxonomy): domain Archaea; phylum Asgardarchaeota; class Lokiarchaeia; order Sigyniarchaeales; family SOKP01; genus Loki-b32. The sequence goes on from CAZALK010000001.1 coordinate 294,218, forward strand.
CTAGACCATTATTTATGAATTTTGATTGGTTTCGCAGGTATTATAACGAAACGATCAGGAAATCTGGGAAAAGAGTAGCTAAGTTTTATATGCCAAAAAAAACCAGAGAATTTATATCCTATATTTCTGGAAGAATAGAACAGCTAGAAAAGATAGGAAATCTCCATGAGAGTGCAGAAAAATTTGAAGAATTCCTAGAAAAATCTTTCCAAGTAAGAGAGAAATGGGCACTTCTACTGATTAATTTTATTCATGAGGTTCCCAATAAGGAGATCTCTAAAGAAGCTAAAAAGGAGTTAGAAACTGTAATAAAAAGATATTGTGAAATTAGAGCCATCCTGCTTAACAAAAACATTTTAAAAGAAGATAAAGAAAAACTCATACAAGAATGTATTGAAAAATGTAATCCGAGATTTTTTGAACTGTTTGAAATTTTGAAAAGATTTCTTGGAATATATGACAATTATAGTAGAAATTGGATGGAACAAAGTTTAATCTTGGAAGGAAAAAAGACCATCAGGCAATTATCTCAAAAACTAGAGAATATCGAGAAAGAGAGTATATTACATCAAATTTTAAATGAAGAAAGGACATCTATTCAAAATTTAAAGGAGATTTTAAAGGAGAATTTATACAGAAATATAACTTTGAGTTTAAATGAAAAATCAACTATAATAAAAATCATTCGAAAAGATAAGCTAAGTGAAGATAAAACCAAGTTTATATCTGTTTTAAGCAAACTTCCAACAAAAGATTTAATTTCTTTATTAGGAGAGGATTTTAAAAAGCAGGCACACAAAAAAATGTCTCAAAAAAAAAAAAAAAAAATTATTTGTCCGAATTGTTGTAGTGCTAATAAGATTGTAGATTTAGGAGAAATAATAAAATGCCTTAATTGTAAAAAAAAATTTAAAAAGGTCGATATTGAAAATTATTCAGGTGGACCTATTTTGAGTGTTGAAGAAAAAAAATTACAAAAGCAAAATATGGATAATGACAAAATACCTGAGAACCAGTTTGACATAAAGGAATTAAGTAAACGTCACTTTATCGAGTTCTTAGAGAATCCATTATTCGGCAGAGTTAATAATTTTGATGTTTCATCTTATCAAACTGAAATTCAAGAAGAGGATGATATTTTAGAGGATGCTACTGCTGATAGAGATAACATTTCTCATTCTATGGATGTTCAACCAATTTTTAGTACAAAAAAACAGGTAAATTTGGTCTTAGTTATTAATAATGATCATTGGAAAATCTTAATTGATAAAATAATACATATTTATAATGAATTGGAAGATGAAAAATGGTCAGTATCTATTACTCAATCTAAAATTAATATTATAATAAATAAGTTATTTAATATATTAACGAATAATTATAATGGGTTTTCAAACTATGTTGATTTTAACGCAAATTCTAAAAGGGTTGTTTCTCAATTGATTAAAATGACTCCATTAATTTTAAACCACACAAGCATGAAACTTGGAGATATATATAGATTTAGTGGGCATCCTTCTGCTAAAAATCTTCCAGATTATTTACGGGAACTTGTAAAACTTTTTTTTGAAACAGACGCATTATATAGAGCAAAATTCAATCTTAAAACAAGAGAAGATTTTTTTGAGGAGTATAAATTATTGGCAGAAGAAAAAGGCTGGATATTGCTTTCAGAGGAATATATTAATAATAAAATAGGATTAGATTTTAAATGTCTTAAATGTAATCATGAATGGCATGTACGACCTAATTCTTTAAAAGACACACCATCTCAGAAAGGCCGAGATTGTCCTAAATGTAATAACAGATTAACTTATACAATAGCAGATATGCAGAAAATTGCTTCAGAACGAGGAGGTTGGTGTCTATCTGAAAATTATGTTAACAATAAAACTCGTTTAAAATGGAAGTGTGGAAAATGTTATCATGAATGGTGGGCAACTCCACATAGTATTATGATTAGTGATTCATGGTGTCCTCAATGTGCTGAGGGTTTATATGAACGAATGTGCCGAGTTATGTTTGAGGAGATTTTTCATAAGGAATTTAAAAAATCTTATCCTTCTTGGTTAATATCAGAACGGGGGTTTCAAATGCATTTAGATGGTGATAATGAGGAATTAGGTTTATCTTTTGAATATCAGGGAGAACAGCATTATAGGTTTATTAAATTCATACATAAAATAATTGAAAAGTTTCAAGCTCAGCAGAATTTAGATATATGGAAACAAAACAAATGTACTGAAAATGGCAGAATACTTATTAAAATTGGCTTTGAAATAATAAATGGAAAATTACATAAAATACGGTTCAATGAAATGGAGGATTACATTCGTAAAAAATGCATTGAACAGGGTATTATACCACCAAATAGAATTTTAAAAATTGATTGGAGAACCCTTGATATCTCACCTCCAGATAAAATTCAAGAAATGGTTGAAATAGCTAAATCTAGAAATGGTTTCTGTTTATCTAAAAGATATTTTGGAGTTCATGTAAAATTACATTGGAAGTGTGGAAAATGTGACTATGATTGGTGGGCAACTCCTAAAAATATTAAAAACGGGCATTGGTGTAAAATTTGTGGCATTCAAAAAATGATTAAAAATCGTAAAAAATAATTTCCTTTAATCTAGTCATATAAATTTAAATTGAATATAAAAACATATCTTACTTAACAATAAAATTTACCAATAGATTGTTTTGTAACTGCATTTTTTATGCAAGTGAATTTATACACTACTAATATCTCTACTTAATGATCACAAAACTAATTTTTTAAATTGTGTTGTTATTATAATATTTATATTTATAACGGAATATATGAATTAAGATAACCAAAATCTGAAATCTATTGCTTTATATTATTAAGCTTTTTAGTTTGAGAAACTAGTATGGTAAAAAATTAAAAAAGAAGGTTGAGATAGAATTAGTATATCAAACCTTTTCATTATTGAATGGTTCTTATGGAAAAAGATCTGCTTAGCAAATTTCTTGAATTAATGTCTTCCAGAATTACAGATTCTGATCTTGAGTTAACCAAATTGGGTAATTCGTTGGGATTAGACTTAGTGTCTTTCGCAAAATTAAGAGAATCACAACAAGATGGATTTGTAGACGATATAAGAGAAAGAGCGTTAAAAAAAATGGAAAAAAATAGGGTCAATTTTCTAGAAAATAATGACTTATTCTACTCTGGAAGTATCGATTTCATGGTATCTGATGAACCAGAAGGAAAGAAATTTTTCCTATTAGAAACTAATGGTGGATCTCACAGAGGTATTTCAATTATAACCAAAAAACAACAGTCCCTATTGTATAATGGGTATCTAGAAGCCATATACCAAGTAGTTAAAAAAAATGAAAGAAAAGACAATAGAGTCTTAATAGTGCTTGGTGTACCTATAAAGGATGCCCTAATTCACGAAAAAGTAATTATGGTAGAATATTTCAGAAAAAAATTAAAATCAGAAGGACATAAGGTTAAAATATTCAATAAAGATAACTATAATATTAATTTTAAGGCTGAAATCATTTTTTTAATAGCAGATTATAGACAACTATCCACTTCTCTCTCTTATTCTGAAAAATGGGTAAAATATAGAGGTGAAAATGTAAGTCTTTTAATTGGTGATGGGATAGCAAGACGTTTAGATGATGAAAAATTTACTAAGCAAGTAAAAGAAGATATTCTCAAAATTAAAACTAAAATTGTAAATCCTATTTATAAGATCACTGATGATAAGTCGTTAACCTACCTCGCGAGTTTCATAAGTAAAGACATATTAAAAAAGTATAACCTCAAATACCTCTTATTTACAAAAGCTTTTGACGAGAAAGACTTAATTAAAAAATTAAAGTATCTTATAAAAAAGTATAAGCGATCTTTTATTATTAAACCTAGTGGGGGATCTGGGGGTGCGGGAGTAATTCCTGTGTCTAAAGATGAAAATCCAGCTAATTATAGAGAGATTATCGAGGAAAGTAAGAAAGAATTCTTCGATAAATTCATGAAAAATCGCAATCCATATCCTTATACTATACAAGAAAAAGCTAATTTCTCTTTAATAAACTGGAGAGGAGGAAAGCACACTTTTGATGTAAGGATCTACTTAGCTCAAAATAAAGGCAAAGTTGTGCCAATAGGAGGGTTAGCAAGAATAGCACGTGGAAATTTTTCTAAGGGGATAGATAAGCAAGAGTTTGTTGTTAACTTATCAGGATATAATGGTCAAATTGAAGTTGAACGCGGGATTGGTTTTTCAAATAAAAACTGTAAACTTTTAAACTTAATTGGGGAAGATTTTGTTAACATGTTTTGTATTGGTTGTGTGATTTTTACAAAAATAGTACAATATCATAAAAAAATCATAAATTTCACAGAGTGGGACAAAGTTATTGAATAAGTGATGATAAACAAAAAATATTTAAAAAAATTATTGGATTTAAGTAAAAGGAATATTTTATTTGATAAAATCCTAAAAAAATTAAGAAATTATGCAGATTTAGAAAATATATATTATCATGAGTTCAATACCTCTGAAGGAAGAATACCTATTCTAACACTTGCAAAGTCATTGAAACCTGCAGAGATCAGGTATATCAAAATATTTGTAGGTGCTCAACATAATGAATTTAATGGCTTGTTTGGGATTATAGAATTTCTCAACTTGATTGAAAAATCCATTATCTCTCTTAATGAAATCTTGGCATCTAATCAAGCTTTAATTTTGGCCCCTTTAATGAATCCATATGGGTTCTTGCATCCCAGAAAAGATAATAAATCGGGATACTATCTTAAGAATGGAACAAATTTAAATCGGTTTTGGAGAAAGACTTTCGCTCCGGAGTACAAGAGTGATGAAGAAGGTTTTAATAACCATAGAATTCCGGAACATACTAAAATATTTAAAAAAATACTTGATAAATTCTGGAAGAAAGAGGATATTCAAATATATATAATGGATTTTCATGAAACTTCTCTTCTTGAAAGGTTTTCAGAAGAATTAAATAATACCCTGAGAACAGATCTAAATACTTTTAAATTCTCTCATTGGCTTAAGGAACGAATGATTTATAATATTATTAAATTATATAATATAAATATTACCCAAACACCCCTTTTCGGTAAAAGTAATCCAAATGCAGATCATTCTCATATAAATTTGCCAAAAAACCAGCTTGAATTGGTTTGTGACAAGCTCCAAGATCATATCTCTAACAATAATGGAAAAATGCAATTCTATTTTTGTTATAGCAATGAAAGTAAGCAATTCTGTAAACGACTTGCCCGAAATATTTATAATAAATTGAAAGAAATATTGTGGGAAACATGTTATCCTGCATTTAATCATAGTTTTATCAATCATGGTTGTTTTGTCAACATGAATGACGCCATCACGAGAAAAGGAGTTTATTCTATGGAATTAGAGACTCAAAAACATATTTTTAATATATTTGATGAAATTGAAAAATCAAAAACAGAAATGGATTATTTTGATAAAAAAGTTAAAAAAATGAATATGGCCATAAAATTAGTAGTTGAGTCCATTAAGGAGATGTTAATTAGCTTCTGATTTTTCCCTCTTTTTAGGCTATTAAATATTTAAACTGAATATAATTCCTTCAAACATTGTCTGCCACTAAGAATTTAAGAAAGAGAGTGTTGCCCCTACTAGTGCACATTCGTTTTTTTTGTGAGAATGTCCACCTTTTTTTAAAATTAACAAATTTTCAGTTGGGGATTCTAAAACCTTCGCGTTTTCCTTAAAATTTATAAATTTTATGACCCTATCATTTTTGCTATGTATCAACATAACTCTTTTTGAAAATTTCTCCCATTTTTCAGGGGAAAAATTGCTTTTTGTATTTTCAATAATCAAATAAGGAGAAAGTTTTTCATTTTCTTCGGAAGTTGGAAATAGTCTTACACCCTTCATTAAATAGCTTATTATAACTATTAGATTGAATTTCGGAAGATTTTGTTTATAATGAGACATTGATGAGATAGCTATAATTTTCTCTATATCAATATTCTGAAACCCGGCACATAATATAGTCAATGCTCCTATACTGAATCCTATGCTGTTTAGTGTAAAATTTGAATATTCTTTATTAGATTTTATCCATTTGACTACAGAATTAAAATCTTCAACCCGTTTAAGAAAATCGCCTCGTTTTCCTAACTTTTTCGATTCACCCGTCCCTCTAGCGTCATAAACTAAAATGACATAACCTTGGAAAGCTAAAGGATAATAGTAATATTGAAGAGTTTCTTTTGTGTCTGAAAAACCATGGCAAATTACTATTATAGAATTCCTAGATTTAACTCGCTCTAGATTCTTATTCTTTATTAATATAGCTGACAAAAACCCATCAGGAGTTCTAATTTTTGTATCTATTTCATCTAATGACTTAAGAGAAAGGCCCAACCAGCGATCATACCAAAGATCTCTAATTGACCAATAAATTTCAAAAGGAGTGTATATTATCAAAAATGTTGTTAACGATAACAGGAAACATCTAGTAAATGCTACTGATTCACATGGATTTCCTAGCCAAATGTTCACTCGAAATATGAACCAACTAAATATACCATCAAAAATTATTAAAATAAGACGTTTTATATTGTTTGATATCATGTTTTTTCATTATAGTAATGTTCGATTAATAGAAAAAGAAGATTAAAATATTGCAAGTTAATCTACTTTGACTTATGAAATAAGGTTCTATGACATAAGAAATAATCATCTGCTCATCTAGTTTTGATAAAGTTTCGTTTATAGTTTTGCCTTATTTGGAGGACATCCAAAATCAACTCTTACTTTACAATCTCGTTTAGTAGAACTGCCTTTACACGGTGCGCATTTAACTTTTCTCATTAGAGTTTCTATTTCATCTATTTCATAACCTAATGATTCCTCCTCCGTTTCATCCACCAACATGTCATCTTTAATCTTATCAAGATCATAATCAACATCGTCTTCCAAATTATCTTTCCAATCTTCTAAATCTAAAATCTCGTCACCATCTTCATCTACTTTTCCTTTTGGGATTTCGAGATCTTCTTCTTCGACTGGAGTGCTCTTTTTTTTAGCCATGGTTTTCACCTATATCAGACTTTCTTTTTTATTATTGAAACTTTTTAAAATATAATCTTTGCTAAAATTTAATTTTAATACTATTTATCTATTAAAATCTAAAAAACTTTAGATTACCTTTAATAAAGATGGTATGAATATCATGATTTATCATGGTTTAACGTATTGCTAAAAATCAAAACTCATGATTTCATCTATTTGATTTAGAAGCTCCTTATTTTCCAAGATTCTATCTAAAAAATTCTTAATTTCAATTAAAGTTAGATCTAACTCTTCAGCTGTGTAAATATTGTAGTTTTTAATCTGGTATCGAGGTAGAAGATACTTTATTTGGAAATTTTTCATCTCATCTTCAAAATACAAAAATTCCCTTACTATTTTGAAATCTTTGTTAAACTCTAAGTAAAGCTTATCTAAATATAAAAGGTTAACTAAGGAGTTGGTGATTTTTTTACATGTAGAAATGAAATGTGGAACTGTCTTTTGAAACTCATCTTTTATCAAATTTAAATTTAGGGTTGTAAAAGCAGACTCAGATTGAATATCATATTGTAGTTGGCATAAAAGGTGTAAAATTTTACCAAAGTATGACAATATTAAAGGAAGTGTTTGTGGTATTGGTAGTCTTCGAATAAAGCTTCCATTAAATCTCAAATAGCCTCCAGACATATGAAGCGTACTGAATAGAGTTTTAAATATGAGATCCATTAATTTTGAGTTCATTATTGCTAAGAGCCCAAAAAGTTTTTCCTGGTTAAACGATGGAATCGATACAAAATATAAGCCTGTTACATTCGTATATATCCCAGGATCATAATTCCATGTTAATTCTTTAGCTACTTCTCTAAAGACCAGTTTTTGAGTTGAACATACCTCCCAAATGTGTTCAAATTCAATGTTGTATCTAAAATAAGAAATCGGAATGATTTTCTTAGCTATTTTAATAAGTTTGTCAAATTTTATATGATATTTTCCAACATTCCCCGTCCCTATTAACAATAGATCTTTTTTTGAATGTGGAGTATTGCTAATGTTATTAAGGTGTTTGGACCAGTTAATAAATCCATACGGTCGATATAATATTTTTAGATCGCTTATCGAGTCAGATAACGTTTTAAAGTTATTGTATAAATAATTTATTAAATGTATTTGGCCAGAGATTGGAAAAACAAATGAGGGGATTTTCATTATCAATTGCTGAGGTAATAATTGTGATTCTGTATTGCGATTCTCAATCAATTCATTCAATTTTTGGAATTTTTTTATCACAACCATATTACTTGCCTTAGGCAAGGATTTTTTAAAAGTTATAATTATAGGATAAACCGCAGTTCTGCCAAAGATTGGAAGCGAGGAAATATTAGTTATTTCTTTAAGTTCTGTGTGGTTAATAAGCAATTGTCGGATTCGAATTCCATAATCAGCTGCTAAGAATTTATTTGTTGTTAACATCGATAAAAAACCATCTTTTTCCTTTAATAGCTCTAACGATTTCTCAATAAACAGAACTGAAATATCAAATAAACGATAAGCAGAACTAAATCTCTTAGTTAACTTTTTCTTATATTCGGTATTTTTGATTTTCTTATTTTCAACGTAAGGAGGATTTCCTACTATAATATCAAACATTGCAGAATCATATTTTAAAAGAAAGTCTAAATTGAATAAATTCAGTTTAATGTCATATGAATGGATAATTTTTTCAATTTCTTCAAGGTGTAAATTGTCCATATTCAGATCAGGAAGTTCCAGAATCATTTCATTATTAGTAAAAAGCCAAGAAATTAATCGTAACTTTGTAATAATATAAGCAGATTTCTCTATTTCGATACCATAAAGATTTTCTTTTATTATATGTCTTTTAATTTCATAATTATCCAATCCAGAATTCAGAATTCTATAAAATTTAAAAAGCATTTCAGCAGTAGAAATTAAAAATCTCCCAGATCCACAAGCCGGATCTAAAATTTTAATGGTTTGGAGCTTTTTAATCAATTTTTTTTTTAAATTATTATTTTTATCCAAATAATGCTGAAAATTTACGAAAGAGGTTTCTAATGTGAAGTTATTAGGTAAGTTATATAGTTCTTTGAAATATAATTGAAAAACCCTTAAGACTATGTAGTCTACAAGAGGTTTTGGAGTATAAATTACCCCCAAGCTCTTACTATTAGTTTTTTCATTGACTTTATCATTTTCAAAGTCAGTAATAACTTTGTTTATATTACTTAAAAAATCTTGAACTAACAACTTTTTCACTTGTAATTAAAGTACCAAGTATACTTTTTAGAATTTTCTACGAATTTTGTTTTAAAGTTAGTTTTCCTTATTTATAAAAATGATAGAAATAAAAATTAAAAGAATATAGCAATAACTAGGAAAATTTTTTAAATTTAATTATTTTTTATTCAAGATTTTGATAGAAAAAACATTTTTGAAGGATCTTATTGATAACCCAGGTACATTATCGGATTTGAGATTTGAAGAAATAAGTAAAATTCTTGAAAATGTCAAAAGAATCTTTGAAAATGAAAATTTGCTTTTAGAATTCAACGTGAAAAATTCAAAGAGAAATATTTATGTAATTGGGGATATTCATGGAAATTTAGAAACGTTATTAGGAATATGTGAATTATTAGATAAAAATCAGCCAAATCTAGGTATATTTTTGGGAGATATTGTTGATCGAGGCTCTAAACAATTAGAATGTTTGCTATTCATTTTAGTTTTAAAAATCCTAAATCCCCACAAATATTATCTGTTAAGGGGAAATCATGAAACTGTGGAAATGAATAAGTATTATGGGTTTTATCAAGAGTTTATAGAGAAATTTAAGGATCCCCTTAAATTTGAGGAAATTATAGCAGTTTATAATTCACTTCCAATTTGCGCAATAATTAACAACACTATTCTATGCTTACATGGTGGAATTCCTCAAGATGAGGAAATTTTGCAAAAAATAAAAGGAGTAAAAACTAAAAAAATTAGTACTATCTTCGAATCAATTTCGCACAGCTTGATTCAAATTATGTGGAATGATCCTAAAGAGAAGTTACAAGGATTTACTGAAAGTTTTAGGGGAGCAGGCATTAAATTTTTTGGTGAAGATGTGTTTGATAGTTTTATGAGCAAGAATAATCTAAAATTACTTATTAGAGCTCATGAATGCTTTCCTGAAGGATTTAGATGGTTTTTTCATAATCACCTTTTGTCAATATTTTCTTCTGCAAATTATCGAGGGAGTTTTTCACCTAATCCTGCTTCCTTTGCAGTAATTAGTAATAATGAAATTAAATCAAAAATTATGAAATTGGATTTATGAATTTAATCTTAAGCAATTTAAGGATCATGAAATTTGAGAAGCATCTGGTTTTATGAAGAGAAGATTGTTACCCCGAATGAAAATTTCGTTGTATTTAGCGACGGGTGTCCCTTCCATTAATTCAGTACAATTTTCTAAGATTAAATTCATGTACGCATCGATCTCCTTTAACAGTCCTCTATATTCAGTTCCATCTTTTAATCTGAGCAAGATAATGGAATTCTGAGCATTTTGCAGTATTGTAAGTGGATTCTTCGACCTTTGTTGATTATTATTCCTATTTGACATATTAAGACCTTTTTAAAAAAAATTAATAATATTTAATGAAAAGATAATTTAAAGATAGATTTTTTTCAATTAAAACCTTTTTATAGATTTGAAAAATAGTAAGTTAAAAATTCTATGGTTTTTAAAGTGGAGAAAATTTTTAAGTTTCTGAACAAAAAAAAAGAGATAATTGATAATTATGATGCATCCGCAGATTTTTATGATAAAAGATATGGTGCGATCCAAAAAGAAAAATATGACATTGTTCTAAATAACTATGACCTAAATGAGAAAACAATTATCGACATTGGTTGCGGCACTGGACTTTTTATTGAGCATATATTAAACTCTGGGGATCTCGATCGAGTTTTAGAATGTTATTACATAGCAGTGGATATTTCATGGAATATGTTGTTACAATTTAAATTAAAACTGTTTGATTTGAAAAATAAAACCAAAATCTTGTTGATGTTAGCTGATATAGATAACTTACCATTTCGAGACAACTCTTTTAATTTAGTTTTTTCATTGACCTCTTTCCAAAATTTACCAAATATTTTAAGCGGAATTCAGGAATCACTTAGAGTGAGTTCAAATAAGAGTGATTTTAAATTTTCAATCTTAAGAAAAAAATTAGACCTAAACCTAATATTAGAGTTGCTTACTCCATTTGTAAAAAACCTTGAAGTAATAAATAAAGATTATGTAGAAGATATTATTATCCAAGGATCAGTAAAAAAAGAATCTCCCAATGGTTATTAATTCTTATAAAAATCTCTTAGGATTTCTTCCACATCGCTTTCGATATTAAATTTCCTTCTAAAATACTCACAAATGTTTATAATATCTCTCTCTAAAACCGAAAATGAATTGGGATGATCTCGAGAGATCCATTGTAACCAGTCGATGATTAAAATATTACCTCTTTCATCTAAAACAATGTTAAATTCTCCCAAATCTCCATGAATCATACCGCCCTTTTGAAAGATTGTTTTTATCTGTTTTATAATTCGATTAAAAATTTTTTGAGGCTTTCTAATGCTTTTATAATAAACCAATTCTTTTCCTCTTAAATAGGACATAATGATTACATGTCGATTAAATCCAATGGGTTTTGGAGTGTCTAGTTTCAAAACATAAATTTTTTCTAGCGCTTCAAATTCTCTTTTTGCAGCAAGTCTATTTACATAAAGCCAAGAAAAATGACTTCTATCCCCTAAAATGTCCCTGTATTTTTTAATACTTCTGAAACTTGTTCGTCCCATCCTATAGAACTTCAATGCCATAACATTTTCATCATCGTCCATACCACTGTATACATCTGATTCCTTTCCCTTCCCAATTAGGGGACCAAGCTGACTAATTACATTTCTTTTCACTAATGTGTGTAGTGCAAGTAAATCATAAGCTTTAGAGTTGAGTACATAAGCAATTTCATTTTTTGAAGCATCTCTTATTATCAAATCAAGTTTATGAACTTTATTTAAACGATATAATGTTTCTTTCATCTCGTATCTTGAGTAAAATTTAATATTTTTAACAGTTACATATTTAGATCTTTTCATTCCAATCTCTATTGCCATTAAAATTCTAAAATCCTCTTTTTCCAAAGTCGGCAATAAATGGGCTATCTCCATAATTAACCATCTAGAATATATAATTTCGATAGGTTTTCAGAAAAGATATGCATTTATATATATTTGGGATTTCAAAGATTAAAACGGAAATGGTATTAAGCAATATAAAGAAAAGTAGATCGTTTTTTAAAATAAGGAAGTTAGTTAATGTTGAACCATCTTGGAATTTAAAAAGAAATATATCAAAATTTAAATAGATAAATATTCCAGCACAAATAATTAAGCCAGTGAATGAAAAAATAATAACTTGGTTTTCCATCTCAATTATTCCAATAGTTAAATTAATTAAAAAGAAAAAAATGGTTATTAACATCAAAATTTTAGATATATATATCCATAATTTGAAAATATTATTATTAACCTGATGACTTAAGTTAGACATTGGCCAAAACAATGAACTGCTCAAATTAAATAATGATGCAAATGGTAAAATAATTACTCCTAATAAGGAAATGAAAAAAACACGTATTGTTGTAAATCTACTAAATATAAGTGTGTTCTTTTCTTCTCTTTTCGTTAATTCCAACATAGACTCAAGTTTTTTTTGAATTTCAGTGGGAAAATTTTTTTTAGCTAATATAAACTGAAGGTTTAGTTCAGGGAAATTACGTAATAGTTCTTTTAATTGTGTATAACTTTTCTTGTATCTTTTTTTTGTGATCTTTGACCCACTCCATAAATAAATCATTTCTTTTTCTTCATCTAAAATAGCACATATATCGTGGGATAGAAGATTATGTTCTTCTTCCTTCCATTGAGATTTGGAATCATTAAAAATGAAAGCTCTCAGCATTTATCATCTAATTATCTTAACAACACGAGGTTTTTATTTTTTTCTATCTCAACCCAATAGAAAAACTAATGGAAAGCTGGTAATTTGATATATTTTAACTCAAATTCTTTGAACTGGTTGATTTTCGAGCCTGTTGTGTATTTCTTTCCAAGTATCAATAACAAAGTCCTCATAGGCTTTTATTATTTCCAGATTAATTGACTTAAATCTCTTTTGTACATTCAAATATTCAGTGATTGGTTTTCGTTTTGATGCATCTAAATGTTTCTTATTAGGCTTAGATAATTCAAATTTACCTTTAATTACTTCATAAAGAGGCCAAAAACCTGTTTCAGTTGCCAGTCTTCCGATTAAGATCGTATTCTTCGGTTCATACCCCCAACCAGGTGGACAAGGCGATAAAATATGGATATACTTAGTTCCTTTTATTTCTTTAGCTCTTTTGAATTTCTCGTATAAATCGAGAGGGTATGAGGCATTTGCCGTTGCAACATACGGGATATTATGCGCTTCCATTATCTTCGGCATATTCTTTTTGGTTACTAACTTTCCCTTAGGAGTTGTTGTAGTTTTTACACCTAAAGGTGTTGATCCACTTCTTTGTACTCCTGTATTCATGTAAGCTTCATTATCGTAACAAGCATAAATAAAATTAGTACCTCTTTCTGCTGCCCCACTTAAAGCTTGGATTCCTATATCTGTTGTACCCCCATCTCCCGCAAAAGCAAGAACACTAATCTCGTCAGATAATCCTTTATCCTCAAGGGATGCTACAATTCCGGATGCTGCCGCACCTGTAGTTGCAAAGGGAGTATGATAAACAGAAATTTTAGTGGTACAAAAACCTTGCATTCCATGAAGTACAGTTAAACAAGATGCGGGTACTGTTATGATTGTATTAGGGCCCACTGCTTTAAGTGCAATCCTATATATTAAAGCCATCCCACATCCCGCACATGCACGAGTCCCTGGATAAATAAATTCCTCTTCAGGGATATCCATAACATTTACCATGATTTTTCACCCACTTTTAAAGTATGTTGATTCATCGTAATCACCTAATTTATTCAAGTCTAAACCCAAAAAATCAGTTTTGTTAGTAAAGAATCCTTCCTTAAATTCGTCTAACGCTTTATGAATACCAGTAATAATATGCTCAGTTTTTACATCTCTGCCCCCTAAACCAACAATAAAACCTTTTATATTTGGTCTATTTTTTAATCCATAAAGCGCAGCTTTTAACTCATAAGATAATACACCTTCATATCCATATCCAATATCTCTATCAAATACAATAATATTTTCTTTATCTTTGAAAAATTCCCTTAAATCTTCGTGTGGAAAAGGTCTAAATAGTTTAAGACTAACTATTCCAACCTCCAATCCTTCTGCTCTCAACTTTTTTAAAGCAACTCTAGCTTGAGATGCAACTGATCCCATCGCAAAGATCACAGTGTCAGCATCCTCAGTTTTAACTGATTTATATATCCCATTTCCGTATGATCTTCCGAAACTTTTAGCAAATATAGTATGGACTTCTTTAATTATATCATAAGAGTTTTCTAAAGATTTTTGAAGAGAATATCTGTATTCATAATAACCTGGAGCTGTTCCTTCTGCTCGTTCAATAACTTGAGGTGTTGTAACTGGATCAATTCCTTTTACTTGTGACATATCGGATAGGTTAATATGATGTGTAAGGGGGGGTAAAAATTCATCGATTTTTTCTTGTTTTTCTAATTTTACTGGCATCGCGGTGTGAGAAAGCACATAACCATCAAATGCACAAACTACAGGTAGATTTACCCTTGAATCTTCGGCAATTTTGAAAGCTTGAATGTTAGTATCATAGATTTCTTGATTATTTTCGCAAAACAGTTGAATCCATCCAACATCTCTAATTGTTATAAAATCTTGATGATCTGTCCAAACTGACCAAGGAGCGCCTAAGCTTCTAGTTGCTAAGTTTAGGACAATTGGTAATCTATTCCCAGAAGCCCACGGTAACATTTCATACATTAATTCTAAACCATGAGCCGAAGTTGCTGTCGCTACTCTTGATCCTGTAGCAGAGGCAGCACATAACACAGCCATGGCACTATGTTCAGATTCAACTTTTACAAATTTTGCTTTTAGCTTATCATCTGCGATAAATTCTGCAATTTTTTCTACGATTGGGCTTTGTGGTGTAATCGGGTATGCTGAAACAACACCTACTTTTGCTTGTCTAAATGCGTGTGCTGCGGCGTGATTTCCTGTTAAAATCATGATATCAGCATCTGGTGTTGATCTTTCGCTTTCATTAATTGTCAGTCATTTTTCACCTCTTCCATTGATATAGCTTTAACTGGACATTCCTTCATACATATTCCACATCCTTTACAATAATTGAAATCAATTGTAGGGGGGATAGTTCTAGTGACAACTGCTTCTGGGCAATATAACCAGCAATTAAAGCAATTATTTTTTCCGGATTTGACAGGGATACACTTGTTTAAATCTATTATTGGTTTTTTAGAACTCCAAGTTCCTGTTTGACCTGCCTCCCCAATTACTGGTTTCTGAACAGATCCTAAAATTTTTTGGTAATCTTTTTTTGAGTTTGTCATTTATTCATCAAATATTAGATTCTTGTATAAAATCTAAAGCATAGAAATTATTAATTCTTACCATTATAAAAATAATAGTTTAAAGAGTAATCTCTTTCATTTAGCAAGGAGAAAAGGCGGAATGAGAAAATTGCTTGATAATCTTTTCGTTTAAATAAGAAAAAAATAGTTGATACTTCATTATTCAATTCATATTGGTTTGACTCGAGAGGAAATTGATAGGCTCTTAACAAGGTTCTGAAAAATAGAAAGATATGGAGAAGGCTTGGAATATATATATATTCAATGTTCTGGTCTTGGATTATATATTTCAAAGGAAATTATAGATTTGCATGATGGACATATTTGGGCAGAATCAGCAAGAAGAGATAAAGGGTTTTTATTTACAATAAAATTACCGATTTATTGATTGATTATAGGAGAGATTGGATTACAATATTCTTGCTAAATTATATCCTTTTTCTATTAATCTAAAATTTAATTTTCCTATTTTTTCACCCAATCGTTTTGAAACGACTGTTTTTAAATAATTTAATGCTAATTCTGGCAAAGCTTTTGATAGTAATCCTAAGATTGGGGTATTAATAACTGGATTTCCATCGATAGTTAAATTTTCCTCGAGTGCTAATTTACTAATTTCTGCAACAATTATTTTTGTCTTTTCACTCAGTTTGTATCTATTAACAAAAAATTCCGGTTCTCTTTCAGAGTTAATGATAAATATACCCTCTCGTTTAAGAGAAGAAGCTATTTCCTGATTCAATACCGATTCGTCAAATATAATTAAAATGTCAGGATTCTCTATTTGTGCTCTATCCCAGATCATATTTACTCGAGAAAGTTTTGTATATGCTTGAACGGGAGCACCTCTCCTCTCAGCACCAAATGAAGGGTATGCATGTACATCAACAAAACTACCACTTAAAAATGCAGCTTCTGCAATAAGTTCTGCACAAGTAACTACTCCCATTCCGCCTCTACCTAAGAGAGTGATATTGATTACCTCATTTCCATTAATACTCATCATTGAGAATAGATTCTAATTATTTTTTTCTTATATTTATGATAAGAGTGCTATCGATTAAAAATTAGTTCATAATAAGAGGGTAGTTAATAAGAAAGAAAAAAAGTTTTTCTCTTAAAAGCTATATTTTTGCTAGGATGATGTATAACTATATTATACAAAAGAAAATATTTTTAAAGTGATTTAATAGAAATCTATAACGTCAAAGAGATTTTCTTATCATGTATTAGTGATTTTAATACTACTCAAGGAACATAATCCTAGAATAATTAAAAGTAATAATAATAAGAAAGTTATGATATTATAAATTATTAAAATTCTAATATCTTTATATCTCAGAATTGAAGTGATAATATCATGAAAAATCAAACAGGCTACTTCGAAGGAAGAGAATTGACAAAACTATTCTATCAATATTGGCTCCCTGATACAGGTGAAACTAAAGCTTATATAATTGGAGTTCATGGATGGGGGACTCATTCTGATAGACTGAGACTCCCAGCCGAATATTTGACAGAAAAAGGATATGCTGTTTATGCTTTTGATTTAAGAGGTCATTATCGGAATAAAGGGGATATTCCGGGACACATTGAAAGCATAGATCACATCCAAAAAGATATTGTCCTCTTTATGGATTTAGTCCGTAATATTGCTAAAATCAAGAAAGTATTCTTAATGGGTCATTCTTTTGGTGGATTGATGAGTTTAATTTATGCAATTAATCACCCCACATTATCAGGTGCATTAATATCTTCTCCATTATTAGGAATGTTCATGAAATTGTCAATGGGTAAGAAAGTTATTAAATCAATTTCAAAAAATATCGTTAAACTGGCACCTAATAAGATTTTAAATAACATAATTGATCAAAATCAGTTAACAAGTGATTTAAAAATATTGAGAAAACATATTGCCGATAAAAATAAAATTGATGTAATATCGGCTAAATCAGCTACCGACATTGATAAATATACAAGATGGTCAATGGATAATGCTTCAAAGTTACTTTGTCCTGTTCTGATAATGCAAGCGGGAAATGATAAAATAGTTGATAAGGTAAAACCAAAACAATTTTTTGAGAAAGTTAAGAGTAAAGATAAAACCTACAGAGAATATGATGGATTTCTTCACGAGTTGTGGAATGAAAAAGGAAGGTTTCAAGTATATCAAGACATGTATATTTGGTTAGAAAAACATCTAAAGTAGATTCCGATTTTTGTCTTAAGAATTGTTGAATTTGAGTCTCGTAATGTTTTATCCGTTTTATCTGATACCGCAAATAATTATCTGGTCTCTTATTTTTTATATTGAAAAGTAGATATTAAAATCCTAATAATTAGAATTTATTTCAAACAAAAATTAAATTATTAAAGTAGAATTTTCTATAGATTTAGTTGGATATTCCATGGTTCTAGATGATATTGATCCTAAAAAATTAACACCTATGATGAAACACTGGTGGTCAATTAAGCAAAAGTATCCAGACCATTTGCTTGCTTATCGGATGGGGGATTTTTTTGAATTCTTTTATGATGATGCTGAAAGAATATCAAAATTAATTGGATTAACTTTAACAAAAAGAAAGATTGGTAATGATTCATATCCCTTGGCAGGCGTCCCACATCACGCAGTAACAAATCATTTTACTAACTTAATTAATCAAGGGCAGACAATAGTTATTGTTGATCAATTAGAAGACCCTGCAACGGTTAAAGGAAGAATAGTTAAACGCGGAGTTACAAGAATATTATCACCTGGAACAGTTATAGATGGAAACATGCTTAAGTCGAATGATAATAATTATATTGCTTCATTAGTTAAAGAAAAAAGTGGATATGGCATTGCTTTTGCCGATATATCCACGGGAGAGTTCTTAACTACAGAATTTTCTTCTAAAGATATAGATCCTTTAGAAAAACTATTGAGTATCTTTTCTCAATACGACCCGGTTGAATTAATTATTCCTTCAGAACTTAAAAAAGATGAAAGGCTTTTTCTTCACATTACTGACTTAACTAAGACGATAATAAAAACTTATGATGATTATGTCTTTAATATTGAGGAATCGTACACTTTAATTACTCGTCATTTTAAAATTTCTAATTTAGAAGGATTTGGATTAGAAGGTTTCAGACTAGCAATACAATCAGCTGGAGGACTTCTTGCTTTCCTTAAAGAAACTCAGAGAGACATAATTCCTAATATTTTTAAAATAAATATGTTGCATGAATCAAAGAATTTACATTTAGACTATATTACTCAACGAAACTTGGAGTTAATAACTTCTTTATGGGAGAAAGGCAAGGACTCAACTTTATTTTCTGTTTTTAATCAAACTCATACACCAATGGGTGCGAGGTTATTAAAGAAGATTATTCTACAACCTCTTTTAAACAGGGAAGAAATCAATCGACGGTTAAATATTGTCCAAAAATTCAAAGATGATATCTTTTTGAGGTCGGATTTACGAGAAGAATTAAGTTATATTGGGGATCTTGAAAGATTCATCAATCGCGTTAATTACACGACTCGAACAAATGCTCGAGATTTAATTAATATAAAAAACTCTCTAGGAAATTTACCTAAAATACGCACTTTACTTGAAAAAGCAGAAATTCCTGAAATCTCACAGCTATTAGCAATTATTAATGACTTTAAAGAAACTAGGAGTTTAATTGAAGCGACTATTAAAGAGGATTCACCAATAACGGTCAAAGAAGGAAATATAATTAAAAATGGCTACAACGAAAAACTTGACGAATTAAGAGACATTTTCAATAATGGAATGACTTATATTCTAAGATATGAAGAAGAGCAAAAAAAGAGGTGGAAATTAACTTCAGGATTAAAAGTAGGGCATAATAATATTATGGGGTATTATATTCAAATAACAAATAAAACCCTATATTTAATATCAAAAATTCCTGAAGACTACCACGAAAGAGCCACTTTAAAAAATGCAAAACGATTTACTACTGAAAAATTGAAAGAATTAGAAGAAAAAATAATTGCTGCTGAAGAAAAAATTAATGAAATCGAATATGAAATCTTTTGTAATATACGTGATACAGTTGTTAAAGAAACCAGAGGAATTTTAGAAACTACCCAGAATATTGCTATTATCGATGTATTAACATGTTTTGCTGAAATCGCTGAGAAATATGATTATTGCCGTCCAAAAATAACGGAAGATAATAAAATCATAATTAAGGAAGGAAGACATCCCGTAGTTGACCGTCTTGACATTTCTGACAAATTTATTCCGAATGATAGTTATTTAGATACTGAAAGTGAACACCTTTTAATCATAACCGGACCAAACATGGCAGGAAAAAGCACTTATCTTCGTCAAGTTGCACTAATATGTATTATTGCCCAGATAGGAAGTTTTGTTCCAGCTAAGTCAGCAACTATAGGAATCATCGATCATATCTTTACAAGGATAGGGGCTTCAGATGATCTTGCTAGAAAACTAAGCACATTCATGATTGAAATGACAGAAACGGCAAAAATTCTTAATTATGCTACTCCCAAAAGTCTTATTATTATCGATGAGCTTGGTAGGGGAACTTCCACTAGCGATGGGCAGAGTATTGCAATGGCTACACTTGAAAAACTGCATGAATTAAAGATCAAAACTCTTTTTAGCACTCATTATCATCAATTAACAGAAATAAACTTACCAGGAGTAAAAAATTATCATTTAGACATCATAGAAAACAGTGATGGAAGCATTAATTTCGTTAGAAAGCTAAAACCAGGTAGCACAGATAAATCATATGGCATCCATGTAGCAAAATTAGCAGGGATTCCTGATGATGTAATAATCAGAGCTTTTGAAATTCTAGAACAAATAGAGCAAAATGATCCCTTTAGTACAATTGTTAGGGAAAATGGGAATAAAATATCATCTGAAAGGCATTATGATAAGGTTTTAAATGGAAAAAAAATAGAACTTGAAAGATTAAATAGTAAACTAAAATCTGTAAAAGAGAAATTGGATAACTATAGTAACGATCTAGTAAGAGAGAAAAGAGAGATTGAAAAAAAAAATGCTGAGATCAAGGATTTGGATACTAAAATAAAAGAACTTATAACTAAAGCTTCTCAAACTCAGATTTTGAGAAAGAAAAAGTATGTGCAAACAAGCTTATTTGAATCTTCACCAATGAAAAAAGAAGCAATCAATGAGAGAATAGATAATCTAGTTAATTATTTCAAAAAATTTGATATTGATACGTTAGCTCCAAATGATATGAAGGAAAAATTGCAAGAACTTAAAAAGAAGATAGAAAGTAATACTTAAGTTAAAACGACTTTTAGATTAGGAATAATAAACACTATTGTAGTTAGATATATATAATATACCGTTATTATTGATACTAGAATAACACGGTATAAATTCTTCCTGTCTATATTCTTAATATTTTCCATGAATATTATCAACAACAATCCAATAAACATTAAATGGGAAGGCTGTAAAGCTTTCCAAATAATCGAATCAATGATTAAGACTCCATGGATTTCAGCATCACTATACCCCCAATTTGTAATCATTTGAAGGAAGTATTCAGGAAAAATAACATACGGAATGCATATAATAGCAAAAGGAATTAGAAAATAGATAAGATCTTTCAACTTAATTTTTCTTGCTACTAATAAAACTGGAATAAAGACTACCACAGTTATTTTAAAGGTTGCAAGAGAAAAGAGAATACCTGCTATCCATTTTTTGTCTTTTTCCAGATATATAAATGAATAAAACAATAAGAAAGCAATTAGAAAATTAACATTATTGTAATAAGCATCGATGCTATAGCCCACTATACCCAAAATATAAAAAATTAGTAAATCTTTTTTATTTTTAAACACCTTAGGTGATTCCCTTATAATTAAAATTGTTAACACTAATCTTACCACATCCCAAACATACACACCTATTAAACCATCAGTGGGAATAATTTTTATTGGGAAAAATAAGAAATACCAGAAATAAAGATAATAAGGAGGCCAATCTGATATTGGCACATCATTATAAAAATTGGTTAAACCGTTGTTCATACCCTCTAACAATATTTTAAAATCGATATCTTTTGTTTCCTTTATCCATGGTGAGATATCAAAAAAATATAAGAATATCCTCAAAATAATAAAAAAAATCGTTATTATTGCTAAAAGATAAATGATAAATTTCTGAATCGAATTTCCTCTTTCATTACTCATAGCAATTTAGCAACTTCAGATGTTTGGTTCTATTAAAATTACTTTGATATATTAAAGCAGATTTAAAAGCCTTACTTATAGGGAATTATTAGAATATATCTTAACTTAGATTTATTTAAACCTTAATAGAGTAGTATTTTAAATTTGATGGTAATGGGAATTATATTAACTTAATTGAATTTATAATTTATAGGAATTAAATGTAAAAAGATTGGTAGTAAATTGACCGAGAGGAAAATTAGAAGGATACTAGATGCTGAAAAAATAGCTGCTGGAGAAGTAGTTGAAAGACCTGCTAACATTGTAAAAGAACTTATTGAAAATAGTATAGATGCAGGAGCAAAAGAAATTAGAATAGTCATTAAAAAAGCTGGTAAATTTTTGATACACGTAATTGATGATGGTGTTGGAATTTCTCCTGAGGATATAGAATTTGCTTTTGAAAGGCATACAAGTAGCAAAATTAGGAGTATAGAAGATCTTGAGACACTTTCCACTTTAGGATTCAGAGGTGAAGCGCTTGCTAGTATTGCTGCCGTAAGTCAAGTGGAAATTATTTCAAGATCAAAAAAGAATGAGAGAGGAGTACACTTAACTATAGAGGGAGGAAAAGTAAAAGGGAAAAGTGAAATCTCTAGCCAAATTGGAACAGATATTAAAGTAAAAAATCTTTTCTACAATATCCCTGCCAGACAGAAATTCCTTAAAAAAGATTCAACAGAACTTAGTCATATTACAGATTTTATACAAAGATACTCATTAGCATTTCCAGAGATTCATTTCATATATCGTCATAATGATTTAGATATTTTGACTTGCCCTGCGAACAACAATTTAAAAACAACAGTATTTCATATATATGGGAAGAACATTGCGAAATATATGGAGCCTATTAATTACGTGGGAGAAGATTCCTTTATTAAAATAAAAGGTTTAATAGGGCATCCACAAATTTCTAAAAAAAATAGGAGCTATTCAAGCCTGTTTATTAATAAACGTTACGTTGTTAGTGATCTTTTGTTTAGAGCTATTAAAGAAGCATATAAAGGAACATTGATGATAAATAAATACCCATTTTTTGTTATATTTCTAGATTTAGACCCCTCCGTTGTTGATTTTAATGTCCACCCAAAAAAACTCCATGTTAGATTCGAAAAGGAAGATGTTCTATATAATAGAGTATACAACATTATCAGAAGTTTTGTTGAAAGTAATTTTATTAAAAAAGAGGCTAAATATATTTCCACTGAGCTAAATCCTTATATTCAAACCAATGAAAAAGAAATATCTGAGAAGATATTTACCATTAATGAAACTCGTGATGTTGAAGAAGAATTAAGTAAACCGGTGAGATTAATAAAAGAAGAAATAGATAAGACTGAAGAAAGCGTCCAATTAAATTTAATGGATCAGGTTATCGAAAAGAAAGGAAAATATGAATCTTATTTAAGAGGTAAATATATTATTGCAAAGAATTTTCCAAAGCTTCGTTTAATTTCTTCTACAGGTCAATTAAGCAATAAAATTTACATCGTTTTAGAAGGGATCAATGATAATAAAGAAGAAGGATTATTTATTTTAGATCAACATGCCGCAGCAGAACGGATAACAAAAGAAAAACTCCTAAATGATTATGAATCAGTAAAAGGAAGTAAACAAAAATTAATCCATCCACTTAATATTGATGTTTCTCCTAGTGATAGGGTATTCTTAGAAGATAACTTAAAAGAAGTTAGAAAAATTGGATTTAGGCTTGAGAACTTCGGTGGAAATACATTTATTTTGAGAGAGATTCCTACAATCATGAATAAACTCCCTGACGTTAACATAATTAAGGAAATTATCAGTGATATTACTGAAATCGGAAAAGACAGAAGTTTTGAAGAGGTAAAGGAGGAAATTATTAATTATTTAGCATGCCATAAAAGCATTCGAGGAGGAGATGATTTATCACTAACCGATATAAGAAAATTATTAATGGATTTAGCTGAGTGTAAGGATTCTTATCATTGCGCTCACGGAAGACCAACTTTAAGATTTATTTCTTATAAAGAATTAGATAAACTTTTTAAAAGAACTGGTTAAAGTTCATTTTTTAATTTTAGAAACAATTTATGCTTTTGAGAAAGCTATAGCTTCAATTCCTTGGATTCCCTCGACTTTACTAAATAATTCTTCAAGTCTATCCGTACCACCCCATTCTTCAGGATATCTTACACGAACTCTCGCTTTTTCTAAACCAAATGCAACAGGTAATATTTCATAACGCTCAATAGCACACGTATCAGGTAATACTTTTGTTAAATTCCCAACAAATTCTTCAAAATCAACGTCTGTATCTTCTGGAACGACATCGATTAATGCTATAAATTCTTTCATTTAGGTTACTTCTCTTAATAATTCTTTAAGGACCTTCAAAATCACATTTTAAACAGCGAAAAGAATTTCCTGATTCTCTACAACGCTCACATCTCCAAATTGTGACATCTCCACATTGAGGACAAGGAAAGTGTACAGCTGATTCATACGGTGTAATCGGCCTTCCGCAGCCAAAACAGATATTTTTTTTATAAGAGCTCATGAAGTAATCAAAGATAACTTATATAGACCTTGGATTTTAAAATATGTATTAACTTTAATTATTTTTGGTTTATAATACTAGAATAGACTAAGAAAGTTTTTTATGGTTCTAAATTTAAAAATAATTTAAATCGTATAATGAAAATATAAATCAAACTTTAAATTAATAAACACTCTAGTTTGCATATAAACTAAATACTTTAATTAAATTTGGGTTAAGAGCGAATTTCGATGCCAGAAAATAAAGTAAAGAAATATTTCTCACTAATAGAAGCGTGGGCTTGGTGTGATATTTGTGATGAGATGATCGCCTTAAAATTAGATAAAAATGAGATTATTAATGGATTAAAGACGAGTATTTATACAAAAGAATACAAACATGCTAATCCTTCTCCCGATCTGGATGATACAGACGACATTTCTGGACAAGAACATACCATTTATATCTATATTAATGAAAATTATGATATCACAGGAGTGAAATCATTTTTTGGAGAATCCCCTACCACTGACGAAATTGGTGCCGAAACCATAGAAGCAGGAGGTGAAGTGAGAATTCCTGTTATTGTAAAAGATGTATCACCGATGGCGGTTCAATTGGGGATGTTGACTAAAGAGCAATTTAAAGTTCTTAAAATTTGTGATGGTATGAACACAGTTGAACAAGTTGCTTCAATTGCTCAAAAAAGTTTAGATGAGATTGAAAAAATGATGGATCAGCTCCGAAAAAAAGGATTAGTTAAAGTAATTAAAAGAACTTAGTATTAAGTTCTTCTCTGTTTTTAAATTTAAATGCACTTTCTATCTAGTAATCAATAAATCTTCTAGTTCCTGTTTCATCTTCTTGATTTTTGGTTTCTCAAAATGTTTTCTTGCAGGATTTAAGATATCAATGATTCTGTTGGAAACACTGTTTTTTAAGTCGAGTGGATGAATTTTTTTGTTTAGATAAGCCTCTTCCAATTCTTGATAAGCAAAAAACTCTAAATCTCCCCCAAATTTTGCTTTTCGTTCAATTAGGAAATGAGAGTCCTTTTCTCGAAAAATAATGTATTTTACCCAGTCAAGAATTGGATTAAACGATATATTTCCTTCTGGACAGAATGCGGAAGTGATTTTTTCTTTTATTTCTTTTGGACTATCATGAATGAAAACAGCAGAGTTAGGTAATGATTTACTCATTTTCATTTGAGACCAAAGCTCTTTTAATTGATCATCATCTTTTATTGGCCAAATTGGTGGTTTTTGCAAGCCTAAGATCAAATGATTGTGAATACAAATTGGTTTAATTTTCGTACCCTTTGAGTTTGTAAGGTTATTTTTTTTCATTTTTAAGGCAATATCTCGAGCAATCACATGAGCTTTCCTTTGATCATAACCAGCATGAGCAATGTTTACATTTTGGATAAAAATGTCAGCAACTTGCATAGCAGGATACAATAATTTTGCAAAATCAATATTTTCGCCTTGTTTTCTTCCCATGATTGTAATACTTCTTTGCATTCTACTTAAAGTAGTACTTTTACACACGTCGATGAGAGTTTCCCAGTATTCATCGTTATTATGATATAGTTCTGATCCCAGAGTAAATTTAACATTATTTGGATCTGCTCCAACACAAGATAAGCCTGCTTTAAGTCCTTCTTTAAAATATCCAAAAGCTATTTCTCGTATTTTGTCCATATCTCCCCCTAATTTGTCATTAATCCAACTATGCCAATCCGCAAGAAATATTGAACAATGGATGCCAGCATCAATAAAATCTTTAATTTTTGCCATACAAATTAGTCCAGTGCCTAGATGTATTTTACCGGAGATTTCAAAGCCTATATAATGATTTAAAGGAACTCCAGTTTCTAGAAGATGGAGCAAATTACCTTCAGTTAATATTTCCTCGGTTCCTCGTTTTATTAAATTAATTTTATCATGGATATCCATGTGAAAACATAATAAAAAAAGGATTAATAATTTTGTTAAAAAATGATTTAAAGTAGGAAAGTCTGGAGATTTACATTAAATCTTACTCTCAAATTAATAAATTAAAAACATTAATCAACGAGTTTAAGTCTCATTGATGACCAATCCTTATTAATTGAAATCAATCCAACTGTTTTCAAACCTATTGTTTGAGCAAATTCTCTTAAATTATCTCTATTTATATCTGTTTTAATTTTAGACGTTCCTTTCAAGTATGAAACCCACAATT
Organism: uncultured archaeon; assembly: GCA_964486045.1. GTDB lineage: Archaea > Asgardarchaeota > Lokiarchaeia > Sigyniarchaeales > SOKP01 > Loki-b32. Next base: position 320,979 of record CAZALK010000001.1, read on the forward strand.
TTCCTTCAGTATTTAACTTTTCTTTCAGTTTTGGTAAAAATTCTTCAAGCTCCTTGCGATTTTTAACAAAAATTTGAATAAAATCTACTTTTTTTTCCGATTCTGAAAGGATTGAGACTTCTTTTGGTAAATCACCAAGGATTGAATTGTAATTCTCGGGTGGGTTTATTAAAAGAATTTTATCCTTTCCTTTAATAAAGAGTTTTTGAGCAATAGTTTTTTGCGATATAATAATCCCTTTTTCAATAATAGTTTTGATTAGAAGATAAAAGTTAAGGGGATTATTAAATCTATTAGCTATGAAATATTAATGCTCTAAAGCAGCAAATATCTCCTTACCCTTTTCAATACCCAAATTAAGGGCTTTAATGTTCAAATCTGGGTCTCTCAACCATTCTTTGATAACTTCTTCATAATGATGGATTTCAATAAAAGGTAATTTTCCAGTTATTATTGCGAAACCTAACATGATGAGATTAACTTGTTTATTGGAATTAAAATTGTTTAATGATAATTGAGTAGCTTTCATAAAAAAAACTTGATCGCTATAACCATTTAAAATTTCCTTTATTTTTTCTAAGGGGGGATATTTTTCCAAATCCGCTGTAACTAATATGTTTGGGATATCTCGTTCATTTATCACAAAACTTGTCTTTTTTGATGCAAAGATTCCTCGTCTTAAAGTTTCGACGGGTTCAAAGCATATATATAGATCACCATCACCATAACTGATAAGGGGAGAATGCAGATTTTTTCTTTCATCATTATAAATTTTTTGTTGATATCGTGTATGACTCATAATAGCTCCTTCTCGCTGAGCAAGTCCGTGCATCAAACGCTTAAACTCGAATTGAGTTGTAAGATTCGCTTCCAAAGACTCGCTCAACATCAGCTTTTTGAGCTGCAAATTCTATCAATCTTTTTAGAGTTATTACACCCTGACCAGCAGTACCAGCTATAACAATATTAATAATGTCTGTTTCCTCAAATTTCACGAAAAGGCACCTCTTGTCCGAAGACATTTATAATTGACTTTCTAATTGCCCTATTTGGGCATATTTCGTAACAAACCCCACATTTTATACAACGATCTTGATCTATTTGCATTTCTTCAATTCCTTCGGTGTTAACTCTCCTTATTGCAGGGCAACTCAGAATCCTACTGCATTCATGACACATTGAACAGCCTCCAATATAATAAGAGATGTCTTGAACTCTTTCACCATCATCTTGAAGAGATTTAATTTGAGACATTCTCCACCTATGAGCTTGCAATCCGCATTCTCTCTTTATGATGATAACTTTTAACCCTTTAGTTTTAAGTGCTTCTTCTATAGTCTTGGTTAGTTTTTTAGGGTGATATGAATCTTCAACTTTAAGCCAAGGTACTCCAATAGCTCTACAAATTTTTTCAATTGAAAATCCTCGATTTATTAAGTATCGAAGAACATCATCTTGATGCCCCGTCATCGCTGTCCATGAGTTTTCAAATATAACAAGTAATAAATTTGAGTTGTACCCTACTGCTTCAGCCAACGGTGCCATCCCAGTATGGAAGAAAGTAGAATCACCGATAAATGCTATAACCTTTTGATCTGTTTTTGTTGACATTCCAATAGCTGCGCTTATGCCTCCAGACATGCATATCACTAAATCCGAACATTGCTGGGGAGGAAAAAATGACATTACATAACAACCTATATCACCACAGATTACAGTATTTGCTAAGTTATTTGTAGCCTTTAAAATTGAGTATAATGTAGCTCTTTCTGGGCAACCTGCGCAAAAAGTTGGGAATCGACTCGGGATAATCTCCTTATATGAATTGAAATACTCAACAGCCTTAGTCATTTGCTCATTTGGCTTTTTACCAAATATTTGTGCCAAGCAAGAAGCAACTAAACCTGTAGAAAATTCATTATGTTTAGGAAAAAACTTTTGTCCTAAAATTTCAACATTAATTCTCTGATTATGAGCAATTTCAGCGATTTTAACTTCCAAGAATGGCTCTAATTCTTCAATTATGATTACTTTTTCTAAATTTTGGATATAATCAGAGATCTGCTTATAATTCAATGGATAAATCATTCCAAGCTTTAATACTGGAACACTATTTAATTCTAATTGATTAAGCGCTTCCATCGTATATCCAAATGGCATTCCACTTGTTATAACTCCTATTTTGTTATCACCAATAATGATCTTATTAAATCCTAAGTTTGGTGAATCCACTCGAAGTTTTTCTATCCGTTCATACAATCTAATATGATTATTGATTGCATGAGGGGGTAGTGAGTTGAATTTAGGAATATCTCTAATAAATTCACCGCTTTTTTTACCAGGTACTAACGGTCCTAACTCAACAAAACCTCGTGAATGAGCACTTCTTGTTGAAGTACGAATATTTATGATTAAATCAAATTTTTCTGAAAGTTCAAAAGCAATTTTAACCCAATCTTTACATTCTTGAGGTGTATGAGGTTCTATAGTAGGAATATGAAGCATCCACGCATAAAATCGTTCATTCTGTTCTTGATGTGAACCCAAAGAACCAGGATCAGAGCCAACTGAAACTACCATGCCTCCAGGATTCGGTCCATTTAATGCAATTACACTCAATGCATCACTTGCAACATTCAAACCTACATGTTTCATAGGATTAAAAGTTCTACATCCTGTCCAAGCTGCTCCTGCACAAGAAGAAGTTGCAACAGCCTCGTTAACAGCCCAATGATGGACTAAAAAATCACTATACTCAGGAAAATCTCTAATTACTTGATGGAAATATTCCCCAATATCGCTTGTTGGAGTCCCAGGATATTGAGAAACGTATGAAACTCCCGCTTCTAGGCATCCTCTAACAAGTGCTTCATTACCAAGCAATAAAACCTTACCTTTAGCTCTCGTGAAGCGAGTATCTTTTATCATGAAAATTTCTCCTTATTTATTTTCAGATTAAACTATAATTCAAAATTAAATACTAAATATATCTTATTGGTATTGAAGACGGTTAAAGAAAATTAAAAAGAGTTATAGAATCTCGTATCTAACCATTTTTTTCTATAATTTCCTTCGCAATATATTCGAAAATATCCTCTACATTATCTCCTGTTTTAGAAGAACATTCAAAATATCCTTTCAACCCAAAAGTTCTAGATAATTCCTCTGCTTCTTCAGAGGGTATAGATCTTTTTTCTTCAAGATCAATTTTACTTCCTACCATAATAATAGGTATCTTAACCTCATCTTCAGATATAAAATATTCGAAAATTGACAACCAATCTCTAATTTGACCAAGGCTAGAATAACGGGTTGTATCATACATAAATATACCACCATCAGCCCCTTTTGCAAAAGCGGGTAGAAGAACTCGAAAACGATCTTCTCCCGCAAAATCCCATATTCGAAGCGTTATTTTTCTGCCGTCTAAGTCAATATTTTTAACACTAAAATCAGCCCCTATTGTCATTTTAATATCTTTCTGGAAAACTCCTGTAGAAAATCTCCTGATCAATGTAGTTTTACCTACTCCACCATCACCAAAGATGCAAATCTTGAAAGCAACTTTTTGTACTATCCTTATCACCAAATTTTCAATTTAAAAAATTATTACTGCCTTCTAATGGTTTTTTATAAGCGAAAACAAATTCAAATGCAATTATTTGATTATATCAGTAATAAAACAGGTTTCAATAATTTTTATCCCTATTATCTGAGATATCTTTTCTTCAATAAGAGGATTAAATTTATCTATCGATGGGATATCTACTTTCATTAACAATCCACAATCACCAGATAAACGCCAAATATTCTTTATTTCTTCGATGGTTCTCAATTCCTTTAAAATTCGTTTTATTTCTTTAAAATCCGGAACAGCTTTTATTGTGGCACTGATAGATCGTTTTGTATCTATATCATACTCTATCGTAAAACGCATGATAAAACCTTCATCAACAAGTCTCTTGACACGCCTTCTTATAGTTGCTTCAGTTTTCTCAACCTTCTGGCTGATTTCATTGAAGGATATTCTACTGTTGTTTTTCAATTCCTCTATAATTTTAAGATCAATAATATCTAATTTTTTTGGCAAGTTCTCACAAATCTAATAAATTTTAACCTAAACTATCTAAACTAGTTATAAATTGTGATAAGTTGTTTATTAAATTATTTTTTTGCGTCAAAATGAGCAAGTTTCTTTTAATTTTTAAGTCTAAAATTTGTCGAAAATCATTAATTTTTTAAAAAATAAGTTAAAAACTTGATTGAAATCAAGATTCTAAATATTTCTTGAGATCAATCAACAGTGTCTTTTCTTTTTCATCCCGATGTTCAATTGTTACTTTTAAAAGTTCACCTTCGATTGATGAGCTTAATAACTTTATTTCCCCCATGCTTTCAGTTTTTCTCCCTGATTTTTCTTCACTCTCGGTTTTGCACTTCAAACAAGTGGTAACATCATCATTTTTACAATTTTCACAACAATACCCGATTGGCATATAATCCACAATAGAACATCTAGTAAAAAAGTCGCAATTGCAATTTTTACACATCAATAATACAAGTGGAATTGATGGTATTTAAGCCTAATCATTAATTCTAAACATAGGACGATTTTGGTTGACAGATTTAATTGCTAGTATATCCAATCAATTCAAAGGGAAAAATTCAGTTTTAGGAATTTCTGATAAATTTTTTAACACTTCTAAAATTTGCATAACCATCGAAGGAAACGAAACAAAATAATATTTTTGATATTTTTGTCAAAATGAGTATAATTAATTTTAAGTTTCGAAACAAGGTAATGAAACATATCGCTTCTCTTAGCTACTGTGACCAATGTAGCACTTGTGGATGGTAGCTAGATAAATATTACATTAAAAAATTTTTACAAAAAGAAGGAAGTTAGGACAGAAAAAAGATTTGAGAAGTTATGACAGAAGTTAACCCAAAGAAAACGATTCTGAAGGATGTTAAAGTCTTCAAAGATCTTGAAGATGAGATAATTAAGACTAATCTATGCTGTGCATGTGGTGCGTGTGTAGCCCATTGTAGTTCACAAGAGTTCGATGTTATTAAAATGGTAGGTTATACACCTCAATTCATATCAGATGCAAATGTAGATAATTGCAAAGAATGCGCTCTATGTTATTATATTTGCCCTCAAACCGATCCATTGATGAACCTGTTAAACGAGAAATATCATGTCAAGGATGAAATTGGATATATTCAAGAGGTTGTTGCTGCTAAAACAACAGATGAAAAAATAAAAGAAATGGGTCAAGATGGAGGTTTAGTAACAACTCTCTTGATGTATTTATTCGATCAAAATAAAATTGATGCTGCGATAGTGTCTGAATTTGATGAGAATTTTCAACCGATTCCAAAAATCATACACACTAAAGAAGATCTATTGAAATCCTCAGGGACTCGATATTCAATATCATCAAACATTCTTCCTCTGGCAGATTTTTATAGTATCGCAGAAGAAATAATTGAAAAACAACATCAAATTTATGATGTAAATCAAATTCGTATGGCTTTTGTTGGAACGCCTTGCCAATGTAGGGCGATTAGAAAAATGCAACTATTAAACATCAGCCCTACTCATGTCATTAAATATGTATTTGGCTTATTCTGCATGGAAAATTTTGACTACGAGAAATTGTTCCAGCTCGTAAAAAAGGAGACTAATGAGGACCCTACGAATATAGCCAAAATGAATATTAAGAAGAATTTTTTCATAACAAATAAAGAAAATAAAGTGTATGAAGTCGAACTCAAAAAATTTGATGAAGCTATAAGGAATCATTGCCTTGAATGTGATGAGTTCACAAGCCGGTTTGCGGACATCAGTTTCGGTGGTTCCGGGGCTGTTCAGAAAAATTCGATGGTAATAATACGCACAAAAAAAGGCGAAGAGCTTATTCGAGATGTAACGATTGCGAAGTATATTACTAAGTTTTCTCCTAAGAAGTCCACCATAGATAAATGGAGAGAGAATAAAATAAATTTGTTGAGGAGAATGACAACCAATAAAATAAATAAATCTTAAAGGTGAAAAAATTGGGAGAAGATTCAAAAGCGGTTTTGGTTATTGGGGCAGGAATTGCTGGCATTCAAGCAGCATTAGATTTGGGAGACATGGGAATAAAAGTGCATCTTATTGAGAAAGAATCGTGCATTGGTGGAAGGATGGCCCAATTAGATAAAACATTCCCAACTCTTGATTGTTCAATTTGTATACTTGCTCCAAAACTATCAGAATGTTCTAGACATTCAAATATTACGCTCCATACTCTTACTGAAGTTCAAAAGGTTGAGGGAACAGTCGGAAATTTTACAGTAGAAGTACTACAACATCCTAGATATGTAAAGGAAGACGTCTGTACTTCATGTAATGAATGTGCTGAAATTTGTCCAGTCAGAGGGATAACAAATTTCTTTGATGCAGATTTACTAACTCAATCAGCTGCGCAAATTGCCTTCCCTTCAGCGGTCCCATCAGCATATAGTATCGATTCGAGTAAATGTCTATATTTAAATTATGAAATTTGCGGTTTATGTTATCAACAGTGTGGAGCAGATGCTATCGATCTCGAGCAAAAAGAATCTATACTTACTTTAGATAATATCGGAGCAATTATTGTAGCAACAGGTTTGGATTTAGATGAAGATATACATACATTAGACCTTTATGGTTATCAAAAATATGATAATGTAATCACAGCCATGGAGTTAGAGCGATTAATATGTGCCTCAGGACCGCAAGAAGGTCATTTAAGCAGACTATCTGATGGGAAACATCCTCAGAAAATTGCTTTCCTGCAATGTATTGGATCAAGAGATTACACAGGAGAAGGACAACCATACTGTTCTTCTGTGTGTTGCATGTATACTACAAAAGAGGCAATGATCGCGTTTGAACATAATAATGAGTTAGAGTCTTTTGTCTTTTACATTGATATGCGAGCTGGTGGTAAAGGATTTCAGAAGTTTCTTCGAAGGGGAGAAAAAGAATACAACATAAAATATTATAAAAGTAAAATTTCTCACCTTGAGGTTGATGAGAATGATAATCCTATTATAACCTATGAAGATTTTGCGACCGGTGAAATTAAACAGTTAACAGTAGATCTAGCAGTCCTTGCTACTTGTATTATTCC
>CAZALK010000001.1:328241-984836 GCA_964486045.1 uncultured archaeon
GTGAAATTAAACAGTTAACAGTAGATCTAGCAGTCCTTGCTACTTGTATTATTCCTTCAAGGGGAATTAATAAATTATCAGAAATTTTAGGATTTGAATTAAACACTTATGATTTTATTAAAACCAATCCCTTTTTACCTGTCGAAACGAGTGTAGAAGGGATCTATACCTGTGGTTGCGCTCGAGAACCTATGGATATTCCTCGCTCAGTTGCAGAGGCTAGTGGAGCTGCAGCAAGAGCGGCAGAAGTCATAAAAGGAGGTTAAAAACTAGATGTTAAAAAAATTAAATGAAAATGTACTAAAAATAACATTTTCAATTACTAAAAATAATATTTTCAACTTTGTAAACATTTGGGATCAATTAGAATATTTTAGACATTTTAGTCAAAAACATATATTTTGGTTAGAAAAAAAATGACAGAAAAAGAAGTTAGAATTGGAGTGTTCGTGTGTTCCTGTGGGTCAAATATCGGAGGATTAATAGACGTAAAAGCACTTGCTGAGTACTCTAAAACTCTACCAAACGTCGTGTACAGTGATGACAACCTATATACTTGTTCAGAGACAGGACTACAACAAATAAGAGATGGAATTAAAGATCATAATTTGAACCGTGTAGTTGTTGCATCATGCACTCCAAGGACCCATGAGCCTTTATTTCGAGATACCGTCAAGGAGGAAGGCGTAAACGAATACCTCTTCAATTTCGTTAATATTAGGGATCAGAATACCTGGTGCCACCAGAAGCACCCTAAAGAAGCCTTTGAAAAAGCAAAGGACTTAATAAGGATGGGTGTAGCAAAAGCTGTTAAACTTGAAGCACTTGAAAATATTATAGTCGGCGCTACCACTACTGCTATAGTTATTGGCGGTGGTGTATCGGGGATGACAACTGCTATAAGTTTAGGAAACCAAGGATTTCAAACTTATTTAGTTGAGAAGGAAGACCATCTTGGTGGAAGATTAAATAATCTCTACAAACTTTTTCCTCATGATATAGAAGCTTCAGTGTTGTTAGATAAACTCAAGCAAAATATTGAAAAGAATAAAAATATCACCGTCTATACTTCATCCAAAGTTACCAATATCGAAGGATTTGTTGGAAATTACGAGGTCGAAGTTACTCATAGTGAGAATAAGATTAATTTGACGGTAGGAGCTATTATAGTTGCAGTAGGAACCACTTTAGTGCCAATGGATACTGTAGTAAAAGAGTTTAGACAGGCCTTAGGAAAGGAAGTATTCAACGCTACAGTTAAAACAATTGTCCCGCCGTCAGTTACTAAGGTTATGCAAGCAGATTTAGAATATGCTTTCATCCATAATGATTTCAGCGAAGATGTGAAAAAAAGATTCCCAAACGCTACACTTAATCCCAGTAATGTTGTAATGATGCAATGTTGTGGTTCTAGAAATAATGTAAGACAGTATTGTTCTGCAGTATGTTGCATGACTGCCTTAAAGAATGCTTTAATACTTAAGGAAAGGAATCCCAATGTTAACGTAACAATCTTGTTTAGGGATATTTATACCCCAGGGACCGAATATGAAAATTATTACCGGAAGGCACGAGATAGTGGAATTATTTTTATTAAATATCCAGACGAAGAACCACCCGCTGTAGTTGATGATAAGATTAAAGTCTTTAATGAATTTATTGGTGAATATATTTTAGTTCCATACGATTTGATTGTATTATCAACACCGTTAGGAGCTAATGATGATAATAAAGAATTAGCTCAAATGTTAAAAGTCCCCTTGGAAGAAAATCAATTCTTTTTGGAAGCTCACGTAAAATTACGCCCCATGGATTTTGCCACCGATGGAGTATATATAGCGGGTTCGGCAAAATGGCCGGTTGATATTACAGAGGCTATTACTCAAGGTTATGCAGCAGCTTCAAGAGCAAGTACGATAATTTCTCACGATACAATTGAAGTAGAGGGTGCTACATCATTTTTACCTGAATGGAATAAAAAGGTTTGCTCTGGTTGCGAAGTATGTGTTACAGTTTGTCCTTATAAGGCAATAAATAAAAATGAAAAAGATGAAATTGAAATAACTCAAGTATTATGTAAAGGGTGTGGCGTATGCGGTGCGACGTGCACCAACCAAGCTATAATAATAAGACACTTTACAGATGAACAGATTATGTCTGAAATTCATGCATTTGGAGGTGTATAGATAAGATGAGTTATGAACCGAAAATATTAGGATTTTTATGTAATTGGTGTTCTTACGCCGGTGCGGATTTAGCGGGGGTATCTAGAATGCAATATCCGCCAAATATAAGGGTAATAAGAGTCATGTGTAGTGGTCGGGTGGATCCAAGGTTTATTTTTGAAGCACTCCAAGTCGGTGCTGATGGAGTAATAGTAATGGGATGCCATCCAGGAGATTGTCATTACCTAGAAGGAAACTACGAAGCAGAAAAAAAGTTTGAGATGGTTCAGAAATTCCTCAAACTTATAAATTTTGATAATAGAGTAAGATTAGAATGGGTTTCTGCCTCAGAAGGAGCTAGGTATGCTGAAATTGTTAAAGATTTTACCAATCAAATAAAAGAACTTGGAGTATCTCCTGCAGGTGGAGATAATCCAGATAAAACAGTTCTTGGTAAGCTGAAGGCTATGCAAAAGGCTGCTGGAGGCGATCGATTGAGGGCACTCGTAGGAAGGGAAAGAAAGATTACAGAAGAAACGAATGTCTATGGAGAAAAAGTATCAATTGAAAAATTTAATGATATTTTTGACTCAGCAATTATAGAAGAATATTACAGGCAAAGAATCTTGCTATCGCTAGAAAAGGATCCAAAATCTGTAAAAGATTTAGCTATTGAATTAGAGATCGATCCAAGTGAAGTTTTGCAACATATTTTAGTTTTAAAAACTAGAATTCAAGCAGACTTCCAAAAAATTGTTGGAAATACACCAATATTTATGAAAACTTAAAGGAGATAAAAAAATGGAAAAAATCGGAGCAGTTATGGTTGTAGGCGCTGGAATAGGAGGTTCCCAAACAGCGCTAGATCTAGGAGACACGGGCTATAAAGTCTATTTAATCGAATCATCCACAAGCATCGGTGGCGTTATGGCCCAATTGGATAAGACCTTTCCCACTAATGATTGTGCGATGTGTATCATAAGTCCTAAACTGGTCACTGTCGGCAGGCACCCGAACGTCGATTTAAGTATTAATTGTACAATACAAAATGTGTCTGGAGAAGCAGGAAACTTCACAGTTAAAGTCCTAAAAAAATCTTTATTTATTAATCCTGATACATGTACCGGTTGCGGTGTTTGCGGTATTAATTGCCCAGTTGAAGCAATAGATGTCTTCAATGAGGGTTTAGCTAAATATTCGGCAACTTCGGTAAAATATCCTCAAGCAGTCCCTCTAGTTTATGCAATTAATAAAGAATATTGTATTGGTTGCGGAGTATGTGCAGGAGTGTGCAAAGCTAAGGCAGTAGAATATGATAGAGAAGATGAAGAAGTCGACCTAAATGTAGGCGCTATAGTTTTAGCACCTGGATTTGATGAATATGTACCTGCTGAAGCCAATAGATATGGCTATCGAAACTTTAAAAATGTAGTTACAAGTATTGAATTTGAAAGAATACTTAGCGCTTCAGGCCCATTTGCAGGAAGGGTTTTAAGACCTTCTGATGGAGATATTCCAGAAAGGGTTGCTTTTCTCCAATGTGTAGGATCACGAAATTATACTGGAGAAGGACAACCATATTGTTCAAGCGTTTGTTGTATGTATACAGCAAAAGAAGCCGTGATTGCTCATGAACATCAACATCAAGTAAAGCCTACGATTTTTAGCATGGATATTAGGGCTTATGGAAAAGATTTTGATAAATATATTATTAGAGCTCAAGAACAATATGGGATCCGATATGTTCGAAGCAGAATCTCCTCTGTAGAAGAAATTCCAGGTACTCAGGATTTAATACTCCACTATGAAACAGAAGATGGAAAAATTGTCGAAGAAATTTTTAATATGGTTGTATTAAGTGTTGGACTAAATCCTCCGGCAGATGCAGAATTCCTTGCAGAAAAATTTGGTATTGAATTAAATGATTATAAGTTTGCAAAAACAGATGTATTTAATCCAGTACAAACCACTAGACCGGGGATTTTTGCATGTGGTGCATTTACTCAACCTAAAGACATCCCTGAAACAGTCACGCAAGCGAGTGCAGCTTCAGGCTGTGTCAATGAACTTTTATATGAAAAAAGAGGTACATTAATTACAGAAAAAACCTTACCTCCAGAAATTTTTGTGGCTGGGCAACCACCACGCATAGGTGTATTTGTATGCCATTGTGGGATAAACATAGCGGGATATGTAGATGTCCCAGAAGTAACGAGATATGCGGGAACGCTACCGAATGTAGTTATGGCAGATAATAATTTATATACATGTTCTGCTGATACTCAAGGGATAATAAAAGAAAAAGTAGAAGAATATCATTTAAATCGTGTGATAGTTGCATCATGTACTCCTAGGACACATGAACCTTTATTCCAGGAGACAATAAGAGAGGCAGGATTGAATAGATACTTGTTTCAGATGGCTAACATTCGGGATCAATGCTCATGGGTTCATATGAACGACTGGGAAGCAGCTACGCAAAAATCAAAAGATCTTGTGAGAATGGCTGTAAATAAAGCAAGACGATTAGGACCTATAGAAAGAATAAAGTTAAATGTAAAAAAAGCAGCGTTAATTATTGGTGGTGGAATAAGTGGTTTAACAGCTGCTCTCAATTTTGCAAGTCAAGAATTTGAAACTCATTTAGTAGAGAGACAGGGAGAATTAGGCGGTTTTGCTAATCATGTTTATAACACCCTCGAAGGAGGGAATGTTCAGGAATATTTAAAGGATTTAATTGAAAAAGTCACTTTGAATAAATTTATTCATGTGTATACCAACGCCGAAGTTGAATATGTTGACGGTTATGTAGGAAATTTTAAATCAGCAGTAATTCATGGATCAAGTAAGGAAAGAGTAGAAATAAAACATGGAGTAGTAATTGTGGCAACGGGAGCTAAGGAATATCAGCCCAAAGAATATCTCTATGGAGAAGATGAAAAAGTAATCTTACAATCCGAACTTGAAAAAATCTTAAATACGAATGGAAAATTCAAAGACAAGAAATCGATTGTAATGATTCAATGTGTAGGTTCTCGAAACGATGAGCATCCTTATTGTAGTAAAATGTGTTGCGCAGAAGCTATTAAAAACGCATTATTAGTGAAAAAGTTAAATCCCGCATGTGAAGTTACAATTTTATTTCGAGACATTAGAACCTATGGTTTTAAAGAAAAATATTATAGAAAAGCACGAGAAGAAGGAGTTATCTTTCTACGGTATGATGAAAAAAATCCTCCTGAAGTTATTAAAGAAGGGGCATCAATTAAAGTGAATGTTAAGACACCGAAAGCTGGTGAAATATCTATTCCAGCGGATTGGGTAGCATTGAGTGCCGGTATTGTAGCCTCTCATGAGGAAAATGAAGAACTTGCCAAAAAGTTAAAAGTTCCCTTAAATGAGGACAATTTTTATTTAGAAGCCCATGTTAAACTGCGTCCAGTTGATTTTGCAACTGAAGGTATATTTGTTGCTGGAATAGCACATTGCCCTAAAACAATTGAAGATTCAATTTCACAAGCTAATGCGGCAGTTTCAAGGGCTTGCACAATTCTTTCCAAAGATGAGGTTGAAGTCGAAGGAAAAACTGCGAGAATTGATATTACTAGGTGTACAGGTTGTGCCATGTGTGTTGAGAATTGTGCTTATAACGCTATTGAGATAATTGAAGATCGAAGATTTGGTACAGTAGCAGCTATTAACCAAGCATTATGTAAGGGATGTGGAGCTTGTAGCGGTAATTGCAGATGTAGTGCAATAGATATTCTCGGTTTTACAGGATCCCAAATTTTTGAAATGATTACTGCAAGATTATAAAACTAAAAGAATGTTAAGGACAAGAAAAATGACCGAAACAGCTGTAGAAGAAAAGAAAATTGATGAGAAATGGGAACCAAAAATCATCGCTTTCTTGTGTAATTGGTGTTCTTATGCCGGAGCAGATTTAGCGGGAGTTTCTCGCATCCAATATCCTCCGAGCATTAGAATAGTTAGAGTTCCCTGTTCGGGAAGAGTTAATCCTTATTTTATCATAAAAAGTCTGACAGATGGATGGGATGGTGTGCTTATTTCAGGTTGTCATCCTGGTGATTGTCACTATATCAGTGGAAACTTGGTTGCTCGAAGGCGTTTTGCTATCTTAAATGATTTATTGCAATTCTTCGGTATTGAGCCTGGACGGGTCAATTTCATGTGGGCTTCTGCCGCTGAAGGAGAGCGATTCGCCACCCTGGTTAAGAAAGCAACAAAATTAGTAAAAGAATTAGGACCAAACACAAAATTTCAAAAAAAGTGGTGATACATTGTGGGGATTGATGCAGAAAACCAGGATATAGAAAAAAATATCAGAGAGATTGCAAGAAATTTACTTAAAGAAAAAAGAGTGGACGCAATTATTGGTTATAAGAAAGGAACATTACCCTTACTTTCGCAACCAATCATTATTAAAAAAGAAGAAGACGTTGATAAATTAATTTGGAATAATGTGTGTTATTCAAATTTAGCAAAATATTTCGTGCCTCGAGTACCAAAACTGATAGGTGAGGAAAATAATAATTTGAAAGTGGGAGTTGTCGCTAAAGGGTGTGTTGGAAGAGCAATAAATCTTCTCGCAGCAGAACACCAAATTAATCTTGATAATATAATTTTAATTGGTATTCCTTGTACTGGTTTAATTAATCGACAGCGTATTGAGATGGATATTGGCCAAAAAGAAATTACAGAAGTCTCAGTGTCGGAGGATAAAATTATTGTTAAAGGGAAAGATTTTGAAAAATCATTTCCATTTGATGAGTACATAAACGAATTATGTAAAACTTGTAAAGTTAAATCGCCACCTACATCATCTAAAGTATCTGATATGTGTTTAGGTGATTGTCAAAAGTATTCATCTATTTCTGATGAGTTTGAGGATGTCTCAGAATTCGAATTGAAAACACCTCAAGAGAAATGGGATTATTTCAAGGAAATATTAAGTGTATGTACACGGTGTTATGCATGTAGGGAAGCTTGTCCAATGTGCTATTGTAACCTCTGCTTTGTTGACCAGAACAAACCCGTTTGGTTTGGTAAAACATCTGATATCTCTGATATCATGGTATTTCATCTAATCCGTGAAATTCATATGGCGGGGAGATGTGTAGGATGCGGTGCTTGCAGTAGTGTATGTCCGATGGGAATTGACTTAAGTTTAATTAATCGAAAACTAGAGAAAATTGTAAAAGATAGATTTAAGTACACTTCAGGAATGGATCCCGAAGAAGTACCCCCAATGGTAACATTTTCAATGGAGGATGATCAAGAATTTATGTTAGAGGAGGACTAAAAAGATGACTAAAAAAATATTATTGAAGACAGAAATAGTTAAGTTATTTACTGAAATTTCGAAAGAAGCTGACTTTTATGCCCCAATTAATGAGAAAGGCAATATTGCTTTTAAGAAGATTTCTAAACAAGAAGAAATTCAGTTAGATTATCTTAATTCAAAAGTTCCTCCTAAAGATGTCTTATTTCCTAGAATGGAAACAATATTTACATATAAATACGTAGGAAAAGATGTCGAAATTGAAGAAAGACAAGGTTTGGACCAGAAAATTGTAATTTTTGGAGTTAGACCTTGTGATGTCTATAGTTTTAAGTTATTAGAAGACTTTTTTGGTTTTGGGAATGTTCAAGATGAATTATTTTTAAAAAAGCGAGAAAATTCAACAATAATAAGCATAGGATGTAATAATCCCAGACAATCATGTTTCTGCAGTTCTGTAGGGGGACATCCATTCTCAAAAGACGAAACAGATGTCTTTTTAGTTGAATTAGATGATAAATACATCGTTGAGCCAATTAGCGAAAAAGGTAACATTTTTGTTGACAAATTATCATGGCTCTCTGACGCAAGCGATAAAGTTTCACAATTAATTGAAGAATTAGCAAAGCAAGCTGAAGAATCAATTACAACGAAGTTCAATTTTGATTTAGTAACTAAAATTTTGGGAGAGAATTTTGATCATCCTGTATGGGAAGAAATCAGTGAAAACTGTATCGGATGTAGTTCATGCACATTTTTATGTCCTACTTGTACGTGTTTTGACGTAATAGATGAACATGATGAGTATAATAATCGGGGAAGACGGATTAGGATATGGGATACGTGTCAATCATGTCTTTATACTAGAGAGACAAGTGGTCATAATCCTAGACCCGCAAAAATTCAACGATGTAGGAATCGGATAATGCATAAATTTAGTTATTATCCTACAAATTATAGCTGTTTAGGATGTGTAGGATGTGGTAGGTGTATTACTGCATGCCCTGTAAATAATGAACTCAGAGTTATTATTGATAAAGTATTAGAGATTGAAAGTAAACAAGAAAAGGGAGAGAAAATAAATGCCTAGTATATATATTCCAAGCCTAACAAAAATTAAATCGATTGTAACAGAAAATAAGGCAAACGATATTAAAACAATAGAGCTGGAATTCGTAAAAGATGAGGATTATAAAGGATTTGATTATATTCCAGGACAATTTGCTGAAGTCAATGTTATTGGAAAAGGAGAGTGTCCTATTGGGATAGCATCATCTCCTACCGAAGAGGGTACTATAAAATTTACTATCAAAAAAATGGGAACAGTTACTTCCGCTATTCATAACACAGAGGTTGGAGATACAATTGGCATTAGGGGACCTCTTGGAAATGGATGGCCCATGGAGGAACTAAAAGGAAAAAACATTGTAGTTATTGGTGGTGGGTTTGCATTTTCAACACTACGGTCATTAATTTTATATATTTTAGACGAAAAACATAGGAAAGATTTTGGAGACATTACAACGATTTATGGAAATCGAGATTCAGGAGAAGTTTTATACAGAGATTTATTAGAAGAATGGGAGAAACGTGATGATATTAAAGTCGTTTTAACTATTGATCGCGGAGAAGAGGGATGGACTCGTGAAGTTGGTTTTGTTGCAGCAATCGTTAAAAAAGTTGCTCCTCCTCCAGAAAACGCTATTGCGATCATTTGTGGACCTCCCATAATGATTAAAACTGCTGTGGCTGAACTTGTAGAACTTGGTTGGAAAGATGAGCAGATTCTGAATAGCTTAGAGATGAGAATGAAGTGTGGTATAGGTAAATGTGGAAGATGTAACATTGGGAGTAAGTATGTCTGCACAGATGGTCCTGTTTTTTCACTCGCAGAACTGAAAAAAATGCCCAATGAATACTAGAACTTCTTTCACTTTTTTGTAAAACTGACTAATTTTAGCTCATTTTACAATGTTTTTTTTATTTTTTTCTCATATGATTCTGCCATATGGGGAAGTAAAAGATACACTGCAGCTAAATATAGAGGAATCAATGATAATTCAACAAATATTGATATGATGAAGGGAAATTTAGGACTAATTACATCCCATACTATACCTCCTAAAATTGGGCCTATTACGCTTCCTAAAAACGCAAAAAAATCACCCACTCCGAATATCTTCCCTCTATGCTCAGTAGAGATTCTACTTACTAGGTTAGCGAATATTAATCCTGCAGACATTCCAATTGCTAAATCAAATAGTAGAAAAATCGAAAAAATCCATATATTAGCTGAATTAATTAAAAACCAAGTCATTAACGCTCCTAGCGAACTAGTTATTGATATCCCTACTAAAGGAGGAAGTTTATCTACTAAAATACCCAATTTTGGAGCTAAAAGAGTCGCCAATAATCCTGCTGGAAGGTATGCCCAAACCACTAAGTTGATGTTGCTCTCAATATTTTCAATTATATAGACGTTTAAGAAAGGTCGTGCAATTGATCCATTAATGCTTCCCATGAAGAGGATGGACATTAAAAAAAAAGCACCGATAATCATAGATTTAGAAGTAAAAAATTTGGTTTTTGTTTGGTGATTTTCTGAGTTGCCAGTACTGAATGGTGAGAATTTAATTGACTCATCTACTTTACGATAGAACATGATACCTGCAAACATGTTTGAAATCCCATATACTGGAATTGCACCATATAATATAACTGGATTATTTGTATAAAAACTCGTAATCATAATAAGTGTAAAACCAAACGTAGCTCCAATCATTTGGCCTATTGCATTTATAGAGTCTTTTTTTCCATACGCCTGAGAACGATGATCTTTACTTGATTTTTCTGCTACTAAAATGTTAAATGGTATCCAAAATACACCAGCCATGAAACCTAAAGTGGCGTGTCCTACACTTAAGAGAAAAATCTGATTAGAAATAAAAGCAGCATATATTATGAAATATGCAATCGCTCTTCCAAAAGATCCAATTAAAACGAGTGAAGTTCTTGATTTAATACGATCAACTATAAAGCCTGTGATAAAACCGCTAATCATACGCCCTATAACATGAGATACTACTACTAAGCTTATTTGCAAAGCAGATGCACCCATATTCGATCGGGCAATAATTGGAATCCAAAAACCAAGAAAAAAAAACCCAAGCGAGTTCATTATAATAATCCTTAGCATCTGATTGTAATCGTGGGTAAAACGATTCTCATCTACTTTAAAGAATTTCATTGTATCTTGGAAAACAAGTTCTATTGATTTCTTAAATTATAAATAACTTAAAGGGTTTCACATTCGATGAAATTTACTTTTTTGTAATGGAAATAAGAATTAATAAACTGAAAAACCTTAAAATTAAATTTCTAACATTTTACATGGTTATAACCTAAGGAAAAATAATAAAAAAAGGGATTTGAAAATTTTTTATGGAAAAGTTCAATAAATAAAAAAAAAGGTCGATATTTATCATTCCATTATTTCGAGGAATAAGAAGGAGATAAAACATTCTACAACTTTTTAATGTCTAATCTTTATATGGCAAAGATATTTCCAGTGTTATATATGGTTTCCTCTAGATCAAGATTAATCTGGCCCCCAGAAGCAGTTTCTACAGCAAAATTAATTCCTTCTAAAACTCTTTTCATCATAAATTCTTGTGCTCTGAAACAATCTTCGAGTTGGTTTTGATTCTCTTTCGCATAACATCGTGATATTGAAGGAACCAGTTCAGGAATAAAATCCTGACTTATCATAATCTCCTCAGCATCTATCATCGTTTCTTTTCCAATTGTGAAAGGATTATATACATCCATTTTGGCAAACATAATCTTACAAACAAAAAGAGACGCTTTAATTTCTTTCATAATAAACTTAATTCTATTTTTATCATCTAAAAACTTTTTAAACGTTATAGCGTTAATAATATCTTCATTGGTAATGGTATTTGAAGTATCCATTAGTTCACTTACTCTATCTGACATCCTTTTTGAAGATAACATCAACTTAAGGTTCATTTTATTCTTTTTATAATAATACCTATAGAAGGCGGAAAGAAATGAGTGTGCTCTAAGAACTTCTTGATCTTCAGAGAGATCTAAATTATATTTGTTCTCTTTAAACTTATCCATAAAATGTTTAATAATCAGAAATTTTAATTTTAATCGATGTAAGGCAAAGAATAAGCACAACCTAGTTTTAGCATATGCGTCAACATTTCCCATTCTAACCCTATCATGATGATCTCGCTCGTACATTACGATAGGTCTTAACTTACTTACAATAACTTCAGTAAAATATTCAATAATTCTCTCAAGGGGCTCACAATCTATTACTCGAAATTTTTCTATTAAACTTTGACTTGGCGGTTGGGTTTGTGGGAGCTCCTTAATTTCATCATAGTTGTAATACTCAAGAAATAATGAAGTTAATGCCTCCATTTCTAAAACAGTCCGACAAGGAATAAAAACTTTATTTAAGTCATATAGGATTGTGCTACTTTCTGGCATATTAAAAGGCACTGTTGATCTTAAATTTAAGTTGATTAATCAATAACCTTCTCTTTAACAAATATACTCTAGACTTTCAACAAGATAAGTTTTATGATTGAATATTCAAAGTTGATATATTATTCTAAAATTGTTCCTCTTTTGAACAGCTCTCAATTATTCTTCTCTAATAATAAGATGAAAAGATTCATTCCGAGTAAACATCATTACATTCAAGTAAGAAAATAGGATTGAGTCTTTTTGACCTTGAAAAAAGTGGTTTTATTGCCTTTGTCGGAGCAATCATTTCTGCAAAAAATCTTAGGGCAAACAATATTATTGTCAATTTTACCGGAAGATATCCAGACCCTAAATTAACAATTCCAAACACTGCTACTCCAAATGTACTTTACAATCCTGAAAGCAATATTAAGGAACTATTAAGAACCCTTCTACTAGATTAATTATTGTTTACCAATTTAGAAGATTCCGCAACTATAGATTGTTTTAGAAATTAGTTTTATGAGAAATTAAACTTAATTTTTTTAAATCTTATAGGCGTATATCACCAGTGCCTATTGCTTGGTAATTTTCTGCTGTCAATTTATTCAAGCATTTAGTTTTTGAATCCCAGATATATAAAGGGTCAGGGATTTGATTTGGATTGTAACCCTCTTTCCTAAGATTTACCCTCCTTAATTTAAAAGTACCAGTGGTTTCAAGATCCTTACGAATTCTAATAAATACGGGGATTGCATATCGTGGAAGTGAATTATTCAAGAATTTTGAGAACTTTTTTATGTCAAAATTTTCAGAATTATTGAGAGTTATGGCAGCCATACCCCCTTTACCATCCGAAAGAGGGATTTTCACACCATATACTACGCTAGAGCGGATGCCAGGAAATGATAAAATAATTGATTCAACTTCAGAAGTTGATACATTTTCTCCTTTCCATCTAAAAGTATCTCCTGATCTTTCAACAAAAGAGACCCATCTATCTTCATGAAGCTTAAGTAAATCCCCGGTGATAAAAAAAATATCTCCTTGTTGGATTACATCACGAATCAATTTTTTCTCTGTAGCTTCCTTGCTTTTATAACCCGTGAAATCACCCTTTGGAGTCACTTGTACAAGAACCATCCCAATTTCTCCTGGTTTGCATAAGATGCAACGATTATCTTTATCTTTAAGTATCTCGTTGGTATCTCTATCAACTTTAACCATATAAACTCCAGGAAATACATTTCTGCCAACCAAACCTGGTTTACCAGAAACATTGACAAATCCTCCTATCTCAGTTGCACCGAAATACTCAACAATGTGCGGAACATTAAAGCGAGAACTGAATTGCTCCCACACATTCTTTTTTAAACCAAGACCGACCATTTTTCTTAGTGGGGAATCAATTTCGAATTCGGATTCGGGGCGGTTAAGAAGATACCTTGGAATCTCTCCAATATATAATGTACACGTGGCTTTGTAGTATTTAATATCCTTCCAATATTCAGATGCAGAAAACCGTTTTCGAAGAGCCATAGAAGCACCCCTCCATATTACAGCCCCCCAACCGACATTTAGGCCTAATCCATGGTATAAAGGTAAGGGAACATAAATAATGTCATTAACTTCGAGTTTAAGAGCTGTATCTCCGAATATCCCACCACGTAGGAATTTAAAATTACTTAAAGTGACGGCTTTAGGTAAACCCGTAGTCCCACTGGTGAAAATGTTGAAGACAATTTCTCTTGAGTTTGAATTTGAAGTGGAATTAGGGTTTTCAATTGAAGTATGTTCTGATTCATTATTTAACTCCCTAAAACCATGTTTAGTATTTTTTATTTCACCACTAACAAAAATTCTGTCATTATTAACAGGCAATTCATTTTTTAATTCTAATAAATAGGGGAGGCAATCTCCATCAACAATTATCCATTCAGGAGTACTGATATTAAGAGCGTGAATTAAAGCTTGTTTTCTTTGGTGAACGTTAATTAAAGCATTAATACCCTGAACTTTATTTACTCCACCAGTTATAAATAGGTATTCTGGGCAATTTTCCATCATTATTGAAACGGTATCTCCGCTTTTAAGACCTAAATTCTTAAAAAAATTGGCATATCTATTACACTCCCTATTTATGGAATCCCAATTCCAGCTAATTTGAAGGAAATGGAGTCCTATTTTATCTGGTCTGTTAAAAGCTTGTTTTTCTATCTGCGTACCTATGCTTTGATTAGAGAATTCTTTAAGTTTATTTTCCTCACTTGTAACACGATCGACGTAGTCTATTTCCTCGGGGGTGAGTTCAAATTCCATCATATTTTTGAAAAATTTCTTTTAATCTCAATAAAATTATCTTGTTATTATTAGTTTTTCGATATAATTTTTCAAAAAATAGAGTGATAATCTTAATTTGAAAGTTTAATTCAGAAATAAGTCATCAATCAAATTCACAAGAGCAATACTGTCCTTAGTTTCAAGAATTTGACTCGTTCTATTAAATGTTACGTAAATTGATCGATCACCTCTTAAATACTAAATTTATAATAGATAAATATATTATTTCATCCTATATGAAAAATAATAGAACTGTTAAAGAATATGCTGAATTGCAGTATAAAACGCATCAAAACTTGACTGACCGGATTAATTTATGGTCATACGGATCAAATCCTGAATCCCTACACAAATGGATTTTTTCTAAAATTCAACTTCGAGACTATGAACGGGTATTGGAGCTTGGTTGTGGAACAGGACAACTATGGACTGAGAATTTTAGAAATGTCCCCGCAACTTGTTCAATTATTTTATCAGATTTTTCAAAAAAAATGTTGAGAAAAACCAGAGAAAACGTAAAACCACTCAATCTCCCCATAAAATTTGAAATTGTCAATGCAGAAAAAATTCCCTATTCAAATCAGATTTTTGATGTGGTTATAGGATGTCACATGTTATATCACATTCCAAATATCCAAAAAGCGCTTATAGAAATAAATCGAATTTTGAAACCTGGTGGTCGATTTATTTCAACGACAATTAGTCGATACCATATTCAGGAATTAAAAGATTTTCTTTCTGAATTTGACCTATATCCAAAAGAGATGAGGAATCTATTCAGTGAATTCAGAAATGAGACTGGGAGAGAAATCCTAAAATCCTTTTTTGCAGAAATTAAGTTATATGAATATATTAATCATGTGAATATTACATCAGTTGAACCATTAATGAGATACATTGAAAGCATGTTCCCAAAGGAATCTTATCCTAACATTCAAGAAAAAAAACATCAAGTTGAGGAAGCTATTGAAATAATTCTTGAAAAAAGAGGTATATTCAAAATTAAAGGTATAAGTGGATTGTTTGAGGCAAAAAAACCAATAAAAACATAACTTTAACCAAATAACAAGATTCTAAACTCATTATTAGTACCTTATTTTAGTGGAGTAATTAGAAAAAAAATTAATCTCAAGCTCTTTAAAAAACAAAGGTGTTAAAAATTAGTTAACATTCTCAGATCTTTTCTTTTATATACTCAACATTTTACTTGGGTAAATGACGTACTCTTATAACCCTAGATCTTGACGAAGTAAAAGATAAGTAAAAAAATTTTGAAAGTGAAGAGGATTCTGATATTTCACCTTTAATCGTATAAAAGGGAATCATTAAACCCTTCAAAAAATTCGAGTTTTATTAATTCGGAGGTGAAAGAACGATCTCCATTGAGCTTACATTATTTTCACGACCATCCTCACTCTTAAGTTGCTCCGTAGAAATGCGAATCTCTTTATATTCCACTCCTTTCAAAAAGCGGTTTTTTAAAATCTCGCAAATATCGACGGCGTGAGAAATAGCTCTGCCGCGAGCCTTTACTATACAATCTTCTCCTTTATTAATGACCATCATCACTGCCATTACATAATTCATCGTAGGACGACGCCCAACGAAGACTGCGTTCTCTTGACCTGTCTCTTTTTTTCCCATTTTCTATTTTCTCTGAATTGTTATTTTTTAATTCTCTATGTTGATAGGTTATTTTATATATTCTGATTTAAATTCTTGTGGATTACATGGCTATTTTTGAATATTTTGGTCCTCACATTATTTACTCAATCTTATAATAACGATATTTCAATAGAACACCTCAGTTCTTTTCCATACCTTTCGACAAATAACATAGGGCGTGTTATTGATTTTTTGGGCGATGTCTTTCATTGACACTTAGCCACGGGGTGTGGATCTTTAATTATATTATTTCAAATATTTTCAAACAAAAAAAAATATAACTCAGTTAATATTTCATATTTTCTTTTCATAGTTTAGTGTAGGTATACTCGTAGCGGGAATAATAGTGAAATATATTTAGAATATCAAAAGAGTTAATCTTAAACTTTTAATTTTAATTTGATTTTTTAATCTTATTTGATATAATTATTTTTATTATAATTTTATCAACTCAACAAAAATCATGCTTCCATTCCAATCTTTTGGGTGGTTTTGTTTAAAATTTATTCGATTTTGGAGATTTAGTCACCTGTCTAAGAAGTAAAAAAAACAATAAAAAGAAATAAAATTTTCATTTATTAAAATCTATGAAAGAAAGAGGATTGCTTAAAGCATTATCGGATTCTGGTTATGTGCCTGAATGAAGAGAAGCAATTAGGATGTATAAGCGATTCAATTATAACATCCAATTATCATTAAAAGATCAAGTTTATTGAAAGGGAAAAAAATTTCATTATAGTTCTCTCTCCTATAAAGTTAAATTACTGACTTAACGTATTAATTAATTTGTATTTTTACAAACAATAAAAAAAAGGTAGTAAATAAAAAACTTGATTATTTTGACCAGTTCGGTGAACTGGTATAGTTAGTTAGCCGGTTAGAAGCATCGGTGAATGACTTGAGGACCCATCTCTTTATATTCTCGACGAGTTACCCACATACGATGGAACGTTTTCAGTGAGCTTAAAATTGAACCGCCGATCCATACTGAGTACATACGCTCTGGTGGGGCAATTATTTTTACGTCAACGCTCTCAGGGATTTGCTCTTTTATCTCTTTAGTTAATCGTTCCTTTATACCCGGAAACATAGTGCTCCCGCCCGAGAGAACTATATTGCTATAAAGATCTCGACGAAGGTCTACATCACACTCAGAAATGGCGCCTACAATTACGTCATCAAGAGGCTCAAGCTCTTTCCCGATAACACTCGGATTGAAAAAGCATTCAGGTGCTAAAAATCGCTCTACACCGACATTGATAGTCTCTCCGTCAGGAAGCATATAACTCTTTTCCATTCCAGCAACCTTCTTCGAGAGCATCATCTCCTTTTCTGGATCAATAGCGACATAACAGAGTTTTTCCTTGATATCCCTCACAATCTCTTTTTCAGCGGAGGTCGTAAAAGAGTATCCTTTTTGCCTGAGAAGTCTCTGTAAGTATGTTGTAATATCTCGACCAGCAAGATCAATTCTTTGGATTGCATGACTTAAAGCAAATCCTTCGAAGATTGGTACAACGTGAGAAACACCATCACCAATATCTATAACACATCCGGTTGTACGACCAGAAGCATATAATGATAAAACTGCTTGCATTGCTACATAAAGAGCAGGAGTATTAAATGTTTCGAACATAATTTCAGCCATTTTTTCCCGGTTTGGCCTTGGATTTAAAGGTGCTTCAGTTAAAAGTACTGGATGCTCGCTAGGATCAATACGAAGGTCAGTGTAAAAGGTATAATGCCAGATTTTCTCCATTGCGGTCCAATCTTCTATGATACCATGTTCAACAGGGAACATTAGTTTCAGAACACCTTTAAGCTGCATGGCTTCTTCTCCGATATAATACTCTCTGGTATAGTGTTCGACGTCAGTCATTATAGACTCGTACTTAGGGTAACCAATAAGAGTAGGGAATACAGAACGAGGTTGATCTTCTCCAGCAAAGCCGTTTTTAGAGATTCCTGTACCGTTATCCACCACAAGGGCTTTGGCGTTTAAAAAGCTTTCTTCTTCTGCCATATTTTATTATCAGCCTATATTTTTAATTTTAGTTATTTTAAATTATATTTTTTTGGTGTATATTTCAAATTACTTGTGGTAATTTTCACTTTTATATTTTTATCAAAAAGTTGTTTTTTTGATTGTAAAATACAAAATTTAATAATCTAATAAATTATGTATTTATAAATTTTTTTAAACCAGAAAGAAAAACTACTCGGAAATAGAGAGATTTATAAATAAAATTTAAAACATCGTAAAGAATTTGATTAGGAAGTAAGCCAATTACAAGCTCCCCTCATTTCTGTCCCGGGAAGATTTTATAACAAATGGTGTAAAAACTTGTATTTATTGAGAAGAATTGTTGTAAAAAAGGTTATTTTCGACAATACAGTTCTATGCTAAAACACATTAATGGTCTATCATTCATAATTCAGAATAAAAAATGATTTAATAATTTTTATTAATTTGAAGCCGAAATGGAATTAGATCCTGATTTAATTAAAGAAAAATTAGCTGAAATTGGAAAAAAAGAAGGTTTAATTCTTCTGAGAGAACTTATTGAGAATGCAACAGATCCTTACGTACGGAGGAAGGCATTAGAGAATTATGGAGAACTTGAGGCTGGGAAGAATTTCACTTTTTTTGAAAATTTATTTTTTTCTGATGAAGATTTCCAAATGAGAATAATTGCTGGAAAGGTTTTGAGCAATCGATACTCAAAGCATAAAAAACTAATTCCTCTCTTGGAATATGCTTTAAAGAAGATTAGTAATATTGAACAGAAGATTTTTTCGTTAAGATCTCTAAGTTCCTTAGAAAACATTAAAGCTCGTAAAATTATCATCGATTATCTAAAACTCTTTATCAAAAAAAAATTTAAAGGTAAAATTAAGAGGATTCCTGTAGAAATTCTTAAACTTGACAATAAAACATGTTTTCCTGAATCGGTTATTGAAATATATATTAATTTAATTCTAAATGATTATTATGTGAGAGTCTGTGGATATTTATCAACTCTACGTAATGGTAAAATTATCTCATTAGATTGTGAAAGTTTAGATATTGAGAGTATTGGTGACATCGTTGGAATAGAAAATGTTGTTGATTTAGAACACTTAAATATCCAAAGAACAAGGATAAAATATATTAATAATCTTCAATCCTTTAAAAAACTTAAACACTTAAATTTATCGCATAATCTCATTGAAAAAATTGAAAATTTACAAAATTTAGTTGGTTTAGAAGAATTAAATTTATCTTACAATAAAATTCGTAAGATTGAGAATTTAGAGAATTTAAAAGAATTAAGGAAAATATCATTAAACAACAATTTAATTCTAGAAATTGAAAACCTAAATTTATTATCTAATTTAGAGGAGTTGAATTTAACTCATAATAATATCTCGGAAATTAAGAATTTTGTAAAGCTAGTAAAACTAAAACGCATAAATCTCTCATCCAATCAAATAAAGGAATTAACGGGATTCAGTTGTTTAAAAAATTTAATGTGGTTATCTATTAATAATAACAAAATTTCTCAGATAGAGGGAATTTCGACTCTTTCTAAACTATGGGGTTTATACCTTTCAAACAATTCAATTGAAAAAATTGAAGGTCTTGGTGGTCAGTGCAATTTAACTAAGTTAGAATTGTCAAACAATAGAATTAGTAGAATGGAAGGTATGCAAAACCTAAAAAAATTACAGGAATTATACTTAGATAATAACAATATCTCTAAAATAGAAGGACTGGAAGGTGTAACTAAGTTAATAATGTTACATATCGGTAGAAATAAAATTTCTGAATTTAGAGATAGGCAAATTAAAAATCAAAATAACTTAAATTTCCTATTTCTTAATGAAAATCCCTTAGATCAGCAAAGTTGGGAGCATTACAAGAAAAGATTTAAATTTCCCTAAATCTAAAGCAGAAAGGTTTTAACTGAGCAGTAAACGATTAATTTTTAATATTTTTAAGATAATAATTATCTATAAAGGTTCAATGTGAATTTGATGACCCAAGAAGAAAATTCCACTATTTTTCAACCACGATTGATAAAGGAAGATGATCTTTATGGGAAGGCAGGATACATTTTAAATCTGATTAAACCAAATGTTTATCAATTCTATTCAAACGGTCCAGGATCCCATGTATATCTCATTATAGGAGAGGATCTAAATGTGCTAATTGATACGGGCATAATTACTAAATTTAATAGCTTAAATTATCTTCTCACAACAGAAATAGGTCTAAAAATAGAGGATATTAATCTAGTGATTAATACTCATGCACACTTCGATCATATTAGCGCTAATGCTTATTTTAGATGTCCTATTGCTGCACATAGATGGGCAGCAACAAAAATACAGCATACTGATGAACTGATTACAAAAGGAAAAAAATGGGGGATTGATTTAACTAATTTAAAGATAAATATCTGGCTTGAAGATAGAAATGTTATAGATATTGGCAACGTAATTTTGAAAATAATAGAAACACCAGGTCATACATCAGGTTGTATTTGTATATATGAACCCTTTCATCAATACATCTTTACAGGTGATACATTATTTCGAGGTGCGACAACAAATATTTACGAATCGGGATCGATTTCTGAACATATTAACTCTTTACAAATATTAAATACTCTAAGAATTAACAGCTTTTTTCCGAGCCACGGAAAGTATATACTTGGAGAGGAAAATGTAAAGAAAGAAATAGATTCTTCAATTGAAAATGCTGAGATGGAGCTAAAGGCATTTATTTATCGGCTTAAAAGCAAACCTATCGAAGGCTTGAAACCTCCTCCATCATTATACAAGAGAGAAGAAGAGGATTTATAATTTTGGGTCTATAGATTCGTATTAAGCTTGATATTTTCTCCGCAGAAATTACAAATTTTCAGTTTTTTGGAAAATAATTCACCACATTGAGTACATTCTTGTAGTTCTCGATCAATTATCGCATTAGCTAAGCTTAGAAAGGCTTGATCGACATGTTCTCCAGTTTTAGAAGATGTTCCTATAGGTTCCCCATAACAATGAAACTCATCATTAATTTTGATGACCTCAGCTTTAGATATCTCCCGATTCTCTTTTAAGTCAATTTTTGTACCGATAATTATCTTAATTACATCATCGGAATTTCTATTTATGATTTTAACCCAGTTTTTAATATCCTCTAAAGATGATTTGTCAGTGGTATCAAATAGCAATAATGCGGCTGTAGCGCCATTCACATAAGCCGGAAAAAGAATACGATATTTTTCTTCACCACCAAAATCCCAAATGTTTAATTCAATATGTAATTTTTCGCTAAGCTTAATTTTTTTCCTTTTAAAGGCAACTCCGATGGTTTTCATTGTGCTCTCATTGAAAACATTATCACAATAACGAGTAATAAGAGAGCTTTTTCCAACATCTTTGGCACCAGCAACAACAATCTTATATTTTAGCATAGAAAAGTAGAACTTCTTTAATATTCCTATTAAGTAACATGTAAATTAGAATTTTATTAATAGGTTTTCATGCAAAAATTGCAGTGTTTATCAGATTTTTTAGTGATCCTGAGGTAGAGATATTAATCTAATTTTAATTTTACTCATTATGATCCAAATAATCGTCAATCCAAATCTCCATAAGAACTTCGTCATAGTATTTTGAATCCATATAAAACTGTTTTTTTCTAATGCCAATAATTTCAAAACCCAATTTTTCATAGAGATGTAGAGCTCTCTTATTTGTTGAAAAGCAACTTAAGGTGATTTTTTCTTTGTTATTTAATTTTTTAGATTCTCGAATTGCAATATCAATTAGGGTGGTACCAATTCCTAAACCTCGATAATTGTTCTTTACGATAATTCCTAAAATCCCTACGTGTAAATCAGCGTCCCAGTTGGAATTGGAAATTTCACATTGCCCAATAATGTTATGGGGGATTTTGAGATTTTGGTTATCAGCTATTATGCAGATTTCCTTTTCCTTTTTGATATTATGGTACCATGAATCCTTTTCTAGCTGAGATCTAACAGGAAAAAAAACAGGTAAATAAATTCCCTCATCTATCACCTCATTGAAATTATTCCACACACCTTCAACATCCGATTTGCTTAATTGCCTTATTGTGATCTTTTCTCCTGGGTTTAACTCTAAAATCCTCTTCATTACTTAAAAATAAATTTTTATAATTTTATTCTTATGGTAATATTATGGAAAATAAAAATGATGAGTCTACTAAAAAAGATGAGGAAGAAAAGGAAGTATCTGAGCATCAAAAACAACCTGTTGCGAAGGATTTAGTGACTTTAAAACATGTCGATGTAAAAAAACAAGAAATTAGTCAAGAAACTCGCAACCTTGCGCAAACTTTAAAAGAGCGTTTTATTGAACACGATCAATTTGAAAGACTTTCAAATAATGAAATCACAATCCTTGAAACGTTTATGGGGAAAAGGTTATTTTTAGAGCGAATTGCAATAATTGCCAACCAGTCAAGAATGCCTTTAGGAATAGCCGGTTTTAAAAAGGCAGAATTAGAAAAAATTCTTGACGATTTAAGCGTGAAAGGATACATACAATCTGAAAAGGTTGGTGAAAAAATTGTGTATTATCTTACCGAAAGAGGTAAGTATAGAGTTCAATAAACGATAAATTTAATATTATTTATTCGTTTTGAATTTTACCGAATTAATCTTTAATTGTAACTAGATAGAAGGTGTCTTGAATTAAGTTTAAAGAAACGAGTAATTATCTTTACATCAAACTTATGGATTGATAAAGCAAATTAATCCTTTTTTAGAATTAGCTTGTGAATAGGGATATCTTGGTACGCTCCATTGGGATTTTCACGTCTGATGGTTAACGGCAAGATTCCTGCCCTAAGTTCCAAGATAGCTATTTTTATTGGGTCGATTACGTCTTTGGGTTTATTTATCAATAGAGGGGCCCCGAATGAAAGTTGTAAACTTCTCGCTCCAACAATCCTTGCTTTCTCGTATCTCGTTAAAAAGATCGGCCCAACCTTAATCAATTTTCTTACACTCTTGTAGAGCTTACGTAATTCTCGAGATTCTAAAAAACTAGACATGGTTGATAAACCAAAGAATAAGTTATTAGTTTTAAAAAAGGTATTATATCATATAACTTTTTCGAATTTTTTAGTGTATGAAGGATAAATGCGCGAGGAGGGAATTTTTCAAACCGAAAGAAATTTTCGGAAGTTTGAACCCCCGACCTACGAGATTTACATTTTGAATTAATGCAAATTTACACGGTGTGAGCGTGTCGTTATAACCACTAAACCACTCGCGCTCATTTTAATAAAATTATAATGGAAAATTAAAATTAAAATTTATTATATTCTTGTATAAAATTCATTTTATTAAATTATTAGTAAATCAATTTAAGAATTTAAGAATTTTTTAATGATTATATGAAGTCTTTAAGTTTATATATTCCATTTCAATTCTTTACTTCAATCCATGAAGAGTAACTACATTGGTGAAAACTATCTCAACGAATGAAGATTTCATTTCTCACCCTCTAATTATGCAAAATTTTGTTTCACGTAGGGAATATCAAGAGGCTATTTTTATCAATTGCTTGAATCGGAACTCCTTGGTTGTAATTCCTACTGGTTTAGGGAAAACAATTATTGCCTTAATGCTTACTGTGCACAGATTAACGGAGATGCCGAATTCAAAGATAATTTTCTTAGCTCCTACAAAACCCTTAGTAGACCAACATTACAAATCTTTCTTAAATCTTACAGTACTTCCATCTGATTCCTTACAATCTCTTACTGGAACAACGCCTCCAGAAAAGAGAAAATCAACGTGGAATCAAACAAAAGTAGCATTTATGACACCTCAAGTCCTCCAGAATGATATTATTTCAGGTTTATACTCTATTAAAGATGTCTCTTTAATAATTTTTGATGAATGTCATCGAGCTACTGGTGATTATGCATATTGCTTTATTGCTAAAAAATATGTGGAGAGTGCCAGTTTTCATCAGATATTAGGTCTTACAGCAAGTCCTGGTTCCACTCAAGAAAAAATAAGTGAACTCAAAAGAAATTTATTTATAGACCATATAGAGATAAGAACAGATAAAGATATTGACGTGAAGCCTTATATTCAGAAAGTAGATAATCATTGGATTAAAATAACACTCCCTAAAGAATTCTTGGAAATTAAACGAGTCTTAGAATTAAAATTGAAAGAGATTTATAAATGGTTAAAAGAAAAGGATTTAATCTATTCTTTTGATCTTAACAAAATTACTCGAAAAGATCTCCTCCAATTAAATACTATAATCAATAGAAGAATTTCAACTTCGAGAAATGACGATGAAAAATTTGATATGTTTAATGCAAAAAAACTTCAGGCTAATGCAATAAGGATATCTCATATGTTAGAGCTTCTTGAAACGCAAGGAGTTCACGCATTACTAGATTACATGAAAAAAAATGCAGAGAAAATTAAAGAAAATACAGCAAATAAATCATTAAAGGAATTAGTCGCAGATCGAGAAATTAAAAAAGTAGAGAAATTTGCCAATGAAATCATCTCAAGAGGAATAGTTCACCCTAAACTTGAGAAATTAAGAGATTTACTGATTTCTCAATTTAAAAAAGACAGTGAGTCAAGGGCTTTAATTTTTTCCCACTTTCGAGATTCAGTTAATAATATAGTTAGATATCTTGGAAAAGATGATATTATAAAAGTTCATAAATTTGTTGGACAAGCACATAAAGGATCTGACAAAGGATTAACACAGAAAAAACAGATTAAACTCCTCGAAGAATTTAGGGAAGGTACTTATAATACTCTAGTAGGTACAAGTGTTGCAGAAGAAGGATTAGATATTGCTGAATGTGATCTGGTTGTATTTTATGATGTCATCCCGAGTGCTATTCGCTCAATTCAAAGACGAGGCCGAACAGGTCGTAAAAAAGAAGGAAAAATTTATATTTTGATTGCAGAGGGGACAAGAGATCAAGGATATTATTGGGCTGAGAAAGCAAAAGAAAGAACAATGAGAGAAAGTTTGGCGCAGATTAAAAAATCTGAAAATGAAACAAAAAAGGGTCAAGTTAATCTTCTAAATTTTATTAAGAATTCTCAAAAAGATGTAAGTTTAAATCAAAGAGTATTAGATGCGGAAAAATTTGAAATTGTTTGTGATAACAGAGAAACTTCTTCTGCTGTTGTTAGAAATTTATCAATGATGGGAGTAAATTTAAGATTAGAACACTTATCGGTTGCTGATTATGTAATTTCAGAGCGAGTCGGCATCGAGAGAAAAAGTTCAAAAGATTTTACTGATTCTATTAAAGATGGAAGGCTATTCAGAGAGTTGAAGGTTTTAACTGAGACATATGAGAGAGGAATATTAATTTTAGAAGAAAATCCATTTAAAGATTCAAATCTTAATGAAAATGCAATATATGGAGCCATAACATCAATAATTCTAAATTTAGGGGTGACAATATACAGGACAAATGATACAAAGGAGACTGCTATGTTTCTATTCCAATTAGCTAAAAAAGAACAATCTGAGCGTAACTCGACTTTGAAATTAAGATTTGATAAAGCTCCGATTGAGAATTCTCACCTTTTAGAGTATATTGTTGCTGGAATCCCCGGAGTAAATGCATTTCGGGCAAAAAATTTGTTAAAAGAAATGAAATCCTTACAAAATATTTTCTTAGCAGATATCCCTGATCTGACTAAAATTGAAAATATTGGGAAAAAAATTGCTCAACAAATTTACAAGATTAGCCGTTTTAAATACAAAAATAATCAATAGATATAAAAAGACATAAAATCTCTAACTGATGAAAACCATAATAAATTTAATAATTATTAATTATATTATTGAATTGATTTAGAAAAGATATTTAAATAATACAATCCGAGTAAATCAAATTATTATGATAAAATTCAAGGTTGTAGTTGCCGGCGCTAAGAACGTGGGGAAAACCTCTCTAATAAGACGTTATGCAACAGGAAAGTTCGAGATCTCTACATTATCGACTATCGGGGTTGATTTTGAGACAAAGAAGGTAATTGTGGATGATAACGAAATCCTACTTAATATTTGGGATTTCGCAGGAGAATTCTGACTGCTCTTCGCAGTGGAACTCTAAAAAAAATTCAGATTGTTATTCCCTTCTTATATTTCCGGAGCGTCTGGAGCTTTAATGTTGTATGATGTCACTAATAGAGACTCTGTAAATGATCTTTATGACTGGATAAATGTCATTTCTTCCGTACCAAATTCACCAAAAACGAAAATTTTAATTGAAGCAAAAACAGATTTGAAACGGAATGTGAAAAAGGAAGAAGCGCAACAAATATTTGATAAGTTTGATTTTCAAGGAGAAATAATTGAAACTTCAGCAAAAACAGGTAAAAATGTAGAAAAAACATTTGAAATGTTAGGTCGTGAGATTCTTAAAAAATCTCTACAGAGATGCTCCAATTGCGGAAAAATGTACCCCTTAGAGTTAAAATTTTGTCAATATTGTGGGTCAAAAACGATTTAAATTTATAAATTATAATAGAGAAGGTAAAAATAGAGGAATCAGAAGAGTTTATGTAAAAGCCAAGAAAATTGGCAATTCTTTTCTGTCCTATCGTACGATTCTTCTGGGATATTTCAGAAAAATATCACCTGGGGCGGTGATGCGTGGGATGTAGGTGTTATTATATGGAAAATATTCACTTAAAATAATCAGAATAACAAACTAGAAATAATCAAGATAAGTTTAACCATAATCCTTATTTAATTCTATTTTTACTAATAAAAACTACTAATACGAAAATTTCGTTAAAAGAATTGACTATTACCGATCTACCTTCATCAGAACCTAAGCCCCCCCATGTAGTATTCCAAATTTGACTCCCATTGCTATCCAATTCTATTGGAACAGTTGAGTATCCATTCTTAATTATGGATGATATATTTGAGTCGACAAACGCTACGTATGGTATATATATCGAAAACACAAATAAATACCTATTACTAAAAAATTGTTCGATATCAGCCGTGGATTACGGGATAGTACTAAAAAATGTATCTTACATTTCAATTAAAAAGGATAAAGTATTTGATCACAAAGAATATGGCGTTGTTATCTTAAATTCACAAAATGTTTCGGTTACTGATAGTGACATCCATAATAATGATAACGGAATTAAAATTCAAGAATCCGTTGATATAGTATTAGAAAAAAACTTCATTTCGATGAATTACCTGCTTGGGATTTTTCTAATCAATTCTTCTTCCTGTAATGTTATATATAATTATCTATTTTCTAATCAATATGGGATAAAAACAGAGAATTCGAATTATAATAAGATTGTTGGTAATAATTTAGAATATCATGAAAATGCGATACATTTATCTCATTCAAATTTTAATATTATAATGAACAACAACGGAGTAGACAATATAAACGAAATCATGGAAAATAGTTGCCAAAACAATCTATTTGAAAGTAATTTTTCCCAGCAAGAAAGTGATATCATTATACCTAAACTAGACGTTACTATAATAATTGTATTTTCTGTTTCTTTTTTTTCTCTAGTTTATATTGTAATGAATGTATATCGTTATAGGAAATTGTCAAAGTCTTCATCTTTATAATCCTTGCATAAAAATAGTGTTATATACATAACATTAATAATTAGAATCGAAAGAAGAGAGTAAAATGAAAGAACTAGAAAATTGTGGTATTGGAAGTCGAACTATAGACAAATTGAATAACTTAGGTGTTACAACAGTAAAAGAACTTGCACTTACACATTCCTATAAGTTGGTAGATGCGGGCATCGGCAACACAACTGTTACTAAAATATTGAAAAGTGCCAGAAAAACTTATATGGATATACATGGGTTCGATAATCATGATGCTGAACGATTTGTCCTGAAAGGCGTTACTTTACAAGATGCAACAATTTTAGCCAAGATCCAAAAACAATTATCTTGCTTGTATGGTAGTTATTATTCTGTGAGGGCTTTTCGTAGTTTTGATACTCATCTTGATTATTATATAGATGAAAATACAGATAAAGAAGACTTCGGTATAGGTGAGTATACAGATAAAGAAGACAAAATATATAAGAACAGAGTGGATTTTTGGTATTCCTTCGGCTGCATGTTTTATAAACTAGAGAAAGGTAGAGTCATTTTACTTTGGTATCATCCGTATTATATAAACGCAGGGCCTTTTCCCATACTAAAGAAAATCCCCAAAGATTTATTGGAATTATCACATCTAAAATATAGCTGCATACTATGTACCAACAGAGCAATTGAACGCATGCCTGAAACCATCAGGAGTAATGATATTTTTGAGGTAAGAATAGAACCGTCCGAAACAAGTGCTTCCTATCTTGTTCAAGAGATTAAGGAGGTAGGGTCTGAGCTTAAAATAATTAGGAGAGGGGCACTTGATGGATATGATAACGAATTGGAATTTTTGCTTGACGAAGCTTTTATAAGAAGAGATTTATAATTATTATTAGATTAGATAATCTAAAGGTTATTGATGAGTGGAATGTCAATACTGCGGGTCAAAAACGATTTAAATTTCTAAATTCTCTGAAAAATTGAAATTCGTGAGTAATTCTTCTTTTTTTTTAGCTGTTTCAATCAATAACTAAATTTAATGATAGGTTTTTTAAGAAGGCTAAAGCGATAAGAAAAATTTATTTAAAAGTCTTAATAAGAAAAATTATATTACTATCAGTTTTGGTTTTAAAATTGAGCTACGAAATTAAAGAAGATATTACTGAAATAATCACAAGACTTAAGAAAGAGAGTATTTCATTTGAGGGAAAAACGATATTGGTTACAGGAGGAGCGGGCTTTCTGGGTTCTTGGATATGTGATGTTATGGTTGAACAAGGCGCTTTTTGCATCTGTTTAGATAATTTTTCATCAGGTCAGCCTGAGAATATACTACACCTTATGGATAGAGACAATTTTCGCTTTATTAATCATGACATTTCTTACCCTATCTACTTCGGCTTCTCCTATCATCCGTTAGGTATTTGTATTGGAGACATAAAAAAAATTGACATTGTTATGCATATGGCAAGTATGGCGTCTCCCTTTGAATTTAAGGAGGAACCAATTTCAATTCTAAGAAGTAATACTCTGGGAACTTTGAATACATTAGGAATTGCCAAATTCCATAATGCACTTTTTTTTTATACAAGTACTTCTGAAGTGTATGGAAATCCCCCAAAAGAAGTTGTTCCTACTTCTGAAAGTTATTTTGGTTATGTAAATCCTGTAGGACCTCGAAGTTGTTATGACGAGTCTAAAAGAGCGGGTGAAGCGTTTGTTAAAGCATATGAGCTTCAACATCAAATGCGAACTAAAACTGTTAGAATTTTTAATACTTCTGGACCTAGAATAAGACATGGACCAGAATTTGGAAGAGTAGTACCAAATTTTATACACCAGGCGATAAACGATGATGACATAACAATATTTGGGGATGGATCTCAAACAAGGTCATTCATTTATGTAGTGGATGAAATTGAGGGTCTTTTAAAAATGGTATACAAGGATGAAGCTATTGGAGAAGTTATTAATTTAGGTAGTGATAAGGAATATGCCATAATAGATTTAGCCAAAATTATAATTAAATTAACTAATTCAAATTCAAAAATTGTGTTTAAACCCTTACCTATTGATGATCCGATACGTAGGTGTCCAAATATAAAAAAGGCAAAAGAAATCTTAAATTGGGAACCCCAAACTTCTTTAGAGGAAGGATTAATAAAAACAATTGCTTGGTTTAAAGATAATGAATGATGGGACCATATTAGATGAGAATGGGAGTAATCGGGAAAGTAAAAAGCAATTTGACTTCTTACTTAAGATTTGCCTAATTATTGGTATAATTGTTGTGTCAGGTTTTATTATATATTATGTACTCACTCCTGAGCCTGGTTTTGTCAGTCTTGGGATCCTAAACTCAGAGAAAAAAGCTGAAAACTATCCTATTAATGCAACAATAGGTCAGAACGTTTCTTTTTATGTTACAATTGATAATCAGATGAAACGAGAATTTTCATTTCGAGTTGAGACTTTAAAAGGTGATAATAACACTATAGTATCTTCTTCTCCTTCTATTAATGCGACATCTTACTTTAATACGACTAAAATCACATTATTGCATAACCAATTTTGGATATCTGAAATGTTGAATGTTTCATTTTCTCAACCTGGAGAGGGTCAGAGGATTATTGTCGAATTATGGGAAATAAAAAATTCCGAAATTGAAAAATACTTTACCAATTTATATCTTTGGTTAAATATATTACCTTAATTAATGAGAAAAAAAAACTAAATGGTTGCTTTTCCCAACAATTCGCTAATCAAAAAATAATAACGGAGCTATGGCAGATCGGTAAAAGTGAATTAGAGAAATTTTACGATATATTATGGTTAAGGTTAAATATTACTTCTTAACTTACTGCTCCAATAATTTGTACATCCTTTACTCTTACATAAGG
Source organism: uncultured archaeon (assembly GCA_964486045.1). Classification (GTDB taxonomy): domain Archaea; phylum Asgardarchaeota; class Lokiarchaeia; order Sigyniarchaeales; family SOKP01; genus Loki-b32. The sequence goes on from CAZALK010000001.1 coordinate 358,757, forward strand.
GGCTTGTAGCGAACCATAAATTTTAAATTCTCTTGAAACCGCATCAATATTTTTAAATAAATCTAACAGATTTATCCCAACCATAGTTTCATTCAAGGGATCTTTAATTTCACCATTCACGATTAAATTACCGTGAAGTATTAAACCCGAAAAGTCCCCCGTCGAAATATTAGGAGAATCTCCAGTATAATCGAACAAAATTCCTTCCTTCACATCTTCTCTAATTTCTTCAATACTCATCTCCCCATTTTGCATGATAAAATTCGTAGTGCTAATTGAAGGTATAGAGCTATAGGAACTTCTAGATGCATTTCCTGTGCTTTCCACTCCCTCTTTACCAGCTGTATAACTATTGTGTAAAAGACCAGTTTCTAAAAATTCCCCACTTTCAAAAACTTTTTTATTTTTACATGGAACCCCTTCACCATCAAAAATCGCGGATCCTACTGCACCATCAACTATTCCTTTATCGTCAATATTCAAATATTCTGATCCAATAACTTGATTCCTTTTATCCACGAGAAAACTCCTTTTATATTGAAAAGTCTCTCCATTTATCGCAGAAGCAATAGGTCTTAAGATTAACTGTAACGTCCCTTTTGGAGTTAAAATTATTGGACATCTCATATTACTAATTTTTTTTCTATTGAGGTTTCGTTTAGCTTCTTCTAGAGCGGTATTCGCTATTTTAAATGCGTTTAAATGGTTGAGGTTTCTTTCAGATTGCCATTCATAACCAAATGAGGTTTCATTGCTTACCTTATCTTTCACAATAATATGGGAGGATATTGAACAGCTAGTTTCTTTACCCGTAATTTCTAAACCGTTTGAATTAAAAATATAAGTTTTTGAATAATTTGACAAAAAACCCCCTGATTGAGAGATTGCTAGCTCATCCTGTTCGCAAACTTCAATTAAGGTATTGATATAACCTAATGAATCTTCTAACTGCATTTCTTTCAGATTTTTATCGAATAGACCATTTACATTTGGATATTTTTGATATGAATTTGGTAGATCATAGAAATCCGGATCGGGAGTGCTAACATTCATCATCTTCAGAGCCGTTTTACAAATCTCCTCTATTGTTTTTTTCTCTATTTTATTTGAGAAAGCAAATCCTAAAGCGCCCTTCTTATCAATAACTCGTAAGCCCAAACCGTGGTCTTCTCCAATTTCGCTATTCTTCACCGAGTTTTCTTCAATATCTATATTGATATAATTATTTTTTTCATAGAAAATTTCAGCCCGTATTAGTTCATTTGCTCCTTCATCAATTAATTTAAAAACGTGATTAGCTACATTATAGATATCATAGTCGTTTTCCATTTAATTTAAGCCTCCGACTGTAATATCTTCAATACGAATATGAGGGCCTCCATCACAAACTCGAACACTTTGCCCTCCTTTTCCACATATTCCATCAGAATAACTAGTTTGCTTTCCAATTGCTGAAATTTTATTTAAGACTTCAAGAATCATACCACTTAGAGACACGTCTCTCATTAATTCCTTTTTCTCTCCATTTTCAATTTTATAAGAAAACTTACATTTAAATTGAAAATTCCCAGTTGAGGGATCGGTATAACCATACTGAAAATCTTCACATAAAATGCCATTTTTAGTATCTTCAATTATTTCCTCGTTGTTCCAATCTCCTGGTTCTAAAAAGGTAAATCCCATACGCACTTGAGGTCTTGAAGAAGAAGATGATGCTCTTCCATGACCGTTAGAAAGAGTACCCATTCTTGAGGATGTTTCTAAATTATGTAGGTAATTTTTGAGGATTCCCTTTTCGATTATGGTTGTTTTTTGGGATGGAATTCCTTCATCATCTACGAAATAACACCCAAACAATTCATACGGCATATTAAATTTTTTACCTTGCCCCATAGTCGGATTATCTATAATATTGACTTTTTCTGAAGCAACTTGTTTACCAATCTTTCCTTTTAATAAGCTATCATTGTTCAACACTAAATCTGCTTCAACACCATGGCCGAATGCCTCATGAATTAACGTACCTGTCAACTTTGGATCAGTAATAACTGTTAATTTACCACCAATAGGTGATTTTGCTCTTAATAAATCAACGGCTTCTTTTGCTGATTTCGTGCTTAAATTTTCTGCTTTTTCTGTTTTCGTAATTTCAAAGCCACCTAGACCCCCAATAGTGTTTGCAGACCTCTGAATTGAACCATTTTCTTGAGTATAAACTTTGCTAAACAATCTTAAAAACGATAGATCTTGAAATACATAACTATTGAAGGAATTAACTAATAAGTTGTTAACATGACCATCAATATAAAGAGTATGAGTATTTTTTATTTTTGAAGAATAGTCAGAAGCAATTTTCTCATGATATTTAACAAGATTGATTTTCTCCTCGATATCAACTTCTTCTAAATTTCTCTTGCTACTGGTTTTGAACTCTTGAATAAGGGGATCTCTTGGAGCTATTTTGAACTTGTTTTTACATAAGGATTCTGATAATCTGGCTAATTTAACTGCTTTTTGAAATCCTTTTATTATCGATTTTTTGTTTAGATCTTTTAGTACACAAAAGCCCCAACCCCCGTTATTAAAAGCTCTTATTCCACATTCGGTTATATAATGAGAAGATATTTCCTTACTCTTTGAATCTGTAAAATCTAACGTAGTACCACGACTTACTCCTGTTCTGATATCCCAAAACTCGGTTTTGTCCTTAGCAATAGAATTTAATTCTTTTATTAATTTATCATCGATTTCCTTTAAATCATCCACAATATCCATATTTGTTTCTCTGTTTGATTTTTATTTCAAGATATATAAAAAGCATTTAGGTTTACAAAGTTTCATAAAAGATTTGGAGAAAATATTTTAAATACCTTTGTTTTTTAATATATCAACATTAATAAAAGCCAAATTCAAAATAAAATTTAGGTTTTTGTTTTCAGCTCTTTAATTATCGCAATAGCTCCTTTAGTTGTGCAAAGTTTAGTAAACTTTGTTGAATTTTTAAATGAAAAAGAATGGTTACATTTCCAACATTTTTTTTTTTTAATCACACGATGTGTATAGTACCATTCCCCACAATTATAACATCGATAAAAAAAGTATTTTATTTGAGTATACATTCATGGGGTTTAATTTAGTAGTAAATTTATTCTACATTAGCTAGAAGATTTACTGATTTTTGCCTTTTTTGTTATAAGATTGCTATTTAATACTAATTAGATATACTCAATTGTTATTGAAATTATGATATCGTGTAAATAAAATAAGATATATGTTTTGATGAATCATTATTTTAAGTATAAGAAACAAAAAAAAAAAGGAGAAAATATGGATCACAAATTTATCAATCCTATAGAAACTAGGTATCGAACTGATATTGCTAATTTGTTTACTGAGGAAAAAAAGTTAGAAAATTGGTTAAAAGTGGAAGCCGTTTTAGCACGGGTTCATGCAGAATTTGGAAACATTCCTAAAGAAGCCGCAGATGAGATTAGCAGAAAGGCCAGTTTAAAGTATGTGAAATTAGAGAGAGTCAAAGAAATTGATAGAGAGATCCATCACGATTTAATGGCGATGGTAAAGGGTCTAGCGGAACAATGTGAAAGAGATGCAGGTAAATATATCCATTTAGGAGCAACAAGTTATGACATTGAAGATTGTTCCACTGCTATGCAATTAAAAGAAGCTTTACATTGTATTAAAAAATCTTTATTGGAATTATTGAATGTTTTGATAAAATTAGCGGAAGAAAAAAAAGATTTAGTTTGTATCGGAAGAACTCATGGTCAACATGCAGTCCCAACTACATATGGAATGAGGTTTGGTGTATGGGCTTACGAAGTTAGTAGACATCTTGATCGTTTATCTGAAGTATTAGATCGTATATCATATGGTAAAATGTCTGGTGCAATTGGCACTATGGCAAGTTTTGGAGAGAAAGCAGTTGAAATACAACGCAGTGTAATGAACAAACTTGAATTAAATCCTGTTATTATCGCGAACCAGGTGATACAGAGAGATAGACATGCTGAAGTTATATTCTTAACTGCAATTATTGGACAATCCTTAGCTAAAATCGCAAGAGAAAATAGGATATTACAGAGAAGTGAGATTTCTGAAATGCTTGAACCTTTTAAAAAGGCACAGGTTGGAAGTTCTACTATGCCTCATAAACGAAATCCTCATAAATCAGAAAGAATTTGTAGTTTAGCAAGAATTATTAAATCTAATATCATTCCTGCCTTAGATAATATTGTATTAGAAGATGAAAGAGATATTACTAACTCGGCATCAGAACGAGTGATTTTTGGGGAAAATTTTGTATTTCTTGATTATATGATAAAAGAATTAACAACAAATCTTAAAGGAGTAGAATTTGATGAGATTAAAATTGAAGAAAACCTCAATCTCACTAAAGGAGCATGTCTTAGCGAAAAAGTTATGGTTAAACTAGTTAGTAAGGGAATAGGAAGACAGGAAGGACATGAACTTTTAAGACAAACAGCAATTAATGCACGAAGAGACAATCGGTTTATGAAGGAGATTTTGTATGAAAATTCTAAAATCAAAAATTTATTCACAAAAGAAGAGTTAAATGAGTTGTTTGATCCCCATAAATATATTGGTAAAGCGATTGATCAAACAGAGAAGTTAATTAAAATTATGAAAAGTAAATACAATTGGTAGCCAAATATAATGGCTGAAGATGAGAATATTTATTCTAAACTGGGAGTTTCATCCAAAAAAGAAGATGTTCATAACGCTATTAAAAAATTAGGAAAAGGGTTGTTTCCCGGCTCCTTTTGTAAAATTGTTAAAGATGTAAACGACCGAAATGATTATTGTTCCATTTCCCATGCTGACGGTGCAGGCACTAAATCAAGTTTAGCATATATGTATTATAAGGAAACGGGAGATCTTTCTATTTTCAAAGATGTTGTCAAGGATGCTATAATTATGAATATTGATGACATTTTGTGTGTGGGTGCGACTGGGAAGATGTTTTTAGTCAACAATCTTGGTCGGAACAGTAATTATATCTCAAGAGATATTATTGCTACAATTATTAAAGAGTATTATGATTATAGTAAAAAACTAACTGAACTCGGTTTAGAAGTGATTTTATGTGGAGGTGAAACCGCAGATGTTGGTGATATAGTAAAAACTATCCTTCTCGATGCATCTGTATTCACTTGCATGAAAAAGGAAAATGTCATAAATGCTGCTAACATTCAAGTAGATGATGTGATAGTGGGACTCGCAAGTTATGGAAAAGCTTCGTATGAAGAAGAGTTCAATAGTGGCATTGGGAGCAATGGACTCACTTTAGCTAGACATGGTGTACTTTCTCATGAATACCATTCTAAATATCCTGAATGTTATGACCGAAATTTAGATGAAAAACTAGTTTTTTTTGGTAATCATAAACTAACAGATCCAATAAAGGGTGTAGACTTAACTGTAGGGGAAGCTTTATTATCCCCAACTAGGACTTATGTGCCATTAATAATTGAAGTTTTGAAGCAATTTCGAACGGATATTCATGGAATCATACACAATACAGGGGGTGGTCAAACAAAAAACTTGAATTATGGTAACGGTATTAATTATATCAAAAATAATCTATTTTCCCTCCCAAAAATTTTTGAAATAATTCAGAACTCTTCTGAAACCAAGTGGAAAGATATGTATAGGGTGTTTAATATGGGGCATAGAATGGAATTATATTGTGAAGAAGCAGTAGCCAAAGAAATTATAAAAATTGCTTCACAATTTAAAATTGAATCAAAAATTATTGGAAGATGTGAAAAATCACCATTTAAGGATAATGTTGTCAATATTAATTCAGAATTTGGTTCTTTCAAATATAATTAAAATTAGTAAAAATGACTAATACCTTCGATGTTATTTGTATAGGAGCCGCCCTTGTTGATATGGTGGCTCAAATCGAGAGACATCCAGAAGAGGATGACGAAGTTTTTGTTTCTGATTTAAAATTATTTTCTGGGGGAGCTGCTGCAAATACTGCATTTGTATGTGCAAAACTGAATTTAAAAACTGCCTTTATTGGAAAACTAGGTCGAAATGATACATTTGGAACTATGATAATTAATGATTTTAATAAAGCAGATTTAAATACGGATTTAATAAAATACTCCAATGAATACACAACTGGATCTGCTTACGTAGCCTTAAATAAAGAAGGAGATCGAAGGATTTATGCCCATAGTGGAGCTGCAAATTATCTTTCAAAAAAAGATATTCGAGAGGATGAACTATCTTCGGCTAAAATCCTCTTTTTAAGCAGTTTAAAAAACTTAGAGCCTTTTGTTATTGCTGCTGAAATTGGGAAGAGAAAAAATATTCCACTAATTCTAAACCCGGGTATGTTGATAATAGAACAAGGTTTTACAAACATTAAGAATCTTTTAGAAAAAGTTGATATTTTAATTATATCCCAGAGAGAATTCCAAGTTCTCTTTCATGTCTCAGAAGAAAGTTTCAATCTTAATATTGCTCAGGAAAAGTCGGAAAATCTATTCTCAATCGGAATAAAGGTTCTAATAATCACAATCGGTAAAAAAGGAGCTTTATTAGTTACACCAAATAGTGCACAGATTATTCCGCCATTTAAACCTGATAGAGTTGTCGATACTACAGGAGCAGGAGATGCATTTTCAGCCGGTTTTGTATATGGATTTTTCCAGAATCTTAGTTTTGAATTAGATGATCTTAAAAACGATGCAAAGATAGGGAATTTTGTTGCTAGCAAGTGCATTGAGAAATTGGGAGCTAGAAAAGGAATTCCGGACTTGGAGGAAGTAAAATCGGTTTAATCGGTGCTAGTAATCAAAAAGTTTTTAATTCTTCAATACAATAATTTTTTATTAAAATAAGAGTGAGGAGATATGGTTTTTTCAAAACAAAAGAGAAAAATTGCGAAAGTTAGATTTACATTTTTTCTCTATGAAGTAGCACTTGTATTTGTTTTTTTATTTGTCCTCCTTATTATTCCGGTTTTTTTAATTCCTCTAATTGCAAAAGAAGGGAGTAATCTTTATGGTATCTTATTTTATGTAATAAGAGCAATAATTATTTTCTTCGGTATACCTCTAATTTTATATTTAACCACTCTATTATTCGATTCCCAAAAAAAAATTATTCTCGATGAAGATATCTCTCCTTCAACCGGCCATCTAAAATTGTATCGGATGACGAGAAAAAATTATAAATTTCAAATTTTATATGGATTCTTGATTTTCTTTTTAGTTTTTTTACCGATAGATTTCTTCACTTACCTTGTAGTCCCAGAAACTATTGGTTATCAAGCATTTGTACTTGCAAGTAAAAATACAAACTTTTATATTGGCCCCATGTCCAACAATTACTTTATATTTTTGATTTCTGCAATCATCATCCAGTTTTCAGTAGCTATTACTGAAGAAACGGTTACGAGGGGATTTTTAGCTAAACGAGGTAGTGAGTATTTTTTTAAAATGTCTGCTGTGATCATATCGTCTTTATATTTTGGGTTAGGTCATTTAGCTTATCTCATCCAGGCTACTGCGTGGTACCCCTTAATTTGGTTTGGAGAAGCGTTTATAGTTGGTATAATTTTGGCTTTAATTGTATTACGAAAAAAGTGGATTCTTCCGGCAATAATTGCCCATGCTTTAAACAATATCGTTTCTGCTCATACTATTTGGAGTTTCTTGCAGGGAATTAGTTTTCAAATTGTCATTTTTTATGTTTATATTCCCCTGTTTATTATTGGTATTTTATTTGTGTTTGTTTGTTGGCTATTAGTATGGGAATTTTCGAGTTTCAAGCAAGGACTCTCAAATGGATTTTCTACTTTAAAAACATATTTTAAGAGAGATTCTGAAGAAGATACAAAAGGAGATACTTTATTCCGTATCTTTATTGATATTGTGATTGGGTTTCTGATTTTTATTATGGGTATGTTGATCGCAATTTAATGGAGCATAGATTTAATGAAGTTTGGTATAATTTCTGATACTCACATAACTTCTGGTACTAAAAAGCCCCAAATAACGGCATTACTTGATCAATTAAAAAGCGTTTTTAAAGATGTTGATCAAATTATTCATGCAGGAGATGTATGTGAGCTCTTCTTTTTAGACGAGTTAAGAAGTATAGCTCCTCTTATTTGTGTAAAAGGAAATATAGATAAAATTGAGAACTTAAATCAATTTGAAAAATTTTCAGAAAGTCGTTATAATATCGGAGTAATTCATATATTGCCTAAGAATCTAGAAGAATTCATAAAAGAAAATAATTTACACATTATCATTTTTGGACACACTCATGTTCCACTAATAAAGGGAACAAAATTTAACACTTTACTCGTAAATCCTGGGTCCCCTACAGCACCAAAACCGCCACCTCAAAAATCAGGATTTCTTAAACCGGTAGCAAGGCCTAGTGTTATAACATTGAATATTGATGAGAATGATGTTATGTCTACTTTTATTTTAACATTGAGGAGTTAAAAGATGAAGAATTTAATTTTCTAATTATTCATTTTACAAAAGACAATAAAAAAGTTGATTTTTTATAAAGAAGTCAAAATTTTAAGTGTTCTTCTTTTTTCATTTTCGACATCAAATAATTTTAAATAGAATTTTACTCATATTATTTATACTAAGAAAGTTTGTACCGAAGTATTACAATTAATACATTCTAACAAAAAATGATTGTACCTAAAAAAATAGTAAGAGAGCGTTAAATTGGTTAGCAGACTCGATCTAGTACTTAAAGAACTTAATGAAAATGGAAATTTCCGAGCATCATTATTCGCTACTTCAGCAGGTCTCGTTTTAGCTTCCCAAAAAGAAGAAGATATAGATGAACGTGTAGTAGCAGCAATGAGTTCTTTATTAAGTGATGCTGCTTATAAAGCCTCTGAAGAAATTGGTTTATCAGATGTAATGAGTGTGAAGATTAAGTATAAAGAAGATTTTATTATAATGAGAAATATTAGTATGAACAAAACAACCGAATTTCTTTTAGCTATCCTCACAAAATTACCAGAATCAGAGGAAATTGAAAAATACACCGATCAACTTCTTGATTGGGCTGAAGAAAATAGTAGAGCAGACCTGGAAAAATTATCTACGCTTTAAAATTATTTGGTTAAGTACTCCTGGAGATTTCTTAAAAACTCTAAAACAGCATTAGCAACTTGTTCTTCATAATTTCCATAAAAATGATCCGCACCTTCTATTATCTTCTTTTTTTTTGGATCTAAGTAATAATCAAAATTTTCCTGAAAATTTCCATAATGAGCAACATTATCTTTGTCTCCTTGAATAAATAGCTTAGGTTTAGATGTTTGAGAAAGCTCCTTGTATTTTGATCCTATAAAACCCCATGGAAAAGAGATAGAAATATAACCCCCAATCTGATCTGAATGTCCAACAGCCGAACACCCAATTACTGCTCCATATGAATATCCACATAAGAAAATCTTCTTATATTTTCTCTCATTTATTAAAAAGTCAATGCATGCATGAACATCACTTAATTCCCCAGTTCCATTTGAATGAGATCCTGTAGATCTCCCAACACCCCTAAAATTAAACCTGATACAAGAAATATTATGACTTACTAACTTATTAAATACTCCAGAAACGACGTTGTTAAACATGTTACCTCCATATTGGGGATGAGGATGGCAAATTAAAACAGAAACGTTCTCAGTACCAAATTTTGATAGAAATAATTCGGCTTCCAGTTTAATATCATTATTCGTTATGAATATTCTCTCCATAGTTTAAATTAATTTTTTACTTATAATAATTATACTAAAAATCGTTGTGCGAAATATGAGTTATTATAATAGATTTATCATTCAAAGAAAACTTAAAGGATTTATTGAAGAGGATTGCAATTTTGCAGATATTTCTTCGATTTCAATTCCATCAAATACTGAAATAACTGCCAAAATCTTTGCTAAAAGTGCAGGTTATGTCTCAGGTTTAGAAGAATTAGAGATCATTTTTGAGTTGTTAGATGTTTCCACAGATTTAAAGAAAATTGATGGTGATGCTTTTCAAAAAGAAGATATTATTGCCGTATTAAAAGGAGACGCTAAAAGTATATTGTTAGGAGAGAGATTATGCCTTAATCTCATAACACATATGAGCGCGATAACTTCAACAACAAGAAAATTTGTCGAATTAATAAAGTATTCCGGAAAAAATGTAAAAATTGCCTGTACTCGCAAAACGACTCCGGGACTAAGAATTTTTGAAAAAAAAGCTGTGGAATTAGGTCAAGGTGACACACACAGATTTTCTTTAGACGATATGGTTTTGTTAAAAGATACACATCTTCGATACTATAATGGAGATATTGAAAAACTTTTAGCCGATGTTAAGAAAAAAGTTAGTTTTTCAAAGAAAATTGAAATAGAAGTAGAAAAAGTTGAAGATGTCCTTATTGCTGCAAAGAACGGGGCTGATATCATAATGTTGGATAATTTTAGTCCTGATGGGGTTGAAGACTGTATAAATTTATTAAAAGAGCATAATTTCAGAGATAAAATAATAATTGAGGTTTCTGGTGGGGTCAATTTAAAGAATATTGTAGACTATTTAATATCTGAACCTGATGTGATAAGTTCAGGTCAATTAACAAAATTTCCAACAGAACAGGTAGATTTTTCCCTTAGATTTGATTAACATTGAGCTAATCTATTACCATCTCACGGATGGAACAGATTACATCTCTAATTTTAGCTAATTCTTTATATAGATCCCTGATCGTCTCAATTTCTCCAACTACCAAAATAATTTCAATTTTTTTTTCCGCTATTCGCCAATCTGTTATCGTCTTAATGATGCGATGAAATCGTGAGTAGGAGTCAGAGATCTGATCAATAGTGATATCCTTAAACGGATAGACGAGATTAATGGTCATTATTTTATATCCTTCTAAATTCTCAAATTTCTCATTTTTTTCAATAAAACTTACAATAGAGTCTCTTAATGCTTCACTTTTTGAGCTGAAACCACTTTTATTCCGAATCCTATCGAATCTTTCTAATAAATCGTCACTTACTTGTAGAGATATTATTGGCATTATAAAATCAACTAAGAATTCGTATAAGATAAATTTTTACAACTATCTAATATATGTTAGCTTAATCATTAGAGAAATTTATTTAAAAATCTGAGACCATTTTCTAAATCCTTAGTGGTTAATAATTCAATTATTTATGATCCTTTATAGTTGTACGACTTAATAAGATCAAAAATTTTGCGAAAATTGAATTTTCCCTTTCCAAGTGGTTGGTACTTATCCGAAATTTTACTGGAATTATCAACCATGTGTCCAGGATGGATTGTGAGCAGGTCACTACCCATTTTCCTACAGAATTATGCTGCTTTCGATCATGATTCTACTGATGTATTAGATAGTCCTCGTCCTATAATTTATCCAAGAGAACTAATAACTATCTCCATTTATGTCACCAATTAAAATTATTTACTTTTTTTACTACGTGGATAATTTGCAAATAAACTATCGTGTAATTTTTTAAATCTCTTTAGATGTATCTCTGATATAATTGTTGGTTCTCCGACTTGAAGGGCACCCCAATATATTTTTGCCAACTTTTCTACTAATTCAGCAAATTTTATTGCGTGATTCATTGACTTTCCACAAACTATAACCCCATGATTAGTCAATAAAGCCGCGTTTTTTCTATCTAAAGTTTTAAGAGCTACACTTCCTATTTCCTCTGTATGAGCTTTTCCAAAATCTGAGACTTCAATGGATCCTCCTAAAAAAATATACATCTCTTCCATAATGACAGGAATATTTCTTTGAGCAATCGAGAGCATAGTTGCTTAAGGAGAATGTGTGTGAATTACTGCTTGAGCTTTTGGTCGAGAATTATAAATTGCGATATGCATTTTTGTTTCAGTTGAAGGTAATTTTCCAACACTTAATGGGATACCATCAAAATTCATAAGAACAATTTCCTCTTTCTTAAGAGTTGAATATTGGTTAAATGAAGGTGTGATAAACAGTTCCTCTTTTTTCCCATTCCGTATACTTACATTTCCTTCCCCAACCTCTACTAATCCCTTTGAAAAAATTGCTTTTGCTCCCCCAACTACTTCTATTCGAAGCTTATCTTCTCTAGTTAGAGACATAAATTAAATAATTGAGACTGGGTTAAAAATATATTTCGAATTTATAAAAAAGAATTAAGTTTTGATAAGATACTATTTAAAAATTCAAAATGGTCTATTTTTTTAAATAAATTCAAGTAATATTAAATTTGATGATATAGAATAAGTTCTACATCCCCCAAACTATTATGTCCCGGTTAATTTTGCATTGTGATCTAGATTGCTTCTTTGCTGCTGTGGAAATAAGAGACAATCCGCAATATCAAGAAAAACCTGTTATTATTGGTGCAGAGCCAAAAGAAGGAAAAGGACGTGGAGTTGTTTCGACGTGTTCTTATGAAGCACGAGTTTTTGGTCTTCATTCGGGAATGCCGATATCTCAAGCTTTTCAACGCTGTCCCCATGGAATATACCTTAAACCAAATTTTAACAAATATAACTTGGCTTCCAAACAAGTTATGGAGATAATTGAGAAATTTTCACAGGATTTTCAACAAGTCGGAAGCGACGAGGCTTATCTCGATCTTTCAGATAATTGCGTTAATTTCAAGGAAGCAAAAGAGATTGCACAAGAAATCCAGAAGTCAATTAGGAAAGAAGTAGGAATTACAATATCAATAGGTATTGCTCCTACGAAATCACTAGCGAAAATCGCTTCGGATTATAATAAACCAAATGGTATAACGCTTTTTACACCAGAAAATTTCAGGTCGATGCTTAAAGATAAAGATATTGTTTGCATCCCTGGTATCGGAAAAAAGACCAAAATTCATTATATTAAAAAGGGGATTAAGACAATAGGGGATATTCTGAATACACCTTTATCTACTATAATGACATTATTTGGAAAACATGGAAAATGGATTTGGGATGTAGTAAATGGAATAGATAATCGAAAAGTCAAAGAATTTCACGAAGAGAGAAAATCAATTAGTGCAGAGAGAACTTTCTTAGCAGATACGGAAGATTTTAATATAATTTTATCAAAAATTACTGATATAAACAAAAGAATACATCAAACCATAATAAAGCATCAGATAAGCTATAAAACTGTAACATTAAAAATACGATTCGAGGGTTTTCAAACCTTTACTCGCTCTAAAACATTACACTACTGCATTCAAGATGAAAACAAGGTACTAAAAATTATCTTAGAACTATTTAAAGAGTTTTCTAGTAGTGATAAGAAAGTTAGACTGGTAGGGATTAAGTTATCAAATCTAAAAAAAAATAATAAACTACGACAAAAAAATATTTTAAATTACACTTTTGTTTAAATTAAAATCAAAAAATGTTTACAATCCGTGTTTTTTCTTAATCCGTTCGATTAACCATTCTGGCATTATTAATGACATATAGGAAAGTATTATAAATATTGCTCCAAACATCCACGCAATATAAATAAACTCTGAATAACCTGGATGATTAAATAGTGTAATTAAGAGAGTATCTGCAATTAACATTATAAAAAGCAATATAAAACTAATCATAGAGTAGAATAATAATGTTAAACCAGTGTACATAACTCTATCTTTAACACCACTTTTCACCTTCTGACATATGATCGCAATATAACTAAATATTAATAATGAAAATATAACAATACTGACGGTTGAGTATAGTCTAATGTTTAATTCTCCTTCATAATCTGCAGAAGGAACACCCCACCAATTCCAGGGAAGAAAAAGAATTATAATTAATAGTATTCCAATAGTACCGATTACTGGATATGCTTTTTTACCTTTATTTGTAATATGACTCGCAAATATAAACAGGAAAACGTCTGCGAGGATTACCATGCAATATGCTAACGGGAGAGAAATCCTATATATTTCTCTGTATTCCCCCAAAATTACTGCTTCAGCTAATCCAATTGTTAAAATAATAAGAGCAGAAGTTAAAAAAGAAAAGACTAAAGTTAGATATAAGGTTGGAGGGGCCTTTCTTTCCCTCCATTTTCTATACATTTTAAGGGTTACTACAGTACCAAATGTGAATACAAAAAAATAATAAATGAATATCGGGAATACTCGAAAATCAAAAGAGGTATATGACATTATTCAAACTAAAAAATTCTTACTTGAAAATTTTATAAGAAAATATGTATATAACATTTTTCATTTGGAAAACTAGAAGGTAATATCCTTATTAGTTTGACATATACATTTATAGTTATAATTTATTAAATATTTGTGGTAAAAGTAAAGTTCTACAACATAAAGCATCCTTGAAATGGTAAAACTCATACAAGATATATGGATTTTAGCGGAAAGTGGAGTAGTTGTATTCCATCGTGTTTATGATGAACATCTGGATGCACAACTATTTGGTGGCCTAATGACTGCATTAAACTCATTTGCCGAAAGACTTTCGAAAGGAGGATTAACAAATTTTGAATTAAATTCTAAGCGATTTAGTGTAATAAAGAGAAGGAAGTTTCTTTTTGTCGCTAATTCTTCAAAAAGTTTTAAGATAAAAAAAGTAATTCAAGAATTACAATCAATTGCGGATAGATTCTTTGAAATATATCCTGAGGATGTTTTGTTTAATTTCGATGGAGATATTAAACGATTCCTTGATTTTGAAAATGAAATCGAAAATTCATTAGAAGAGACTATAAGGAAATTTCAAAAAGCATTTTGGTAGACAAACTAAATCTGGCACCAATTTTTCAGAGAAGGATATTCCTTATTATTGATTTTATTTCAAATAAATAGTTTTCTAATGAATTTGATAGACTACTCGAGAACTCAAGTTTGCTAGATTAATTTATTAATATCGACTCAAGATTAAATTCTTTTAAAAACCATATCAACTTGTATATTTCAATTTTTTTCTTAAACTCTTTATCAATATTATAATACTTCGAACATGCTCTACAAAAAGCATCATCATATGAGAAACTGTTTAAAGGCTTTAGAATTAAATAATCTATTTTGATAAAATCTTGTGCTCTACTTCCAATACACCAGTTATCAAAATCAATTAATCCATTAAGGTTTAAGACACCTCGATCTTCTTTTACAATAACATTTTGACTATTAAAATCATTCTGTAACAAAACAAATTCATCTTCGTCTTCTCACCTATTAAATTTAAATAAATTCTTTGGACATTTCAGAAAATCCATAGAAAAAATTTTCATAAACAATTGGAGGAATAGAAATTAAGAAGTAAAAAGGATTAAATCTTTTTAGATTCTTTAAATATTTCAAAGATCTCTGTTTCATAATCTATAGTATCATCCGGCAACAGATTTGGATCTTTAACAAGTTTAGTTAAATAATAAATTTTCGCCCCACGCTCAAGGTATTGTAAAACTGTATAGGCACCCTCTAAATGGCTTCCACAACATAAATTGCCATGATTTGCTAGTAAAACAGCATTTCTTTCTTCTAAATTTTTGAGAACTGCTCCTGCTAATTCTTCTGTTCCTGCTTCACCATACTCAGCACATTTTACTTCACCACCTATATATGGGACTAATTCTTCTATTATTGGGGGGAGTGAAAGTTTTAATGCACTGAGGACACTTGAATAAATACTATGTGCATGAATAATCGCATTTATATCAATTCTTTCTTTATAAACGGCTAGATGCATTTGTTTTTCTACTGAAGGATTCCTATTACCTTCGATGACTTTTCCTTCCATATTAATGAGAAGGATATCTTTTGGTTTCATGTTTTCATATTTAATATTACTAGGTGTTATGAGAACGAACTCTTTTTCATTGGTTTTTACTCTTACACTTACATTTCCAGCAGAACCTATCACATGACCCTCTATTAATAAATTATTGCAAAGATCGACAATATTCCTTTTCAATTTATTTATTTTAGCGCTCGTGACAACAATTTTTTCAGTAAGTAGCTCTGGATTCATAATATGCTTAGGAATCTTCTTGTCTAACCATAACTTGATATCTTTTAAAAGCATGTTTGATTGACGTATAATTATTTCAAAAGTATCTCCACCGATATGGGGGGAGACAATCGCATTGTCAAATTTTAAAAATTCATTATCCTCATCAATAGGTTCTAGTGGAAAGACATCTAAAGCAGCCCCAGCAATCTTTTTCTCTTCTAAAGCTTTCTTTAAAGATTTATAATCTACTAAACTCCCTTTAGCAGTATTTATTAAGAAGGCGTTCTTTTTCATTAAGTTAATGCGGTTTTCATTGATTAGATTATCGTTCTCGTCAGTGGCGGATGCATGAATAGTTATAAAATCTGAATTCCTAACGAGAAAATCAATCTCAACAGTATCACCATATTCCTTGGTAATACCATGCGAAACATAGGGATCATAAATAAGATATTCTACACCAAATGGTCTTAATCGAGCTGCTACTCTTCTTCCTATTTGCCCAAAACCTATAATTCCAACTTTTTTTCCTCCCAATTCCGTACCTGTGAAGTTTTCGAAGTACTTTATCCAATCTTCAAAATCTACTACTTCAAAACTTTCAGAATGAAGAATTCTATCTAGTTTATGTATTTTACGAGCAAGCATTAAAATATAGCAAACAGTTAAATCTGCAACTGCATCAACATTTCTTAATGGGGTATTTAAGACAAGAACTCCTTTTTTGGTTGCCGCTTTAAGATTAACATTGAATGGATCTCCTCGACATGAAATAAGTAATTTTAGATTAGTAAGCTCAAAAAATTCTTTTTTTTTAACGTCATCTACCTCAGTAATAAAAATATCAACGCCCTCTAGCTTTTC
The DNA here is from genome assembly GCA_964486045.1 of uncultured archaeon. Classification (GTDB taxonomy): domain Archaea; phylum Asgardarchaeota; class Lokiarchaeia; order Sigyniarchaeales; family SOKP01; genus Loki-b32. The sequence goes on from CAZALK010000001.1 coordinate 375,652, forward strand.
GGCTAGTTCTATAGCGTCAAAATATATTTCTCCTGTTTTTGTCCATGGCTCATAAACAACATCCATTATATTGTTTAATTCATTTAAAGCCTCTGGTGTCAATACAGCTGTAATAAGAGCTTTCATAAACCTCACTTAATATACTAATTTTACTATTAAATTAATTAATGCTTAGAATAACAAACTTTTTAGTCTGACTAAATTACGTATCTTACCTTCTACAACTTTTATTTGACCAGAGCTATATGCTTTTACAGCGCCAATATCTTTATTAAACAAATCTAAAAGAGTCTTTTCAGATATAAAATCAATTTTAACTGGTGCTGTATCATCCCCAGTATTATCTTTTACTTCAATTCCATGGTCTCCGTTGACTAATATCAATATCTTCCGTCCAGTATCTAAAAAATATAGTTGAATTGGGTCGTTGTAATTTGCTAGTTTTTTTCTTATTTTTTCGGTGTTATTATATCGTTCTTCAATGTCTTTTAAACAACTTGAAATATCTTCAAAAATTGACATTTTTTTTACACTCCTATTTTACTATGGGTATATATGTGATAAAGTTCAACGAGATTTAAAGATCATCAATTTTGTTTTTTAGATGCTTCCATTGTTTAAAAATGCCTCTATATTCTTCGGAAGCTGAGGGATCAACATAATATTTCTCAAATTGCATGAGTTCATCAATGATTCTTTTGTAATCGGGATATAGTTTTAATCCTAATAATGTATTTATTGCACAACCAGTAAAAGCTGAATCGAGTATATGGGGTACCTTTAAATCTTTGCCTAATATATTTGTTAAGATTTTACAAAATTCCTTTGATTTTGACATACCCCCAGAACAGAAAGCCACAATTTCTGATTGGGTAAAACCTTGCAATGCTTGAAAGTTTTCAAGAATTCCAAAACAAATCCCTTCGATTGTAGATCGAGCAAAGTTTTCTAATTTTGGAAACTCCTCCCCAATCATACTAGGGGGTTGAAAAATGAAGACACCTCTTTTTATTGATGTTTGATCTTTTACAGCCATGAGTTCTGGACCAAGGTAGGCGTAGGTAGAATTTGCTCCAGGTTCAACACGATTTAATAATTCATCCATAATTTCATTTACATCCTTCTCAGAAGCTGAAATGAAAGTATCCTTGAACCAATCATAAGCTTTTCCCGTCCCTCCAGAATTTGCTTCAATTAACCATTTGTCATTAACTGCATGACACTCTGTCCAAAAGTTCAGGTTTTGATCAATTATAGGTTTATTCACAACTAAATGAACTGGTGCAGTAGTTCCTAATGTAATTCCTATATTTCCATTCTCAATTGCACCCATACCTAATAAGTTAGCTTGTGTATCTCCACTTCCTTTTATTACAGGAATTAAGTTTTGGTTTATGCCGGTTTCTTTCATTAAATCAGGTTTTAATTCTCCTATAACTGTACCAGAGTTAACAATTTTGGGGAGAAGTTCAGGATTTATGTTGAAACTCTCAATAATTTCAAAACTCCATTTTTTATGCTTAATATCAAAAAGATGAGACTCTCCGATAGAAGAATAATCTGTGTAATACCCTCCAGTAAGTCTGTATCCAATCCAGTCATCTAACATTAAAATGTGGCTTATGTTCTCATACTGGTTTCTTTTTTCTTCTTTAAACCACAATAAACGTGCTAGTGTAAACATTAAAGATGGACTATGGGCGGTTATTCTAAACATTTCGTTTTCAGGAAATCTATCTTCGATAAGATAGGCGGAATCGATACCTCTCATATCTGTGTTAGGGCCACCGTATATCTCTTTTCCATGTGCATCTAGAAAAACAGAAGCTATTCTTTGTCCACATGAAGAAATTCCTACAATTTCTTTTGGTTTATCTTTGTTTACTACTTGCTTTATTCCTGTTTTAATTATATCCCAAATTTCATTCATATTCAAATGCTTAGCAAAGCCATCAATATCCTCATTTATTATACTATAGCCTTGAGAAAAAACAGATCCTAATTTTAATTTAACAGAAATTAAAGCAACTTTAACATTTTTAGAAGAAATATCAATTGAGAGAATTGCATCCGAACTTCCCATATTTAACTATTTATATTACTATAATTTATTTTTAAGTTTTAGGAAAAAACCTTGTACTTTTTGAGAAATAGTCTATTTAAGATACTTTCTTGTCACTTTCCCTCTTGGTGTTTCTTCTTCAAATAATATTGCATGGAAAGTATAAATTTTAGTACTTAAATCTCTCCATGAGCTTGGATCTAACCATGCTTTTGAACATGTATGAGAAAGAAATGTTTTTACATCCCAATTTCTCTCATGATCTATAGGGACTTGGGGAAGAAGTAAGCCTCGCCTCATTCCTTTTTCAGCGATCAATCCGTCTCTTCCAATTATGATTTTATCAGAATATTCTTCTGGATCGTTAACTTTTATTAATTTAGGTGGAGTCAATATTGATAATTCAATCAGGATTTTCTCCATTTCTTCAATTTCTACGGATGGAAATCTAGGATCTTCGATAGCAGAACTGATGGAAACTCTGTGGATAATTTCATATAACGAATAAATGGGTTCAATGTAACCAATACACCCTCTTAATGATTTATCCTTTATACCAAGGATATTTAATGTAATAAAGGCACCGTATTTATTACTAAATTTTTCTTTTATTTTTTCCGGCACAGGAATTTTTCTGTTGTTTGTAAGGAAAAATTCAATGTTTTTTCTCGCAAACTTTATTAACAATTCTCCATCTTCTTCTGAAAATTTTTCCGTATAAGACATATTCTTCGCTTGTTCCTTTTGAGTTAAGTATTATTATGCCCCTTAAACATTTATACTTTTTAGCAAGTTTTTATAATCGTTCCTTTTGGGTTACTTTTTTCAGTATTTATTTCATTTCCTCTCAAAAAAACTCTCCAGATATGAACTGTACTTTTAGAATTTTCAAATGGGGAAAATTTGGCTTTAGTCTTAAAATCCAGAGCTTTAATAATATATTCTGGAATTTTATTAATTATTATTAAATCAGCATCGTAGCCTTCTTCAATAAATCCCTTGTTTTTCAAATTAAATAATTTTGCAGGATTTTCTGAGGATACCTTTACGAAGTTTTCTAATGAGAGGTCATAGCTAAATATTTTATCTAACAACAGTTTTGGATAAGTTTCAAAGCCAGGGAACCCCGATGGAGCATCCAAGTAATCTTGAGATTTTTCTTCTATTGTATGAGGTGCGTGGTCAGTACCTAATAACAATATATTACCCTCTTTGAGCTCATTAAACAAAAATTGACTATGTTTAATATTCCTTAATGGTGGTAATACTTTCCCGTAAGTTTCCCGCTCTAATACTAGATCTTTTGAAAGAAGTAAATGATGTGGTGTGACTTCATAAAATATTTTGAAGCTTTCATTCGATTTTCTCGAACTCTGGATATGTAAATATACCTCCTTGCAACTGACATGGCAAAAATGAATAATTGGGAATTCTTTTGCTTTTAATTCATTTTCAATTATAAATTTCTCATAATTTTGTAAGATAAAATCTGAATACTGCTCCTCCATTTTTATGGGATGTAATCTATTATGTAATTCTAAAATGGGATATTTTAATATATTAAAGTCTTCAACGATTTGATCTTTTTCATTATCAGAGAGAGGAAACGCAGCATGAATAAATATTGGAACTTGGTATATAGAAGAAACATTTAAGAGTTTTTGAATATTAACTGATTTTTTCCAATCTATTTCACTTAAAGGGCTTTCGGGGTAAATTTTAAAACCGATTATACCTAAATCTATAATTTTTTTTATTTCAACTTCATCAATTCCTTTGGGAACACCGGCAATGAATCCAACATCTACGTTAATGTTATTCTGGGCCTTATTCATCCATTTTTTAATTTGCTTCTCAGTAGTAGCCGGGGGTTTGGTATTTGGCATGTTAAAAACGGTTGTTATTCCAGAAAATGCAGCAGCTTTCGTACCTGTAAAAAAGGTTTCTTTCTCACTTTGCCCTATATCACGTAAATGAGAATGAATATCGATTATTCCTGGTAGAATAATTTTTTTTTCACAATCTACTACCTTACCATCTTGATTTTTATCAATTAAATTCTGAAATTCTCTCTCGCTTGGTTCATAAACGACTTTAGTAATTATACCGTTGTTGATAAGTATATCCCCATTATGAATTAATCCTTCTGAAAAGATTTTACCGTTTTTTAAAATCATAACCTTACAGATTCTTGACGATCTTTTCGATAGTTAATATATAAAATTTTATTTTCTACTTGTTTAATTTTAGAAAGAGAAAAGGATTTTATATTTTTCATTTCTTTAAATTGAAAATCGATCTTTGAACCGTTATTAGATTTCTCATAATTCGGTAGTATAAACAAAACATCATCTAAAAAAGATTCAACAGTGAGATAATTAGCGTCAAAATCTTTATCATTTTTAATGAATTCCTCATGATTGGTTATAAGATAAACATTTTTCATTAATAAAGATTTAAGGTACCGTAGAAAAGAGAGATTATCAAAAAACCTTGAGATATATATTCCCGGTGTTGACTGTTTTCTCCTATCTATTAGATTAATCCCTATTCTTTTTGATAAATTTAAAGCTTTTTCAAGAAGTAATGCTTGAGATCTCTCATCTGGGCCTAAATATCTCAAATCTTTCCCAATGAAACTAACTAAAGTGTGCTCTTTTTGAAAATATAAAAATAAATTATTATCCTTCCTTATAGAATATGATATACAAAAAGTTTCCCTTATACATGAACATAATTCATAGATTTTTTGGGGTGTTGTTCCCTTATCAATAATATCTTTATTATATTCAATTATTTTTTCTTCAAGTAATAAAAAATTTACCAATCTAATCAAACAAACTATTAGTATTCTTTGAATTCTAAAATTTACCCAATTTTTTCATAAAATCTCCTGCAACTTTTCCACCGGGCATACCTGGAAATCCCTTTCCTTTTTTCTGCATTTGGAGGAATCTCTTCATAAATTTTTTCATCTGTCCGTATTGTTCGAGCATCCGATTAATCACGGAGTAATTCGTTCCACTTCCAACCGCAATTCTTCTTTTTCTCTTCTTCTTGATAATTTTCGGTTCCATCTTCTCTTCATGGGTCATTGAATCTAAGACAACTCTCCATCGTTCGAGATTTCTTTCAGCGTCATCCTTTAAAGCGTCTGGAATATTCCCTCCACCCATCATAGATAAGATTTGTTGGAATTTTCCTACCTTTTTAATACTCTTTAGCTGTAGGTAAAGATCCTCAAGCGTAAATTTCCCATGCATCATACGTTTTACCATTTCATCATCTGGTGCAATTTCCGCTTCTTGTACTCTTTGAACTAGTGATTCTATATCTGGAACTCCAAGAAGAGTCCCAACAAACTTTGAAGGTTCAAATTCTTCAAGATCATCGATTTTTTCTCCCATACCTATAAATCTTATACCAACATTCGTTGCGGCACATGCAGATAGTGCCCCTCCACCTTTAGCAGTTCCGTCTAATTTTGTAACAATAATACTCCCAAGATTAGAGGTTTTAGCAAAAATCTCTGCCTGAATGAATGCTTGTTGGCCAAGAGTTCCATCAATTACTAAGCAAACTTCGTTAGGTTTAAGTTTTTGTACAAGAATGGCCATTTCTTTCATAAGTTCTTTTTCTTCTTTATGTCTCCCTGCTGTATCAGCAATTATCAAGTCATTACCGTCATTTATAGCTTTTTTTGTTTCTTGAATCGCAATTTTAATTGCATTTTTTTCATTTGGATTCCCATAGCATTTCACCCCTATTTGTTCAGTTAATTGCACTAATTGTTCATATGCGCCAGGTCGCCATGTATCAGTTGTTAATGCTGCAACCTTATACCCTTTACTCTTATAATATTTTGCTAGTTTACCAATTGTTGTTGTTTTACCAGAACCTTGAATCCCAACAAGCAAAATAACATTCTTTTTTCCAGGTTTTATTCGAATTGGGGCTGGTCTGCCTCCTAAAAGATGAATAAGCTTATCATGTACCAACTTTATTATGAAATCTTTCCGTCGTGCTTTCTGCAACTTCGTGTTCATTGCTTCTTTTCTTATACTTTCTGTCATCTCAAAGACTATTTCTACGCGTACGTCAGCTTGTAGTAAACTACGTTGAAGATCTTGAAGAAATGCGTTCACGGCACCTTTATCTACAATGGGCAATCGCTTAATTTTTCGAATTGCATTATCCAATGATCTACCAAGTTTTTCTAAAACCATTTAATCCCAACTTGCAAAATTTTATTTGTATTTGAAATAAATCTTAAAAACTAATATTTTTTTTTGTTAAAATATAATATTATCATAAGTTAAAAGAAATGTCAAAAATAAAAAATTTTGGTAACAATTTAACAAACTGAGGTGTAAAGCTAATTGTCTATTAGAAGAACAGAGATACAGAAATTAAAGACTGGGCAATATATCATGGTTGGAGAAGGAGATGAGGCCGAACCTTGTATTATCAAGGCTACGGAAAGAAGTAAAAGTGGTAAACATGGTCACGCAAAAGTTAGGGTAGTATGTGTCGGTCTCTTTGACAACAATAAACGCTCACTTACCATTCCAAGCGGTCATATGGTTGAGATTCCTGAAATATTTAAGGGAAGTGCTCAAATCAATTTTATCGAAGATAATGCAATAAATATTATGGATTTAGAATCTTATGAATCAATTGACGTTGATTGGCCGAAGGATGAGAATTTAATAAAGAAATTAAAAGAACTTCAAGCAGATCCAGATAAAATATCAACCGCACAGGTAGATTATTGGAAACTAGCAAATAGGACACTTTTAAATAGAGTTTTCACTAACTAAACTCGCTCTGAAAATCAAAAGATTCAAAAGTCAATAACTTTAATTTCCAAATAATCCTTTATTTTTTGGATCAAGATTTAGAATTGATAAATTGGGTAGGAATTCATTTCAAAAGGCAAGGAATTATGGAAAAAAAACCTGTTGCATTAGCATGTAGATTGGATTCAGAAAGAGCAATTAAGTTAGCGAAGAAAATATTTGAATTCCTGGTTCAGAAGGGGGAAGTTGTATATTTAGAAACAAGAATCGCTCCTAAAATTTTTCCACATAATGGTATGGATTTGAGTGAGATGACAGATGAAAACATAAAATTCATAATAATTATCGGTGGAGATGGTTCTATACTACGAGTTGCTGGCAGTTTGTCTCAAAGAGATCCTCCACCTATTTTAGGAGTAAATGTAGGTTCTGTAGGTTTCTTGGATGAGTCGAACGAGAGGATAATATTTAAAGATTTAACAAAGGCATTAAATGGTGAATTTGAATATGAAACGAGTTCAAAGATTACGCCCTATATAGTTAAAAACTCCGATGAAATTAGGTTGAATGATGCGTTAAATGAAGTTTTGATTGTATCTTCAAAGAGTTCTAAAGTTTTACAAATATCAATAAGGATTAACAATGTTTTTCTTAACAGAAGTTATTTAGATGGTGTAATTATTTCAACATCAACTGGATCTACAGCATATAATTTAAGTGCGGGAGGGGCAATTGTTAATCCGAATATAGAAATCATGCAAATTACACCTTTAAATAGTTTTGCTGGATCAGGATTAAAACCAATAATAGTTCCTCTGGATTCTGTTGTTGAGATTCAGCTTTTAAGACCTCGTTTAGACGCTAAAATAGTCATTGATGGACAGCGGATAATAAAGAGAATTGCTCCTAATACAAAAATTAGGATTCGTAGATCAAATTCTAAAAATAAGTTTATTCGGTTTAGTAGAAATTATTATTCACGTTTAAGAAAGAAAATTATCGGAACTGTTAGAGTCCCTTTGGATGATAGTCCAGAAGAATATTACCATGAATGATGACATATCACGTTTAGTTTTTGACACTAATATTTTTTTAAAAGGATTAGAGTTTAATTTAATTCCAGGTACAATTTACACCACTCCATGGATTATCGAAGAAATCAAAGTCGATAAGTATAAAGATAAAAATAGAAATATCTTGAACAGGATACATGTCGCAATTGATAGCAAGAAGTTAATTATAAGATCTCCTTTAGGAAAGTATTTTAAAATTGTAGAAAAATTCGCAAAGAAAACTGGAGATTTTAATGCATTATCAGATGCAGATAAACAACTGATAGCTATTGCTATGGAACTTATCGATACTTCGAACCAAAGTGTAATTCTTTTTTCTAATGATTATTCTATTGAGAACGTTTGTTCTGAACTAAATATCCCGTATTCTCCTTTATATAAAGAAGGAATTGAAACAAAAATTATATGGGAAATTTATTGCCCATCTTGTCAGAAAACATTTAAAGCTGAGGACCTGACGAAAAAATGTGAAATATGTGGATCAGAATTAAAAAGGAGACCACAAAATAAGAAATTAGAATCGTGGTAATTATATAAATTAAATCATAAATTATGATTACATAAGCAAAAAATAGGTAAAAGTGCAAAATGGGGCTGAAAATAAATGAATTAGTAAATGAAGTCAAGAGAACGATAACCTTTGATAATCTATTTAAAAAAATCATAAGTATTGATGCATTTAACACAATTTATCAATTCTTAGCTATAATACGCCAACGAGACGGAACTCCTTTAAAAGATTACCAAGGAAATGTAACATCACATTTATCAGGATTGTTCTATAGGAGTATAAACTTTTTAGAGTACAATATCAAACCTGTATATGTTTTTGATGGGATATCATCTGAATTAAAATTAGACACGATTAGAGCAAGGAAAAAAATAAAAGAGGAGGCTAGGAAAAAAATGGTTGAAGCTCAAGATGCTGAGGATTTTAAAGAAGCTAAAAAATATGCTCAATTAACATCGAAACTTAACACAAATATGGTTGAAGAGAGTAAAAAATTAATTGAATCTATGGGTATCCCGTTAATTCAAGCAAGCTCTGAAGGTGAAGCTCAATCCGCGTATATGGTTGAAGTTGGAGATGCTTGGGCGTGTGCTTCTCAAGATTATGACACATTATTATTTGGAGGGGAACGATTACTTCGCAATTTCGCTATTAATAGAAGCAGAAAAGTAAAGGATACAACAGTTACCCTAGATATAGAGTACGTTTCATTATCGAAATTTTTAAAAGACTTAGAAATAAATCGTGAACAGTTAGTTGAGATGGGTATTTTAATTGGTAATGATTTTTTCCCGGGAATTAAAGGAATTGGTCAAAAAACTGCCTTAAATTTAATTAAAAAATTTGGTTCTATCGAAAACATCTTAAAAAATAAAATTAAAGTTGGAAGTAAAGAGATTCTCTTGGATCTCAACCTTGTGGAACAAGTAAGGAATATTTTCTTAATTCCTGATGTTAAAAAGGACTATATTATTCCAAAGTCTAAAAAAATCAACTTCGAAAGAATAGAAGAATTATTAATAGAAGAACACAATTTTTCAAGGCAGAGGGTAGAAAACGCTTTAGATCGCCTAAGAAAATTAGATTCTTCTAAAGTACAAGTATCGTTAGACGATTTTCTTAAAAATTCTTAAGGATCGTTTTTTAAAAAAAAAGAAAAATTTTTACAGAATTATTATTTTAAAATATTAGTAGAAAAATAAATGTAAACAAATTATTTATCATGTCATCGAAAGACAATAAAGAAGATGAAGGCAAGGAGAAAGAAGAAAAACATACTCCAGTAGTAGTTTTGAGAGTCCAAAAAGCTAAAAAGAGAGATATTGGGCGCAATATCATCAGAATTGATCAAAAAACTATGGAAAAATTGAATATCCAAACAGGTGATGTGATAGAAGTTATCGGAAAAAAACAAAGTGCAGGAATAGCGTGGCCAAGTTACCCTCAAGATAATGGGTTGGGTATTGTCAGAGTTGACTCTAGATTACAGAAGAACACAGCAACAAAAATTGATGATACGTTAGAAATACGTAAAGTAAAAGCAGAGGTTGCCCAAAATATAGTGTTAGCACCATCTAGTGTAAAATTAAAAAATACCCCTAGATTCGAAAGTTTTGTCAAAAGAAAGTTAAATAACTACCCTATAACAATTGATGATTTTGTTTTCATATCTTTAGGAATCAGTAGAGAGATTACTTTTAAAGTAATTAGTATGAGACCAAACGCTGTTTGCCAAATAAAACCAGATACAGTGTTAAATATCAGTGAAAAAGTTACTGAAGATGTTGAGACTGGTATTGGTTATATCACGTATGAAGATGTTGGTGGTCTGGATAGAGAAATCCAACGTGTAAGAGAAATGGTTGAATTACCTTTAAGACATCCTTCTTTATTTAAAAGATTAGGAATAGATCCTCCAAAAGGGGTATTATTAAGAGGACCACCAGGTTGTGGGAAGACACTGTTAGCTAAAGCTGTTGCTAATGAGAGTGAGGCACATTTTATTTCGATAAATGGACCAGAGGTTATGAGCAAATTCTATGGTGAATCTGAGAAAAAATTGCGAAAAATTTTTATTGAAGCAGAAGAAAAAAGCCCATCGATAATCTTTATTGATGAAATAGATGCAATTGCTCCAAAAAGAGAAACTGTTACCGGAGAAGTAGAACGTCGAGTAGTTGCTCAGCTTTTAGCTTTAATGGATGGTTTACATGGAAGAGGGAAGGTTATTGTTATTGGTGCAACTAATAGACCAAATAGTTTAGATCCTGCTCTAAGGAGACCTGGAAGGTTTGATCGTGAAATTGAGATAAAAGTGCCCAATGAAAAGGGGAGATTAGAGATTTTTCAAATCCATACTCGAAATATGCCATTAGATAAAAAAATTTCATTAAAAGAATTTTCACAGATAACTCATGGAATGGTTGGGGCAGATATATCTGCTGTAGCCCGAGAGGCAGCAATGGCCGCGTTACGAAGATATTTACCAAAAATAGATTTAGACTCAGAAATAATCGATCCAGAGTTATTAGAACAAATTGAGGTAACTCAAAATGATTTCGAATCAGCCTTAAAAGAAGTTTTACCTTCCGGAATAAGAGAAGTATTTGTTGAAGTCCCAAATGTACCTTGGGATCAAGTAGGAGGTTTAGAAGAGTTAAAACAAAGATTAGTTGAGGCTGTAGAATGGCCATTATCACATCCGAATATATTTACTCGTATGGGAATATCTCCTCCGAAAGGGATTTTACTATATGGTCCTCCTGGATGTGGAAAAACCTTACTTGCGAGGGCTGTTGCAACTGAAAGTAAAGCGAATTTCATATCAATAAAAGGACCTGAACTTTTATCCAAATGGGTAGGAGAAAGTGAAAAAGCTATAAGAGAGATATTTCGTAAAGCCAAAATGGCTGCTCCCTGCATTGTCTTTTTTGACGAATTCGATTCAATAGCACCAAGTCGAGGAAGGCACACATCTGATTCAGGAGTATCAGAAAAAGTTCTATCTCAATTATTAACAGAATTGGATGGATTAGAAGTGATGAAAGATATCGTTGTGATTGCGGCAACTAACCGACCGGACATTTTAGATCCAGCGTTAATTAGGCCTGGAAGAATCGATCGTATATTATTAGTTCCTGCTCCTGAGGAAAAAGCAAGGATTGAGATCTTAAACATTTTCACAAAAGGTATGCCCCTTGCTGCAAATACAAACATTGAAAAATTAGGGGAATTAACAAATGGTTTTTCTGGCGCTGATATAGAAACATGGTGCCGTGAAGCTGCGATGTTAGCTCTAAGAGAAAATATAAGAGCGAGAAAAGTCACAGTAGATCATTTTAAAGAAGCAATAAAAGAGATGCATCCTTCAATGACTAAAGAGATTATTGATTGGTATGAAAAATTCGGTGAAAAATTAAAAAGTCGAAGAATTGAGGAAACAAAAGAAGATCAGTTGTTCGTATAAAGAACATAACATTATTTAAAAAAAAAATATTAGTAATAGCAATTTAATACAACAATTATTAAATAAAAACATCAGGTGGTTAATATCGAATCTAATCGTTGGAATCAAAAACCAGTAATAAATTCAATTATGGATCTCTTAATCAAAAACAAGGGAGAAATTTTGGATAAGCGCCTTGAAGATCTCTTAAAGAAAGAATTCCCATATGTTAATTCTATAATGTTGGAAGAATTATTTATGAAAATGGAGAGTATGGGAATAATTAATGTTTTTCGTGTTTCAAAGAATAAGAAGATGATAGTTTATAACAAACGCAGCAAAGTCATTAGAGAAGCATTAATTACAGATTTAATTTAATTGATCTTTATTCCATTTCAAACAAACATGAGATAGTGATATTTTGTCTGTCCCAGATTTATATTTTCTTTCTCTTATGTCAATAAAAACAGGATAGTTTACTGCATTTCCCATTAACAGCATTTCACCCACACCTAAGCTTGAGATCATGTTAGCATATTCTTTAGTGATTGCCTCAGAACTATCCATAAGGTGTTTTAAGTCATATGGATTTTTTATATTTAAAACCATTTTTGAATTACACTGAGAAAGTGCAGTAGTACTTAATCTTTTAGGTCTTTGGCTAATCAGACATAAACATGCCATGAATTTTCTTCCCTCCCTTGCAATCATTTCAATTATAGGTTTCGAAATCGCTTTAGAATGAGCTGCTTCAGGACAAAACTGATGTGCTTCCTCAATAATTAATAAGAAGGGCGGAATTTTATTCATCCTTCTTAATTTAAACAATTGATTGCAAATATAATCTAAAATGATTTGTTTCTTTCTAATACTTATCTCTTTTTGAAGGTTAAAAATAGTAATTTTTTGTTTTTCAATTACTTTATTTAAAATTGGATTTTCTTGAGAACCGAATAAAGTCAACCTTTCTAAATCAGATAACCACCCTATCAGAGCTTGTCGCGTGCTTTTATTTCCATCAGAGTCATTTTCAATTTGACTAATAATATCACTTATTGAATAACGCCCTTTAGTTTCACCACTTTTCTTTATTTTTTTAAGATATTTTGATAATTCTCTCACTTGAACATTAGAAATATCCTCTTGATATTTTTTAAAGGAATAAGCTGACATTTTAGGTACCGCTATTTGAAAATAAGAGATATCTTGAATACTTACTCTTTCATTTAATTCAGGAATTTCTTTTAGATATAAATACTCCCCATGTACATCAAAAAGGATTATTGCAGGAGTACCACATTCCTCATCTCGTGTTAGCAATTCTTCAATGAGAACCGAGGTAAGATAACTTTTTCCACCGCCGGAAATAGAAAGAATAGCAAAATGTTTGTTCAACAATCGATTCATATTGATCTTTGCGCACATGGAGGAAACTTTAACTTTACCAAGTTCCAGTCCAAACTCCCTAGAAAAACCAATGAATTGATTGAGAAGGATTTCTTCTACAATATATACACTCCTTCCTGGACTAGCTGGATAAGTCATCCGTAAAATTTTTTTAATTTCCTTTTTAGAGTTGTCTTTGAATTTTATTATTCCTAAACATTTTACGATGCCGATCGCGAATTCAAATTCTTCGCTAGGGAATAATCCTTTCAATATGTTTGGATTATTATTGTTATTATAAGCTTTGATAGTTAAAGCATCGGTAAAATATTCATTTAAAAGAACGATTCGTTCAATAATTCCGATAAGAAATCCTTCCTTAGATTGTGTATAAACAAATAATCCTTTTTGGATAAATAATTTATCTTTTCTTTTACTAAGAACGAAAGGGAATAGTGATACATCAGGCAATTGAAGATAATTAAATACTGTTCCGACTTTTAATGCCATTTTTTTAATTTAGCAGATGTAGTTTATCAAAAAAAATAATATAATAATAAAAAAAGATCAAAAGGGAATAAAAAAACGATAAGAGCAAAAGATTATTGATTTAAATAGAAAAACAAATTAAAATTCATTTTTTCCTTTATTAAGTTAGTCTTATTCTTTCTCGTCCTCTTTCTCTAAGGCACCCATTATTTTCAAAATTAAGTAATACCCGTTTTTCCAAAAGTAAATCATAAAAAGAGAGGAACCAACAAGAAGAAATATTCCAAGCCCTATGGCTAAAACCCAAGGTCCTGTGCTAGTTAAAAAAGTAATATCTGAAAAAGATCCTCCAGGCCCAGCTAACACATCCCAAATGATGGCTAAAATTACGCCAATTATAATTGCAATAATACTTACTAATAATCCACCGGCTGCAATTTTCACTCCCTTTCGATTTTTATATCTTGCTTCTAGCTCTCTTTTTTTATATATAAAACTCATTAGTGAACGTGAAGATTTTCTGAATAATCCTGAAAAGAACACCAATAAGAAAAACAATCCTGCTAAAAGACCACCAATAATTGCAATTTTATATCCCAAATTTAAATCCAAAAATAATTGGGTTTTCCCTGTTCGCCCAACAAAAATATCAGCAAGAGTCCATATAATCCCTCCTAGAGTAACGAGACTAGCAGTTACAATCATTACATAAAAAATTCCAGCAACTATTCTTTGAGTTTTATTAAACTCTATACTTGGGGTAACAGAAGTATTTTCCATTTTTCTCACATCCATATATTAATATTATTTCAATTTTTGTTAGTATCTTATTTATTCGTGATTTTAGACGATTTGTTGTTTCGTTTTTTTTTTATTTTAAACCCGTGCTTCTTACTTTTCTAAAATTTTTAGATTTTAGATTTAAAGGTTTTTTATAATTTCTTATCAAAACAACACTATGTATTATTGATTATAGAAAAAATAACAATTTATATATATAAAATTGATGTTTAAAGTAAAAGTACAAAAAAAAAAGGAGATAACTTACTATTTATTTAAGTTCACTAGGATTTACATCCCTTAACTTTTTATACAAATTGTTATTTGCCAGTAAATTATACATCTCATTTGAAAAACGATAAATTTTTCCATAGACTTGGTTATTTACCTCGCGAGAATCCCATTTTTTATCCACTTTACACAAGTTTTCAGCAGCTTTTGAGATATCTGTAAATAATCCTGCCCCAGAGGCTGCAAGTATCGCAGCTCCTAGAGAAGTTGCCTCTTCAATCACATTTCTAATACAGGTAATTCCTAGTACATCAGCAATAATTTGATTCCATAAATCTGAACGAGAACCACCACCAGTTAGCTTCAATTCCTTAGGTTCTATTCCAATCTCTTTGAAAACTTCCATATTTTTACGGATTTCAAAAGCTACACCCTCAAGCACAGCTCTATATATATCCTTTCGTTGATGACCCAATGCTAAGCCAAATAATAGTCCCTTAGCATGAGGGTTCCAATGGGGTGATCCTGCTCCAACTAAATGTGGTATTAAAACCAAACCGTTTGCTCCCATAGGAGATTCTTCAGCTTGGGCAGTCATTAAGTCATAGGGATCCTGACCTTTTTCTTTAGCCAAAAGACTTTCAACCTGACCGACTTGATCTCGAACCCACCTAAGTGTTGCTCCAGTTGTAAAAATACTGGCTTCTTGAACCCATGTACCAGGAACAGCATGACAACTACATAAGACACGTTTCTGCGGATCAAAGTTAGGTGCTGCTAAAAAAGCAAGTATAAAGCTTCCAGTTCCAGTTGTGCATTTCATTTCTCCAGGCGAAACAACCCCTACACCCAATGCTGCAGATTGTTGATCTCCAGCTCCTGTGACTACTAAAGTTTTCTTATCAAACATAGTATCATTAGTTATCATTTCTCCTATATCTGTACCACTTGCTAATGTTTCGGGCATTTTATCTAAGTCAAGTTCTAAATCAGAAGCAATTTCATCAGAATACCTCAAATTTTTTATATCAAATAACATCGTTCGTGAAGCGTTTGAGAAATCAGTATAATATTTGCCTGTTAATTTGAAAATTATGAAATCTGAAACAAGAAGAAATTTATGAGTTTTTTTGTAAATCTCTGGTTTTTTATCTTTAAACCATAAGATTTTTGGAGCTGAAAAGTAAGGATCAATTGTTAGGCCGGTAGTTTCATAAACTTTATCGTTTCCAATTACCTTCTCAATAAATTCTACTTGATCTATCGTTCGTCTATCCTGCCAGACTAAAGCATTATGAAGTGGGTTACCTTCTTTATCAATCGGAACAATGGTTTCACGTTGATTAGTCACAGATAGGCTCACAATGTCAGTTTTATCAATTCCACTTTTTTTTATTGCTCGTTCAATTGTTTTTTTAATTGAATTCCACCAAATATTGGCATCTTGCTCAACGTATGATGGAGAAGGGAAATAACTTTCCCATTCTTGGTAATCGCTTGCAATAATTGTCCCAGCTAAATCAAAAATAAATGTTCTACATCCAGTTGTTCCTAAATCTAATGATGCAATAAACAAAATTGAATCAGTCCTTAATATTTTTAGTTCTTTTAATAAATTATATATCGAACGATTGAATAAAAATCATTATTAAAGATTTGGATAAAAGAGTAGGATGTACTTAAGTTGTTGATACACACACTCTGAACAGACTAATTTACCAAACGCTACACAATAATACTCGATTAATGTTGTTAAAATTATAAGTTGGTCATTATATACTAACTTGCTTGATACCCACAATAAGGACATTTTAATTTAAGGAACGCCACATTAAATCCTTTTATTTCTACGATAATCCTATTGCAACTGGGACATCGTGGCGAGTACTCGGGAAACCAGTGTCCTTTTATGTTTGGCATCTGCTTAAGCATGGCATTGAATTTCAATTTCTCTAAATCTTTGTTACCCACTTGAAGTAATTGTTGCTCTTCGGCAATAGATTTTCCTTTTGGTGCCAAGACCATTAAGAATTTCATTTTTTTTGGTTTATTCAACAAAGATAATGTTCGTAAAATCGCCTCTTCTTTATATTGATTAAATAGCTTTCCTAGCTCTGGAGGTGCTAATGCAGCTAGAATGGCTTGAGGTTTCTCTTTTTTTTCAGTTTTTTGAAACAGGAACTGATACATTCGATTTTGGTCATCACAAGCCCAAAGAAAATTAAAACTAGAAATATCATAATCCTCATCATTAGGTCCAACTATTCTTTTAATACATTCTGTCCATGAATAATGTTTGAAATTATACAAGTTTGAGAGGATATCATCGAAAAACTCAGGTTCAATTACAGGAAAAGTTTGAAATATATTTTTTAATGAAAATAATTTTACTTGAGTTAAATTTTTTGAACTAAGTTTATCCCAAGGTGTAAATAGTTTAACATTAAAAAAAACATTCATATAATATCAATAAACACTATGTTTAAAAATTGATTTTATATGATAAATTAATATTTTTTAAAAATTTCATTCAATAGAATATTATTTATGTCTTTAATTTGGGATACTAAAGCTGATGTCGTACATAAAGGAGACGAATTAAGAGATGTCTCGCCTTCATATGATAAAACTTATATGGATAAAGAAGGGATTACCCATTATGTATTCAGCAATATTATGTTTAATAATCCCAGATATAGTATACCCTCAAACGATATTAAACTTTTCGAAAGATTCATCGATGGTGGTTCAAGGGAATATCCTTCTGATGGAAATATTCCTACAGATTTAGTAGCGGGGGAAGCGAGGATTATTTTAAAAGAGATCACTAAAATATCTAAAAATCCTAGAGCAACTTACCATAAAGAAGCTTTTGAATCATTGCAGAAAGGTAAGCTTGCAATAATAAGAGGAACCGTGAAATTATATTTAGGTAAATTTACGACAAGAGATTGGAGAAGAAAGAGGTTTACGGATGATATAGATTTCTGGATGCACAAGATTGAATTATTAGAACATGTGTTAAAGAAAACTGGTTGGGTAAGGAATAAGAAAACACGTGAATGGGAAAAAAAAGTGTATTGGAATAATCCTTTTTCGAATGAAAGAGAAGAGCATGTACTTGTCGCATCTAACGATATTAATCAAGCTCTTGATTTTGGTGGAGGGAGTTATCTTGATGGTACTTCTTTAAAGGATATTTTTAAAAAGAAAATTAAAAGAGGACATGATGTTGATATTAGTGATATTATTAATGTAGCCATGGTTTTCAATAAATCAGAGGGTTTTGCAGTTGATAAATGGTATGAAGGGTGGGATGCTTTTGAGGAAAGTGCAAATACTCGAAGTACAAGAACTATTTCAAATTTAATAACTCTAATAAGGCATTCTTTTTCAATTGCACATTATCTTGAAAGAGTAGGGAATGTATTAATTAAACTCCACGATTTGATTTTTGATCAAATTATATTTCCGAACCAAAAAATTGTAAAAATCACTCGAGTTTCAGTTCATTGGCAAAAATACCTAAAAAGACATGGTCCAGACATTACAAGGGAATTAATTCATAACTATATTTTTGAACAAGGTCATTTCAAGTTATACTATTCAAAAAATCTCAAGCACTTTGGAGAAAAAGTGCTAGAGCTATTGAATTCTAGGTTATTGAACGCTAAAGTAGTTTTTGAAATAGAAAAAGAAGATTACCTCATTTATTAATGTATTCTTAGCATATAATAATCGAATTGTTTTAAGAGAAATGTAGATTTAATAAAATAGCAATTTTAGCACATCTAATTAGTTGTTGGAAATATGGAAGGGATTTGGGACTTAAGGACAGATGCTGTTCAAGAAGGTGACAAGTTAAGAGATGTATCCCCTATTACTCATAAAACTAGAATTGATGAAAATGGTTATACGCATTATCTATTTAAAGGACAACTATTTAAAACACCTTCTTACAGAATTCCAGAGGATGATTTTAAATTATTTAGAATGTTTTTAGATGGCGAGGCCCTAATTTACCCCTCGGATGGAGACATACCCTTAGATATTGTTGCTGTAGAAGCTAAAAAAGTTTTAAACTACATCGTTACATGTTCCTTAAATTTAAACTCCCCCTATTATAAGGACGCTAATATTTCTTTGAAAAATGGTAAAAAATCTTTAGTGAGAGGTGCTTTAAAGTTATATTTGGGCAAATTTACAACCAATGATTGGAGGAGAAAACGTTTAACCGGTTCAATTGATTTTTTTACGTTTCAGGTGAGTTTGTTAGATCATTCATTAACACAGATGGGCTGGTTGAAAAATAAAGAGACTAATTATTGGGAAAAAAATCTACAATGGTCCGATCCTGACAATCCAAAAGTATTATATGATGTGGTTTGTAAAGCAAATAACCTTAACCAATTACTCGATTTTGTTGCTGAAAATTATTTTGAGGGAACGAAACTTAGAGAAATTTTCATTACAAAACTAAAACGTGGACTTAATGTTGATTTAAATGATATAATTAATGTAGTTCTATGTATTTATGATTCAAATAGTAAAAATAAAGGAGAGTGGGATGATGTGTGGGAATCTTTTGAAGTGACCACAAATACTCGAGACGCAAAAATTACTTCAAATATAATTAGCTTATGTTGTTTTTCATTAGGTATTGCTGATCATTTAGAACGAATTAGCTTTGCCTTAGATAAGCATCATATTAAAATTTTTGACAAAAAAGAATATCTTGATCAATCAATAAGAAAAGTTAGTAGAAAATTAATGAACTGGAGAAATGATCTCGAGGGAAATGGTCCAGAAGTAACAAGAGATATGATTCATGAGTTTTTACTTAAACAAAAAGAGGAAAAGCTAAAACATGTGAGAAATTTAAGAACTTTTTCGCAAGATATTTTAAAATTGCTTAATTCTAAATATGAATATCTAAAAATTATATTTGAAATTGATTAGTTAATTGCTCTGCCTCATGCTTAGATTCACCATCTTTTAAAAATCGTTCGCTTGTTATACCATGAAGTAGTGAAAATCCAACAACTGAAATCAGAGACAATATCCCCGCTAGATACCACACCCAGTTTGGTCCAAGATTTTCCATTACCATTCCAGCGCCTAAAATCCCAAACAGATTAGGAATCGTCCAATGGAAACCATAAATCGCCATATACCGTCCTCGTTTATCTTCAGGAGCAAAAAAAGCAGCTGTGGCTTGTCCAATAGGTGCTACAATCATCTCCCCAACGGTAATAATAATCATTGCTATAAAAAACAAATATGTCTCAGAAACAAAGCCGTACATACTAAATCCAACTAGATAGAAGATGGTTCCAATTGCCATCATTTTCATGGGAGCATATTTTGAAATTTTTCTGGTTATCCAGAATTGAAACAGCACTACCATAAGTGCATTCATACTTAATAATAAGCTAAAATTCTGAACGGGAAATTCATGAACATCCCGTAAAAATTAACGATGTTTATGGTGTTTTACATAATAATTTTTAATATTTATAGATAAATTTATTGAACTTTACTTGAACTATGAAACGAGGAATTTTGGTATAAAAAAAGAAATTGCTCCCTCAATTTTAAATCTTTAATTGAATGGGAGAAATAAATAAATAGGCTAGTCTGATAAGCGAAATAAAGAAGAAAATTAACGATAATAATTTAAAAATTCTTTTAATAACAATTTTTTTATGGGAAAAATTTTGCTATGAAATGTACCAATGGAAATAATATAATTATTTTGTTATCTTTATAAAAATAGTGAAAAAAATGTATGATTATTTATTAAGTGAAGAAAATAAGATATTTAGAGAAGAGGTCCGAGAGGTAGTAAAAAACTCTGTATCACCCACTTTGTTAAAAAAAATGGATAAAGATGAGATACAATACCCAGCAGAGTGGTTACAAGAATTAGCAAAGCATAACTTAATAGGAATAAGGTTTTCAAAAGCGTATGGAGGACGAGGATTAAATTGGGAGAGCGAAATTATTGCTCTAGAAGAAATTGGAGTACTTGGGAGTTCACTCGCATGTTTATTTTCATTGCCAAGTATATGTGGAGAAGCACTTAATAAATTTGGAACGAATTTTCAGAAGGAGAAATACTTAAAACCTATGTGCGAAGGAAAGAAGTTCACGGCAGAAGCTTTAACTGAGCCACGAGGTGGGTCTGATTTCTTTGGTTCTACATGTACAGCTGTAAAGGAAGGCGATGATTATATATTAAACGGGGAAAAAAGATTTGTAGTTGGTGCAGAAGGTGCGGATTTTTTCTTGGTTTATGCAAAAACAGATTTTAGTCAAAATGTAGATTCTCGTCAATCACTGAGTTTATTTATTGTAGATAAAAGTGATGATTTAATTGTTGAATATCTTTTTGGGTTGCTAGGAACCCGTGGTGGGGGAGCAGGACGTATTAAGTTTAAGGATGTAAAAGTACCGAAAAAGAACATAATCCTCGAAGAAGGTGCAGGAGGTCAAATTTTTTATCAAATGATGGTTCCAGAGAGGTTGACAACTGCGTCTGGCTTTATAGGACTAGCACGAGCAAGTTTAAGAATTGCAACTAAATATAGTACAAAAAGAAAAGCTTTTGGGCAAACAATTAAAAACTTTCAAGGTGTTAATTTCAAAATTGCAGATAGTATTACTCTTTTAGATGCAGTAAGAGCTATTGTTTTTAATACAGCTAAAGTCATTGATTCCGGAGCTCCGGCCTCATTGCAGAGACGATTAGTATCAGAATCGAAAAAATTTTCAACAAAGTCATGTTGGAAGATTATCAACAATGCAATGCAAATAATGGGTGGAATAGGCTACACTACTATCTACCCGCTTGAAAGATTATTAAGAGATGCCAAAATTGGAGAGATTTGGACGGGAACCACTCAAGTGATGAATATGATCATCGCACATGAATATTACAAGGAAATTTTAAGCGATAAGTGGATTGGACGAGATATAGAACAAGACGCTATTGATGCTGATCATGATGAAGAAAAGCACTATGGTTAAAAATCATCGTGAAAGATGCGTTTCACGATCATTTTAAAAAACAATTTAAATGCTTTAGAAAGAGATTTCAGCTTTTCTTGAATTCTTTGAATAAACTTCTCATTTTTAAGAAAGAATTAATAAAGGCTAAAAGTCTTCTTGGGTTCAAAAGAAATAGCAATCCTCGAGTTTTAAGTAAACGTTTACCTGAAGCTTTTAAATTATTAACGTATTTTAATTCTCTATAAGAGTAATATAAGAGATCATATAATTGTTTTGAGCTTAATTGATGAGTTTTAATAACAGGATAAAATACTGTATAATTAGACCATTCTTTGGAAACAATTAAACTTTGCTGATCTAATTCTTCCATTACAACACTTCCGGGAAATGGGGTTAATATCACAAAACTCACTATATCTACATCCACATTCTTCATATATTTTATTTCTTTAACAACATCTTCTTCTGTTTCATATAAATCAAGCCCAATAATTAAATTCCCTAGGACAATTAGATTATTCTTGTGTAAAATTTTTAGTGCTTCAACCACTTTTTTAAATTCGAATCCTTTTCTCGTTTCTTTAAGAGATTCTTCATTAATACTTTCTATCCCTATAAAAACAACCCAGAATCCTGCTTGAGCCATTTTTTTTACCATTTGAGGTGCCTTTACAATAGAATCTACCCTAATTTGTGCAAAAAATTTAAAATCATTAATTTCTTTTTTTTGTTTACATTCAATTATTCTTTCACACAAATTTTCAATTCTTTTAGTGTTTGCAGTTAAATTATCGTCTACAAAAAAGATATCTGTAATTTTTCTATTTTGAGAGATCAATTTTAATTCTGTAATAATTTTCTCAATTGGTCGTGCCCTCCATAATTGATTATTGAAAACATGAGTTGTACAAAATTTACAACTGTAAGGACAACCCCTAGAAGTTTCCACCGTTTCTAATCTCACTGTAAACATTTTATATTTGTTTTTCTTTGTTAGTTCTCTTGCTGGATATCTTATATTCTCAAAGTCTTTTATTAATGGTCTATCAGGATTATGAATTATCTTTCCATTAGATTTATAGGACATCCCTTCTACACCTTCAGGAGTACCTTTAATGACAAATTCTCTAAAAGTTAATTCTCCTTCTCCTCTTACTAATATATCAACCTCATTGATATTTAGTGTTGAATTGGGCTCAAAAGTGGGATGTCGCCCACCAAATATCACAAAACAATTTGGATTAACCTTTTTTACGATCTTTGCTACATCAATTGAGATTTTTAATGCTGCAGATACAAAAACAGAGATTCCAACTATATCGGGATTAAATTTTTCAATTTTTTTTTTGATTTGTTTACTGGA
This sequence comes from uncultured archaeon, assembly GCA_964486045.1. GTDB lineage: Archaea > Asgardarchaeota > Lokiarchaeia > Sigyniarchaeales > SOKP01 > Loki-b32. Next base: position 398,802 of record CAZALK010000001.1, read on the forward strand.
TAAGTTTCTTACTTTTGTATCAAGAATTTCAACATCAACATCTAAATCAATTAAATAGCTAGCGATATATGATAAATTTATTGGGGGAAAATCCATATTTAAATAATCCCATCCAATTGTTCTATAATTTGGTTTGATAAGTAAAATTTTTTTTCGGTGAGGATTCTGTTTTTTTGACATTTCTTACTCCACTATTTAGTCCATAAGTTTGGTGATTTCAGTTTGTAAATCTACCATATGGTTTAGATTGCCTGATCTTATTTGTTTTATGTTTTTCTTTTTGATTCCTTTTAGGTTATTCAAGACAATTTTTTTCCATTTTAAATAGCTTGTAATTGCATTGTAGATTCTTGAGGGTCGGAGTGTATAAGAATATCCTCTTGATCCAACAGTTCGACGAAATAATTTAATCTTATTACTTAAATTTCCCGCATAGAATCCAACAGCATAAAATCCAAGAAAAAGTAACTTTTTTAGAATTTCAGGCGAGAAGTTATTAGTTTTGATTACTGGGGTTAGCCAGTTAAAATTATCATACTCTTCTGTGAGGAGCATTTTTTTCTCTTTCATTTCTTTGTAAAAACCGGTTGCAGGAAAGGGTGTTAGTAATGTAAAACTTGGTAAATCTAAAGTTAAATTTCCAGTTCTATTAATAGTAGTAAGGACATCTTTTAAAGTATCATCAATATCAGCTCCTAAAATGACATTTCCCATAACAATTATTCCATTTTTATGTAAAATCTTTATTCCTTTCTCAATATCATCCATTTTGCATCCTTTATCAACAAACTTCAATCGTTTATCATCTGTAGCTTCAACACCAACCAAAACAAGCCAAAAACCTGCTTCTGCCATCAATCTAATAATTCGTGGACGTCTTGCAATTGAATCCAGGCGTCCTTGAAAGAAGAAATGTAAATTTTTTTTTATTCTCCCACCCCTTTTACCTTTAATTATTTCTAGACATAATCTCCCAACACGTTGCATATTAACAAGAATATTATCGTCTACAAAAAATACATCTTTAACTTTTTTGTTTCTTGACACAACTTCCAATTCTTTAATTATATTTTCGACTGACCTTGCTCTCCAAGTTCGGCCATAAACCACATTAGTACTACAGAACTTACACGCTTGTGGACATCCACGGGATGTTTCTATAGCATCACAGTTCATATTAAATATTTTATAATTGTAATCTTTAACCAAATGACGAGCTGGCAACTTTAACTCATTTAAATTTTTCAAAAATGGTCTGTCTGGATTGTTGATAATTTTACCATTCTTTTTATATGATAATCCGTCAACATTTTCCGGGGTACCCTTCTCAATCAGTTCACGGAAAGTAAATTCGCCTTCTCCTCTAACTAAAATATCAATCCATGGAGATGACAAAGTTTGCTCAACTGCTAAAGTAGGATGCCACCCCCCTATTACTGTTGTTGCCCCATATAATTTTGCAACTTTTGCATGCATGAGCACAAGTTCAATTGCACTAGTAACTGGTACGGATAAACCAACTAAATCAGGTTTGTACTCTTCGATTTTTTTTTTAACTTGTTGAAGATTTAAATTAGCAGCTTTAGAATCTATAATTATTACATCTACCAAATCTTCTACATATGCAGCGATATATTCAAGAGCCAAGGGGGGAAAAGCAGAATCATAAAAATCATAACCAGTAGTACTGAAATTAGCAACTAATAATAAAATTTTTTTCCATTTCATTTTTTTATATGATTTGATTTAATTAAAATAATTAAAAATAATTCTTCTTTTATCTTAGAATAATATAATGAAACCTTTTTAGTTTAAAGATTTGTAGAAAAATAGTTTTTAAAAAAATTCATTAGATTCTTATTAAATAACTCTCGAACGTTTCTTATTTTTGTTTTGATAAATATCTAATTTTGACTAATAAATCGCGTAATTCCATTTTATCATTATCAGGGGTAATATATTTTTTTTTAACGCCTTCTGAGAGGGGAACTGTTTCCATTCTATTACCTTGAAGAGAAACCATTTTTCCAAAATTACCCTTCAAAACAAGCTTCATAGCTGCTAATCCAAATCTTAAGCCCAAAATCCTATCAAATGAATTTGGTGTTCCGGCACGCATAGTGTGACCAAGAACTACACTTCGACATTCAAAATCTACCCCATTTTTCTGGAATTCTTGTTTTAAGTCATCTCTTAGGTCTAATTCATCGACAATTATTTGAGATATATTTAGCTTTACCAATAGTGGATTGCCGAATGTATCTTTTGGTAATTTATCTAATGTTTCTTTTGAAATAGTTTTAAAATCTCGATTTAGCGATTCAGGGTTTGGGTAAGCACCTTCGGATATAGCTATTATATGATGTTTATAACCCGCATTAACTCTATTTTTTAGAACATTAATCACGTCTTTTTTTAAATCAAAAGGTGTTTCTGGGATTAAAATTATATCTGCTCCGGCTGAGATCCCACTATACATGGTTAAAAATCCCGCGTCTCTGCCCATTATTTCTACGACAAATACTCTCTGATGTGAACGAGCTGTGGTAGTAAGATTATCCATTGCATTAGAAGCTAATTGCGTCGAACTCCAGAAACCAAACGTATAATGTGTTCCTTGCAAGTCATTATCAATGGTTTTTGGCACCCCTACCACTTTTGCATTAGCATATTTATATAAAGTATCGGCAACTCCAAGGCTATCATCGCCGCCTATTGCTATTAAGGCATCTATTCCCAACTCGCCAAACTTGGAGGTTAATTCTTTGGCAATCTGTTCTTTTGATGATCCGCCTTTAAACGGATTTGTCCTGCTAGTAAACAATAATGTACCACCAATAGTATGTAAATCGTCGTGCTCGGCAATGTTCAGTGGGATCGTAAGATTCTCAATAAAACCTTTCCACCCTTTTAGAATTCCTACACATTCAACATTGGCTTCATAAGCTTTAAGCATGATCCCGTAAATTACTGAATTTAAACCAGGACAGTCTCCTCCACCGGTTAAGATCCCAATTCTTTTTATTTGAGTTCCCATCACTTTTCACATATAACGGAATTGATTTTATAAAACATTAGATAAAATCATATTTTATATTTATTCTAATTCATTTTACTTAAGTTTTTCAAACTTATATTTTGATTTATCATGTGGAATTATATAGCTCCCTCCTTGAGTGTCAGTGATTACTAAAGTAAATTTTAATTGTCCTTTCATAGCTTCTTTCATATCATTAAGGAGTTCCTCAATTTCAAAAATTTGTTGATCATCTTCCTCAAGACTATTCCTATAAATTGAAACTGCATTTTCAAAACGAAGTAATATACCTTCCACATTAGTATAGTAGAAATCTGCTCTTGGGCCTGGTTCTACCAACAACTCAAGTTCTGGGATTTCTAATTTCCCCATCGGTGAACGGTATATTTTTGATTTGAGATCTGTTTCATTTGAAACTTCAAGAGTTATAATTCCAGAATCCCTATTTGTCGTAAGAGGGATGATATCATTTTTAAGAAAACTACATTTATCACATTCAAATTTCAAAATCAGCATTTTATCTTTATCTGGTAGATCGTACACTGCTTTATTGATTTTAATTATTCCTTTTGTGCAAGCAGGACATTTAATTGAATAATCTTCTTGTGTCATATTGACGAGATCAGATGTTTCTTTAATTTAAGATATTGATTGATAATTAAATAAAAGTTCCATCCTTTTTTTCCTTTGGCTAATTTGATATTTATATTGATTTTATGATTGAGATGCCTTAAAATTATAAAACTATTTCGAAAATTTTTTATTGATCTCATTTTTTTACGTTATTAGTAAAAGAATAGTTTACTATTAGATAATAATATAAAGTTGTGTGATTCTAATGATTAAGAATAAAATTCATCCATTAAAAATCATAAGCATTATATTATTAATAGTGCCTTTACTTATTTTAGTATAGGAAACTACTTGGCAACTAAAAAATCAATCGGTTTCTACGTTTTTAATGGTTGCACTGAGAATATTACGTACAAAAATCATAGAAGTGGAAAAAATTGTCGAATGAAAAAATAGTGGAAATAACAATGCATTGCAGAGGTGGTCAAACTTGTATAACGGGAAGTCAATTATTGGCTAAGATGGCGTTTGAAAAAGGTTTTAAAGATACAATAGCTATTCCAATTATAGGAGCTGAGAGGAGAGGAGCTCCAATACAAGCTTTTACAAAGGTCTCAAAGGTTAAAACAATTAAAACATACGACAGTGTAGTGAATCCTGATTATATACTATTGTTTGATATATCATTATTAGATATACCAAAAATTAGAGCGTCTATAAAGGAAGGAGTCACTCTCATTGTAAATAGCCCTGATCCAATAGACCCAGATGGATTCCCAAAAAATGTAAAGTTTTTTATAGTCGATGCTACAGGGATTTGCATTAAAAAAGAATTCATGCATTCTAGTGGCCCTATTTTAAATATTCCAATGTTAGGTGCTTTTGGTAAAGTCACAGGTTATTATGATTTAAAAATTATGGAAAAAGTTATTAAAAAAGAATTTGGTGAAAAGAAAGGAGAAAAGAATATGAGTGTCGCTAAAGATGCCTACGAGAGTGTGAGAGGGAGTTAATCGTGTCGAAATCAAAATCACAAAAATGGAAAAATATTAATAAATCAAAAAAAGAACGTCCAAAACTTCAAGAATATAAAAATTGGAAAGAATTGCCACCCATTCCCATTTCCTTGCCTATTGAGGGAAGTATTGGGACCACTGGAGACTGGAGAACTTTTAGACCCGTAATCAAGGAAAGCTGCAATCAATGCGGTCTCTGTTTTATTTTTTGCCCAGAAGGCGTAATAAGGAGAAAAGAAGATGGATCTTTTGAAATTGAGCTTAAATATTGTAAGGGCTGTGGAATATGTGGTAAGGAATGTCCATCAAATTCAATTGAAATGATTAGAGAGAGTAATATACACGATGGCTGAAGCACAAAAAGATTTTATCCAAGAAAGAGAAACCAAAATTATTAAAGGAAATGTAGCAGCTGCTTATGCCGCAAAATCAGCGCGCGTTCAAGTAATCAGTGCATATCCAATAACTCCTCAAACTACTGTTGTAGAAAAATTGTCTGAATTTGCGGACAACGGAGAAATGCCTGGAACTCAATATATTCGGGTTGAATCCGAGCATAGCGTTTTTGCTTCGGTTGTGGGTGCTAGTAAAGCAGGAACGAGAACTTTCACAGCTACCTCAGGTCAAGGCATATTTTATGCTCATGAAATGATTCACTGGGCTGCTGGAGCGAGACTCCCTATTGTTGTTGCGATTGCTTCGAGAGCTCCAGCTCCTCCTTGGAATATTTGGGCAGACTTTACTGATGTGCTAAGTCAAAGGGATACAGGATGGATGAGTTCATTTTGTGCCTCTCATCAAGAAATTTATGACGAGATTTTAATGTCTTATAAAGTGTGTGAAGATCATGAAATATTACTTCCAAAATTTATAGCGTATGGTGGTTTTATTCTATCTCATACATCAAAACCAGTTATAATCGAAGACCAAGATCTTGTAGATGAATTTCTACCTTCTTTACCTGGTGAAGAGGGATGGCCTCATATATGGATAGATCCTAAAAGACCTATGATGTTTGGAAATCTTATTATGCCGTCAAGTTTTTATTATGAATTTAGGATGAAAATTCATGATGCCTTTATAAGAGCAAAAGAAAAAATTAAAGAAGTAGCAATTGAGTTTGAAAAGACATTTGGAAGAGAGTATGGAAACGGATTAATTCAAGAATACCATTTGGATGATGCGAAAATTGGTGTTGTAATTTATGGTGATTTAGCATTGCAGATGGAGCAAGCTATTGATGATTTGAGGGAAGAAGGATATAAAGTAGGTATGGTAAAGTTAAGGCATTTTCGACCGTTTCCCGTAGAAGATATAATAGACTCAGTCAAAAAAGTTGATATTATTGGGATTATTGATAGAGCAACAGCATTCGGATCTCAAACTGGTGGTCCTGTCAGTTGTGAGGTAAAATCAGCTTTACATGGTACAGAAGTGAAAACTAAAGTTTTACCAATCATCAATGGATTAGGAGGAAGGGAAGTTTCTCTCGAACAACAAAAAAATCAATTAAAGATGTTGGTAAAATTAGAAGAAACTGGAGAGTTACCAAATGACATTTTGCATGGAACTCTCTGGGATGGGTTATTGGAGGTTGAATAAGAGATGGTAACCCTAAAAGAAGCGTTAGATTCATGTCAAGAAGAGCTTTTCCTCCCGGGCAACTCTTGCTGTGCTGGTTGTGGTCTTGAGATTGCGCTTAGATGGGCAATGAAAGCTTTAGGTCCTAATACAGCACTTGTTACCCCCGCTTCATGTTTAAATGTTGTTATTGGGTTATGGCCCAAAACGGCACCAAATTTTCCATTTACGAATATGGCATTTGCGGCCGGAGCAGCAGCAGCTACAGGAATGAAAGCTGCCTTCGATGCAAAAGCTTATAAGTTCCCAAATAGAGGATGGGATGAAATAACTACGTTAGTGTTTGCGGGAGATGGAGGTACAGCAGACATAGGTATTCAAGGTCTAAGTGGAGCTGCAGAAAGGGATACAGATATAATATATTGTTGTTATGATAACGAGGCATATATGAACACTGGAATTCAGCGTTCTTCAAGCACCCCTCACGGAGCAATAACTACCACCACAACTCTTGGAAAAGAAAGGTTTAAGAAAAACCTTCCTGCTATTTTAGCAGCACATGATATACCTTATGTTGCAACTTGTAGTATAAGCGACCCACTTGATATATATGATAAATTTAAAAAAGCTAAATCGATTAAAGGTTGTAAATATATCCACATTTTAGCTCCTTGTCCTCCTGGTTGGGGTTTTATTTCGGAAAACTCAATTGAAGTCGCACGATTGGCTGTAAAGTCAGGTTCCTGGATATTATTTGAAGTTGAAAATGGTATTATGACTTTATCTAAGCAGAGTAAAGCGTTAATAGATGCTTCTAAGAGAGTTCCATTAGTTGATTATCTTTCTAAACAAAAAAGGTTCTCAAAAATTTCCGAAAAGGATTTAATAGAACTCCAAGGAAGACTGAATCAGAATTGGGAAAAAATAACCGTAGAATTGAGTTGTCAAGAGGAATACTCAAAATAAATTACAAATTTTTTCAATCTACACTTTTCATTGTTAATTTTTTTAGTATGACATTTACAACTTGTTAACAATTCTTCACAAAATGAGCTAAAAGAAAAAAATTTCTTTTTCAAATTTGAAATTCTGCACTCAATAATATCATTACCTCTGATCTAATAAAACAAATTTATAATTAATATTGATTTTTTCAATTTAATGAACTTAAATATAGAACAAACTTAGCTAATATTAATGGGATTTTTAGTAAAGCTTGCTGGGAAAGAATTGAAGGAAATATCCTTCTATTTAGAGATTGCTGTTGAAAATATTATTGAGGGAAAAATAATTTCTTTTCCCACTAATTCAGTTTATGGTATCGGAGGTAACCCCTTAAATTTAAATGTAATCAACAGATTATATGATATTAAGTTTCGAGACAGATCTAAAGGGTTTCTGTTATTGGCTTCTGATATTGAAGAAGCTTTAAAAATTGCTGAATTTAACGACTTAGCTCATAAATTAGCGAACCATTATTGGCCAGGTCAGTTAACACTAATATTAAATAAAAAGGCCCAAAATATAATACCACCAGAAGTCACTGCCTTTAAAACCACTATTGGTTTGAGAGTTCCTGAGAATGAAATTATTTTGGAAATATTAAATATTTTGAAATCGAAAGGACATCTTGGAGTTATTATAGGCACTTCAGCAAATTATTCAGGAGAACCTCCGTGTATTAGTGGGGGAGAAGTTGCAAAAAAAGTATTAAGTCCGATTGATCTAATCATTGATGGTGGTAAATCTAAATCCCAACTTTCAACTACGATTGTAGACTGTTCGACATCAGAACCAAATTTCTTAAGAATAGGGAAAATACCTCAGGAAGAGATATTAGAGCTTTTATCAAAATAATGAAAGTGATATAAATAAAAAATTTTAATTTATTAATTTCAACTTCTAGATATAATGAGACAAATTCCTGTGCAGAATTATGGTTTACTCTACTAATATGTGGTGATAAATATCCAATAATATCAAGAATAACGTTTCCTGGGTTAATTACTGCATTAACTGAGATTGATGCCAAAACAGTAATCCAAAAAATCCGAAAAATATTGAAAAATGATACCCAATTTTTCCAATATATCCTGAAAATTGTCCCTATAGATTATGTGTGTGAATCTAACACTAAAAAATTAGCAAATTTGATACAGGATAATTATAAAACATATATTAAGGATAAAGATTCTTTTAAAGTGGTTTTAAAGCGAAGGAAACATGAGAAAATAGAAAGGCATACGTTTATTGAACGAGTCACCAAAGGTATCAATAATAAAGTTGATCTTGAAAACCCAGATAAAGTAATTAGGATTGAAGTATTAGGGAATTTTAGTGGTGTGTCCTTTTTAGAGAAAAAAGAAATCATTCAAAGAGATGAGTAAGGACTGTTTAAGTTGATTTTATTTTTTCTAAATTTAGTAAGGCCATTTTTTCACTGATTAGATCAAAGATCACCATTGATATATCACTTAGGTTGCTTTTCAGCTTATCCCGATTAATGTTTTTAATTCCATAAGATTTTAATACAGAGCTAATTTGAGAATCAGAAAATTCATAAATTTGTATAATTTCAGTAATCTTCTTAGGCGTCAAGTCATTTAAAGTAATATCTATCTCGTGTGCGCTTAGAAACTCTAATAAATCATTAAGAATATTTTTAAGGTTATTAATGGGAGAGATAATGCAGGTTGTAAATTTACCCTTATTTAAATCATCAGAATCAAGGCCAAATAGTTTAATACCCCTACTTATTTGCCTATGGGTTGACAAATATAATATTAATTCAATAGCTTTCTTATTAGATATAAGAGTTTCATGGAATAGAGCTTTTTGCAGATAATAACATGCTACAAATATATGTTCCTGGTTTAAAACATATTTATCTTTAATTATTTGTATTGTCGATTCTTTGTTTTTATTTTGAAGTTCTTCAATCTTTTTAAAAAAATAATTTGATGCTTCTTCTTGGTCAGAAAGTTCCTTAACTTCCATAAATTTTCGTAATTCAAATTCTATCTGACTAATTCCAATAAAATATTTTAAATCCATTTCTTTAATATAAAATTCTTTTACAATCACACAGGTAAACTCCATGAAAAGAATTCAGGCATTAGATTAAAAAATATTTTTAAGATTATAAATGCTGTGAGAAAGAATATCAAATAGAGAGTAAAAATCCAATCCTTTAAGGAGTATTTAATAGTATAATAATATGTACGTTCTTTGTTACTCCCAAATGCTCTTGATTCTAGAGCTTCTGCTACATTAAAAGCTCTTTTAATTGAACATATAATCAGTGGAATTAATAAAGGAAATAAATTTTTAATTTGGTTAATAATCCCTTTTTCTTGCATTTCATACCCTCTACTTTGTTGAGCGTCTATGATATTTTGAGCTTCTTTTGCGATTGTTGGTACAAATCTAAATGCTAATGAGAAAGCAAATGCAAATTCATACGGTAGTTTCATTGAAATTAAAGATAAAGCTAAATTATTCGGATCCACAGTCAAAAAAAAGATTGAAAATGCAGAAACCATTATGAAAATCCTCAGTATCATAGCAACTGAAAAAGACAAGGAGATAAATAATGTGTTTAAAACTATTATAAAAATGACCAAGAAAGATAAACCGCTTAGACTTTTAATCCATTGCCTAAAAATTTTTCCAATAATTACCAGCGGGATTAGACTTAGAAATATTATCAATAAAGGAACAATTTTTTTGAATAATAACCCTATAATCGTATAAATTATAGCCAGAAATAGCTTAGCGCGAGGATCTAAATTATGTAAAAAAGATTCCTTTTTCATAAATTTAAAAGCATTAAGAAATTCTAAAGACATGTAATCTACCTCTTTAAACACTCCTTGAGTTGTTTTTAATAAATTGTATTAAATATTCGGTTACATCAGATTTCGAAAATAATGTATCAGTGTTTTGAAAACCGTTCATTTGTAAAGCTAACGATAATTGTCGAGATTGTGGTAATACAAGTGATGCCTTTTCAATTAATTCCTCACCATTTAATACTTTTTGTGTAGGTCCATCTGCAATTATCTTCCCATCTGCCATTAAAATTGTTCTTGGTATATGTTCAAAGGCGAATTCGATATTATGGGTAATAATTATTATTGTTTTGTCATTTTTTCTTTCTTTTTGGATTAAGCTTAGGAAAAATTCAATCTCTCTCGCATCTTGTCCTAACGTAGGTTCATCGAAGACTAAAATATCTGGATTTCTACAAAATATTGAAGCGATAGCTAATTTTTTTGATTCCCCTCCTGAGAGATTTAGAGGAGAACGGTCTTTATATTTCTCAAGATTGAATTGTCTTAAAATTTTATTTGTTCTTGTTTGACTCTCTTCTTTATTTAAATTAAAACTTTTTAAAGAAAATTTAATTTCATCCTCCACTGTGTTAGCAAAGAGCTGATGAGACGCATTTTGAAATATTAACCCCACTTTTTTTGATAATGTCGCTATTGTAGTGGTTTTTATATTAGTGTTGTTAATATAAATATCACCTTGTGTTGGTCTGATTAGCCCATTTAAAGTTCGTATTAGCGTTGTCTTACCTGCTCCATTTTTACCCATAATTCCAACGAGTTCTCCCCCATAGAGATTTAAATTGATGTCTTTTAAAGCAGCAGTACCATTCGGATATTTATAAATAACATTTTTGATCATTATCAGAGGTAATTCTGTGCTTATATAACTCACCATTTATTTTTGTTATATTTTTTTCAAGATTTTTATAGCGTCTGGGATTGAATGAGGAATCCGTCCCTCAAATAAGTTTTCTTCTCTTAATTTCATAAATATTGAATAAATTACTGGTTTGTTTAAATTTAATTTTTGGAAATTGTCCCCATTGATGACTTTTTCTAGTGAATTTATTTCAATAACTCCCCCATCTTTCATCAAGATCATTTGGTCCGCGAAAGGGAGCAACAAATCCAATCGATGTTCACTTATCAGAATTGTAATTTTTCTTTCTAATTGAATCTCTTTCAAAAGGTTAATAATCTTTTTTGCCATTTTGGGATCTAATAATGCAGTTGGTTCATCTAAGATTAAAAGTTTTGGTTCTAATACTAAAATTGAAGCAATTGCAACCCGTTGTTGTTCACCTCCACTTAATTCGAAGGGTGCTTTATCGAGAATGTGTTCTATCTCTGTCAATGAAGCGCTTTCTTCGATTTTTTGAGCAATTTTTTTTTGGGGTATACCCAGATTTTCTAAACCAAATGCTATTTCGTGTTCTACACTCATAGCAATTAACTGATTTTCCGGGTTTTGAAAGACTATACCTACTTCAGTTGATAAATTAGCAACAGATGTTTCAACTGTGTTTATTTCATTTATAAATACTTTACCCTTGTAAAAACCAGAATAAAATTGTGGAATTAAGCCATTCATACACCTAATTAAGGTAGTTTTGCCAGAACCAGTTTCTCCACAGAGCAACACGAAATTGTCGTTTTTTTCTATTCTTAAATTAATGTTGTTTAAAGCATACTCTTCATTTCCTTTATAACGATAAAAAAATTTTTCGAATCTTATTAAATCCATGCGTAAAGTAAATCAAGTTTCAATTTTGAATTATAATAATCCTTGATTAATTAAAATTTAGATCGCAAAATCAGTTTTATTTTATCCACGATTTTAAACAGATAAGTATCTAAACTAGTTTCAAAAGTCAATGCTGCAGCACCATCATGTCCTCCTCCACTTCCCCCAAGATTATTTGAAAGTTCTTCAAAAATTTTTCCTAAATGCAATCCGGTTTTTAAACAAATACTTTTCTTGGCCCTGCTATGGATCACATATTGATTTTTCTCCTTTGAATGAGTAATGCAAACATCACACCCTATAGATATTATAGCTGTAGCAACTTTAGCACCAAAACTACTAACATTAGTTATCCCTATTAAATATGATCCTTCACGAATTAGTTCTAATCTTTGCAAGCCTTTAATTTTTGCTATTTTTTCTGAGATATTGACATCTCTATTCAATAACAACTTAACTTCTTGAAAATTTAAATCCTTACCTAATAATCCAGCAATATTTTTTATTGTATTATTGGTTCCATATTTAAAAAAGCCAGAATCAGTTAAAATTGCGGTAATCACGAGATATTTATATGGAAGAGGTAAATCTAGAGAAAAATTCTCAAAAAATGTTAAGATGATTTCAGCTGTAGAGGAAAAATCATCATCTATTAAATTTAGATGACCCAAATTTGCATTATCTGATTTCTCTTCATTGTAGTGATGGTGATCAATGATAATATAAGGGATTCCTATTTTTATTGTTTCTTTTTCTCCGTTAAATCGTATTTGACTAATAGAATTTGCATCAATTATAAGGCACACATCGAAATTCATGAGATGTATATCCTTCCGATAAGAAAAATTAAAATTGGGGAATTTTTTGTTAAACTTAGACATGTATATCTTGGTAGTTTTTGTTAATTCTGACAAAAAAATGGAGACATTGGGATTTTTTAGATATTCAAATAAAAAGAATTTGAAAGCAAAACAAGATGCGAGCCCATCAATATCTACTAAATCATGGGTAGCGATAATGATTTTCTTGCCTTTCAAATAGGTTAAAACATCATTAAACTTTGAGTTTAACATAAAGTCATTTAAGCGCCTTTATTTTGAAGATCAGACTGAATAGAATTAGTTAATGTTTTAATTTGATTTTCCAATCTTGATTTTTTCTGATCTAACGTTTTTAATCTCATTTCAAGAGTTACTTTTAGGCTTTTCTTCTCATCAAGCAACTTATTTTTTTCACTTAAAATAAGAATTCCTCCTAAAGACTTGTAAACCACCGTGTCATCTGAGCTAATCTTTTCCAATTCTTCAACTGCAAATTCAGTTTCTCTAAGATAAGAATCTGTCTGTCTTCTTTGAGTCTCGATAATTTCAAAAGTTTGTTGTAAGTTAGCTAAATTCTGGATCTTATTTTTTTGTTCTTCATCTAAATCATCAAGATTAATTGTCATATATTCTCTTCCTTATTCCTGATTTAAATTATTGGTTAATGTAATATTCTTTTTCTTAAGTAATTTCTGTTATACCTATAGTATTATCAATTATCTTCCCAAAACTTATAATTTCGTTAACCGATGCCCTAAAAGCCGTGATATCATTACTCTCGATTTTAAAAAAAAGGATGTCATGGGTTTTTTTCTCTATTAAAACTTTAGAACGTTTAGTTTGTAACTTCTCTATCTCAGGGATGAATGAGTTGTAAGATATATCTCGACTCTCAGAATTATTAAATTTTAATTCTATTAGTGATTCAATTGAAAAAATTTTACTTTGATTCATTATTCTTCAATCGCTTCTAATTCTCTTTGCTTACGTTTACTTATTCGGAAGGACTCAGCCCCACGAGGAGTTTCGATAAAATATGCTCCACCAGTAAAACGTGCACCGCATTTTTTACAGTGCCAAATTCCTGTTGATATTCTATGTGTAGTACCTTTAGTTTGGCACTTTGGACAGATTAAATCTCCTTTCATTTTTTCTAAAATAAGTCTCCAACGTTTTCTGAGTGTAGATCCATATCTAGCTTGGAAACGCCCACTTATGCCAACTTTTTTCGTAGTCAGAAAAATCACATCAATATTTTATATGATTTTAATTTTTAACTGTAAATTAATTTTACGATTTTCTTCCAAATCTATCCTTCTTCAATTTTTAGGTGTTTTTGAAATGGTTAGGATCAAAAATCCCTATGGAACGTTTAAAACTCTAAGAGAAGGTAAATTAATTTAAGACAAAAATATAACTGACAACTAATAACGTTATAGGCATTTACTTAAAAAGAATAAAAAAGAATAAAATAATCTATCTTAGTTAATTTTAGATTGGTATTGAGTTAAATTTAACTGTTTTCGCAATTTTTGACCCATATCTATTGATCTTTTAGCTAGCATTTTAATTTCATCAATTGAAAATGTCGCTACCCCACTTTTTTGGATTGATGTTATCTTATTTTCTGTAACTGAGATTGAAATTCTCCCTTCACAAACCATTTCTTCAGGTAACTTTGGATCTGAAAAGATAATATCATCAATTTTTCCATAGGTAAACGCAAGTGGTAGCTCATTTACTAAATCTTTTCCTGTTAAATATTTTCCTGTCCATTCTAGTCCGTTATCTCCAATTTTACCCTCAGGAATGTGAGCGGATAGTAATGTAGTTAGCGCACCTATAGCTCCGGCATCAATTAAGTTCCCATCGTGATTCAATACATACATATCAACGAAAAGTATATAAACAGCTTCCTTTTCCTTAATACAAAGTTTTTTAGTCTGAACACAATCTGCGTGCCTAATTCCACGATCAACAACTCGAGCTAATTCTATTGATTGTTCATCTGGGGGGCCTCTTTCAAACAAAGGGGATGCTAATGGAAGTAACTCCGCCATAACAGTACAAACACCCTCGTCTGGGAGATCTGGGAAGGGTGTCCCAACATCGTATTTTATACCAGTTATTATCCTGGTATCTCCTAATAAAACATCTGCAGAACCTTCAGCTGAAGCAATAACATCACTTTTAATTTCAACTTTCCGTAAATCCCAAATCCCTCTTCCATCAATCCGTTCTTCTTTTCGCAAATTTGATTTAATATAATTCTTTTCAATTCTTGAGACAATACGTTTAATATTCATCATTGTTATTCTTCACCCTTTCCTTTATTTTGATTTTCTCCTTGTAAGGGAATATATTTACTTTTTAAAGTTTCTAATTGCATTTTGTGTATTATACTCAGCGCTTCTTTGGATTTATCTAAGAAACCAGTCAATTCATCTAAATCCATATCTCCATCAAATTGAAGTAGTGAAATTTCATCGTTATACCAAGTAATGGCGATTGGGAGATCTGCTTCTCCTGCTTTATCTTCAATTCCAGAAAGATCTATAACACTTTTTCCATCAATCTTACCCACTGCTATAGCTGTGACTAAACTTTTCATAGGAATTCCTGCATCAGCCAAGGCTAAAGCTGCTACTGTAGTACTCGCGCATCTAGTTCCCCCATCTGCATCCATAACTTCAATGAAAACTTCAAAACTCGTACCCGGATACAATTCGAGAAATAAAATTGGCTCTAAGCAGTCTCCTATAACCATAGATATTTCTTTCTCTCGACGTCCTGGAGCTGGTCTCTTCCTATCAAAAACTGAAAATGTAGCCATTCTGTAGAATACTCTAAGCACTCCTCGATCTGGTTTAGCTAAATGATGAGGATGTACTTCTCTCGGACCGTAAACGGAAGCAAAGACTTTATTATTTCCCCATTCTATATAGGCTGAACCATCTGCATTTTTAATTACGCCTACTTCCATCTTGATGGGTCTTAATTCGTCTAGATCTCTCCCATCAAGTCTTTTTCCATCCTTGCGAAACAATTTTTCAGGATATTCATCTTTAATAATTAGTGGCATTTATTCTAGACCTCTTATTTTTTTTTCATTTATTATGAATTCTTGCATCCGGTCTGTTAAACCTACCGTATGAGCTTCATCTTCTATTTTCCTTATTGATTCAATTAATAATCTCTCATGTGCAATGTCTTCCCCTTTTAACCAAATGCGCCCATTTTGAGTGACAAAGATGTTACACTTAGTTAAATTCTTTAACATTTTAATCATTGAACCACTACGACCTATGACTCTAGGAATTTTTGGTGGATCGATTGAAATTATAATCCCATTATTTCTTATCCCTAGATATTTTCCGACTGTGGTTAGTTCAGGTTTGTTGATTCGATCAGCCGATAAAATTTTTACTATTAAAATATCTCCTATATCGAATTTACTGGTATTTGCATCCTCTTGACTATAACCTCCGCCGCCTCTTCCTCTCCCACCTCCACTTCCCCTACCGCCTCCACCTCCTCTGAAAGATCTTGATTTATCTCTCTTTATTGTATTTCTGGGTTTGAGAGTGCCAAAATCTTTTGCGTTAATATCGCACTTGTACTTCACAGGATTTTTATCAACAATAAGAGCTATAACTTTATCGCCAGGTCTTGGTGTATAAAAACCCCTAAGAGGAATCACATTTATATAATTCTTGGATATTCGCTTTAAACCAATATTTAATGATATTATTTTATTTCTTTCACTATTATATATCGTCCCTCTCCCAGGTAGAAAACTTTTTGTGTCTTCTGTTAATACTTCTCCCGGTACAACTACTTCTCTTGAAAATTCGTCATCCTCGAATTCTTCATATTCTTCCTCGTTTGAATCTTTATCGATGATGTCATCTTCTGTTTCATTTTCCATAATTATTCACACTCTTTTTTTACTGTCATAAACCTAACTAATGCAAAAAAATAACATAATGAGAAGTATTTACATATTTTCAGGTCAGGATTTCAAAACTTTAGTTTGAACTCTCCCATGTGTGAGTTTATTTAATTTATCAATTAATTCCATCTGCAACCCCGCAGGTAAACTAACTATAGAGGCCCAAGAACCATCAGATTGCCATTCTTCTTTCTTAATTTGTGCTAATTGGGCTACAATATTATATCCTTTGGCAGTAAAGGCTGAAGGTAGTTTAATTGCCATCTCCACTTGTTCCATGCGAATTGGAATGATAACACGAATACCTTTGACAACATCGTCAACTTGTTCTTCAGCATTTCTCATCAAATCAATTTTCACCTTTGCTTCTTCGATGGCTTTCTCTATTCTCTGATAAGGATGAGGTTTCTTATTTTGTGGATTAATAGCATTTTTACTAATAATTGTAATTATTTGTTTCAGTTTTTTTTTTCTCTCATCTTCTCTCTGAGTTTTCGTCCAGTGCATATCCCCGTCGATTAGAATTTGTCCTGCGATTCTCCTTCCTTCAGTTGTATTAAAGACAGCTTCCATATCACCGTCTGTGGCTTTCTTTCCTCTCCTCAAGTCTTCAAATACGGTAAAGCTTTCAAATATTAGCCCTAGATCGATCTTATTACTATTTAAAATTTCATCAACACTAAGTCTTGATTTTTTTTTTCCAGACTTTAAACGATTTTCGATTTCTTCCCGAATAAATTTCTTTGCTTCCCAAGCTTGCTCTGGATCCATTAACATTTCGAAACGTCTGCCAGACTTCTCAATACGTCCAATGATATACCCACTTAAATCAATCCTTGCTCGGTCAGTTGGTCGATCGATCATAATATAACTTCTTTAAAATATAACTTGACTTCCCTTGATTTCTTCCTAAGTATTTCTTTTATCTTTCCGTTAATTGATAAATATAAAGAGCTTAAACCTTGATACATTATATACTATTTTAGGGAGTTGAAATCTTAGTTAACAACTCTTCCTTTTCATCCAAACTTAATAGTTTAAAAGTTTTATCTTCTTTCAATATAAAAGCAATATCACACGTATTCTTATTTAAGGCATCTCCCATTGTTTCCTTTAAGGCTCTTAAGGACAATAGTTTTAATTCCTCATCACTCAAATCATCTTTATAATGTTCTTCTAGGTAACCTCTTGCTTCAACCGCGTTGGCTCCAATTGCAAACGCGAAATATGCCCAAAATGCTCCGCTTGGGTCTGTTAAATACAAAGAAGGCTTTCCATCGTTATCTATTCCAGCAATCAAGAATGAAACTCCAAAAGGACGTACTCCCGCATTTTGGGTAAATACCTGTTTATATTCACATATATTTAGAGTGCTATCCTTTATTGATATTGTTTCATCGTAATTTAACAAGTTAACCTGGGCTTGTATTCTGGCGCGGTCTATTAGCACTCTTGCATCACTAGTCAGTCCAGAGATGGCAACCCCGATATGGTCATCTATCTTAAAGATTTTTTCTGAACCAATGATTTCCTGAAGTTCAGAACTTTTTTTTTCTACGACAAATACAACCGAACCTTTATTTTTACATACAATTGCGGTTGTTCCTCTGCGGACAGCTTCAATGGCATACTCTACTTGAAAGAGCCTCCCTTCTGGAGAAAATTGAGTAATTGCCATATCGTAACCGCGGCCTGCTTGCTGAAACATAACTTTTCATAAACCTCCTACATGTATTTATAGATTTGGTTAAATCCTGAAATATTTAATTACTTCTTTTTTATATTATTTTTTTTTTTTGTTTCTTTTATTAAAGGATGAAATAATTATTGAAATTTATATTTTGTCTATATACGGTATAAATTTTCACTATACAACCTCTAAAATTTTATTATACAAAGACAAACAGTTCATCATATCATGAACTAATAAGAATTTAGTTCAAATCCTTGTGAGGAATTTCAAAGTTAATTTATATATTTTTTACTCACAACTATTTATGTATTCGTTTTTAATTATTGATTCTGTATAATTTATAATTACGAAATTAATTGCCTGTTCTAAATCTTTCGTATCTAAAGAAAAAATTAAAGTTTGAATAAGAAGGAAAATATGGATAATAATGAAAATGAGGGGTAAGAAAACGATAACAAAAATTTTTTTAAAGGAACATTTGTTTTCTTCATGTAATTCAAACTGTTATAGTATCGTTATAACCTCTTTGAGACAAAATTAAAATATGAAAGATAATTAGCATGCCGGTTGAATTATCTTTGTCTGTCATCTTAGCCCTAAAAAAAGTCACTCCTGAGATTGAAAATAGAGAGTTCTTGGAGAATTATGTAGTAGCTCGTTTAGGGTCTTTGTTTGAGAAACTTGGTGTCAATGATAGTAATGCAAGTTCGTTCAAAATCCTAGACTATGATGCTGAATACTTAAACGAGTATTGTGGAATAGATGTTAAAGATTTAATTGACGATTATACTTTTGTAGAGGGTGATGTGTTGTATTATGATTCAGGAGGTTGGGATGGACAACCACCCCCAACAGAGGAAGAATTGTTAGAAGACTCATTCTATCGATTTTTTTATCATGAAGTGGGGGAGACTGATAAGCGCATTAAATTAGTAGGGGATGAATTAATTTTACTTAGTTCTGCTATAGTTGGGGGATAATAAAGGAAATCAATTGTTTTTTTTGTTTTAATAAAAGATTTTTATCTTCTCACCACAAAAAAAGGAAAACTACTTACTATGTCAAATGATTTACAGAAATAATAATTTTAATAAATAGTTTAAAAAAAGGGGAAAATTTGAAATGAAATCAAATAATAAGAATAGTAGGCGTAAGAGTGTTTAATGTATTCGTTTTTAATAATTTTTTTAATTTTTTTAATCATATGTCTTACCTAGAAGATTTAAAAAAGCGTAACTCTTCTATTGTAAAAAGTTCTTTATTTTTAGGAAGATACCACATCAACTTCCTTCGCGCTTGTCCATCGCTTTCAGAAAATCGACTTTTAAACTCCTCTCGAATAGGTGTTCGAAATTTTTGCCAGTTGGATTCATACAATTTTCTTAAAACTGGAAAAATTACCGTTGTGGGAAGTAATTTACTGCGATAATTATTAGCCTCCCATTTTTGAATTATTGAGATAGCATCATCAATCCCTTTCTCGGAATAGAACTTGGCTACATTTTTTCCCTTCATATAGACATATGAAACTCTGTCATTAAAATATTTTAGGGTTATATCCTCATTTATTTGATATTCTTTTAATTTCTTAAATTTTAATAAGTCGTAACCCCCCCCAATTGCGAGATTAAATTCTGTTCCAGATACTTTTCCATAACAATATAATAAATTCCCAACTTCAAATGGATTTTCCTTGAAATAATTTAGAAAAGTAATTACTTCAAGCCTATCCATTTCAAATTCAACATCTTCTTCACTTAATTCATGTGGATTCTTAAATGAAGGAATGATGAGAACATCTTTTAATATAAATCTAATTTCTGCGTTTTGGAAAACTATTCCTTTATAATTTCCAGATTTAATCTCTTCTCTGGGAATATTTTTGATTGACGCGACTCTTCCTCGATAGACAGTTATCTTCTTTTCTTCTAACGATGAAAGGTTAGTCTTAACAAGAACTTTATCTTGATTTAAATACTTCTTAATGACAGAATCGATATTTGGAATACTATTTTCTCTTAGTTTCTCTAAAATTGGGATTGCAAGGGATTTATTCAATAACTCTTTCGCAAAACCCCCTTGCACCCATTTATTTAGTGATATTATTAAATTTCTAAGGGCTAATACCGCTTCACTTTTATAGTAATTGGTTTTATAGAAAGCAGGAAGCTCTTCCAATGAAGTATCACAGATAAAAATATTGACTTTCCAATAGTCAAATCTGGAATTGAAACCAGAAGGATCTTGGGAATGTTCTAAATTCAGTGAAATATATTCATTTAGATAATAATTATGTGAACAACCAAATTTATCAACATAATAATTAAAAAAATCATCAGGAAACTCAGAAAATAAGCGATAAACCCTTAGGATATTAAATGTTTCACTTAATGCTTTAAATACAGAATCAAGTGCTCCATATCCAATTTCAGTACGAGAGAATGCTCTTAAGAAATCAATATTATAAAGTAAATATCTTAAAACAGATGGATCTTTTTGGGAGAATAATCTACTAACAGATCGCCTAAAAGAGTTAGGTAATCTTTTGTACTCCGCTACTCTAAGATTCTCCACATACCAGTCCTCCTGCAATTTCTTTAACTCTAAAAGATCTTTCTTTATCACAGGATCCGTGATATCTTTTAGAATTTCTTCTTCATGAAGCATGATATCTGACTCATCATACATTTAATTATGCACCCTTTCTTTAGAAGAAAATATCTTTCAGTTGTATTATATTTTACACCTTTGGTAATGAATAATAAATTAGTTATTATTTTAAGAGTTATGATTCGACTTCGTACGAAAATTTTTTAGTTCTCTACTTGATGAATTAGACAATTCATAAATTGAAGAGAAAATCTTCCATTTGGGTTGATTATTTTTGGAATTGATGAGTTTATTAGTTGTTAACTAAATATTTTGTTTAAATATTTTAAAAAAAGGGGAAAATTTGATTGAAAAGAAAGGTTAAACAGCTTTTGTTATCTTAATCTTTATCTAAAGGGGTTTTAAGACCATGCAACTTTATTAATAAAAATTGACCATTCTAAAATAATCAAACCTTCATCTCTAGTATGAGCCAGAAGATAATCTCCATCTTTTGTAATTGAGCCAACAATGTTACCTTTTCCACCAACGATATTTTTTGCAGCAAGTTGGATATCATCGTTTTTTAGGATAGCAAATCGGAGGTTCTGAAACATAACAGCGGGTTCGTTTGTTTTCCATGCAGAAAGAATTGCTTTAGCTTCTTCATTTGTTAATTGAAAATCTCCTGACTTGTGGATGATATCTCCTTCGGTATTTAATAGGAAAATTTCTTCAATTCCCTCTTGCTCCCTTAGAGCTTCGACTAATGAACGAAATCTTTGTTCTTCCATATTTTTTTCATCATTTAAAATAATTCTGTTTTAAGTTATATTGAAAAATAAAAATATGGTAATTTAAGTCTTTTTAGAAATAAAAATACTGTATTATGATGAGATGGGAAAAGTATTTTACTTTCCACATATTAAATTCCTTATATTCCTTTTGTTTCCAACTATTCTGTGTTCATCATGGTAAAAACCCTTGTTTTATTTGACCAAATTTATAATATCCCTAAAGCTAGGCAGAAAGAAGACGTGTTTCTGAGATATTTAAAATATATAAAAGAACGTGTTAAAGGATTTCCAGATACATCTTTAAAAATAAAAAAATTACGGGAATTTGATAAAAGATTTGAGGTGTCTATCAATGGACCTGAAGAAGTTTTCGTGTACAATATATTGAAAAAAGAAATAGGAAACATAAAGGAGTTTAAAGACATTAATGAAGGCGCTATTTATAATGGTAATCTAACTGAGGTGGGGAAAGTTGGTTTTGGATTATTTGTAGATTGTGCCTTTATGAATCCCAAAGTAGATGTATTAATAAATTTACACACACTTCGAGAGCAACTATGCCAAAGAAGGGAAAAATCTTTAAAACAAATAATTGACGCATATGATTTTATTGATCATTTTCCTGTTCATGTAAAGATTCTTAAAATTGATAGAGACAACTTAAAAGTGCAAGGAGAACTCGCTCCAGATTCTCTAAATCTATTCAAAAAGATTTTAGATGAAAATCTTGAGGCTGTTTTTTTAAGTGGAGAGACAAAAGGACAATTTAAAAAAGCAATAACTAGAAAAGGTCACTTCCGAGATATCATAACTGTTAAAAGATTCGGATTTTTAGAAAATATGATATTATTAAAGGAGGATTCTAATGCTCCTGGTATAATCTCCCATATCGGTCCAGAGTTGGAAAATTGTAAATTTAGTGCGTTACGGCCTAATAGGATTAGAAAATTATTCAATTAAGTAAATGTATTAGTGGGCCAGGAGAGACTTGAACTCTCGACCTTCTCGGTGTAAGCGAGACGTCATACCAGACTAGACCACTGGCCCAATTTTGTTTTTTACTTATAAATAGGATAAATTCTAAGTAAAATTAAAATTTTTGGGTGGAACATAAATAGATACTAAAATCACCTAAAAACTGTTAAATAAATTCATTAATTTGGGATTTAATTGGTAATATATTATGTTAAATCAAATAAAAGTTCAGGGTGGGATTTTCAAGAAAATGCTAATTGTAGTTTTCATTTTCTTATTTGGGGGCTTATTTCAAATTTGAGTCGACTAATTCAAATCTATGAAAATTACCTTCTGATATTGGGAATTAATTTACTAATCAATCCCAGTGCACATTTTTTTAATTCTGGTATTTTAATTTACATACAAATATTATTATAGGTGACGAAAACCCAAGCTCAATTCAACTAATGGAGGATGATATTATTGACTACAAAAACTCAATTACAATTAAGAGAGCGCGTGTTGGACATAATGAAGATTAATGATTCATTTTTAGACGCGTGTTTGCTAATGTTGTTTGAACAACAAACATTTGATGAACGGCAAATAAAAAATAGTGTGCATCGAAACACAATTGGGTTTAACAGACCAGACGCCTACCTGCTTTCCGATTATTCTGTTTGGAAGTTAAACTTCCCGGATAGATCAATAAACGGAGAATTAAAAACTACTTTAATTAACAAGCTTGAAAAGTATACTTTGCAATTATCATCTTACAGAGAAGTTGTAGCCGCATTAGACGGCTTAAAGGATCCAACATCAATTGTCACGCGTGTCAAGAATGAAATAGACGTTGATAAATTAGATCCAACCACTTTGCTTAAAGATTATTTAAATTATAAAAAAGTGGAACGAAAAAAAGAATTAAGAGAACGGACTAAAAAGAAAAATGAAGAAGAACGACACAAAAAGTTAGGGTTAACTCACGACATTATTATGGGGGCCATTGTTGAAATCGAACCAAAAGCTTTAAAGATCAAAACAACCTTTGAAGATTTCGAGATGGATCTCTGGTTTCCAAAATTTAGCATCATTAAGGGATATAAAGAAGAACTCAATATTTTCCAAGAATTTATGATCAAGAAAAGAATGTTTTCTTATAAACTCGAAGATGCCCTTGGTAAAAAGATATATCACGATACGCTCCAAACTAATAGATTTAGAAAGTAAATGGCCTCATCGTCGTCATTCGACAAAAAATATTACTCTTGCGAATGATTTTATGGAATTATGAATTGGAATATCGGTTATCTCGTTATAGCGCTAAAAACAGCGTTGAAGAAGATCATGACGTGTTACAAGAATTTATCATTTCAACTTCCATGTTAGAAACTAAGAAACAAGATGTGATAAGACTTAAAGATCAAACTCTTCATGCGTATCAACTTTAGATGATTCTTTAGATTAATATAGAAGATTTGAATATATTGAAATGTATAAGCGCCCAGGGTGGGACATTCAAGAATATGCGAAATGCGTTTCTTTTCGAACCCACGTATCCGTTGGACACTGGATTAGCAATCCAGCGCTCTACCGAGCTAAGCGACTTTCTTTCAGCAATCTAAGGGATTGATGAACTGAGCTTCGTTTAATTTCCCGAGCATAAAGTTGTAATTAATTATAACGATTTGAAATTTTAATATTTTATCATAAAATCTGGGTTCATGTGGTTCTGTCAAAAATTGAATCTTTATTGCTTTTAACTTTATCTAAAAATAATTCGACTTCCTTTAGAGATCTAAGTCTAATAGTTTGTATGTTCGAATAATCACCTGATTCAATTAATGCTTCATACCTCTTTCTGACCTTTCTATGGGTTTTTATAGTCCAAAGCACAATAGAATCCTTACTAAACAAACTTTTTAACGTCTCTATATTTCCTGTGCCATACCAGAGTTCTTCTCTAGTTATGATTCTCTTAATAGCTCTTATGACTGCTTGGTACAATGCACGAATGAAACTTAAATCAAGCCAAATGACCGTATTAACACTTTCCCATTTTATGAAAGTGGATCTTGTGTAATTACCATCCAATATCCAATTGTCATCTTTTAAAGCCAAACTCAATTTCGAAAAGAATTCTTCATCAGTAGGGTAAGACCAATTCGGTCCCCAAAACAGTGAGTCCATTTCGATATAGGGTATAGATAAAGTACTAGACAATCTCTTGCAAAAGGTTGTCTTACCGGTTCCACTTGTTCCTACCACATTTATTTTCACAATTTATTCCCCTCTATACATCTCCCCACAAAGCAATTTTTACATCTATTCATTAATACATAAACTTTTTTACTTTGAATGATGTCGGAATTAGGTATGAATCTATTACCTAAAATTTCATTTATTAACTCAAGATTCTCTTCCAATTCTCATCACTCCCTTATATTTATTATATTTAGGATTTAAGATGTTCTATTTTCAATATAACAACTCAAAATTTTAATAATTTATTAGAAAATAAGATTTCGTGCATATGTATAAAAAATTAGAGAATTAGAAATTGCTGTATTCATAAATCTTTTCAGAAATCATTTTTTCAAATACAAGCTACTATACTGGTTTAAAAAATATTAAGATTACCACAAATAATACCTAGTGTTAAGATAAGCACCTTAAATTTAATAAAAAATTAGATAAAAGATTCAAATGTTTTTATATCTAGCAAGAACTTCGTCAAATCCATTGTAATCCATGAACCCTACTTTTTTATACGCTAATTTGCCATTTTTAATGATTATAAGCGATGGAATGCTAGTAATCTTGTATTTCCACGAAATCTTTTGATCATTACCCGTATTTACCTTTGCAAAAATATAATCATTCCGATATTTGTTATGTATTCTTTCAAATATTGGTAAAAATGCTTTGCATGGGCCGCACCATTCAGCCCAAAAGTCTAATACCATATTTACATTAGGATAATCATCTAAAAATCTGTTAATTTCTTTAAGAAATCCAAAATCTAAAATCTTTTTAGGTGCAATTTGAGTGTTTTCTAATACTTCTGACTTTAACGTCTCAAGGATATCTGTATCATTTTCAAACATAATCATAAAATCTCATTATGCAATTGATAATTTTCTAATAAATAATTTACAATTTGAAACAAATTTGACTTATTATATTAATATTGTAACTCTACATATAAATATGTGGGTAAATTTTCCACATAGTTCTAATGTAATAGCCATTGTGGTTATAGATTTCGAATTTGTATAAAATTGGATTAAGGATTTTATCGATAAAGACTAATCTGAAGATAAGGTGATATTATTATTGATCATTTTATTGTTTTTCCTCAATTTTGGGTGGGACAATTTCAGTTTTCAATATACTTTCTTGTATATTTTGAAAATTTTCACCTATTGATTTTATATCAAAAAACAAAAAATAAGAGAAAAATGAATTATTTTATTCAGATATAATTTCAAATACCATCTTCTCAATTATGGGCTTTTTGGTGTACTTGTTTAGATGTCGTTTTTCTTAGTGTTCAAAAAATCTTCTAATTCTGTTATCATTTCTTCTGTTGAAGAAAAGCTGTTCGAAAGAACAAAGTATACATATTTATTACCCTACACTAAATATTTTTTCTTGCAATCGCAGAAACAGAATGATAACATCCCTTTTCATATCAAAATAAATGAAGGACTAAGGGAGCTATGGTTAATAAAATATTTCCCCTTTTTCTTCTCCCACTTAATATTAACTCTAAGTGCATTAGGTAGTGAACTTATATTGATATTAGGTTTATTTAAGATGACAGTGAGTAATGACATTAGAAAAACTTTGACTTTTCCCCCAAATTTTGAATATTTATAATCCTTCAAATTTGAGGTTTCTTTAGTTTTAAAATGAAATGTTGGTTGAGTTTGTAATAATATTTTAATTATGGAGCATTCATTAGTGCCCTTAATTTCTCTTTATATGCACAGAGCCTGAGCCTAATTTAAAGAAAAATATAAATTTTATGGTGTATTT
The DNA here is from genome assembly GCA_964486045.1 of uncultured archaeon. GTDB lineage: Archaea > Asgardarchaeota > Lokiarchaeia > Sigyniarchaeales > SOKP01 > Loki-b32. Next base: position 425,436 of record CAZALK010000001.1, read on the forward strand.
ATTCTTACTTGAAAGACTTGAGATGGTAAAAATATGAGTATGGCAAAAGATTTTCGTTATTTAATACCTGAGAGTTTGTATCAAGAGATTACACAAAAATGCACCGACGAATATCCTGCAATCTGTCATGGATGGATTTTTGCTGAGCGTAAAGAGAATTTCGGCATATGTAGTAAATATATTATGAATCCCGACTTACGTAAGAATAAAGTTCATATTAAACCAAGAAGTTGGATGAGATATAAGAAATCCAAGATATATAACATGCGGAAATTCAAGCAGGAGCTCGCAGTGGACATCGTATGGCAATTCCACTCCCATCCAAGTGGAAATCCTAAACTACACGCTATAGACAAGAGGATCCTGAAATACTTGTCCAATGGCGTTATGATTATTATAATCCCAGCCGTTCCAGATAAAGAACCAGAACAGACCGCACACCTCTTAGGCTGGTACTATGACAAGCGATACACAAAAAAGCCGGTTATAGAGAAAATGGTATTTGAAATTATATCTGAATAAAACACATTTTTTTAACCAAAATCTTAAGTGTATTGGGTAGTGAACTTATAAAAACTTCAAAATCAAACTAAAATCAAAATTTTTCTATTTTTTTCTATATCAAATTACAAATCAAATTACAAATCCATGGTCAACCTAAATTTTAAATAAGTATGAAATTATTTATGGTATAGCAATGAAGGAATATCGCATAAACCAGTTTCTCTCAGTGCGATTGGAGAGAGAGCCTTGGGTTGAAAAAAAGACCATGATATACGTGGCGGGACAACCGTTTATTCAGTGTAAATCCCTTCTTTTAAATATTCCTATTTCTGAAATCGCCACATTTGACGAGATAGAGTCTATTGACGAAGCTGCAGAGAAAGCGAATGTTTTCGTGGAAAAAGAAATGCAGAAAATTGAAATTACTCCCGAAGTGGAGTTCTGGGGACATTGCTCTAATTTACAAGTGTGGTATGAGAATGGGTATGATACACATCTTCTTCATTCCAATATTGCCTTTCCACTGTTGGGCAAGTTGAGTGAGGTAGGAGATCCCCTTGCCAAAAAAGTATTTCAAAAAGAGATATTTAAGCGGTATGAAGAGGGAACTGAAAAAACTCGAGAGTTTATAAGAAACGGAGGTGTTTTGAACTATTTACCAATAGAGGAGCAGATGAACTTGTTACTGGATACCGAGAATTTAATAGCTTTAATGGAAATAGCCGAAGAAGTATGGCCTGAAATCGACATTTATGAGATAGTTCAAGATCTGATAAACGAAGAAAGAGTAAAATTAGAGAATAGGAGAGTTATAAAGTTAGATTTCTCTGGTTTAAGCTTAGAATTAGTAAAATTTCCAAAAGCAATTCTGGATCTCGAATCTCTAAGGTATTTTGTTTTTGGTGGGAATTATATTACAGAATTACCCGAAAATATTAATAAATTAAAGAATCTTAAAGAATTAGAAGTGAGTTCTAATAAACTAACCTGCTTACCAAAATCAATTTGTGAAATAACATCGCTCGAAAAATTGTGGTTAGGTGAAAATAAAATCCATAACTTACCTGAAAATATTGGAGATTTTACTAATTTAAAAACATTAGACTTAGGATTAAATCAATTAAAAGAACTTCCAGAGTCATTTTCTAAATTAATATCACTTGAAGATCTCTCTCTTTCAAGTAATAAATTGCAAGCTATACCAAAATCATTTTGTAAACTAAAATCTCTTAAACGGCTTTCTATCTCAAGTAATATCCTAAATAAACTACCAGAATGTATAGGGGATATGCCTTTACTCGAATATTTAGATGTTAGTAGCAATCCACTCGCAAACAACCTAGAAACTGTAGAAAAATTAAAAAAGTCTAAAATAAAAAAAATAGATGGAATTGGAAATTAAATTAACGAACTTATCGAGTTAACTCCTGAATTTTAGTCTTTAAGCCAAATCCAAGCCTAAACACCCTGACAAGGTCTAGGGCGTCATCGAGCATATAGATTGGCCAGCAATCCTCAAAATTCCACACAGTATGGCCGTCTTTTTTATTCCATTGTGCTTGCAACGTGTTGTAGATCTGCTCACAAGCTTTGAAAAGAGCAAATTAGGCATTAGTGCAAAGTGTAATCTCTTGATACAAACTCTCAGGTATTAAATAACGAAAATCTTTTGCCATACTCATATTTTTACATCTCAAGTAGGAATCTATGTACCATAAAATTTATATTTTTCCTTAAATTACGGGAGAGCTCTTTAGATATATAGAGAAAATAAAAAAACATTTATTTTGCTAGATATAATCTATTTTTATAGATGTAAATTTTTCAACAAAATGAAAAAAAAATTATTTTAAATCAGCAGATGTAGCCTAGCTGGTAAGACGCTGGCCTTGAGTATCTTATGCAATCAAGCAAGCCAGTGCGCGGAAGCGCTCGGGGGTTCGAGTCCCTCCATCTGCGTATTTGAATTAATGGTATTTTTTAAAGGGCTATTAGCGCAGGCAGGTAGCGCAGCAGGCTCTTAACCTGACGGTCGGGGGTTCGATTCCCTCATAGCCCGTATTAATTCTTTTTTATGATATATTAATAATACTTTGTTATAACCTAATTAGATTAGTTTACGAAATAAGAAGAAGTAAAGTCTATATACTTTTAGCCTTAAAAATACTGGAATAATATTTCAAAATCAGAAAAATCAAATGGTTTTAATATATATCCATCTGCTCTAGTTTCAGCCATTTTCTTTTCGACTTCAGACCCGGGAATAGCTGTTAGCAAGAAGATTGGTACTTCTTTATATTTATGATGATCTTTAATCATTTTGCAGATTTCATAGCCTGAGATATCAGGCAAAATGATGTCTAATAAGATCAATTTAGGTATGCCTCCTCTTATTTCCTCTAAACCCTTAGTACCACTCACTACCCCCTTGCATTTAAAACCCTTACTTTCAAAGTAACTTGTTAATAACCGGATAGTGGCAAGGTCATCTTCAATAAGCAAAATATCGTACTGATGTTCAACGTCTTCTGTTTTAATATTATCGAGAATAGTAATAATTTTGTTCTCAAGCAGCATAGACTGGTCGAAAATGTTCTTTATAGTTGATAGCACATCCGGTTCTAATTCTTCTTTATAATTCTCTAAGAGTAGTTGACTGAAACCTTTTATAGTTGTTAGTGGTTCCTTTAAAGCATGTGATATATTGGAAATTGTTTTTTCATTCATCCCATGTAATCCCCCACTTAAAAAATCGGATTTTTGTTCAATATAATAATCAACACTATCTCTTATTAATGCAGAAATTGTTGAATATTCATGGGAATTCTTGAAATCTTGCCATTTTGCTTTTGTATCTTCGGATACGTAAAGGGATATTCTTTCTTTATCCCTATCATAAATTTTTTCACCTTTTAACCATTTCTTAAATCCCTCTGTTATAGAACCACGCCATATAGCGTATTTGTCTGTTCTATCTTGGTATAATACCATCAACTCTTTTATCTTTTCGCTCTTTAAATCTATTTTAGCTATATCCTCATCTGTGAAACTTAATTTTTCTGAATCATCTTCTAAATCTTTAGAGCTTTTACTGTTAGATTTGCTTTTTTCTCCCGGAATTTCTTTTTCCTCTCTTTCTTTTTTAAACAATAACTTTATTTATCTATTTAATATAACAAATAATTGTAATTTCAATTTTGTATACTATTAATTAAAATTGATAACCGTAGTTGTAATTTATTCCTTTTTTTATAAAATTTATCATTCAGAAAATGGTTGTTTACAATATTTTGTATTTTCTTATCAATTTATATATCTTACTTAAGTTAAATGATATAAATATTATTGTATTATCCCTTTAAAAAGACCAATTTATATACGTATAAAATAAGTAAAGGAGCTTTCAATTACTAATTTTTTAAAACCTAAGAATAATTGATTATTTTTCTTCCTTCCTCTTGTTGTTTAAAATTTCGAAGATTACTTCAAAATCAGAAAAATTGAAAGGTTTTAAAATATAGCCATCCGCTTTAGTTTCTTCCAAATTCTTCTCTACTTCAGAACCCGCTATCGCTGTTAAGAAAAAGACAGGAATATTCTTATATTCTTTATCAGATTTAATTGTTTTACAAATATCGTACCCACTCAAATCTGGTAAAATAATATCTAACAGTATTAGGTTTGGAATAGCATTTCCTAACTCTTCTAATCCTTTCGAACCACTAACAACTCCTTTACATTTATATCCTTTACTTTCAAAATAACTCTTAATTAGACGAATTGTTGCAAGATCATCCTCTATCAATAAAACCTCATGCTCAGGTTCAACCTTAATGTTGTCTAAAATACTAATTATTTTATTTTCAAGAAGAACACTCTGCTCAAATATATTTTTTACAGTTTCTAGAACTTGGGAATTTAATTTTTCTCGGTAATTTTCAATAAGTAATTGCGAGTAACCTTTAATTGAAGTTAAAGGCTCTTTTAAAGTATGAGAAATGTTAGAAATTGTCTTAGGATTTAACATGGATAAATTGTGATCACCTTTAAACCCTTGACTTTCAATATATGACTCAACAGCTTCCCTTATAAGCTTCGAAATAGTGGTGCCATCACTTTTAGTATATTCTAACCATTTAGCTTTAGTATCATCTGATACGTATAGTGAAATTCGCTCTTTTTCTCTATGATAAATTTTTTCTCCCCGTTGCCACTTTTTAAATCCTTCTGTTACGATGCCACGCCATACGGAATACCTTCCAGTTTCATCCTCATAACGATTCATTTCTTCAGTCTTCTCTATGGAATTATTATCTATTTTTATAAAATCCACGTCATCTAGTTTAGTTTCAGATTTGTCTGATGATTTCTCTTGGTTCCTTTGAGGAGGAATTTTTTGACCACTAAATGCTGTAATTAGATGTTGTTGAACACTTAATAAAAGAACTTGTATTTAATGTTTTTTTATTAGGTAATAATTACGAGATGGCAATATGAATAATAAAAAAGTAAAGATTTTTGACTAAAATTTAGAACATCCGAGTTTTGTGGTAAAAACATCATTAAAAATAAATATAGTTATTACATTGAAGATATAAAAGTTTTTTTTATTATATTTGAATGATCAATCAAACTCAAAACAGGTACTAAGTTGACACGTGTTTTGAAATCTCAATTGACTTTTTTTGATGTTTGGAAAAAAAAAGTTATTTTATATATTTGATTTGGTTTTAATTGCTTAATTCTTGGTTCGGTATTAAAACCTTCGTGAGTAAAAAACATTTCTCTAATTTCTTCATTATCATTTTTGATATTTATTATATCAATTTCTTTCATTAGAAAATTACGTCTTTTAAATTTCTATGCTTTAAAATTACATTCGATGTTCAATCTGTTTAAAATTAATAATTTAATAATCTACAGATCAATTTATTGTTGATACTTATTATTTATTAATTCCATAGAGCTGTATCTAACAAATATGATTGTTGAGATTTTCTTAATAATAATGCCCTTTCAATTATCTTTAAATATTTATTTAGGTATACAAAAAGATTTATAATTCTCAACTTTCATTAATTTATTGTAGTTATCTTTTGATTTGAGATAAATCATTGTATTACTCAAATCCTTTATGTCATGGGTTTTTTAAGAGAGATATAAGATGAAAGTAAATAAGATACTGATTAAGCCTAATAAAATTGGAATAGATTTAATTCTATGTCCTAAAACAAATCTGTATTTGCAAGACTTGTATTGCCGTAGATGTTCATATTATAAATTAGATAATGAAAAATTCGTTGAGTGCACTTTTACAGGACATAGATATGGCAAGTCTGATCCTATTAAAGATAGAATAATTCAAAATCTTTCAAGTTCATTTATCACAGAACTTCCTATTGATAATAACTCTAATATCAACAATGTTAATATTGAAAATAGAATGAACAATTTTACAGAAAGGCTCCAAAATTCTAAATCACTTAACGCTAAAAATGAATTGAAGAAAGATCTCTCTCAATATATGAAAAAAACAAATCTCTCTACAAGATTAGAGAGGATTAAAAAAATTTCTTTAGAAACTGAGGAAGATAGTGTTGGAAGTTCCCATATCTAAATCCTTAATTCTAAATATTTCTAAATGCATTTCTTACTTTTTACACAAATAAATATTGCAAGCTTTTTTTACCACAAATAGTAATTTATCCAAAAGTGCTGAAAAAAGGTATAACAAGTCTTTTTACCAAAATATAACTTTAAAAATATAAAAAGTTCTTAACAATTTAGTGTTACAAAAATGTCTTTGCCCCTTTTTTAACCCGAAAGCCCGACGAATTTCATTCTTCCAGTGAGTTTTTACCAAAAAGATATAACATATACTTAATATGATGTTATTTCAATATTAACTCAATAATGCTTTTTTACATTGTTAATTCTATAAATATTACAACAAAAAAATTTTACCTAGACAAATTGTTATACAAAAGATGATTCATATATAAAGGAATTTTTATAACGAAAACATTTATATATGAAATAGTGATCTATTATTATAACCAAAAAAAATTTGAATACCAAATTTCTATTGGTGTACAAAAAAAGGATTTTTTGGTAGTGTGTGAAAAAATAACGATTATTAACATAAAAAAAAATTTAAACATAAGATTTGGGAAAAGGTAAAGAAACATGGTCGTAGAAATAATTCCACAGACAAGTTTTTGTCCTGAGTGTGGCGGGGGTACTATATCTATCCACCAAAGAGGGGAGACAGTTTGCCAACAATGTGGTTTGGTTGTAGGTGAGAAAGAAGTAGACATTTCTCATAGTGGCATAAGAGCCTATTCAAAGCAGGAGAAGGATAAAAAAGAACGGACAGGCTGCCCTATATCTATTTTAATGCCAGATATTGGGTTGAGCACTATAATTGATAGAACTAAAATTAAAAATCCAGATTTGAGGAGAGCAGCTAAATGGAACACGCACTTATCATGGGAAAAGAGGAATATGCTTATAGCCATAACTGAATTGAAGAGAATTGGCGGCAATTTAAATTTTCCTGAGCGTGTGAAGAAGGCAGCAGTTCGTCTTTACAAAGAAGTATTTAAAAAGAATCTATTAAGGGGTCGGTCTATAAACGGGATGATCGCGGCGTGTGCGTATTATGTATGCAAGAAAGAGCGAGTTCCAATAACCCTTCAGGAGATATTAGGTGAGGCATCGATTAATGATAACATAGTGAAGAAATGCTATAAAATTTTAGTACGAGAGCTGAACTTGAAATCTCCGCATATCGATCCAGTTGCGCTAATTCCGAGGTATTGTGCTGATTTAGGGCTAGATATCCATGTAGAGAAGGAAGCAGTTAAAGTATTAAAGAATTTTATTGCGACAACTTCTATTTGCGGAAAAGATCCAAAAGGGTTGTGCGCAGGGTCTATTTATTTAGTCGCAAAGCTAAAAAACAAAAAAGTAAGTCAAAAGGATATTTCAAGAGTTATCGGAGTCACTGAAGTAACTCTTCGTTCAAGATATAAGGAATTTTTACAACATATTAGTTTCAATTTTAATACAAACTAATTATTTTATTTTTCTTTTTTATAGGGTATAGGGTAAGGTTGAAGGTTAGATTTCCGAACTTAAATGAAATTGTTTAAGTTTTATTGAACCTTGAATGTTTTGTTACTTGTTTTGTTACTCTCGGTAAAATAAGTTATCGCTAAAAGATTGATTGAAGCGTGAGTTTTAGAGTTTTTTAGTTTAGTTTTGATGTCCAGTTCTTCTCGCTGCTATTTGTCCAACCTTTCTACCTGGGGGAGCATTACGGGATGTCGTTGTTGATTTATGTGGTGACTGTTTTGCTCCACCGCCATAAGGATGAGATACTGCATTCATAGCTACACCCCTCACCACAGGCCACTTCTTTGCTTTTGATTTTTTGTAATGAAATTTATTTCCAGCTTTAAGGAAAGGTTTGTCTGTACGACCTCCACCAGCAACTACACCAACAGTAGCTAAGCATTTTTCATGTATCCATTTAGTTCTCTTCGAACGAAATAAGAGCTCCACTTTATTTCCGGATTTATTTCTCACAATTGCCGCAACTCCAGACGCTCGTGCGAATTTTCCGCCGTCCTGAGGAGAAGACTCAATATTAAAAACTAAGGTTCCAAGTGGTATTTCTTTTAGTGGTAAGACATTTCCAACTTTAATTTCAGTTTCGGAAATAGTTTGGATAAATTCATCCCCTTCAAAAATTCCTTCAGGTGGAAGCCATAATGATTTTTTACCATCTTTGTATTTAATTAAAGCAACTGGGGTACCTCTTCCGGGAGAGTGTAAAAGTTCAATTACCTTAAATCGAAATTCATTTTGTCCTTCTAAAAATGGGCGATATTTTACAGCACCTATATGACGATGTGAAGGAGATCGAAATGGTAAACTTCCTCGACCTTTTCGCTGAGCAAGTATTCGTTTTCCCATAAAACTACACAATATTTTGTTGATGTGAATTTAAATTATTTCAACTATAAATTTTTTATCATTTTTGGGAAGATTTGATGTATAGTACATGATTTTAAGTTTTCTTGCTATTTCCTTAAGGAAAAAAGATTTTAGAGTTTATTATTTCTGAGAAGATCATCGATATTATAATTAAACGCATTAGGTAGTTCTCTCTCTATAAATTCTCCCGCGATGTTTTGAAGAAGCAAGTCTTTAATTTCTTCTGGATTATTTGTCTGCCCTAGCACCCAACCTAGCTTAGCATACCCAACTTCTGGCAATAGATTCCTACCGGGGATAACACCCATATTTTGTAATTGTCTTCCAGTAGAATATACATTCATTCCCACAAAACCGTGTAGAGTTTGAGTAGTCATAAGAATGGTTATTCCTTCTTGAATTGCTCTTTCGATCGAGTCATAGAGGGTTGTAGGTACATGACCTAATCCAGTTCCGGCTAAAACAATTCCTTTGTATCCTTTGTCAGTGAAAAAGTCGATCAATTCATTGTTAATTTCAGGATATGAATAAATAAGAGTGATTTTCTTTTCGAACTTCGTATTTGCCTTTGTTTCTGATTTGGATCTTTTTCTATAATCTTGAGTAAACATTTTAATTTCTCTATTTCTCACCATTCCTAATGGAATACTATTAATTGTTCTAAAAGTGTCTCTAACAGAAGAATGCATTTTTCTTACTAGTGTTCCTCGGTGGATTAAAGCATAGTCGTGAGATGAAGATCCCATCATTGATACAACGACTTGAGCGATATCAGAATTAGCAACGGTAGCAGCATTGATTAAATTTAAAGCGGCATCGGAGGATGGTCTATCAGAGCTTCTTTGACTTCCGACCAATACTACAGGAATTGATAAGTCCTTGAGCATAAATGACAAAGCAGCGCTCGTAAAAGACATCGTGTCTGTACCATGCCCTATCATAATTCCATCAACACCAGAATTGGCGGCATCCTCAACTTTTTTTGCTAATTTCTGCCAATATTCATGCTTCATATTCTCTGATAAGATTTCAAAAACCATTTCACATTCAAGATTACATATTTCAGCTAATTCTGGAACAGCACTAAATAATTCTCCTGGTGTAAAGGAAGGAATTACTGCACCGGTTGTATAATCTAATCTTGAAGCGACTGTTCCACCAGTCCCTAAAAGCATTACATTAGGGAGTTCTTTATTTTTTGGAAATTCTTTCTTGGGGATTTTATAAAGTGCTTCTCTTTTTCCAATTTTTTTTATTTCTTTTATATCTGATGCTCTGATACCGATATTATAATTGTTTTCTAACTTTATTTCAATGTATTCTGGAGCGGAGTATTCTGTTCTTGGTAATACAATACCTTCATAGTCTGTCTTTTCTGTTTTAATTTGAATAATATCCCATATTTCAACATTATTGTTCTCTAGGAGTTTTTTCCCTTTTCCCTTATAACCTTTTAACTTTTCTATCAATTATTTCAACTCCTTCATTTTCTCATTTATAGCACTATTTAGTTCTCTTGAAACTACAGCCCCGTCTATTTTACCTCTGACTTTTTTCATAACTTCTCCCATTAAAGGCCCTTTTGCCCTCATTTCTTTTTCTTTTATTAACTTAATATTGCTGTTTACAATTTGAATTATTACTTGCTTCAAGTCTTCTTCTGTTATGCTTCCTAACTTTAAATTTTCTTTTATTTGCTTGATAGATAGTTCCGGAGATTCTGCTTTTAAACTCATAAATTCTTCTACTGCTTCCTTACTGATTTCTTTGTTTTTTAAAAGGGTAAAGAGATTTATATAGAAATTTTCATCTATATTCTCAACTGTTTTCCCCTCTCTCCTTAAAGCCTTCGTAGTTTCTAGTAGAGTAGTAATAATAAGTGAAGGATTCTCTGAATAAATTGTGATTAAATTATTGAATATTTTGATATTTCCTGTAAAAATCAGCTCTTTTATCAATCTTTCCTCTGTTTTGAATTTTATTGAATAATCTTTGATTAAATCCCATGGATATTCAGGGAGATTTTTTGAAATTTCATCAATATCTTCTTCAGTATTCATAATTGCTTGTGAATCTGTGTCTGGATATAATCTTGCCCCTCCGTGTAACTCTCGCAAAAATTCAGTTTTTCCGTTTTCAAGAGCTCTTCTAGTTTCGGGAGGAACTCCTTTGAATGCTTCCTTTACCCTATTAATAGTCACTATGAGAGCCTTCTCAATTTCTTTTTTAGTTCCTAATATCAAAACAAAGCAGTCTCCATCTCGTGAATCTAATTTTTCTTTAATTTTTAAAATATCATCATCTGGGATTTTATAATTCTTTAAATCTTCATCGGAATGTATAATTCCTTTTAAACCAGAGATTAACGTGACTTTACTACTAATTTCAGTGCCAAACCGGTAATCTTTCATTAATTCTTTCCCAAATAGACCTTGAAATCCAATAAAGTTAATCCCAAATAATTTTTTCCCTGATTGAATCGCTTTAGAGAGAAAGTTTGATTTAGAATTTTTCATTAAATTAGTAAGATCAACAGGATTTTCTGAAATACTCTTAGGGTTTAAGTTTCTTTTCTTTAATTCATCTTTGAGTTCAATTAATTTTAACTGTCGTGAAATTTCATTAATAATTAAGACTGGGATCCAGTCTAGTTTTTGGACCCCTTTAATTTCAATTCTGGTTCCTGCTGCAATACTGACATTAATATCTTGTCTAATCGATCCAAGAACCTTCTTTACTTTTGTTGACCATAATAATAATCCAATTCTTTCAGCAGTTTCTCGACATTCTTCAGGATTACGTATATCAGGCTTAGTAGTAACCTCTACCAATGGAATTCCAAGACGATCTAATCTGAAAAAGTTAGTTTTTTTCTCTGTTTTTATTTTCCTTGCAGCATCTTCTTCTAAGCTTAATAGATCTATGCCTATTTTTTTTCCATTCTCTAACGTAAGAAATCCGTCGGTCCCAAGTATCATTGTACGTTGAAACCCACACGGGACACTCCCATCAAGGTAATTTTTTCTACAAACATGCATCTCTTCAATGATATTTGAATTAAGAAGTAAGGCAATTTCTAGCGCAATTTTTCTAGCTTCTGTATTACACTCAAAAGGGGGAGTTTCATCAATTTCGTAAGTACATACGACATCATTGTAACCTTCATAAACAATGCCCATTCCTTTTTGGTACTCAGTTAACATTGCTTTATCATAATTACCTAGTTCTCCAAGGACAGGACGCATAGTTCGCTTAACAGTAAAATCTGGTTCTCTAGTACCTTGGAGATTTGAGGGACACCGACAAAATAACTTAGTATCCGTGTCTAATTGCTGGTGAATCTCAAGCCCGCACTTAAGCCCCAGTTTTTCATAATTAAACTCTTCCATTTTAAATCACATATTAATTAATTTCTCAAGATTTTAATGGATCATTTTCAAAAAAAGTTTGGGGTATTATGATAACTCGGTCTTTAATGATGTTCCCGTTTTTCTTCTCCCGTTGAATATTAATTCAAATTGCCTTAGGTGATGAACTTAAAATGAAAAAAAGAAAAGGTTGTAAGAATATTTTAGAATATAAGTAGAAGGAGTTACCCCTAACCGATAAGTACTACTAAGCTTGTGGAAGAGAAAAAAAATCATAATAGGGTAGTGGGGTAATAGATTTCTTAGGGCTTTCTTATGATTTATGAAGAAAGACAGATGAAAGAAATTAGGATTTTTTTTAACCTTATTTTTAACCTTAATAAATAATCTTAGTGTCTAACTTCTCATTAAAAATTTAAATTCACAACCCAATGAACTTACGGAAATTAAAAAATCTTCCAAGAGAAAAAAATTATTTTTTCTGGATGAAAGAGGCAACCTTCTTATCATTCAAAATTGTTTTTAGGTCTTTCCCTTCCTGACGGCTTCCCATCCTTCTCCCTCCTCTTATTATTATCTGTTTCCTTAAATACATTCATTAAATCTTCTGGAGTAATTTTTGAGGCTCTATCGAGATCTTTCTCCTGACGTAGACTTATCGTTCGAAATCCTAAATCATAACCTTCTTTATCTCTTCCGTATTCTTTGATCAAAGTCTTCCAGAATCCGATTTTTTCATCTCTTAAGGATTTTAGGACGTCTTTTATACACCGAATTGTCAATTCAAGATCACCCTCATACCCTATATCAAACTTAAGAGGAGTTAATGCATTTTGATGCACTCCCTCTACCAAATCGCTGGGTAAATAGAATTTGTACTCCTGTAACTCGCTTAGATGATTATTTAATGAATTTTCGAGACTCCTGCTCTCATTAAGATCATCCAAACCAAAATTTTTAAATAGCGTATTAACAATATTCCCAAAGTCATCCTCAGATTCTTGAGAGTAATTATCTGTTAAGGCCTCATTTTTTATCAGATTAAAAAGCCCAAAAAAAATCTTGCGGCAAAGCTTAGAAACATGATGTACAAACGCCCAACTCTCATTAATAGACAAATCTCGATGTGAATGACTACTTTCAGCAGTAATGCTAACTTTATATGCACCCTCGGTAAAAGGTGATATTCCTTCTTTCTCTTCCATTCTTATCACAATATAAATAATTATAATTTATGTCTCAATTTAAGCTACCTTTAAGGAAATGCTATTTCAAGTAATAAATTCCCTCAATTTCGGAGAGTTCTGAAGATTTTGAGAGATAATCAAACAAGTAATGTTTTTGTTCTTTATTTTTTTCGATTACTTGCTCAACCCGAAAGGATAGGTTCTTAATATTCTCAATTCTAATCCAATGTAGCTTATTAAAGAATAGTAATATTTTTGCGAAAAATTCTTCCTTCCTTCCAAATTTTCGTAATTGAATCTCGATATTCTTAATCCATTTATTAAATGCTATTTGATTTTTGAAGGATATAAATATCTCATTATCCTCAGCTAACTTCATCCATAAATAAAAGTCTTTATCATCAAGCATTCTATTGTAATTTGTTATATAATCTACATTCTCTTCTATTAGTTTTAGTCTTTCCTTCTTTGCTAGTTCCTCTTTATTAAACAAAAGATCTGTTTCAATGAGTTCAAATCTACAATAATAATCGTCCGGAGAATAGATAAAATCTGTTACCCGAATACCTAATATTGCAAAGATAGCAGCGAAAAACTTACAGTTTTCAAAATGAAGATTCCTGTATTTTCCTATAAACTCCAGTGTTCCTCTAGCTGGTGCATTATTTTTACCTAAGTTCATTTCAATTCTCATATCTTTTGATACATTGGTCTTCGCATAGCGACTCCGTATCCTTTCGAAAAAAATTTCGAGATCCTTAAAATTATGTGATCTGACTTCTCTTTTAAACATATCTAGATACATTAACAAAAAACGGGTATTGAATTCAAACGAAAAGGGGGAATAACGATGGTCCTCTACAACCATTTCATAAAGCGGAATTGTAGCTTGAAAGGTAAACCGATCAAAAAATTTTTTAATTTTTTTATCTTCAATTTTTTCAAGATCGTCTAGGGTCTTACCTTTTTTATATAGGCTCAAAAGTTTTTCCATAACATATCCATAGAAAGCTGAGACACTTTTGAACCTATCATCTTCTTGGTTTTTTTGGTGATTTACGTGTACATGCCTAATTATCCAATCTTTAAGCGCAGGACTAATAGAAATTGTTTGTTGTGCTGTTTTTTTATTTGAAAGGAATTTTTTTGATGACATGATTAATAAAATAAAATTTTAACTAATTATTAAATATTTAGTAGATAAGATTTGCTAAATTTTTTAATTCATATTTCTCATTGATTAAGAAGATTGAATATTTACCAATTACCAAAATACATATTATCCATTACAATATTTTCATTATAAATTTCTTTACATTCACTTTTTTAACATATTTTTTCCATATTTAAGATTTTTTAATCCTATCATATTACTTTTTAAAGAAATTAATATGATTAATAATTAGACAACAAAATCAAGGGGAATGACGGGATTCTTTAAGAAAATTAAGACAAAAACCAGGGAATAAAAAAACAGGAATATAAAAGGTTGAGATCTATTTTCTCTATACCTCTAATTCCTTTTTTTTTAAATAATGCTTTCCATTTGCTTCTGTAACAGAAGAATGCTTTGATAGGGAATTTAATAAAAATTCAATTTCATTTTGATATTTCATTTTGGATAATCTAATTTGAAATACCAACTCTTTCTCATTTTCAATTTCGATCCAATGAAAACTCTCAAAAAGCCTTAACATATTAAGATGGTAATCGTCTTTTTCCCCGAATTTCTCAATTTCACTTTCGATTAAATTTACCCATTCCTGTTTTGTTTTTTCATTAATAAATGAGATTATAGCATTCTTATCTTCAGCAATTTTCATCCATAGGTAATAATCTTTATCCTCTATTATTCTTTTGTAATTAATAAGATAAGATAGATTATGTTCTATCACCTTGATCCTTTCTCTTTTTGCAAGTTCTTTTCGATAAGTCAAATCTGTAGTTTTTACACTAAACCTACAATAATTATTTTTTCTAGAATACATTAAATTAGTTATTTTTACTCCTAAAAGGCCGAATACGGCAGCAGACAATTTAATATTCTCAAAACTTAATTCTTTATATAGTCCAGTATACTCAAAAACTCCAGTCAGATTTTCACTACCTTTTCCAGTAAAAAGATCTAACTTGAATTCTTTAGAAATATTGTTGGAAAGAATATAGTTTCTCATCCTATTGAAAAAGTTTTTAATACTCTTAATATCATGTACATCCATCTGGGATGTCCACAACCTTCTTAATGTATAGAAAAAAAAGGGATTCTTTTCTATAGTAGGATTAGAGTAGCGATTTGGACGAACAGAAGGTTCGTAATAAGGAATTAGAGCACTAAAAGATACTTTTTCAAAAAAGTCTTTCATTTCACTATCAACAAAACTTTCAAAATCATCAAGTGTTTTTCCTTTATCAAAACAATCAAGAGATTTTTCCATGATACTAGTATAAAAAGCTGAAATGCTTCTAAACCTTTTATCATTAGGATGCTTCTCATGATTAACCATGACGTATTCTTCAATTCTCCCTTTAAGTTCATGACTAATAGAAATTGTTTGTTGAGATGTCTTTTTTTTGATTGATGACATTTTTTTGCCGATAACCCTATTTTTTGACTTGATATATATTATTATCTATTATATATTAAGTTATAAAAAAACCGAAATTTTTAAATAAAAGTAGAAATAGTTAACCACTTTTGTTTTTAGATGATACAATTTTACCAAGAAAAGTTGTAATAACTTAAAATCTCCACGGGACTAAAAATAATATCTGGTTTCAGACTTTGCAGTTTTCAAATCCTAATACTATTATTTATATATAAGTTTAATAGAGAGAAAATTAGAAAAAATTCCTTGAAAATTAGGGGGAGGGAGTAAAATCTTATTTATCTCTTCTTTAGGAAGTATTTAAAAAGGAATATTCATTAAAGAAGAGATTTAGAAACATATACTCCATCTAATTTATATCCTAACTCATAGAACCAATCTCTAACACCAATTCCGCTAATTACTGCTAACTTCTTGGCGTCAAAATTCTCAACAGATATTTTTTCAGCCTCTTTCATCAATAATCTACCAAATCCCCGATGTTGGATTTGAGAGACTCGATTTGGCTTAAAATCTTTGGGAACCAACTCTCCGACAACTTTAATTTCCCTAACAATTAAAGTCCTTCCATCATTTAATTCTGTTCTGTGAGCGAATTTAGACGGTTTTCTTAAGCGTAAATAACCTAATAAATTTCCTTCATTTTTATTTTCATAAGAAAGGAAGACTTCATCACCTTGAGAAGCTTTATAATCTTGTCTATAGAGTTTCATTTGATTCAGAGATATATTATCAATAGTTTGATTTCTAGTAGTTATCCCATATTCTCTACATCTTATGCAATTACATTTCTTTCCTGATTTTTTTAACCTTTCATGGACGAGTTGCCTTAGATTGCTATTTTTGCAACCAGCTTGTATCAAAGTGGCAGGAATATCTCTCATAATTCTTTGAATTCTTACATAAGAAGGAATTTTTTGTTTCACATTTGCGATCAACTCAATTAGTTCTTCTGTATCATATGGTTCATACTTTCCATTCTCCCACCAATCATATAAAACCGTTCCTTTAATTACCAGACAAGGATAAATTTTAAGCATATCAGGTCTGTATTGTGGATTGGAATAGAGAGTATTAAATAATTCGATATCTTTTGAATAGTTGCTCCCCGGAAGGTTTGGCATAATATGTGCGTTAACTTTTAATCCTGCATCTTTTGCGATTCTAATCGCTTCAATACTGTCAATTGAGGTATGACCTCTTTTAACCAATTTATAAATATCATCATAAACAGTTTGTATGCCTAGTTCAACTCGGGTTGTTCCATAGCTGAGCATTCTGTCGACATGATTTTCTTTACAATAATCTGGTCGGGTTTCAATGGTAATTCCTATAACTCTTCTTTTGGAGCTTTCAGCGAGTTTTTTAACCTCTTCCAAGTTTATTGCTCGTTGTTCAATGGCTCCCTCAAGTGCACCCTTAATGAAATTTTGTTGATACTCGAGATCTGTAGATAAGAATGTGCCACCCATACAAATAAGCTCAATTTTGTCTACACTATGACCGATGGCTTCCAAATCTCTGATCCTACTTTGAACTTGTTTATAAGGATCATAATTATTATGAATAGATCTCATGGCTGCGGGTTCTCGACCAGTATAGGATTGAGCTACTTTTTCACCTGGTTGTGAATCTTGTCCAGGACAGTAAATACAATTTCCTGGACATGGAAGTGGTTTAGTCATTATTGCTATAACAGAGACGCCAGATAATGTTCTAGTAGATCTTCTTTTCAGAATCGGGAGAACAATTTCTTTTTCGTCTGGAGTTGCATAATCCAAGATTGTCGCATTCTTAATAACTTTTTTGTAGTTATATCTTTTTCCTATTTTACCTTTAATATTAGTAATTTTATGGCGCTTAGTTTTTGGGTTTTTTATTAGATAATTTATTACTTCCCTTGAAATTTTTCTTGCGTTGTCGTTATTTGTTGAGTCACTCATTATTCAAGATGGATTATTAAGGCATCAGAAAAAAATTTTTACAAATTCCTTCTAATATTGGTGGAAATTATTTTATCATGATTTTTTTACCTGTGAAATCTCGTCGATACTTCCCCAAATCTTCCATTCTTCTCAAATCTTTAGATCTAAAAACAGGTCCATCCTTACAAACTAATAATCCTAATGGATCTATTGAACATAACCCGCATAAACCACACCCACATCTCATTATTCGTTCGAGACTAGCCTGAAGTTCAATATCATATCTTTCACATATCTGGAATATCTTATAAATCATTTTTTCGGGACCACAAGCATATACTATAATGTTGGAAATTTCATTTTTTGTATATTCATTAATTAGGCTTTCTAATCTTTTAGGAGCACGACCTTTAAATTTAGAATTATAAAATTTCTTAACTGAAGACCCACCAATCTTAGCATCATCAAACTCTACACATAGGTTGATATCCGATTGACTAAGATTAAAATTTAGAAAATCCTCTACAAAAATGGCTTTGGATTCATCTTCTATAGCATTAATAAAGTGAAAAGCAATTTTGGAGGCATTTAATTTAGTAGCGAGGTATTTAAGCGCAGCATTCCCAAGTCCACCTCCGACTAATATAATATTTTTAGATCCATTATTTGGTAGTTTAAAATAATTACCTAATGGTCCTCTAACACCGATAAAGTCACCTACTTCTAAATTATGTATCGTATTTGTACAATCGCCCACATTTTTTACTGTAATAGCCCAATTACCATTTTCATCAAAATCTGATAATGACATTGGAATTTCATCGACTCCTGGTACCCATATCATGACAAATTGTCCTGGTTTTGGGGTTTTTGCATTAAAATTATTGAATGTAATGGTTTTTACCCCAACACATTCATCAATTATACTTTCAATTCTCACTGTTTTTATGGTGTTTTCAGTCAAAATCGGGCACCTTTTGAGTTTTAAATTGATGGGATAAACCCTTAATATCCTTTATGGATTTGAATTTATTCTCTTTTAGATAATTAATTATTCCTTTATTAATTTCTGAAATAATTTCTGCACCATTATATAATGCGGTTCCAATTTGCACCGCTGAAGCTCCAGCAAGAAAAAATTCCACCACATCCGCCCATGAATCTATTCCTCCACACCCTATAATGGGTATCTTTAAAACTTTATATAAATCATAAACTTTTTTCACTGCAATTGGATGAATTGCTTTCCCAGAGAGGCCGCCACTTCCATGTGATAAAATTGGTCTTTTTGTGTTAATATCAATTTTCAATGCTGCTACTGTATTTATCGCTACTACTCCATTAGCACCTCCGTTTTCAGCCGCTATGGCTATTTCTTCAATATTTGTAACATTCGGGTTTAATTTGACAAAAAGAGGTATAGAAATCGTTTCTTTTAGAAATTTGATAAGTTCATTGGTTAAGTCTTTGTCAATGCCTATTGATGAAACTTCAGCATGTGGGCAAGAAATATTAACTTCAATGGCATCTGCTCCAGCTTTTTCAGCCTTAGTTGCCACTTCGCAATAGATTTCGTTAGTCTCTCCAAACACACTTACTATTAGTGGAATGTTGTGATTTTTTATTTCCTTTATTTCGGAGACAAAATTTTCTATTCCAGGATTACCCAAACCAACTGCATTCATAAAAGTACCTGGATAGATCTCAATAATCGAGGGATTTTTGTATCCCTTTCTAGGTATAGGCCCTATAGATTTAGTAGTGACTGCACCTGCTCCGGAATCAATGACTCTTTTCATTGAAGAATAAGATACTCCCAGAATACCAGATGCTAAAATGATCGGAGATTTTAACTTTAAACCAGCGAGATTTATTTCAAGCATTTTTTTAAGAAAATAATGATTATAATGTTATAATAATTCTTTAAAATGGATTATAATTATCCAAAATACCATAAAAGCACTTTCATCTTAACCAAATCTTAATTATAATTAATATATTTTATTTAATATATCTTTTGATTTATTTAATTCTATAAAATAATTTTACTTCTTTAAGTTAATTAATATAGATTAACTTCACTAATAAAAATTTAAAAAAGAATCTTTAAATTTATAACCGCAATAAAACCTTCTATAAACATAAAAAATTTATTAAATTTCTAAAATCTTTGATCTCTTCTAATAGTTTCTTGCTTCAAAATAAATATTTAATAGAATGACTTTCAACTTGGTTCTCACACTTTTTAGTAAAAAATAAAGGAGTATTAATTCTTAAATTTATAATTATGATTTCAATAACTGAATATATATAATATTTATTTCTCATTAGTAAATCATTATAGTCCATAAATTTATATTGATGAATTTCTTATATAATCATAGAAACGGTCAGAGGGATGTGGGTTTTACTCACTAACCTCAATCGCTGATTAGTAGAGATAATTATTTACTTTAATTATCCTCTACTTACACTAATTTTTCCTGTATTATATCTAAGTAATCATTAGGATAAATTTTCAATCCTTTTTGAAGACAATCGGGATATTTACGAAATTTATTTTTGATTAATTTGAAACAAATTTTATTTATTTCATCTAATTCCTCTGATCCTTCGCCGTAGCAAATATGTCTTAACCATCTTCTAACACAAAAAGCTACATTATCAGCTATTTGAATTCCCATGCTTTCCTTAGATTTTAGGAAATATATCTTTGGTACAATATTCCTTATTTTTATATAACTAGGATGTTCTTTTGAATAAATTGCTTTCTTTAATATATCTAATTTGTATTTATTCCATTCACCCTCATCATCCATAAAAATAGTTAAAAAATCACATCGAGTTAATTCTTGAACAAACATTTGTAATCTTTCAATTAACATTAAATTAGCCCAAAATCTAGGATCTTTACCTTCTTCTAAATCCTTTTTAAACAGGGCTACAGAAATGATTGTAAGATTTAGACTTTCGATTATTTCAAGTCTTTTTTTATAGATCTCTAATCTTTGTTCATAAGTTAATCGTTTAAATTCCTTTTTAATCTTATCTTTCTTTTTATTTTTTAATAACTCTTTGACATGGAATTCAACATCAGAATTTAATTTATATTTAAACACTAATTGTTCCCTAAAATTAGACATTATAGTATCGATTTGTTGAAAATCCTCTTCTTTAATTAAAATTGCAGTCATTGAAAAAATCTTACTTTCATCATTCATATGAGGAGATCCTGATTCATCTATGTATGCTAAGACCATTTTTTAGTTTTACTTTTATTTTATTAGAATATCTATCTCTTTGAATTAAATAATTAATAAAAATATAAATTTATAAATTTAAATGATTTCATTTTAAGAATTTATTAAATTGGTCTAATTTTTGTATACTCTTTTTATTTTCACATATTGTTTCCTTTAACTTTTACCTATGTTTAACCCTTTTCCATATAAAAATTTAGTAGGTAAAATTTCACACTTAAAAGGGCTAAATAAAACACCTTAATAAATAGTAGTATAATTAGAATTTTACCAGAAGTAAAAAAATAAATTTCATTAATTTGAAATTACTAGAACATTATTTTACATCTTTATAATTTTTTTATTGGCGTAACATCCTGACTTCTATCATTATGAGAATCCTTCCTATTTTTAAAATAGGATGGAAGAAGATAACACAGAGAAAGTGTCTAATCATTTCAATTTGAAATTGAAATGAATTATTTATATGAGGATCCAATATTAGTTCAAATAAGATTGGATCTTTAACACAGAGAAAGTGTCTATACATAAAAGGCAAGTAAAAAAATTGCTTAAAAAAAAATTTAAAGCAATTTCAAATTAAATATAATTTAATTTCCACTCAAAACATTCACTCTATCTATATATTTAATACTATACCCTAAGAAAATGTAGCAGATGTGGTTGTTTATAATAAATAATTAATTAAATAAAAACAAATTAGGTTTAGGTAAAACCGTGTTTATAGTTTCTATAAACAAGGGTTCTTTGATTACAATACTTCTTATATCTCCTCTTCCCATCTGGCAAATTGATCAGTAAAAATATGTTAGTTTACTGTTATTATTAATATATTTATTTTACTTGCGATTTGCTTGATTTTCTCGGAGTCTGAAGACGGGAAAATTTCCCTTCCAATTCTTTTTTTATGAGAATACTCTCTTTTCTCATGAGATTTGTGGGCATATTCTCTTTTTTAAGGGATAATCCCTTTTTTTAAACCTCTTCATACAATAAATCCCTTTATTTTAAGGGAATATCCCTTTTTCCTGCTAATTGGCTGAAACAAAATTAATATGGAAGGGGTTAGTTGGAAGGATATAGCATTAGGGTGGATACATAAACCTAAACCTAAACTTAAATCAAAACCAAAACCAAAATCAAAACCAAAAATCGAACAATAATAATGTTTCTTTTTTTATAAAAAAAAAAACATTATTATTGATATTTTTTTAAAAATTTAAAAAATATAAAAATAAATAAAAAAAAGGTAATAAAATATGGAAAATAAAAATATTAAGATAGAAATGATTTCAATAGATGCTATAACTATTGATACAACCCAAGCAAGAAGGGGGGCATGGGAAGATGATGAAAAAGATAAAACATTAATAAATTCAATTAAAGGAATTGGATTAATTTATGATATTATTGTTAGACCTACCGATAGTGAGAAATATAATGGAAATTTTTAGAAAAATTGATAATTAACTAAAATATAAAATAAACAAAAGGAGATAAAAAAATGATAGAAAATATTCCTTTAGATAAATTAGTTGAAAATGATTATAACCCTAGAAAACATTTTGATGATGCTGCTATACTTAGATTATCAGAAAGTATTAATGAAATCGGTTTAGTGCAAGCATTAACTGTTAGAAAGATAGATGGAGAAAAATACGAAATTATTTGTGGTATGAGGCGATTCAAAGCAATAAATTTAATTCTTTTGGATTCTATTCCATGTTTAATAGTTGAAGCAACAGATCAACAAGCGAAATTACTTGCTTTAACTGAAAATCTCGAGAGGCAGAATTTAAACCCGATTGAAGAAGCCAGAGCATTTGTTAATATTTTAGATTGGAATCTTTTAAATTTGAAAGATACAAAATATCAAAAAGGTATGGAAAAAAAAATAAAAGAATTAGGAAAAAATATAGGAATGAGTTCTGTAACTATTTATAATAGACTTAATTTGTTATATCTTCCAAAAGAAGTACAAGTTATGGTAGAAAATTATAATAGAGAAGCAAGAACAGGAATATCACAAAGTGCAGCATTAGAAATTACTAAATTAAAAGAAATTTCTAATGAAAAACAGCGATTCACGCATATGATTGATTTAGCAAAAACTTTTGATGGTGATATCAATAATCTTAAAGCACGAATAAAAAATATTTTAGAAAATATTAAAAAAACAGAAGATGTAAAAGAAAAAAAACTAGAACAATTAAGAGAATTATACGAACAAGCTATAAATGAATTAATAATAGTTTTCAATGAATCTATTGAAAAATTATTCCCTGAAGATATTGGAGAATACGAAAGTAATACAGAAATTGAAACTGCTTTAGCAAATAGCTATTTAGAATTAACCAAATCTAAAGAAATAACTATGAAAGAAGATATTGAAAAAGATGAGGATGAAGAAAATATCAAATTTGCAATTAGTTTTTATGAGATGATTCATGATTTTTTAGAAAAATTTAAAAAAGACACACAATGGGAAAAATTACGAGAAAAACAAATTTCAATAGAAGATAAAATGGATAGATTATCGATTCATCTTCAATATGTAAAAGAGTCCCCGACTGATATTTGTGTTTATTGTGGAGCGGGTATAAATATTAATAAAATGGTAAAACAATTAAAAGAATATAAAGAAAAATTGATAGAAATAAATAATCACAAAAAGATTATAGATAAAGAAAAAAATAAAATTTCGACATGTGCAAGAAATTTAAAGAAAAAAATTGAATTTTATATTTCTAAAAAGGAATTTTACGAAGATTTAAAAAAACAAATGGAGGATGAGATTAGTATATGAGTGAAGAAACAGTAGAAAGACGGGAATTTATAACTTTAATGTTAGATTATGATGTTGGATTAGAAAAATTATTAAATACAAATTTAGAGAACGAAGGAATTGCAATATCTTCTTTTAATACTCAAGGAAGTAGTATTACTAGTGCAGATGAAATAATTCCTGAAGGAGTTTTTATTATTAGAAGAACTATAGGAAATAAGTTTTATATGACTCGACAAACCATAAAATCAAGTAGAATTAATACATTAGATATTATGAAAGAGGACTTTCAGAGAATTAGAAATAGAGCTTTACAAAATGATCCTACATTTGCAGGCAGAATATATTTTAATTCTATTAGCTTAGTAGATATTGGGGATGAAACACGAATCCCTAGAATGGTAGTATTTACTAAAAATATACATTTAAAAGAAGAAGCACTTAGACGATTATTAATAGGAAAAAGTCAAATGCCATTAGATGTTTTAGGAATATATAATTGTATTATAGACCCTGTCACAGGTGAATGGATAAAATTAAGAAGTCCCATAACACCTTTTCCTCAAAGAATCGAAGCTTTAGATGTTTTGCATTATACTCCAAATGTTTTTAATTCTGATCTAACAAAAGCACGAAGATGTACAGGAGTAATGAAAGATGATAGAATTTTCGTAGCAGACAGTTGTGAAGAAATACCAAAAGATGTAATATAACAATCGACTTTTTATAAAGAAATATTACATTTCTTCTATTTCTGTTAAGAATTCTTCTGGTTCTTCCATTAATCCTTTTGCTATTTGACTTACAATCTTCTTTAAATTATATAATTCTTCTTCTATTTTATCTAATCGTTCTTCAATGGTTATTTTTAAAACCTTTTAATTTATGTAATTTTACATTATATAAATATTCTTTAAAAATTTTTTATAATTACTTAACTCTTACACCACATTTAAGAGTTTCTCAATCTAAAATAAATATTTAAAGTAATCCATTTCTCTACTATTTTTATGAAAAAAAAATTGGAAATAAAGGGCACCTTTATTTCAACAAACATTGCAATTGCAATGTTTTTAGGGATTCCCTGAAAACCACCAATTCCCTATAAACTTTTGGACCAAAAGTTTCAACAAACAAAAAAATTTTTTGTTTCGACAAACACTAATAATTAGTGTTTTAACAAACTATAGAATTTCTCAATAATTTTAAGATATAAAGTTGAATCTATAGAGTTTCTCAATAGTTTCAAAAATTCAAATTAAAACTATTAAATATTTAATAGTTATTTTGAAAAAAAATTAGGATGGAGTGAGGGTATATCGAAATTTAACCCCAAAAATATATTCGCTGTTATTGGACATTTAAAATTGGATAGTAAAGATACTGATGCACAGAGGAAAATTATATCTGATTTAAAAAGGGTTGTAGAGATATAAGAAGTATTGTAATCAAAGAACCCTTGTTTGCAGAAACTGCATACAAGGTTTTACCCAAACCTAATTTGTTTTTATTAGATTAAATATTTAATATAAACTACCACATTTACTACATTAATTTGCCAGATGGGAATAAGATCTTAAAATCCATGGTTTCTTTAGTACTAAAGAAATCCAGGTTTCAGAAAACCTTGGTAACTTTAGTACTAAAGTTACTAAGGTTTTGGAACATATATGAAGACAATTAATTTAGACACTTTCTCTTCTATTCCTATGAAGATACCATCCTTAAAACTTCTCTATATTGTCTTTTAAAATCCTTAGTAATTTTACTAGTAAAAAGACCAATATTTTATAAATTATGATGGAAGTCAGGATGTTATGGAATTAAAAAAATTAATTTCGTACTTTTTAAAGAGGAAAAGAATGGATTAAAATTTTTAATCCATCCTTTTTTTTTAAGAAAAAAACGCCTTTAAAAAGTTTAAAGGCGTTCTTTGTTTTTGTGTAAATTTCGTTTTAAATTTTTTCTTAAACGAAACTTTCATCATTTCAACCATTTAATTTCAAATTAATTGGTGTTGACAGTAAAAAATATGCTATAAATTTAGGAATTGATTTTGCGAATTATGTAAATTTAAATAGTTATTTGAGATGTATATAAATTTATATACAACTTTTTTTAAAAAATATAACACCCATGGGTGGTATTTTCCATCCTAAAAATAAATAATTAAATATCTTCCCTATTTGTTATTACTTTTATCTATATTTTATCCAATAAGATATAAAATCCTTTTCACACATTTTTTTATATATAAGCATTATTCTACTTCACCTATTATATTATAGACTGAGAGGATTATTAGTTAGGTGTGTGAAGTGTGGGATTTTTGGAAACTATAATAAAACTATAAGGAAACTATATAGAAACTATATTAAAACTATAATTAATATTTCACTATTTCGCTTATTATCTTCTTATTTTAATTTAGATGATCAATAAAAAATTAATTTTATTTAAAAATTTATATATGATCATCAAAATAAAAAAATAATATATAATACATAAAAAATATATACATATTTATTTTTAGATCATATATATTTATATTCTCAAAAATAGTTTTAAAAATTGATAGGTAAAATTAATTATATTAATATCTTATATATGTGAGATATTAAAAGAAGGATTATAGTTTTAATATAGTAGGTTAGAGGTGGTTGTTATTAATATTTAAAATCTCCTTCCATAGCTTTCTTTTCTTCTTCGGTTAAATCTATACTTATACCAGAATCATCACTTGATAAAAATTCTCTTTTTATAAATATTACTGCTCTTGATTTATCTATAGTTCTATAAGTATGTTCTATCCAATGTTTATCTTTTGCTGGTAATGCTTCTCTTAACTCTCCTGCTAACCCTTGAAGACTTCTTTTCCCTTCCCCATTTAATTTTAATAAAATATTAAAATCTCCTTTATTCTCTTGCGTAAAATAATAATCTCCTTTTTTATTCATTATAAGTTTATGATTAATGTATCTTTTATCTTTTATTCTTGAAACTCTAGTAGTTTTTGTTTCTTCTTCTTCTTTTCCTTCCTTTTTCTTTATAATAATTTCCTTTTCACTATATATGATTTCTTCTTCATAATCTCTCGCTCTTCTACAATAATAATAAAATATTTGTAATATTGTTTTAGTTAAATTTTCTCTTGAACTCATTAATTTATTTGTTATATTATCTTTTTCTAAAATAATATCAAATGCCTTTTCAAATAGTTTAATACCAAACATAATAATCTGAAATATTTGTATTAATCGAGGATAACTACCTAATAATTTTATTTCATCTTTATATTCCTCTTTAATAGATTCAAGTTGTTTTTCAACATCATTATTAGTCCAATCTTTAATTATATCATAAATTAAGCTAAAAAGTTTTATTTTTTCTAAAATTCTTTCTGCTTCTAACCATTTTGGATCAAGTGATAATATATCTGATGTATTAAAGAATAAATTAATAGATTTAGAATTATAAGCAAGGTCAACAAATTCTTTAATAATTTCATTTGTATCTATACCAAGTGGTGCAGACATAAGACTTGATTGAGCTATATGAACTCCGTCTTTCTTCATCCTGTCTCTATAAAAATCATTAGTTGCCATTTCTTTTAAAATAGATATAGTATACTCATTTACTTTTTTAACTTCTTCAAAATGAGCGGGAAAAGTAGAACTAGTTATAATACCTGTTATTCGAGACGGTGAACTAAAATCACCAGAAGAAAATGGTTTATCATATATTTTATAGAATAATGTAGTAAAGAAGTCAAGAATTGCTGATTTACCTGTTTCTCTTTCACCAATTAAATTAAGTTGAGGAAATATTTTTAATATTTTTATAAAAGCCTTCCTAAAGGGTGCAGCCATTGACCAACCAATAATGATTGCCAGATTTATTGGTTTCATTTTTGTTAATTTAATAAATTTTTTCATCCATTTTCTTATTTTTAATTTTTGAGGCTTTGTATATTTTGCATATATTTTTTTAGCATTTTTATATGCCATAATTTGATAATGATTTGTTAATAGTATAGCCCATCCTTTTTCTTCTTCTGTTATAGGTAAAACACACCCATTATCAAATCCTATTGCAAGTTTAGCTGTTCTTGGTTCAAAAATGTCATCGGCACTATTAATTACCTTTTTCATTATATCTAATCCAAATCCTCCTTTATATATATCATAATTTAAAATAGAAAGTATCTCTTTCTTGCTTTGTGTATAATGAAAACGATTATTATATTTGAATGTAAATAACATTTTATCATTTTTTTCATCATAAACTTTATACAACATTTCTAATTTTCCATTTAGAATTTCTGTTATACTTTCACTGAGTATACCACCAATTTCAATTTTCTTTAAATGATATATTTTTTTATCAGTTATTATAATTGAATTTCCATCATAAGGTATAGTATCTATTTCAATTCCTTCTAATGTTTCTACTGATGCTGATGATGATGGTATTATTGCTGTTGTTCTTGGTGTTTTTAGTGTTTTTTTTATTTCTTTTTCTTTATATTTTTCTCTCTTTCTTATTCTTATCCAATCTGCTTCAAAAGTATCACCCACATATTCAAAATAATCATCTTTTAAATCTATAACTCTTTGGATAATAAAGGTTTTAACTGTTTTTTTAAAAGATGGATTAGCCTTAAGAGTTTCTGTTATAGCTGTATCAATATCATCAAATGATTCTATTGCATCTATAAAAGATTTTATTTTTTTAATATCTACTTTTTCATCGGGATCAATTTTAAACTTTGTACTACCAATTGTTAATTTCCTTGGTTCATCAGATGCAAGCTTAACATTTTTCTTCTTAGGAGCAGGTGTAGATAGTCTTTCTTCAACTGTTTTACCTTTAGAAGATTCTCGTCTACTTTCTAAAAATTCTTTGTCTTCAGCTGTTAAACCTTTATCTTCAGTCTTTTTTTCCTCTATCATTCTTTTTCTCTTCCTCCAACTTTAATACATAATACTCTACAGCCCTAAGTATAAATTGGGTCATAGTCTCTAATTCATTTTTAAGTATTTCAGCCCTATCTAATATATTTTTACTAAAAAGTATATTCATTCTAATAATACCTCTTCTTCTCTATTTTATTTTCTTTAAATTTATCCCTAAAATGATTAAAAATTTTTTTAAAACAATCATAAGAACCAGAATACCTATAATCTCTTAATTAGTTCATTAACTCTTGAAAAGTTCCCATATAAACTGATTCATTTATCATTATGATAAATACATTTTCATCATTTTCTCTTTTAAAACCCAAAAATTGAAATTCTCCCTCAAATATTTGATGGCTATGTCCTCTTTTCTGTGTAATTCTATAAATTCCATCTCTTCTAATTTCTATATAATGTGGATAAAAATCTATAATTTCTAATATTTTATTTTTACATTTTTTATTATTTAATTTAGTCTGAAGATAAAATTGCTCTTTATAAGATATCAGTTTAATCATTAAACTATCTATTCCATCACATAGAACATTTCTGGAAAATATAGGTATAGAATTAGTATATTCTCCTAATTTATCAAATCCATTTATCTTTATTGATAAATTGTATTTTCCTATTTTATTTATCATTTTTTCACCATATCACACAATTTATTTTCAATAAATTTGCTTAAGAGTTTCTGAATAATATCGATGCTTTTAAAAACACTTTTAATTCCAAGGCAGACCCATCTCCGTATAAAGATAACAAAAGAAGCAGTATTAGATCCTTCCTCTTGGATAATGTTTAAGCTTATAATTAAATCAAATTTTAATTTTCTCTTAAAACATCTCTTTTTCATATATAATGAATAGTTAGATTGGATTTCCTTTTTAAATTGCTTATAGGTTTTTAAGATATTGGTTTGATTACAAATTTCGATATTATTATAAACTTCTACTAATTGTATATCCAGAATAAATTTACTCTCCCTATTTGGAGGCATTTTTATTCCTCAATTTTTTTAGAAAATATTTTATGTCGTATAAAAGTAGAGAGAGGTACATCTCCAGCCCTTTTTTTTAATTCTTTCTTTTCATCATTGGTAAGATATACACAACAGTAAGCATTACGTTTTTCACTTTCTAATTTTCTTGTGTTTGCCATATTTTAAAAATACCTATTTTTATAGTTTTTATATATATCAAATGTAATTTAACTTAATATTTAAATGGAATTATTTTCTCTGTCAATTTATTGATTCCACTTATTTAATTAATTATTTTTTATTATGGGACTATTAGATGATTATTAAATAATTATTAGTTCGTTATTAAGTGATTATTAAGTGAAGAAAAGATATAGAAATGATTAGGAGTTAATTTGTCTATTAAAATTAAAAAGATATGAGGATGAAGCAGCGAAACAAAAAAAATTTAGATTTTATAATTCATTAACTTATTTATTATACTTATTAGATCTCTAAAAGTGTTTTTATTATCCTCTGTTAAATTATGTTGCTTTAGTTGATTCTCATAAAATTTTATAGCCGATTGTGCAACTGGCACAAAATAATTTTTATCATAGTTAGGTTGCTTCCAGGTACTCATATCCACAGGTATTTTTTCAATCTGTTCCATTTTTTAATTCACCATTATTATTGGAATTGGTGGACTTACAAGTTCTTCAATTGGATTAATAGGTTTTAGGACATCATGATAATTAAAATCCTCTGTAAAAATAACCTTTAATTCTTTAACTACAACATTGAATACTATTTTATATTCATTCTTGACTTCCTTAATTTCTTTTGGAATATCCAAGTTAAGCTCTGAATCTCTTGAACCATTAACAAAGACTTTATGTTTAATTTGGTGTTTTAGAAAGTTGTTATCAAGTTCTAACTTCCTAACTCTGTTTAATAATTCCTCTAATATTGTATTGTTTAGTTGTTCTGGTTGTTCTTTTGATTTCTGTAATTGAATTATTCTATGGCATTTTAAACCATATCCACGTTTTATTGATTCAGGATTTTTTAAAATTCTATTACATCTTTTACATTTAATTTCTGACATTTCTTACATCAACTCCTTGAAATATTCTTTGAATGCAAGCCACATGTTATATTTTGCATCCCATTTTATCTTGCCGTCTTTCTGCACTCCCCACACAGAAGAAATTGATTTGTCTAAATTATCAAACAAGACTTTTATGTGAGCAGGAATATGTAATTTTACTGGTCTAGAATTTTCTTTTGATGCTTTAGATTTTCTTTCAGGAATAATTTTGACTTCATTTTTAGATTCCTCAAATTTTTTTAATTTATCTAATAAGCTCATTATTTTATCATCTCTTCTATAATTTTAATAGTCTCTATTTCATTTTCAGAAGGTTTTTCAATGAAATTCATTCTTTTCTCCATTATTTCATGTAATTGACTTAATAATTTAGTTGGATTATAATCTACTGCTTTGTACATATTAAATCTCCCTTTCTTACCAACTTTTATAACTTTTCCACTTCTCGAAAATTGAGATATATAAGTCCAAATATGGTCTAATGGGATTCTTAATTTTTCTGCGATTTCTTTTGTTGTTAAGGCTTCAACTTTTAGTAGTTCTACTAAATCATTCCTTTTGGAAGTTTCTTTAATTATTTCTTTATTTATGCCATTTTTTAATAATTTTATATGTTTGATTTTATTATCTGCGTCATATTTAATATGACAACTACGATGAATATATTGAAAATTATCATTATTATCTAAACATAATCCTGTTTTATCAGATAACTCTAATCTGCCGAGATCTTCATAATATTCTGGCAATCCACATATTTCACAATTTTTTGGTTTTATTTTTCTTTTCCTAATTCGTGTATGAATAGCTAAATAACCTGCATCATCCCCTTTCCACATACCACCTTTTTCACTTTTATTAGATTCTTCATTTTTGTATGATTTGTTAACCATTTTTTATATCACCTTATATATTTTATTAGGTTACTGATCATGATCGAAATAACTTCCTTTATAAATATATTTGGATTTATTAGGTTAACAAAAAATTGTATTTGGATTTATTAGGTTAACAAAAAATTATATTAGGAGTTATTATGTAAGAAGGATTAGGAGTAGGATTATATATCCAATAATTATTTATTTTAAGTTGGAAAAATATAACAATTTATGTTTTTTTCTTTGAAAGATACTCCTAAATTTTTTTTTAGGATAAACTCCTTACAATAAGAAAAATAAATTAGATTTTAATTCCACATCTAGAACAGAATATTTTTGTTTTATCTATTTCAGCTCCACATTCTCGACAATAGATAATTTTTGAAACTTTTCTCTCCTGAAAAACTGTTACTTCTTTTGGAGTCTTTCTTTTATGCCTTCTAATAAGAAGTATAGGAATAGCTATGACAAGAACTATAACAACTATAGAAATTATAGGAGTTAACATATTCCAAAATATGTTTTCATAAGGATTATAACGTCGTTCCCAATAATCAACAGATAAATCAATATATACAGTTCTTCCAAAAAGCAAAGCTTCATTTTCCAAAACAACATAGTAATAATCTCCACTTCCAGTTACATCGAATGTCCAACCTTTTAAAGATATAATATTTTCCCACATCTTTTCAGAATAAAAATAACCATATTCTTGAAGTTCATCAAATTGCCATTGTTTCATAATATAAACATCAATTCCTCCATCAGAATCAATATCATTAATTAAGATTGTATCTCCATTTTCTAAATATCCCATATAATACGACGTATAAGATGATGATGGAATATTGATTGTACCTCCGTAATCTACGGCAAAAGCACTCTGAATATTAGAGAACCCTGTTATAGCAAATAAGAATATTATTCCAAATAATATCTTTTTATTTTTCATTTTTTTCTCTTTTTTCATTTAAATTTATTTTTCATTTATAATATAAATTATATTATATTTAAACATTAACTAAATAAATGCTTACATAAGAACTTTTAGATTTAGTTAAGTGAATACATAACTAAGTTTACGGAAATGTAAAAGTGTCATAGGTAAAGCTATAGAAAATAATAATAAAATTAAAAAATATTTAGAATTTATTACATTAATAGAAACTTAATTTCTTAAATATGCAAAATAAAATTGATAGCGTGGAGAAAATTAGAGAAATCGGTAATTCTTTGTATATTAATGTTCGAAAAGATATAGCGACTTTATTAGATTTAAGTAAAGGTGATTATGTAAAAATTTCTATCGAGAAAATTATAAAATCAAAAAAGAAAAAATAAATTTAATCTTAAAGTAGAGTATTTAAAGGAGAGGGTTGGAGGTAGGAAATATGGGTCACCCATATTTTTTTGGAAAGTACGACACAAGTTTTTTTTGTGTCGTTCTTGTTTTCGTGTAAAATGCGTTTTATATTTTTTATAAAACGTACTTACAACACAGAGAAAGTGTCTAATATAAATCTTTTGATGTGTGTTTCAAAATATTACTAATTTTACTAGTAAAATTTCCAATAATTTCCAAAGTTTTTTGGAGGTTAAAAGAAGATAATCTTCCCATTTTCTTTTATGATGAATTTTATCAAAGAAGTGTTAAATACAACTATCTAAAATATTGTTTTAGCTCTTTTAAAATATAAATTACACTTAACTATTAAGAGTATATATATTGTTTGAAACATCATAAAAAAATACTGAATTATTCAGTATTTTTCAAGGAATTTTCTTGTTTTTAATATCCATTTGGCAAATGGATGAAAAAATTGGTTTTCTTGATCCAAAAAAAATTTAGATTTTTTAAGTTATATATTTTTATTTATTTTTTTTTCAAATCTTTTTTGATAAGCAGTTTTATATAGGTTGACATGTACATCTCTTTACTATATGCTCTAGACATAAGTTCTTTTTTTTCTTTCTCAGACATATAGACTGTAACTCCAGTTGTACACATATCTTCTGCTTTCTTTTTTATTGGTGACATTTTTTATCATAACCTCCTTATTTTTAATTTTTGATTTATATTTTTATTCATCTTTGATGTTCTAAAAAAAAATTTAATCATAGTTTTTCAAGGTTTTCTATCATTTCTGTTATTTTCTCTTCATATCCAATAGAATCTAATACCTCTTTTGCTTTCTCTCTGTCTTCTTTAAGTTTTTTATTATATTCTTTGAATGGATCTTTACCATCTTCTTCAAGGTATTTTATTATAGCTTCATAACAATCAACCTGTGCAGCTTTTCTGACTGTCATTACTGCATTAGCTTCACATTTACGAACTCCATTCTTTTTTATGTATTCTATTTCATATTTATCAAATTTAGTTTTACCTAATGTTCCTGCTTTATATCGTTCATAAAGTTCTCCTAAATTTCTTCCTGATCCTGTAATTAAGTTGTCTATCCAGAGCAAATCGTTGTCCTCTATGAATTTAAGCGATAAGCCAAATACATCAACTTTTAGATTATCTGGATTCCAGCCAGTGGCATTTTCGAGTCTTTTTAAAATATTCATTATCTTATCAGGAATTAATATGCCTACTGGATCATAATCTCCATGCCAAAGTAAGACAGGTATTAAACCCATCTCTTCTGCCTGTTTATATCGTTGAGCCATTAGATTCCAAGAGTTTATATCAGGCCACCCTCTCGCATTTGCTATAGGGATATGAAAATAACCACAGATAGGTTTGAACAGGTTATATGTATCTATCTTCTCTGTTCTCAACTGAATATAATACTTCTGAACTTCCCAGAAAGCAATATCATTTTTGTGCTTATATAACTCTTTAGAATCATTAAGAATTTTTTTTATCCACTCTTTTGGGTCTTTATACTCTTTTTTCAATGGTTCTACATTAATCCATTCACGTGCTTTATCTAACGCAACAAAGTCTATAGGTAAATATCCTTTCTCTCTACACTCTCCTATCATAGTATCTGCTATAATAAACTCGTCTTTATTAATTGCTCCAAAGTTCTCTAATAGATAACACCAACCTCGAGTAGACGTCTTTAAATTCTCTGGCACACCATCTTTCACACTATCTGCCCCAAGCATCTTAAGTTCTAATGCTTGTAGATCAGCCCCAAACTGTTTCTTCTGATTTATCCACTCTTTATTAGTCATTTCACCTTTTATCCTTCGTGGAAACACAATTTTATCCATCATTCTCTTTTTTTCACCTCCTTTGTCGTAATTTTTATCATAATTTTTCTTTCACATTTTTCAATGTTTTTATTAAATTTTTTACCACATTTTCAACCTTTCTTTCACACTTATTTTATGATTTTTTAACAACCTCCTTAATTTTATAAGACCTCTCCTGCTTTACTTTAAACTTCTTTTTTTCAAGAGTGAAATAGCGGGAAGTTCAAGTTGCCCACGCCATTTATAGGTCTTTAAGGGCAATATTACAACCTTTTTAAAGGTTTTTATTGGAATTCTTATTAATTAGAATAAAAAGATCACATTTAACGGCTTAGAATGAGTTTTCAATATAAATTTTTTTTATATTTTTTTCAATTTTATATATATTCAAATATTGAACTTTCACACATTTGTAACTGTTCTTAATAAAAATATGAAGATCACATTTAACAACTTAAAATAAATTAGAGTAAAAGATTATTAATTATTTATTTTAGGTTGTTTAAAATGTAGTTATTAAATATGTGATATATATTCCTTTTTTATCGCATTGAATTAACATTGGTGCTTCTTTCTCAGCAAAAATTTTTAAATCTCCACTTATGTTATTAACAGCGTTAGTAAGTCTATTAGAGAAAGTTATTGTAAAAGGTTCTTTTACATTATAATTTTCGGAATATAAATCCCTTGAAATTTTCTCTTTTTTTGCTACATCAGAACTTTTAATAGTTACATTTAATTTATCCATCTGAAAGTTAAATGGATACTCACGATTCTCAATTCTATCTCCATCAGCTATTACTTCTTTCAGTTGTTTAGCTGAAATCTCAAGACTATTTGTAAGTTTTATACCAAAGAATAATTCTACTCCATCTTCTCCTTCTTTGTAAATACTATTTCCTAATTTCTTTATGTTTTCAAGATTTACTTTGTCTGCTTCATCTCCATATTCTAAATTTGAAATAAGGTCACAAATGATTGTATCTTCTCTCTTTGTAGAAAACACGATGTCAGTATTCAAATTTAAGAGAGCTTTTATAATAACACTTTTTAATCCAATAAATCCTTTTTCACTTACAACTTCAACATATCCTTTATTTTTAAATGATTTCAGCCATTTTTCTATTTCTTCAATTTCAATAGGAATATTAACTGGATTATTGATATCTTTTACATTAACTTTTACCTGAACTACTAAATTTCTCTGATCATCAGTAACCATAGCCCACATTCTTCCTTTGTTATCAAATCTCAAAATACAATCAGAAATTAAACCAACTTTTGAACCAGATGAATCAACTCCAACTGATTTTATGTATTTTAAAAATGATTTAAATAAATCTATATCAATTCTAAAAGAACAAACTGTTCTTTCTTTTAATTCTACTATTTCTTCATTATTCATATTTTAATTACCTCTTTTTTATTTAGTTGTTTGAGATTAGGTAGAAAGGAGTTGCTTTTAAGGAAATAATTATAGAAGTATATGAATTTGAAATAATGAAAAATCATATAGTCTTATAAGAAAAAGTTTAAATAGGATATTTTTGAAAAAAACAATAACCAAACAATTAAAATCTCTATTATTTTTTAGATTTTAATATAAAGTATTAAAAAAAATAAGAAAAAAAAATAAATAATAATCAATAAAGTTTAACTGGATTTTTTCCAGTTTTCATAAAATTCTTTAAATTTTTTAGTGTTAGTTTTTACAGTTTTTACTCCAAATTCAGATTTGTAATCTTCGATACAATCCAGTAGCATATCCTCTTCTTCTACTTCTTCAATTGCCTCCTCTATTTCCATTTCATCTTCTGTGTCTTTAACTTCCTCTTCTTCAACTTCCACTTCTTCAATTTCCACTTCTTCAATTTCCTCAGGTTCTTCTTTTACAGCCTTCTCCTTTGTTGGTTCTGTTAAATCAATATCTAAAATTTGAGACATAATGAAGTTCAATAATTTCTTTGTTTTATTATGGATAGTTTTTTCAGTTTTGATTTCTTTCTTTTCTGTATTAATAGCACTCTCGAAGAGCCCTTCCGAAACTAAATAAGAATTTAAGATTTGGTTGCTTTCACTTTCGACTAAATTCATAAACTTTGTTCTCAGTGTATCTATATTTGCTTTATTGTAATTAGGAAAATTATCTTCGAGTTCAAATTCAACAATTATTCCTAATAAATCTCTCTTTGTTAAAGGATTAATTACTTCGACACTTTTTTTTGTTTTTAAAATTTTATTTATTTCCTCAGGGTATCTCTCTTTCGCAGCATTTAAAATTTTAAAATAGTTTTCTTTACTCCAACTTCCCCAAGTTTGTAGAGACCTTGGGAAACCATCAGAGTCATATATTTTCGACATCTTTTTTACCTCTTTTTTAAGTTTTTTAATTTTTTTTAATTGGTGATATAAACGATCTTAAAATTTTCCTTTATAAATTTATGGATTTCATGGATTAAAATGATTTAAAACATATATTTCCATTTAATAGATTGGAAATAATTTAAGTATAGTTTAGTAGAAAGAATTTAGCAGTAAAAGAAGTAATTTATTGAAGAAATATTAATATTTTTCAATTTATTTTTCAGTTACTTGAAACAAGGAAAAAATAATAAGAACATACCAAAACTGGATAAATTTAATGTTTTTTTCAAAAAATAATATATATACCATCCCTTTTCAAATTAGGAGTTCTTAATATAAATCTTTATTTCATTTAATTTTGAAAAAATCTGGAAAAATAAATTGGAAATATATGTGTACCGCATACACTACAAATTTATAAAAACATTACTATCTCCTTATCCTGCTAAGTAGAATACTCTTCTCACATTATTCTCCTTAATATTTAGAGATTAATAGTTCTACTCATCTAATTATATAAATTCAAAAAGGTAGGGGTTAAATGGATGGAAGACAGGAAAACATCAGTGTGAAAAATTCACACAATATTATGATGGAAAAAATATGACATATTAAGTTTCTTCTTTAATCTTTAAACTTTAAATATTTTTAACATAGGTTCATTATATTCATCTTAAAAATCCAAAAGATTCATTAATACAATTAATATCTTATACTGATTTTATTAATAGTTTAAGTATAGAGTACTATGTTTATAAACTATAAGAAGAAATGAGCAAATCTTATTATAATAATAGATATTTTTATAATTTTTAAAGTTAAAAAAGAATTAGCGTAATGTAATACTTTCTGGATTTAAATAATCTAATTCAATTTTTTCTGTTTTGTTTATATTAGAATCAAAGATTACAACAAATACTTTTATCTCTTTAAATCCTCCTTTTTTATTTTTTTTAAAATGTTCTCCATATGCTTTTTCTAACTCTGGCTTAAATTCTTTAGCCTTAATAGTCTTTGGACGCTTTTTTATAAAATAATTTTTCAAAGAGAAAAGATGAAATGCATTAGTCTCTTCAATGTAAGCGAATAAATCAGGTTTGCCACTGGCTCCATCCCAAATTACTTTATCATAAATTTTTAAGCTCTCTAAATATTTCTTATATTCTCGTTCGAAGAGCTTCCCTTTATAATGAATCACTGCTCCTCTTACCTTTTTTAATATTACGCTAATTGTGCTATCATCAATATCATATTCTTCTCCAAGATCTTCATTAAGTCTACCAGTTTTCATTTTTTCTTTATAAATTTCAATATCCCTTTCTTTTTTAAACCATTTT
Source organism: uncultured archaeon (assembly GCA_964486045.1). GTDB lineage: Archaea > Asgardarchaeota > Lokiarchaeia > Sigyniarchaeales > SOKP01 > Loki-b32. The sequence goes on from CAZALK010000001.1 coordinate 463,888, forward strand.
ACCTCATTTTTTATTGTATCAAATATTTTTTTTTCAGAAATATCATATTTATAAGAATTTTTTTTTATCATACTTCTATCTTCAATTAGAGGAATTATTTCTTTCATATCCTCAACTTCTATTACGTTTCTCTTTTTTCCAGCCTTTACTTCTCCAGAATCTCTTAACATTCTTTTAATGAATAAATCTTTTTCATTTTCATAATATTTTCTGTATTCTTCATCGTCATGTAATTTAGAATAAATATGACCTAAATATCTAAATTTTTTAGCCATATAATCTCTATTTAAAACCATAAATCTATTCGTTCGTGTTTTTAAATTCATTCCTGCTGTTTGTAAATGGATATCAGCTATATTAACATTAATCTCTATAGGGTCTATAAAAATTAATGTATTTTCAAATTTCCTAATGACATGTAAGACATTGTCAATCTTCCATTTCTCTACGCGAGCTCCTGTTCCAACAGTTTTTGGCATTTCATCTTTCCAGATTATATCCCCTTTCTTTAAGATTGGCATTATATCATTAAAATCTGATTGCGTCCAAATAATATGAATTTTAACATCCCTATGTTTATATTTCTTATTTGCTTCTCTACTCGTAAATGCGATCTTTTGTGCAAACTCTGATTTACCTGCTCCAGGAACTCCTATTATACCAAAGACTATAAATGTTCCACGCTTAATAGGATTTATAATATCTCTTTTAAGCATTTCAGTAAGATTATATTTTTCATCTAAGATTAAATGTGTAATTCCCAGCTCATTCATTGTATTATTAAATGCTTTAGTCTTCAATTCGCTTATAAATTTATAATCTTTCATACAATTGGAATTATAAAATCTCTTAAGAAGATTCTTTGCATCATTATATCGTGAATTTTCCAATATATCAACAGTACCGAAGTATGTACCTTCCTCTTTCTTTTCTTTTCCTCTATTTTCCTCATATTCCTTTACTGTCTTCTCTAAATATCGCTTAATTAGATTTGGATCAAACCAATTTTCCATTATTTCTTTCACATTCTTTTTTATTTTTTAATTTTCCCATCATTAATTTTTCCACCATCTTTCTCATATTTTCTAATTTCTCTTTTTTTTCATTTTCTAACTTATCATATTTTTTATTTCTATACTTTTTCCGCATTCTTTCGAATTTTTCCCGCTCAAATTCATCACTAAACATATTTATTATCTCTTATTTTTATTTTAAGAGTTCTGGAGCATCATTGGAAAGGGAAAATGAGGGGTGGAAAAACCCTAAAAACCTTTCCTCTGCTGTAGAACTCAGGTAAAATATGGTATTGCAATTTAGTAGTTTAATTTTTATCATTTTTATCCGCGAGCACCTATGAGAAGTTTTGTCGTTATGAATACAAATATTTTTATTATAATATATGTCATAATCAAAGAAACAATCTCCCCTTCTTCTGTATTGAATATGCTCCTTTGTAAGATAATAACTGCTCCTGTGCAAAATATAATAGCTGTAAGAAACGTAGCGATGAAATATCGAATTCCTATTTTATTTAAGCCCTGGCTATTCAATATCCAGAAATTCTTTGTAGCCGTATTTCGATATACACCTTGAATAAATATATAAGCAAACACCCTTGCTGTCATATTTAAAGCTATTGAAACAATAAATACATAAACGATCGACATAAAGAAATCAGAAATAAAAAGGTCCATAACCAGCTCTGATTTTACAACAAAGAACTCAAATCTAATTGCCACTATTATAAAAAATAAAACAGTAAAAAATGAATGAAATATATAATACATCCATTTATCTCCCTCAGCTCGTTTTACATCTTTTGCTTTCTGATATTTCTCATACTTCACCATTTTTTAATCTCCTGTCAATATTAATTTCAACTTCTATAATCATATTTTTCATTCTTTCCTCGTCTAATATATCTTTAAAATCATAAATATGCGTTTTCCTTTTCCTATTATATTTTTTAATATCATTCTGTTTCCTTTCCTCATAAATCTTAAGTATACTAATTTTTTTTTTATGTCTCAACAAATAAGCATCTAAACAAACACTACTACAAAATTTTCCGTTATTATTTGATTTTAGAGATTCATCACAGAAACTACAAACCTTTATTGTAAACATTAATCCCCCGCCTCTTTCATTGTTCCTTTTGGAACTAGAACAGGATCACTTGGATCTTTATTAAATAATCTCATAATTTTTCGTCGCTTTTTATTTGTACCATGCTCTAATGCCTTTGTATGAAGTTCCATTGTTTGTTTATATAAATCATAGAGCTTATCTTTCTTTTTATTTATACTTGTAGTTCTATCAATCACCATCACTATCTCCTCAAAATAAATTTTAATTATTTATGATTTCTCTAAAATCTTCTAAACTCATTCTTTTTCCATTTATTATTTTATAATTTTTATTACTATACTTAGATATGACATTAGCCTTCATAAGAGAATTAGTAAAACGATTAAATTTACCTATCAATGTTCTTACTGCTTTTTGATATATTATTTGCTTATGTAGTGCATTCCTAAGATAAGATATACCATAATTTTTTACTAAATATTCTCTTGCAATCGTTTTATACTTAAAGTATGTATGTTCACTAAGATAATTATATAATAATAAAGTTATGTCATCAAAACTTAATTTACTAATATTCTCCTCTAATTTTTTAATTAATAATTTATTCTCCATCATAATAAATCAAAATCATTTTTTGAATTTATTAATTGTAATCTTTCAACTATAACCTTAACTTTTTCACCTTTTTTCAAATTATATTTTCTTATTAACTCTTTTGTAATATAAATATAGGTATAGCCCCAACTTTTACCTTCACCGGCACATAGTATAGTTAGTTCGAATTGTATCGCACCATTGCCAAATTTATCCTTTTCTTTTATTTTACCATTACCATTAGCTAAATATTCCTTCACTATAGCACTTTTTATGATATCTATATTTATATTAACTCCTCTAATCTTCTTATAAAATGTGCTACTATCTTTTCTGATCATATTTGCGTTCACTAATGAATTAATTAGCTTATTAAACACATTTGAAATATTAGCGAACAATCGTAAGCAGAATTTATCATTTTTTTCGTAAAGTATGAAATGTTTTTCAGAAAAATACCCTTTCGCAATCATTATTACTTTAAAAAAATTAATCTTATTAATATAATCGGCAAAATAAACCATTAAATCAAATATATTCAGATTTTTATAAATCTTCTCATACCTTTCTATTGTTATCAATAATCTTTTCTTCCTATTATTTAATTTTATCAATTTTCGTCATAATAAAATTTTTTTAATGTTTTGAATTTTTTATATAAATATTTTAATTTTTCCTGATCCGCAATTTTTTTTAATTTTTTTAATTTTAAATCAAGATGTTCCAAATCTTTTTTTGCCTTTAATATTTTTAAATCTTTTTTCGTCATTATTTTATTTTTTTCTTTTTAATTTGCTTCTTAATTTTCTGTTAATCTTACTCCTATCATTTATTGTATTTTTGCCCTGAGTTACCTTCCACATTAACGCATTCTGATTAAATCTGACTTTTTTAAATTGCCATCTATTATTTAAAAAATTAAAAATAATATATATACCAACACAAATTGTAATAAACCAAAACCACGTCTCTAAATTAACAGTAATAGGCTTTGGAATCTCTGGAACTTCCGTTTTGTAAAAACCAAATTCAATAACTTTGTAATCATCTGTTAATTTTACATTTTTTTCTTTAATTAGATCTCCATTATTTTCATAAGCTGAAATTGTATAATTGACATCTTTTATCATTCTCATCTGAATTCCAGCGGTCGATCCTACGATAAACGAAATATTCGAACTACCTCTTTCTATTTCAATTTTAATCGTTCTATTAAAATTATTTACAACAATCAACGTATAAACTTCAACTTGTATATCATATTCATAAATTCCTGAAGTATTAATATTGCTATCGTACAATGTATATCCAAAATAGTCCTTAACTACTAAATTTATTATCATATTTTCAATTCTGTTAAATCCAAAATCAGTACGATTATTGTCTATATAGAATTTAAATGTATTTTCATATATTCCTAATCCATCATAATTATAAATTCCAAAAAATACATTTTTAGGATATTCTGGTGTTATGGTTGGTGTTCCAAACGATTCTATATGACTATTATCTGTCAGATTTATAATTCTCGAATCATATAACGTTGCATTTGTGAAGTAAATAGTTATATTATATTCTACGTTTGGAAGGAATCTGTAAGTTAACCCAAATTGTTTTGGAAGTATCTGTTCCATCCACACACCCGAACCTACTTGAGTAATGTTTACGATAATATCTTCATAAGTAAATTGATTTAAAATAATTAAAGAATAAATTTCTATAAAAATATTATATTCAGAATAAGCAGAAGCATCAATAGTGTCATTTGCTAATGTATTATTAAAGAAATCCAAGATTAAAAGATTTGCTGTTTCAGATTGTATTATATTTCGACCAAAATCTTTTCTTACACCATTTATATAAAATCTCACTAAATCATGGTCTATTCCTAATCCATCATAAGTAAATAATCCAAAATAAATTTGGTAATATGTAGTGTTTATAGATATTATTTTATGTGTTGTAAATTCAAATTCTAAACTTCTTGGATAATTATCCTCATGATTTGTATAATTTAAAATATAATTCCCTGTAGCAATGCTAAATTCAATAATTTCAATAGGGAAAATATTGCCTGATTTTTCAATACCAGAATTATTGTTTTTTAATATATAATCAGCATATTCACTTGCCTCATTTTTTATTTTAAGAGAATATACATTTAGAGTAATATCTATAAAAGTCTCTTCATAACTATCATAATCTTTTATTAAAATATCAAAAGAGTCATAGATTTTAAATTCTATTAATGTATCATCATCTACATATAAAATATGACTTGATAACCGTTCATTAGTGTAGGTAAAATTATCTAAAGTGTAATTAATATATGTAGTAAATAAATTAAAATCTAAATATTCATTATTAGAATCATAATACGTTAAATAAACAATTTCAGAATCAATTCTTTCATAAATTAAAGTCTGTAATGTAGATGAAGTTGTTATATATTTAGTTTCCATTAATTCATTTCTTTCATAGATTTCTACTGTATAGTTATGTGGATAACCAATATCTAATTGTTTTCTTCCATTTGGTTCTACATAATAAACTATAGTTTCAGCATAACCTCTTTTAATTACTATTGAATCCACAATTAAATTCTTAGTATCATCAAATATTCCAGTAAATTCTAATTGGTCAACCGATATATTGGAGCCTATTGTAAAGGTTTTAGTTCTTGTGGAGAAATCTCCATTACCCTGACTTGAAAGAATATAACTTGCTTGTTGAATACTATTATTTCTTAGATTTAAATCAATTCTATTTGTTGAGCTTGTATTAAATTTAACTTCAATTTTATCTCCTTCCTGTAAAGTTAAATTAAGATTATTTAGACTTCTTAAAGTTAAGGTTTCTGTTTCATTAGTTTGCATATAAATCAGATTATTTCCTTGGTAGTTTTTTGAAATATGCCAAGCAGATATATTTCCTTCAAAATTTACGATAATTTGAGAAGCTTCAATTGTAAAAGTAAAATCTCTAAGATGTTTTGTAGTTATTTCAAGTGTGTTAATATCAGCATCAGTTAAATTTAAATCTGACCATCCTCCTGCGTATTTCCACACAAAACTAGTAGAAGAAAACCAAGAATATATAGGATTTGTTGTTCCTGGAAGATTACCCGATACCTCTAATTGATTTGGTCCTGCATAAATTGTTTTATGATAAATTGGATATATTATCTGAATAACCTTTCCTGAATCATAAGCAGATAAATTTATATTATCAAATGAATATATATCTGTTTGACCAGTTGTACTACTTATTACTCGATTTCCATCAAATCCTACAGTACTTGGATAAATTACACCATCATCTAACTCATCGGCATGAACAGCAGGTGCAACAGGAATATCCCATTCATCAGATATATCTCCATCAGGTTCTATAACTATTGTTTCTTCAGTATATTCAGCGACACCAGAATAATTCATAAAAAGATAAGTAGGTGGTGCACCAATAAAATACCTTTCACTAACTCCATACAAACTCCAATTATCTGAACCTGCATCAAATGTTTCATTATAAAGATAATTATAACCAGCTGTTTCATTTATAAAATCCCATCGTGTAGATAAATCAGATTCACTAATGATTTCTATATTAGGAGTTTGTGCAAAGCCGTTACTAATAAAACTTGAAAAAGATAATATAAAAATAAATAAACATAAACTTGAGCTTATTAACTTCTTATTTTTCATTTTAATTATACCTCTCTTTTATATTTCTCATTTTAATATGATTTAATTTTTTTAATCACATAATATATCAAAAAACTTACAATTACACTTACTAATAAAATTTCAAACCATATCTCATAAAAAAGATTGAAATGGGCTCCAACCCATCCACCATTAAATAAAGCATAAATCAACATAGGTAAGAAAAGAACCCAACCACCTATTCCTAAAAACCATGCTATAATATCAATCATTTTTATTTCGGTCATTTTTATCCCCTTTTATAATTTCTTCAAATTTATCAGGATTTTTCATATAATAATTAATTAAATTTCTCATAATCTTTGAACGAGATATCCTAAATTCCCATTTCTTATCTTCTATAAATTTAATCTGTTCACTATATAAATGAAAGGATGTTGATACTGCCATCGTATTTATTATTTTTATAATTAATTATTTTCCTATTATTTAATTGATCGTTTTTATAATATTTAAATGGAATGCCCTAATTCATAGAATCCATATTTTACATGAATTAGATTAAAGATATAATAAAATTAAAGAATGTTATACAAGTATACCTAAAATAAATATAAAATATTAATACAAAAACAAGGTTTAAACAACGATCCAAAAAAAATTATTTTTTAATATTATCAAATTCTGCTTCTATTGCTTCCTTATAAGCTTCAGGAGGAATTCTCATATTTTTTTTAATCCATTTCAATTCCTTATCAAACTGTACTCTAATATCTCTCAATTCACTTAGAAAATTATTTTGTAATTTATGTAATTCTTCAGATATCCTCTCATTTCTATCTTTTATTTCTTTATTTTCTTGTCTTAGCTCCTGAACTTCATATGGTTGAATTATAGATTCAACACCCATCTGTTCTATATCTTCTTCATTAATAATATTTCCACATTTCCAACAGAATAGATTTTCTTGACGATTTTCTGCTTCACAAATCCTACATTGTTTTGCTTCTTTTAGTTCAGGTTTAGAAATTTCAACAACATTATTAGTCATGATATCAATTATATCTTTATCAACTAAATGGAAATATATTTTTGCCATAGTAGAATCAGCAGACCAACCAGCAAACTTTCTAATTTGAGCTTCATTTAACTTAGTTCTTGCTAATTCAGTTAATCTTGAATGCCTAAATAGATGAGGATTAAGTTTCCTTCCTTTCCATTGTTTTGGATATTTTTTAATCAATTTTTTTAATATAAAAATCAAGTAGTTATTCACAGTAGTATTATTTTTAAAATCAAACAGCTTATTTTCTGGTTCAAAATCATTAATTCCAGTATATTCTTTTATGTATGATGTGGCTTCAATTACAGGAACATCCCTTCCATAAGTTTTTGATTCTGATATTTTTAAAATAGTATATCCACGATTAAACCTAATATCCTTCTCTCTAATGTTAAGAGCTTCATCTATTCTTAATGCTCCTTCATATAAAATCATAAATAATGTTTTATATTTAAGATTACTGTATTTTAAAATTTGCTCTAAATCTTCTCTTGTTATTAAATCAATTTTGCTAAGTTTTTTGGTTTTTCCATTCATTTTACTTGGAAATAAATTAAATAAATCATTTCTTTCAGAATATTTTAGATATTTTTTAATTCTATTAACATGCATTTTTTGTGTGCCATTTGAAAGGTTATTCCACCAATCAGAATCAAGAAAATCTTTAATATCCTGTTCAGTAAGCAAACCTATATTATTATGTTTTAAATTAAAGTCTTTATTTTTTGCTCTCCAGCTTTCATTTCTCTGCTTATCAGTTTCAAATAATTTACTAATAGATATTAAATGGTTTAAAATTGTTCCATCAGTAGAACCTTTTAACTCTTTGTAGTAATAGTTTTCTATATTATTATCCTTAGATTTTAATCTTTCCAAATATTTATTATAACTATCCATAATCGATCATATAAAAAAAATTTAAATATTTAAATGTAATTGATAATTATAATGATTTTTATATAATTTTATAATAATTATTAATGACGAAAAAATGTCTCTGATTTTCTCGTAAAAATGAAGTCATATATAGCAGATACTTTAGTCGGGATTTTCTCATTTGATGACTCCGGAAATATTTTGAATTTTATCGATTTTGAAAATAACAACCAAAAAATTATCCAATTTTATATTGATATTGATAATGACATTATTCAGAGTATGTATGAAGAATTTTTATCTGAATTGAAGAATTCTGGTTTTGATAAGTTTGTATTTGATAACAAGAAATTACAAACACTAACAAAACAATTAGGATATAATACATTGTTAGAAGCTGGTTCACTCGAACTTAAAAATTTTCGTTTAAATTTAGAAACTCAATTAAAAAACATGGGTATAAGTAAAACTAAAGAGGAAATTCTTACACAATACAAAGAAATCAACGAGGAATTAACTAAGAAAAAAGTAAGTCAAGCAAGTGGTCATTCTGATAATATAATTATTCAGATCATCGGTACACTAGATATAATCAAAAAATCCATAAGCTTGTTTTCAAGTCAACTCAGAGAATGGTACGGTTTACATTTTCCAGAATTAACTGATAAAATCGTAGAAGACAACATGCTATTAGCAAATTTGGTTTCGAAATTAGGAGCTCGAGATAGATACACTTACGAAAATATTGAAGAGAATTTTGAGTTAAATGGAAAAAAAATTAAGGCTTTACAGAGATTTGCTTTAAATTCTATGGGAGCAATCTTTGATTTAGGAATGGTCCAAGGTTATGCGGATCAAATCATTTCTATAGATTCTTATAGGGGAGATTTAGAAAATTATTTAGCAGATTTAATGGAAAAATTTGCTCCAAGCACAAATGCGATTATCGGATCATTAATAGGCGCTAAACTGATAGCCAAAGCAGGTAGTATGAAGAAATTGGCTTATATGCCAGCGTCAAGAATACAATTACTAGGAGCTGAAAAGGCGCTTTATCGTTTTCTCAAAACTGGGGAGAAGAGACCAAAACATGGTTTAATATTCCAATGGAATAAAATAAGGTCAGCAAAAGCGCATCACAGAGGGAAAATTGCTAGAGTTGTTGCGGGAAAATTAGGTGTTGCTATAAAAGTTGATTATTTCAACGGAGAATTCATAGGAGATAGGTTAGGTAAAGAAGTAGAATTGAAAATAAAAGAAATTGAAACTAAGTATCCAAATCCACCTAAAAAAGCAGAACCTGTAAAAAGCAAGAAAAAAAAGTCAAAAAAAAGAAGATGAGGGATTTTTTTTTAGAAGATGGCACAAATAGAAATTAGAAAACACCCAAAATTTTATAACGTTTTTATTTCAGGGTCCAAAGAAAAATTGAGACTCTATACAAGGAATAGTGACAGGGGAAATAGAGTTTATGGAGAAAGATTAATTCAATATAGAGAAAATGAATACAGGGAATGGGATCCATTTCGGAGTAAATTAGCAGCCATAATTTTAGAAAACCCTCTCAAAAATTTTTTATCGGCTGACATAACTTGTTTATACTTAGGAGCTTCTTCTGGAACTACCATTTCTCACCTTTCCGATATACTAACAAGTGGAATTATATTTGGTATTGAATTTGCAGAAAGAAGCATTAGACAGTTAATCCAAAATACATCCCGAAGGAAAAATATTATCCCAATATTTGCTGATGCTCGTTATCCAGACAATTATGCGAAATCAATATTTTCTACCATGGATATAATTTACCAGGATATATCTCAACCCAACCAAGCAGAAATTGCTTTAAATAATTGTAATTATTATCTAAGTGATAATGGTTTATTAATCCTAGCAGTTAAATCTCAATCTATCAATAGTATTCAGAAATCGGAATATGTCTATGCCCAAGAAAAGACGATTCTGGAAGAAGGAGGTTATGAAGTAATTGAGAGTGTTAATATTCATAAATATGCGGCAAATCATAGTGTGTTATTAGTTAAAAAAAGGCACGGTTAGAAAAAATCATTAATTTTTTTGTTTACTAATTCTTCATTTACTAAATTCTTTGTAGTTGCCCAAGTTTTCCTCGCAATGGAGGGTACTTTCTGGTTTTTTCTAATCCAATCCCGAAGAAAGTTAATAGTTTTTTTATCAGAAGGGTATCCCGAGCCGAAGTCTCCATATTTTTCCTTTAGTTCATCAATTAATGAGTCTCTTTTATCTTTGGCAATAATTGAAGCTGCAGATACTATAGGAAATAGGTCATCAGCTTTATGCTTTGAAATAATTTCTTTTGGATTATAATTTAAAAGATTGAGGATAGATTGTGCGAATCTTGCTTCATTTACATCAACAGCGTCAATATAGATAGAATCAGGTTTTAACTCCCTAATAATTTCAGCCATTTTCAGCTCCTCCAGTTTATTCAGAGTAATTCTTTTTTCTTCTCTTTTATCAATTTCATCGGGAAGAACAACAATAACTTTAAAAGAATAACAGGACTCCTTAATTAACTTTGCTAATATGCTCCTCCTTTTAGTAGTTAATTTTTTAGAGTCTTTTACACCGATTTTTGTTAAATAAGATAAGCTGGATTCCTTAAAACATACACCACATAAAACAAGAGGTCCAATTACGGGGCCTTTTGGCATATAATCCAATAAGGATTATATTCTACCAGCCTCGTCAATACCACAAATCATTTTTTATTTCTCCTTAAGAATCTTGGATGAGATCAATGAATTCTTCTTCATCATTCACTTCTTCCAAATTTCTTATTTTTACAATGTGTATATCGTTTCTTTTTGGAATTCCGGGTATTCTAATATTATTATCAATGATATAAAGCGCATTTTTATGAAATAAATCATTAAACATCTTCATGCTATTAAAATTCATCTCATTGATGGTACTCTGCTCTTCGGAAATATTTGAAAAAAGTGGATAAAATCCGCCCTTTTCAATTTGTTCAAGCGAGGAAAATAATGATAATTTGAAAGGAACTGTACGCTTTTTATACCAATAAGAAGACAATCCTATGTCATCAATAATTGTTTTTATGTGGGATTCAAATTCACTTAACTCTTTTTCTTCAGAAATTTCTTTATCAGATATCTCGTTTTTAATATTCCATTTAAAAACGTTGATTTTTTTGAATATAGCATTATTTTCCAAAATACTTAAAATTTTTTCGGCCATTTTTTCAGATGGGCACATACTTTCATTTTCGTATGCACTTACAATTCTCTTTGCTACTCCTAATTGTTCTGATAACTCTTTTCTTGTAATAGATTGTTCTTCTCTTATTTGTTTCATCAAATTTCCATTCAAATATATGACACCACCCCCTCTGCGTGCAAGAATATGGGGAAAAATATTATTAGTAAGAATCTTCTCAAAAGTTTTAAAAGTTATGAATGGTAAACCGTTCCTTATATATATTGTATTAACTTCTAACTTTTGATACCTGTTTCTAATTCCTATTAATAACGGTTTGGATTTTAATATGAGAGAAAATGATTTGATGTCTTGGATTATGTCCGGATTTATATTATCAATATTGGGAAAAACTTTCACGCTAAAAACTGAATCGTCTTTTTTGACTAATAAATCAAAACAAAATTTGCTCTTTTTAGTAGCAAAATTTCCTAACACAAAGGTCTCAAAATTAGCTTTTTTCAGCAAATTGTTAATTTTTTCAATTACAGTGTCAGTCATCTAATCCGATTACTTAAAATGTTAAGTTATAAATAAATTTTTTTTATGATGTTAATGTGTGCCCACATTTTTAAATTATTTCAGTTTTGGTGATTTTCAATACAATATCGAAGAGATTTATAAAATGTAATGAGAGTATTTTTGATTTAATAAGGATTTTAACTGATAAATAATTTAAAAACATATTTAAACGAACTATATAGAAGTTGATGTTTTATGTTAAAGGTGACTAAAGCCGGTTTTTTACCGATAGAAAAAAGTGAATTTCCGGAGCTTGTTGAAAGGAAAGGTATTGGACATCCTGACACAGTATGTGATGCTGTTGCTGATGCTTGCTCGAGAGCCTTGTGCGCTTATTATCTTGAGAATTACGATCGTGTCTACCACCATAATGTTGATAAAGCAGCTCTTGTTGGAGGAACCGCTAAACCTGAATATGGTGGGGGTTTAATTATTCAACCGCAATATTTTTTAATTGTTGGAAGAGCAATAAATCAGATCCTTATAGATTGTGGAGATGGTAAAAATAAGCTTGAATATATTCCGGTTGCTACTATCTGTATTGAAACACAGAGAAGAATTTTATCCGAAATATTCAGAAACCTCGATTTGAATAGAGATATTCAGTTTGATTATGCAGTTAGACCAGGATCGATAGATTTAACAGGAGTTTTTGATGAATCCCATCATACTAATGATGTTCCACTTGCTAATGACACTAGTTTCGGAGTAGGCTATGCCCCGTATTCTGATGTTGAAATAATTGCTTTAGAGGCTGAAAAGATGATTAATTCAGATAAATTCAAGAAGAAATGTAAAGGTTCCGGTGAGGATATTAAAGTAATGGTACAGAGAATTGGAAATGAAGTTGGAATAACAGTAGCGGCAGCTATGGTTAGTAAATACATAGAAGACGCAAGTGAATATGTTAGTTATACTAACCAAATTAGGGATTCTGTTCTAGATTTAGCCTCAGATATCATTCCAGGACGAGATGTGACTTGTCAAGTAAATGTGGCGGATAACATTGAGAAAGGTATAATGTTTTTAACCATCACTGGTAGCTCAGCAGAAGCGGGAGATGATGGGGAGGTAGGACGTGGTAACAGGTCTAATGGACTTATAACTCCTTGCAGAACTATGAGTTTAGAGGCGGTTTGTGGAAAAAATCCAATTAATCATGTAGGAAAATTGTATAATATACTAAGTACGGAAATTGCAAGAGAGATTTTTCAACGAGGTCAAGGTGATATAATTGAAGCTCAAGTGAGGTTACTCTCTCAAATAGGTCGTCCTATAACTGATCCGTGGGTGAATTCTATCGAATTAATTCCAGCAGAAAATGTGAATTTTGAATCAATAAAAAAAGTAGCGGAAGAAGTATCAGCAGAAAAACTAAGTAAAGAGAGCTTCCTCGACCTAAGAAAAAAGCTCATAGCTGGGGAAATTCAGGTATTTTAAAATTTTATTACACAAATTTAAATTTTTTTCTCATTTTTTATAAAATATATTTATGCATTATTCTTCCTAATTACTAAAAAAAACTTTTTTAAAGTGATAATTGAGTGGGATTAGACAAGTGGCTTAAACCAGAAGAAGAAGGTAAAAAACCAAACAGAAAAGATACTGCCTCAGCAAAAGAGAAAAGAAGTCCCGATGAAAAAAGTATAAACGTAGATCCTAAAAAAGTATACAGTACTCTAACAAAATATAAACTTACCTGTACAAATTCAAAATGTAAATACCAAAAGACGATTATGAAAAAGCAACTCACAGAAATGGATAAAATTTGTCCAAGATGTAGAAAGGAAATGAAAAATAAATGAGTAATTAATTATTTTTTTTTCAAATTCGTGAATTCAAACATCTCTTTCTTTGATGTGGATCTCGGGAAGATTCCCCAGATCAAATTCAGCCTCGCAATTTGGACATGTATTAGGTTTTTTGCTATATTTTAAGATGTAATAAACGATAAACCCCACACCTAAGGTTAGGATTACTAAAAAACAGAGCAGTTCATGATATTGATGTTCAAAATTCTTACGTCGTAATACAACTTCACGCTCACATGTAGGGCAATACACTGTTCTCTTTACTTTTCTCGTATGTATCAACCCATTTTCTAAACAAGTTATTAATATTTATTTTAAATAAATTGAACTCTAATTAACATAAGGATAACTCAATTTCTTTTATATTTTTCGCTGGTGTTCCAATATTAACAGAATTTTTATCAAGGTATTGATAACTCTTCGTATCACTTTCCCTTCCTAAAATTTCGTTCTCTTCAATTATTTTGCTATAATAAATCGCATTATTCGCGCTCTTTGTAAATCTATCTCTTTGGAAAAATGATATTTTCAACATTTTAAAAAAATTAAGATTTTAATAGAACTATCAATACGGAAACTGATTTGAGTGTAATGAAAATTAGCAGGAATTGTTTTGCAGGATATAAAATTGACGATAAACTGGAATATCTTGAATTAAAAAGGCATATTGTCAATATTAAAATGCTATTGAAATTGGTAAAAATTATAAAATTAAGGATATTTAGTATGAATTAAGCTTTTTTATACTCGATTCGACCAAAATTTATAAATTAGGGGAAAGATGTTATGGGGAAATAGGAGATTCTTATTTTATTACTTAAATCCGATAAAGACTTTCTTTTCTTCCTTCTTTTCTTTTTTTTCACCAGAAGACAATAAGTTCCACGTATTATCTACCCCTAATTCAGTAAGTTTTTGTCTTTCTTCTTCTATTAGTTCTTCTTCCTTTTTTTTTTCTTCACTCATTACATTCAATTATAAATCTTTTGACTCTACTTATTTAGTAGACCTCACATTTATAAAATTTGGGGAAAGAAAAGGTAAAAATTAGAGATAAAAAAGAATCTTTAACATTCTGAATAAAGTTTTAAATTTGGAATTTAATAATTTATTAAAAAATTATACTTAAATAAAATATAATAGGGAAAAAGAATGGCAAATTGTGCTCACTGTGGGAATGAAATCATGGGAGAACCTATTTATTGCAACAACTGTGGACAAGATTATTGTTCTTTGCATAAAGAACCAATAGATCATGAATGTAACATTGTTAGGGAAAGTTTAAATGCACAACAAATACAGCAGGCTACTTCTTCCTATGCGGATATAAATCACGTTTCACCTACTCAAAATGAGCAAGAATATCAACAAACCCCTCCTGGTATAGCTCGTGGAACAACAGACGGAACTTATACATGGTTTCGACAAGAAACCCATGTCCCTACAAATGCTTTTGACCCCAATTCGGGGATTAAGTTTAAGGGAATCCTACTTCCACATTTATCAGAGTTAATCCATCTTATAATTGCCTCAATTTTGATATTTATTATAGGAATTATGATCTTTTTTAAAACTTCAGGTTTTACTTGGCCCACTTTTATGCTAGCAGGAATTTATATGACTGCTTTCCTTTTCCATGAATTTGGACATCGACAAGCAGCTGTCCGCTTTAAATTACAAACAAAATTTAGATTACTTACATTTGGGATGTTTTTAACTATGTTTTCGCTTATTGCTGGCTTAATGCAATTACCAGTACCATCTCTAGCTTTACCAGGCGCTGTAGTGGTATTAGGATTAGAAAAAGTTAGTAAAAAAACAGGGTTATGTAAAGCGGCTGGACCAGTAGTAAATCTTGTTTATGGTATTGTTTTATTTGTAATCTCATTCTTAATTCCAGTTTATCCATTAAACTATCTCTTTGTGATTTCTGCTTATTTGAATTTTATGTTAGGCGCTTTCAATATGCTCCCTGTTGGTATTTTAGATGGACAAAATATTTTAAAATGGAATAAAAAAGTATATATCCTCTTAGCGACATCCTTAGTGGGACTTTTAATAGTGACATTAGTATTAACACAAATCCCGGAGTTGCAACTGCTCTATCAATAGAAATAGGTTCAAATCTCATTTTATTAAAAGAATATTTATCGTTTGAAGAATGAAATTAGGGTTTTTAGGGTGTATAAAGAAATTAAAAGAAAAAATGAATAATAATAACCTAAAAAATTATCAAGGATTATACTTTTTTAGAATTATACTATTGGATCTTTTTATTCATTCTAAAAAGAAAACGATACAAAAATTCATCTGTGATTTAGATTGACGTATTGCGAATTCTGTGGTGATCAAATTGGTTATCTACCTTTTAATTGTAAATATTGTGGCGGAACTTTTTGTAAGAAACATAGATTGCCTGAAAATCATGAATGCACATTTGAATTGAAGCATGTACCAATTGAACCTGCAACTCCAAGAACCTCAAAGAATCGTTATCAAGATGTAGATTTTAAAAAAGTTACTTCTCCAGAATATTTAAATCATGGACCTAAGGTATTAAAGAAATATTTAAAAAGACAAGAACGAGAAAAACGAAAAACTCTGAAATCTTATGAGAGCAGCCAAAAATCTTATAACAGACCAACTCAATTTTCAGGTACGAAGACCTTATTTTTAATGATAATTCTTTTTTCAATTCTTGGAATTATTTTTAGCCTTAATGAGTTTACTCGATATATATATATGAGTTTGCATAGTTTGATTTTTGATTTTACCTACCACACATTATTTACAAGTCTTTTTACTAGTGATACAAGTTATCTTGGGTTATTCTTTTTGGTGATAATGTTAATGTTTCTCTATATTATGGCAAGAAACATCGAGGCAAGAAAGGGATCTAAATTTTTGTTTAAGCTCTACATTATTAGTAGCCTATTTTCTGTATTGTTTTATATCATATTGAGATTATCTCTGCATTTTTATATGCCAATAGAGTTATTTTCGGTATATGTTGGGTTTGCTTGGGGGGGAATATTAGGAATATTATCATACTCACTTTTTCCAATAATGAATCAGCAAATTACTGCTATGATGTACTTTCTTCCAATTAAATTGAAAGGCAGAACATTTTTGTATATCATCATATTATTTAGATTATTACCGGGTTTATTGCTTGCTATTAGCAGTCCTATATATATATTGTTCTATTTACCAGATTTAGGTGGGATTTTGGGAGCTTATGTACTATACAGAACCCAAGTAGGAAGATAAGTAAATTGTTCACCTTTTCTTTTAAATACATAAAAATTATCTATGAGAATGATTTTATTAATGTAATTCATCTGATTTCAAAACATATATAAAATCTAGATAATGCCCAACAAAGAAATCTCAACCGTTATTGAGTTAAATGAGGATTTACTTGCCAATAACGATAGATTAGCACAGCAAAATAGTAAGGTTTTAAAGGAACTTAAAATAAAATCCATTGATTTTGTGGGAGCTATTGGAGCGGGAAAAACAGCAATTATTGAAGCTATAGTAAAGAGAATTTCAGGGAAATACCGAATCCTCGTAATTAATGGTGATGTGACTACCAGAATTGATGCTGATAGGATAAGTAACCATGGTGCTACTACAATTCAAATTAACACGGGTCGGGAATGCTCATTAAATTCGTATCATATTTCTCAAGTTATAAAAAATTACGATTTAAATGAAATTGATATACTGTTTATTGAGAACGTTGGAAATTTAATTTGTCCTTCAGATTTTATCCTAGGCGTGGATAAAAGAGTTATTATCGTTTCTATTACTGAAGGTCCATGGGTTGTACGTAAACATCCAATGTTATTTAAATCTTCAGATGTAGCTGTAATAAATAAAATAGATTTAATAGATGTAATGGATGTGAACATAGAAAAAATGATAGAGGATGCTGAAAAGATCAATCCTAATCTAAAAATTTTTACCACCAGTGCGTTAACTGAGGAAAATATAGAGAAGCTAATAAATGAGTTATTAGTTTAAATTAATAATAAAAGTGAAAGAAAATAATATAATAATTAAGTAAAAAAGTTCTGATGGATATATCATGTCATTTAGACAATATAACACGGAGTTAGGAACTCTAGTAGAAAAAATCGTCAAAGTATATATTGATAAGGATAAATTTTTCGTTGGACAATTAAAAGGAATTTCAGAAGATTCAAACCTTATTCTTATTAATGCAAAAAATGAAAAAAATAAAGTATTTCCAAAATTGTTTATAAGAAGTAATTTTTATAATTTTGTAAGTTTAGAAGAAGAACCATTCCCTATGGTTGCACTGAGCGACCGGATAGCCACTGTTTTCTCTAAGGGACATGTAAATTATATTGAAGATCAAAATATAATCTCGATATTAAGTGGTAAAATCGTTGTGGACGAACATGGTGTGAAAGGGACAGGGCCTAGCGCTGAAAGGGTAAAAAAAATTTATGAACAATTTAAGATGGATCTAGAAGATTAACTATAGTTTTCAAATTTTTTAATTTATTTTATTCTTTAAACAATTCTAATAAATTCTTTAGTTGGATACCTGGAATTATATTTTTCATAATCGCCTTCCCTAATGGTGCTACTTTTATTATTCCTAGCTCTTCAAACTTTCTTAAATAATCATTCTCAATTAAAAATTGGATATCTGTATCCCAAATTTCATTAAACATTTCTTTAAGATCTTCAATTTTTATATTCTCATCTATTTCTTTGCTTAAAGCTAAAATTAAAGCTAAAGATCCGTATTGAGAAGGTGAAACTTTATCATCTTTACCCTCAGAAGTTAAAATATAAAACCTCTGTTCAAGAAATGTTGTTTTAATTAGTTCAAACCCAATATTCTGTAAATTTACATAAATATCGCTCATTATTAGTTCAAAATCAAAATCTTTGCTCAAATTTTTAAGATCTTCTTCTCTAATCATCATTTGAGGATTTGTTAAAATGATTTTAGTAATATTTTTAATAGCTTCTTCAATATTTTCTAGTTCCATTTTTAAAATCACTAACTTTCTTGAATTGTTATTACATTTAAGTTTTTAATTTCTTTTTTCATCTCTAAATTTGAAAGAAGAAATATTAAGTTAAATCCTAAGAAATCTTCCCGGGCAAACAGAGGAAGTATTTTTTTAATAGTTCTAAATATAGAACCTGCTTTATTAAAATTGCTTGGGATAAATAAATTTGAAAAAATTATATTATTATTTTTTAGTTGAATTTCTATTGATATGAAATATATTATGATGAAAAAAATCTTTTCTGGAGTAGTTAATTCCCCGAAAGTGATTTGATTTTTATTATTTCGAGTGAATGACAGCTGAATATTGAATATTTTATTATTATCACTTAAAAGCACTTGGAAATGTGATTGTAAATTTATTTTTGACGAAAAAATGTTAATAATATCTTCAAGATCGTTAATTATAATCTCTAACTTTTGAAAAGATTCAAAAATCTTTTCAAATTCACTTTCATTTTTCCTTAATTTAACTTCATTTTCTATTACACTTGCTGTGTCATTAATCTGATTTAATTTTTCAATTATACGAGATAAATCCCTCGGATTTTGCGAGTTAATTAAATTATTGGGAATTGATATGGATTTTAGCTCAGAGCTCGTATTGTTAATCTCTTCTTCGATTTCTTGGATTGATCTAAAGGATTTTAAATCAATTTTTTCATAGTCAGGGTAAGAATCTTTTTCTTTCTCCTTGATTTTTTCTTTTACCTTACTTTTTAATTCCTCTATTTTATTTGCATCATTCTTTATTAAATCGTTAAGTTTTTGATAATCATGCTTGTATGTCTGATAAAGAGGGTTGAACTCTTCATATTTTAAGTTTATTTCACTTAATTTTAAGCTCAGTTCCTTGATCTCAATTTGTGCGTCTTTTGCTTTCTTTTGGAATAATTTGATTTTTTGAGCGTTAGATAAATTATCATCAATTTCTACTTTTCTCTCTGATTTTTCTTTCTGATTTATAGAATTCCCAGACATCTCTCGAGTTATTTTATTAATGAGGCTAAAGCTATCCTTTTTTAATTTTGTTAATTCTTGTATCCTTGAGGTATACCCTATTATTGTTTTTGTAAATTGATCTTTTTGATTTTTTCGTTTAACAAAATCCTCTTCTAAATATTTTAATTTCTTTCTGTTGCTTCCCATTGACTTATCTAATTTTTGTAGTAAATCTGTTATAGCTGTAATATCACTAAATTGTTTATATCTTTCTGTAATTTCTAATTCTTTTGTCAGTTGTTCTTTTTTTTTTTGAAACTTATTGACTTTGAACAACAGAATCAAGGTTTGAGTAAATTCATTGTAATGAGAAAGGATCTCAAGATTTTTTTCTAGAATGTTATTAAATTCTTCAAATATGTTCAATAATTCAAGAGATTTCTTTAAATTACTGAATTTACCAGATCCTTTTTGATAAACATTGATAAATTTCTCTAGTGAGATTAAATGTAAATCTTTTAAAATTTCGGAGAAAGCTTCATTTTTAAAATTTTCAGCTAATTTTCCTTTAAATTTTCCCTTAATTAAAGTGAACCTTTCTTGAATTGATATCTCCTTTGAACCAATAGAAACTTTAAAATTTTTTGTCTGAATTTTAAAACACTTTATATTTTTAATTATTGTTCCTCAAAATGATCTTTATAATGCCGGTATTCTTTTTCTTTTTTTCTTTTTCTTTCCCTAACAAGATCTAGTGGATCTTCTTCATCATCTTTTTGAATTAAGTATTTATCAGCAAAAGTTTTGTTAAATTTTGATTTAAATTTTTCAATTTTTTCTGAAATTTCTTTGCTGATTTCTATTTCTTTAACTTTTTTGCCGTTCTTAGTAGTAAAATTTAATTTTTCCCTGTATTTCTTACGTCTCTTTCTATCGAATTCACTATCAGATAGCTTCAAATAATCATCATATGTTTCCTTATGTTCTTCTTGTTTTTTTTTTAATTTTTTAAATTCTTCTTTTTCTTTTGTTTTTTTTACAATTTCTCTTTTTACCTTCAATTCCTGTTGAGTTAAATTTTTCTCAATTATTTGAAGAAATTCCTTAAATGACAACTCCTTATCTTCTAAAAAGTTTTTCTTATATTCTTTGATTAATAATGCATCTGTGCCTTTAGGAATTTTACTGACTTCTAATTTCAGTTTTTCCTGTACTACTTTTACATAATAAAATTCAACCTTTTTCAAAATTGTCAAAAATAATGAGTTCTGATGCAAAGAATCCAACATTTCAAACCATTGAGAAACTTCCAAAGAAGGAGTGTAGGAAATTTTATGAATTAATTTACTAATCTTTCTATTTTCAATCAGAAATAATCCTATTTTTCTTAATGGATCTTCGTTTAATTTTAACTTCTTTATTTTTTCTTGGTTAATCTCCTTGTACTTTCTAATCAACCCCTCTTGAAAATATAACAATCTGCTTACATTTTCCTTTGCAATTTTTTGTAGTTTATTTCTTGTAATTATCAACAAATCATATAATTCCTCAACTTGGGAAAGAAATTTTTCTTCTGAAAAACTTTCCATTGCTGATTGTTTCCATGTTTCGACTTTTAACGATTGATTGGTTAATTGGTGAACTTTAGACTGGAGCACGTCGATAGAAGAGGTAAGCTCCTTAATTTTTTCAAGATTAAATACTTGATTTTCCATCATTAATTATCTTTGGATTTATTTTCATTATATTTCTGGGGGTGAAGGCAAATTTTTTCTTACTTCCTTTGAATTGTTGGTTCTTCGGGCAAAAATTCTATCGCTACTCATTACGTCCTGTCTTTCTACATGAATAGCAGTGCCACCGACTAAACTTAACGAGTTATAAAAAATATCATAAGTAAGAAGCTCAGTATTTATTGCTTTAAACAGTGCAACTTTTGTTCCTCTTTCAATATCTGAACCGGAATATCCAAAAGTCAATTTTAAAAGACCTTCTATTTTAATTTTTTTAGCAATCTCACTCCAAAAAAGATCACCATCGAACTCAGAAATTATACTCCCTAGTTTTTTTTCTAAATTTTTTTTTATCGTTTGAATTTCGTCATATTCAGCATTTAACTTCGTAAATATTGAGTTGTCTATCCCTATTTTTGCATCCTTTATTTTATTGATGAAAGATTCAAGTATTTTTTTTCGCAAGCGGTAATTAGGAAAGTCGAAGCTGAAATGGAAGGTGAAACGACGCCATATAGCGGAATCAAGTTGATGTTGATGATTTGTAGCACCAAATATCGCTAAAGGTACTCCTTCATAATTAACTCTGTCAATAACTTGAAGAAAGGAAATTACTGCACGCTTAATTTCTCCAACCTCGTGAATGTTTGATCTTTCAGAGCCAACTGCGTCAATTTCGTCAAAAAAGAGAATAAAAGCCCCTCTCTCCTTTGAAATTTCTGCAGCTAATTCAACCACATCTCTTATATTCTTTATTGTATCACCTAGTAGTGGAGATACAAGTCGATCAGATTCTACTATGCATAAAGGAATATTATATTTCTTGGCGAATCCTCTTGTTAATGAAGTTTTACCTGTGCCTGGAGGACCATATAAAAGGACTGTTAAATTGGGATTTAATTTTGTTTGTTTTAATTGTTCCATAAATTCGTCATATTTCATCAGAGCTTTAAAAAAATCGTCCAATAATTCTTTTTTAACTTCATTTCCTAAAATATCTTCTACGGATTCTTTGATATCAGAGGAAAAATATACAGCACCATATTTACCAAGACGTTCCTTAATAATTTCATCTGTAAAGGTAATGTTTAATCCATTTTCTTCTTTTTGCTTGCTAATTTTCGTTCAACTATTTTTGTATTTTATTTTTTATTTCTTTTATCAAATTTTTTACAAAAACTACCAATTTTATTAATGAAATCTTTAATGTTATCAATTTGAGAGCCAATAAAATTGAAAATTTCCTTGCGATATTGAACTGAATCCCTAATTTTCATTTTATCAACTCCTAAATAATTGGGAAAACATATGAGTTTCATTAGATAAGGGAGAATTTTCTCATTTGTTTGTAAGTCTTTAAAAATCGTATAAAAAATATTCTCGTTAGATAATTTCCATTTTAAAATACCCATATAAATTAAAAAAGCAAAATTCATTGAAATCCAATTTACTAATTCTTTTGAAAGAAATCCTCTTCGTTGAGATGAGAATGCTAAGTAATAAATAATTAGTGTTTCATTGCTGAATTGAGGTAATAGCCTTATGGTTCCATCTGATTGTTTATTTTCACGTAAGAAATTATTTTCCAAAAGAATATTCACAAAATCTTCATGTGGTGCAAGGAAAATACCATCAATTAACCTTAAACCTAAACGTTCAGCAATTTTTTCTATGGCATCTTCCTCAGGATTGGCAATTGACTCAATATAAGGCAAGAATACATCATTTTTTAAAATCATGGGGATTTCATGGTTTTTCATTTCAGGGAATTCTCCAAAATTTGGATCTAAATTGTAAAGAGATGTTATATTATTAATAATTTGATATATTTTTGGGGATATTCCCGGGATTTCAAAATAATCAGAGCTCTCTAATTTTTCCCTGTAATAAGTATGAGGTTGTAATATATGTCGTTGGCATTCATAAAAATCTCTGGAATTATTTAATAATTTCTCATAAATAATTGCTAAATTTGAACCTCTTGGAAATATTTTTTCTTCGATATATTTTACTAATTGATATAAGTATGTGTTTTCGATATCGTGTTCGTCAGGGTTGGTTATATGCTGTAAAACGTTTAAAGCATTAACAGACTCATGGAGAAACTCTATAATATAATCTTTAATATCAATTATACGAATATCCTCTCGATATTTAATAATGAAATCTTTAATTATTTCATACACATTTGATCTATACATGGCAGAAAATTCTGATAAAGCTCTTACTTTTCTAACACTTCTTTTTTCTTCTTCTTGTAGGATTTTATCTAGAATTTCTGTGTCTAATAACAAATCTGGATCTAATTCTATGATAATTCTTCTAGTTTCTCTCAAAATAGGCCGCATATGACTTATAAACGTTAAATATCTCGGAAGAATATCTGTCCATTTTTCCCTCTTTCTTCCAGGTTTTCTAGTTCTAATACTTTTTTTTTTATAACTCATTTATAAAATGGACACCCTTTATATTCTTATTCTTCATCATATCCAACTAAAATTTCAGCAAAAATGGAGGAAATTTCAACAAATATGGGTATTTCTACTCTGCATAAATTTCCTAAGATCCATTTGTTTACATCTTTAATAAGAAATTTTATCTGTTGGTGAATTTTTTTATTGATTTCAGAATCTATAATTTTTGATAACCATAGTCCCCCTCCCACTCTGTAGGCCACAATTTTAATCAACGGTCCAAATAATGGTTCCAGAACTTGTTTCATCATCCAAGATTTTGGAATAACACTCATATTATTTGCATCATAATTAGGATTGTTTAATAATGGATTTGTCTCATCAACCGAGAGTTTTGGCATAAAACTTAGTAGTAAAATTAATGCAAAAATAGCAGAAATTCCATTAATGGTAAAAGAACCCCCAATTTTGTCAAGATCGTCTCTATGTATAGCAATATTAGCAAGAAACATGCAAATGAATACATTTCTATCAAATCCTTCAGATACATAAGCATAACCCAGTTCGGGATCAATTGTTAAATATTTTTCTTCAAGTAATCCAATGATCTCATCCGGGAATGTGTAAAAAGTATAAATTTTTTCCTCGCTCTTCCTCACATCTTTTTTAATTAGGAGTTCTTTTGAAATGAGTCCAAAAATTTTCACCAATTCTTCAAGCTGATTTTTTACATAATGGCGAGGTTTATTAGGATCTCCAAACATAGCATAAAATTGATAATCAACAATGTGAAAATCATTTCTCTTGCTAAATGCTTCAACCATCCTATCTATTATTGGCCCTTGTGACCCTGATGCAATTGCTTTTGCCTTGGATGCGACAAATCCATTTAATAACTCATTTATAATGAAATCTTGCTCATGAGTTCTCGATTTTAAGATCATTTCAAATGCTTTTGAAAAAATTTTTGTGTTTGGGAAAAATGCATTTTGGATTTTTTCATTTATGGATTTTATAAAGATATCTCCATCGTTTTTGGGAAAATGAAGCTTCATATTTGATAATCTTTGAATAAGGGCTGCTTTTGCCCCGGGGATATTTTCTACATCCCTTCTCTGCAATTCCTCAATTGCTAAATCAAGTCCGTTTTCAAAGTCCTTCAATAATGTTTTCCATGCAGTATCTTGAATTTCCCCCATAAAATTAACTCCTTTTTAATGCTTTTTAATTAGAGACATCCCAATTTAATTCTATTGCTATAGTTTGAAGAATTTTTATAATATCGGCAATTTGCTTTTTATCATATATGTTCGGTGATGAAATTCCTCTTTGGGCTTTCCAACCCATCTGCGTACCCTCCCCCATTTCTCTTTGCCCAAATTTCAAGATATTACTAAGATCTCTTACCCACCAATAAAATCTTAGCCATTTTTTATTTGGATTGTCTTTTGAATAGATAATTACTGCTGCTTTCCATTCTCCCATCAACCACTTAACGGTTATACCGCTAACGGGTAGATAAAAATTTATTGGAAAATTTCCATGAAAATTTAAATCTATATCTGCTGAGTTAATATTAAAAATGGGCTGATTATAACCTTCTAAGATTACAATCTCACCACAATACTGACATTCATAATGAGATTTTTTTTTATCCATTTTTTTTGAGCATTTAGGACAGGTTCTATTTTCTAATATTCTATATTTGATGATTTCTAGATTCCTCTCCTTTTCTAGCTTTTCTTTTGTTTTTTCCTCTTTTTTTCCGTAAGATCCGCTCCAATTCCAAATTTCATCAAAAGATTTATCAACCATCTTTAAGGCATAAATGGTATTAGCAAGAACATTTTTGTCATATATTTTAAACATACCTGTATGCTGTAAATTCTTCCACCAGGATAATCTAACATATTTCTCCTCTTTCAAATATGCACTATGGCAAATTAATGCCGCAAATAATCGATTCTCAGTTTTATTTATGATTATTCCTTTTTCACAAATTTCAAATTGTTTATTTAAGCTTGCATTTTTATGAAAATATTCCCCATCATAAAATTCTCCCAAATCTATTTTTATTTTTTCCTGCGCTTCAGCTTCTTCATCCTTCTCTTTAATAATTTTTTTACACTGAGGACACTGAAAAATACCAGCAACCAACGGCTCCATTTCAACATTACAAGATGGGCAATTCAAAGTTAATCATCATCACTAGTTATTAATAATCTTTCATAATCCAAATTTAATAATTTTATTTCTTTCTTTGTTAAATTTGAAATTTCTTTATTTATTTCTACCAACTCTTTTCTATGTTCGATCAATGAATTCTGAATATTAGTTAATAAATTATTTTCATTGTAAGTAACTTTTTCGATAAATTCAAGGTATTTGAGTTTTTTTTTCTTTCCAGAATAATTCCTCTTTAATTCAATTAATTCTTGCCCTATTTGTATCATTTGATATCGTGTTTTTAGTAGTGAATATAATTTAATATTCCATTGTTGAAGTATGACATTGTCTCTACTGATTTTGCCAAAATTAAATTTCTCTGGCAGCTCAACTTTTTCATCTCTAAGATAATTTAAAATCTCTTTATCTTCTGCAATAGCATTATTTATTTTTTTTAAAAGAGGTTTTGTGTTTAAAACAGGATCAAAGATCCTTATTAATTCATTAATCTCTTCTTCAATTTCTTTAAATCGCTGATAGAATCCCTCTATTGTAATTTCGATCTTTATGGCTTGATAAACATTCCCAAATTGATCCAAAATATAGTATAAATCATCGGAAAGTGCATAATCATGTTCGTCAATTTCATATATTAAGGAGTGTATAACGCTACTTTTTTCACACCTTACACCCTTTAATCTGGTGAGAGCTAAATTAAAGTTTCTCCTTGTTAAAGACTTAAATTTCTTATTTATTATTAAATATAAAGTATCATCCGGAACGGATATCGTGTCATGCTCAATCGTTATGGTTTCCACTCCTAATTTGATAACGAAGTCATCATCTTTTTGATCAAATTCTCTTTTACTTCGAATGTTTTTAATTAATCCCAGATCAATGTATACATCGATAAAATCTTCATCCCAAAAGTTCACTATATTATTTTTATAGATTTCGTCTATAACTAGAACCCTATCATAGGATTCTATGAGTTGTTTGTCGCTTAAGTCTTTTAATAAATCATTTCTTATAATATAAAGGAAAAGTAGAATATATCTCATTCCCAGATCATCCATGATATTATCTATTAATTTGGCATCATCATCCAATGTCAAACTTTTATGTTCCATACCTAAAATCCACTCATTATTATTTAATCTGTGAAAACATTTCTGTAAAAAAGAGTATTTTAACTAATTATTCATTCCTAAAAAATTTTACTAAATTCTGTTTAATCTTTTCATTTAAAAGCAAAAATTTTTAGTCCTTGTTTCTGTATATTTAATTAGCAAATTTTAATTATAGTTTTATAAATAAAATCAATTTTTGGAGATTATTAGTATGGGACGTCGTAAAAGAAAACAAGCTTCACCAAGAAGGGTGAAACGGGTGCCGAAAATTTTCACCTGCCCAGAATGTGGGGAGAAGAGTGTTAAAGTCACTGACATTAAGAAAAAAGGAGCTTTTGCTACAGTAAAATGCGGAAATTGTGGATTGACGAAGGAAGTGTTAGTAAATTCAATATCAGAACCCGTCGATGCATTTGGGGATTTTATAGATATATTTTATGCTGATCAAGAACTTCAAAGATTAGAAAAACGTATTATAAAATTCAAAGAAGATAATGCATTGGGAGAAATTATATTATCTTATTCAATCTTATCAGATCTTTGTAAAGTTAAAGCCGCTATATTATTAGACGAAGAACCAATAGATATAGATGCAGTAAATAGCTGGAAAATGAAAGCTGAAGAATATAAACGACTGGAAAAGGGTGCATTATTAAAACTTGATTCTGAAGAACTAGAACGAGGAGTTCGAACAGATGAAGAATCCTTGTTTACAGAGAGTGAGACCAGAATAAAAAAAGGACGAAAAATTGAAGATACCTTTGACGATCCTGGGTTTTTAGAATTTTAAATTTTTAATAAAATTGTTTATCCTATTTTTTAGTGTTACAGTTCAGTTTATCAAGAATTGCGAAGAAATTTCTCTGGTGTAAGATAATTCTTTTTTATTTCAGAAGTTAAAGAGTCTCAAAGCTCTAATATATTTCAGATTAAATGGATAAATAGTCGCTTTTAATATAGGTTAGATTAAATTAAGTTAAGTTATCGAATTTTAGAAAAGGATTATTAGCTTTGGCACTTTTTGGGAGTAATTAAAATATTTATTCTTCCAATATCTTTAGCTAAGGATGAATATTTTAATAAAACTTATGATTTTCAATAAAATTAAGTATTTAATATCTTAAATGGTAGAAAGATCTCCAGATTTTCCCGAAATAAAAGGAAGTTGGACTAAATTTACCGGGTTAGCTTCCTTTGCGCTTAGCAAACAGGCTTTTTAATTCTCCCATGATAGCGCCTCTGAGTGAAACTGGATTTGCAGGGCGAGCAGGTGCGGGTGCAGGTCCTGGACCAGGTTTTGTACCTCCCGGGGGAGCACCCGGCGGAGGTGGTGCGGTTCTTGTTGGCCCTCCAGGCGGACCAGGTGGCGATCCGGGCGATCCTCCTGGTGCATCTGAGACAGCAGGACCAGCTGCTGCTGGTCTTGATTTAAGTGTAGTAATGTCTCTATTTACCGCAGTTAATTGGTTTTGCAAATTTGTGACCTTCGAATTGATATCTTGAATACTCACGTCTACCAAATCAGGTATTTTGAGTATAATTTGCATTATTTTTTCAACAATATCTCCAAAAGCGCTTAATTTTTCTTCCATTGGGGCCTTTCTTGTACTCTCTAAAAAAGAGGAAAATTCTTCTGCACACATATTTCAAAACAATTTTATAATTTCAATTAAAATATTTCTATTAATTATATATATTTCTATTTAATAAATGTAAGTCTAAGGATAATAAGTCGAATGTTATAAACAAATAAAAAAGAAGGGAGTAGCTTTATTAGCTAAATTCTTTTATAGTATCTTTTAGTTTAAGCCAAAGAGCATCAATTTCTTCTCGTACTTCCTTAAATTGATGAATTTTCTTAAGTAGGATATCACGGGCTCTATCAAAATCTCGTTGAACATCATTCAATTCTTGGTCAAGAATGTTTAATTTATCCCCATCAATTAGTTTATTTTTTGCTTTTTCAACATCTAGCGCTTTTTTAATCACAGTTGATCTTCTATTTGCGACATCAGATAACGCTTCCACGAATTCCTCCTTCTTAGCTACTAGATATTCTTTTTGAATGGCTATATCTTTAATTGCATTCAAATACGTATTATTTGCTTTAATATACTCATCATTCTGCTGAATTATCTCTTTATATAACTGTACTTCTTCGTCTTTGATATTAGATCTATGCTCTCGAGCGAGAGTTTGCATTTGTTTTAACACATCCCTGAAAGTTCTATTCAGCATTTCTCTTGTATTGTTAGTTTTTGAAATATTTTCAGCATATTTTTTTTGTGAATTGATCAAAGCACTTTGAGCTCTTGCTAGTTTCTTAAACTGGGAAACGAGCTCCCTCTCAGCCCTTGCTAAGATTAATTCGTCTTCATGCGTAATTATAGGGCTCATATATTAAATCTCCTACAATATGTACTTTTTTTAATTCTATTGTTTAATATAAATCCTTCTGATAAAATAATAATGGAGCTTCAATTTATAAATAATTATCCATCTTTTTCTGATCATTTTTAGTATTGTAAAATTTATTATAGTCTATGTCTGGAATATTTGGTAATATCTGATTTGACAAGCTTTCGTATTGATTAATTATATACTCTTGCATTTTACTAGGAGGTATATAATATGGTACTTGAATTAATGTGACATTATTTTGTTTACATAGATCTAATTTCATTAAATCATCTTCTTTTCTTTGTATGAGATCCTTTAAAGTCTGGTTAAAGTGTGTTACGGCACGATAATGTTGTTCTCCTTGTGCTTCAAAAGCCAGCTTTAAGTCTTTATTATAACCATCTAATTCCATTTGATTACCCCGAGAATTTATTAGCCAATTTGGTCGTTCCTTTGGAAATTCTTTTTGAAAAATTTCTTCGAAGAACTTCCTTGACAAGCTCTCAAATTTTCCTTGAGAACATTGAGGACACCAATCACCTCTTATAAAGTTTGTTGGAGCGCTTTCAAATATATGGTTTTCACTACAGCGTATTTTTAACTTTTCATGTTGATTTTTGTAATCTTCTGGCATAGAAAGACATTTTCCACCTCTTTTTTCAATAAGTGTTTGAATATCCTGAAAAGACCCTCTTAGTTTTTCACCAATAACTTCGTAACTACATTTCCTACACCATTTTCCTTGTTTTAAATTTTGAGCATTAATATTAAACTTATGACCTGCTTCGCATTCAATTTTGAATCTTGTTCTTTGATTGAAAAGTTTTTCTTTCGGATCTTCATAGATAATTCCATTTAATTTACCACCTTTTTGAGTTATAATATTTTGATGTTCTGCTACCGAACCCCTCTGGTCATCTACTCGACTTTTTACAGCACATTTTGGACACCAAGTTTGGTTATGTATAACGGAATCTACACGAGTTTTCCATGAGTGTTTACATTTTCCACATTGGTATAATAATTTCGATTTGATACCTTTAAATTCTTCTGGAATTGATAAAATTTTTCCAGTCACTCCGGTTTTATCAATACCAACTTGCTTCACAATTTTTTTTAAATCTGTCAAAGTATATTTTTTCATGAGATCTTTATATTCCTCTGCACCAATCAACTTTTTTATTCTAGATCTCATCGTTGTAATTCCAGGGACCTTTTGACCATTTTCTCGTAATTGATTTAGGACTATATTATAATTTCTATATTTCTTATAAAATTTTATCCAGTTTCTAACATCTTTTTCTGAATATTTCTTATTACCCAAATTAAGACTTTTAGTTTGAGATGGAATTATTTTTATTGTAGATCTTTGAGGTTCATTTTTTGTTTTCGTAATGGGTGAATATTTAATTCTGTTAATTCTGTTTTTAGATTTTTGGTTTGGATCGAATGTTGGTCATATAATTCTGTTTTTAGATCCATTTTTCGGATCGAGGGGAGATTTCGTGAGGGAGTTGCTGAGTTCTTTATTTGGCTGAGATGTGAGGTTAGTAATGGTATTTTTTGCATCTTTATTCATATCTGGTGGAGGTGGTTTAATGCTATTTTTAGTTTCTTGGTATGGTTTCGGTTTTTGATTTTTAGTCTGCTGAATTTTCCCTGGTTGTGGTTTAGGGTTTTGATTAGGCGTTTGTTTCGGTTTCTGGTTAGCTGATTTTGAATTTTTTTCAGGGGTGGGTTTTGGGGGTTCGGGGTTAGCTTTTGGGCTCTGGCTAGGTTGAGATTTCGGACCTTTCGATTTGAAGCTCATTTTATCATTTGAATTTTGTGAATTTTAACTATTTAAAAAAATGATAATTATACATTTATAAAAGAAAATTACCTCAAAGATCAAAATTGGAATCATTCATTTTAAGAAAATGGAGTCTTCTGGATTTATGGGTGCATTTAATTTATAGGATTATTCCAGATATACTCCGTATCTCAAAGGTTTAATCTTTTTAAGGAAAGTTAGTCTAAATAGGGAAAATTGCAGTTAAAATATTATCTTTATAGTTTGCTTTGATAATTTTTGCCTGGATATCCTTTCCTATTAAATTTTTGAAATCAATAAATCGCTTATTTACGAGTAATTTTATCCCTAAATTGTTATTGGTGATTTTGCCAATGTATTCATATTCCCAACGACCCGGAGATACAACCGTTAATCCTATGATGTCACCTTTTTTAAGTTCTAAGGATGCTGGGCTCTTACGTTTGTGAATATTGAAATCACGTGGCCCAAGTTTTAATTTTATATCGTATTTCTTTTCTAATCTAGATAATTGCTTATAAAAATAATCCCAAGTTTTTGGTCTGATCTTTTTTAATTTCCTTCCCGTTTTATACATCAAATATTTTTGAATTCCAATTTGAAGATTACGATCTGAAATACCCCGTTGTCTCCTCTCAATGATGTAGTTAATAATTTCTTCTATATCTTTATCATTTACTCCAGGGAACCATACTGGTGCTATTAATACATTTATTTTGGATTCAATGAGAACGTCAATGTTTTCTAAGAGCGAAATCATTTTATAGTCCTTAGAATTACATAAGTAGTTTGCTGTTTCCTCAATTAAAGAATTTAAGCTAATGTTGATTCGAGTAAGATTAACATTTTCTAAATCTTTTATAACTTCAGGATTCAAGAGTAATCCATTAGATTGCATGGAAATTGTCTCAATTCCTTCTATTTCCCAAAGCTTTTGGATTAATTCAAGTAATTTAGGATAAATTAATATTTCTCCATACGGGGAAAAATGGATTTCTATACCATGTCGTCCTTTAATTTCGATTAACTCATCCACTTTCTCGATTAAATAATTTGGATCAATAATAAAGTTATTAGAATAATCCCCAGCACTCACAAAACAATATCTACATTTTAAATTGCATAGTGTCAAAGGTTTGAGTTCTATAACATTTGTCCCACGATCGATTACACCAATAAAATCAACACCAAATAAAGGTATTCCTGAATTTTTATCGACATATTTAACTGAAGTAGTCATAATTATCTACCGAGTTTTATATCTTAAAATCCCTACTATTGATCCTAAATTCACCAATTGTTCTCCAGCAATATTTTCAGTGCTCATAATATTTATTTCTCCACCAGAATTTTCAACATTTGATATAATTTCTTCAATTTTCAACTTTTTTTCTTTTGAGGCTCCACGAATAACCAAATCTGCAATTAAAAGCTGTTGAATAGCACCTCTTTCAGATGCTTCAGATACTTCGTCTATCCCTATTAAAACTAGATCGGCATCATTAGAAAATTGAGCGAAAATTTTCTCAATTTTCCCTGTTTCTTGTAAAATTTTAACTTCATTTTTTAATTTGGCTAATTCCTTAGATTTCAGCGTTTCAACAATAGCACTTTCGGTTCCAGAGGTAGCATGACATAGTTCAATTTTAGCGGTAATGGTTAAATTTGGTAGTTTCTTTAAATATTCCATAAAATGTTTATTAGTATTTCCAGGACCAGATAAGACTATTAAATCAATTTCATATGCTTTTAGATTTTCCATAACTACTTTCCCAATGTCTTCATAAAATTCATTCAGTGCCGTATTACGATAGGATTGTTTATATCTTTTTCCAGGGATATGCTTTTTTATTGTTGCTATCCTATTATAGCTAAAATTAGTTATAATAGCAATAGTAGCTAGTCCCGTTTCAATTGCTACAAATAGAATAATAAAATTGGTTTCAAACTTGGAGCTTTCTTTAAATCTTTGCAATTCATGCTTAGACCACGTTTCCTTGATAATATTGATTTTTTGCATTATTTCGATATTAAATGTATGGTAGGTTCCATAACTGACAAAATCATCAGGACCTTCCATAATTTTTCCTTTCACTCTTAATCGATTTGAAAACTCATGAAAGGAAATAGTTTCAGCTTTCAACTTCAATCTCATTGTCTTTCTTTCACCCTTTGATCCCTCTCTCAACACAATCCTTCTCTGTGTACGAGCAGATATTTCATCTCCCTCATTAATAATGTTGTAAAGTGTCCACAAATCATTCAGACTTTCAGGAGTAACCGTGATTTCTTTTTGTTTTTGGTTAAAATTATGAATTTTCAAGTCCTAAAATTAGCTCCTATAAAATTTCTCATTATTCGTTAGTTAGTATTAATTTACATTATAAAATAAGATTAATTTAATTAAAATCATGAAATACTAATGCTAAAATAAAATAATTAAAAAAAAGAGAAAAAAATAATCTGTTTAACAAAAAACTATTCTTTATTACCTAAAGCTTCTTTGACTTTCTCAAGTTCTTCCATACGTTTCTTTTTTTCTGTTTCCCTTTGCTGTAGTTCTGCATCATCAACTTTTTCGAGTGAGACACCTTTCTTAATTTCTTCTTGCATTTTCTTATCTACTGGAGCCACTTTTTATCAACCCCTTTTATTTTAAATTGATCTGAAATTATTAATATTTACACTTATTATAATAGAATTTATTTATAAGGTTTAGTAGAAGCTAAAATTAAAAAGGTAAAGCAAGAATAAAGGTTTAAATTAAAAAGATAATCTTTAGTTCAATAAATATTTATTTAATGATAAAAAAGGAATTACAATTTTATAACCGTCAATAAAAATTAGAACAATAAAATCCAACCGATAAATTTATTCATAATTTTCAATTACAAGCTCCATTACGTAAGAACCTTCTCCGGATCGATAGTAGTTTTCTAATATCTTTGGATTTTTCTTAAATTTGAATTTTTCATAAAGATTGATTGCAGGAGTGTTGTTTACTTGAACATTAAGAACAATCAATTTAATTTCTTCCATTTGTTTTATTTTCTCTAAAGTGTTCTTTAAAAGAAAAGACCCATATCCTTTGTTTTGAAACCTAGGTTTTATGAGAAAATTAACAATGTTTACCCTATCAATCCTATCTTTAATAACTATTATAAAACCAACTAAAACTTTTTTGTGTGATTTTGTTTGAAGTTTTAAAAAGAGGATATTTCTCCCTTTTTTAGAATATTGAAAAAATTGATCCATTAATTCATTTGAAAATGCATTTTCCTTAAATACCTCCCTTTCAAGGGCCATAATTGTTTTGAAATCCTTGGAATTTATTTTCTCAATAATTTTTAAATCCATATTCTTGTTTAAATAATTTTATAGGTGTTTTTTCCGTTATTTGTTGATATTTTAGGTCTCTAAAAGGTGTTATTTCTACTACATAACCCTTAAGTTGAAAACTTTCAAATATGGAGACAAATTGGTTATCTACTGAAACATAAAAAGGTAATTTTATATTCTCTCCGTTATAAACCAACAATTTTTCATCCATTTTCATTCCAGATGAAAGAACATGATAAAATTTTACAAGATCCTTCTTGTTTCCTTCTAGTTGAGCAAAAATTAAAAGGCCTTCTTCTGTTATTACCTCAAATGGTAATTTAATGTTTTTAGCTCTTCGTAAGTATCTGTTTTTTAACTGAAAATAATCCTTTGCTGTTGTAGAGCAAAAGTGTATTTGAATAGAAATTAATTTATTCAGATTTTTAATTAAATCAAGGGCAAATTCTTGACTTTTATTCACCGATGCAATAGTGCCTTCTTTTAAATGGAAACCTCTTTGTTTTAAGGATTGGCTGTTAGGAAAACAGTATTCAAATTCGTTTAAATTTATGAAATCCACTCCTATTTTATCAATGAAAATAGCTAAATCTTGAAGATCTTTGAAAGCTTCCTCACTAGGAATGATTGGAACTTCAACTCCTACTTTTAATCCTTTATCCAAAGCGTATTCGATGTTTGACCAGTTTTGTTTATCAGGATGGAATCTAATTTCATCCAAACCAGCTGATACGAGTTCTTCTGCTATCTTTACATTAAAATTAATACCATTAGTGTAGAGGTGAATATGGAATTTACTACCTTTTTGACCTTTGATATTCTTAATATAGTCAAGAGATTTCGATAAATTTAATTTAGAAAGCGGTTCACCTCCAGTAATACTCATCCCTTTTGCATCTATTTTGTTTATTTCTTCTAATAACTCCTCTTTTGACTTAATTTTTATTTCATTCGCGTATGTTATATCCTTATCCTTTCTTTCTGCTGATATAGGACAATACCAAGAACAATGATCTGGTCTTTGACAAATTCCATTTAAAAATAGCACGGCTTTTTGTCCTTTTAAGCATAATTTACAGCCTTTAGGAAGCTTTCTTCCTTTAATCAAATAATTATTTTCTTTAGTTTTAACAATTTTAACTTTGCTCACACTTTATATAGTTTTTTTCGTATAATTGACTTTTTTTTGGCAAGAGTTTTTAAAACTTCTTCAATAGATTCGCTTAAATGGAGTTTTCTTTTTAAAAACACTCCAGTTTTCCCGAATTTCTCTCTTTTTAATAGAACTCTTTTACGTTCATTCACAATATCAACACTAACACCTACTTCTTTTGCCGCAATGGATTCGTTTCCAATAATTGAAACCTCT
Organism: uncultured archaeon; assembly: GCA_964486045.1. Taxonomy (GTDB): domain Archaea; phylum Asgardarchaeota; class Lokiarchaeia; order Sigyniarchaeales; family SOKP01; genus Loki-b32. The sequence goes on from CAZALK010000001.1 coordinate 500,127, forward strand.
TCATGCCCATTTTGGTTTGGTCTAATTAAAACAAGCCTTTTATCTATTCCAGGCACCCTAACACCTGAATTTAGATCATCCATATTTAATTTTCCGCCAAAATTATAGAACTCAATAATATTTTTTCCTAATTTCGATAATGGAATAGTTATACTTTCTAGTTCGCTTAAATGAATGTAAAGCTTGATAGAATCTAGGGGTGTTGCCATAATTATTTCTCTAAAAGAATTTTCGAAGCCATTTTTATGTAGAATATACTCAACCTGAAACGATGGGATTTCTTGAATAAATATAATATCAATATCACTTGACTCATTTACATCACCCCTAGCAACGCTTCCGTAAACAAATGGTTTAAGTCCCTCCTTAACAAAGATGTTTAATAGTTTTGATGCATTAGCTCTCTTATTTTTTAATACAGTCCAGTTATGTTCCGAATACGTTATTGAATTATAATGAACTCTTAAAACATTTCGATTTTTCATAAATCAATCGGGATCTTTAGATTTAATTAATTTTTTTTCTATAATATCAATAAGTATTCCTAACAGAATAGTTTCGTAATATTTAAATCCTCTATTGGATTTTTCAAATATAATTAGCTCTACTTTCTTCGCGTTTTTTTCTCCAAAATACTTCTCATATCGCTTAAGTTTTTTATTTTTAAAAATAAAGAATCGTCGTTTACTAAAAATATAAAACAATTGAGATTCTTGTTGTTGACCTTTAAAGATTTCTTGACGAACTCCTACATTTCTTTTACTTATTTTAGGATTAGGTAAGATTATCCCAACATTTTTAGAATCTGTAAAAACTGCCCTGGTTAGGAAAAGTGAATCTGAAAAATTTAATAGAATGTAACTAGGATTAGAAATAAGATCTTTCTGTTCTAATTTATTTATTATTGATGAAATTAGAGGTTTGTACTCATCATTTATAGGTTCAGTTGATATCTTAGACTCTATATTTTGTCCAATTTTAATTTTTATAGTTATAACATTAAATCCATAGCTGCTTAAGCCCTCAGTTAAAATTCTTACCAATTTTTTCTTGAAAATTGTTCTTAAGATTATAATTACTTTATCGTCTGTGTTATTATCTTGAAGAGATGTGTTCTTAGTCAAATCCCAATATTTTGTACTAATAGCCCCACTTGTAACTTGTTCTTGTGTTTTATGAAAAGAGTGGCATTCAAGTGCTGTATTAGAAAAATTTAATCGCCATCGATGAGTTGATTTGAAAAATTTTACCCCGATCAATAGCAAAATCAATAAAATTATTATAATTGTATCAATAAAAACCCAATCTATACGTATTGATAAGATTACCATGATTTATGGAGAATTTTCTTTTAATCAATCAACAACATCTTTAATCCAATTTAAATATTTTTGAGATCCTTTTTCTACTTTAAATCCGATGCATTCAGGTATGTCATATGAATGGATTTCATTTATTTTCTGAATTATTGATTCGCTATTATCTTCTGTGGTTTTGATTAGTAATAAATGTTCATTATCTTCTTGTATTTCCCCTTTCCATCGATACACTGAAGAAATATCTTTTATTATTTGTACACAAGCTGCTAGTCTGCTTTCAACAAGACTTCCGGCTATTTTTTTCCCCTCCTCAATATTTGGGACGGTTACTGTGAATAGATAAAAATCCATTTTAATTTTTCCTTTAATATATCTATTTTTGATTATGGTAATACTTGATATCAAATTATTTAAGATTTATTTCATTAAGAAATAAAAAATGTATTTATTATTCATTCACTTTTTTAAGAGTTGATAAGAATATTACAAAAAATTGAAAAGCTTTCATTAAATGGAACATGGGTTATAAAAAGTTTAGAGAAATCAATTAAAATATATGGTCAAGTTCCTGGAACTGTTTTTGAAGCTTTACTAGAAAATAAAATTATAGATGATCCTTTTTATGGTGAAAATGAGAAAGGAATGAAATGGGTGTATGAGTCTGATTGGCAGTATGAAATAGAATTTAGCTTAGAACCAAATTTTCTAGAACATAAAAAAATATTATTGCGGTTTTATGGATTGGATACAATAGCAGAAGTGATTTTAAATGGTGAATCTATAGGTTCTGTAAATAATATGTTTGTAAGATATGATTATGAAGTGAAGTCTAAATTAAGGGAAACAAATAATAAATTAGAAATCAAATTTAGAAGTCCAACTTCAAAAAGCCGTGAAGAAATAGAAAAAAATAGAATAATGTTAAATACTGGTTACGCAGCAATCCCTGGGATTCCGTATTTGAGGAAGGCACAATATTCATTCGGTTGGGATTGGGGACCTAAATTGCCAGATATCGGTATTTGGAAAACCGTTGAAATAATAGGATTCGATGAGATTAAAATCAAATCGGTTTTTCCGTTTACAAATCTCGAATTTAACAAAAATCCTTTGAATATTAGTGATCCTAATGAATTTTCTACGATTGAGGTAAAAGCAGCAAGTATATTCATAGAAATTGAATTTGAATTAAGTAATGAAAATATTTCGGACTTTTTTTACATAATAAAAGCCCAGTTAAAAGCGCCAAATGATGAGGTGTTTATTAAAGAAATCCCTCTGAGTAAGAAAAAGGAAACATTTAGATTTGATATTGAAAATCCTTTTCTCTGGTGGACACACGATCTCGGGATTCCAAACCTCTATCAAATAGAAATTTTTATCTTAAAGGATGAAATATTAGAAAGTGTAACTCAGCAGATAGGATTAAGATCTATTCAGCTTGTTAGAAAATCGGATAAGTGGGGGGAAACATTCTATTTTCTTCTAAATGGAATTCCGCTCTTTACAAAAGGTGCAAATTGGATTCCAATAGATAGTTTTATTCCAAGGGGTAAGAAGCTAGGACTTTATTCTATGAATTTGAATTATGCCAAAAGAGCTAACATGAATATGATTCGTGTATGGGGCGGGGGGATTTATGAGGATGAAACCTTCTATAATTTGTGTGATGAATTGGGATTGTTAGTTTGGCAAGATTTCCCATTCGCTTGCGCACTGTATCCTTATAATGCTGAATTTATTGAAAATGTAGAACAGGAAGCAATTCAAAACATAAAGAGATTAAGAAGACACACTAGTCTTGCATTATGGTGTGGTAATAATGAAATTGAATCAATGTGGAAACGGGTCAATAATTCAAAAATTATAGAAAATAGTATAGAAAGGCTTAATTTTCTAACAAAATTTTATTTGAAAATCTTTGAAGATATCTTACCTCAATTGATTAAGAAATTTGACCCAACTCGGGCTTATTGGCCTAGTTCACCATCAAGTGGGTTTATTAGTGAAAAACTTGCAGGAGGGAGTTCAAATAATCCCAATATCGGTGATTCACACTACTGGGCAGTGTGGCATGGAAATTTGCCTTTCTCTGCTTATAAAAAGTTCAATTCTCGTTTTATGTCTGAATTCGGCTTTGAATCTTTTCCTTCCTTGAAAACTATTGAAAAATTTTGTCCCTTTGATCAATATAATTTCAATTCCCCAAGTATGGAAAACCATCAGAAAAACTCCGCTGGCAATCAGAAAATTATGGATTATATGGATAAACGGTTTTCGATACCTGAGGAATTCGAACATCAAATATTTTTATCACAAATTACTCAAGCAGAAGCAATAGAATATGGTGTAGAGCATTGGAGACGAAATCGTAATGAATATCATTGTATGGGTTCTCTTTATTGGCAATTGAATGATTGCTGGCCTGTTGCAAGTTGGTCCTCACTGGATTACTATGGGAGGTGGAAAGCGCTTCACTATTTTGCAAAACGGTTTTACCAACCACTTTTCGCAAGTGTCCAAGAGAACCCTTTCCAAGTAGAATTTTGGGTATCAAATGATTTAAAAGAACCGTGTGAAATCGATTTAGACTGGAAAATACTAAATTCTGAAGGGGATATACTATTGAAAGGGATTAAATCTGCAAAGATTTTTCCATGTAGTTCTTCAAAACTCGAATCGGTGGATGTAAGTGGAATAAATATTGATGAAAAATCCATTCAAAATAATATCATATTCTATAAATTATTTCAAAGGGATAAACAAAAAAGATTAGTTTATAGCGGATTTCGTTTATTTGATGCTCCTAAATTTTTTACCTTAAAAGATCCGAAAATATCGTACACATATGAAGAATTAATTGATGTAAAAAATAATAATAGCTGCTTTAGACTAAGATTAAAAGCACAGAATATCGCGTTATATGTCAACATCGACTCAGATTTAGTTGACATCATAACTACGGATAACTTCTTTTCAATGGAACCTAATGAAACATATACAATCGATATTGAAATCATAAGAACTGTAATGTCTACTACATCTTATTCGAATCAGAGGATTATTGACTCCTTCAAGATAAGATCGCTGTATGATATCTATAAATAAAAATTTACAGCTAAAAATTCTATTTTTTCTTTTATAAAGAAAAGACAGATCCATAATTAAAAAACAACTTAACAAAAAAAAGTGTTTAATTATGGATTTAGACACATATGTCTCAAGTGTTGAGGATGGGCTTGAATTCCTTATTGCATTCTTCTCGTTATTGGGATTAGCTTATACTTTTAATTTGAACTCCTTCCATGAAATTTTCAGCTATATCTTCATATTTTTAGTGTATTATTTCTTTAAATACGGATTTAAAGGTATAAACTACTTCATACAAAATATCTCCTCAGATAAAATGAGACCACCTCGTTTTAAAAAGATCCATTATAGAGACTTAACTCGTCGAAGGAGAAAACCAATTCAATTTAGAAAATTAAAAAAATTTGAATATGAATATTAAAAAAAAGTTTTTAAAATGGAAGCAGCTTATTGGTTAGTTAAAGTAATACTGTCACAAGGTCCCGCGAAACAAGAAAAAGAAACTTTCCTCGATTATGAGAATAAAAACAAAATTGAGATTGAAAAAACGTGGTTAAGCAATTTTTTCCAGAATGATACAGTGTATGGATTAGAACTTACTTCAATAGGTAATAAAATTGTATGGGAATTCTTTGTTAAGGCCAGGACATATGAACAAGCAATTATACAAGGAAGCCTATTACTCAAATCATTAAAAATGAAGTTTCCGGGATTGTCTGGAACATATAAGGCGATTCCCATTACAATTGAATATTTTTCCAATCAAAATTCACTCCTTTATGAACTTGTATTACCTTCTCAAATAATAAACAGAATCCGATTTTCCATTATAAAACAATTCATTCAAAATAGTAGAGATAACCCTAATAAGAACCGTATTTTAAGATTATTTATATCATGGCAAGAAGACGATTCTGTCTCTAATTCCAATAGTGCCCCATATGGTTTCTCGGAATTTGGAGACTTTAAAATCAAAATTTTTGTAAAGATTGATTTCAAAAATTTACCATTTAAAAATAAGAAATCTGTAGATCCTCTACTACAAGCAGAACTTGATTTCCTTGTAATGAATATTTTAAATCTCAGAAGAGAAAGCGCTTATATAAAGGAAGTTTCCAGCAATATATTGAAAAGAATCTTAGAAGGAAAAGTTTTCTGGGTGAATCATAAACGGATACAAACTGGAAAAAGATATTACAAAATTATGCACGAAATTCCGTTGATGATACAACCATCGTTCATTAGACCATATAATGGAGATTTTAATTTCTCTGGGCATTCTGGACTACCAAGACCATTTATTTTAGAGGATGAGAAAATTGTCGACTTGGATATTTCAGAGAATGATCAAAATTTTATTTGGTTCGGAAAAATGTTGCGACAAGGTGTCCCAACTGAAGATAACGCTTATTTTCATATAGATAACCTTTCACAAAGCTGTATTATCGCAGGTGAGACAGGAACAGGTAAAACTAACTGTGCAAGTATAATTGTTAATGAGATTAATAGAAAAGCACCTCAAATTGGTATTTTAACCATAGGATTGTCAAAAAAAAATCAAGATATCTTTTTTAAACCTGATAAAATCATTAGGTATGGGGATGAAGAACTAAAAATTCCATATTTTGTTAAACCCAACTCGAACGTGATGACTTTGGAAAAATATGCCCAAGAAACTGCTATGTATTTAACTGCTGCTATCGGTTTGAAGGGTACTGCTACAACTTGTACTTACAATACTATGATGGCTTACAATGGTGCTAAAAATTGCCCTATGACCCCAACTGGATTGTTTGAATCGACACTCAACTATCTTGATCATCCCGAGCATAAATATCACGAAAAATTTCAGACTAATATTAAATCTGAGATATTAAATAATGTATTTGAACGATTTAATGACCCTATTATTGAAAAAGTTCTCACGTTGACTCCTAAAATTCCTAAATGGTTTAAACAATGGCGAAATGGAGTAAACATCTATATTGACCTTACAGAAGCAAGTGTATGGTCGAAAATAATTGCATGTTTTGCCTTATTCCAAATGATAAAGACTCTTACTGCTGACCTCGACGTTCATACATTAAACAACCTGATTGTGATTGATGAAATTAAACATCTTGGGGCAAAACCACTATCTACTCACCCATACGATGATTTTCGCATCGCTAAAGAACGTCTAGAAATTATCTTGAAAGAATTACTCGAAGAATTCCGAAGCAGAGGAATAGCTTTCCTTTTAATTGATACAGACCCTTCTACCTTGTTTAAGTCTATTTCCAAATCCCCAAGCTTAAAATTCGTGTTTAGACTCGACCTTGAGAGCGGAAAATGCTTCACGCCAGACCAAAAGGAATTAAAATATATAAAAAATCAAGTACATCGGCACGCGATATTTTTTAACGGTGCTACAGGTGAAGAGTTCATAATTAAAACGTTAAGAAATAGGATTAGATAACTATAGATGGGCTTATTTGGTTAAAAATTCAATAATTCTGAAATTTTCCTTTAAATACTTTTATTATAATATCTTAATAGTCAAGTTCTATGAGAGGATATAAATGGAAAATCTTGGAAAAACCTTCTTAATGGTTATTGAACCTTATGATTTTGATATGAAGCAGCAAAAAGTGTTTCATTCTGATTTTGGGTTTGTAATAGTGACCGCATCAGAATTTTTTAGAGATTCTATGATAAAACTCTGTAAAGAATGCCATAGTGTGCGAAAAAGGAACTTTGGTCCAAAAATTCTCACAAGTACTCGAAAACGTATGAGAGACTTTGTTAACAAATCAATAAAAACAGAACGTGACTTATTAGAGTTAGTGGCAATGTTATTTGATATTGCTTACTATACTGCGGTATCTCATGATAAAAATGCTCATTTAAGGAAATTTATTGCGATTGAAGGAGCAACCCCTACATATTTTGGATTTGTAGGCTCAAAAGATTATAACAGTTTTGATATCATTAGCAAAATCCAAGAAAAAATTGGGAGCACGAAGGATGGGAATGGGACAGGTTGTTGTTTTGAAATTTATCAAATTAAAAACTAATAAAACATTAAAGGGATATTAGAAACAATTTAGACGAAACTTACACGCGGGGTTCTAAATAAGAGTGGGATTGAAGAATTTTTCTTTATAAATGCTTATTTATCTTTATTTCAATTAGTTAAAATTTACAAAATTCACACGATAAAATGAGCTTCAAATCGAAAGGTCCGAAATCACATCCCAGCCACAGCCCTAAAGCTAAACCCGAACCGCCTAAACCCACCCCTGAAAAAGATTCAAAACCATCTAACCAAAAACCGAACCAAAAGCCAAAACATAAACCTAATCAAAATTCTAAACCTCAACCAGGAAAAATTCGACAGGATAAAAATCAAAAACCAAAAACTAACCCAAGTGAAAAATCTAAAAATAATATTAGCCCACCCCTCCTAGACCTGAATAACAATGCTAAAAAGATCATTACTAACCTCGCCTCTCAGCCAATTAAAGAACATACCACACCTCCTACAAAATCTCCCCTAGAACCGAATAAAGAATCTAAAAACAGAATAATCCGACCCGTTTTCAAACCGAATATGATTCAAAATGGTAATAATAGAATTAAACGCCCTAACTTCAAACCGGATCAACATAAAGGATCTAAAAATATCATCTCCCGACTAATATTCGATCCAAATAAACCTTCCTCTAATAAAAATAAAATTTCTCGGCCAAATTTCATACCTAATGATGAAGCTAAGAATAAAATCATAAAATATACAATTGAATCAACAGGAAAACCTAAAAACAGAATTAATAGATACCAAATTGACTCGGGTAAAAACCAACAATATAATAATAAAATAAGGAGGATTCCATTCAAGCCAAATGATGAAATTAAAAACAATACCGAAAGTACACCCGCCAGACCTAAGCATATCAAAAATAATAGTCAACCAGCAATAATAAAACCAACTACTACACCCCCCCAAATAACCAAAAACAAGATTATTAAGACTGAACCCCTCACTCACCCGCAAAAAGAAACCAGGAAAAATATAGTTAAATCCAGATGGGCATTCCTTAACTACGATGCTCAAGGAAACCTACTCTCGCGTGAAGTCAAAATGCAAAATGCTGTCAACCACTTCAACCGAGAAATCCTTCCCGAATTAATGAAAGATCCCGCCATCGCTAAAAAAATTAAAAAATTACACACAGTCGGTTCAAACGACCTAGTTCGTAAAAATTATAGCGGATTCCTCAACGCCTTGAGCAGAGAACATAAAATTAAATGGAGTGAACTCAAATCTACTATAAGTCCTATTAAAATTACCACACATTTAACCATGCTGAAAGGGAAAACCTCGCTCAAGCCTAAACATAAGACTAAATCCAAACCAGATCTTAATTATGACTACTTTTCCATGAATTATGATGATAACCTAAATCCGCTTAACCGTGAACAAAAACTTCAAAAGGCAATCACAGTCTACAATCAAAAAATTTTACCTGATCTCCAAAATGTTCCAGAAATTAAAGAAAAACTCGAAAATGGAAAGAGTGTAAGCTACCGAGACCTTGAAAATCAAGGGTATGGGAATTTTTACGAGGCTTTAAATAGAAATGGCGTGAAGATCAGATGGAACGAATTCAAACAAGAAGCTGGCTATAAAGTTAACATTGATCACGAAAAATACAAGTTTCTTAACTACGATCAGAATGGCAATAGAATTAACCCTGAGGAAAAATTAGTCATTGCCCTTGACCACTACAATAATATTATCGTACCAGACTTGATGAAAATCCCTGAAATCAAACAAAAGATTGAATCTGGATATCCTCCTGCCCTTGATGATTTGATTAAATACGGACATCCGGGATTCATCGCACCCCTCTCTCAAAAAGAACCAAAAATCCATTATAACACCTTAATTGAAGCAGCAGGCCTTAAACCAAATGTGGATCACAATAAATATCGATTCTTAAATTACAATGAACAAGATACTCCTCATTCTTATCAAGACAAAATGGAAATTGCCAAGGAATTCTTCAGTAATATCATTGTCCCAAAGCTGATCGAGAAAGATTTAATTAGACCAGGGGAAACTCCAGGTCTCAGGGAAATGGTCAAGGGTGGATTCAGTGGATTTTTTCCTTCTCTCGCCTTTAAAGAACAGAAAATTGATTACAATGATCTAATTCAAGCAGTAGGTCTCGACCCAAATATTACTCATGGTCGTTGGGATTTCATCAAATATGACCATAACGGAAATATTCTCTCGAAGGAAGAAAAACTCGCCAACGCTGCTGATTATTTTAACACAATTGTTTACCCCGATTTAATTAACAAGGATGCTGTTAAGCAAGGAGAAGCCCCGACTTCCCTTGATCTACAGGATTATAAGCATGAGGATTTTCTCAGTGCCTTGCGTGGTAAAGAACCTAAAGTTTCATTTAACCGTTTAATTGAGCATGCGGGATTCACCCCACATGATTTTAATACTTTATCTACAATAGGCACTAATTTTCATTGGACCGCAGAAAAAATTTTTTTGGAACATACCAGAAATCAAAATTGCACTTCTTTCTATGAAGTTAGAGGAAATGGTGACAATTCAATTGTAGTTGATAAAAATTTTAAAAATTTATCCAATGGTGCGGATCTTCTTGCTCAATTACGTCCAAATATTAAGATTATTAATTTTGATTATTTTCTCAGTAACTCAGAAAAAAGTAAAACTGATCATAGCCAAAGAAACTACCAAGGTGAAGAAGTAGCGCTTTGTCTTATCCCTCTAAATGCTAATGAACCGCAAGACATAGATCAAGACATTCCTCATAGTAATAATGTTTTAGTTTTAAATCCTAAAGGTTTCGCCGCTTTCCTGGGATATAAAGATGGAATTTACGATAAATTTATGGAAAGTGTCCAATTAGCGAGAATAGCCATGTACGATGAGGAGGCAAAAGAGATATTATATGAAATGAGAGTAGAAGCTTATGATGCCCTAAAAAGCAATGAAAACGATTTAAATTACTCGACAAAAGAATTTAAAAAGTTCCGCGATACACAAAAAGAAACTTAAGATGAGAATAGAATTAATTATAAATATGAATTGTTTTACTATTTATTACAAGAACTTATATTTATAACAATTAAAAGAGTTAATTTTAGTAAAAATATAATTTATATCGAACTTAATAATATGGTTGTTTATGATGTTTGATCGTAAAGGAAATTATTGGAATTACCAATTAAAGCTAGGAGGTGCGAGAAATTCTCCATAATTTTTACTTGATACACCAGCATATCTCCCCGGAGATTCTCCGTTGAGTGTTAACGGGTATCTGTTTAATACATAGAAATTATGGCACCATCGAATTCAATCAGGATTTAGTGAGTGGCTTTCTAACCGCCCTTAAGGACTTTAGTGTTGAGTTTTCCAAGGGTAGCGGAGAACTCAAGGTTATAGGTTGTAGATAGATTTTATCTATTAATAAAGACATGCAGATATTTTATCTGCTTTTAGTCTTTAAGGAGGGTGTCTTATGTACAGCTGCTGCTGATAAAAATGATGATGCCAAGATTACCCATAAAGCACTAACTGATATTATTGACAAATTCGTAGGAAAGTTCGGTGATCAGCTTGAGAATTGGTCTGGTGATGTACGTATTTTTCGAGACTTTGAGAGCATAATCGACGATGTCCTGAAAGTAGGTAAGGTTGCGGAGATCCAGCTAAAGATCCCGATACTCAAAATTTTCAAGAAGGATTTCATCAAGTCGCAGAAGCGCATTGCGAAGAAGGGGCTGGTGCTTTCGGAGGCGGATTTGCGAGAGGTGAAGGATGTGAAACCGGAGTGGGCTGCCAAGCGCTTACCGAAACAGGTTATAGCGACCGGAATTTTAGATGCGGTGGAGTTTGATATCGCGCATTTAGCGGACGGATTTCACACGCTTTCGGATATCGCGGAAGAGTCGGGTCACCCAGTGCCAGAGATTCAGAAGATTATGGACAATTTAGACAAGTTAGAGCTTCTTTCGTTTGTAGAGATAAAGTAATTTTATTCTTTCTTTTTATATTAGACCATTTCTATAATGAAGAGTTTAGCCTATTCTTGAAAAATAATATCTTCAATTCGCTTCAAAAGCTGTTTTCCAAGCTTGGTGGGATAGACTTGTTTGAGCCATGTTGAGGTACGCCTCAATAGATTATCTCTTTCCTAGTGATTTAAGCGCTTTATTCATTAGCAGGCATACCACTCCTTTTAATTTTTTTAAATAATCCTGAGATATCTCCAATTTCTTTTTTTTTATTTTTTTAAATCTTTATATTTTATCTCTTTTCAAATCACAGCATATATACCAACCTAAATAATTATGAAGCATTAAGAGTAAAAGTAAAAAAAAATATCATAAAACAAGATGAAAAGTAAGATTAAAGTATATAATAAATTTTATGACGTTATAGAATTAAATGAATAAATTTTTGAAAACTAACTGATTTATAACGATAAGATGAATGTTAATAAAGTTGAGGAGAATATTTATGAGATTCCTCCAAAAACATTGATGACCCGGATTCAAGGCAATATAGAGAAATTCCAAATGAACGTTCCTGTTAGAATTTATGCTAATAGCTATATATTAGAAAAAATCAAGGGAGATCGTACATTAGATCAAATAAGTAATGTTGCATGCTTACCAGGGGTACAAAAACACGTTATTGCATTATCCGATGCACATCAAGGATATGGTTTCTGTATTGGTGGAGTTGCTGGAACTGAAGCTGAGACAGGAATGATTTCTCCAGGAGGAGTTGGTTATGATATAAACTGCGGTGTGAGATTATTAAGGACAAATTTATTTCTCACCGATATTAAAAGTCTTTTACCTGAATTATTAGAGAATATTTATAGAAGTATCCCTTCTGGATTAGGGTCAAAAGGTAAATTAAATATTAGTTATTCTGACTTAGATAATGTTTTAAATAATGGAGTGAAATGGGCATTAGATAAGGGGTATGCTATTGATAAGGATGTTGACCATCTAGAGGAAAACGGGTGTCTAAAAAATGCGGATGCCACCTTAGTTTCACAGAAGGCAAAACAAAGAGGCATTAAGCAACTTGGTTCTTTAGGAAGCGGGAATCATTTTCTTGAAATACAAAGAGTAGATCAAATTTACAATAAAGCTATTGCGAAAAAATTAGGAATTTTCGAGAAAAACCAGATTAATATAATGGTTCATACGGGAAGTAGAGCATTAGGTCATCAAGTTTGTACAGATAGCCTGCGTACTATTGAAAAGGCGATGAAAACATATAAAATTAAAGTACCTGATAGGGAACTAGCCTGTGTACCAGCAGATACACCTGAAGCAGAAAATTACCTACAACAGATGGCATGTGCTGCTAATTTTGGTTTTACAAATCGTCAGTTGATAACTCATTGGTTGAGAGAATCTTTTCAAAATGCATTTAATAAAGACATCGATGCATTAGATATGCATATGATTTATGGTGTATGCCATAACATTCTAAAAATAGAAGAACATGATGTGAATGGAAAAAGAATGAATTTAAACATCCATCGTAAAGGTGCAACAAGAGCTTTCCCTCCAGGACACCCTGATATACCTCAAGATTATAAAGACATTGGTCAACCTGTCTTGATTCCTGGAACCATGGGATCGGGTTCATACTTATGTGTTGGTAAACCAAGGGCAATGGAGCTTTCTTTCGGATCAACCGCTCATGGCTCAGGTCGTTTAATGTCTCGATCGAAAGCCGTTAAACAATATTGGGGTGCTAAAGTAAAAGAGGATCTGGGAAAGAAAGGAATTTTAGTAAAAAGCGCTTCATTGAAGGTCCTCGCAGAAGAAAGCCCAGGTGCTTATAAAGATATTGATCAAGTTGTTCAAGTTAGTCATAATCTTGGAATAGTTGAAAAAATCGTAAGATTTGTACCGGTAGGGGTTGTTAAAGGATAATAATCAAAAAAAATATTAAATATCAAAGACAATTCTAATCTCGACCTTGTCCTTTTTTTCTTCAATATTCATGAAAGAATAAGTAATTGCTTTAACTTCTGTCCCAATTTCATGTTTATTTCTATCAAATTGTTCTCCTTTCGCTATTGCAAATAATTTAAAATTTTCTTCAATCTTCAGTATTGATTTAACAGATACATAACTAAAAACTAAATCTTCTACATCAAATATAAAGAGAAATTCAGATAGGAAGTCAAAGCATAGTGCATATTTATCTTCGGAGATAATTTCAATCTTTTTCTCGATTTTAGGCATAACTTTTTTCAAGTTAGGAGTAATAGTAGTCATTAAGCTTAAAGCTGTTTGAGAAAACGCGTCTTCTAGGTTTTTTCCCCAACTTTTGACACTTACATCAGCAGTGTGGTCCATAAACTCAAATCCGGAGCCATTCATCTTTGTGCTTGTTAATTTCTAAAATCGATTATTAAAATATTGGCTTAATGATTAAATTTCTTTGTACTTTAAATTTTTTCGTTAAGAAATTGTAACATGGGTTTTTACACTATCTTAGATGATTTATATTTTTATCAAATGTTATCATTTGTGAGAAAATATTCTAATTTTGAACTTAAGTTGGGTAAGTATTTCTATAATAAAACAAAAGGAATATGTCCAGAATTTATAATTGTAATTGAAAAATTTATCTTTTTTTTTGTAAAAAATGAGAGCTATTTCATTTCTAAAATTTATTTAGACTCTATGAGAAGGGAAATTAAACCTAAAAAAGTCTAAATATTTAGAGTTGAGAATGTTTTTATAAATCTCCTGTTCAGCTTTTTTCCGGATCTGTATATCCATGATATAAAAATAGAAAAAGATAAGTCCTCAGGGATAAGAGAAATTTCAATGTATTTTTTAACTTATAAAGACAGGGGTATCGCCATTGGGAGAAAAGGAGAATATATTAAAAGTTTAAACGAGTTATGTCGAAAATTCTTAGTTCTTGAAAATAGAATAACCCCTCTTGAAATTAAATGTAAAACGGTAGAATAATAATTTTAGTAGGGTACAGACTTCAATCCTACTAAGAAAGCCACAATATTTGCGATTAAACTTACGGCAGGTGTAAGTAATATCAAGAAAATGAGAATGTAAATGTCTGGTAATAAAAATAATTCCGGAGAGATAAATCCAGGAATAGATACAAAAAGAATTGCTAATAAAGCATAATCTAACTGGTCTACAATCCAAAATGGTGCACCACTCTTAATATCGAATCTTCTTTTAAGAAAAGAGCCTACTAAATCACCAAATACAGCCCCATATGATGCAAGAATAATTCTTATTAGTAACACTAAAAAATTTAATGGGATATCACCGCCAATAAAGTAATATTGAAATATATTTGTATCATTGTACAGAATGTATTGTCCTTCTGCTGAAGCTTGGATTATAATATCTTCAATTGGCTGCCAAAGAATGAAAAAAAGTAGAAAAATAATGAAGGAAATAGGTATGCCAATATATAATGGCCCTTTTAAACCTTTAACTGTTTTATGATCTCCCAATATTCTTCTTCCATCTCTAAAAAGTTTCCCTCCATCAATTGGGCGTCCCCCACCAGTGATAACCATTGAGGCGTTTGAAATATAGGCTGGAACAAAAAGTAGAAGTGAGAAAATTAATAAACTAACCCAATCTGCCCATGAAAAAATAATTGAAATAACTATGAAATTTATAAAAATTAAGAAGATGAAAAACAAAGCTAGAAATATCGCGATTTTTTTATTTCTTTTTTCCATTTCGTTTAATTTTTCGTCTGCTAGCAAGTTTCCTTATCTCTAGTTAGTGAATATTATTGTAAAATTAGATAATTAAACCAATTATTGATTAAATTAAATTATTTGCAATAATGTTTCTATCAATAAGATCTTAATATATATTGCTTGATAAATAATATTCTTTTAAAGTAGCGACATTAATAAAGTAACGTACTGAAAATATTACTCAAAATTAGATATTAAACCTTTAACATCTTTTTATTAAATTAAAGATTAATAAATAATTTTATAAATACAGTAGAAATATATTTTGTAGTATAATATTTCGAGTGGAAATTATTCTTTGAAAAGCTAGTCGATGGTGTTATGGTTGTTGAAAAATGAAAATAATAATTACAAATTTAGTATTGAGAAATTTTACAAGAATTACCTCAAAGGACCGAAGATTTTCAATAATCGAGATGCTTTAGAACCCTCTTATATCCCACATGAATTACCTCATCGAGATGTTCAAATTAAAGACATTGCTGAAAAAACTGCTTGCGCTTTACTTGGCGACGCTCCTCCAAGCTTTTTATGTTATGGTCAGACGGGAACCGGTAAAACTGCAACTATTAGATATATAAGCCAAAAATTAGGGCAACAAAACACGGAGATTAAACCCTGGTGGATATATATCAACTGTAATGTTGTTGCCACACCATATCGCATTTTAGCACATATATACAATACTATCTCAAGAGAAGAGAAAATCCCACCAACAGGTCTTCCCAAAGATGTAATCTTTAAGAAATTATTGGGTTTATTAGATTCCAAAGTGAAGAATTCAATTTGTTTCTTGGTATTAGATGAGATAGATATTTTAATAGAGAAAAAAGGAGGAAACGAAATACTCTATGACTTAACAAGATTGAATGAAAACTTGGATGAGTGTAAAACTAGCTTAATAGGTATTTCGAATAAATTGAAGTTTAAAAGAAGCTTAGATCCGAGAATTTTATCCAGTTTAGGAGAGGAATATATAGTATTTCCCTCCTATGATGCAAGTGAACTTAGAGATATCCTTAACAAAAGAGCAAAAATAGCTTTTCACGAAAACGTTTTAAAAGAGGATATAATACCTTTATGTGCAGCTATCGCTGCTAAAGAGCATGGGGATGCTAGAAAAGCATTACAATTGTTAAGAAAAGCAGGAGAATTAGCTGAAAGAGCTCAAAGTAAAAGTGTAAACTCTAAATATGTTGAAAGAGCTCAAGATGATTTAGAAAAAGATCATATTATGGAATATATTAAAGGTATGCCACTTCAAGCTCAACTAGTTCTAACAGCTGTATTTTTAATTTCCAAATTTAGTCGAGATCATATAATAATTTCAGGTGATATTTATGAGGTACATTCTGAAATAAAAAGTTTTATCCCAGGTTTAAGACAGTTAACTAAACGAAGAATTAGCGATTACATAAATGAACTTGCTTTATCTGGTATAATTTCTGCTGTAGTTAAATCAATGGGTCATTATGGAAGAACTAAAATCATTAAATTAGACATTGGATTAGATATAATTGAAAAGGTCCTTTCCGAAATTGATAAAATTCAGGCAATATTAAATCATAAACCAACCTTATTACAAACAGATAAAGTTAAATTAAAAAATAATATATTTAAAAAGTTAATCTAAGGATTAAAGCTCCAATTTTCAAGGTTTTCTGATAAAGTCTTAAGAAATTGCTCAGTTGAAGCCTTATGACTATCTCTCAGCATCAAAAAGAACTTAGCTAAATGCTTGCAGAATTGTTTATTTTTACTTCTTCTTTCTTCAAAATCATGACAGTTATGTTTTATAAATTTTTTGTTTACATCCATTTCAATTACATAAGGGTCTTCTTTCGATCCGGAAACTGTTGCCTTAATAAATCCTTTGTCAAAATCGAGTTCTTTTATATTAAAAGCCTTGTTCGTAATTCTTGCAGCTCTATTTAAGGTTTCTTTTTCTACAAGAGATTTAAGATGTCCACCAAAATTTGTGGATTTCCCCTTCTCAATAGTTGCTTTTAATTGAAAAATCTTCTTTATTGAATTAACGTTCTGTCTAATCTCATTTTTTCTGGTTTTTTGCCAATCTTCTAATTCTGTATCTAAGGATTTTGATAAGATTAGATCTCTTTTTCCAGTTACAAATAGTAGTTTATCGTCTATACATGAATTTATAAACTCAAATGCTTTATTCGGAGGTAGTAAAAAGAGATCGTAGGATATTTTGAATAAAAGGTTTTTTAATGAAATTATAGGTAAATCAATTATTTTCCAAATGTACAACAATAATAATTTTGGTTCATTTATTGGAGGATCTGCAAAATTCATGGATTATTGTCGTTTCTTATATTTGATTAAATAGAATTATTAAACACTACTTTTTAAGTCTAGCTGTGTTCCTTTTAACGTATCCAAATCAACTATAGACAAAACTCCTGGCGTAGGATGGATTCCTAATGATTTCATAAAATCTGTTTGGCTTTGAAAACAACCCGAGTTAACTAATAGAATCCTATTGTATGATCCCATACCATTAATATGAATATGTCCTGTGTGAAAAATATCCGGAATTTTATCAATTGTCAGCCAATCTTTACTAATTGGGGCAATTTGGGTCTTTTTTCCAAAAATCGGGGCTAAATGACGACATTTTAAAATCTCTTTCATGGTTTCAACAGGTTTATCATTGTTTAAACCGGGGATCAACATATTAAAATCGAGCATACTATCACCATGAAAAACCAATGTATTTACTCCATGAGTTTGAACTAATGCTGGATTGCCGATACATGTTATGTCCATGTTTATTAGTTCCCCTGAATATTTTTTTGGTACAGCTGGTCGAGGTAATGCATTTCTTACAGGTTCATGATTTCCGGAACTATAAATAATTTTTATATATTCAGGGATTTCTGAAAGCAATTCTGTTGCTCTACTAAACTGTTTATAAATATTGGAAATATCAAGGTCGCTTTTTTGTGTAGGATAAATTCCAATACCATCAACTAAGTCACCATTGATTATAATATATTTAATTTTTCCGGCACGCTCTTTTTGTGCTTTATTCCCAATTCTTCCATTTAAAAGATCAATAAATCTATTCCATAATTTTGATTCAAATTCTCTACTACCTATATGAATATCTGAGATGAGTGCAAGAGATAATGGTTCATGAGATTTATTTGGTTCAAAATCTCTTTGCACATCAATTTTTGTTATATAATTTCCATAAATTATACTATTTTTACGCTTATCTCCTGGATTATATGTGCCTTTGACGAATACCATCTGATCGCTAAGAATTCTCTCAGCAATTTTTATATTTAAATTATCTTGATTTTCAGAGCCGTTTCTGATGATTACATTAATTAATCCAGTAAGATCTTCTATTGTTATAAAATAGTTTCCGTTTTTAGTTTTTCGAATAATAGTTACAAGTCCTATAACGGAGACCTCTACTTTGCTTGATAACCTTAAAATATTGATAATGTTGTCTGCCGTTTGAACTTCTATTCTTTTTCTCATTAACTTGCGGAGTCTATTAAATTTATTAAATGTTAAATCATAAAATTCTTTATAATCTCCATTTGTGAACAATTTTCCAGTAGGATCTTTTAAAATCTCTATTAAAATATCATACTCTTTTGCAATTGGAGTGAAGGCAGTAGTTGATTTAGGATTTTCTATTGATTTAATGTCTATCTCCTTTTTTTCTTCTAAATTATGAAATATATCATTATTTTCTATTTTAGAGAGGGGAAATGTTGAAAAACTTTCTTTAATTTTTTCATTGGGATAAATTTTTTTATCACTGTTAATATTCAAATCAATTTCGTTAGTGGTAGAATCTACCGATGTCGTTGTTTGATGTATTACACTTTTATCATTTTTTCCCATTTCCTCTTCTGTAGAATAAGATTCTTGATTAATTAGTTTTCTTTTTAATACTCTCTTGATTTCTTCATTTGAGATTTTAGCTAAAATATTTTCAGTTAAGTGACTCTTAAAGCTAGCAATAAAGCTTGAATCTTTTATTATTATGTTTGTCTTCTTAAGAGGATCATCCAAATTTAATATAAATTCTAGAAGAGAAGGTGTGATATTTATCCCTGAATTTACTAGTTTTCTTAAGATGATTTTTTTGTCCTTATTATTCTTAACGTTCAAGATTTTCCATTTAAATATTGATTGATTTCTATTAGGAAAAATGAAATTTAATTATTTATTATTAATGAAAAAATATTTTTACCTTTTATATCACGAGAGAGTAATAAATTAGCATTCTCTTTGCACTTATTAATGAAATAGCAGATTAATAATTGAATTTAATTTATGGTATGATATACCTATAATGACTTATGCAAAATTTATTATATAACCCCAAAAATATTTTCTATTAAAATTTATCATGGTAAAGACTACTAAAGAAATGGGAGAGTATTTTACTAAAATTCAAAGTCAAGTAGATCAATGTTACAACATAGCTGAAGAAGCAAGGAGCAAGGGCCTTGATCCTGAAATTTATGTAGAATGTCCTCAGGCAAAAGATCTTGCTGGAAGAGTCGAAAAGCTAGTGGGTCCCGAAGGAATAGCAAAAGTAATAAGAGAGTTAAAGAAAAACGGATTAAATGATGATGAGATCGTATTTCAAGTAGTGACTGATATATTAGATAAAAAAATAGGTAATATAGAAACCTTAGAAGAACAAGTAGAAAGAGCTATAAGAGCAGGATTAGCGATAAAAACAATGGGAGTGGTTAGCGCCCCCCTTGAGGGAATTTCCAGGATATTAATCCGAAAAGATCAGATGGGAAAAAGTTATATTTCACTATACTTTGCTGGCCCAATTAGAGCAGCAGGTGGAACTACAGCAGCCTTATGTGTGCTAATTGCTGATTATGTTAGAAAAAAATCAAATATCCCCAAATATGAGGCTACGGAGGCTGAAATTGGTAGATATGTTGAAGAAGTGAAACTCTATGACAGAAATGTACATCTACAATATCCTTCATCAAATCGTGAAATAAGGTATGCAGTTAAAAATTTACCTATTGAAATAAACGGTGATTCGACAGAAGTAGAAGAAGTATCTGCATTTCGAGACTTGCCAAGAATAGAGACTAATCGTATAAGAGGAGGGGCATGCCTTGTTTTAAACGATGGAATCTTATTAAAAGCTCCGAAATTATTTAAAATTGCTAAATCTATGAATTTGGAAGGTTGGGATTGGTTAGCTGATTTGAAAAAAATAGCGCAGAAAGAAGAATCTGAAAAAAGTCATTCACAAATTGGTAAGAATGAAAAAGTACAACAAAAACCAATTATCCCTAATTTTAAATATGTTGCTGATATTATAGGGGGTCGAGCTGTTTTTAGTCATCCTTCTGAAATTGGGGGACATCGAATAAGATACGGACGATCTCGAAACACAGGGCTTGCAGCAGGAGGTATGCACCCTGCTACAATGGGAATCTTAGATGATTTTGTAGCTATCGGTACACAACTTAGAATTGAAAGACCTGGAAAGAGTACAAGTATTTGTCCTGTAAGTAGTATAGAAACTCCGATTGTAAAATTAAGAAACGGAGACGTTATAAAAGTTTCAACATATAAGATGGCTAAAAAAGTGTTTAAGGATTTAGAAGAAATATTATTCTTAGGAGATATTCTTTTTGGGTTTGGAGAATTTGCTGAGAACAATCATAAATTAATCCCCTCTGGATATGTGGAGGAGTGGTGGGTGTTAGAATTAAAAAATGCCGTAACAGATCAACTAATTAGTGATTCTAGGTTAAAAGAATTAATAGAAAATCCATTTAATCTTAAACCTACAGCTAAAGAAGCAATAAGGATATCTAAGGATTTGAATATACCATTGCATCCAGCTTTTACTGATTTTTGGGGAAATATTACAACTAAGGAACTATATAAACTTCGAGATGCTTTTCTCGTGGGATTTTCAGATTTAGGAAATAAAATAGTTTTAGATAATGATCCCCCTATTAAAAAAATTCTTGAGAAAGCCTTTATCACTCATAAAATCGTTGATGACAAAATTTATTTCAACGAAGCTATGAATTTTGTGTATACAGAAATTTTTGGACTTAATAATAAAAAGAAAATAAAACCTACAAGTCATGATAACGTCTTTTCGTATTTTACTAAAATTTCTTCATTAAGAGTTAAGAATAAAGCTCCATATTTCATTGGGTCTAGAATGGGGAGGCCAGAAAAATCAGAGAGGAAAAGTATGAAGGGAGTTCATACCTTATTCCCCTTAAGTAATAAGGTAGGGCGTTCCCGATCAGTTGAAAAGGCAATAGAACTTCAGAGAGTAAAAATTGATGTGTGTCGGAAAAAATGTCCAAAATGTGGAACAACGAGTATATTTAATAGATGTCCTGAATGTTTTACCCATACTGAACTTGGTTCAATATGTGAGAAATGCAAAAGAATCTATCCTCCTAGCGGTTCAAGTGATGTTAGAAAGTGTCCTCAGTGTAATGAAAGATTAAAGTCATCTAGTGAGGCAATTTTTAATATAAAGAATTATGTGAATTCAATTTTAGGTTCATTTCAAATGTCAATCCCTAAACAATTAAAGGGAATTTATGGTTTAACAAATCAGTTTAAAGTTCCTGAACCGCTAGAAAAAGGGATCTTGAGGGCTAAAAACAAAGTATTAGTTTATAAAACTGCTGAAATAAGATATGATGCCACAGATATTCCGTTATCACATTTTAAACCAAAAGAAATAGGGATATCCATTTTAAAATTAAAAGAGCTGGGATATTCCAATGATTATAAAGGAAATCCTATACGTGATTTAGAACAAATTATAGAATTAAGAGTTCAAGATGTAATTCTTTCAGATGATTGTGCTAAATATTTTATCAAAGTAGCAAATTTTCTAGATGAGGAACTAGAAAGATTCTATAACATGGATAGTTTTTATAATATTACTAATATTAATGACCTAATTGGGCATTTGGTTGTTGGGATAGCACCTCACACTAGTGCTGGCATAATTGGAAGGATTATTGGATTCAGTCCTGCAAGAGCGATTTATGCACACCCCTTCTGGCATGCTGCGAAGCGAAGAAATTGCGATGGAGATGAGGATGGGATTATGTTATTGTTGGATCCTCTCTTAAATTTTTCAAGACATTATTTGCCTAATAAAATAGGGGGAAGAATGGATGCAACCTTAGTTATTTCTTCCATTTTAGATCCAAATGAGGTGGATGTTGAAGCTCATAATGTAGATATTTTGTATAGTTATCCATTAGAATTTTATGAAGCCACTGAAACTTATTCAATGCCTTCTGCACTTGGAAAAGTAATGAAATTAGTAAAACATCGGCTTGGAACCCCCTATCAATATGAAAATCTCGGTTTTAATATTCCCACAGATAATATTAATGAAGGTCCAAAAACTACTGCATATAAATTATACGAATCTATGGATGACAAATTAGGAGCTCAGTTACATCTGGCTAACTTAATTAGGGCAGTTAATGCTAGAAATGTGGCAGAAAAAATACTTTCGACACATTTTAACCCAGATATTTTAGGTAATTTAAGAAAATTCAGTATGCAGGAATTTAGATGCGTTAAATGTAATGCAAAATATAGAAGACCACCGATTTCGAATGCAGGAAAATGTCCTGCATGTGGGGGTAAAATAATATTAACTGTTAATCCTGGGGGGATATCAAAATATATTCCTAGGGCTTTGAAACTTTGCAAGGAGTTTAATTTAGATGAATATACTATCCAAAGAATGGAACTAATCGAGGAATATGTTGAGAGCTTAACTAATAATCCAAAGATCAAACAGCATCAGTTAGCTGATTTTTTCTAATTATTCAACTCTTGAGTCAATAGATCTAAGTGCTTGATAACAAATTGCTAAGCATCCATTTAGATTTTCAGATGTATATTTATCAGGTGTATCTCTTAATGAATGAATATATTTCGAATCTTTACCTGAATGAAAAAGGACCACTTGAAATTTTTTTCTTGCTCTCCTGGCGCATCTTCTAAAAATAGTATGATCGCTTTTTGGTTCAACTACTTTATTGTACCTAGTTATTGGGATGTTTAATGAGTTTGCGGTTGCTTCTAAAATATTATTTAAATCATTATTTAATCTTCTTCTTAAGGGCAATCCAACTTTATCTAAAAGTCCAATATAAGTTCTTACCATATCAATATTAATGTTGAAAGACTTATTGAGATCGTACTCCTCATTCAAACGGATAAAATGGTCAGAACAGAATTTTTTTGAGCCTTTTAACCCCCATTCCTCAGCACCAGTCCAAATAAAGTATAAATCGATTTTATCTAGTGGATTCTTTTTAAATAATTTAGCTAATTCAATCAATATCGCAACGCCGCTTGCATTATCAATTGAACTCGATGATGATTTTTCATTAAAAACGAGATACAGTATTGGAATTGATGTTACTACCCCGATTAAGGATAAAATAGATATAATTATGACGATATTATTAGGGAGTGAATCCACATTAAATAAATCTAGTGTTAGCCATATGGAAAGAACGAAAATAATACAAATGTAAAAACCGATGATTAATCTATATATCTGAAACATTAAAACTTGAATACGAAACGATATGTTTGCTGAAATAGAATCATAATGTACTGAGAAGATAACCACAGGTCTTTTATCACCTCTTTCCATTGAGGGTATTTTTGCAAAAATATTCTTAGAAGATTCTTTTTTTATTAAGGTCATCTGTCGCGTCCTTTCAAAAGAAAGTTTTAAAACTACATAGAGTATCAAAATTAAAAATAGACGTGAAAGAAGCAAGTAAGTCACAACTATTAAATAACTTACTCTCATAAGTATTCTAGTTGGACCAGTCCAATGGAAATACTCATACTGAGAATCCAGATTCACCGAATTCAATTCTTTTTCTATATAATCAATAGCTTTTGTTTCTCCTATAGTTGATGCGGCTCTGTTAAAGGCTAATGATTCGACATGCTTTTTTGTTGAGAGCTCCTTTTCTAATAACAAACTTGTAATAGAAATCACATTACGTTTTAATAAATTAATTTTTTGTATTTAATGATCATTATTAAATCCGATTAATCTTGAGCATTATGTTACGCAATATGTTAACAATTATTTCTAGGCATGCAGGAGGTGGGATTCGAACCCACGAAGACCTACGTCACTAGAGCCTCGGTAACGCCATAATCGCATATCTACGAAATATTCTAGCGCCTTAGACCAGGCTTGGCAACTCCTGCGAAATTAAATGATTTTTTAAATTAGGTCAATTATCTAGAGATATTGAATGAAGATATTGTAATTAATTTTAACAATTTTTTTCCTCTAATATCATTGATCGATTTTATTGATTATGAAACCAATTAGAATATAAACCTATGAAGTTGGGGGAGGAAAAGACAATTTTATTTCGAATTATATTATTATGCATCAAAATTTCATTTCCTTTTAAGTGAAGGCTGTAATAATATAATTTTTTAAAAGTGTTTTGGTTTTCTATAAATTTTTAAGATAAACTTGTTATATTAAATAATAAATTTTAATCATTTAATGATATTCTTAAAAACAACATACAAAGGTTATAAAATACATGTCTGTTGATCGAAATAAACTCGAAGCAATGTTGAAATGGTATAGGCAAGATGTTGGAAAACACTTAATTGCGGCTATTATCGTAAACAGAGAAGGTTTGGTAA
The DNA here is from genome assembly GCA_964486045.1 of uncultured archaeon. Taxonomy (GTDB): domain Archaea; phylum Asgardarchaeota; class Lokiarchaeia; order Sigyniarchaeales; family SOKP01; genus Loki-b32. Next base: position 525,079 of record CAZALK010000001.1, read on the forward strand.
TGTCCGCAGTAAAAGGAGAATCTAAGGCAGAAATAGAGGAGGATGTAATAGCAGGTGTTAGTGCCTTAGTAGAACCCGTTCTAACCAGAATCACCGAAGAGTTTAGTTCTGGCGCTTTTGGAACGGGAACTTTCGACACAGAAGAACATCGAATTATTTTTTGTGAAGCTGGCCCTGAGGCAATTTTTGTCACTGTCTTAGATTCTATTGCCATGGTTGACCCCATTTTTCCATATGCATACTTAGCTGCTGAGAAAATTGCACGAATTTTTGATGGTAGAACTGTAAGCCCAGTTATACCAAAATTCTTTCACGATCTAAGCACTCAAAACATTGAAAGGAAAGTAGATAAGCTTCAAAAGATTAAGATTGAATCGGGAGAATACGCGTACAAGTTAATATTGGGAGGAGAGGGGGGTGTAGGTAAAACCAGTATGGTTCATCGATTTGTTGAAAACTCTTTTCTAACTGATTATAAATCTACAATTGGCACTTCAATTATGAAGAAAGAATGTGAATTTGAGGGATTAGAATCAAAAGTGCGTTTTGTTATGTGGGATTTGGCAGGTCAAGCTCAATTTAAGCGTGTAAGACAATCGTATATATCAAAAGCGGAAGCAGGAGTTCTAGTTTATGATGTTACTCGTAAGGAGACTTTCGATAGTGTAGAAAGTTGGCATAAGGAGATTACGGGTGTTTCACCAACGATTTCTTTAGTTTTAGTTGGAAACAAAATAGATTTAACTGAAGATCGAGTCGTATCTACTGAAGAGGGAGAAGAAATTTCAAAAAAGCTCAATCTTTCCTATATAGAAACTTCTGCTAAAACAGGTGAGAATATTAATGATGCCTTTAAAATGCTTGCATTACAGATGATAAAGAAATATATCGTCACTGAGGAAGTGTGATTAAAGCCTCTGGGGGGAATTGAACCCCCGGCCTACAGATTACGAATCTTTAACATTTACGTCAAAATGATATTAAATGTTGCTCTACCGCTAAGCCACAGAGGCATGAAAATATTATAACTTAAAATCAATATATTGAAGGATCCTACAAAAAAAAGTTTTTGTCTTCATCATATTATTTAGATTTAAATCTATTCTACATACTAATTTCTATCTAAAAATGGAAGAAGAGAAATTTGTGTCAATGCAATTTTTTTTTAGCTTTGGTATTTTAAGGGCTATATCTATATTTGTTCTATACTTATTACATTATCAAAGGATAAGTTTAGCGTTTCGAAAACAAGATAGGGATAAATATTAGTGATTACTATATTTTAAACATAAATAAGTTATGAAATGATAAATTTAATCTAATGAAGAACGATTCTAAGATAAGTAATATCGGAGAAATTAATTTAATAAAAATTATTGAGGAATTTGTCTTCAAAAAAACTGGTAAAGCTTTACTGAGTGATGACTCCTTTTTTTTCAACCTTGATGAGGTTAAAAGGGGGAATTTCTTAGTTTTGAACTCAGATATGCTTGTCTCAACTACTGATGTACCACCTAAAATGAGTTTTTATCAGATTGGGCAGAAATCAGTTGTTATGAATTTGAGTGATTTATTAGTCAAAGGTGTTAAACCGCGGGGATTAATTATATCTTTAGGGTTACCTAAGGATCTAAAGAAAGGAGAATTCATTGCTATAATAAAAGGAATTATTGACTCTTCATTAGAATTTGATATTGAATATATTGGGGGAGATATTAACGAAACAAAAGAACTTATTATAAATCCTACAGTGTTTGGTTCGAAATCATCTTCATGTATAATTTATCGTAGGGGAATCAACGTTGGTGATACTTTAGCTGCTAATGGAAAATTCGGTTTAACTGGTGTTGGTTTCGACATTCTCTTAAATAGAGGTGGGGGTTTTGAAGACTTTCCAAAGTACAAAAGATCTATTAAGAGCGTCTTGGAACCTAAAATTTCAGGGGTGGAAGCGCAAATATTATCAGATAAGCAGTTAGCTACTTCGAGTATAGATTCTTCAGATGGTTTTTCAAAACTGTTATTTGATTTACTGAAATCGAATCCAAATTTAGGGTTTGAAATCGACTTTAATGAAAATTTAATTGAATCTGAAGCAAGAACCTATTCTCAAGAATTTAATATTTCCTTGGAAGATCTTATATTTAACGGGGGTGAGGAATATATTCATTTTTTTACAATACCAGCAAATAAGTTTTCTAAGGCTAAAAGAGTAGTTCAAACACATGGTGGAAGAATATTCAAAATTGGCAAGGTAACATCAGAAGAAGGTATATTTATCTTAAAAGAGAACATAAGAAGCGAATTAAAAAGTAATGGATATGAACATTTTAACAATTAGGTCAAAGTAATAATACAATGATGGTAAATAATTCAAAAACAATAGAAGAGACACCTTATACAATAAAATTTTTATATAATAGTTGATTTATTGTAAGTACAATCTTTACCTATACTCTATTATATGTATGGGCTATTGGCGCAGGCAGGTAGCGCAACAGGCTTTTAACCTGAAATTTATGAGATTAACTCTCCTGAAAAGGAAGGTCGGGGGTTCGATTCCCCTATAGCCCGTAATTACTCAATGTCATTCAAAAAGATCAATCTAATTTCTAAATATTCTATTTTTAAGAAATATTTATGAAATTACAAAATTTATAATGCATAATAACTCTTCTTTCTGTTTTTTAGTATGGAAAATACGCAATATAAATTACCCTCTGACGAACCTGAGCAATTATTGTTGAAATCGCAAGATAATACTAATCCAAATTATGGATGTGAACCAAAAAAGAGGAGCATTGACCAATTACTGCAGTATGGAGTAGTAAATTTAGATAAACCAAGTGGTCCTACTAGCCATGAAATTGTGTCATGGGTTCGAAAAATATTAGGAATCCCAAATGCGGGTCATGGGGGAACCTTAGATCCCAAGGTTACAGGTATTTTACCCTGTGCTCTTGGAAGAGCTACAAGGGTTTTATCAGCATTATTGAATGCCGGTAAGGAGTATGTCGGTATACTTTACTTACATTCTCCAGAAAAATTAACACGCATTGAAAAAATATTTAAATTATTCACAGGGAAAATATATCAAAGACCTCCATTAATATCATCTGTAGCAAGAAGACTAAGAGTTAGAGAAATATACTATAGTCAAGTTCTTGAGGTAAACAATAATCATGTTTTGTTTAGAATAGGATGTGAAGCAGGTACTTATATACGGAAATTTTGCTTCGATATTGGAGAAGCCCTTTGTTCAGGAGCTCATATGTTAGAACTTAGAAGAACAAGAGTAGGAAATTTTAATGAAAATTCTAACCTTGTTACACTCCAAAATTTAAAAGATGCACTTACAATTTATCAAATGGAAAACAATGATTATTATTTGAGAAAACTTATACTACCTATGGAAAAAATAGTGTCGCATTTACCAAAAATTTATATTCGAGACACGGCAGTTGATGCAATTTGCCATGGAGCGGATTTAGCTTCAGCAGGTATATGTTACATTGATGCTAGAATCAAAAATAATTTCTTAGTTGCATTAATGACTATGAAAAAGGAATTAATCGGATTTGGCACTTCTTTAAAGAATGCTTTGCAAATGTATAAAGCCAAATCAGGAATTCTAGTAAAAACAAATAAGGTTTTTATGGAGAGAGGTATATACCCACGTTGGAATGAAAAAAAATAGAGAAAATATTCAAAAGTTTTTTTTTTTAATATGAATAATAAAAATGAACACTATTCTACTGAATTTCCCAATGTAAAAGTAAAAATCCTAACAATTTCAGAAAGTTTGAGAAGACATCTATATATTTTTAAAACCGTGACGGGAGTATTTTCTTTTAGTAAAATAGATTTGGGTACGAAAATCTTAATCAAACATATGGTTATTCCTGAGGAGTCAAGTGTATTACTTGATTTAGGGTGTGGTTATGGACCCATTGGCATGGTTCTAGGGTATGAATCTCCAGAAAGCCTTGTATTTTTAGTGGACATTAATAAACATGCAATTTGGTGTGCAAAAGAAAATATCAAGATAAACTTACCGAATACTAGAAATATCCGAATATTCTCTGGCAATTATTTTGAACCTATAAAATCAAAGAATCTAAAATTTGATGGAATTTTCATGAATCCCCCTCTACGACAAGGAAGAAAAGAGTTTTTAAACATAATAAACAATATTCCTGATTATTTGAAACCAAAAGGATCTTTTCAATTTGTAATAAAAAAGAAAATGGGAGCACCTTATGTTTTAAATTATCTTAAAAATAAGATACCATCTTATAAAGTTGATATCTTATGTAAAAGAAGTGGATATTGGGTTTTTCGATATTTCCAAGAAAATTAAAAATAATAATTATATTCGTTAATTTTTTGAAAATGATGAAAAATGGAAAAATTTTTTAGAATAGATTGATTTCAATAATTATAAATCGATTTATAAGAGGATTTTTCCTTGACTAAGAAGAAAAAAATTGATATCTTATTACATAAATTTGTCCCTCAACATCTTCTTTTAACTAAAGAAGAAACTGACCAACTCTTAGAAAGATACAAAATAGATGTAACAGATTTACCTCAAATGTTTGAAAAGGATCCTGTTGCAATTGCTATAGGGGCAAAAGAAGGAGATATTGTAAAAATAATCCGAGATTCACATACAACAGTTAAGTATATTGACTATTATCGTTATGTGAAAAAGGAAAAAGCTTAATATGATTTTACAATAAAAATATTTATAAAATTCTTTATATGGAATGATTAACATTGAGTTCAGAAAAGTTATCAAATGAAGATAAATGGATTGTTTTAAAAAGTTTATTTGATGAAAAAGGTTTAGTTCGCCAGCATTTAGATTCATATAATGGTTTCATTGAATACGAAATGCAAGCGATAGTTGATGAGTCAGGGGAAGTTATCCCTGATATTCCCGGTTTTAAAATAAAATTTGGCAAAATCAAGGTAGGAATGCCTAAAGTGAGAGAAGCCGATGGTGCTACTATGGAGATCACCCCTATTGAAGCAAGAATACGGGAATTGAGTTATGCCGCCGATATTATATTAGAAATGACCCCGATTACGATAGATGAACGAACACAGAGAGAAGAAGCTGAAGAAACTCTTGATATATACATTGGGAAAATCCCAATAATGTTAAAAAGTTGCCGATGCCCATTAGAGAGTTTATCCGAACAAGAATTAATTAACAAGGGAGAGGATCCACTCGATCCTGGAGGATATTTCATTATAAATGGGACAGAACGAGTGCTTGTAACCCAGGAAGATTTAGCACCTAATAGAATATTAGCAGAAGAAGCAAGTAGAAGCTCCAGTGCTACTCATCAAGCAAAAGTCTTCTCAACTAGGAGTGGTTTTAGAGCCCCTGTTACTATTGAGAGAAAAAAGGATGGTAACCTACGAGTTTCATTTCCTTCCGTTCCTGGTAAAATTCCTTTGGCCATTCTTATGAGAGCTTTAGGATTACACTCAGATAGAGAGATTTTTGAAGCGATATCTGAAAATGAGGAAATCCAAAAGGAACTAATACCAGTAATAGATGTTGCTTCAGAAATTCAAGTTCTCAAAGATCCCGAAAAATCCCAACAAAATGCTCTTGATTATATAGGAAAAAGGGTTGCGATTGGACAAACAAAAGACTATCGTATTAGGAGAGCTCTTCAGGTTTTAGATAGGTATTTATTACCCCATATTGGCAACAATGAAGAAGATAGGATCAAGAAAGCATATTATTTAGGCCAGATGGCACAAAAAGTAATGGAACTTGCTCAAGGATTAAGAGAACCAGATGATAAAGATCACTACGCGAATAAAAGATTAAAACTAGCAGGAGAATTATTTACCTCCCTATTTAGAGTCGCTTTTTTGAATCTTGTAAAAGATATTAAATATCAATTAGAGAGGACTGCAGTTCGAGGGAGAGCTCCAAACATTAAAACTGCAGTTCGAGCGGATGTAATCACAGAGAGAATTAGACATGCGTTAGCAACTGGGAACTGGGTTGGAGGTAAAGCAGGTGTGAGTCAATTACTAAATAGGACTAACCATGTTGGAACATTAAGTCATTTAAGAAGAGTTATTTCTCCATTAAGTCGAAGTCAACCTCATTTTGAAGCGAGAGACTTGCACCCAACTCAATGGGGGAAGATTTGTCCGGCAGAAACCCCTGAAGGACCAAACTGTGGTCTAGTTAAGAATCTTGGATTAGCCTCAATAATTTCTGTTGGAACTGATGAGAGAATAATTGAAAATATTCTAATCGATTTAGGAGTCATCCCAATAAATGAAGTAAAGAATGTTAAAGGAGAAAAGGTAAAAGTATTTCTAAATGGAAAACTTGTTGGTGTTCATCAACAGCATAACCCTTTTATAAAACAACTTAGAGAAAAAAGAAGAAAAGGAGAAATAGGACAGCATGTAAACCTTGGATTTTACTATGACTCAAAAGAGATTCAAATTAATTGTGATGCTGGAAGAGCTACGAGACCACTTTTTGTATTAAAAAATAAAAAACTATTGATTGTTAAGGATGATATCGAAAAATTAAAACATGATAAATATAAATGGTCAGATTTAGTTTTAAAAGGTGTAATTGAATATTTAGACGCTGAAGAAGAAGAAAACGCGTATATAGCCATGTTTGAAGAAGATTTAACAGCAGAACATACTCATTTAGAAATCTCACCTGCTGCTATTCTTGGTATTTGCGCATCTATCATTCCTTTTCCAGAACATAATCAATCACCAAGAAATACTTATGAAGCCGGGATGGTTAAACAAGCTTTAGGCTTATTCGCCGCAAACATGCATCTAAGACTTGACACAAGAGGCCATACATTACATTATCCTCAACAAGCATTAGTAAAAACAAGCCCAATGGAGATAATAGGAATCAATAAACGCCCAGCAGGACAGAATTTTATAATTGCGATGATGAGTTTTGAAGGATTTAATATTGAAGATGCTATAATTATTAATAAAGCCTCAATTGAGAGAGGACTTGCTCGTAGCCACTTTTTTAGAACATATGATGCCGAGGAAAGGAAGTATCCGGGGGGAGAAGTTGATAAGTTTGAGATTCCTGAAAGAGGAGTTAGAGGATTTAAATCTGCAGAATCATATCGCCTTTTATCGGAAGAAGATGGAATAATTGAACCTGAAACCCAAGTAAATGGAGGAGATGTTCTAATTGGAAGAACTTCACCACCAAGATTTATTAAATCTTATGAAGAATTTGAGCTCATGCAACCAAATAGAAGAGAAACCTCGAAGAATATGAGACATAATGAGAAAGGAATCGTAGATACAGTGATAATTTCCGAAACTGTTGATGGAAATAAATTAGTTAAGATTAAAGCAAGAGACTTAAGAATTCCAGAATTGGGAGATAAATTTTCTTCTCGTCATGGTCAAAAAGGAGTACTTGGATTAGTAGTAGAACAATCCGATATGCCATTCACCTCATCGGGTGTAATTCCGGATATTATAGTAAATCCACATGCGATGCCGTCAAGAATGACTTTAGGACAATTGTTTGAGGGTATAAGTGGTAAAATTGCGTGTGTTAACGGAAAACTAGGTGATGCTACCGCATTTGAATGGACAGACATTACAATACTTCAAGAGCATTTAGTGGATGCAGGATTTGAATTTAATGGGAGAGAGGTTATGTATAATGGGATAACTGGTGAAAAATATGAAGCTGGTATTTATTGTGCTCCCATATATTATCAGAAACTTTATCATTTAGTTGCTGATAAACTCCATGCTAGAGCTCGCGGACCTGTTCAAATATTAACTAGACAACCCACAGAAGGAAGGGCTAGAGAAGGAGGTTTAAGATTCGGTGAGATGGAGAGAGATTGCCTTGTCGGTCATGGTTCAGCTCTACTTCTAAAAGAAAGATTATTAGATGAATCGGATCGAACTGTAATATTAGTTTGTGAAAAATGTGGACTTTTAGCTGTTTATGATAGAAATCGTGATAAACGTTACTGTCCTGTCTGTGGAGAAGGGACAATCATTTCAAAGGTGGTTTGTTCTTACGCGTTTAAATTACTATTGCAAGAAATGATGAGTTTAGGACTTGCTCCAAGACTTAAATTAAAAGAAAAAATATAAAACAATATTTTTTTTTTAAAATTCAAACACTACTGACTTATTTGCTTAAGAAATTTGAAATTTATTACAAAATTTCATACTTTATGATTAATAAAAAGAAAAAAATAAGTTATAATTTTTAATTATTTACTATTATTAATTTAATACGAATCCAAGAAAGTTAGCAAGTCCTGGTATCAGAGTATATAATAGGAATAAAACAAACAATGTGAGTAATGAAATCCATAACGCTTTATCCCAAGCAACGTCTAAAAGAAATTTAACAAGTACCAATATAATAAGAAAACCAATTATTGGTATTAAAAGTGTTAAATAATTACCATCACTCCATGGGATATTATCAAAAACTCCAAATACAGAACCTATTGCACCTAAAACTAATGGAATCACAAGTACACATATGAAAGCCAACAGAATAATTAAAAACTTTTTGTCTGAGGCTTTAGTCTTCGAAACAATAAGCAATACAGCAATATAAAGAATTAGTGTTACTATTACTGTTGCTAAAATGAGCCATAATACAAAAAAAAGTGGATCCCCTTGAAATAATTGAAATAACATTTTGCTCTCCTTTATTTTAATGAATTAACTTATGAAATTTTAATTATGAAATGTAAGCTTTTCTTCTTTTTTAAATATTAAGTTTATAAAGTAAGTATTCCCACGTTTAGCTGAGAGAATTAAATACCAAAATTTAGCAAGAAGAAGTGAATGGAGAATCCGATAAATATCGCAGATATTAAAATATTAATAACTGATAGTCGAACGGATTTCTCTCTCCCATATCTAGTATAAATTACCAAAACTATTAAAGCGATTAATCCGATAAAAAGAAAAATCCACGCTAAAACCCATAATGTTAAAGAAGGAAATTCAGCCATTTGCGGTAGTATATCAATTTTTTTTCTTGTATTTTAAAGTTATGAATTATTTTTTTTTAATTTTATGATTAATAAAATTTAAAACTATTTTCTTTTGATATTTAATAAACAAAACTAATAATAATTTTCAATAAAATTGCTTCAATAATAAAAATGCATTTTCTTAAAAAATTAACAGAATCTCCAGTTTTGGAAGATCCAGCACAAAAACATATTGATGTTCATCGTCATTTTTATCGATACTCAAAAGGAGAATTTATTGGCCCGGCGCTAAAAATAACAAAATCTAGTGCCCGTATAACTTTAAAGGGGAGTCACGAATATGAGGATCTAATTCTTGAAGTAGCTACTAACACTATTTCTGAAGATGATGTCGAAATAAAAGGGACTTTAATATCAGGGAGTGACATCAGTAATTTGATTACTAATTTAGGATTTGATTGGAATTTAAAAAAATCGACTGGGAAGACAAAGAATTATAAAGCAAATATTTTGAGTAAAACTAGTAAAGGAACACTTTTAGAAAGCATTGATGCTTTTAGAAAAACTAGTTATTATTTGATTTCTTTCAATCTAAATCCTTTATGTAAAGTAACGACAAAAAAGAAAATTCCTCAACCTTCTAAAAAAAAAGTAGAGGATGATGACCTAACCAAGAGAATCGGATTCTGCACTGGTATTATCAATAATAGCGAGAAGAACTTGAGTATGCTAACTAATTTAACTTTGCATGACTTTGTGTCAGAAATTCCCCAAAAATGGAAAAAGATCATAATCTTGAATAATTATAAAATAACTGATATTATCCTACCTGACCATATAGATAATTGGGGATTAAAACGGATACTAGCAATTAGGAAAGGCAAACTCTTTCGTTCAATGGATATTGATGGTGAAGTATTAGAAAAACAATATTCCTTTTCCGTCTAATATAGAATTATTAGTTTTCTTATTAATTTTTAAAAAAATTTAATTTCAATAAAAGATATTTATTTATCAATTTAAAACTATGAACTGAACGAGGTAAATGTACATTAAAGAATTAAATCCCCCGTTAAAAAGTCTTCTATACATAATTGGTGGGGAGATCGCGATTTATGTGGGAGTAGAACTCTTAAATTCTGAATCTAAAAACATAACCGATGAGGATATTACAGAAAATATTAAAGAAAAGATTGAAGGTAAGGATATTGATTTTGAACCCAACGATAAAGAAATTTTAAAATTAAATTCCGTGCGAAAAACGCTCTATAAATTGTATTCTGAAAAATTAGCTCAATTTAGACGCATACGAGATAAATCTACGGGATGGTTTATTTATTACTGGTGGCATGAATTCGATTTGCTCGAAGAAATTCTTATCGAAAAAAAAAAAAGGTTAGATGCCAAATTAAGAGAGAGATTAAGTTTTGAAGAGAATAATTATTTTTTCTATTGCACCTCTTGTCAAAATAAAAATAAAAAATATAATTTTGATGAAGCTTTTGAGCTTAACTTTAGATGCCCTGATTGTGGAAACCCCTTAGAAGCTCAAGATAACAAGAAAATTATTGATTTCTTAAAAAGTAGGATCGCTTTGAGTCAGAAAATCAAAATCTCAATAGATTAAATGAGGGCAGTAAGGTTAAAATTTTGTTGTTTATTTAAACATAAGAAATTATAAGTTAATTTTAAGTTATTTCATGAATCGAAAAAATCGTCTTGGTACATGTACAAAAGATTGTTATGGGGCTTGTGTGTTTAATGGATTATGGAATGATGACGCTCAAGAAAAAAAGTTCTTGAGTGCTGACCCTTTAAGGACTCATCCTTTTACTAATGGATTTTTCTGTCCTAAGTATAAACGAAGACAAGATTTATTATATCATTCAAAACGCATAAAAAAACCATTACTTAGAAATGGAATAAAACCTAAAAATAGTTTTAAAATTATCTCGTCTAACAGAGCATTAGACATAATAGTCAAAGAAGTAACAGAAATTAAAGAACATGGGGATCCAAAATCAATTATTGGCGCATTTTATTCTGGAAATTCAGGATTAATATCAATGTATTCACCTCTTAGATTTTTTTCAAAGTTGGGAGCTACAATAACTAATGGCGGTATCTGCAATGAAGGAGGATGCGCAGGATTAACAAAATTATTTGGTACGCATTCAGTGTCCAATCCCTTTCAAATAAATGATCCCGCTACTAGCTTAATTGTGGTTTGGGGGAGTAATCTTTCAGAGAGTAATATTCATGCCTACTTTTTGTTGAAACAAGCTATAAAAAATAAAACCAAGTTGGTAGTTATTGATTCTCGATTCACTCAAATCGCAAAGAAATCAGATTGTTTTCTTCATATCTTCCCTGGAACTGAACATTTATTAGCTAAACTATTAATCAACGCGCTTTTTAAGCGGAATGAACACGATCTTAAATTCTTAAAAGAGAATGTTGATCATTATTTATCAATATTTTCAAAATTAGATGACTTAGATGAAAAAGCATTAATATCTCAAATTGGTATTAATTTTAACTTATATCAGGAGTTTGTTGATCTATTAGTTGAACATAAACATCATACACTATTCATGATCGGTTATGGAGTTCAGAAGGATTTTTATGGTGGAAGAATAGTTCAATCCATAGTATCGATTCAAATCTTACTTGGAAATCTTGCCAAACGAGGAACGGGTATAATTTACTCTCAGAGTGACTTCATAAACCCTACTCTCAAGCCAATTTTAGAATATATTACTCAATCTACACTCCATTCTAGTTTAAATGAAATTCCTGTAATTAAACTTGGTGATGCTTTATCTTCCGGGGATTATAAAATATTATTTGTATACAATTTTAATCCAGCAAGCGCTCTACCTAATCAAAACGCATTCAGGGAAGCTCTTTTAATGAAAGATTTATTTGTAGTAGTATTAGATATGTTTTTAAACGAAACAACTAAATATGCCGATGTTGTAATTCCAGCAAAATTTGATCTAGAATTATATGATATAATCAAGCCATATTATATACCAAGTTTATCCATAAACATTGGGGGGCCTTGTCCTTATCTAGATTGCATGTCGAATTATGAATTTTTTCAACAATTAGCCCAAAGAATTGGGTATGAAAATTCACCAGTTTTCAAAGAAACACAAGAGATAATATTCAATAAGTCTCTAGATCTGCTACCATCTACGATTAGTAATAATCTTCTTGCTAATGGTTATCATTTGTTATTTAGCCAAGAACAGATTCCCTTTAGTGATCTTGAATTTCCTACTCCAAATCACAAAATTCAAGTTAGAAATTTAAGTTTTGATTTTGGTAAAGATTTTTTATTTCTGAAATTAAACCGTAAATCAGATGAATTCATCTTAATTTCACCTTCCCACCCTCACCTTTTGCATTCTCAATTAGGTCGATTAAATACTAAATATTGTAAAGATTTTAACAAAATTTTTTTAACTCCTGAAGATATTGGCATACTGGAACTAAAAGTGGGAGATGATGTAGTAGTATCGAATGAGTATGGCTCTGACCATTATAATCTAGCAGAATTCAAGACTTTAAAACCTGGAACTGCCCTTATTTATTCAGGGGGTGCTTCGCCTAATGAAGAAAGGCCGAATGTGAACCTCTTTACCCCAGATGTTCCTGAGGAGTTAGGTCAATCAGGATCCTATTACTCTACTATAATCAAAGTTCGAAAAATAAACTAAAAAAAGAGAATGCATCAAAACTGATATGTGGATTAACGGCATGTAATGAATATAATTTATATTCATATATCTGAGTCTTTCCTCTTTTTTTTTATAAAAGCAATATCTCCTAAGGAACCTCCTGATGATTTTTTCATGAATTTATTCTCTTGAATATTGAAACCCATCTCATCTGGTTTTGTTAATAATTGTATTTTGTAAATTTTTTGAATTTTTTTAGCGAGCTTGACCGTCGGTTCAGCTTTTCCATTTTCGATTCTTCTAATTAAGGATGGTTTTTCATTCAATTTCTGAGCAAACTGATCTTGGTTCAGACCAAGGCTATTTCTAGCATTTCTAACTCTTTTAGCATAATCTGAAACAATTTCTAATTCTCCAATAGTCTGAGATTTAATTATGTGTCTTTTGGGTGCAGAATAAGGTTTTTTTTTAACTGGGTTCTTTCCATAAGTATAAGATGCTGGTTTATGGATTTTCGTTCCATGCTGAGCACAATTATGACAAACGGTAATTCTAGCACCCTCTAAGATAACTTTTTGACCTTTTCCCCAAATTAAGCTTCCACATATTTGGCATTCCTTATCATTCTCAACAGAGGTAGGTTTTGGCATTAGCTCATCTCGAGAGAAATTAATAAATGATTCTTCCTTTACTAAGAGATATTGACAGAGAACTCTTATAATTTATGGTTTTTATCCCATTATATATTATAATCAATAAATTTTTTAAAAATCATGATTTTTAACAAATAGAAGATAAGTAACCTTAAATTTATATGAATAAAAGTTTATTATAGATTTAAAGTACTTATACAAGATTTTATTTATAAATGAGAAAAGAAGGAGCATATGGTTTTTGACTACAACAAAGGAAAAGAAAAAGAGGGAAGAGACAAAAGATGGGGAGTATCTAATTACATATACTCGACATCTGGAAAAAAGATTAAGAAATTTAGAAACTGAAAAACAACTTTTGGATGCTGAAAGACTTAGATTAGAACAAGAACTCCACAGTTTAAGAAATGAAATTGATCGGTTAAGGGAACCCCCTTTAGTTTCTGCAACTATAATTGACTTCATAGATGATAAAGGAAGAGCAATAGTAAAAAGCTCAACTGGTCCAAGCTTTGTTGTAAATGCAAGCAGAAAAGTAAAGAATGAAAAATTAACCCCAGGAATGAGGGTGGCTTTAAATCAAAGAACGTTTGCAATTATGGAAGTATTACCTACAAAACTGGATCCTTTTGTTAAAGGGATGGAAGTAATTGATTCAATTCCAGATATCTCCTACCCTGATGTTGGAGGTTTGAAGGATCAATTACAAGAAGTTAGGGAAACTGTCGAATTACCCCTTAAAAAACCAGAACTTTTCGAAAGGATTGGTATTGAGCCTCCTAAAGGTGTTTTATTATACGGACCTCCGGGTACAGGAAAAACCCTATTAGCAAAAGCTGTTGCCCATGAAACGGAAGCTACATTTATACGGATTATTGGGTCTGAATTGGTACAAAAATTCATAGGTGAAGGAGCTCGATTAGTAAGGGAAATTTTTAATATGGCAAAAGAAAAAGCCCCAACAATATTGTTTATTGATGAATTGGATGCCATTGGCTCTCAAAGATTAAAAATCGCCACATCGGGAGATAGAGAAGTTCAGAGAACTTTAATGCAACTATTAAGTGAATTAGACGGTTTTGAAATGAGAGGAGATGTTAAAATAATTGGTGCAACAAACAGGGTTGATATATTAGATCCCGCGTTGTTAAGACCAGGAAGATTTGATAGAATGATCGAGTTTCCGATACCAAATGAAGAAGCAAGAAAAGCTATTTTTAAGATTCATACTAGAAGATTAAATGTTGAAGAAAAAATTGACATTAACAAACTAGTAAGTTTAACTGAAGGTGCGACTGGAGCGGATATAAAAGCAATCGCCACTGAAGCGGGTATGTTTGCAATTAGAAAAGAGGCAGAGAAAATAATTAGTAAAGATTTCATTGATGCTATTGATAAAGTTATGAAAAAAGTTAGAGACCAATGTGTTGATTCACGACTATACTCATAATAATTAGAGATTAAAACTTATTTATACTTTTATTACTTCTTTTAATTTTAATAATTTTTAGTTGCTATCACTAATGGAAAACAAACTTTTACTAGGCTTAAGACAAGCTAAAGCGATTACAGATTATCAATTTGGACAAGATATTACAAATTTACTCTTTAAAAATATAGAAAAAATCCTTATTAAGAGATCCCCTGCTACTCAAAAAATGCGATATATTTTTTTAGAAAATAATTTAATACTTACACTACGACCTAATAATGGTTTCTTTACGTTAAGTATGCATTCGGCTCATATTATTATAAAAAATATAGCACCACCAAAGTTGAGAGTTATTGTTTTAAATGAGATTTCAGAGTTTATCAAAAAAGGTAGGAATGTTTTCTGTAAACACGTAATTGATGTTGATAGGAACTTAAGACCCTTAGATGAAGTTATTGTAGTTAATCAAGACGATGAAATATTAGCTATTGGGCGGTTGAAATTGCCAATAACTTATATCATTTCATTTTCAAGAGGAGTTGCAGTAAAAGTTCGGAAAGGAGTTAATAAATTAAAAATTTAAATTGCAATTAATTATATATTTATATAATAAATACTCTCGAAAGTGAAAATCTTGGTAAAGTTACCAAAAGAAATGCAAGATAAAGTGAAAAGTAAACCTAAACGCTCTCAAACTGTCAAAAAAAGAGAAGGTGCTCAATTCGGATCAAGGCAGATGAGGAGAAGAATGCAACAACAAGGTGTTGAGATGGACCAAATTGAGGCAACTAGAGTTATAATCGAAGGAACAGAGAAAACTTTGGTACTAGAACAACCCGAAGTTATCCTCATGAAACAAGCAGGTCAGGAGATATATCAAGTAATAGGACAAGCAGAAGAACATAATTCAGATGCTATAACCATCATGTCTGATCATGAATCTGAAGGTGGAGATGTATTAGAATCTACAGAAATTAAACCTACTATAACTGAGAATGATATTATGTTAGTTGCCACTCAAGCAAATGTAGATAAAAAAGAAGCGGAAGTTATACTAAATGAATGTAATGGAGATATTGCGAAAGCAATATTATTTTTAAAAAATAGAATAAAATAAAGTCACTTCTTCTGGATCAAGAAATAATAAAAAATAAGAATCATCAAATTTTTAATATTAAAAAAGAAGACTAATTGATTAAGAAATGTCAAAAGTTAGAAGAAAACAGATCACCCGTAAGAGGGTAATTTCGGAATTAGATATCAAATTTGAAAAAATAATCCAATTTTCCGGTTGGATGTTTTTATTGGCCCTGGGAGCTTTTATGGGTGTATGGGTACTCCTTGACGACATTTTAAGTATTTTAAACTTAAGTTTAGATGAGATGACTTTTAGCTTCATCATTTTTACTGGCACAAATTCAGCCGTTAGCTTTGGAATAGCTTCAAAAATAAAAGGAGACCCAGATAAAAAAAGAAGTTATTTTCTTGATTGGTTATTGGGGGAATTTCTTCTGTGTATGTTCGCTATCTTCGCAGTTGCAGCTTATCAATGGTGAAATTTGATTTCTTATTCCATCTATTAAAATTTATTAATAATTGTTCAAATTATTTATAGTCTTCTCTTGAAGGGTTAAATACATCGATTACTTCAGAGTTTTCCAGCACCAACGCACCATGTTTTTCATTTGAATCGAAAAAATAACTATCCCCCTCTGAAGCAATAAATTCATAATTTTCGGTAATGAATTTTAGTTTACCTTTAATGATATAGCCGATTTGGGATTCATTATGATTATGTAAAGGAATCTCTGCATTTTCTTCAAGATCAAAATGACACAACATAAGGTTGTTATCATATGTTAATGTTTTTCGATAAACTCCTTCAAAGACTTTGATGGATTGAACATCTTCTTTATTCTTGACATTTGTGGGCATAATAAATTTACTCAAAGAATTCAAATTGATAAATTTTTTGTTTAAATGTCGATATACCTATATTTTTTTAGATTGATTATTAATTAACTCAATAAAAAACCCTAGTGTCTACGACAAAATTTGTTAATGTTGGTAATAAATGAAATCAAAAATTAGAAATCAACCAGACTCTGAATAATTATGTAATTTTCTCTAACTTAAGTAAACAGAAAAGGAGAATGTAAATAATTGGTTAATAAAATAAGTTTAAATTGGAAAAACAAATAAATTTTTATATCAAAAGAGGTAAATTTATTAACGATAATAAAGAATTAATAATTCTCTTAATTCTACTCATAATCCCGACATAAAATTGGATTTTAAAATATCGTAAATCGTAGTAGTTTATTGTTAATGTTTATCAAAAATTGAAAAGAGATGGTTAATAGTGGTATTGGGAACAGATCCAAAAATGTTAAATGAAAAAGAAAATAAAAAAATTAGGCGAAAATATTTAACAAAATTATTACCTCAAGTTTTTAGAACTGAAGGTGATGTTGTAGCTTTTGACACAGCTAAAATCGAACAGAGTCTTATGAGAGAGACGGATTTAGATCAAAGGACTGCTGATAGAATAACTGAGCTTGTAGTTAGGAGAATCATTTCATCCGGAATAAAATTTTTATCTGGACCTCATATTAGAGAAATTGTTTGTTCAATTTTGTCAGAACAACACTACGTAGAGGAACGGAAGATATATACTAGAATAGGTATGCCGTTAATGGATTATGAAGAAATTTTGGAATACGGAGTTGATGAAAACGCAAATCAAGATATGAATCCGGAAAGTATCCATCATTGGGCTGCAAATAGGATATCAGACGAATATGCGTTATTAAGAATTTTAGACTCAGAAGAAGCTCATGCTCATTTATTTGGCGATATTCATATCCATATGCTCCGTTATTTTGATTTACGCCCATTTTGTCAAGAATGGGACCCACGGATGATTCTTCAACATGGTTTACCACCGGTAGAAAGTTGGGCTCATTGTAATAAATCAGGTCCAGCCGGTAGCTTACGAGTTGCTGTAACACACTTAGCCAAATGGCTAGGGATTATCCAAGGTGAATTCAGTGGAGGGCAAGGTTATGATTATATAACCACATTTTTAGCTCCATATGCACATGGTATTTCCAAGAGAGAAATAGAGCAATCTATGCAATGTTTAATATTTGAAACTAATCAAATTTTCGCTGCAAGAGGTGGACAAGTGCCTTTTACTTCAATTTCCTGCACCCCAACCGTACCTGAGGGATTATTAAATATTCCAGCAGTTGGGCCTAAGGGAAAGGTTGTCGGGAAATATCGGGATTATCTAGATGAATGTCTCGAACTTTTTGATGCCTTAACTGATGTATATATCAAAGGTGATCATAATGGGAAGCTCTTTGCATTCCCGAAACATGAAATAAAGATGAAAAAAGAATGGATTCAAGAATTTGAACCATCCTATTTAAAAGTTATGGAAGAATCAGCCACAATGGGAACGCCATATTTTCTTAATATGTGTCCCGAATGGATGCCAGATGAGATTCATAGTCAATGTTGTAGAAAGTTTTTAAGTGGAAATCAAATAATTGAGCAGTGTAACCTAGATCCAGAGAAGAGGAAGAATGTCAATATATGGGAAAACTACGTAACAATTGGTTCATTACAATCCGTAAGCCTAAATCTACCTAGGTATGCTTACCTATCTGAAAATGAAGAGGATTATTTTACCTTGTTAGATAATAAAATGGAGCTTTCTGCCAGAATTTTAAGAAAAAAATGGAATTTAATAGAAAAACGGTTAAAAACAGGTCATTTACCCTTATGTAGTGGAAAAATTAATGGTAGACCAATTTTTAATATCAATAATCAAAATCTTTCAATTGGTTTTACTGGGTTAAATGAAGCTGTAAAAAGTTTAACTGGGTATGAATTACATGAAGATCATACCTCATTTGAACTTGGAAAAAGAATTTTAACGTACTTGGTTGCAAAATGCAATACTATGACAGAAAGAGATAAGAAATATTATTCACTATGGGAACAACCCTCAGAATCCACAGCCAATCGTTTAGCTAAATTGGATTTAAAACATTTTCCAACAAAAGCTATTCCTCAATCATATGGTGATTCTGCATATTATACTAATTCAGATCATTTTAGATATGATGCAGATATATCTTTATCAGAGAGAATTAAAAAACAGGGAGAATTCCACCCGATAGTTAACGGTGGAGTTATTACTCACATTTGGTTGGGTGAACAAAAGCCGGATATATACGGTTTATGGGAGTTGACAAAAAATATCTGCTTAAATACTAATACTGCTTATTTTGCGTATACTTCTGATTTTATTTATTGTCCTTCGTGTAGAAAAATGATTAGAGGTGCCCAATTTCATTGTCCAAGATGTTATTCTAAAGATGTAAAAGTATATTCAAGAGTGACAGGTTATTATAGTGAAGTAAATAGATATAATCCGGGTAAAAAGGCAGAATGGGTAGCCCGTAGACGAGAATCCCTTTTTCACTAGCTTTTTATTTTCTATTCTTTAAATACAACCCAGTACTATTTCATATATGGTAAAAATGAATTCAATAATAGAAATTCAAGAAAAAGCTGATAGGTGGATCCACGAGCATGGTGGATATTGGTCACCTTTATCAATGGTTTGTGCTGTTATGGAAGAATTAGGGGAGGTTGCCAGAGAGATTAATTCACTTGAAGGGTACAAACCTAAAAAATCTGGGAAATTTAATTCAAATTTAGGGGAAGAATTAGCGGATCTTCTCTTTTCTATAATTTGCATCGCAAATCATTATAAGATAGATTTAGGAGAAGAGATAAGTAAAATTTTTGATAAATATTCTTATAGAGATTCAATCCGATTTTGTTAATTTAATTTATTTTTTCCTTTTCTAATATAATTCTTTTTTTCCATAGATCTAATAACGTTTCTAATGATGTTTTATGCCTTAAATAATATTATCTATGAAAAAATATATTTAGTAATTTTTACTATTTAATATTTAGAATAAATTTATTTGGGAGTTTAATTTCATAAAGTTTGATTTTATAATATGGGGAAGGATAAAAAAGCACTAGGGATAAAAACAACTAGATATTTTACAAAAAATTGTTCTAAATGTGGTTTCGAATATCCTAATTGGTTTACTAACTGTCCAAAATGCGGAACAGCTTGGGATGAATTGGAGGCAAAAGCATTTACTTTAACAACTGAAACACAAAAGAAGACTATTAAAATTGTAGTAAAGATAACAGAAGAAGATTTCCATAGAGCAATTCTAAGCGTAAATTTAATTTTTAGTGCTGACCAAGGAAAATCATGGTATCAGATGGTAATGGACTCAAAAATTGCCTATTATATCGCTGAAATCGCTGAAGTCCCAGCTGGTTCAATAATTGTCTATTATATAGAGGTTCATTTAGAAAATGGAGAGAAAATAATCGAAAACAACGATAACAAGTATTTCTATTATAAAGTAGGTGTTTCAGTTGGAGAACCCGAAGAAAAACCGTCTGAACTTGAAAGAAATGAATTAAAAGGAAAAATTAAGGATAAAGAAATTAGACCTCAAACATACGCTAAAGATCCCGCTATATCTCAAATTCCCACTCCTCACATTACTCGAAAGATGATAAAACCCTCTACAGAGGTACCTCAAGAGCCTATTAAATCTGCTACCTTGAATAATAACCCAAAATCCTCTTCAAGCAATTTGACGATTTTTGGACAACCTCAGACTACAATTGATCCTGAATTGAAGATTTGTACTCATTGTAACTCTAAAATTAAGAAGATGTGGAGTACGTGTCCCATATGCGGAAAAGATCTTTAAGTTACTGAAGAAAGATTTTAGATACTAATCATTTTTTGTAATTATTTATAATTCACTTCCACATTTATTACAGAAAGCATAATCAGAAGACAACATAGCTCCACAATTTTTACAAATTATCAATTCTTTTTTATCTGATGAGGATTTTTTGCTTTTTGTTGATGATTGAATTGGAGTGAAGGAACTGGGTTTAGTATTTATATCTGCGGTGTTTGGGATTATCCTCAATTTACTTTTTTCCTGATTTTGTGTTTTTACCGTTTTACTAAATGGAACAAAGGAAGACGATTGAATTTTTTCAGTTTCATCATCTTTTTGTGCCAAGGCTTGAAAGAGAGAGGGAGTCTTCGGTGTTTCACCAAAAGAAGTAGGTTTGGGAGTTGGCTGGGAGACGGTAGCTTCAGAGGATATAGATTTTTCTTTTTTCTCTTTTTTTGGTTTCTCTTTCTTTTCTTTTTTAGCTTTTTTCATTTCCTCTATTAATTTCTGTTGTCGTTCTTTATCTTCCTGAATTTTCTTTTCTTTCTCATCCTTCTTCTTTTGTTTCTCTATTTTCTTTTTATTCTTCTTGGAATAACTTGGTTCGAGTGTATGGTCTACTGATGAATCAGATTTAGCAGGAACTCGTTGGCTAGATGTTAAGAATGGAGTAGGTACCGCATTATTCCCTTCTGAAGTATGCAATGATTGATCTATTTGAAATCCTTCTGGAGTTGGTGCAGGAACTGGGATGTTTGAAGTAAAAGGAGCAGCTTTTGGTATATAAGTTTCTTTACTAGACGATGTGAAAGGTTTGGGAGGAGATTCAATGTTCTGACTAACAAGGTCCTCAGATTCTTCTTCGGCTAATATAGCGTCGGGAGTTTTAAATTCAAATTCGGTAAATGTCTTTGGTCTTTCCTCTATTTTAGGTTCAGGTATGGGTATTTCAGGTTCAGATTCTGACTCAAAGGGAGGGTGAAGGCTTGGTTGCACGAGATTCGGCGGTTCTGGAACTGGAGGAGCAGAATAATCATATTCAGGT
Organism: uncultured archaeon; assembly: GCA_964486045.1. Classification (GTDB taxonomy): domain Archaea; phylum Asgardarchaeota; class Lokiarchaeia; order Sigyniarchaeales; family SOKP01; genus Loki-b32. The sequence goes on from CAZALK010000001.1 coordinate 546,713, forward strand.
TCGGGTTCAAATGAATTTGATGGTTCCGGATTCACAGTTGAAATAGGTTCTGGAACAGGTGGTGCTGAATATTCAACATCAGTTTGAATTTGAGGTGATGAATCCTCATATGTTTCAGAAGTATTAGGAGAAATCTGTCCAGGATTGAAAACAATACGATTTGATAAAAGTTGATCAGGTACCCCAGATCCTATCATTAAACAAGCAAGAATATAAAAGCAATCACCAACCCCTTCACCTGTTTTGGCTGATGTCTCCATGTAGTATAGATTAAAATTATGGGTGAAAGTGTTTATTTCTTCTAAAGAAACTGCTCTTTGATCAATTAAATCACTCTTATTCCCAACAAGTAATAACGGTATCTCATTTTTTACATTTGCTCTAATTTCCTCAATCCATTGAGGAAGATGTTCAAAACTTGATGAATTTGTTAAGTCAAATATTAATAATGCTCCTAACGACCCTCTATAATACATTGGCCTAATAGAGCTAAAGCGTTCTTGTCCACCTGTATCCCATATTTGTAATTTAGACCGAATAGTTCCTTCATCAGAATCTATAGAAATAGTTTTGACGTGAAAATCCACACCAATTGTCATTTTATAATCCTCTGTAAAAAAGCCCTTACTAAACCGAAGGGTTAGGGCGGTTTTTCCAACCCCTCCATCTCCTACAACGATAGATTTAAAAAGATAGTCGTATTCTTCAGCCATTACATGTCAACTGTTTGCGTTTCACATTAAGCTATTTCTAAAAATTTTCTAAAATGTACAAGCTTATATATATAATTACTATAAATACAAATTTATAATTTTATTTATATCTATAAAACCGTATTCCGTTATAATAATTATAATTCAATGAGTTATCGAGTAATATTATTTTTGTAATTGATGTGTCAGAGAAATAACATAGAATATGAGAAGAAATAAAAAGAGGTTCTACTCTTTAAGAAATTCTGTATGTGATGAAATAGGAAAAACCAAAATAATTACTTGAATAATAAAATTATTGAAATGAAAGAGCGTTTCATAAATTTACAATCTGATTTCTTTTATCATTTATTATTTCTAGATAAGATTTTTTATAAAGCATTCATATATTTTTTTACATGTTTCAGAAGATGATTTAATATGGTAGAAGCGAAAGATATTGATTTTTATTCATTAGGATTTAATTTTATAGCTACGAAATCTATGTTTATTTCTGATTATAAAGATGGGAGTTGGGATGAGGGTAGATTAGTACCCTTTGGAAATTTTGAAATTTCTCCAGCAGCCTGTGTATTAAATTATGGACAAGGTATTTTTGAAGGTATGAAAGCTTTAAAAGCAAAATCGGGAGAAATTACATTATTCAGACCTGAAGAAAATGGAAAGAGGTTAAATAAAAGTGGCTCAAGGCTGTTAATGCCTCAGTATCATGTAAATAAATTTGTCGAGGCTGTAAGAAAAGTGGTTAAGGCTAATTATGAATATATTCCACCCTATGATAGTGGGGGGGCACTATATGTTCGGCCTTTATTAATTGGGAACCAGGCAATTTTAGGGGTTGCACCTGCAGAGGAGTATAAATTTTTAATTTTTACTGTCCCCGTTGGACCTTATTTTCCTGAAGGATTCAAAGGAATAAATTTAGAAATTTCAAAAAAATATATAAGAGCTGCACCAGGTGGTACAGGATCAGCTAAAACTTGTTGTAATTATGCAGGGACGATGTTACCTGCAAAGGAAACCAAATCACGGGGATTTGCTCAAATAATTTATTTAGATGCAATAAACAAGGAATATATTGAAGAAGTTGGAACTGCTAATTTTTTTGCGATTATAAATGATAAGCTTATAACACCCAGAAAAACGGGAACTATTTTGGAAGGAGTAACTCGAGATTCAGTAATAGAGCTTGCATCGAGAAAACTTGGAATTGAAGTTGAAGAACGAGATATAACCTATAAGGAAATATTTCAAGAAAGTTGTACTGAAGCCTTCTGCACTGGTACTGCGGCTGTTATAACACCAATCGCTTCAGTTTCTTTAGAAAATCAAAAGCGGGTTTATAATAACAGTGAACCTGGTGAACTTACCACAAAAATATATAAGTTATTAACGGGAATTCAGTATTTGGATATTGAAGATGAATTTGGGTGGGTAACTAAAATATAATTATTTTCTTTTGTATATGGTTTGAGATATTCTCTATTAACCTATAAAAAGCTTTTTTAATATTTAGACCGGTTTTTGATGATATTTTTAAATACCCAATCACATTTTTATTTTTCCTTCTAATTTCTGTCACATAATCATCGAAGACATTAATTTCATAAGGATCAACTTTATCCGTTTTGGATCCTAATATTAACGTAGGTATTTCTCCATATGTATTTAATTTCTTAATCCATTCTTCAACGTTTCGAACTGTATTGAAACGTGATAAATCAAACATTACAAATGCTGCAAGTGACCCATCTACAAAATCATATAATAACTTTTTAAATTGATTCTGACCTGCAAAATCCCATATTATAAAATTATATTCAGATCCATTAATGTAAACATCTTTTGAAAAAAAATTTACACCTTTGGTTAAACCATTATTCACAATGAAATTATCGTTTATTAATCGGTTAAGAAATGAGGTTTTCCCTACTCCTCCATCCCCAGAGACAATGACTTTAATCGTGTGTTTCATTTTATTATATGAAATTTTGTTTTTAATTTAAAAAAGTACGATAAATTTTGTTTTGAATTTTTCTCCTTAATCTAATAGAAATTCTATAGCCAATCTTAGCTTTTGGACCTGATTTGATGATAAAGATCCCAGAGACAGAACGAATTGATTTCATTGATTAATTCTTAAGAGAGATAATGTAAATTGAGAAAGAGTTAAGATATTGACTAATTCATAAATTTATTTTGTTCCTCTTAATGTAACAATTTAAGATTAGGATTCGCCTAAATAACGTGTAATATTTTAACGGCAAAAAAAACCATGCCAAATTCTTTAAATATCATTAGGTTATTTCTTAAAAAGTGTGTTGGTTGTGGGACATGCGTGGAATTATGCCCAAAATCTGCTATTCCAAGCTCATTAATTGGCTTTATTTCATCACTTGCAAAAATAAATGAGAATAAATGTGACGGTTGTGGGAAATGTGTTCAAGCTTGCCCTCACGGGGCATTAATTGTTCTCAAAAGAGATTCAATCTGAGATATTATTCGATTTAGAATTCTTTCTGAGAATCTTAGCTAAAAAGTTGTTCTTAAATGTTTTTAATATTTCGGGTTCAGATATATTTGATTTTGAGATAATATTATTTATGTAATACAATACTTTGATTAGAAAGATTTATTAAGATTAGAAACGAAAAAGTTTAGTAATTAGCCTTTAATAGAGAGATTTTTAAATTGAAAATGAACATATATTTCTGAAATTTTTTAATTGAAAACTCATCAGCTATAAAAAGCTAATTAATTGTCAAATTGCTGGAACTGGACTTTTAAATCCTCTACTTGATAGGTTATGAATTTATCGCTTGATTTTTATGATTCTATTACAAGCGAACTTGTACAAAAATTATGATACAATTGGAAAATGGAAGGGAAAAATGGTTGCTAATACTTTTGCGCCCCCAGTCGGGAGTCGACCCATGCTCCGTGCGCTAAAAGGATTAATAAAATCTCAATTAATGCCTTATCCTTTTCCTGTTGCCATGACGTTCACAATAACATATAACTGTCAATGTAAATGCGTTATTGTAGTGCTGGAAGGCATGATAACAAAGATAGGAAAGAATTATCTACAGAAGAAACGAAAAAACTAATAAATGATGCTCAAAAATTAGGGGTAACTATAATTGCCTTCACAGGAGGAGAACCGACACTAAGGAAGGATCTTTTTGAGCTTATTACTCACGTAAACAAAAAAAAAGCGATGCCTGTAATGTTTACAAGTGGTCAATTCCTTACACATGAAAATGTAGAAAAATTGTCTGAAGCAGGACTTTATTCGTCATTTTTAAGTATTGATTCTCCTAATCCTGAGGAACATAACAAATTAAGAGGCATGCCGGGATTATTTGAAACTGCAATTGAGGGGATTAAGAAAGTGAAATCAACAGGGATTTTCGCAGGACTTTCTTCTTACGCTACCCGCTCGGGAACAGAAAAAGGAGTTTATAAAAAAATTCACGAGCTAGGTATCAACCTTGGTCTTCATAATATAATCTATTTTGATTGTGTGCCTACAGGAAATATGCTAAAGGATACAAGTGAGATGTTAACACCTGAATTGCATGAGGAAATCCATAACTATTCTGCTGAAGTATTTAAAAATAAGATTGTTCCACCTCTTTCATCGCAAGCTTGGCTAAATTCTGTGAAAGCATTTCTTTCTGGAATAGGATGTTTGGCTGCAAATATTCAATATTATGCTTCTGCTTATGGAGAGATTTCTCCATGTGATTTCTCTCCTCTTTCATTTGGGAATATTCGGAAAGAATCATTAAAAAAAATATAGATGAGGATGGTAAAACATCCTGCATTCAATCATCGGAGTCCTTTCTGTAGAATGCAAAACAAGGAATTCAGACATTTCTATATTTATCCCATCCCCGATGACACAAACCTCCCATATTCTATAAAAAACCTTCCTAGCGTAGACTACCGGAAAGTAAAAATAGATTAAGTTAATTATACTTAGTAGTTTCAATAATTTTATCCTACAATAATCTTACGTTGTTAAAGATTGATCTTAAGGAAATTAAGACTGGTTTCATAATTACGGGAAACTTTGAACTTCTTTCCAACTAATTCTTGATGGCTTAGGTTTTCTAATGTTTTAGAGTCTTCTTTTAACACTGCTAATGTACGTGAACCATTTTCAAGAACTCCAATAACAATTCCCAAATCTGGTTTTCCATCTCGTTTATAAGTAATAGTATAGGCTTCAATAGTAAGGATACCATTTGGTTCTTCAACAGGTTTAGGAAGTTCTTCACCTTCAATTTCTTGTTGCACTTCTGAAAGTTTATCAGTGCACCATGGTCTTATAAGGGGTGTTTTCCCATAAATTACTACAGATTGTTTGGTATTCCATCCCCCGTTTGCTATTTGCATTATTTTTAAAGATGGAGACTTACGAATTAGATCTACAGCTGTTATTGCTGGATGTAATGAATAATTATTCCCAGGTCCTCCAAAAAAAGGCATTCTTCCAGTAATAATAAGGGGGCGTGGGTCTTTTTCCTTTATATTTAATGCATTACGAATAATCTGTACCATTGAAGGAAAGCAACTATAAAAATCAAATAGATCAATATCCTCAATTTTAAGTCCAGCCTGAGCAAGTGATAAACGGGATGCATGTTTTACAGCAGGAGATTTGATCAAGCTTGGTCGTTGAGTTATGTTAAATATATTATGTAAATCTCCTCCTCCCATTAAATAAATCCATTTAGAAGGTTCAATGTTTAATTCTTCAGCAAATTCTTGAGAGGTTATTATTATCGCACCTGATTGATCAATAAAAGGATTAACACACATAAATTTTGTGTATGGGTGATTTATATTACGATTTTTTGGAGTTGGTGTAATTATCTCTTGAGCAGTAAAGGATTTTTTGGACCAAGCAAAAGGATTATTCGAGGCCATTTTACTGAATTTTTCAAAAAGTCCCCCAATATTTAACTGATGTTCTTTTAAGTTTCTCCTTGAGGCTCTCCTTAATGCGGTTTCGAAAATAGCATATGATATTGAGGGAATATATAAGCTGTATTTTTTTTCAAATTCGTTTAAGCTTTTCATTTTTCCTGCTTCTGGGAATTTAGATTTTTTGTATTTCGGCCAGTTTAAAACAATCTCTCCTTTTCGTGCTAGACTCGTTGAATACCATGTTTCTCCGCCTGCAATGAGGATCATTTTACTTTTTCCTTCAATTATAGATAGAGCTGCTTGATTGAGTAGTTTTAGAGATGTATTTCCACCAGATGATGATAAGACTTTATTTAATGGTTTTATTCCAAGCATCTCACATAATTCACCAGGAGCATCCTCATATGACCAACTAACAAAAAATACAAGAGAGACTAAATCAATTATTTCATTTAAATATACTATTCCGGTATCCTCTATCGCTAATTTACTTGCTTTAGCAATTAACTTAAGCGGATCTAGTGGATTTTGTGTTTCTTTAGGTTGAGTATTACTGAGCCGCACCAATAATAATTGGCCAAGATTTTAAATTCTTCATAGTTAGAAAAAAAAATTTGTATTGAAATCAAAGTTAAACTATAATTTCATTAAATATTCCTCTGGAATTTCTTGTCCTAAACCAGCTTCTTTAAATTTCTGACCATTTTGCACGTAAAGATTCGAACCTCCTTTTCTTATTTTACTGCCGGGATACTCTTTCTTTTTCGTTGCTGGTATTCCTGCATAAAGACAATTATCATCTGCTTGACCTCCAATAACAGATCCCCCAGCTATGATAACTCCGCTTCCAATAATAGAGTTGTGCAGAACAGTTGCTCCCATACCTATAAGAGTTAAGTCTCCTATAGTTGCTGGACCATGGACAATTGATAAATGCCCAAGAGTCACATTTTTTCCTAATTTTACTAAACCTTTAACTGTGGTATGGATCACACAATTTTCTTGAATGCATGAGTTTTTCCCTACTATAATTTTTCCCCAATCTCCTCTAATTTTGGCTCCAAACCACATGTTCACATAAGCACCGATTTCCACATCTCCAATTATAACTGCGTCTTTTGCAATGAACGCGGTGGGATGAATACAAGGGATGGTTCCGTCAAAAGGTGATTTAACAATCATTTTATCACACTCAATTCCTTTTAAAAAATTCGTTGATTTTTAAAGATTCATTAATTATTTAAGATTTTTGGATAGATTTTCTAATGAAGATCCTAAGTCATAGATAATGAAAAATTAAAAAGTCAAAAATTCTACTTTTTAATTAACTATTAAATCTCGTTGTGGATATATATGAGAACCAATGTTATTTATGAAGAAAATCTACAAATTTCAATTAACCAAGCGTATGATATCACACTGCAGTGGTTAAATAGCCAATATAAAGCAAAGATAAAAGAGTCAATCTCTCCCAATTTTATTGATGCGAAGCAGGGGACAATGATGACTAACACTGGTCATGATCCGAATTGGAAAAAGAGAATTCGAGTTAGTTTTTATGAGCTGGAAGGAAGTAGAGCATTAATAAGAGTGGAAACAAGACCATTATCACGGAATATATTAAGAGTAGAAAAGCTCAAACAATCATGGTATGATGGATTATTTATCCATTTATTCTCTTTACTCCGTACTGTCGGAAAGGATTCACAACCAGAGATAATTGCTAAAATTAAAAGTGAAGAGCAACCCAACATTAAATACTGCTCTAATTGTGGGAAAAAAATTGAAAAAAAAGCTATTATCTGCTCATCTTGTGGAATTGAAATAAACTACTGAACTAAGAAAACGGCAGAACTAATTAAGAAGCAAAACATTACAATCATTAATAAAAAACTTATAAAATAACAAGATTCATCACCAGTTATATTACAAACAGTCGAAATCCAAATATACAAGATAATAGAGATTATAAATAAAAGAAATGATAAAGTGATTTTATATTTCATTGCAATACGAAATCGCTTTATTCTATTAAGGTTTACTTTTTATAGTGTGTGACTAGGAAATGGTAAGATAGTACTTTTTTTCAATTTTTTACTTTTTAAAATTTTTCTTCTTTAACAAATGAGTCATCTCAAAAGACATGATAAATTCTTTTGAAAAGTCAGGATGAATTTTATTAATTGTGAATGAAGAATCTAATATACCTCTCTCGGAATAAGTCTTCGATTCTCTAGTAGTAAGAATTATAACTTCAACTTCCATTGTATCACCTACTCTTAAAGAGGTTTTAAATAGTAGATTTTTAATACCTAATAATGCGATGACTGTTTTTTCATAAACTCCTAACTTCAAAAAAAGCCCAATTGCCAAAGGAATGATAAAGGGGCCGGGAAATACAGGTGATTCATAAGGCATTTCATTAGCAGCATAAATTTCGTCAAAAAACATTGATAAATTAAACCAGCATAAATTACAAAAGTCCATTAAGTCAGCTTCTCTTAAAGTCCTTCTAGAGGTTAGAAAAGTATCCCCCTCTTGAAATTCTTCAAAATATTTTCCTCTTCTTTCAGAAATATCATTCACCCAACTGTCGCTTACTTTGTATCTGCGCAGTATTTTAATTTAAGTTCCACAATATTAATAAATTTTGATTTTTCAAAAAAATAGCTTATCATATCAATTTATATTAACGTTTTAGCCAAAGTTTTTAATTTTCTTCCTTCATTCTGTGAATAATCAAACACCTCAAAATTTAATGAGTAGAAAATAAAAATTGTGAAGAAAAGTAAACCAGTGATGAAAGTATAAATGAAAAAAAACTGCGTTTCAATCAAAAGTTTCAATGATATCAATTATTATATTTCCGTAAAGATTGAAAGAAATGGTGAATTAAATAATCTTCAAAAAGGGGAGGAGAAAGTAGTAATTTATGTAAGAGACGATCCAGTAATAATAATACCGGGAACTTATTTTTCTTCGTTTAAAGATGCAATTGAAGAATTATCTGAAAAATCTCATCTCCATAATAAAAACAATGAAGAAATGACAATAGAAGTTCTTTTTACGAGGCTTTGTTTTGATATTCATACTTGGTCTGAAAATAATTATGGTAGTCAATATTTACATTTTAAAATTTCTTTACCACTTCTAAAAAAGCTTAGGGATGTAGGAGAAACGAAATTTCAAATTATTTTTCAACAAGAAATTTTAACAAGATATGCTACAAGTACAGCAAGAGTAAAAGGATTTTTAGAACAAGAAGGGTATTTAAAACTTATTAGTGACTTTTTTTGAATTGTTGAATTTTGATTTATATATGTCTTTAGCATATTATCCTATTTTTATCTTATAAACTAGTTCTCAACATCAAAAAACCTAATATATCCTTGACATTAGCGTCAGAATCTATTATATATGTATAACTAAAAGTAGAGATCTCTGCTTAGGAATATTGATAAATTAAACGCTTTAAGAAAATTATTATTCTTTGAAATCTTTTTAGAATCATCTATTTTCAATAAATTTTTAGATTGGACTCTTGGCTTGGAGAATAACAACATGAATACAGAAGAGAAGTTAGAATTAATGAAAGTTATGTTTAATCCCAAAAACGTAGCAATTATAGGGGCCACTGATAACATGATGAAAATTGGTTCTCGTGTTTTTACAAGTGTTTTAGGTTGTGGTTTTACAAAGAATGTTTATGGTATAAATCCTAATCCTAAATATGAAAATAAGAAAGTTTTTGGCTGTGATGTATACCCATCGCTTGATAAATGTCCTGAACAAATTGATCTTGTAGGAGTGGTTGTTCCCCCACATGCTGTTGTAAGTTCAGTAAAATTAGCTATTGAAAACGATGTTAGAACAGCAGCCATTATTACCGCGGGTTTTGGAGAAGTAAAAAATGAAGAACGACAAGATGAAAACAAAGAATTAGTTAACGTCGCTAAAAAGGGAGGATTGATTTTTGTAGGGCCTAATTCAATGGGTTTTTATTCATCAGAAGATAAAGTATCTCCTCTTCATTTAGGATTTGGATTTATGATACCAAGACCCGGAAATTTGTCAATTGTTTCGCAATCTGGAACAATGGGAACTGTTCTATGTAGTGCGTTTCAAAATATCAGATATTTTGTATCAAGTGGGAATGAAGCATCCCTAACTTTAGAAGATTATTTAGAATATTATGCCCAAGATCGAGAAACTAAAACAATAGCTTTATTTGCTGAGGGTTTACGAGCAGGTTCACGATTTAAAGACATTTGTACTGAAACTACAAGAACAAAACCAATCATTTTTCTTAAAGCCGGGACCACTAAAACTGGAGCTAGAGCCGCAAACAGTCATACCGGGTCAATAGCAGGTTCATTAAATATTTACAAATCTTTATTTAAACAAACAGGTGTGATTTCTGCAGATCAAATAGAGCAATTTGTTTATTTAGTTAAAGGAGCGCAATTTTTATTGCCACTTCCGACAAATGGGCGTTTAAGGGTAGGAATCATTAGCGGGGGAGGTGGATTTGTTGTTCACCTTACAGATCTTTGTGAAAAACACGGGATTTATGTTGTTGATTTAAAAACTGAACCTAATGGTCTCAAACTTATAGAGGATATTTCAGAACATCTTCCTTTTTATTGGAGCCATAACAATCCTGTTGACCTGGTTGCTACTCGTAATCCTGGAGCTTATCGGACAATTACTGAATTAATGTTAAACTCCGATTGTTTTGACATAATTCTTACAATGTCATCTGCAAGCTTCCTAGATCGAATGAAACTCTTAAAACCTTTAAATGAGTACGGAAAAAAAATGATGGAAATGATGATGCATAGAGCAAGTGATCGGTATGACCAAGCAATCGCAAATGAAATTGAGTTATGCCAGAAATTCCCCGATAAGCGGATAATATATATTTCCTTTACATCAAGTATGGGGAGTCTTTCTCTTGAAAAGTATGATGAGAATAAGATAATGGTTTTTGGAGGGAATCCCGAGAACGCGGCTGTAGTTTTAAGAAAGCTTCACGACTATCAAAAATTTATTAATGCGAAAAAGAAAAAAAAGACGTGATTTGTTTTAATCCTTATTATCACCCGAAATTTAAGGCATTTAGTTTAATAGACTTTTTTTCGCTTCCTTTATTCTAAATTTTCATCTGCCTTGATGTGATTGTTTTGTACATAAATGGTTTCTAGGTTAGGTAGAACTTTAGTTTTCAGTATGTTGATTTGGTCTAAAAATCCCTTTCTCAGCTTAAATATTTCTTTATTAATAACCAAAGTAGGGTTAACTGAAGTATAGGATCCATTAGTTGCTGAAATCCACTCCCTTTGATTTAATTTTTTAAGAGCATCTCTAACAATTTCTTTTTCAGTTTTCATTACATTACTCAATGTTGATTCACTAGCAATTCCTAATGATAAAAGAGTTGTGTAGGTTCTTATTTCAGGATCAGAAACGTTTAGAAATTGCATATCCTTTAATATAGTTCCATCTATTTGTGTAATTCGCGTTTTTTTCCTCAGAGATTCTTTATCGATTTTTAAGATATCAATTTCATTAGAAGTAACGATTTTTTTGGCCTTTACTATCTCATTAAAGATTTTTGCTCCTATTTCTGTTCGTACTACTACACTATTCCACTCGTTTTTAGGTACACCTACGCTTCCTACAGATATATCAGCAATTTCAGCACTAAAATCTTTGCAATATTGACAACTTTCCCATGTATATTTCTTAATTTCCTTTAATGGAACCTTTTTTATAGTATCATCATTCAAATAGAGATAGAATTTACCGTGCGAAACATCCATTTTCTTCACGCTAATTAGTGGTATTCCAAGCTCTCCCTGGATAAAATTTGTCATTAAATCATAAGAATAGTTTGAGAAGCAAAAAAGTCCTATTATTAAGGTAAACTTCCCATATTCTTTTGAAAGAGGTGAGAACAATTGTAATTTTCTTACTGCATGAATTTGGCAAGGCATCCCAACAAATGCTAATTTTTCTAGTTTAAACTCATTAATAGCATTGTTATAGCTGCTTAAAGTTGGGGCGATAGTATATTTAGAACCCATACACGACATTATTTCATTTGCTGTTCTCGCGATTATGGGTTTTGGAAACCAATGATCATCTTTATCTGTAAGAAGAACTCCGTCTATTAATCCAGTATCTAGAGCATGAATGAGCAGTGAAGATACTACTCCCCCGTTTTGAGCAACTTTCAATATTACATCATCCGTAGTTTTTGCCGCAACTATGTTCTGATAATACCCCAATGGAAACCTTTTTTTTACTTTATCCTTAAATAATTCTCGTTCAAATATCTCTGCAGGAAAATACGTCCTAGGACAGTACCTGAAGCAAGTAGAACATTCAGGATCATACTCTAATAGTGTAGGCTCATTTTCATTCATCCCTATACGAGGGCATAATGAATCACATGCCCCACACAACACACAATTTCCTTTACTTATCACATGGTTATGTAATTCTTGAAACCCAATTCCAAGAACATTTGATTCCAAATAATTTTTCAGCTGATTTCTTCCTTCCATTTGCTTTTCCTCTATTTTATCATTCCCCATGTTTCATCACTATACACTCTAATTGCGTTACCTCTCCGTGAATAGCCTTTTCTAATAATAATCATGTTCTAAGCGAACACATCCGTGAAGCATTTATTAGAAAAGGTTAGGCGGAAGTGTATCGCTTATAAAATCAATACTACTACGATAATACTAATTAAGGATAAAAATCCCCTCGTCAGTATTTTTGAAGCAGTATGATTTGAGTTCATAATTATATGATAATATCTTTTGAACATTTATAAACTTTTAGTTCATGTTTCAAAAGGAAATTACAGTATGGCTTGAAAATTCAATAATTAAACAATTTATTGACTAGACAAGGTTCCCTACTTGGTTATTATTGTTGTTGATAGAAATGTAAAAATTTAAATTTATAGCTGTAAATTTTTATTATACTATTAGTTTTTTACAAATTTGTAAAATAAAGAATTAAAGAGAGTGAAAAAACATGTATATATTAATAACCGTATGGTTCCCCGCTAGCAAAGCAGTTGAGGTTGGAAAAAAAGCACTTGAGATTATGGAAAAACTTCCGCAAGACGAGATGATCTCAAAGACAATTCTACCCGGGGGCTTAATGAGAACCAAAAATGGAACAAAAGGAATCGCGGTTTATGAAGTTATGGAAGGTAAATTCGAGGAAGCCTTTAACCGAGCTAGTGAAATTCTAGCCCTTTACGCAGAAGTGGAAGGATTGAATAGTAGAATAGACACTATGACAACAGCCGCAGAAGCTTTGGAAACCACAGGTCTTGCGATACCTGCCTAATAATTGAAAAATTATTTTTTTCAATCTTTTGTTTTATTTTTATCATATCTCTTAAAGAAAACTTAGGAAACAACTTAGGAAAAAAATTATATCACATGTAAATCTTCAAATTTTTGAGTTATTCATTTCCCAAAACGGCACGGGCTTTTTCCATGTTATCGACTCCGAGGACTAACTTATTGTTCTCGGCAAAATAGATTAGATCAATATTAACACCAGTATCACCTATTTTACGAGCTATCTTGCCACCTGTCCCTGGTTTTCCTGCAATATTTCCAACATCAATAACGATGACTTCACGAACCGCCCGTACTTCGAAACCAGCTGCTTCCAGTACCCATTTGGTCGTGGTTTCATCTTCTACTAATATATGAATGATGGCTTCCTCTTTTAGAGGAAAACCGCAAATACCTTCCATATTGATGTTATTTTTCCCCAAAATTTCCCCCATATCAGCTAATATACCCGGTTGATTTTTCAAAACAACAGTCATATCTTTCATTATTTTATTCCTCCTTTTCCTGCTTATTTATTTCTTATTTCATTTATAATTTCATTGTCACGAGAATTTCTTCCAATACATAATTATGTCTTTTCCCTTTTTAAGCTTTCTTTTAAATTTTATTTTATCTTAAATAAAGATAAGTAGGTATTCATAATCATCCTTACTTTTCTACATCTCAACAAACCGATACCCCCTATTTATTTTTTTTCACATATCGCACAGAATAAGTCTCAGATTATTAAAAAAAACCAATATAGCCCTAGTAATATTATAAAAGAAATAAGGATTGGTTTACCTAATAGTTTTATGACGCTAAAGAAATCTGCCTCAAAATATTCAATACTATAGGCAACACAAGGGTGAATAGGGGTAATTAGATACCCTAAAGAAATTGAAGTGTAGATAAAAATGAAATCTAAGAGTGGCATTGTATTACCAGTAAATTGTGCTATGTATATAGGAATTAAGATTGAAACGGGTAATTGAATACGTCCTGTTGCAAACCCAAGAAAAAAGCCAAGTAATATTAAAAGAAAAACTGATAAATCTAATGCAGCAATTTCCTCAGGGGCACCGGAGAGAACAAATACTTCTAAAAATATGAACATAGAAAAAATTATTAGTGGGAATCGCCAAATTTTCATTTTTTTTGATATTTGTTTCACATTTGATAGCTTCATCTTCCCGAACCGTAAAGCTATCCAAATGCTAAAAACAAGACCAATAAGGAGGATTATTTCTGGAACGGCGATATCAAAAAAAGTCCTCCCGATAAAATCAATTATTGGAGCAATCAAAATTGGAAGTAAATTATGAAATGCCCCTTTAAGATCCCTTTCCCCTTGTTCTGAGAAAGGAGAAATATTTTTGACCAGAGTAATGTACCCTATTAACCACATTACAATTAGACCTGGTAACAACCCAAGTACAAGTATATAGAGATTAATATTAGTGAGAAAACTGGCTATAATTAATGAAGATGATAAGGGATAAATTATCAGCAATATGTGTCTATACCACACATTGATTGAGACTTTCTTGTTAGCATCCGCTTCAGGATCAATCTGTTGGACAATAGGTGCTGACATTAAGGCTCCCCCGGGTACGGGTAATAACCCAAACAAAGCTGGTATCATCATTATAGAGGATTTCCGAGATATTCGCATTTTTCGAATCATCCCCATCATCAATCCCGATTCTTCCATGATCCCTCCCAGAATTGGAATAAGGGTCATAATTATCATTAATGACAAAATTGAAGGATCTGTTAGCACGTTTATTAATGATTGTAAAATATTAACCCCCGCCAAAATAGCAAACCCTACGGCTCCTAAAGTTAATACTATACCTAATTCATACTTGGAAAGAGCCATAACTATGCCAATAATGATGATAAAACTTAACCAAGCTTGTAACATATCTATGAAAGTTAACGGCTATGATATTTCTACAAAAGTATTCTTAAAAAAATAAATGAGTCAATAATTACTTTCTCCTAAACTAAAAAATATTATCGAAAAAAATTTTTAAAGTGTTTGTTTTATCAAGTTCTATCAAAGCTGCTACCCTATATAAAGTAATGTACAATTGCCCATTATTGATATGCTTTTTAAAAACAATACATAGGCTTTAGAAGATCATTATCTAACATACTAAATTCCTCGGGAGTAGCTCCATGCAGTAAGGCAAGATGCAGTAACTTCATTTTTAAGTTTTCTAAAGGTATTATTCCTTTGTGTGTTTGAATCTCATTGAGTAAACTTTTTACCATTTCATTTACAGGGAAAAATGGGTCTCTAAGCATCCCAAAATATCCACCAAATGCTAAAAACATGTTCGCAATGAGATTAATATCTTCATCAGAATTTATCGAATAACAGTGAGTACAAATCACCTTGAAATGAAATTCTTCAGAATAAAATGCATTTCCTTGCTTGATTTTCTTATGACAAATTCCACAACTCTCAAAATTATGGGATTCCCTTTCCAATTCTTTACTTCCAATCATTTTATGATCACTCTCTTTTTTACATTTATTGTTAAACAAAGATCTATTTTATAGTTTCATTCTCGAAACTTTCCTTAAACTTTTAGATTTCTTTTAGATTTCTTTAAAGGACTCAAATTCATCATTTCCAACCGTCAAGATTAAATTATGTTTAATTTCTAAAATTCTAAAATTTTAAAAGCTTAAAAAAAAAGAATCTCATATGATAGCTAAAATCAATTTGGAGAGAAAAATTAAAGAGATTAACGGAAAACCATGGTCACCTATAGATATTACTCAGATAAATGACCAAGTAGTGAGATTGGCTCTAGTAAAAGGAGAATTTCATTGGCATAAGCACACAGATGAAGATGAACTTTTTTATGTTTTAAAAGGAAAAATCATTATCCAGCTAAAAGATCAACCCAATATAAATCTGAGTAAAGGAGAAATGGTAGTTATTCCCAAAGGAGTTGATCATTGCCCAAAAAGCTCAGAACCTTCTTATGTGTTATTATTTGAACCATTAATTTTAAAAACTGCAGGAGATTAAAATCCTATCTTTTATAAATCTCAAAAAACTACAAAACTGATGGATTTCACGGTACAATTAAAAGGAAGATTTTAATTCTTTTACTTCAGAATAGTCAACAGTTATTGAACTCTTTGTTTCGATAATTTCTCCAAGTATCAATACAGGTTTTTCTAAAAATTTATGCAACTCAGGGTCGTTCTCCCATGATTTTGTTTTTTTCCTCACAAGAATTTCCGACCACCGGTTTTTATACTCACCAATCGGCCTGATGTAATATTTTGGACCTTCTGATCTTGAATCTTTTCCCACTATTACAGTGAAAAGTACACCTCTAATTTCGTCCATAAGATAAACTAGTTTTATAATTAAAGATATTTATGGATAAATTCATTTACACTTTCATATGCCTTTCTACTTTCGGATAATTTATCTCCAAAATTTTGAAACACGTGAGACATGTTCTCATATACTTCAAGTTTAACATTTATTCCAGCTATTTTTGCTCGTTCGGCTAGGGAGATTGAGTCGTCTAATAATGCTTCAATTCCACCAGCCTGAATTAGTAAAGGGGGCAATCCTTTTAGATCAGCAAATACAGGCGAAATTAAGGGACTACTAAGGGGCTCATTCTGGGCGTATGATTTAGCCATATTTTTCAATCCTTCCTTAATGAGTGGTTCATATTTTTGGTTACTAATAAGAGATCTTCCGCTTCCTGTAAGATCTACCCATGGTGACATCAACACTCCTGCTGCAGGGAGTGATATTTTTAACTCTTTTAGTTTTAATAGAGTTGCAATTGTTAATCCGCCACCTGCCGATTCACCACCGATAATAATCTTTTCCGAGTCAAACCCTTTCGATAGTAACCATTTATAAGATTTAACAGAATCATTTAAAGCTGCCGGAAAAGGATATTCAGGAGCTAATCGGTATGCTATGTTCAAACAGCGTAAATGAGTGACTTTTGAAAGGTGATAAGGGATCGTTCGACGGCTTTCTAAAGTGCCCATGATATAGCCTCCCCCAAATAAATTAAGAAGCACATTATCTTCTTTAACTCCAGGAATGGAAATCCACTCAGCAGGGATGTGACCAATTTTAAATTGTTCTATATTTACATCTTTCGGGATATTTTTACTGCGCTCTTCTCCTAAGCTATTCGAAATATGTCGATTAAATTCTAACATGGTAATTCCATCTACATTTCCTGACGCTAAGTCTCTAAGCGGTATTCCTTTTTGAGTCGCAAACTCTCTAGCAATCTTTCTCCTTATTTCAAAACTATCTTCTATTAATTTACCAAGTTCTTTATGAACTTTCGAGATTTCTTCATATGACATTTTTACTATCCATACTCAATGTTACTTATTAAAGTGTAAATCTAAAACTCACGATAATCCTTAATACTATAAAAGACCCAAGATATTAATAAAAACTTCTTAATCATGAGATTTTTTTGGATTTTAAATCCTGTATTATTAGTTTAATTTGATTATAATCCTTCCAAATCCCATCAAATCGATTCTTCATACCGGTCTCCCAATTTGCCCCAATTTCGGTAAAAATGTAAAATATGTCATTCTTGATTGCTTCAAATACAATATCTCCGGATTCATCAGGCGGAGTTCCTTTTTCCCATATTTTTGGAGCTTCTCTGACAAGTACTTCTGCTTCAGGATGATTTTTTATAATTCTTTCAAAACTTGGAATATAATCTGGACCACTAAATTCTGCTGGACGATTTCTTTCGCTGGTTGTAATTTTGGTGTTTACAACTCCCGGACAAAGAACTGAAACACCTATTTTGGATCCAAAAAGAGGATTCGCGAAACCCGTCCTAAGACTTTCAGAAAGGGCCACTACTCCTTGTTTACTAACACTATAAATCCCATTTATACCGTCTCCATGCATTAATCCCGCCATAGATGACGTATTAACAATATGACATTCATTATTTTGTTCAAGCATTATAGGAATAAACGTTTGAATCCCATTAATTACACCCCATAAATTTACTCCTATAACCCACTTCCAATCAGATAAGACACACTCCCAAAGTGCACCTGGAACGGCAACTCCTGCATTATTGCATAATAAATGGACTTCTCCAAATGATTCAATTGTTTTTTGGGCTAATTTTTCAATATTTTCTAATTTTGAAACATCTGTCACTACTGATATTACCTCAGCTCCTGCTGACTTTAATTCTTTTTCGGTTTGATGTAGAGCATCTTTTTCAATATCAGCCAATACCACTTTCATACCTTCTTTGATAGCTCTTCTGGTTATACCACGACCAATTCCACTTGCCGCACCAGTTATTACTGCCACTTTATCTTTAAATTCTCTCATTAATTACAAACTTCTTCTTTACTTTTTTTATTATGTATTAATTTTTTACGTAATATAAACTAGATCTTGACTTTCAAAAGAAACAATTTCAAAAGTTTGCAGAACTTTAAGAAACTTTCCGATAAAATAAGATTTTTTGAATATAGTACATATTTTATTACATAATTTTAAAAGAAAGATTAAGTATGCCAATAGATTTAAACGCAATAGGTCAAACAAAGGAAATTGTCTTTGAATATAAATGGAGAGACGTTGTGCTCTATGCATTAGGGATTAGTGCTCAAACTAATGAATTACCATTTCTTTATGAAAGAACACAAGGAGGAGTAAAAGTGTTTCCAAGCTATGCCGTTATTGCTGGAGATGGTGAGGCTCCCTTTGAAAAGCTTGGAAGCGTCGAATGGGCTAAATTAATACATGGAGAGCAATTTATAAAGCTTTATCGTCCATTTCCGTCACAAGGAAAAATAACAAGGAAGGGAACAATAACAAATATTTATGGTAAGGGAAGAAATGCAATAATTCAATCAATAAGGCAAGGGTTTAATGAGAAAGGAGAACATATATTTGATGCAAAATGGGTACATATTTTATTAGATGGTGGTGGATTTGGTGGAGAATCTGGGCCAAAAGCCCAATCTTTGAAACCTCCAGAGGGAGTTAAGCCTGATTTTAGTATATCTTATAAAACTACCGAGAATCAAGCTGCTATATACAGACTTAACTGAGATCTCAATCCTTTACATTTAGATCCCAGTTATGCTAAATTGAGTGGTAGATTTAATGAGCCTATTCTTCATGGGTTATGTACATATGGTTTTGCTGCTCGAGCAATATTATATGGAGCTTGTGAAGGCGATGTGAATCGGTTTAAAGAATTTAGTGCAAGATTTTAACTACCGGTTTATCCTGGTGACATAATTACTACAGAAGGCTGGAAAGATAACGGACGATTTATTATTCAAGCTCATACAGGGAAAGATGTAGTAATAAGCAATGGTTATGCAATTGTAGAATAATTTAAGCTCCTAGACGGGGAATCTAAACGAAAATTGCCGATTATAAAAGCTTATTAGATTAAGGATCAATTTAGGATAATTTACCTTAATTCAAATTCATTGATCGAAACCTATTTAGATTTCAAATACTTAGATTGTTCTATGGTGAATGAAAGCTTAAGATCAGTTCGGGTGTCACCAGAGAATGAGTCAATGTTCTATAATCACATTAAAAATAACTTCGCAGACTATTTTTTTTTCCATGTTGACTATGCTCAATATCCAGAAAGAACTGAAATATATATAGCGCTAGATAATGAAGAAAAAATTCAAGGAATGGTCCTAATCTGGAAAAATATCAAACGAAGAATTCAATTGAGAGGATCTCTTACAAGTCTTGAATTTTTATTAAATCGACTGAATCTTAATCCGATATCTGTTACTGGATTTGATAACCATAAAAAGGTGATTGCAAAATTCTTTCCAGATTATAAAATAGAAATTGCACTATATCGTATGGGTTTGAAAAAAGGAGATCAAAAAAATTTTGAGAATTACAAATTCAAAAACCTCTCTGAATCTCATAGAGAAGAGATTACTTCGTTGATGAGAATTGCAGATCCTATTTACTGGGGTTCACGCAATCCAGAAGATATCCTGATTGATGAAAATAATGTTTGGTATGGTTTAATTGAAAAAAAAGAGTTGATAAGTATTGTGGCGATATGGAAATATCAAAGTGTAGGGTATTTCACTATTGTTGGGACTCATCCAGATTACTGGAACCAAGGATTTGCCAGTTCACTAATCTCTTCAGCATTAAAAGAAATATTTCGAGACAAAAAACAATCTTTTATTATGGTAAGGGTAGCCAATGCTCCTGCTATCCATACTTATGAAAAATTAGGTTTTTCGATTTGTAATACTCATTATTCTTATGAGAGATTGAAGTTTTCATAATAAAATCTAATCTCGAGAACTTACACCCTACTACACACCTAATCATAATAACTAGCCATCCAACAAAATGAATTGTAATAAGAAATTTTAAATATAAAAACGATTTTTCATTGAATTTTCATTGAAGGCAGACTCTGAATTTACTCTTCAAGGATTATTAAAAACCAAGCGAACACTATAATAATGATTTTATATAAACTAGAATATGAATCGTATCCAAATTAAAGCTCGTGGATTCACATTTGATGCCTGGTCAGCTGGACCTAAAGAGGGACCGTTGATACTATTACTGCATGGTTTGCCCCGAACGAGCTGGGAGTGGCACCATCAGTTGGCGAAATTAGGCGAGGCGGGGTTCAGAGCTGTTGCGCCTGATCTGAGGGGTTACTGTCCAGGTGCGAGACCTGAAGGTGTGAAGGCATATGTTGTAGATGAATTTGTTCAAGATATCCTGGCAATCGCAAACCATCTTGGATGGACAGATCGTCCCTTTCATCTTATGGCTACCAGTATTGGATCTGTGATCGCATGGTGGCTTGCTGGAAACTATCCACAACGGGTAGCAACGCTGGCTTGCATTAACATTCCACATCATATGGCACTCCTTGAGGTGATGGAGACAAAGGCGGCGGATAAACTACGAAAAGGGTTTAGCTATTTTTCTAATTTCAGAAAGGAAGGCATGGAATTGAAAAATTTTGAGGACTCAATTAAACGCATAGGATTGCCAGCCGAAGAAACCAATCCCTATCGTAAGGCGCTCAGCAGCGAAGAAGCACTTCGAGCTGTTTTTCACTGGTATCGGGCACTACCCTCATGGTCGTCTCAACCATTAAAGTCAGTTGTCATGCCCACTCTATATATCTGGCCCCGAAATGCTGGCAATGTGACAAAAGAGGCGGCTGAGGCGAATGCGCATTATGTTAAGGGACCATATCGATTCGAGATCCTCGAAATTGCGCTCAATTGGGCACTTCAAACGGAGCCTGAGAAAATAACCCACCTATTGCTTGAGCATCTGGCGGAACACGCCCAATAAAACGATGTGTTGCCCCTCCCTAAAAACTTCGACAAATGATATAAGATCTTAGATTATTACATAATTATTTTTTGGTTAAAATTCCTTTTTCAAAGGATTTTTCATCGAAATCAGACGCTGAATTTACCTTTCCATCAAAATAAAAAAAATAATCAAAATAAGAAAAAGAAAAAATTATATCCGCTCAGGAACATACTCCTTTAAGGCAATCGAAAATGTACCTACTCTCATCCAAATGCCCATCGAAAGTTAATAAGTGAATAAGTGAATTAAAAAATTGAGAAGGGAACACTACTCCTCTCAGCAAAAAAAGAGTAGCGCCCATGAAACCTCATTTTGTTCAAATACATCCCTTGCACACATCTTCAAGGAAATATCCATAACTCTCTTATATACACTATACTGGACAAAACTACTATATAAAATTAGCTCAACTATAAAAAAATTAAAAAAAAAAACCGCCAATATATGAGACCTGCTCTCAAAAAACTAGTTTCAAATGGTTTTATTATTATACGTCCAGGGAGTAAGGAAACAAGTTATTATTTAAGCTCAGATGGGTTAAAAGCATGTAATTTATTGAAAAAAGAGCTTGAAAATAGTATTTAAACCTGAAATTTACAGTTTATAATGAAATAACACCATACAAAATATTTTGTATCTTTGTTTGGCTAAAAAAAAGTTTGGAGGATTGATTGAGAATGTTTATTTTAAGAGCTGCTAATCAAATAAGGAGGAAAAAAGCTCTTGAGAATAAATGGTTTTTGTATGAGATTATCGATAAGAATCCTGGTATGACTATCTACAACTTAAGCAAGAAAATAAATTGGACGCCTGGCAAATTAAAATATTATATTCAAAAATTAGTAAAAGATGGAATGATAAAGAACTCAACAAAGAACATCAATGGAAGAACTCAGAAAAGATATTATGGAAAAACCATAAAAGAGTTTATTAATTGGGAAGAATGGGATAAATAAAATTTCACTATTTTTCTTTTTTCTATTTTTTGTGAATCTCACTACAAAATAATGTTATTGATTTGAAAAAGTGAAAAATTTTATTAATAAATAAATTTTCTAACTGTTCTATGCCTTAAGTCTTATTAATACGCAAAAAGAATATCTTTTCTTCTCCATCTCCTAATAATTCTCTTCTAATCGCTATTTTTTCACCGATAGAATCTAAAATAGTCCGGATATATGATGGACCTCCAATTATCCTGTAAAGAAACAACGACTTGGAATTATTGTCAATAGAATTTAGATGTATTTCAACTCCTACTACATCTGTCCCAAAAAAATTCTCTTTATTATATTTTACATGAACAAGCTCTACATCAGTTAAAATTATATCTCGTTGCTTTTCTAAAAATTCCTTAGGATGTCTTGAAGTATCAATTCTGAGGTTATTAAGAGATTTCAAAATCCAACGTCTATTAGTCAAAACAAAGGTATCATGATATTTCCACAGTTCTCGATGCGAGATAATCGCTTCTCTTTTGATTTTCACATAATTTTTCAACCCTCTCCCTATCAAATATGATGTAAAAATTACAAAGAAAATATCAGACACCACAAATATAAACGATACATCAGATGATAAGAAAAACGTAAAAAATAGAGAAACGATCACAGCTGGAAGCCCAAAAACAAATCCACCTTGCAACCTACTATAAGCATCATTTAAGAAATTACTTTTCTGAGTGAACCTAAATAAAATTTCTTCCTTAGGACTTAAGAATCCCTCGAGACCTTGTATTTCAGCATCTAACACCTTATTATAGTTATCAACAGATTTTTTTCTAATGTGCCTTAGGATATGTGTGGTTGGGAAAGATTTTTCACATTTTGGACAGTTCTTCATCCAATCATCCAATTTTGCTCCACAGATGAAACAATATTTTACCGTCATTTCTTTCTAATTGAATTAATATTCTCAGGAATATACTCAGGAACATACTCCCACACCTTACTCGCTTCCCATCAAACCAACCTATTCTTCGGTATCCATAGATTTTCTTTCAAAATTGGTACTGATCAAATCGGCCTCGGGGTCATTTTCTCGATTATGGGGGTGTTTACGTTTATAATATTGGCTATTAATCCAATTCTTTTCGAAATTGTTTATGTAGTTTCACTCGTGGAAGGAGTAGGCCTTTTAATTGCTGGAATTATTTTGATTATTAATGGTGCTTTAATTGAAAAAAGAAGTAATTGATTAGCATATTTTTACAATTAGCAGCTTAATTTCCTAACTTAATTTGGAGTAGTTTATAGTTTTTAACTAGTTTTTCCATTTCAAATTCCCTTGAAATCAGAATCTGATTTTACTTTTTTATTAAAATAAGAAAAAATAGAAAAAGAAAATAAAACAAAATCCGCTCAGGAACATACTCCCACACCTTACTCACTTCACTTCTTATCAAACAATCAGCCATGATTACCTTACCATACCGCAATACACTTCAATAAACCCTTACGCGCTAAGCCTGAACCTTATGCTCCTCTTTCGACAGCCATACACTCGTGCTGTTGAGAGTAGCGGGCTGAATAGGTCGCCCGTAAGCTCCCTACGTACACCCCTACCTCACCAACCCCGTCTTTTACGGGGGCACTCGTCTCGATTCCGCAGTTCACGTCACCGCGCCCTGCTCTCGTTATCAACGCTTATAACCCATTACAATTATGGCTTTATACTACATGCTTTTGGCAAAGCTCAATCATCAAGGTCTCCCCCAATAATTTAAACTTCACCTCTACACTCCGAACTGACTTCCGGCTTTCACAGGACTGCCTTGTCAATTCAACCAACTGCAATACGCTAAAAAGCGCCTAACATTATTGATCGAGATTGGCTGACTATTTTCGGGTCCGGCTTCGTGCTTAGATGCTTTCAGCACTTATCCGTTAGCGCGTGGCTGCCCAGCAATACCTTGTCAGATAACTGGTACACTAGTGGCGCCGGCAAAATGTTCCTCTCGTACTGATTTTCCCTTACCCTCAGTCAACCTACAAGCCCAGCAGATAGAATCCGACCTGACTCACGTCGGTCTGAACCCAGCTCACGTTCCCTTTTAATGGGCGTACAGCCCCACCCTTGGAAGTTGTGCACCCGGCATTAAAACCGTTTTAACGGCCCCAAAACCGGTATGTGCGCTCCCAGGATAGGAAGAGCCGACATCGAGGAAGCAAGCCACGAGGTCGATAGGAACTCTTGCTCGTGACAACTCTGTTACCCCCGGGGTAATTTTTCTATCACCTTAACCACCCACACGAGGTTAGTTAAGGATCGCTAGACCAGGCGTTAGCCTCAGGATTCCTTGGTGATCAGAATCCAGTCAGACCAGCTTTTGCTCTTAAACTCTTCAGCGGATTCCTGACCCGCTTGAGCTGATCATTGGTTACTCTAGATATTTTTTCTAGAGTGAGCCGCCCCAGCCAAACTGCCCACCTGCGGATGTCCAACACGTTTTGTGCCGTTAGCGATTTCAGAAAGGAAGGCCGGTATTCCATTTGTGCTCCACCGTGACCGAAATCACGGCATCTCCGCTACCGACTATACTCTGCATTCAGTCCAAAACCGCAACAACAGGCTGCAGTAAAACTCCACGGGGTCTACTCGTCCCGCTGGGCTTCTCCGGTCCGTTCGCCGGAGTGTAATTTCAATCGTCAGAAGGCTGGGACAATGGGGAGAACGTTGGACCATTCATGCACGTCTGAACTTACCAGACAAGGCATTTGGCTACCTTAAGAGAGTTCTAACTCCGTCTGTCGGAATGACGCGATTTACGCTATTGGAATGATGATAAGACGGTATAGTTACTCCCGGCGTTTAGCAGGACTTACTCTGGTTGTAACCAGGATTTATCAAACTGCCACTGGCCAGGTTTCAGCTTCTGTAAAAAAGCTTTCGCTCTATCAGAAACCTATGTTTTTGTTAAACAGTCGTCCCCCCCTAGTTATTGCAACTTGTGAGCCCCTTCACACTACCGAAGTTGCGTGAAGAAGTTCGCAAGCAAGCCTTCTCCCAAAGTTACGGCTCTAAATTGTCGATTTCCCTAGCCTCCTTTACACGAATACGCCTTAGGCTACTCACCTAGGGGCACCTGTGTCGGTTCTGGGTACGATCACGGCATTTCTTGTTGATGTATTTTTATTAAGTCCTGGACTCAGCGGAGCCTTCCACAATTGGATGGTTATTCATGCTTTGAGCTGGGTCTAAGATTTACTCTATTCACCAGCTTTATACATTTAAATAGGGAGATATTCGACGACCCTATTCTACTTATCCGGAACTGTCTACATACAACCATGCGTCACCGCTATTCGTAGTGCCGTGGTACAGGAATATAAACCTGTTTCCCTTTCGCGCGTACCAGTTAAGGGTGCGCTTAGGATCGACTAACTCTTCGCTGACGACGCGTTGCAAAGAAACCCTTGCCCTTTCGGCGGATGGGATTCTAACCCATCTATGCTTTTACTATTACCAGGATTTTCACTCCGAAGCGGTCCACAGGAACTCACGCACCTGCTTCAGCCCACTCCGGACGCTCCCCTACCAGATCACGGGGTTCTTCCGCCCGTGCTCTTGGGTCTCGGTGGCAGATTTAAGCCCCGTCCATTTTCGGGGCTATATTTCTCGGCAAATGAGTTGTTACACACTCGTTAGGGAATGGCTACTTCTATACCTATCCTTTTGCTGTTTTAGAAATATAACGCCCTTTCGTTTAACACTTAACCTGCACTTAGGGACCTTAACCCAAGTCTAGGTTGTTCCCTTCTCGGCGATGGACTTTACGCCCACCAACCCGTTTCCCAGAGTCTACAGTGCCAGCAAATTCGGAGTTTAAGAGCGAGGAGAGGAATTCCTTCCCCTTACCACACAATTAGTGCTCTACGTCACTGGCGACTTCGTCTGAGACTTGGCTGACACCAACTTCGGGGAGAACCAGCTATCACCGATCTAGATTAGCCTTTTGCTCCTATTCCCAGTTCATCCAAGAGAATTGTACATCATCACTGGTGCAGACCTCCATCGCCCTTTCGAACGACTTCATCTTGACCAGGAATAGATCGACCGGCTTCGGGTTTTACAGCAGAAACTTTTGGCCCTTTTAGACCATTCTTCTGGCCTAACTCCTTAGTAGGATTCGCTAAACGTTATCAGAGTGGCAAAACCACGCGTCAACGAGTAAACCTTCCTAATGTGATAGTTAGGTTGCAAGAATATTGGTTTCCCTATGCCTTCGTGGGTGATCCACTTAAGCTTGCTACTACTGTAAACTCCCTGGCCAATGATTCCAGACTGATGATGCAACCCTAGTCCTCTGTGCTTTGACATTCCGTCACCGGAACTCATTCGCGCAGAATCTATCCTTTCAGGCTGCATCCTTACTAAGCTATTTGGTTTCAAGCACTTTTCACGACCCTTCCGGGTTACTTTTCATCTTTCGCTCACGCTACTACTTCACTATCGGTCTTGGGTTATATTTAGATTTACCAGCGTGTATCTGGTACATTCATACGAGAAAACCATCCCGCATTACTCGGGAACTCTCGCAGCAACCTTCTAGATTTTTATTACGCGGCTATCACGCTCTATGGCTCAGCTTTCCAGGAGTATTCATATTCTCTAGAGAGGTCGTACAAGGTCCACACACCACATTTCCACTAGGTTTCCCTAGGGATTCGGTTTGATCTATTCCGCTTTCGCTCGCCGTTACTAACGGAATCACTATTGTTTTCTTTTCCTCCTGATACTAAAATGTTTTACTTCTCAGGGTTCCCCTTCCCACGAGGGAATCTTGCGGATTATTTGGCCGCAAGTGGATGTCCTATTCGAGGATCTCGGGGTCAACGTCTTCATGCGACTAGCCCGAGCTTATCGCAGCTTGTCACGCTCTTCATCGGTTCCCAAGCCAAGATATCCACCAAATAGCGGAGGCGTATTGGCGTCTAGTTGAGGAAAGATTCAGATTGCTTGCCTAAGGGTTTGGCATATTCGGTATTAGTAAGTTTTTATAACTTTTTTTTATAAATTATTATCAATTCTGACGATTGATAAGAAGCCTTAAATAATATGGGGAGTATGTTCCTATGAGCATGATTTATCATGCTTGGCTTCGGTTTACTTAGACCAACCAATGTGAAGGTCAGTTTAAGCACCCACATCCTGTGGCACCATCATTTTGACCGAGGTCTTTTCTGGTGTACTTCTGTGAGGCCTAAGCCGGCTATTGGCCATATTTCATCGACTATCGATGAGATGTTTTTCTAACCAATAACTTGTCGATGACGACAATTCAAATTTTTAAAAGCATTTAATGCCATCGACGAAGTATAAGAGTAAATACTTGGTTAAAAATTTTATGGTCTAAACACATAAACATTAAAAGGCATTATGAAGATTCTGGGGTGTAATAATTAAAAGGTTTACTACACATTTATAAATCGAAGCAAAAAGGGAAATAAATTTGAATCAGAAAATTAAGGAAATTTGAAGTTTTGAATTCGAGAACGATTAATTATTAGCAGTAAGAAAAGACGAGTTTGAAGATATCGTGGTAATATTTATAAGAATTAGGGTGTAAAATGGTTAGTAAAGTATTGGTTGGTACATCTGGATGGGGATATGATGAGTGGATTGGTCTATTTTATCCGAAGGGTTTAGAGCAGAGTGACTTTCTAAGGTATTATTCTGAAATTTTTATCACGAATGAGATTAATACGACTTTTTACCACACACCTACAAGCAGGGTTGTAGAAAGTTGGGTAAAGAAGACTCCTAGGAACTTTTTATTTTCGGCAAAAATACCTCAAACAGTTACACATACTCACAAATTAGATGTTGATTTTTGCTCAAGTAATTTGGATCACTATTTAGAAGCTATGAATCCCTTAATTGAAGCGAAAAAATTGATATCATTTTTAATTCAACTTCCTCCTTCGTTTAACAAAAAAGATCATTTTAGTAACTTAAAGGAGTTTATAGAGAGTTGGCCAGGGGATCTTGAAAGAGATAATTACCATTTAGTTGTTGAGTTTAGGCATAGCTCTTGGATTGATGAGGAAGTATTTCAGTTTTTAAGGAAGAACCATTTAACTTATTGTGCTGTAGTTGAGCCGTTATTACCTCCGAGAATGGATGTAACTAACCCATCTTTCGTTTATATTAGATTTCATGGATATGGTAAAGAGATCTGGTTTGATTATTTTTTTAAGGAAGAAGAAATAAGGAAGTGGGCACAAACTATTAAGGATGTTATTCCAAAAGCGGAAAAAATCGGAATATATTTTAATAATCATTTTTCTGGATATGCAGTGAAAAATTCGTTAATGATGATGAATGAATTGGGAGTTCAACCAAGAAGATCACCTGAGAATGTGAGTCTTTTGGATATTAAAAAAAAATCGGGAAAATATTCAAAAGGTCAGACGGGTTTAGATAAATTTATAAAATAAAGTAACAATCCTCATCTAAAATGATTTTATTTAATTGAAAATTTAAAAAGATTTCTGAAGTAATTTGAGTAAACAGAAAATAAGAATTGGATTTATTGGGGCTGGATCTATAGGTAGTTTATTTGGGGGGTATATAGCAAATATTGAGTCTGATCTTTTTGAATTAGATGTAAATTTTTTTTGTACCGGTGATCATGCTGCAGCAATTAACCAAAACGGGTTAGAAATCGTCAAGAATCAAATTGTTCAAAAAATCAATACCATCCATGCTTTTGAAGATGAGAAATTTATAGAAGAATGTATAAGGAATAATCCCACTTTTCGATTCGATTTTATTTTTCTTACAACAAAGACGTATGACATAGAAACTGCAATAACCCAATATCAAAAACTTATTGAAGTTAGTAGTTGGATTGTAATTTTGCAGAATGGGATAGGGAATGAAGATATGGTAAGTAGCTATATTTCAAAATCAAAGATAATAAGAGCGGTGACAACAAATGGGGCAATGTTAAAAGATCCAGGCAAAATAATTCATACAGGTCAAGGTTTAGTAAAAATAGGCTTGGCATTCCCAGAAGATCTCAATTTGAATGAGGAAGAAGGAAAATTTAAGGAAATTAACATTGGATTGCTCTTGGATCTATTGAGATTAGGGGGTTTTGAAGCTGATATTACGGAGAATATTATTAAAGAAAGTTGGGAGAAGGTATTTGTAAATGTTGGGATTAATGCTTATGGGGCGTTAACACGGCTGAAAAATGGTGAGTTGATGAAATTTAAAGGATTAAAACATTTAATGAGTAAGGCAATTAAAGAGGCAATTGAAATCGCTAAACTAAAGCATGTTGAGCTTGCCGAGAAAGATTTTGTGGCAATAACTTATGATGTTGCAAAGAAAACAGCGGAAAATAAGAATTCAATGCTACAGGATATTTTAAATGGAAGTTTAACCGAGATAGATTATATAAATGGAAGAATATTAACGTATGCTAATGAGTTAGGAGTTAGGGTACCGATTAATGAAATTATAACGTATTTAATCAAAGGTTTAGAAACATCAACCGATTGATTTTTTTTTAGAGTTTAATGTCATGTAATAAGCGTTTTCTCCATCACGGTAATAATTTTTTTTGATGTTAATTATTTGAAATTTGAATTGCTCATATAGTTTTATAGCGTTATAATTAGATACTCTTACTTCAAGCACATATTCTTGAATCTTATATTTTTTTACTGCTAACATACTATTTGACAACAAAACTTTTGCGATTCCTCTTTTTCGATACTCTTGCGAAACAGCAATTGATACAAGATGTCCTTTAGTAATGTATCGTATGCTATCGAGAGAAGAAGTCTTTTCAACTCTCCACATAATGTAACCGATAATTTTAGCAGCATGATTTTGAGCTACCAAGAAAGATTCTGGAAAATTATCAAGAATGCTTTTATAGAAAAAGTAGGGATAATCTTCTGGGAGTTCTCGTTCATTAACTCCTATCACACCGTCTAAATCATCTAATGTGCATCTTCTTATTAGAGATTTTTGGCTATTTAGATAGTCTAAAGTATTGTCCTTCGTCTCTTTGTTGGTGGTCATCGTTAACCTTGTCTAAACGGTCATTTATAAAAGAATAGCATTATTTATATATAGGATATAAGAATAGAAACTTTTAAGTTTTTATGAATCCTAAAAATAAAAATTATTCATCCGTTAAGATTTTAAAAGCCTCCTTCTTTTGTTTTGAAATGTAATCTATTATCAAATCTAATGTTTTTTGGATATTCAATGTATTATCAAAATTATTTATAATTTCATGTAATTCATCGGTATTTAATTTCTTAAATTTTTTTGCGGTTTCAATCATTTCGGGAATAGCTCTTATAACATTATCAACTATTGTAATATCTGCCCACAACGCAGTTCTACTTAATGGATTTAGATCAATAGCTATCACTTGTTTTTTTAATTTTTTCAATGTTTCAGTGCGATCACCATCTTCTAAGGGAACCATGACAACATCCGCTCTTGCGATAAAATCTACTTTTCTTCTATTACTTTCAAGTCCATCTAGTATAGTCATCTCATTTTCATTAGTTCCTTTAATATTAGCAGCTCCCGCGTTTTTTAAAACATTAGTGATTGCTTGAACTCGACCTTCCTTAAAATAAAACAAATTTATTTCAAGGGGTATGTTTAATAATTTAGATAAACCAGCGAGTTCATTTGGTACTAGAGCCGCTACATTTCCATTTACACTGATAACAGGATTTTCTGCAACCAACAACGCAGCTACAGCTGCTTGTATTGCATCTTTAGCTGTTTTGGTTGTTTTTTCACCTATAATATAATCAAAACATTCACCTCGACCATGTGCTATTAAACCTGCTTCTGCAACAACTAAATTCTTCATACCTTCGATAATTTTATGTCGATATTTTAGGCTAGTATAGCGAGGGTGTGATTTAGGAACATCCTGGTCAATGTTTTGGTTCAAAGGCATATTATTTCACATGATTTAAATATTGATCTTTATATAAATTGGTATAAAGAAAAAATATTAATCTTTTGGATAATTTTAAACCATTATAGATGGTTATGAGTACAGGTACAAAAAAGATGTCGAATGATTTACAGATCTACAAGACGAAAAAATTATTAAGTGATCTTAAAAAAAAAAAAGGGTTTCATACAGAATTAATTTCATTATATATTCCTCACGATAGGAAGATTTCGGATGTTACGAATCACTTAAAGAATGAAGTGAGTGAAAGTCAAAATATTAAATCAAAGTTAACAAAAAAAAATGTGCTGGATAGCATTAGTAGTCTTTTAGGTAAGTTAAGAAATATAAAGGATGTACCCGAAAATGGTTTGGTTATGTTTTCTGGGGCAATCCCCCAAGGTAATACTGCAGGTACTGAGAAAAATGAGTTATACATTGTAGAACCTCCTGATCGAGTAAAAACATTTAGGTATCACTGTGCAAGTGAATTTTTATTAGACCCTTTGGAGGATATGCTTTCTCCAAGGGAAACATTTGGATTATTAGTAATAGGACGAAAAAAGTCAGCAGCAGGATACATCAAAGGAAGTAGAGTTGAAGTAATAAAGGAATTCACTTCAGGCATTCGTTCAAAACATAGCCAAGGTGGTCAATCTCAAAGACGATTTGAAAGGTTAAATGAAGAAGCTGAAATTGCCTTTTATAGACGAATTTCTGAAGTAATAAATGAGAAATTTTTAGGATTTGAAGATTTACAAGGTATTTTTGTAGGAGGACCAGGTCCATCAAAAGAAAAATTTGTAAAGGATGAGAGTTTAGATTATAGATTAAGGGGAAAAATTCTAGATGTTGTAGATATTGGTTATGGTGGGCGTGACGGTATACGAGCTTTGATTGAAAAAGTTAAAGATCAGATGGTTAATGTGAAGTATATTCGTGAACAAAAGATTATGCAGCGCTTTATGAAAGAAATTACTAGTGAAACAGGATTGGCTACATATGGATTAGAAGAAATACAGAGGGCATTAAACTATGGTGCTGTCGATACTCTCTTACTTTCTGAAAAGATTGATATCTATAAAGTCAAATTAGGATGTTTTAATTGTGAATACGCTGAAGAAAGAACTGTAAAACAAAGTTTGTTAGAAAAATTTAAAAGAGATTTGCAAGAAGAAAGTTGTTCAAATTGTGGTTCAAATGCGTTTAAAATTATCGAAATAATTTCATTAATTGAGGAACTTGGAGAAATAGCAGAATCTACAGGTACAAAAGTAGAGATATTATCAACGGATACTGAAGAGGGTGAAATGTTGAACAGCACATTTGGTGGTATTGCGGCAATTCTCCGGTATAAAATTGACTATTAAAAAGAATAAATATTTAAAAAGGATTAAATAGTAATAAAAAAGCGATAGTGACAAAGATGGGACTCGAGGATCAATTATTAAATTTAAAAATGATTATGTTTGGGGGAAAAGGAGGTGTTGGAAAAACTAGTTGTGCTGCAAGCTCAGCAATTTGGGCTGCAGAGCATGGGAGAAATACGTTAATTATAAGCACTGATCCTGCACATTCATTAGGTGATAGTTTAGGTATTGAACTATCACCAGGTATACCTACACCAATCGAAGGGATTGAGAACCTTACTGCATTAGAGATTAATCCTAAGGTAAACATATCAGAATATAAGGAATTGACAAATATTAATCCTATGGAAGAGATGGGTATGTCTGGATTGATGGATAGTTTACCGATATTTGGGGATATGGAAGAATTAGCCTCAATGACACCCCCAGGAATTGATGAGGCTTTAGCTTTTGGTAAAATTTTAGAATTTGTTGAAATGGAGCACGACTATGATTTAATAGTATTTGATACAGCACCAACAGGACATACTCTAAGATTTTTGAGCTTACCTGAGACGTTATCTGGGTGGATTGGAAAGTTAATAAAAATGAGGTTAAAAATAGGGAATATGTTTGGAGCTGTTAAAAGGATGTTTACTCGAGAAGAAAAAAAGGAAGATAATTCATTCGAAGTTTTACAAAGGTTAAACAACGCTATTTTAAACGCGAGGGAAGATCTTACAAGCCCTGTTAAGAATTCATTTATCATCGTAATGATACCTGAAGAAATGGCAATTACTGAAACCGGACGATTACTAAATGAATTAATCAAATATAACATTCCCGTTACCACAATAATAGTTAACCAATTGTACAAGAATCCTACGGAATTTTGTGAATTTTGCAAAGCGCGTAGAAAAATGCAACAAAAAAATTTATCAAAGATAAAGGAAATTTTTGAGGGGAAGTTAAATAAGAATTTGATCGAAGTTCCCTTATTTAAAGAAGAAGTTAGAGAATTTGAAAAGTTAAAAGAAATGGGAGAATATCTGATAAATTAAGGTCATTGATTAAATTCTTTTAAAAATCGACAATAGATACATAATTGGGCTTTTCCACATGGATACCCACACGATTGACAAGTTTGGTAACCTTTTTTTTCTAATTGGTTATAAAGAATAGATGATAGTTCTAAAAATCCATTTAATAAATTGAATTCAATTTCGGGACTATATTTTTTGCATTCTTGAATAAAATCTAAAACCCTCTTTCTGATAATTGGATCTTTTTCTCGATAAGAGCAATGTGATGGATAATAATTAATTTTTTTTATATTCGCATAGAGGAAAATTTCTTCTTCAGGAATTCTCATTAAAGGTCTAATTTTCTTAACGAAGAATTTATTTATATTAGGATTTTCCTCCTTAAAGATATATTGGTTTGCAATTAAGTGCAATCGTTTGTATAAAATATTCATTAGATACGTTTCAGCTATGTCAGTGAGATTATGTCCCATTGCTAAAATCGTTCCACCTAATTCTTTTGCTCCATCATTTAATAATCTTCTCCTTATTGTTGCACAGTAATTACATGCATACTTGTAATCCGGGAGTTTCTTTTTTAGGTTTATAATCTCATCTAAAGTATACCCTATTTTTTCTTTAAAAGAGATAATTTTATGTTCAATTTCCAGTTTTTCACAATATTCTTTAGCATTCTTAATCGAGTTCTCTCTATAATCAAAGATACCCTCATCGATAATCAAAGCAGTAAGTTCCTGAGACTGAAATTGCCTTTTTTGAATCTCGTTGAGATTATATAGGAGAGAAAGAGAATCCTTACCACCTGACACGGCTACAATGATTTTATCATCATTTTTTAACATCTTGTATCTTGAGATGGTTTTAAATATGGATTTTTCAATATTTTTCTCAAAGCATTGTGGACAAAGTTCTTCACCTGAATATTTTCTCTGTATTACAATTGAGTTGTTACATCTTAAACATTTACCTCTTTTTAAAAAAATATTGTAATTACCCATTAAAACCATTTAATTGATAAATTAACAGATTAAATCCAAAAGAGTAATCCACCAAAATTTATTAATGATAGTATAAAATTCCCCGCAACAATAAATAATGTGATTAGTCGTATTGAATTCAAAATATCCCTTTTTATCTTTCTCTTTTCATCATAATAATGATCGTAAGATATTTCGATTCTGCAACCTTCAGGTAATTTTTTCTGTTCAGGGAGATTTAACGAAACAGTATCTTTAAAACCGTCTCCGATTTTATCAATCAATTTATAATTTTCTTCTGCAAGTATAATTCTGCTCGAATTTGTAAATTTTGATTGATCATCCATGATAATTTCTATAGAATTTATTTTATCGACACGATATTCTGATAATTCGTAGTCTCTTTCATCATTTTTGAAAAAGTATTTATCTTTCTTATTCTTGAGAGACTTGTAATCCTCTCCTATACCCCAATTTATTAATTCTTTTACGAGCCTATCACCATCAAATACAGGCAAAGGTAACATATTGAATAAAGTAATGCTAAATGCGATAACAAAAAGCCATAATATTTCTCTAAATAATATTACTGGCCAAGTGCTTGTAAAGAATTTTGCTACATCATTTTTATGCATAAAATAATAATTGGGTCCAATTCCAACAAATACTCCTGTTATATTAACATTGAGTGTATAATTTTCTGTGTCGGTACTCAGAGTTAAATTTTTTAAATCAAATAAAGTCAGTGCCTTTCCTAATGTGGTCCCATTATTTCGACTGATCGGAACGCCATTAATTTTATTAATTATTAAATCTACTGTTAAACTGGTATTGAAATTATTTCCTCCCTCACTTTCACTGAAAATTTTTGTTATTTGTATTTCTGTATCAGAAATATTAGTATATAAAATGCCGATATAGTATCGTGGTCCTAGAATAATATTTTTTTCAAGAATCACATCAGAAGAAGGACTATATATTTTAAAGGTTAGATTATCTCCAATAGAGCATTTTAAGCTTGTCTTGTTATTTAAAATATTGGTAAAAGTTCTTCCCTCGTAGTTATCAAGGGAGATATAATCTTCATCTAAAGCTCCTTGTTTTTTAATTGCTAATATAACATCACCTGTAGAGAGGTTTCCTTCATTGAATCCTCCTTGAGCTTCTGTAAGTACTGAATTTACTTGAGTAACCTGACGATACCACGGAGCTATAATTAAGGGAAATGTTAAAATTAAGATAAATGCTATCCCTGCTGTAATTCCATTAACAAAAGTACCTGCAGCTGCGATTCTTAATCGTGTATTTCTTTGAAATTTATTTGAGTTTAATTCCCTTTCATCTACTTCAACAAATGCACCTAATCCAATAATGAAAAATACGCCTGCTCCAAGAATTCCGGTAGATTTAACATCCACATCCTCGGCACCTGCGGCTATTCCATGTGCAAATTCATGAGTAGTTACAATAAATAAAAGGGGAAGAATTAAGTAAAAAAATAATGGGAGATCAATCGTAACTCCAGGAATAAGAGGAACTAGTGCTTGTTCGGGTCTTGGATCTATAATTAGGTTAACAAAGTTTGTAAAAAAGAAATAAAACGCGTAAATTGTAAATGCAAATGAAATAAAGATCCCAATAGTCCAGAAAATCTTCCAAGCTTTTGGTGCTTTCTTGGAAATCCTTCTAAGAAATTTGTTTAGTCTTTTTGTTTTGAACATTGCTAATAAAGGGAAAAAGAGATAAGCAGCACCTTTCTTCTTTCTTAATAAATACGCAAAAACTAAAACAATTAACCAAAATAATAAAGATAAAATAAACCAGGGATTAAGAAAAAAATCTAAAATTGGATTATTAAACAAAGGCATATATTTCTGATGATATTTGCTTATTTTTTATTAGGTAAGTTAATTATAAAGTTAAACTTTTTCTATAAAAAATTCATATGTTTACCAGCACACTCATGACTATATAAGTATGAAAATTTTTAGTTTTTATGTTGTAGTGTCATTTAGATTTGAAAATTTTCTTCTTTATTTCAATTAACGTTTAAAATTAAGTATAAGTAAAAAGTAAAACATTTTATTTTAGGATTTATATTCATTATATATAATAAGTATGTATCAGTACAAAATGGTCCCATAAATTTATTCAAAGCGGGGTGGGCTAGCCTGGTTTATGCCGCAGGGCTCATACCTTGATGAAGTGCGGAAAAACAAAAAATACCGTTCTTTAGAATGAGAAACCCTGAGATCGTTCGTTCAAATCGAACCCCCGCTACTAATAATTACTAATAATATCCCTTGTCATTTTTTTCTCATTGATGTGATGAGGAATAATAAAAAAGAGGACTTTCATATTATACCCTTAATAAGTATTTCTAAATTATACGAAATTTAATTTTTAACTATTAGCATTAGTAAGTGAATTAAAATGAGTGGGAGTAGTAGTTATAAAAGAAATCCTGCAATTCATTGTTGGATAAGACATATCGTAGAGAGTGAATTTGAAGAAGGAGAGAATTCTTTTGATACAATCTTTGGAAAAGTTAAAAGGATTCGCATTATTGGGACAATAATTAGGAAAAATGAAGAACTTAAAGAAGTTGATGAGTATAATTTTGGACTAGAAGATGCTGCAGAAGAAAGTACACAATTAATATTTGAAATAGACGATAGTACAAGTTTGATTAGAGCAATATTAGATAGTGTTAATCCTGAAAAATTTAGGAACTTTAATGTAGGTCATATTGTTGATATTGTTGGTCGTCCTAGGATAAGAGAAGGAATTTTGTCCCTTTGGATAGAAATTATTAGAAAAGTGGAAGAACCTAACTTTATTTTATTGAGAGATGCAGAAATAATTAGGAGAATTAAATCAGGAGATAATCAAAAAATTCCGGTTATTTCTGATAGTAAAAGTGAAGATTTATCAAAAGAAATAGATATAAATAATTTATTCGAAGAGGATTGATCCTATTAGAAACTTAAGAATTAGGAGAAAATTATGAGGGGTTAGTTTAACTCTCTAAAGATCCTAAAAAACAACTGAGTCTCCCCGATGGAAGATTAATTATGTATTAAAATTTCTTACTTTTATTTTGAATAAAGGTAAAATATTTTTCTTATGAAGAATTAATTAATTTTAAAAAAGAAAATAGATGAAATGATTATGGATTTAAATAGTTATGAGGAATTGCTAGATAAAGCATATGAAAAGGTTCCAGAAAATGTAAAGAAATCATCAAGGTTCGAAATTCCTAAAGTAAATCTAAGAATTGAAAGCCGAAATACATTCATCACGAATTTTAATAAAATAATTAACACTCTTAATAGGGATAGAAGACATTTTTTAGGTGTCTTTTTAAAAAAAGCGGGTACAATGGGGGAAATTAGGGGCCAGCAGTTATTTTTGAAAGGTCAATATAAGGATCAAGTATTAAATCGATTAATTGAGAATTATACAAAAACTTACGTGCTCTGTAATATTTGCAACAAACCAGATACGCAAATTCAAAGAGAAGGAAAGCGCTATTATTTGAAATGCACCGCTTGTGGTGCTAGAGAAGAAATTAAAGAAAAATAAAATAATGGGAATAAAATATTCAATGAATGTATATCTCAAAATTCACTATAGGGATGACGATGAAACTATAGCTTGTTGTGATGAAGAACTCCTCAATCAAGTAGTAAGAGAAGGTAATCTAAAAATTGAAATATCGAATCAGTTTTTTGGAGGAAAATTGTTAACTTTAGATGAAGCAATTGAGGTTTTAAAGAAGGCTTCTTTTTTCAATATAGTGGGAGAAAATATAATTGAAAAAGCTATCGATTGCAATTTATTACTTAGAGATGGTATTAAGCTAATAAATGGAGTCCCAATGGCAATAAAGATGATGATTTAATGCCTAATCGATTCTGTGCGATATGCGGAAAAAAATTAGATAAAGATTCTCCTCATATTGGGATGTGCATTAATTGTTATTCAGAGGAACATCCTTTATTCGATTTACCTAAAAAATTCACAATAAATGTTTGTATGGATTGTGGAAATTATTCTAAAAAGGATGTTTGGTTTGAACCTTCTGAGGATGACTTATTTTCGATTCTAAGTGAAACAGTCCAAAAATTCTTGTTAAAATCGCTCATAAAAAATAACCAAATTAATCTCTCATTATCAATTAATGAGAATTCTTTAGTGTATTCTTCAAAGGATTTATTGAAATCTGTAGAAGTACTTATTAGTGGGGCTTTGAAGGGAAATTCAAATGTAAAGCACCAAATGGTAGTTCAACTAATTTTGAATCATTCTCTATGTAGGAATTGCTCTAACATACGGGGAGGCACTTACTTTGTATCAATTCTACAATTACGATTAAAGGATGAGAATCAATATGAATTCATCCAAAAAATCTTAGAGGAGATAAATAAGTTTACTGCAAATCTTTCTACTAAGGACCATCGGCAATACATTTCAATGGTAGAGGATCAGAAACACGGAGTAGATTTATATCTTAGTACAAATGAAATAATGAATCATATTATAAAATTTCTAAGATCCCGTTATAACTTTTTATTAAAAAGAACAAAGAAATTAGTAGGAAGGGATAATCAGAGAGGTAAAAATCTTTACAGGTTAAAAGCTTCAATAAAATTTTTACCAGTAGGCTTAAATGATAGGGTTTTGATAAACGATGAAGATTATATTATAGAAAGTATTACAAGAAGCAAAATAATTCTAAGAAGTAAAACCAATTCTAAATTGATAAAAAATTATTCATATTTTTTTAATGATAATTTATATCAGAAGAAATAGAGGAAAATATTAAATGGGAGAATTTGATGAAGATTTTGATGATTTCAACGATGAAGAATCAGCAAAAAAGTTCAATTCTAGCATTGATCAATTAGAAAAAAAGGGAATTGATTTTAAAAGAATAAAAAAGATTGATCAATCAAAGAAAAGAGCTGTAATTGAGTCAGTATTTGATGAACGCACAATTTTTAGTCTAAATAAGTTACTAGTAAACGGTCCATTAGAACGCGTAGAAGGTGTAATTTCGGCAGGCAAAGAAGCTAATGTGTATTTAGGTTACGATGGTAACGGGAAAGAGGTTGCAATTAAGATTTATAAAATTGATAGTAATACTTCCAGATGGATGAGAAACTATATTGTTGGGGATCCAAGATTTAAGAAACTTCCTCACAATATTTCAAAAATCATCTTCCTGTGGGCAGGCAAAGAATTTAAAAACTTGAAAAGAGCGTTTAAAGTTGGTTTGAGCGTTCCTAAGCCAATTTATATTAGAGATAATATTTTAATAATGGAATATATTGGTTTTGAATCGATTCCCGCCCCATTATTAAAAGATATTAGAAAACCCAAAGAACCTCTTAACTTGTTTTCTGAGATTTTAAATTTCATGAAGCAATTATATAACAAAGCAAAATTAGTCCATGGAGATCTTAGTGAGTTTAATATTTTATATCACAATCAAAAACCTGTTATTATTGACATATCTCAAGCAGTTTCTACTCAACACCCTAAAGCGGAGGTTTATTTAGCAAGAGACATCAAAAACATTTTTAATTTTTTTGCTAAGTTAGGAATAAAAACATCAAACCCAGAAGATTTCTATTATGATGTTATCAAAGTAGATATTTAAAAATCTTAAATCTTTCTATAAGATATTAAAATTTAAAACCTAGGCATGAAAATCGGTAAAAATAGGATAGCAGTTCTAATCGGAATAGATGGAAAAATAAAGAAAGAGATCGAAAAAGCCCTAGGTGTAAAACTTGATATAGATAGCAAGACCGGTGACTGCGAAGTTTTCCCTATAATAGATGATCCGAATTATGTTCCACTTAATGTTTACACAGCTCAAAAAGTCGTCAACGCGATTAATAGGGGTTTTAACCCTTCTAAAGCTATGAAATTAATGAAAGAAAATTATGATCTTGAAGTTTTTAACCTACTTTCAATATTGGGAAAATCAGAAAAACACGTGAAACGAGTAAAAGGACGAATCATTGGAAGGAACGGAGAAATGAGAAGAGCTATTGAAAGGTTTGGCGAGAGTTTTGTATCTGTTTACGGTAAAACTGTTTCTATAATTGCGCTATATGAAGATTTGCAAATTGCACGGAAGGCAATTAATATGTTAATAAAAGGATTACCCCATAATATGGTTATAAAATATTTAGAAAGAAAATATAATGATAAAAAGAAAGAACAATTCAAACAAATGTACAAACCAGAATTCTAAAATTATTATGGAAATGTATCATTATACATTTTCAAAACTTGATTTCCTAAATCCTTACCATTTATAATTTCTCTCAATTCGATTAAAAGAGCTTTTTGACTTTCAATTTTCTCTACGGAATATAGCTCCTTAAATTTCTCCGTTTTGAAATTTTGAAGGTGCACTTCGAAGCTTTTGATTGAATATAAATTATCTTCATAAGATTTAAAAATAACAATACAACGCGGATAAAGGTTCTTCTCTCGGAGGAAAATAGCCCATCCATCATAATAAAATTCAGAGTTAAAATAAAAAATATCTTTCCAAAACTGTAATTGTGTTAAAATTTCTTCGAACTCACTTTGTATTTCTTGAGAGAATTTGTTATTCATACCATTAATTTAAATAGAGGTATAAAAAGAGATATTAAAAATTAATCGAACGAAATTTCGCTAATGTTAAAAATTTCATCTGATAATCTTATTTTTGACGGTTTAATATTTGTTTGGTGAACTGATTTATCCATTGAATATCCACTACCAAAAATTTGAGGAGATTTAATCCCTGTTATCAAGAGCATAACTCTAATGAATCCATCAAATTCATCCGAAACTCTAGCTCCCCATATCACCATAGAATCATTCACAGCCATTTTTTCAGAGATTTTTTTAGCAACGGAATTTGCTTCTGCAAGTGTCATATCATTTCCTCCACAAATATGAATCAAAGCTCCTTTTGCTCCATCAATACTTACATCTAATAATGGAGTATTCAATGCGTCATTAATTGCATCATCAACTCTATTTTCTTTTTGGTTGGATTCCCCAACACCTACAATCGCAACCCCACCTGTGCTTAATATAGTTCTGACATCTGCGAAATCTAAATTGATCAAAGAAGGTAGTGAGATTGTTTCTGTTATACCTTTAACCATTGTCGCTAATACTTCATCAGCAACGCTAAATGCTTCAATTATTGGTAAATTGGGGGCAATTTCTAATAATCTATTATTATCAATTACCACTAATGTATCAACATATCGTTTTAATAGATTTAAACCTGCTTTTGCTTTATCAATACGACCTATTTCTGTATCAAATGGTAATGTAACTACGCCTACGACTATTGCTCCTTCTAGTTTTGCTATTTCTGCCACAATTGGGGCGCTTCCCGTACCCGTGCCCCCCCCTTCACCACAAGTTATGAAAACTAAATTAGATTCCCTTAAAACTTTGGTTAAATCTTCTCGAGATTCTTCCGCTGCGGCTCTTCCAACTTCAGGATTTCCCCCAGCACCTAATCCTTTTGTGAGATTTTTACCAATTAAGATTTTAACATGTGATTCGATATTATCTAAATGTTGGCAATCAGTGTTAACACCCACGCATGTTGCACCTCTAATTCCTATTTTCATTAATCTATCAATTGTATTATTTCCAGCACCACCGCAGCCTATGATTTTTATATTAGCATAGCCAAAATTTGCTACCTCTGGTCTGATTACATCTCTTTTGCGTGCCTTTTTAATAAAAGTTTCCATAATTACTCCTTTCAGTCATTTTTACTACAAAAAAATATGAATAAAAAAATTAGAATTAATGTGTTATTGGGATAATACTTGTTTAAAATCTTGCTTCAACTTATGTTAAGAAAAAATCCTTATCAATAATTGGATCAAAAATGGGTGTCCAGTTTTCATCCTTCACAAGAAATATTTTTGGTAAAGGATAAGGGAACCGATTTGAAAAAGTTAAACAATAAGCACCTGTGTTGGTTACGAGCACAATATCTTGTTCTTTTAAATTTTTTGTAAAAAAATAATTCTTTGATAATACATCTTGGTCTGTAGGAACAATCCCTGCAAAAGAAGTTTTATATTTATGAGGTTCATTAATCTGAGAAGCGTTATAAAAGCGTAAAGAGCATCTTGCAAATTTTGGACAGATATGATTACCTATATTTAAAAATATCCACCGATCTTCATCTACTTTGATAATTTTAGTTATAAACATTCCAGAATCTCCTACGAAATATCTTCCAGGTTCAAATGAGATACTGTCATGACTAATACCAGATTTATCTAAAATATCTTTCAAATTCTGAGCAATCTCCTTTAATTTTACACGGGGCATTACAGTAGCTTCTGGAAATCCTCCACCTAGATTTATATTCTTAATACTGATATCTTGCTTTAATAACAAATTCAGACTACTTACCAAAGATCTTATATTTTTTTCAAATTGATCAATATTGTTCATTTGAGTCCCGAAATGAGATAAAACTGACGTTATTTTGATATTGTCATTGCTTTCTATTGATCTCTTGAGACGCTCAATATTATTGACACTTAATCTGATGCCTAAGTTACTATTATATTTTTGGGAATTAACTCTAATACATATGTTTTGAACCATATTACCTTCCTGAGCGATTGAATTTATTTTCTTTAAGTCATTTAGATTATATACTATAATCTCTTTAACATGATTTTTAATACTTTTTCTTATTAGCTCCCCTGGTAAATAAGGACCACCTACGATTATTTTTTCAGGTGAAAAACCAACATTTAATGCTAAATTAAGTTCGGGTAAACTTACGAGTGTAGCGCCAACACCTTCAGAATTTATAATTTTGCATATATCAAGAAGATAATTAGCTTTTAATGAGTAATAACATTGGAAATTATCAAAAATATCGTTAAATATACCATTAAAAGATTTTATATTGTCCCGAATTCGATTTTCTAAGAAAATCATTAATGGAGTTTTGAATCTTTCTATTAAATCAGCCAAAGGTAGCGAATCTATAACAACTTTTCCATCTTTCCGATTGATATATGGATTTCCAGAGATTTTATTCATATATTTCACTTTTCAGTTTTTATTAATTTTTGATACATTTGATGTGTGTGTCTTGCGACTATTTCCCAAGTGTAATTTTGAGATACCCTTAATTGACCAGCTAAACCAAGCTTTTTTCTTAATTTCTTGTTTTTTAGTAATTTTATAACTTTTTGAGCAGTATCCAGAGGATCATCAAACTCAACCAATAGCCCATCAGTATTTTCCTTTATCACTTCGGGAGTAGCACCGATATTTGAGCCTACAACAGGTATTCCTGCAGCCCATGCTTCTAAAAACGCTATTCCAAAAGCATCACTCCTGCTGGGCATTAAAAATAAATCAGCTTCTTTGAAAGCTGTTAATTTTTTTTTATCATAATATCCAGTTAAATTATCAGGTGAAAAGTTAATAATTCTAGAATTTTTGAGCTTCTGTATTTTTGATAATTCTTGGTTGAAAGCTATCGTGGAAGGTCCGATAAAAACGAAATAGACTTTTTTAATTTTTTCAAGAATGAATGGAATTGACCTTAAAATAGTCAAAGCTCCTTTTTCAAAATTCTTACTTCCACAATATAATACTAATTTGTAATTTTTCTCTTTTTTTTTGAAAAATTTTTGTTTAAAGTAATAATTCATTAATTTAGTGTTATGTACATTTTCGAATATTTTATAATCTACTCCCATTGAAATAACTTTTATTTTTTCATCTCGGATCTTAAATTTTTTTACAAGAACATCTTTTTCAAGATTAGTACATGCGATTATCATATCGAACCTCTTTAAAATCTCAATTAGATCCGAGTTTAAATACCGGGGATTAGAAAAATGGAAAAACGGAGTACAGATAACAGGTATATTGATATATTTTCCAAGAATCAAACTTATAATCAGGTTAAAGTAAGGGAAAAACGTTGTATGGATTAAGTCGTAGTTTAATTTTTCTTGTTTTAAGAAATATTCTATTAAATC
Source organism: uncultured archaeon (assembly GCA_964486045.1). GTDB lineage: Archaea > Asgardarchaeota > Lokiarchaeia > Sigyniarchaeales > SOKP01 > Loki-b32. The sequence goes on from CAZALK010000001.1 coordinate 591,508, forward strand.
TCCCGTGAAGGGGCCGTTTTTAATGAAATTTTTTAATAAATTGTTGGAGAGATCGAGAGAATTAAATGATGAAATTCTTTTTAGCCTTTCAAGAATTTTTTCCTCGGTGATATTATATTCTATGGAAAATCTATTTATTTTCAATGAATTTACTTCATTATAAAACTTATTATTCTCTCCTATTGTTTTTCCTTTGGGATCTCTTAAGGCTTTAAAATCAATAGCGTTAGATGTAAATATATCTATTTCATAGTTAAATTTATTAGTTAAGATCTCTGCCATTCTTTGAAAATAAAGTTCCGCGCCAGAAATGGAAGGAAAATATCGAGTTGGTAGATATAAGATATTATTCAATATTTTAAGGATCTTTTTTTATCTTTAAATAATAATAATATATTGGATACAGATGTCAAAAGATTTATTGTTGAAAGTTTTTGAAAAAGTTAAGCAAAAACAGCTAATAGATGAAGAATTCATGTTATTCTTGGAACTTATATTCCCTGATAAATCTTCTGATGTAATGGATGTGTTGAAAAGAGGTATTACTAAACACATTTACAAACCTTCAAACAGGGTAGCTTGGACAGCTATGGGAAAAAATCAAGAACATTTAATATTTCCAAAACTATTTTGTTCTTGTCAAGATTTTTATAAAAATGTGGTAGTAAAAAGGAATAGAGAATTTTGTAAGCATATTTTGGCTCAGATAATCAGTGAAGCATTACAAGATTTTAAAGAAGCATCTTTAGATGATAACAAATTTAAAGATATTGTGACAGAATTAAAATTAAAAATTTAATTAAAGGTTTCTTTTTAAAATTTTATTTTGATTTCATATGAGGTTTCTTATTTTACTCGAATCTCAATACTATCCCATTTCTTCTCTTCTCATTATTTATTTTAGATCTCTTTCTCCTATTCATCCTCGATTTACAAAGTGTAATCAAATTCCCCAGCAATTTCATTAAAATCATCCGTTGTCCCTGGCTTGAACGCACAAATAAAATGAAATGTTATAAATTGTTCACGATCTTCCGTATACAGATTAAAATAATTCATAAAGGTCAAATCTTGTATTTTTTGATTACATATTTGACATACCTGAGCTTTCTTGTAATTTTTTAAATCTGAAAGTAAACGCATTGTTTCTTGTTTGAGCAGTGATTTAAACCTTGCTCGAATACTTTCTTTAAATGACCTTTTTTCACTACTATTTGATATAATATCAATGCTTTTTTTTTCTCGAGTTGCCATCTTAAATTTTCTCTCTCCTTGTATAATTTGCTTATTTTTGATAATTTTCAATTTTAATTTTACCCTTTTTAATTATTAAATGATTTCTCCTGAGATCTATCTTTAAACATTAAATCAGGGTAAATTTTTTCAAATTTTTCTGTAAATGATTTATGGTTCATCCAAATTTTATCTTTCCCATTCCATTGTAAATTTTTTAAAGGGTTATATCTCTTCATAAAATCTAAATTACCGAATACGGATTTAATTAAATTTTTTCCATCATTTAAATCATTCAGAATTAAATAATGTTTAATTTCTAAATATTGAAACAGTAAATTAAATACTGATATAAATTCACTAATCTCACATTTAGGAAAATATAACTTAATCATTAATCCTTCCTCAAATTTTATCTCTTGAGGAAATCCATAAATATAAAACTCTCCTTTAATTTCATGGATAAATCCAGCATTGAAGAAACTGAATATTTTAAAAAGAATAGACTTTTTCCCTGCTTTTATATTTGGTAAAAAGATATAAACCTTTTTTTGGAATCCTAAATTCTTAAATCTAATATACGGAAATATTAGATTTTTTTTTAGCAGATTTAAAATCCGAGTTTTCATTGAATGTTTATTTGATCCAATAAATGATTTTAAGTCTACGGAACGCCAATTATATATGTGAACTAAGTCGTTAAATTCTGCCGAACTTGGTTCAAAGCGATTAGAATCTAGTATATCACTACTATTGAATGTCTTTATCCCTTGAATTGGAACGTCATAATCTGGATTAAGAAGAATATTTTGCATATAGATTTTGAATTTATCTGCATCATAATTCCAACCATCAAAACTTAAATTATAATTAATGTGGAAGATTTGATGAATTTTTTTAACTGAAAAAGCCATATATTCTCGGATAATTTTCTTTGTTCTGACTAGCCAATTGAAATATTTCATATTTGGGTTTCTATGTGGCATTAAAAATTTGATAAGGAGAGAATTGGAATTATCGATGCATGTTGGATATTTAATTTTTTGAAAAGTATTCAGGAAAAGAAGCCTAAAATCTATCTCATCAATATCAGTCGGAAAAAAATATAGATAAAATTGTTCAAGCCCAAAATTTTGAAAAGCGGGAGTAATTCTGATAGATTTAATGAAATTTTTGAAGAAATATTCAGCTTTTAGTTTTTTTAACTTTTCTTCATTTAGTAGGTTATTTTTTAATGTTTTATTTAACTTTACTAGTTTATTTAGATTTTCCAATGAGATATCAGTATTTTCTAATGAATCGTGCATCTTTACAGCTGATATTAGATTTGTTAATGTTTTTTGTCGTGTCGACCACATTTTCTTAGGAGTATGACTCCTTTTCTCTAACTGTGTTCTGAATGGTTTATCAAAAATTTTCTGTATAGATAGAAAGAGTTGCCCATAGAGAGCTTTAGTATAAAAAAATTGTTTCTTTTGAAAATCATAAAAGTGTTTCCTTGAAAGCACTGGAGAAAAGCCATTCCATAGATAGGATTCCCCATAAATAAGATCATCTTTAAAATTATTAATTAATATTGAAAATAATTGATCTTTTTCTTTTTTAGTTAAATAAGGACATGAGAATTCTATGTGAAGTAGAGATTCACTACTGACTAAATCTTTCGATATATTTATTATCGTTCTTGGGAAATATTTCTTTAGATCATCAATTTTAATTCTATTTTCTTGGCTATCTTTTATTAGTAATTGCAAAAAGTCGTTAACAAACATTTTAGTTACAACAGTATTCATTAAGTTTGGTTGAATGAGGGGAGGATTATTATTGAGAAATTTAGTCAATATCCCTTCAATTTCATTGTTAGTTATTTTGTATAGTTTAAATTTCTCATAAATCTCCTTTAACTTCGCTCGTTTAGTTTTGTAGAGTATTCCAACTAAATCCCTATTGCTTACAAGCTTTTTCACCCCATCTAAATCAAATAATTTCAATGAAAAGCAAGATTCGAATAGCTTATAAAAACTTCTATATTCCTCTAATTTTCTCTGGTAAAGTTTCCTCGATTCGAAATAAGCAGGGATTATCTCCTTATATATGATCTTTTTTATATAATGGTTTTTAAAAATTAGATTATCTTCAATAGATTGGGAAAAAATTTGAACTTCAATTAATTCTCGGAATTGAATTATATTTCTTATATCAGGATTACTCTCAAGGAGTTCCTTTACTGCACTTAAAATGACTAAACATTCTTTTAATAAAGAGTGAATAAAGAAAAACCCAAATTTCTTATTTCTTTCCAAAAAATATAGAAATTTTTTTTTCAAATCTTCAAAATTATGAAATTCTTCTAAAATAACTCTTAAATCTTTAACCTTTGTACGCTCATTTATGATAATATTAAGTAAGTCAGACTTTATTATATTTAACGTGTCATTTCTTCGTTCAAATCCAAGCCCGCTTACAGAAAAGAACCTTATTCTATCAATAATTAAAAAATCGAGAAGTGAAAGTTCTGTTTTATAGTACTCTAACCCGTAATTTATTTTAAAGTCTATTTCATATTTTTCGCGATAATGACGGTGATTTGGATCTATCACTCGATGATTTTTTGAATACTCCCGAAAATAATTCAAATTAAGAAAATTTTCGCTTTTATTAAGTAATAAACAACGATGAGTTAGTACATAACCATAATCTTTTAATTTTTTAATAAATCTAAGAAAATCATTGAGATAAATTTTTGGGATTACGATATATCCTGAAAGATCTATCGCAAAACATTTATTTAAGATTTTAAGAGAGGCAAAAAACGGAAAAAGTTTTATTACTTTTAAGACTTTTCCTTTATCTAATATCGGATTAAATCTTAAAAATACACTGATCAAACAAACGTTTATCACATTCCAATTCAACTGATAAGAAGGAGCAATATAACTATAACTGCTAATCCAATTCATGTTATTATTAAATTTATATAAACTCAATGGTGTATCTAACTCACCGATTTCCTTGAATTGCTTAAAATAGTTTTTATAGCTTAAAAGATCTCTAAAATTCTTTACTTTGTGAAAAATTTGTATAATACATCTAAGTGTTTCTACAATCTCATTATTTTGCATAGATTTAGAAAAATAATCAGTAAATTCTCGGAAAAATATCTCATGAATATCTCCTGTCTTATTGTTTAATAATGAAATATTCCTTCTTATATATCTAAAGAAGAATTGAAGAGCTTTTGTACCTTGCATTTTGAAATATTGTTCTAGCCGATCAAACACCCATAATTGAGAGTATCCTTTTGATAATAGAACTGTGTTTTCTAGATATCTTCTGATAAGAGATCTCCATTCATTCAAATGAGGAGATTTAAAAAGATCATTAAGAAGAAGTTGATTAATCACCAGTTGTATTATATGGAAATTTTTTAACTTGTCTGGTATAAAGCAATTGTAAACTTCCCGCAAGATAATAAATGATAAAAACCTTCTATATTCTTCATAAATTTCTACAATTACTATATTATTTTGAATAAATCTATTAACACCAATTCTAAAAACATCTTTACTGACTGTTTCTTCTGGGGAACTTTCTTTAATTATAATAAATTTGATATTGGTGTTAAAAGGCTCTAAATTTAAATCTGATTTTATCCCCTTGAAGAGAACTTGGCTTATAAAATCTATTTGTTTATCAATTTGTTCCACTGAGGTATTTTCTAACACTTGAAAGTGTGAAATTTCTAGCATAAGTATTTTTTTAATTCTTGGTTAAGAATTATAAGTGAACGAGTAGTCTTTTTAAATATTTCTCTTATTTTTAAGTTTGCAGAAGAGAAAGCTGGTACTACCATTTTTTAATGTAAATTATTGACAGAATTGTAAGAGTGTTATGTAATTTTTCAATTGAGTTCCCGCTATAAAAAAAAGAATTCTTGGAAATCCATGAAAATAAATAACAGGAGTAAATTTGCTTCTCGAATACTTTTGAAACAAAATTTTTCACACTTTTCCTATAGGTTGCAGAAACTTTCATTGGTGTTCATTAAACGTAATCAGATTCTCCAAGTCGAAATTAGAAAACCAAAATTTCTAAGAGTAGGGTTCGTTTAAAACATGTAAAATAAAAAAAAAAAATATATCTTTAGCTTAATCTCATTAGAATAATCTTCTAATTAAGGTACTCCCTCACTCCCATAAATAGACAATCCGAAAGTTGCAAACTTCGGAAAAGCTGGGAGGGCAGTCGATAAAGCTAAAGTTATGCTAATCTTATTTCTTACCTTCGTATAAATCCAACTCCATATGATCGTACATCAATTTTTTACACTTTAAATATATAAATATAACTATAATTACAGGAAAAATTCTTGGAGTTATTAAGGGTTAAGTAAATTAAAGTATATTTTCAAAAATGCACTAAAAACTAAACAATAATCTCTTATTTGTAATAATAATCCTGTATCCTTAGATCGGTCTAATGAGAAGTTTTAATAGCTCTTTTTCAATATCAAACGGTTTATTATTTTTCAATTTCAACAACCATTAAATTGTTTTGATTATATTTTTTAACCCCGATACTGAAAACATCTGTAATGGGTTCTGTTTGGGGTGAAATCTCTTTAACTAAAAGGAATTTAATGTCAGGAATATTTGGATCTAGTTTTAAATCTGATTTTATCTCTTTGAATAGATTCTAGGTAATAGAATCTAAATTAACGTGAATTTTTTCTCTGGAACTATCTGTGAGAATTTGAAAAGGTGTAATTTCAAGCATTTTTTTTTTACCTTAGTATTAAGAAATATTTGTGTACGAGTAGTCTTTATAAATCTTGTGACTAATTCCCTATTAGACGAATAGAAAGCCTGAACTACAATTTATGATATGCTTTCTTGACAAAATTGTATGAATTCTTTATGATTTTTCATTTGACTTCCAACCTACCAAAATATGATTCTTGGAGAATCTAGGAAATACCCAATCAGTTAACTTTTGTTTCTAGTTTAGTTTTGAAAGAAAAATTATCAATCTTCTCATGTAAATGGTTAAGAATTTTCATTAACATTCATGAGTCATCCTTACATTCCTCAATCAAAATAGAAGAAGATCAGATACTCAGAATTTGGGTTGCTTATAATAAGTAAAATAAAAAATAGAAATAAATCTTTAGCTCTTGGTAAATGTAAGAATTATTTAATTGAAGGTACTCCTTCTCCGCCATGAATAGCGAAAGCTAAAGGTTTAATATTGTTCTTTGTTAATCCCATACAAACTCTACTCCTAATAATTTTGCAATCCCTTAATTATTAAAGAAATATTTAAACAAAACCAAAAGTTAAGTAAACGTCTATGGAGTATAGAAAAAATTCTTGGAGTTATTAAAGGTTAATAAAATGAATCATAGTTTCAAATGTTTCAAAAAAAAACCACAGTCTCACATTTATAAAACCATTCCTTAATCCTTAAAATTATGTAGTGAAAAGCCTTATAAGTTCTTTTTCAATATCAAAAGGTTTATTATTTTTCAGGGTGAGTATTTTTTCTCTTTTTGAATTCTGGTTATGTATAAATTCAATTATTTCATGAAGTATTCTTGAATCAAATGTTAATCCTATTTTAGGTGTAAAGATTATACAATTTATTTTTTCCATACCAATTCTTAACATTTTAGATAGGATAAAAGCGTAAATACATGCTTGGATAACATCCTTATATTGTTCATTTTCTTTCGGTTTGTATTCTATAATAATCGGCTTATCATCTAATTCTCCTAATAAATCAATATGTCCTGTTATCTCTTTATACTATACTGGTGTTTCCATACCTATCATATTTAGTTGCTTCATTTCAATTAACAATTGAGTTAAGGCCGGTTCATGATTTATATTATTATACTCATTTATAACTTTCCTTGTAATTCTATGAATTTCCTCAATAATTTTACAGTATAATTAATTCTGTTTTTGTGGTATTTGTACTTATTCTTTCCTTTCTCCTACCTTTAATGTAAAAATTTGAGCATCTTATTCCTTCATTATTAAACATTTCTAGCGGATATCTATTTACTAATACTTTTTCTTTTAGTTCTTTAAGTTTCTCCTGAATTATTTTGCTGTTAATTTTATAGACATTTCCTTAAAGGAACTTAAATCTAAAGAATATTGAATTGTGTTTCAAGGTTTTACCTTTAATATTTCTGAAAAGTTTTCTTTTTAAATTTTCATTTATTAGAACCTTTCTTATTTTACTCGAATCTCCAATCGATCCCATTTCTTCAAATATTCATTATAACTTTCTAAACTTATCTCACGGGGGATAACAATTTTTTTGGAAACTTCTAATTCCCTAATTTTAAACATAATTCTTTTATTTTTTTGATAGGATATTTCTGCTTTTGGGTATTCTTCTTCAAAAATTGCTTTTATTTTTATTAAGTCAATTGTTTCCAGTTGCTCATAATTATTTATGACAAAATTGCATAGGGGATCGATAGATATTTCAAAATTGAATGCATCTATTTGTTTTAAAGCCAAAGGATACGCTTGACATGCTAAAGGTTTAAGATTATGAACAGTACACCCATTTTTTTTATCATAAAATGGACAACCTTGAGATTCGTTATCTAACCTTATCCGATAAGTCAAAACCAGAATTTTTTCATTAATAATATCTGGGAAAACTAGATCTTCGATTATCCTAAATTTTATTTCGCGTTCTTTTGCTATATTTATTAAAACATCTGCTTCTTCAGGGTAAATTGGAATTTTTTTTATATAATCTCCCGGTACTTCATGACAACAAGTACCACACTTCTGACATTTATATTTTAAACTTGTCATCTAAAAATTGTGATATTCCAGTTATTAAATCAAATTTGTTATAGGTTTTCTAATCATTTTCTTAAAATTAATTTTTTGATATTATGAAAATATTACTTTTACACTAATTATTGTGTCTACTAGGATAATACATTGTTTTTAAATGGATAAAAATACCCTATAATTAGTTATATTATTGTAAAACGAAGGTTTAAGATATGGAAGGCATAAGAATCGTAAATCATAGTAACCAGTCAAAAGAAGATTTTACAGACCCGATATGTATTTTAGGTATGCCCGGTATTGCAGATATAGGTAAATTTGCTTTAGACTCCTTAATAGGCCAACTTAATGCTAAAAATTTAATGGATATAATATTTGATGATTATCCAGCGGGGGCGATTGTAGATAATAGCATTTTATCTGCTCCAAAGGCAGAAATTTTATATTGGAAAGATCCAAAAAGAATAAGAGACTTAATGTTAATAACAGCTGATGCCCAAAGCTTAACACCCAAAGGAATTTATAGGATTTCTAATTTCTTAACTGAAATACTCGATCAATATGGAATCCAGCTAATAATTGCTTTAGGTGCTTATCCTGTAAATAATCGAAAACTCATTTCAAAAATTCCACAAATTTTTGCTAGTTCCACAAATCGAGAAATATTAGAAAAATACTTAATTGAAAATAGTTGCCAAAAAATCCAGAAGGGTGTAATAATTGGTGCAAATGGCTTAATTCCAACATTAGCTAAAGCCAGGTTTAACATTGACGGTGTAGTTTTTCTTGCAGAAACAGATAATATTGCGATGGTAAATGAAGATATTACTGATTTAAAAGCATCTATTAGTCTTTTAGAAATGCTTAAAAAATCCTTTACTTTACCAATTAAAAAGAAGTATACTTTAGAAAACATAGAGGATATTACTAGAAATCTTCAAAGTAAAAGAGATCAATTAGAAAACGATCTTGAGACGCACCAACTATTCGATCCAGATGATAAAAGAAAATCATTATACATATAGAACGTAAATTTTTTAATTTCTTTTTTATAAAACTCTTTTAAGGATACTGGTTAATAGCGAAAAGTATTTTAATCCGGAAACATTTAGGGACTATATGAAATATGTGTGTGCAAAGAAGAGTTGCGGGAAAGATGTTAGTCGAAAAGAGTTGAGTGCTCTTCCGGGTATTAAGTGTTCTAATTGTGGATTCCGGATACTTTATAAAAAAAGACCAGATGTCATAAAGCGAATAAAAGTTCGTTAATAATTTCTTTTTTTAAATCTTGAGAAATAACCAATTTGATATAGGCTATTTCATGCATAAAATGTTATTGTTATACATTCAAACTAAATTTTAAGTAATTTATCAATTCTTTATAACGATTTCGTATAGTTGCTTCGGTAACTCCTGCAGTTATCGAGATTTCTTTTTGAGTTCGTCGTTCTCCTTCTTGCATCGCAGCAACATATAATGCTGCTCCAGCTAAACCGGTGGGAGCTTTTCCTGCAGTAATACGATATTTGTTTGCGAGTTTTAAGATCGATGCTGCTCTATTTTGTGTTCTACCGGATAATTTTAACTCAGCACAAAATCGAGGGATGAAATTTATTGGTGAAGAAACTCTAATATTTAATTTGAGTTCACTTAAAATTAACCTATAACAACGGGCAATCTTTTTCTTATCAACTGATGCATATTCTATGAAGTCATCTAATGTTTTTGGAATAATATTTATTCTACATGATAAATAAATTGAGGCTATCAACATAGCTTCAATAGATCTCCCTCTAATTAAATTTCTATGAGCCATTTTTCTGTAGATATGAGCTGCAGATTCCTTAATATCTTTAGAAAGGTTCAATTGCGATGTGAAACGATCTAATTCGTTCATAGCATAAGCTAAATTTCTATCAATTGATTTGTTGGTTCGTGTTCTTACATGCCATTTCCTTAATCGGTAAACTTCAGCTTTCATTTTAGGACTAATTGTCTTTCCAAACGCGTCTTTGTTTTTCCACCCAATCATTGTACTTAATCCCTTATCATGCAATGTTAGAGTTGTTGGTGCTCCAACTCTTACTTTTCTGCTTGCTTCTTCAGAAGTGAAAGCGCGCCATTCAGGACCAGAATCTATAGCTCTTTGATTTAAAACCAGCCCACAATCATTACAAATGGTCTCACCGCGAGCATCATCGGAAATTAAATTTTTTTTACCACATTCTGGGCATAAATTAAAATTTTTTTGAGGTATTGAAAGATTCACTAAAACCAACCCTTTAAAAATTCAGTATTTTAATTCTCATAATTGATTTTGCACATATAAATATTTGCGTTTGGTGGATTTATCCATTAATAATAATCTCGTTTTATCAATTTTGAATTATAGTTTAGATCTTAAAATTTTTATAAGTTTCTTTTTTGTCTTAATATAATGCGACATTAATATAAGGCACACGGTAAATATTATTATCTTCGTTCTTTTCAAACTTAATGTCCTAAATGCAGCATAGATGCTTTACATTGGGAATGCTGGCATGAAAATAAAACCTTTTTTACCTATCCCCCTTAAACAAAATTACTACATCATTTTTGTCGGTATAAGAAAGTGTGAATACAAAAACGGAAAGTTGTTATTGTTACAGTGGAAGGTTAAAAACGTATTTTAGAATATAAGTCCCCAAGCTGGCCTATATGTGAAAAATTATTCAAAAGTTTAATAAATTAAGATGATCATTTACAGAGATTAGGAGAGCCAGATTTTTAAAATCAAACTCTTTTCGAGAATATATTGAATTCTGAAATAAGAGATCGATTGATAAAACAAAGAATCACAGATCTAGATCTAACGCATATTAAGCAAAAATTTGGCAGAATTAAAATCAATAAAAAGAAATAAATTGATCAATTTCTTCTTATCGATAAATTTTTAATAAATCAGTTTATAATTATTTTATATTAAATTGTGATGTCATTAAATAACCGAATCAAATTCATAAAAAATAGTGAAAAATTATGCCAGTAGATCCAGCAACAGCTGTCTATAATTTAATGCAAGCAGATCCTAGTATAATAGCGGGAGCTGTTCTCAAAGGTAAAGAAATTATTTATTCTACAGATAATTGGGATATTAGTGCAGATGTAGGTAGAATTGTTTCTAGTTGGATTGGACAAAATGCCCGATTTATTATGGTTTCAGGAGTTAAGTATTCGATGTTGCAGATGGAAGCTGAACGAATGGTTGCCATGTCTTACAAAGGTGAAGGATCCATCGTAGCAGCAAAGGATGATGAACATAAATTAATTGTTTATGTAGGTCCTGATGGAGACGGTAGGGGTGCTGCGATGGATGTTCAAAAAGCCCTTGCAACATTGAGCTCAGAGGCAGCATATATAGACGCAAGCGCACAACTGGGTCAAAAAGGTGATCAAATGGGAGGAACAGCTTCCGCAGGAGGAACTTCAATGCAAGCAGCACCTTCAGTTGGGGGAACGAGCGTAGATCCCCAATTACAAGGTGAAATTAAAGCCTTTTTAGATTGGATTAAAGATGGGGAAGGTTTAGCAGGATATGTTAGTTATTATCTTCAACAAAATAATGCCCAAATCATTTCTGAATTATCAAAAATCTACAATGAATTAAGACAAATCTTTGGCGTCTGATTTTTCATAAAGTTACAATTTCTTTATTAAGTTTGCATTGATTTTGTCAGAAAAAGCTAAAAATTTTTTTTTAGCTAAATTTATATAATTTCGAGGATCATATTATAAGTAAATTCTAAAATTTATCATATTAATGATAGTTTGAGAACCTATGATTTATTTTTGAATGAAGAAAACGGGAAATTCAATGAGTAAAAAGAATAAACGCCATAAGTCTGAAAACAATAACGGTAATAAAAAAGAAAATGATAGTGAAGGAAATAATCACTCAGAATTAAAAATATTGAGTGCAGATTCGAATATTGAAGATAAGGCGCTTGCTATTCCTGCTATTCCTGAGCTCCCTAAACAAAAAGAGAAACTATTAATAAATTCTCCAGATCTAGCTCCTGATGTTTTAATGAGGATTAAAAAAGTAGAGTCTCCTGAAATGAAGGTGGTTTTAGTCAATTGTGAACGATGTAGAGCAGTTATTCCTATTCCAGTACCAAAAATATTGGTTACCGAATCAGAATTACCAATTGTACCTATTAGTTTTGTCCACAAAAATCTTGGTAATGAAGACCGACATTGTATAACTATTCATTTAGATCATGATTTTGATATTAGAAGGCAGAGATTGTCTGATGTGGTTATATCATTGGATTGATTTTTTTTTCATAATTAAGATCTCTATTAAAAAGTATTTAAGGAAGATAAGAGGACAAAAATGGAGTTGTTAGCAGCAAGGAGTATGAAAGTTGAAACCATTACAATCTTTTTAAAACTCTTCCAGTTATTTAAAAGTTTTTTATTACTTATTTCTGATCAAGAAAATATGGGTATTGGAAATGTCACTTTAGGCAGCCCTTCACTTGTTAAGGGTGTTAAATCCCCAACTTCTTCCTATAATTTATTTGGTATGAAAGGTAATTTATTAAGTTCAATAATAGCTGAAAAAGCTTCTAATGCATTAAAAGCTCCAGTTTTGCTCTTATTATTTTTAAAAAACAAGATTGAGGATGAAAAAATTGTAAAACCCATTATTAATTTTTTAAACGTAGTTTTAGGCGAGATATCTGAAGGAAATAAAAGTATAAAATGATTTTTATTTCTTGAATTACTATTTAATTTAAAAATTCCTAAAGCAGGGATAACCAAGTTGGCCAACGGTGCCGGACTCTTCTGAGAATATTTAATCTTATTAGCTGGATTCAAGATCAATTTAATCTAAATACCGTTGAATGAACCAATTTTTGATGAGATATCCGGTGAGATAGCTCTTCGTGGGTTCGAATCCCACTCCCTGCATTTCCAAAGTAACGAGATTTTTAAAAAATAATTTTCAATTTAAATATTTATGATTAATTTATGAAGAACAACTATTTAAGGTAAATTTCTCACTCCTAACCACCAAAGAGGCTTGGAAGAAATAAGATTAGTATCATTCCTACCATCATTACAATTAAGAATATACATTGGAACCTTCCTTTCTTTTTCTTCTTTCTTTCACTTTCTACTAAATTGTCTTTGCAGCTTTGACTACAAAATTTTTTGTCTGTTGGCATAGCTTTGCCACAAATAGGACAATGACTATGAGGTCCCCATTTTTTTTTAATTTGTTCTTTCCATGAAGATTGAGACATTTTGTTTTCCTTTAAGTTTTTCTTAGCCTTGAAAGTTATCTTTGTAAAATAATATTATTTAAATAATTTTTGTATTACTCACTCTTTCGAGATAATTGTACCATTTATTTCTTTTTCTCCACCCCAAAATTTTTTGAATTCGTTTAGGTCTTTACCTGATGTGACTATAACTCGAATATTACTACGTTTTAAAATTTGTAGCGAGACAAAATCGAAAATTCGATATTCACCTGCAGCAACCTGATCGTCACCTTGAAGATTTAAAAAGAGGTCCTCAAGTTGCTTATATGTAAGATGTTTCATCAATTGAGCATTGTTAAACTTTTTAGGATCTTTATCAAATATCCCTTCAACATCTGTTAAGATCACTAACTCTTCTGCTCCACTAAATTCTGCAACTTCTAAAGCTACGGAAGTAGTAGATTGACCAGGTTGTAATCCTCCCATAATGATAATCTTATTAAAAAGTAAAGCTAGTGAGAGTTCTTCCATGGATTTTGGGACTTGAGGATAAGCGAAATCTTGAAGAGAGGCTATTAATAATTTAGAATTAATTCGGGAAACTTCTATTCCAAAAATATCAGATAATGCTTCAGATCCTTTCAGAGATCTTACAGTATTTATATATTCTCTTGCAATTGACCCCCCTCCGCAAATAATAATGAATGGTTCAGTGAATTTCCTACTTTTAAAGATATTACAGAATTCCGTAATTTTTTCAGAATTTATTTTATTATTTTCAGTGAATAATAAAGATCCACCAATTTTTATAACAGTATTTTCATTCATAACATTTTCATTCTAATTTTTTATTTATTAATATATAGATGATTTAATAAATTAAGTTACTTACCTTCTATGGCACCCTATAAAAGAGAAGTTATTGTTGAAGTACCTCATAGAATTTCTGGTTTTTTTGAAATAGTAGATGAAATTAATGGTACTAAAATAGATAATCCCGAAAGAATTGGATCAAGAGGTGCTGGTTTCAACTTAAGTGCTGTAGGAAGAACTAAGATTAAGGTTGAAAGGATTAGTAAGATTGACAGTCATGAAATAGGAATTTTTATCAATAATGTAAAGGTTGATGAGAAAGCTGAGACGACCTATTACATTTATAATTACATTAAAAGATTTTTAGAAAATTCAGTAAAGATTACAATTTCTCATAACTTTGATTTACCTGTTGGATGTGGATATGGAGCTAGCGGATCGGGGGCTTTAGGTTCTATTTATGGGTTAAACAATGTTCTCAATTTAGGATTATCAAATATAGAAAAAGGCAAAATAGCTCATATTGCAGAAGTTGTGAATCGTACAGGTTTGGGTACTGTTTGTGGACAATTACGCGGTGGGTTATGCATACTTAAAGAACCAGGTTACCCTTGTGTGACTGAAAGTATTAAGGTGCCTAGAGATTTAAAAATAATCTGTGGATCCTTTGGAATGATACATACGAAGTCCATATTGACAGATCCAGTGTTAAATATGAAAATAAAAAGGGCAGGTAGAAAAGCACAAAAAAAGATATTACGAGAACAAAGTGTTGGATCTTTTATAAGAGCGTCAATAGACTTTGTGAAAGAGACTGATATACTTGACATTCTTGGTTTATATGAGATAGAAGAGTTAGTTCGACATCTTAATAAATTGAGGATTTTAGGGGCAAGTATGAATCAATTAGGAAGATCTGTTTTTGCAATCTGTAAAGAGGAAGATGAGAAACAAGTAAAAGAGATTTTTTATCCCTACGAACCAGAAATAAAAATTTTCAATTTATCTATTAGTACGAAAGGGCTACATATTTTAAATACCAAATAAACTAAACATTTTCATTCATAGATTTAGATTTTAAGGTTGCAACTTCTACCGCCCTGATAAGTGTGGCCCTTAATTTTGCGGATTCAATTTCATGAATTGCGGTAATAGTTGTACCTCCCGGAGTTGCCACCATATCCTTTAATTCTCCAGGATGTTTTTTAGTTTCTAATACTAATTTTGCAGCACCTAATACTGTTTGGGCTGCTAATTTTACAGCAATGTCTCTAGGAAGTCCCATTTTTACACCCCCATCAGCTAAAGATTCAATTATAATAAATAAGTACGCGGGTCCACTTCCTGATAAACCTGTTACTGCATCAAGGTGTTTTTCTTCTAATTCTACCACGAGTCCAAGAGCATTAAATAAATTTATAACATATTCCAACTCTGTTTGTTTTATAAACTTATTAGATGATACAACTGAGGCAGCTGCCCTTACTAATGCTGGAGTATTAGTCATAACCCTCACAATGCTCACATTTTTATTAAAATATTTGTTAACATGATCTATTGAAATTCCCGCTGCAATTGTAATGATTATATGATCTTCTGTTATTAACGGACTAATTTCTTCTAATACACTATCAATCACTTGGGGTAACACAGCCAATATTATGAATTTAGATTCTTGGACTACAAATTTATTACTATCAGCAAAATCCACCTTATTTTCAGTGGCTATTTCTTGTAGGATATCTTTTCTTATATCATGAATTATTATTTTTTCACTTTGTATCGTTTTTGAATTAATTAACACTCTCAATATAGTAGATCCAATTTTCCCTACTCCAATGATGCCCAATTCTTTTTGAAACATATATAATAAATTCCAGCAATACTTAAAAATTAAAGGATTTATTCTAAAAGTGATAAAACAATCTCAAGTAAATCTTAACAAGATAAGTTGTTAAAGGGGATCGTATAGGATAGATCATACCATGAGGAAAAACATTTAGAGAAAAGTGTTGAATATTGTTCTGTCTCTCAATTATATAAATAGGATTTTAAGTTTTCGATTAGATCAGATCTAATTCTTCCATGGTTTCTGTCATGTCCTTCACAAACCATACTTCTGACACCAATAATATCTGGCTTTATTTTTCTAATTTTTGATAAAACACTTTGCTTTAAATTACCAGCTAGAGCAACTTGTAAGTTTAAATTCCCCGCTTTTTCTTTAAATTCAATTAGTTGGCTAACATTTAAAAAATCAAATAATCCTTTTTTGTCTTTAATGTATGTATCAAGCATAGCAACGTCCGCACCAGATTCAGCAGCTATTGTGGGAATTGTAAGGAAATCTAAGGAAGTGTTCATTCTTACATAATCCGCATATCCTGCGGTTACAACCTTAATATTATTATTGTAATTTTTTACTGCTTTTACAACATTTTTCATCAACTTTATTCCTTCCTCAACATTTTTGGGACCTTTTAAACCCACTTTTACTATATCCGCACCGGAGACTGCAGCACCCAATGCCGCTAAAGAGGCAGATCCGGGTAAATTAGGAAAATCACCTATAGTAGCGCTTAACAATTGCGAACTGTTTTTAGGAAGCAGATCTTTCATTTCTTTTATAATCCAAGGAAAATTCGCTCCAAGTGAACCCTCATCTGGATTTTTACAATCAATAATACCTACTTGAGATGATATCACGATTTTAGCTTCTTCAATTGTTTTTGGGCTTATCAGAAGTTGAATTTTATGGCACATGACTGTCATATATAATTTAAAAATATTAAAAAATTTATTTAAGACGTTAATCAATTTTTTTTCAAATTTAAGAATAATTATATTAAGATTATCAATATTTAAAAATATCAGAGAGGTTGAAGAATAGAACAATTATATAAAAATTTAAATTATATCATTTTTATTAAATATAAAAATATGAATATTAAGTTATTATGTCTCCTAAAGAAATTACCAAATTAGATATAACGAACGAAGTATTTAAAGAACCAAAAGAGGTAATTGACCAGTTATCTTCGAAGATGGATCTAAAATATACTAAAGTAATACAAACTTATGTTATGGAAGATCGAAGATTGAATTTAACTTTAGAGAATGAAGGGTCTGGATATTTTAAGGGAAAAGTCGTTTGGATTGGCAATAAAAAGGACGACACAGAAGGATCGATTTTTTGCGTTGATACTAAAGATGAAATAAAACAGATCAACCCCACTGCAGAAAATACTGAAAAAGTAATATTAGATGTAAAGAAGGACTTAATCAAAATATCTACTGCCTCGAAGACAAAGTGTTCTGTGTGTGGGAAAAATATAGAAATTTTTGATGAATTAAATGGTTGTCCTATATGTGAAGCAAAAGCACACAAAGATCATTTAACAGATTGGGTTAGAATGAAGCATACATGTCCAGTTTGCAAAAAATCATTAAGTGTTTCCAGCACTGGCGTAATTTTTATAGAGTAAAATTTATACAATAGATAAATTTCTTACTTTTTCAATATTTATTGTGCCATCATATAAAGCAGTAGCAATTAGTACTCCTGCGAAGTTGAGATTTTTATATTTTAATATATCATCATAATCTTTAATTCCACCACCCACAAGAATATTTCCTTGGAATGATTTTTGAATTTCTAGGTATTGTGGAGGAATTCCCCCAATTTTTTGGCCTACCCGGAACAAATCTAGAAGTATTAATTCTTTTACGCCGATTTCTTCCATAATTTTAACAATTTCTATTGGGTTTTTATCTTTTACTTTCTCAGCATTTGATATTACTTTCTCTTTATACATATCGATACTAAGAACTAATTTATTCTTTCCTATTATTTTTAGAGCTTCTTTAATTACTTCTAAATTTTTTACCGTTTCTAACCCAATTATCAGTTTATTAAAATTAAATTTAGAAAAACGTAGAATATCATTAATATCAACTATTCCTAAATCGATCATTACATTAATATCTGATATCTTCAAAATTTTGTTCAAAATGGGAAAACTAGGTTTTCCTTTAATTATGGCATCTAAATCTGCGATGTAGAAATCCTTGAATTTATAATTAGATGCAAGGATTTTTAAAATTTCGAGTGGTTTAGATGTTTTAAATAATTTTGAAGTAAGGGGTTTATAGCTATTTCTTTCACCTCTTATTGCATGCACTGATTCTGAATTTAAAATATCTAAAACCGGAATTACTTTAAACTCTTTCATAAATCTCTGAATTAGGACTTGAAAAAAGGTTTTTTGGTTTGAAATTTAATCATTTAATTCTTTATTACATAAATGAAAAATTACCTTTATTTGATACTCTCTAATTTTAAAAGAATTATATTTTAATTAACAAATAATAATTTTTTTTTTATATAATAAATACTAAATAATTTTAATAATTAGGTGAATTTTAGCATTATGAGTGAAATGAAAACTGAAGTATATATAAACAAGATTATTGAAAATACTGGCTTAACAAGAAAAGAAATTCAAGATATGGTTGGAGATAAAAAGAATGAATTAAAAGGTTTAATATCTGAGGAGGGAGCATTATTTATTATTGCCAGAGAGTTGGGTGTTGATGTAAAGGAGGAGAATAAAGAGTTAATACAGGATATCGACATATTTATATCAGATATTTCTCCTAATATGAAAAATATCAATTTAGTTGGAAGAATTAATGAGATCCATCGCGTTAACAAATTTAATAAGACCGATGGTGGAGTTGGTTATGTGGGTTCTTTCTTATTACACGATAAGACAGGAGATATTCGAATTGTATTATGGGATGACCAAGTAAATATATTTAATGACAATAATTTTGAAATAAATGAATTAGTTAAAATTATAAATGGAACTGCGAGGAAAGGGAGATATGATGAGCTGGAAATACATATCGGAAGATTTGGAAAAATAATATTATCTCCTGATGATATAGATTATAAAGATTATCCCAAAATAAAATTTAAATTATCGAACATAAATGAAATTAATTTGGGTCTAAAATCTATATCAATTGAGGGTAGAATAATTCAGATTTCACCAATAAAAGAGTTTACAAAAAAGGATGGCGAATTAGGGAGGGTAGGATCTCTAACACTTTTAGATTCTACAGGAGATACAAGATTAACATTTTGGAACGATGATATTGAAAAAATTGAAAAATTAGAAATTAATGATGTCATCACAATATCTAATCTTACTCCAAGATTAAATACTTATGATTCTAAATCTATTGATCTGTATGCTAATAGAAGCTCGGTTGTTAAAAAGATATCAAAAGACATACAAATAAAGGGAGAGTTAGTACAAAATATTGGCATGCTGCAAAATCATAAAGGTATTGTATCATTTAAAGGGAAAATAATATCGATTGATAATTTAAAAACAATTGAATCAAAATCTGGTGAAACATTTTCACTTTTAGGATTTGTAGTTAGTGATGATACTGACGGGATTAGAATTACAATATGGAGAGAAAAAGCGGAGGAATTCTCAAAGAAATTGTCGATTGGTCAAGGATTATTACTAAAAAACGTTATGGTAAAGTACAGTAGCTTCTCACAAAGAAATGAAATTTCATTAATAAATGAATCAATTTTAGAATTAAAAGAATTTGAAATTGAGAACTTGAAGACAATAGATGTAACGAAACCTAACTCTCGGGCTAATTTTTCTGGTAATTACAAAAAAATCGACTCAATTAATGTTCCGACTAATGTTGAATTAAAGGGTTATATTGCGAAAGATCTCAACAATATAAATATTTATGAAGCATGCATAAAATGCTTTAAAAAAGTGGATAACTGTACGTGTAATGAGACAAACGAAACAGAATATCGAATGATTGTTAATCTTTTAATTGATGATGGAAGTGGTTCAATTAGAGTGACATTTATTGGTGATATAGCAGAAAAGTTTATGATGGTAAAGACAGAAAAACTCGTTCAAATTAAGGAAACTCCTGATTTTGATAAATTTATGGAGAAAAAATCTTCTGAACTTTTGGGTAAAGACATAATAATTAAAGGTAAAGCAAAATTCAGCGACTATTCAAACTCTTATGAAATAATGGCTTATGATTTCAAATATTTAAATGTTGATGAAGAATTAGAAAGGGAAATAAGAAAAATTGAAACCTAATTCTTTACTATCCTTTTCTATAATTCGTTAAACTCATAAACTAACTTGTATATAAAATTCAGGTGGAGCTACACACCTTTTGAAGGAAAATTAGTTTAAACTTTATTCTAATACCTAACAATAAAATTCAATACACTTATTGAGAAATCAGACATATATCGCTAAATTCTTCAGGGTTCTTAATAAGATTATTATATAATTCATGGATCTTCTCAGTAGTTATGTTTAAAAGTTGATGATTGAATGGCCAAACACCAACTATTATATCGCCTAATTTTTTAACGTTACCGATTAAATATCCTCTTTTTTCTCCATTTGATGTATAGAGGATTACTAAATAATAATTGAAGTTAAATTTTGTCTCAGCATTACCCACAACTATAACTTCTTCAATATTTTGAAAAAAAACTATCTTCTTATTTTTTGCACTTAAATTTTTTAATTCCAAAATCAAATTTGCAGGAATTGTTATGGGATTTTCTACGTTTAAATCTTTAAAACTTAAAGTGAGATTTCTATTCTCAAATTGCTCGATTGCTTTAAATATGACTTTATAAATTATAGAATCCATACAAATTGTTAAAATAGATATTTTTTAAATTCTTAATAACTAATCGTTTAATACTTTTGCCAAAAATAAATGCTTGTAATAGTTTAAGATAATATTTACTTCTGCTGGATAAGTATATTTTCTTCAGGAAACCCTAAATCGATTAGCAGTTTTTTTATCTTAAATCGATGATCTCCTTGAAGCTCAACTTCATTATCTCTTACAGTTCCACCAGAGGCGCATTTCTTTTTTGCTTTTGTCAAAATGTTTTTCAAATTTACATCAAAGCTTCCGACAAAAGTAATTACTGTAACAACACGCCCCCATTTACGCCTATCGTTTGAGATTATTATTTGTTGTTCATCAGCGCTTAAACTATCACAAATACACAGCTCTTTTGGAAAACTACATAACGGACATATGTCGTCGTCTTTAATACTCTCTTATCACAACCTTCGTTATTCAAAATATATTTATTATTAATTAAAAGGTACTAAGCAATAATAGAATAAAATCTTATAAAAATCTTTTTCATTTTAGAAAATAACTCTCTTCTTATTCACCCTATTTAAAAGAAAGCGTAATCAAAAAAGTATATAAAGTTAAATTTTTATTATTTATAAATAAGTGTGTTCTTTTTGTTTGGAAATTTAGGTGGTTTACGATAGGACAGAGTTCATGGATATTTAAAGTTATAGTGGCTGGTGCGGGGGGAGTGGGAAAAACAGCAATGATAACACGTTACTGCTCCGGAAAATTCGAAGAAGGTTATAAAATGACAATTGGAGCGGGATTTCACACCAAATCTGAAGTTCTTGATACAGGAGAAGCCGTTAAAATGCAGTTATGGGATTTTGCTGGTGAAAAGCGGTTTCGTGAACTCTTACCGGATTATTGTAAGGGGGCGAGTGGTGCTTTTATCTGTTTTGATATTACTGATTATGATACTTTCAGAGAAATTCAGGGGTGGCTTAAAATCATCCGTCAAAAAGCTGGCTTCGTTCCTATAATCCTAATGGGTATGAAATGGGACCTCCAAGATCATGAAGTAGATTTTGAAATTGCGAATAATTATGCTCTACAGGCAAAATGTAATCAGTGTGTATTCTGTTCTTCAAAAGGGGATATAAACATAAATGAATCATTTCAAGCTATGGGAAAATGGTTGATTTACTTCGCAACTCAAACCGATAATAAATAAAACGAAAAATAGTCTAAATTCCTAATTTAAATTAACCTTAATAGAGAAAAAGCTAAATATTATATTAAATAACATAATATATTAAAAAAAAAATAGCAATAAAGCCTCCGTAGCTCAGCTAGGTAGAGCACTCGGCTGTTAACCGAGCGGTCGCATGTTCGATTTCATTGTTCAGTCTCTGGACAAGACGAGTTCCATGCCGGGGGCGCAATTTTCTCACTTACTTTTTAGCTTTCTTACTCAAAATAATAGATACATATAATTTTTAAAGTTATAACCGATTCCTCATTGATTATCTTTAGGAACCAGATCTGGGTAAATCGGTTCAAATTTTGAAGTAAATACCTTTGGATTTTCCCAACGCTTTTGTTTTTTATTCCACTCGAGATTTTTCAAGGGGTTGTAGGACTTCAGAAAGTCTAGTCCTCCATAAATAGATTTAACCAAATTACTACCATCAACTAAGTCGTTTAGAATAATGTAATGTTCAACCTCTAAATACTCGAACAGCAAATCAAATAATCTTTCAAATTCACTAATTTCACATTTTGGAAACTTAATTTTAATCATAAGCCCCGTCGGGAATTGTATTTGTTGTTTAAACCCATAAATGAAATACTCTCCCTTGATTTCATAAATAGTTGCCACATTAAAAAAGCTGAAAACTTTTACGACAGTGTCGATTGATTCTTTTTTCATATTAGGCACAATTATGTAAACGATGTTGTGAAGGTCTAAATTCTTTAGAGAGAGATAAGGGAATATTAAGTTCTTTTTAAGCAGGCTTGTGATATGATTTATAGTTTTCACTTTTTTTGTAGCTAAAAATGACTTTATATCAATTGATTGGGTGTCATAAATTTGGGATAACGATTCAAATTCAGGAGATTCTGGATCTAAGTACGATGATATTGATTTTTTTCCTATTTCAAACTCTCTTATCACTGAATTCTTTACAATATATTTTGAATTGAATAGTACATTTTGCATATGCATTTTAAATCTATCTTTATCATAAATCCAACCTTCTTGGCTAAGATTATTGTTAAAGTGAAGAATTTCATAAACTTTATTTATAAAAAAACCACAGTATTCTCGGATTATCTTTTTTGACCTTGCTAACCAGTGTAGATACTTCAGGTTAGGTGATCCATAAGGCATAATGTATTTTATGAAAAGTGAGTTTGATGTATCTATTGATACGGGATATTTAATCTTTTGAAACGTATTTAAGAAAAGAAGCTTGAAATCAAGTTCATTCATATTTGTCGGGTAAAGATAAATGAAATATTGTTCTAGTCCAAAATTTTCAAAAGAAGGAATGAATTTTATAGAATTAATATAATTGTCGAAAAAATATTCTTCCTTGGCTTTTTTAAATTCAACATTATTTATCAGATATCCTTTGAGGTTTAAATGAAACCTTAATAACTTTTTTAAATGTATGTCGTTAAAATCGTTATTTTCTCTCATGACACGAGTGTTAACTCTGTTCACTAAAGTTAATAAACTTTTTTCTTGTGACCAAAATTTTTCCTGATATTCATTCTTCTCTTCTCTCCGAGATTCTAATTCATTTCCAAATATACTTCTTACATATAGAAAATATTGTCGGTAGAGATCTTTTGTATAAAAAAAAGTCTTGCTATCAAAATCATAAAAATTTTTGCTAGATAATGCTTTAATCGTACCACTCCATAAGAATGATTTCCCGTAAAGTAAATTTTCTTTAAATAAATTATGGAGAATTGAGAATAGGTGTCTTTTTTCTTTTTTGGTGAGATAAGGAGTTGAAATTTCTACATAGATTAAGCTATTATTAGATATTAAATCTTTTGTATAATTCACGAGAATTCTAGGGAAAATTTTTTTGATTTGAGTTATATCTCTTTGAGTTTTTTGAGAATTAGCTAAAAATAGTTGAAGAAAATCATTTACATATTCTTTTACCATAACTGTATTAATTAATAGCGGTTTGATAACCGGCGGTTCATTATTCAATAATTTATCCAATATATTATTGATTTCTTGACTAGTTATTTGATAAAGTTTGATTTTTTCATAGTATTTTTCTAATTTTTCTTCTTTTTTAGAATAAATTTTACCTACTAAATTCTTATCTGTTATTATCTTTTTAATATCTTTTAGGTTAAATACTTTCAAATTATAGAAGACGTTCATTAAATCATAGAAATTCTTGAATTTCTCGACTTCTTCTCTATATTTTTCTTTAGATTCAAAATAAATTGAAAAAATATCATTTAAAACAGTATCTATAAGATTTGTATTTTTTATTCTGATATTTTCTTCAACTAGATTCAACTGATTTAGTTTTTTGAAGGTTTTATGAAAATCAGTTAATGTTTTAATTTTTGGATTTTTTGCGAGTACCCTATCCATTAAATTCAAGATTGCTAAATACTCATCTAATATTTCTTTTATAGAGAAAAATCCAAAATCCACATTTTCTTTAAGAAATTGAAAAAATTGTAATTGTAGATTTTCTGAAACATAGAATTTATTTAAAATTTTTTTTAGATTTGTTAAAAGTGTTTGTTGGGTAATAACTTCATCAACCAAATCTGATTTTATGGTAGCCAGAGTCTCAGTGTTTCTTTCAAATCCAAATCCTGTTACAGAAAACATTCTAATTCTATCAAGTATTAAAAAATCGAGAAGAGAAAGCTCAAAACTAGAAGTAATATTACCAAAATCCATTTGAAATTCTATTTCATATCTTTTATTGTAAGTTTTATGATTAGGATTTATTATTCGATATTTTTGCGCATATTCCCTAAAATAATTTAAATTTAGTAAATGATTTTGAGATAAACGAAGTAAACAATAACTCTTAATTATAAAATTAGAACTTTTCATTTTTCTGATAAACTCAGTAAAATCTTCTAAATAAGGTCTAGGGAGGATAACATAACCACTTAGTTCACAATTAAAACTATTATATGAAATTTTCGGAGAAATGAAGAAGGGAGACTCTTCAATTACCTTAAATATATCAGTTCTTCTTAATTTAGGATTAAAACTTAAGAATATGGCAATAACACATACATCAAGCGTATTCCAATTTAATTGATAAGAAGGAGAAATATAACTATATCTTCTTATCCAGTTAATATTGCTAAATAATTTTCTTAAACTTAATTTAGTATCCATCCCCCCAATTTCTTTAAGGTTTTGAAAAAATTTTCTATAACTTAGGAAATCTTTATACTTCTTTACTTTATAGAAAATATATATTATACATCTAATTGATTCTACGATCTCATCTTTATTCATAGATCTAGATAAATAATTAGTATACTCGTTGAAGAACACATCATGTATATCTTCCTCATTAAATGTTTTCATTCTATCACTAATTAAAGAAATGTTTCTTCTTAGATATTTAAAGAAAAATTGTGTAGGATTATTGGGTATTTGTTGATGATAGAGTTTGAAAAATCTTTCTAAACGGTCAAATGCAAATAGACGATTTACTCCTTTGGTTAAAAGGTCTGTCTGTTCAAGATTTTCTCTGATAATTGACTTCCATTCATTTAAATGTTTAGATTTATTGAGATCACTTAAAATTATTTGATTGATGATAATTTGTACAAATTCGTAGCTTTTTAATTCTTTTGGAAGAAATAAATTATAAATTTCTCTCAAAATAATAAACGGGAGAAATTTTATATAACTTTCAAAGAATTCTATTACTACAACATTACTATCGATATATCGATTAACTCCAATACTAAAAATATCCTTACCCTTTAAGGAATTTGTATCAAGATTTTTATTAAGAATAAATTTGATTTTTTCATGAAATGGATTTATATCCAAAAATAATTGTATCTCTTTGAAAAAATCCTGAACAATCACTTCTAAATCTTTAATAAGTTCTTCTGCTGATAGATTTTCTAAAAATTTTAAATCAGGAAGTTTTAACATTTGTATTCTTTGTTACAAGTCGTTTTAATTAAAATTAAAGAATTACATATTTATTTTTTTACAATTTAATAATTTTTCTTGCTTTTTATAGTGGTTTAAATAAATTCTCACTAAAAATATGTTGAAAATTTACCTATTTAATGTGTATTTACATGAAATTACAAAATAAAATAAAAGTGTCACTAGCTTTCTTGACTGCGATTTCCATTGGCCTTAAAATGTTAGTTGCTGGCTTAGCTGTTAATGCTGGTGAGGGCGGGCCTTAATTATTTCTAAAAATAATAAAGCTAGCGAATATTT
Source organism: uncultured archaeon (assembly GCA_964486045.1). Lineage (GTDB taxonomy): Archaea > Asgardarchaeota > Lokiarchaeia > Sigyniarchaeales > SOKP01 > Loki-b32. The sequence continues at coordinate 617,781 of CAZALK010000001.1, forward strand.
TTCTCTTTTTTTCTCTAAATATACAAGACATTTTTTTAATATTAATAAAATCCTCATAGGACTACCTTATTTTTAAATTTTTCGGAGTTTATATAGGTTTCTTGCAATACAATTACACCTAATCAAGGTGAATTTATTGAAATTACGAACAAAACTAAGTTTAATGATGGCTTTTTTAACAGCAATTTCACTCTTTCTTAAAATGTCCATTTTTGGGTTAGCAGTTAATGGAAATGGTGGCGGACCCTAGATTACTTTGAGATTATTAATTTAAAAAAGCTACATTATATTTCTCTTTATTTTTATATCCTTTTCATTAATTTTCTTGGAATTTATATATTTAAGATTGGAAAAAATCTTAAGAAAATATAGTCTTCTTGTTGTATTTTCATGACAATTCGTAATAAACTTTTCTTGGTGTATTTAGATGAAAATTCGTACCAAAATTTCAATATTATTAGCTTTATTAACTGCTATTTCAGCGTGGCTTCAAAAGTCAATCATCGGATTTGGATTCTCTGGTGGCGAAGGAACCCCATAAATCAATTTTTTTCAAGATTCTCCTTTATTAAAAATCTATATATAGATAAATTCCTTAGATTTTTAATATTTTAGATTCTGTTAAATTGCTTCAGTAAATATTTTATTAGACATACCTCTGTTGAATCATATTCTCCACGAATTTAAAGTGGTCTAAGTTTCAATGGGTGGGAAGCGAAATGGAATTTCTGAAAATTCTTTAGACATTTGTGTCAAATCACTCCCACGATTTACCTTTAGAACCCCTCTACTCCTATTATATTTTTTGAGGAAAACATTTATAAGGGAAACTCCCTCCTCTTTTTAATTATAAAAAAAAAGTGACATTATATGAAAAACAACTTGATCAAATATAAATGTCCAAGATGTAATGGAGAAAGCACTGTCGACTATGGTGAGACGTTTCAATGTGAAAAATGTCTATTAGAGTTTTACAAGGAAGATATGGAAACTTACGAAAAGAAAGATATACTAGCAATCTCAGAATTGAGTGCCATTATGAAAGTTTTTGCGAAAAACTAATTTTCCTAATTTTTTTTTTTTCATTTTATTTATTTAATTAAGGAATCAGTTAAGTTTTATTAAGATTTAAAAAAATAGGTTATTGGTTCTAAAACAGTTGATTTAATTTGCTCCTGCCGGGATTCGAACCCGGTTAATGATACAAAACGATAGGATCTGTATTGTCACCAGGGTGAAAGCCTAGCATGCCAAGCCCTTTCTTTTACATAGGGTGAAAGATTGGCCGGACTACACTACAGGAGCATGGTACTTTTATTTTATCAAGCTTTTTTTATAAATCGTTTTTAGAACTCTTAAACTATTATTAATAGTAGAGTCTGCAATCATTAAAATTTTTCTTTTCTTTAGAAATAAAATGTTGGAAATGTATTAATAAAAGAAAATATGCGGGAAGGGAGATTTGAACTCCCGAACTCCTATGAGAATGGATTCTAAGTCCACCACCTTTGACCAGACTTGGCGATTCCCGCGATTTAAGAACAAATTAAAAATCTATTATTTAGATAAGAGGAAATAAAATTAAAAAATTTATGATGATGAAATTCAAATTATATGCGATTGAAATAAATGATAAAACTTTCTAATATTATATAAGAAAAGATAATTATTATAGCTTAAAGCAAAAAAAATAGGTTTTTTTAATGAGTGTAAGAGATTCTTTAATAAAACATTTAACGTCTATATTACGTGCATCAGAAGGTACAGTTTTGGTGCTTTTATGTGATCAAAATGGTCTTTCTATCGCAAAGATTGGTAGAAAAAGCGAAATTGATTTAGATCCCAATCAAATTACAAGTCTCGCAGCAGCAGCTTTTACAGCGAGTGAAGAAAATTGGGAAGATCTGAATATTAAAGAGCAAGTTATTTCATTTTCATATTTTGAGAAGGTGTGTTTAATAACAATTAGAATTAATGAAACACTCTTGACTATTGTTCATGATTACCATAAAGAATGGCCATTAGATGCGGATAATCTAGCATCATCAATGTACTATCTGAAACAAAAATTAGGAGAGTTTTTTGGAACTGGGGATGAAACTGAGGCAGAAATCGAGCAATTTTGTGATAAAGTTCGAAGTGCAATTTATCTTTTCGGAATGGGTTCGGAAGTTCCCCTTATTTCTTATAGTCATGAAGATATTGAACTTACTAATTTACTACCGGCAATAAGCACTATTTTAGATTCTCTGCAAAACCCCATTTTTATTAGATACGGGTTAGTAGGTGAATCAGGGCTAACATTGGATGCTAGGGAGATAAGTGGTCAAAATTTACCGATATCCATTGAGGCATTTTCTGCAAATGCGCATGTTGCTTTTCAAAAAATGAAAGAAGAATCTGAGGGGAGCTCAATAGGGAATTTATTATGTTATGTCGCTATTTCTGGAAGTGATGCCGAAAATTTTTATGGACTAATCTCATGCCCTTCTGGAAAATTAAAATACTCAAATATTGAAAACACATCAAATACTGAAGATATTTCTTTTATTGGATTATTTTCCCTTACATATGGAGGTATTCCTATTATCTGTGAATCAAGGAATATTATTTATTCAATTATGCAACTATTAGGTAGTGAACAGACTACTGAAAACTTTATAAAATCTGTTAATGTTCTTACTAGTTTTAAATATGAGTGATTAATTAAGAAAAAATTTATGCCTTGAAAATTAATATCGAGAAATTATGACTCCTAAATCTTAATTATGAATAGATCCTCTCCAAGCTTGTCGATACCGAAATTGTACTGTCTTCATTATAATGAGTGTGATCCAAAAAAATGTACTGCAACCAAATTAAGTAAGTTAAATCTTCTGAAAAAAATAAATAGAGTCAAGGGAAATTTAAGAAATGCTATTATTTTAAACCCTTTTGCGCGAAAGATTATCAGCATAAATGACAGAGAATTTGTTTTAAAAGATGGTCTTATAGTTATTGATTGTTCTTGGAAAAAAATAATTAAATTGACAGACTTAGAATCAAGTAATGATCGTAAATTACCCTCCTTAATAGCCGCAAACTCTACCAATTATGGAAAATGGGAAAAGTTAAGTTCTGCAGAGGCCTTAGCAGCAGCACTTTTTATCACAAATTTTATTGATTATGGGGATTTAATCCTTTCGAAATTCTCCTGGGGAACTCAATTCAGGGAGTTAAATAATATTTAAAAAAATTAGAAAAAATAAAAATAGAATATAGTTTAATCCATTCCGCCTTTAGACAATGTGGATGCTGCTATTACATCATCGATTTTAATAATCATAGAGGCAACTTCAGTAGCAGATTGAATAGCTTGGGTTAAAATTGATAATGGTTCAAGAACCCCGAGCTCAATCATGTTGTCGGGTTTTCCTGTATCAATATTTATTCCATTAGATTTCCCATCTTCAATTTCATGTTTTGATCTTAATTCAACTATTAAATCAATAGGATTATAACCAGCATTTTCAACCAGAGTTTTGGGAATTATTTCTAGAGCGTTAGCATAGATTTCAATTGCTAATTGTTCTCTACCTCCAATTGATCTGGCATAAGCTCTTAATCGTTTTGCTAATTCGATTTCGGACGCACCGCCACCAGGCAAGATATATGGAAGTTCTATTGCGGCTTTAACAACAGATAAAGCATCATGTAGCATTCTTTCCGCTTCATCTACCACGTGTTCAATACCGGCTCTAATTAATACGCTCACTGCTTTTGGATCTGCACATTCTGATACAAAAATCATATTGTCATCTCCTATCTTTTTTTCCTCGACTTTTCCCGCACTTCCTATATCATTTGGAGTTACTTCAAATATGTTATTAATAATTTTAGCGTGAGTTGCTCTTGCTAACTTTTCCATATCAGATCTTTTTACTCTTCTAACAGTTATTATATTTTCCTTTGCAAGGAAGTTTTGTGCCTTATCATCAACACCTTTCTGGCAAAAAACTACATTAGCGCCAATTTCTTTGAGTTTTACTACCCGCTTTTTTAACATATTAGATTCTTCTTCAAGGAATTTACTGATTTGGTCAGGAGTTTGCACTCTTATTTCAGCATCAAACTCAGTTTTTTCTACCTCTAGAGAAGAATTAATTAAGGCTACTTTTGCGTCTTTTATCGATTTTGGCATCATAGGATGGACGATTTCCTTATCAACTATAATTCCATCAATAATACTGGTATCCAAAAGGCTTTTTCCTTCTTTTTTAATAACTTGGATCTGATCAAGATCAATTATAATATTTTCTCCGCGTTTTTCTTTGATTTGGCTTACTGCTTTGACTGCGATATCTGCAATATGGCTTTTTACACCGGATATTAATTTACTATTCATAGAAGTTTCTGCAACTTTCAATAATGTCTCTTTATCGTTAGAATCTATCTTTATTGCTAGATCTTTTAAAATTTCTTTACTTTTTAACAAGGCTTTTCTATACCCTCGAAAAATTATAGTTGGGTGCACCGATTGTTCCATTAACTCTTGCGCTAGATTCAATAATTCTCCCGAAATAATAACGCTAGTTGTTGTCCCATCCCCAACTTTCTCATCTTGTGTTTTAGCAACTTCAACTATCATTTTAGCTGCGGGATGCTCAACATCAATGGTGTCTAATATTGTAGCTCCATCATTTGTAATTGTTACATCTCCTAATGAGTCGACTAACATTTTATCCATACCTTTTGGTCCAAGCGTGGTTCTAACAGATTCAGCAACTGCTTTTGCAGCAGCAATATTGTTTTTTTGAGCGTCTCTTCCTTGTTTTCTATCTGTCCCTTCTTTTAATATCAGAATTGGGACGCCAGATAATTGTGCCATTTCTTATTCACTTTTTTATGTTAAAGTTTATACTTTTATTTATATAGATCTCTAAGTCATAAAATTAAAAAAGTTTACGAAATATCTGTGGTTTTGATTTTCAATCTCTCCTTTAATAAATCTGAATTGGAATAAACATATAGGATGTTAAGTACTAAGACTAAATCATAAAAAAATTATTATCCTAACTATTTGGTTGGAATATTACCTCTATATCTAATTTTAATTTATTTCCTATAGTTAAGTCCTAAGCTATTATTGAAAAGTTAGGAAATTATTGAAGTTTTTAAAACTACAAGATAATGAAAAGATAAACCTATTATTATTATGCTCACATTCTTAATTTTTTTAAGCCTAAGCGTGCTAAGCCTATTAGTTAATATCATTTTTTATTTAAATCGAGAATCTAGTTATAGTAGCACTTTTAATAAGATATTGTTAACCATATTATTAATAACCTCAACTATATTTCTTATCCTTAATTTACCATTTTTTATCTTTAATGATTCAAAATCATTTTTGGAAGTTAGATATGAAATCTTTCTTCCCACAATCTTATTTAATTTATCAATTGCCCTATATTTCACATCTATTATACTAAACTTGTTAGCACTATTCCAGGTTGATGAAAGTAGTATAATCTTAGAAAACCCTTCACGTTTAATTTCAAAAAGGGGTAAAATTCCTATAGGAAGAATTAAAAGGGGGAAAATTAGAAACAATAAGTTTCTCTTATCGAAAAAAGATCTCGAAAAGCATATATTCATATGTGGTGCAACAGGGACTGGTAAAAGTAACTTTCTTATGAATTTTTTAATTAACTTTTCAAAAATCTATGATATTCCCTTTTTTCTTGTAGAGTTTAAAGGGGAATATCATTTCTTACAAAAAAAAATTGAAGACGTTCTTATTTTTTGGCCAGGAGAAAATTTTTCTATAAATATTTTTAAACCCGGTAAAGTAAATCCAATTATTCACGCAGAACGTATCTTTGATATTTTAAAAAGTGGAAGGTTTTTGGATGAAAATGCTGAATTTTCTCCACAGATGGAGAAAGTATTGGTAGAGATATTAACAAAAGTTTGTCAAGATGATCAATACCAGAATTGGGACGGTTTTGAGCAGGTATGCAGGCTATATCTGAAAAAAAACAAGAATAATATACCCATGCTAAATCAGACGCTTATTAGTATTAAAAACAGGATCAGAAGATTTTCAAGGGGACCGTTGAAAGCGTTATATGAAGAGAATAATAGCATAACCATAGATGAGTTATTCGAGAGAAATATTTTACTTGATTTAAGCTCGATTATCCGTTTAGGAGGTGAAAAAGAAGATGCTCTCTTCTTCTTAAATATGGTACTTAAATATTTATGGGATAAAAATTTGATGAAAGGTGCCAAAAATTTTAAGGGAATTAAGCATCTTACAATAATTGAGGATGCTCAATATTTTGCCCCTCAAGATTTTGTAAAGAAAAGTAAAATAACTACCTATTTGGAGGATATTGCATTATTGCAAAGAGGGACAGGAGAATGCTTAATTACTTTAGCAACCCGTCCAGATATAAGCAAAGAAATTCTTGCCAATAATGGAATTGTATTAACTTTCAAAAACCATTTAGAAAAAGATATAATGTGCGAATTGTTGAATCTTGATAATGAAAATAGAAATTATTTGTCTATTTTAGATGAAGGTCAGTGCATCATAAGAGTGAATTCAGTTAAAGAGCCATTTTTGCTAAAGGTTCCTTATATCAAAAATGAATTATTATCCTTTAAAGAAATTTACAGAAATAACAGACATATCCTAGAGGATAAGAGTGGATACAACAATTTAAATTCAAAATTCAGACCCAAAAACCAATTTTCCCGATTTAAAATGATGATAAAAAAGGTTTTTCTTTTGAAATTGAAAAAAAATGAAACTAAAGAACCAATTATTATGACAAACGTCATGAGTGACTCAAAAAGCTTATGCCCACCCAATATTTCTGAGAAAAATTTCTGGGAACCTAATAGGGATGAAATATCTTATGAAAACTTAATAAAATATATTGCCAAGTTAGACGAGGAACAAAAGGAAAAGGAATAAGTTATAATATATAGAAATTCAATATACATATGACATTCACTATAGGAATAATAGGAAAACCTAGTAGTGGAAAAACTACATTCTTAAATGCTTCCTGTTTGACAAATGCCAAAGTTAGTGAATTACCGTTTACCACAATTGATCCTAATCGAGGTGTTGCTTATGTCAAAACCAAATGTGTTTGCAATGAATTAAATGTAGAAGATAACCCTAAAAACTCCATTTGTATAGATGGGTTCCGTTTCGTTCCCATTAGCATGTTAGATGTTGCAGGACTAGTTCCTGATGCCCATAAAGGTAAGGGTTTAGGGAATAAGTTTTTAAATGACTTAATTAAAGCGGATGTGCTTCTACACATTGTAGATATTTCAGGATCTCTTGATAAATCGGGTAATATCGTTTCCATAGGTAAAACTGACCCTTTTGAGGATATTTTGTTCTTAGAGAATGAAATAAATTTTTGGTTTAAAAACATCATTGAGAGGGAAGATTGGAATAAATTCACTAAGATTATGGTAACCGAAAAGCAAAAAATTGTAGAAAGTTTGTACGAAAGGCTCTCGGGAATGAAAATTAATAAAAATCAAATAATTCTATCATTGAAAAATTCAAGACTTGATGATAAAATTCCGTCTTCTTGGACAGAGCTGGATTTACTCCTTTTTTCAGAAACGTTAAGAAAAATTTCCAAACCTACATTGATTGTGGCAAATAAAATTGATAAAAAAACTAGTTTAAAGAATTTAATAGATTTAAAAGAAAAATATAATGGACATGTTATCCCATGTAGTGCTTTAGCAGAATATTTTTTAAGAAAATATCATGAAAAAAGAATTATCAAATATACTCCTGGTTCTAAAGATTATATATTAATTGAGGAGTCGAGATTAACTGCAAATGAATTAGGAGCATTAAATAAAATAAAAAAGAAAATTTTAATACCATTTAATGGGACTGGTATTCAAAATATTTTAAATTTTGCTTCGAGTCAGTTGTTAAATCAAATTTGTGTTTATCCCGTATCAGATATTAACACACTTTCAGACAATAAGGAAAATATTTTACCAGATGCATTTCTTGTTAAAAAAGGTACGCGTCTTAGAGACTTTGTTAAAGATAAAATCCATAGTGATTTAGCGGAAAACTTTATGTTTGGGATTGATGCAAAAACGAAAAAAAGGTTAGGAGAAAATTATGAATTACAAGATCAAGATGTTATAAAGATTGTTACATCAAACAGATAATAATGCAAATTTTCACTTTTCTTGTTTTGAGGTTAGGAGAATGTAAACTAAAATTATAATTAGTAATATAATCCCAAAGGTGACCAAGATAAAATTAAATACTTCCAGTGCATCTGTAGTTTGAAAGATAAATAAGACCATTATTAGAATTAAATTATATAATCTCATCTTAATAATGGATATTTAATGCAAAATTATAAAATTTCTTATTTTCAAGGAAAACTAAATTTGTGATTTTTTTGAGTGGACCTGACGGGAATTGAACCCGTGACCTCTTGAGTGCAAGTCAAGCTTAAAATTAGCATGCTAAGTGCAGAGTAATGATCTTCCACTGATCTACAGGCCCCAATTTAAAAATTAAGAGAAGAAAGTTTATTAAAAACCTTATTTTAAGTTAAGTCTTTTTTCAAATTAAAAAATTAGGAGGTGATCCAGCCGCAGGTTCCCCTACGGCTACCTTGTTACGACTTCTCCCTCCTCGCATACTAGAAACTCGATATGACCATTCTGACCATACCTCATTTTTAGCACACTCGGATGGAGCGACGGGCGGTGTGTGCAAGGAGCAGAGACGTATTCACCGTGCGATGATGACACACGATTACTAGGGATTCCACGTTCATGTCAGCGGGTTACAGCCGACAATCCCCACTGAGATATGATTTCGGGATTGGTTTCTCCTTTCGGAGTTACAGCCCATTGTTCATACCATTGCAGCCCGCGTGTAGCCCAGGGGTTTCGGGGCATACTGACCTGCCTTTGCCCGCTCCTTCCTCCGTCTTATCGACGGCGGTCCCTTTAGTGTTCCCAACGAAGTCGTGACTTCTTGCTGGCAAATAAAGGCGCGGATCTCGTTCGTTGCCTGACTTAACAGGATACCTCACAGCACGAACTGGCGACGGCCATGCACCTCCTCTCAGCTCGTTAGGTAAGGTCGTCAACCTGACCATCATTCTACTGTCTCCCCTGGTAAGTTTCCCGGCGTTGAGTCCAATTGAACCGCAGGCTTCACCCCTTGTGGTGCTCCCCCGCCAATTCCTTTAAGTTTTAGCCTTGCGACCGTACTTCCCAGGCGGCACACTTAACGGTTTCCCTACGGCACTGACACGGCTCATGGCCATGCCATCACCTAGTATGCATCGTTTACGGCCAGGACTACCCGGGTATCTAATCCGGTTCGCTCCCCTGGCTTTCGTCCCTCACCGTCAGGCACGTTCCAGTCTGACGCCTTCGCCACTGGTGGTCCTACAAGGATTATAAGATTTCACCCCTACCCCTGTAGTACCTCAGACCTCTCCCGCCCTCTAGTTTAGCAGTATTCCTAGCATACAGATAGTTAAGCTACCCGATTTTACCAGGAACTTACTAAACCGGCTACGGACACTTTAAGCCCAATAATTATCCCGACCACTTGAAGAGCTGGTTTTACCGCGGCGGCTGGCACCAGCCTTGCCCTCTCCTTTCTAGTAGGGGACATTACTCACCTACCACAGTTCAAAATTGAACACTTTGGGTAACCCCGTCACACTTTCGTGTATTGCGGAGGTTTCGCGCCTGCTGCGCCTCGTAAGGCCTGGGTCGTTGTCTCAGTACCCATCTCGGGGCTCCCGCTCTCACGGCCCCTATCGATTATCGGCTTGGTGAGCCATTACCTCACCAACAACCATAATCAACCACGATCCTATCCTATAGCGGATAAGAACCATTTTTCTTATCCCTTTTATTGAAAAACTCTTCCAAGCCTTTTCAACTATGAAACATTATCCTCAGTTTCCCGAGGTTATTTTTCTCTATAGGGTAAGTTGATCATGTGTTACTGAGCAGTTTGCCATGGAAAACTTAGGTATTCCATTCAACTCGCATGGCTTATTCTCACCCAAATAGCAGTCGGGTCCGGCAGGATCAACCGGAATTAACAAACTGTGAAGTTCATCACAAAACTATTTTTGGAATTTTAACTTAATTGAGGATCTTAATAAAACTTTCTTCAGTTATAATTACCTAATTATAACTACATTTTTTATACCGCATTTATGATAAAACTCTTCATTTAACGGATATTTACCGTAATCCAAGCTTACACCGGTAAAGATGCGATTTGTTCTATATAAAGAAGGAACAATATATTATAAATTTTTTTGTTTTTCTGCTGAAAGCTTAGTTTAGATTATTAAATTTTCGTAGTTTAAAAATATCTATTAAAATAAAATAGTGTCGTTTCAAAAATAGACCTTAGTGTTTAATATGCAGCTCAATGAAAAAATAGGGATCCATTTAGACCAAATAAAGCAAATAAAAGGTGTCGAGAATGCTGTTTTAACTCAAAGGGATGGAAACCCAATTCAATCAACAGGAGTCTGGTTCTCTAAAGATGAAATATTTAACGTTAGCTCAGCTACAAGCGCGATTTTTAACGTTGGGATTCATTTACATCCGAAAGACTTAAAATATATTCTAATTGAAGGGAAGAAAGCAAAAATTTTGATCGCACCATTGAATAGTCCAATACATAATTCGTTGAATAGAATTTTAGAATCTCAAGGAGTTTTAGATGATAAGCACGAATTTTTCATAGCTATTACTGCTCAACCAAATATAAACTTAGGCGGTGTTTTTCTTCAAACTAGTGAATGTTTAAGAAAGATTAAGACGAGTTTAATAACATCTGGGGAATCTTTTAAACCTCCATTAATTCAATTTAATAGTCAAAAAGTTCAAAATATTATAGAAGGATTTAATATTAAGGAAAATGAAGAGATGGATTTTAAATTATCTCCTTTCTCATTAAGTTTATCGAAGCCAACGTCAATGAAATTGAGAAAAGTATTGAATAACATCTCTCTCACTGTTCCTGATTTGAAATATGCTTTTGTAACGATTGAGGGAGGATTTATTGCTTCCAAGTTTTTAAAAAACTTTGATTTGAGTACAGAAAATTTAGATAAGATTTCTGCGATGAGTTATTCCCTCTTTCAAACTGCTAACAGATGCGCTTGGTTATTAAAAAAAATGCATGCTGAAAAAATTTTACTTGACTGTCAACATTCTTTCCAATTCATTGAAGGGTTGGGGAAATCGATCTTCAGTGCAGTTATTGGGAAAATGAGGCAAAAATTAGGCCTAATTAGATTAATTCTTCCACAGTTTACAAATAAAATCAACATTCTTATTAAAGAAGCATCTGAAATTCAAGAATTCCGTACATTCGATATTAAGAGAATGTTGGGAGAATTAATAATAAAATAGAAAGGTGAAAAGATGAATTTTTTCAAGATCCTAGATAAATTCAAAAAGCATTACAGCTCATTAATTCTTTATTGCCTGTTAGATAGAATTCCTATAATAGTTTTAGGGGATAATTCGGATAAAATAAATAATTTTTTGATGGAGTTATCTGAACTTGTACATTTTCGAAGGGAATATGTTTTCTATACAGATTTTATCTCCACGGATGAATATGATGATTTAATTACAAATGAAAATTTAGATTATAATTATCAAAGAGCAAACATAAGATGTCCTTGTGGAGTTGCTACTAGAGCTTTAAATACATTTAAAAATATCGATTCATGGCTAATCGGAATCGTCATTCCGAGAGAAAATAAGGACTTGTTAAAACTAAAAGAATTAATTAATACTAAAACTAACACCATTTTATATATTTCCTTCTCTTCGAACAATTTTTCAATGGGTATAGATCAAATAAATTTAAAATCGGTAAATTTGACCCTTGAAGAAAATATACTTAGAAAAATTTCCCTTGATACCGAAAAATCGTTAATAAAAATGAAAAGAGTACTAAATGACAAAATTACATCAAACCTACTTGACAAGGATTTAGTGGAGACATTATTAGATTTCGAAGTGGAAAAAAATGAGTTGAAGAAAAACATATTTAGAAGGGAAATTCAAAATTTCTATTCTGGTTCAAAAAGAGCGTTTTTCATATTATCAAGATTGAATTTACTAAATAATATTAAAATATACACAAAGATTAGTAGTAAAACTCTTTTGAAAACAATTGACTATGAAGATGCTCCAATAGAAAGGATGATATCATTTATTGGAAAGGAATGGGGTGAAAATTTTTCTGATTTGATTGAAGATGGTAAAAAATCATTTATGGGTGATAAAATAGTATCACTTTGGGGTTAGGTTTAACATGATATTTGATTTTGAAAATGAAACTTTACAAGTAAAAATTGTTTACTACGGTCCTGGAATGTCAGGAAAAACAACTTCAGTGAAATTTTTATTTTCTTGTTTTAACAAAGAAAATTCATTGAAATCTATTGACAGTACTGTAGGAAGGACACTTTTCTTTGATTTTGGAGTTCTTAAATTTAAAGGAGCTAGATGGGATTTAAAGTTCTTAGTCTATTCTGCGACAGGTCAAGATTTTTATTCTAGTACTCGACCAGCAACATTGAATGGAGTAGACGGAATAATATTTGTTGTTGATTCTCAAAAAGAATGCTTGGAACATAATATTCGATCATGGATGGAGTTAAAAACATTATTCGGTAGGGAAATTTTTAACATTCCTATCGTAATTTCATTAAATAAATATGACTTACATGAAATTAAAAAGATACTTGAAACAGACTTCATGACACACATTAACTATTCAAAGTTTAAACATTTAGCACTAAAGAAAACGTCTGCTATAAATGGGGAAGGTGTTTTGGATTCATTCAGCCAACTAATTAAGTTTATATTCCCACAACTGAAAGTTAATTTAAAAATAAATAATTAATTAATCTTTTTTTTGGTATTCGTTTTCAATTTTTTGATACATGTTCTTTGACAATCTTTTAATATAACCCTGTAAAACAAATTGTTTCAATAAATTCCTTACTTTCCTTTCTTCTGAAGCATCAATGCCCAACAAACTTATAATTTGAAAAATCGAAAATTGTTTAGGCAAACCACCCTTTATTCTATTATAAAGTCCCGTTATTCACTCACACCTATTTTTATTTAGTTAATCAAAAAAATGAAGAAACATTTTTATATTTTATTCAAACGATGCAAATTTTATTTATTGGAATATAGGTTTTTATAATCCTCAAGGTAACTATAAATTATCATTCCTACTTTACGTAGATCATCCTTGTCTAGTCATTTTCATTGAATATTTACAACCTATTTTACTCCATATTCTTTGAAATCAAACTTAATCCAAATTTATTATGGGATGAGAGAATCTTTTTATGATTTTAAATCAAATAAGGATAAAAAATTATAAAGTAATTCAAAATTAACGAAAATCCTTGAAATTATCTCCAATTGGAGCATTACCATCTCCATATATCTGATAAAACCCGATTCTTCTAGCACATTCAGTAAAACTACGATAAACATCTTTTCGTTTTTCGTATAAAGCACATGTATTATAGATTATCGGATTCCATCTATAAAGTTTGTCTTCAGGTTTATACCAAAGTTTTTCATCTTTTAAAACTTGTTTAAAGTCTTCTTCTCCGATTACCTCAGTGAGATCTTGTTTGTTTAGCATAACAATGAGTGGAATTTCAGTAATTAATTTCCCTCTTGTAATATTCTTCAATTCCTTTAGGGATTCGATATTATCCTCAAAAAAGTGAGTTTGTGAATCTACAGTGAAGATAACCCCGTCTGTTCCTTTAAATATTTTTTTTCTTAGGGGAGAAAACCTTCGTTGCCCCGCAACGGTATACACATGATAAAAAACTTTTCCTTGTCTTTTTTGTTTGGTCGATTGAAAAATACCCCTATCAAAATAAAGAGTTGATCCACTTGCCATCGAAATTTTTGTTAAATTACCAGTTGGAGTAATATCTTTTTCATTTTCTTTCGACAATCTGTATAATGTGTCGACTGATGTTGTCTTTCCTGAATTCGCCATACCCCAATAGAGGATCTTTATATATACTTTATGGTCTGCTGTATATCGAACCATGCAAAATCTACCTTATCGTATTAATTATAAAGTAAATAAATCGTTCTTTTGAATTAAAATTAGTGGAAATGAAAAATATTTCTAGTTTTTTAATAAAATAAATAATTTAATACTATTATAATTAAGTATTTATAATTCCTTTTTGGTATTTTTACTTTTTTACAAAATAATAATTAAGTAAGAAGTATTCATTCCCTTCACAAAACCTAAAATTCTACAAAAGTTTCTCCTAATCTAATCTTATAATTACACCATAAAATTAATTCATTGTATTTATCTCCAATTTTATCCTCTCTTATTATCAAATTAATTATATCTGAATACATGATTTCTCTTCTACCTTGAAATATTGTGTCTAATTTTTTTTTAATTTCTTGTAGTAATTCAATGTTATTGATTGGGATGATCTTAATCTTCCTATAACTCTGATCTTTTTTCATTTAACACATCTTTAGACTAATAAGTATTCAAGATTTTACTTAATTCTCTTCTATATTTACCATTTTAAATCCCATTTATTTTAGTTCTTATCATCCCCCCCTCTTACACTATTGTAAAAGAGTTCATTACTAAGTAAAACTATTACTTTTAACCTAATTAGAATTACATATAGCTAAAATAAAGCAGAAATGATATCATTAATTTAAATTTGAATTCTCTAAGTGATTGAAATTAGTGATAAAGAAAAATTAAGTGAAACTAGTGAAAAATGCCCTGAATGTAGAGGAAAAACTATTATTAATAGATTTGAAAAGGTTTGTAGTGCATGTGGATTAGTAATAAATGAGTTATTTAAAGCATCGTCATTTGTGGTTAATAATACAGACAAATCTGGAAATTCAAGTAAGCAGTATGTCGCATTGGGAGAAAGAACGGATTTTATAGGCGGTCTTGGTTCATTTATTGATTATGAAAATTCTAGGTACTTAAAAGATAAAGCGGGAAGGTTGTTACCTCCCAATGAACAAAAATTATTTAGAAGGTTAAAAAAGAATTATGCGCAATTCTTAAGAATTAAAAATCACGAGACTGAATATCGAATTTTCAACATTTTAAACAAGGTTTCGTTATATCTTAACCTAAATAAAAATATTCGCAATAATTCAGCATACTATTATAAGAAAATACTTAAAAATGAACAAAAGGTTATTAACAATATATCATTAATCGCTTTTTGTGTATTTCTTGCTGTCAGGAAGGAATATCATAATGCACCTATTACAATTAATGAAATAGCAAAAGCTTTTCAAAATTTTGGGCATCGCGTGAATCCCAGGTTGATCTTACGGGATGGGATAAGATACAAGCATCATCTAAATAATGAGTCAATTCCCCATAAAACCGAAGATTATCTTGTAAGGTTAACCAATCAAGTTATAAATCATAAGGATCTCTCAGAAAGATTAGAGAAAAAAGGATCTTTTTGGATGAAGTATGAATTCCAAAATAATTTGCTGAAAAAATGTAGGGAAATATTGATAGAATTACCATTATTGCATCGTGGTGGAAGAAATCCTTTTATTTTAACTGGGGCTATAATATATCTAGCAGATAAGGTATTAGCAAAGGAAAATAAGCTGAAAGCAGTTTTAACACAGAAAATTATATCTGAAGCTACAAATATTGCGGAATATTCCATAAGGGATCATTATGTAAATCTGTTAAAACCTCTTTTTCTCAAAAACTAAATTTATTACTGTTTTTAAATAAGATTAGGATATATAGATATCTTGAGAGATTTTTCCCTTATAATTATTTTATATTCTATAATATTAAATTCTATTAAATATTTAAAATAATTTGAATTTATTAAAAAATAGACTGATATAGTGTTTTAAAGATAAAATATCATGCTTCTGTAGTGTAGACCGGTCAATTTAAGTCGTAGTTATAGATTGATACGATTAAGATCAAGCATCTGAGGCTCTCACCTTCGGGACCCGGGTTCAAATCCCGGCAGAAGCATTATTTCTAATCCCTATGTTAAAAGAATAACTTAAACCAAATATACAAATTTTATACTGATAATTCTGTTTTGAGATCGAAGTTAATATAATTCATTCATGTCCCTTTTTAAATGTAGGGGGGATACTATTTAATAAACTGAGGAAATTCGAGATAACATCAATATAACTCCTTATTAATTCGATATCAGTTTCTACTTGTAATTTTTCTATTATCCACTGAACCTTTTTAGATATAACATCCTCTAATGATGTATAAATTGCTTCTCTAAAGTTTGGCTTTATATTGAGATTATTCTCGTAATTTAAATTATTCTTTTGATAATATTGAGCTGTTTTATCATTCGATACAACAACTTTTCTATCACAACTGGGACAAAACTTATCCCCACTTTTATTTCTAAAAATGGGATTATTACAAACAGGACAAGCTAAGTTTAACATTGTATTACCCATTCTAAGAAGATCGGCCATTTTTAAAATATTTTTATTAATTTTTATCCCTTCAAATAAGTTATTAAATTAATGTAATTTAAAATGTTTTTTATAAGCTAGAAGCTTTCATTCTCGATTTTTTATTTTTAATAAATTCACAATATACCCAGAAATCCGGTTTCTTAGGTGTTTTGAATCAACTTCAAGATATTTGTCTAAAAGCTTCTTATTTATTTCAAAATCGGTAGTAAAGACATCAGGATATTTATTTATTAATTCTTTTGATACATTTTTAATTAATAACGTTCTTACTTTTCCCATGGTAATAATTTAATGTTTGCTTTATTATTTCATAATTAAAATATTTGTTAAGATAAATTTTTTTCGTAATTATTTTAGTTTTTATAGTTTTAAGTAAAAATGTTTATGTGAAAAAAAAACTAATTTTTTTAATTCTAATTGTTTCACTTATCGAAATCCTTAGTATTTCAAATTTTGGTATTAGTTTTGAGTGTAATTTAAGCTATATAGAAGTTGATAGAAATAATTATTACCCTGACGAAACAATCAAAATAAACGCCTCTTGGACATTAGATTATAATCCTATCAACGAGGAAGCTTATATTCAAGTCAGGATCTCAGATGACTTTGATACAGTTGTTTGGAATTCATCAAAATATGATGAAATTGGAAATTTTTCAAAAAATTGGAGTGTAAATATTAATTTCCTAAATTTAACTCTTAAAAATTATACCAATTATTTATACATAAAATTTGTAAGTGGTTACCACCAAATTGGTACAATGGATATAATATCTAATCTTTTAGAAACAATTCAAGTTAAAATACGCAAACGTATCCCATTTTGTCAACTAATTGGATTTAAAGATCAAATAAACTACGGAGACAGTTTAATTTTTCAAGCAAGATTTTTTGATGATTTAGTTGAAAATAATACATTCTTGAATAATCAATTAATAAGTTTTCTGATAGAGTCAAATAACTCTACAATTTTCCAGTCCAATTTCACTACTAATTATTTAGGGAGAATAGATATTTTTATATCTTCAATTGATCATTTAAATTTAGGTGTAAATAATTTGATATTTGAACTAGAAAAGAATATTGTTTATAATGATTCAAAATTTCAATATGAAGTTTTACTTGAAAAGAATCCTATACTTATTGATGTGATTAGCTTTAAAGAAGATTTGGGTAATGAAGAAGACTTGATAATGGAGTTATTCTATTACTCTTTTTTCAATAATACGGTAACCCCACTTAAAAATCAAGAAATTGAATTAGTAATTTTAGATAACAAAAACATTGTGTACTCACAAGTTTATACTACCGATCTCTTAGGAATATTATCGGTAGCAGTCCCTTATGAATTCATACATTCTAATAAAAATATTAAGACATTAAAGTTGAATTTAATATTTAATGGTTCCCTTTATTTAGAAAATAGAACACTTTCCCTAAATCTAAACATAAATATCCAGGAAGTAGAGAATGTAATTCAATTAAATTTTGTATTATTTATCTCTATATTAGTAATAATTTCATTAATTTCATTAACGACATTATTTAAATTTAAAAACGGAGAGAAAAAATTATTACCCGATATTACAATTAGATATTGAATGCTGTAACGCTAATCCTTGAATAAATTAATAAAATTTCTTAGGTAATAACCATATAATTGATTAAATTCAAATGTATTTCATCCATTTCCTTATAGAAAATCTACAGATCTTTTAAACGACAAAAATTTAAACGGTTTGATTATAATACATTCCATCCGGTTTTTCTAATAAAAAAACTAATACTCTGTATTTTATTATATACGATCCTCTTTTAAATTTATAATAAACTTCTATTGTGAAATCGGTGTTATTATGGAGTATTTTGAAGAACTTTTAAGAAAACCCTCATTATTTCTCGATGAAAGTAAACTCGATATGAATTATGTTCCAGATGAACTACTACACCGAGATAAGGAATTATCCCTTTTATCACAGCTATTCCTGACGCTTATTACAAATCCAAATTCAACTTCTAGAAAAATTTTAATAACTGGAAGAACTGGGATTGGAAAAACCGTTACTGTAAAAGTCTTTGGTGAAATGCTTAGGGAGGCATCAACTAAGAGAAATATATGTATCAAATATGTTCATGTTAATTGTCGGAAGGAAAGAACTAGTTATAAAGTCTTAATCAAAATTATTCGATTAATGAATAAGAATTTTCCTAAAAGAGGATATTCCCCTCAGGATTTATTAGAGATTCTAATCGATTTTCTAAATCAGCAAAATATACACATCCTAATTGTGCTAGATGAGTTAAGTTATCTAATTAACAAAGGAGAGGATTTGATTTATTTACTAACTCGAATTAATGATGATTCGACAAATGTTCAACAAAGAGTTTCAATTATTGGAATTGTAAGGGATCTTTCTTGTTTAAATAACTTAGATTATAGCACTATAAGTACGATGCAAAGAAATATAATTAAGTTCAGTAATTATTCTAAAAAACAGATTTTTGATATTCTAATGTATAGGGCTTATTTAAGTTTAAAAGAAAATGTTTTATCCAAAGACCTGATAAAAATGGTTGTAGAGTCAACTTATAGGAATGGGGATATCAGGTATGGATTAAACATCTTATGGAAAGCGACAAAAATTGCTGAAAGTAGAGATTTAAAATTTATAGATAATGAATGTATCAGACTTGGAAGCCAAGAATTGATCCCATTTTCAACTTTAGATATTTTAAAATATATGTCTCCTCAGAAATTATTTTTTTTGCTTGCAATTGTTAAGGGATTAAAAATCTCTAAAAAAACAGAAATTTCCTTTCTAGAAATATCAAAAAGATATCATATCATATGCGAAAATTTAGGTTTAAATCCCAGATCGAACTCGCAATTATGGAACTATCTTCAAGAATTTAAGCGTGAGAGTATAGTTCTTATTAATATTCTAAGCGAGAAAATAAAAGGAAGAAGAGCCCTAATTCAAATACCCGAAATAAATTTAGCAAAATTAGAAAAAATTATTATAAATATACTGAAATTAAAAGAAATAAATATCTAAACATGATAAATCCGGAAAATAAGCCATTAATCGAAGATCTATTAGGATCAAGAGGGAAAATCAAAATTTTAAAAGTTCTTGCTCGGAATGAAGAATTATCTATTTCGCAGATAATTAATAAAACTAAACTAAATCATTCAAATGTTAATAAACATCTAAATCACCTTGAAAGTCATGGTTTAATCCAAGAAAAAAAGTTTGGAAGGATTAAAATATTTAGATATAGAATAGAAAATATAAAAGCAAGGAGTTTAAAAAAGTTTATTGATATTTGGGAAGGAGATTCCTATTGATATGATAAAATTGTTTTTAATAATTTATTATACTTTGACAAGTATATTATTCCTTTCTTTTCTCTATTTAGATTTAAAATTTAGAGTAGTACCAATAAGTTTTTTTAAATTTAGTTATATTATAGGGTTTGTTTTAAATTTTTTTGAATTCTTAAACTATATCGAAAAGTTTCCAATTATTGTTTATTTAAGAGTTTTTGTGGTATTCTTAGCATTTTCGTTGTCTTTTATGCTTTATAATTTGAAAATAATTGGTGGTAGCGATGGTAAACTCATGATTTTTATTTTTTTTGTGTATCCTATTATCCTTTTAAACGTAACCGTTATTTTTTCTTTTTTCCTAATCTTTTCCCTGTTTTTTGTCATTTTTTTTATAGTAAACCTTATTATCAATAATATTTTTGGAGATAATCTTTCATTCATAGTCTTCTTCAATTCAAATTTTAAGCTCTCAATTTTTAAAAAAATTTACTTTAGATCGTTTTATAGCTTCTTTGATTATTCAGATCTAAGTCATCATATTGATAGTAGATACCCTATAAAATCGTTAAATATAATA
Source organism: uncultured archaeon (assembly GCA_964486045.1). Taxonomy (GTDB): domain Archaea; phylum Asgardarchaeota; class Lokiarchaeia; order Sigyniarchaeales; family SOKP01; genus Loki-b32. The sequence goes on from CAZALK010000001.1 coordinate 638,276, forward strand.
TATAATTTAAAGAAAAATAAATTTCAGATACTATGCCAAATCCGTCCTCCTCTAATAGTATTTATAATTCTCTCTTATTATACAATTTTCTTTTTAAACTAAATCCTTTGCAATTTACTTCGAAGTAATTTTAAATTTAATGATTTTTACTAGAATAATGAATTTAATTATTATGTGAAAATATAATTATGGAAATTGAAAAAACAAGAGAAACTTCGTGGAGAATTCAGTTAAAAAATAGGAATGAAAATATTGAAATCACATCTGTTGAGATAAGTGGTGAAGTTCGGATTATCAAACTAGCAATTCTGAAAAATGAAAAAACATTAAAAGTTGAAATGAATAAGGAAGAATTTTTTAATTTTCTGTCTCTAATATCTGCCTTCAAAGATGTTGTGATAGGAGATGACTCAGGAACCATTGATGAGGATCCGTCTATAATGGAAATTGAACCTCAAAAGGTAAAGGATATTTCTGATATAAACAACACGATGTATCCTATTAATTCAGAACCATTAGAAAATAATTTTAAAGAGTCTGAGAAAGATGAATTAAATCCCGAAGAATGGGATCCTTGGTAATATACCTTAATTGCTTTTTATTTCAATTTTAAATTCGCAGTTCTCTAGACTTAAATCTTCAAGGGAACATTGAGTTTCAATAACATTAACTCGGTATAATGCGAATTCCCCAAATCCAGCTAATAATCCAGTAATGAAAAAACAAAAATATTTTGATTTATTTTCTAATTCTGAAGAAATATTATGATGAAGATCGATAACTATTGAATCCTCGGAAACAATTTTAGGATTAAACCGTCCCCATCCGTGGTTACCTAAGATATTTGTGAATTGATTTACTAAATCATCCAAAGATTTTGGTTTTAAATTCTCTTCCCATGTCTGTATCAACTTCCAACCTGCTTTTTTACCTAACCATACCAATAATGATTTTACACCTTCTCCGTAAATAGAAGCTAAAATATCTATTACATGAGGTGGGAAAAAAGCAAAACGATCATTAAATAGCCGATATTTGCCTTTACTAAATTTTAATCCCTTTAATTTTAAATTTTTCATAATTATTATCAGCTTTTTTTCTTATATAATATTTTCTAACACAATTTAGTTCTAAGAATCTAATTGATTAAAAAATGTAATATTTTCTAAATTCAAACTTCATTACGAAGAAAGATAAAAGTTCTTTCTCTCAATCAAACAAGATGTTGACTTTAAATAATTTCGTACGAATTTTTTTAGTGAATGTTAGAGTTAAATATCCTATTATTAGAAATTTCCATAATTTTAGGTATTATTATTTTAATTTTCATCTTCTCCCTTGTTTCAACTGATCTCCTCATAACGTCATTGTCATTTCTAATATTCTTAATTTTATTAATTCCTTTTCATATATTAATAAAGAAATTTGAATTAACTGTATTCGTAAATAATTTAGAAGGTTCTCCACTTTACCAATTAATTTTATTTTATTCCTGGCTACTAAATATTTTTATTGGGGGATGTTTATTTATTGAATTGATTTATCTTTTTATTTATTGCTAGAAGATGAAATATTCCCAGTTTTCGTTTTCATACGAAATTCGAGATATTTATGAATGTAATTAAAAATGTTAGGATGAATATTATATTTGATGCTAAAATTATTGGTAATCTTCTTACATGGTATATTATTTTTAAGAAATAATTTGAAGTTATTGAGATACTTGATATCAATACGATTACTATGATGACTATACTGAAAATGTTAAATGGATTTTCAAAAACCAGCAGAAATTCATTTCCAACTAAATCAATACTTCTAATTATAATGTTAAAAAAAGGTAGTAATCCAGAAATACTTCCTGTAATGATTGGGAGAAGAAAAATAAAAAAAAGAATTTTAAACTTCTCACCTTTCATAATAACTTCTAATTTTCTTTCAAGCTTTTGGTGTTTACGTATTATTTTTAAGAGTTCAAAAATTTTATCAGATGTATAATAAGCGCTTCTTTCAGTAAATTTTTTTATTGCATCTAAAATGATTACATAACGTAAAGATTTCAATTCTGATTTTAAAAGTTCTAGTATTTCACTAAATGAATATGTAAAATTAAGAAGATAAGAAATTTGATTCTTTAAAGGTTTATTTAAAATTGTAATTACCTTTTTATTTTGGTTATAAGATTTAAGAAACGCTTTTTCAGGAGAGAAGTTAGTTTTTAAATGGCTAGCAAATCCCCTTAAAAATAAGAGGAATTCTTCATATTTTTTTCTTTCATGTCTCGAAAAGTCATTTATTAATCCAATCAAATAACCTTGGTTTCTTATAAATTTCCTAAACAATAGATTCATAAATATAGTAAAAAATGGAATGAAAAAGATCAAGAATATAATATTTATTAGTTGAAATAAAATAAGAAAACATATACCGATTGGAAAGAATAATCCAATAAAAAATAAGACACTGATTTTTGACTGTATTTGCCTGAGATAAATATTAAATTGCTTTTCTAAAGTGTTCTCATTAGCATCTCCATAATCATTATAATTAAAGTTATTGATCAATAAACTTTTAATAAAATTATCAAAATCATTTGACGGTGTTTTTAATTCAGTTAATTCTTTTTCTGGATTTTTTCCTTCTTGAACTCTTTTAAAAATTGATTTAAAATAATTTGAAATTGGAATTTTGTATGATTTGACTAATTCAATGAAGCGAAGACAATTATCAGAATTTTCTTTGCTAGTCTTTTGAATTAATGAAAAATCGATTTTGATAATGTATAAAACTGAATTTAATAATGATTCTTTTTTCGTAATATCATTAAAAAGAATTGAATTAAACTTGTATGATGAAATCATTGAAATTGTTATTGAATAAAGTATAATAATTAAGAAATTAAGAGAAGAAAGGAGTAATGAAATTGTTATTGTAATAAAAAAAGATATTAAAAAAATTATAAAACTTGCTTTATTGACATCGGCTTCATTAGTATTATATAATGTTCGATATAAATCACAATATCTTTCATCTAATTCCTTATATCTAAGTTTTGGAATTTTATACTTATGAAATTTTGAACAAAAATTAGCATACTTTTCAATATTTTTCATAGAATCTACAGTTTTAATATAAATTTAAAAAATTAACGATAATATATGATGATGGATAAGAAACATTTAAAACATATGTCAGTGAGGGAAGACTACGATAGAAACAATTATGAAAACTTGCGTTATAGGATAAAACTTTATTATATATTTTACCTCCAATGAGAAACTCGCTAAGAATATATGCATCAAAAAATGTTAAGTTAATATTACTAGGATATAATATATCTTGTAGATAAGATTTTTCTGGATTTTGAATAACTAAAAGAACTGCTTCGTTTATTTCATCAAGAAATTCCATATAAATCTCTAATTCACCCTTTTCATTCTCACTATATTTTGTTAATTCGTCAAGAAATGGAATCAAGATCACAGAGAAAACCGTGAGTAAAAAAATGCTAAAGCCTAGAAGTAATGACTTTTCTAAAAGATTTGTCATGAAAAGGAGTTAATATTTAAGGATTTAAATCCCCCTTTTTTTTTTTCCAGTCACCCCAGAATTGATGTATAGCATCAACAGAGATGAAAGAAAGATAGGAGATTTTATGAAACAGATCTATTAATTCATACTTGTCTATTGAATTTATTTCTGTTAGAAATTCGAAAATTTCTCTGTAAATATTTATAATGGAAGTAAACTTTTCCTTCGATAAATTTTCACTTTTTTTAAATTCAGTTATAACTTTTGTCTCATAAAGGGATTTTGATAATTTCCAGGTCTCTGAAAGAGGGATATAGTTAAAGATTGAATCATAATATTTATCAACCTCATTATTTTCCTTATTTACTTCAGAAATTGAAAGAACACGCCTTAAATTTTGTTCCTTTTTCATCAAAACTAAAAGGTCAAGATCATATAAACATGATTTATTTATATCAAAGTGGTAAAGAAAGCGATTTATTAAAGAGTCTATACTACTTGCATGAATTGTTTGAAAACCCTTTAATCCTGCTGCTAAACAATGAAACATAGCTTCGGATTCTTCTTTAGTTAAAATCTCTCCTAAATAAATAATATCAGGTGTTCTATGTAATAGCGTTTTAATTATATTACTCTTTGAATATTTTTGGGAAAATTGATTTTCTAATGAATCTACTTGATATTTTAATTGATGTTTTCCCATATCAAACTGTTTTAATGATTCCGTTACATTTTCAACATAAATTTTCCTAAATTCTTTTGGGGTCAGTAAATCTAAAGCATTAATTAAAGTTGTTTTACCTGAATCTGTTTCACCAGTAATCGTTATATTTGATTTTCTTAAAACATTAAAGTATAGAAATGCTGCCATTAAGGAATCTAAAGTTCCGTTTTTCAAAAGATCTTGAATCGTGAAAATATTTCTATTTAATTTCCGAATATCTAAAGCAAAATTATGTAGCTGGATAGGATCAATATCAATTGCAAGTCTACAGTAGAAATAATTGTTCTTTATCACCAATTTTATACTCGGATTTGTGTAATCAAGTCCTTTACCGCTATATAGTCTAGCCATTGTTTTCAGGCGATCCATTTCTGTCGATGTTAATTTTATCATGGTCCGACATCGACCATATTTTTGATGATTTACATAAATATTATCATAGGGTGAGTCCAAGAATATTTCTTCTACTAGATCATCAATTAATAGTGGGAATAATTTTTCGAGTCCTAATTTCCTTATAGCTACTAATAGTCCAATCCTTTTTATTTCCAGCTCTGGGAGATTGTATTTTGAATTCAATAATTCAATAGATTCGTTTTTATAGACATTTATTAGCGTTTCTAAAGGAATAATATTGTCAAATTCACCAACGTCTATATTTGATAGAATATTTTTTATAATTTTCTCGGTATAATCTTTTTCTTTATCTTTCTCAAGGAATAATTTTATTCTATAAAATTTCTCACTTTCAAATGATCGCTTATAAATACTAACCTGAAAACTGTGATACTGACCAATATTGTAAGTCTTTAATAACATTTCACTTTTCTTTAACTTAAATTCTAGAATTTCAGGATTTGCATGATCAGCATAAATGGTTTTAGAAAATAAATATTCATAAAAACTGACATTTTTATTATGAAATTTTTTAAAATATTGAATTCCCTTTAGGTTATTAAAAATCGCTAAAATTGATTTTGATAGCTTTTCAATGTAATCCAAGCATTTTTTACAAGCTAAATTATTTAATTGTACCTTATTAGGATTTGGATCCACGTTAGAGATAACCTGGTATACATAGAGAAGATCATAAAATTCAGATTCTTTTATTCTTTGTAATTTGGTAAAATTGGGAGAGAATCCACACTTAAATTCATCGAAACGACATTTAATCGTTCTCACATTTACTAACTTTTGTATGATTTTTCTGATTTTTTTGATTTTTTTAAAGTATTCCAAAAATAATTCAATTTTATGAGATTCAATTAGAAATCCATTCCATGAAATTGAACTAATATTAGCGCTTTTGTGAAGAAATAAATTATAAAATAAACAGTGTAAACATCTGCTATTTACGTTAAAAGTTTCTTTTCTTGAAACACATTTATTACAATCAATAAACAGTACTAAATCTCTTTTTCCGAATAAATTTTCTTTTTCTTGAAGGTAACTAACATTTTTTAAAATCATTTAAACTTTTTTTTAAAAAGAAAAATATAAATCACCCCATTTTATTCATAAGAGAATTTCAGTATATTTAAAAAAGAATGAAAAAATTTATTTATTTTGTAAAATTAAATTCCAAAAGTTAGTGATTGTTATGGGTCATCGAAAAAAACACGCACCAAGGCATGGATCATTAGCATTCCTCCCAAGAAAAAGAGCCGCTTCTATAAAAGCTCGAGTAAGGCACTGGGAAGATAACTCAGAACAGATAAATTTTCTTGGGTTTGCTGGTTTTAAAGCAGGAATGTCTCATGTACTTTATATTGAAGACCAACCAAACAGTCCATATTACGGAAAAGAATTAATGAAACCTATTACCGTAGTTGAGGTTCCCCCATTAGTGCTTATTGGGGTTAGAGTATATGGTAAAGATGATTATGGTAAGTACATTGTAGGAGAAATATTTACAAATGAGTTTAATAATTTTATAGTTCGAAAAGTGAGTCTTCCAAATATCGAAAACTATGATATTGCAAAAATTAAAAACAAAATTCTAAAAGAAATAGATGAGACATGTGAAATTAGAGGAATATTTCAGACTCAGCCATATAAAACTTCACTACCTAGAAAAAAGCCAGATATTATCGAAATTAAAGTTAATTCTTCGAATAAGCCAAACGATGAATTTAACTTTGCGCTAAAAAATTTGGGAAAAGAATTTAGAGCTAGAGACATATTAAATGAGGGTGAACTGATAGATACCATAGCGGTAACCAAAGGGAAGGGTTTTCAAGGTCCGGTTAAAAGATTTGGGATTAAAATCTTAACTAGAAAAAATAGTAAAATAAAGAGAACAGTTGCTTGTATTGGCCCTTGGCACCCCGCGAGAGTTCTTTATACTGTCCCGCGAGCGGGTCAAATGGGATTTCATCAAAGAACGGAATACCATAAAAGAATTATGTTAATCGGAGAGAATGAGGAGGAAATCAACCCAAAGGGTGGATATATTAGATACGGAAAGATCCAAGGGGATTATTTATTAATACTTGGTTCTATCCCCGGACCAAAAAAAAGATTAATTCGAATAAGGAAAACAATAAGACCACTAAAATCATTTGTAGTCAAAGCTCCAGAAATTACCTTTATTAGCCGAGAAAGTCACCAACGAAAATAAATAAATTTAAAGCGTTATTATGGAAAAAATTAATGTTTATGATTTAGATGGGAAGAAAAAAGGATTAATTGATAAACCTGAGGTATTTAGCGTAAAACCTAGAATGGATCTTATTCAAATGGCTCATAATGTAACTATTAGTAAAAACAAGCAAGCTCAGGGAAGGGATCGAGGAGCAGGATTAAAAAATATTTCAGAAGGGTGGGGTACGGGTTATGGTATGTCTCGAGCACCTAGAAGGAAGGGATCTGGTTTCCCTACTTCAAGACATGTAGGAAGGGTTCCTTTCGCTAAGGGTGGCCGCCGTACTCATCCGATTAAATCCGAGAAAATAGGTAAAAAAAAAATTAATAAAAAAACAAATAAAGCCTCAATTATTTCAGCCATTTCTGCTTCTGGGGATAGGATGTGGGTAAAAAAACGAGGGTATGATATCGATAATATTTCTGAATTACCATTAGTCGTTGATGACAAAATTCAGACAATCAAAAAAACAGAAACAATTTATTCCGCTTTATGTAACTTAGGACTGAAAGAGGAATTACTTAAAACAAAAAAGAAAAGAAAAATAAGAAGCGGAAAGGGTAAAGCTAGGGGTCGTAAATACAAATTTAAAAAAGGAGTATTAATCATCATAAAAGAGGATTTTGGGATTGTTAAAGCCTCAAGAAACATTTCTGGAACAGATATCATTAAGCTAGATAATATCTCCATTAAAAAATTAGCACCAGGCGGCGTTTCAGGAAGATTAATTCTATGGTCACAATCAGCTTTTAGTGATTTAAAAAACTACGAGGAGTCAATTTAATTTGGAGAGATTTTATTCATTAATTAAAAGGCCTATGATTACTGAAAAAACATTTGACCTAATTGAAAAGGAAAATAAACTTGTGTTTATCGTCAGTAGATTTGCAAATAAAGGCCAAATTAAAAGAGCAATAGAAAAAATACACAATGTGAAGGTGATTAAAGTAAACACAATGATAACAGTAAAAGGAGAGAAAAAAGCTTTTGTTAAACTTCACTCAGATAATTCCGCACAAGATATTGCAATCGATTTAGGAATTTTTTAATTGTCGCTTGAAGATATTGAAATCAAATTTTGATATTTCTTCTAAATTTAATATCTGGACATTCTTTATATTTGTAAAATTTTTAATTTCAATTAACTTTTTTGAGTCCTCTTCATTAAGAATTAAAATATAGATAAAATACTCAGATAGATATTTTTTAATTATTCGTTGGATAAATTTGGATCTTAATTTTGGCAAAGTTAAGAATAAATAGGCTCGCTCAATAAACAGTAAGTAGTCACTAAACCTAATGAACTTTACGTTATTTTTTATCAAACATTGTTCAAACTCTACATTAAATGTTAATATATCATAAGAATCATTTAGATTGTTCGCTGGAAATAGTTGTGAGTAGTCTTTTAGTAAAAAATAATTATCGGAGATTCCTATTCTCCATAAATAATTATGGAACTCTTTAAGCTTCAAGTTTTGCTTTTTCATAATATTACAATTAAAGAAATTATTAATATTGTTCTCTGTAATAAAAGATTCATCTTTTTCAATAATTAATTCACTGAAAAAAAGAGAAAATTTAATTTCTTCATCATTGTTGCATAAAAATGTTATAATTAAAAAACCCCTCCTATTAAAATTGTTGATAATGCTAATGAAATTATGTAAAAAGGAGTTTTTTCTGTCTAATCTGTCTATATTAATTGAAAAAAAATCCAATTGAAATTGAGTTTCATTATTTGTCACCAATATCGATTCAGCAAGTTTCCTTAAGCTTGTACTTGAATCAGCTTTTGTCAGAATTAAATCTAAGAATTTTTGCTCTAAAGTGGAGTCTATGTGAAATTTGCATGGTAGATTCTCTTCAGCAAAATTTTGGCGTATTATATTAAATAACTGTACAATATTTTCTTTTCTGATCTCCTCAAAATTTAATAAAAAAAGTATTGTTTTCTCTTGTAATGTATTTAATTGAATTGAGTAATATTGAATAAATCGTTTCTTTAAAAATCCATTCAAAATCGGAATAATCCGATTGAACGTGCTAGCTTCAAAAATCGCAAAAGCGATGATTTTCCTATTCCTATTCAAACTTTTATAAAAAATTAAGTGCTGATCAACTAAATATGATAATAATTGATACTTACCTTTTTTGACCATACATTAAATATGTTGTAATTAAATTATAAAAACATAAATTTTTTGTTATCCAGATATAATTTTCATGTAGTGGAAATGAGATGCAAAATGAAAAAATTATAATTTATTAGATATTTTATATTTTAAACAAGGCGGGAAAATTAAATTGAGCAAATTTGAAAGATATAAAAAAAAAGCAGAACCATATATTTATCCTCATAAACATTGTAAGAAATGTAACGAAATGATTACAGAAGCTTTCACTTATTGCCCTGAATGCTACAATAACTTAAAAGTGAAAAAAAAAAGAAAATTTTTCAGGAGGAAAAAAAAATAGATTCATTTCTCTCTATAGTTTTTTTAATAGTTTCATCTAAACAGTGAATTGGAAAATTTTAATTCAAATATTCATTAATATTCAACCTATTCTTTATTGATTCAATGAATAGATTTATTTAACATTTTTAATTTAGGATAATAGTGATTTAAATAATGAGAATTGCAGTTTTAAATAAGGATTTTTGTAAACCAAACAAATGTAGTCCTTATGGAGAAAAACCATGCATAAAATACTGTCCTAGAGTGAGAACAGGAGATAAAACTATTGTTCTAAATCCAGATGAAAAATATGTTACAATTACTGAAAATCTCTGTTCAGGTGAAGGTATTTGTATTAAAAAATGTCCTTTTAAGGCAATTAGCATTGTAAATTTGCCGGATCCTTTAAAAAATCAGATTACATATCGATATGGCCCAGATCAGTTTTCTTTATTTCGAATGGCAATACCAAAAAAAGGAAAAGTTCTTGGATTAATCGGTCAGAACGGTATTGGGAAAAGCACAATGCTAAAAATTTTATCTAATGAATTGAAATTAAACCTCGGTAAGTTTGGGGATGGTGCTCCTGATTGGAAGGAGATTATTGAACATTTTAAAGGTTCGGAATTGCACCAATATTTCATAGATTTGAGGGAAGGAAAGTTGAACTTTGTGTATAAACCTCAAAATATTACGATAATCCCAAAATATGTTACCGGGAGGGTTATCGACCTTTTAAATAAAAATGATACTGGGAAAAAATTAGATCAGATTGCTGAGAAATTAAACCTCGCTAAGATTTTAGAGAGGAATATTTCTGTGTTATCAGGTGGAGAACTTCAAAGAGTGGCTATTGCAGCTGCTTATCTTAAAAATGGGGATGTATACCTTTTCGATGAACCCAGCTCGTATTTAGACGTTAGTGAAAGAATAAATATGGCAAAATTAATAAGGAGTTTATCTGCAGAAAATAAGACAGTCATTGTAGTAGAACATGATTTAGCAATATTAGATTATCTTAGCGATTATGTTTCTGTTTTATATGGTGAACCCGGAGTTTATGGTATTATTTCTCATCCTCAAGGAGTGAGAGTCGGAATTAATATATATTTAAATGGGTATATCAAGGATGAAAATGTTCGATTTAGAGAGGATCCTATAGTATTTCATGAACGTCCACCTCAAGAATCTCTATACAGTATTGGAGACGTTATTTTTTCTTATGATGATGTAAAAATTTCTCTTGGTAATTTCGAATTTGCTGCTTCTGGTAGTGAAATTCATTCTGGAGAAATAATTGGTATTTTAGGACCAAATGGGATAGGTAAGACAACATTTATTAACACGATTGCTAAAATAATGGATAATGAAATCCAAGGGAGCATAAATGATGAACAACAAAACCAAATAAATGTATCTATGAAATCCCAATATATTAAAATTGATGATGATGGGATAGTCTTAGATCTTATTACTAAAATAAAACTAGCTCCCCATCTTAGTCAATCCTATAAAAAGAGGTTAATAAATACTTTAAAATTAGAGCATATAAGAGAACGTGCTATTTCAGAGTTAAGTGAGGGAGAATTACAAAGAGTTGCGATTGCTAAATGTTTATCAGCAGATGCGGACCTTTATCTTTTAGACGAACCTTCAGCATTTTTAGATGTTGAGATGAGACTTCAAGTCGCTCAGTTACTTAGGAAATCAATTGAGGAATTAAAAAAAGCAGGTTTTGTTGTCGAACATGATATAATTACGCAAGATTTTATTGCTGATTCGATACTTGTATTTGATGGCATTCCTGGACTTAAGGGAAAGGCTTTGGTACCTCAAAGTTTAAGAGATGGGTTTAATATGTTCTTAAAAATGATGGGAATAACATTCAGAAGAGATTCAATAACTAAGAGACCGCGAGTAAATAAAATTGGAAGTAATAAGGATGTTTACCAAAAGAGAATTAATGAATTTTACTATATTCCTAAATAAAGATCGTAATTAATTCTCAAAATATTTGTATGCTTTAGTATACTCCTTTATTTCCATTGGAAATTTTTAATTTGTTTTCTGTCATAAATGATATTTTGTTAAATTTCTAATAAGATAATTTAAATATAATTGAATAATTTTTAACTGGGGCCCTATTTTATATAATATAAGTTTTTTTTAGTTTTCACTATTTTAAATTAAATTTTGGATACGAAATTAAGGAGTGTCTCTTAAAAAACTATTGTTATAATAAAAAAGAAAAAAAGAAAATCGTTTTAAACCTTAATTTTCCAGAATACTAAAGGACGACCCCTTTTCCCATCAGTACGAGAGAATTTCTCTATTAACTTACTTTTTTGAAGTTTCACTAAATTATCATAAATGGTTGTCCTTGCTGTGTTTAAATGTTTAACCAAGTCATTACGAGTAGAGGGACCTGTTTTTTCTAAGGTTTTAAGTAAATTTTGTTGAATTGGTGACAAAAAGTCTTTAGGCTCAAGAAATTTATCAATTTCAATTCTATTAGACATTATTATACCTTTAAGTTTTTAATTGATTCTAAAACGACAATTTCTCGACATTTTTATCTCATTGTAAAGAAACGGTTTTATGATCATAATAATCTCAAATGATATATAAATGATGTTTATTTATGCATTATTATCATCAATAAGCACAAAGATTTAAAACTTAGAATCACTTTTTAAAAATTGGTTTAAAAATTCTAACAGTAATATAATGACTGAAACATCAAGGACGACAGTAACTCTAAATAATAGCTATATGAGATTGGTGGAGGAGCTTGTAGATGTTTTTGGGGCAACTAAGGCTCAAGTAATTAGTAATATCGTAGAACGGTTTTTTAATGATAATAATAATGATGCTCTGTTAGAGAAATTAAGAGCGAGGAAGAGAAAAGAAAATCCCCCTGAAAAAGCTGAAATAGATGAAAGAATTAAAAAATATTTAAAAATATCAGACAAAATACCATTTGATGTGTTTGTAGATCATTTAAATCTCGATGCCGAATTTGTAATAAATAATCTCGATAACTGGGGGGAAACCTATAAGTTTTTGTTTTTGGACAACAAGATAATTAAAGTGAAAGAAGATAAACCTACATGAATTATTATTTCTGTAATTTATCCTCCAAAAATGTTAAAGAAGTCATTTGAAAGTCCAACAGTCCAATCAAGTATGGATGTAATTACACCGGTGATAATAAAAAACACAAATAAAGCAAAACCAATGAGTAAAGCGTATTCTACAAGATTTCCACCGTAATCATCTGAAAAAAATTCCTTAATTTTAAAACCTAGTTTTTTAAAAGCATTTATAATAGTCATTCTTGTTTTACGTTTAAAAATACCCATTTAAACTAAACAGTAATAAAAAAAAGAGCAAAAAATTAGACCTTCAATTTTATTAGAATTTCATTAAGATCTTTATCACTAGCCTGATTTCGTGGTATCTTCACCCCAACTTTGTTATCATCAAAGCTTCTTGGAATAATGTGAAAATGGAAATGATTGATTATTTGACCGGCAGCTGTAAAATTGTTCTGGAGGATGTTGTATCCATTAATTTGTAGTTTTTGATGAATTCTCATCGAATTTTTTTTTACTACTTTAATAGTCTCAGCTAGATTATGATTAGGAATATCTTCTAACGTAGAATAATGATTTTTAGGTATAACTATCGTGTGTTCTTTGAATATAGGTGAAATATCTAGAAAGGCTAAATTTAGATCATTTTCAAACACGATCTTAGATGAGATTTTTCTTTCTATAATTTTACAAAAAATATAAGAAGTATCTTTCAATCAATTAACCCCTTTTCAAATAGTAAGTTGTTTAATATTGTTGTGTGTTTTAAATTAAAATTAAAAAACCATTACTGAGATTTATCATAATAAGTTATAAAATTTTTCATATTATGAGTAAAACGCTCTGATTATCATGTTTCTTCAAGAAATACAATCAATCATATTAGAGAAATTTTTTCCCAAAAGTTTTAAATTAAACTCTGAGATTTATGGGTTGCAATACGACCAGAACAGAGTCAACAAATTAATAAAAAAAGTAATGTTAACAATTGATTTAAGTATAGGGGCATTACATTTTGCTGTAAAAAATAAAGTAAACTTAATAATTTCCCATCATAGCTTAATTAAGGAACCAATTAAAACATTTAATCAAAACCTAATCAATAAATTAACTTTCCTAACTAAATATCCAATTTCAATATTTGTGTTAAACTCTTCATTTATAGCAGCAGAGGGGGGGGTATCAGAAACGATAGCTGAAGCACTCTATTTGAATTTAGAAAGAACTTTTGAAATTAAAAATCATAGAGGGATTAAAGTTCCAATTGGACGAATTTGTACTCCAAAGTATTATTTAAAGAAAGATCAAAAAATGACTTTAGAATATTTGTTGAAGAGAATTAAAACAAACTTAGAATTAACACATGTGTCATATGTAGGTAATCTCAAGACTACAGTAAATAAGATTTGCATCGTTGGTGGAGACACATCTAATATTAATTATCTAAAAAAAGCTCTGAATTTAGAATGTGATTGCTTCATATCAGCTAAAATTAACTATACAGATGCAATCTTCGGAAGAGACACAGGGCTTGCTTTAATTGAGGCGTCACATTATAAGATTGAAATACTAACATTGAAAAAACTCTCCAATATTTTGAGTTTAGAGTTCCCCTATGTCGAATTTTTATTATTTGAGTCAGGTGATCCATTTAAAATTTCTTTTTAAAAAGTCATTGAGGGAATTACCATGCTAAGTAAAGTTAAAGATTCTTAATTATAAGCTTAAATTTTTTGAGATAGGACGTGATTTTAGAAAAATTTTATATCTTTTACTTATTCAGTATTATTAGTGAAATTAAAATGCCAATTATTGAATATAACGGGAAAAAACCCGAGATAAGTTCAAATTCTTACGTGAGCCCCCAAAGCACAATAATTGGGGATGTAAAGATAAATGATAACGTGATCATTTGGCCAGGATCAATAATCCGAGCAGAAAACTCTCCAATTGTAATTGGTGAATATTCAACGATTTTTGATGGAGTAATGATGCTTACACGATCTCAGAGAAGTTCTATTAATATTGGCAGATACTGTATAATTGAGTCCGGTGTGGCTTTACTAGGTTGTTTTATGGAAGACTATGTTCAGATAAAGGAAGCAACTCTTATCTTTGAAGAAGCATCAATAGGTGAGGGTGTAATTATTTTGAAAAAAAGCCAAGTTCCCCCTGGATTGATTATTCCCGCTCGTACTGTCATGAGAGGGAATCCTGTAGAATCAATTAGAGAACAAACCAGAAACGATATATTAAAACAGAAGGAACGCGCAGAAAACTATTCTCAATTATTTGTTAAAATAATAAATCAACTCCCAAATGCTCAGGGTTATCTATTATCTTTACCTGATTTCTTAAAATTACTAATAAAAAAGGATGAATAAAAAAAAAATAAAATATGAGTTTATAGTCAGACCATAATATTTAACATTTTAATTAACTCTTTATACCTGGAACGAAGTGTTACTTCTGTTACTCCAACCAAATTTGCAATTTCCTTCTGAGAAACTCTCTTATCCTTCATTTTGCAGACTAAATAAAGAGATCCTGCACATAAACCTTTAGGATCCTTCCCGGAAGTAGAGAATTTGGATATGAATGATTGTAAAATTTTAATGGTTGCGTTCTCCGCATCAGCATCTAAATCTAATTCTGCGATAAACCTTGGGATAAGAGAAATTGGATCAGTAGAGGGTACTTTCAGATTTAATTCTCTGATTAATGTTCTATAACATCTTCTAACATTCTTGGCACTAATAGATGTTTCATCTAGAATTTCCTGTAACGTTCGGGGAATTTTCCTTTCTCTGCAAGCAAAATATAAACAAGCTGCTACCATTCCATTAATAGATCTTCCCCTAAGTAATTTTTTCTTAAAAGCCTCTATATAAAGTCGGATGGCAGTCTTTTTCACATGATTGGGCAAATTTAAATTGCTCGCAATTCTTTTCAATTCAGTTGTTGCTATTAACATATTGCGTTTGTCCCAGGTCATTCGAGAATTCCATTTAGCAGCCCTTTTTAAGTCAGGATTTTTAATGCTTGTTTTATCGATGATAGTACTTAATCCCATATCAGGTAATAGAATTGAGATGGGAGATCCTGTACGTTCTCTACTTTCTTTTTCCTGTTTTGTAAAAGCTCTTTTGCCGCTATGAGCCGTATCAACTATCCTCTCATTTATTACCAATCCACATTGACCACAAACTATTTCTCCCTTTTCATGAAGAGGAATAACCTTACCTCCACATTCAGGGCATGAATTTGTAAAACTTCTTATATATGATTCTATATCCATAACAATAACCTATTATTATATTTAAAACAATTAAAATTCCTTATACCACAATATAAAATTTGTTCAATTGAAAATTAACCCGTGCACCGAATAGAAAATTATTTAATAATAATTTCGAAATTTTTGTGACTGAAACTCGAAAACAATCTCTGATGCAAATATTAAATAGATAAATAGACTATATAAATGTTTCGCTCGAAAATTTGTTTGCCTACTAGATAACGAATTAAAAAATTTGAATTGTTCCTGAATTAAAATAAATTTAACAATTATAAGAAAAATGGGAGATAAGTAGTAAATCCAAACAAAATTCCCCCTCCTATACCTGTAAATAAGACTCCAAAAGCTCTTTTGGGATTGTTAATTAATCGGTTATTATTCACTAGGTACCATAAACTCAAGAGTATATCCAATACAGAAATAAGCGATCCTAAGGAAAAACAGTAATATATGGTTTTTTCATGAGGATATTGGGAAGCGGAAATATCCATTATTCCATTTAAATAAAAGGGATCTATACCACTGAAATCTATGAAACCATAAATTAATTTATCCGGTATAGGATCGAAGATCCAAATTAAAAAGTATGTAAAGTAATTAAATAAGATCCCAAAACCTAGAAATAAATAAGATAAACCTAAAATTAATCTTGGTTTTTTAAAGACCTCTGCTTGCTTATCTGAGTTTACTAACCTCTCTTGACGGTAGACACCTCTTAATCGGAATAATGTTAAAATCCCTATCGATATGATAATTAATACAAAAACGAATTTGATATATTTATAGAAGAGCAAAATGAAATTGTTAAATGCTACACACCAATTTTCTAGCCCAATGATTATATCTTTTAGTATGTCGCCTGTAGACTGGGTGATTCTCCGAAGATTTAAAAGATTAAACATTCCATAAAAGAGTTAGGAATCTTGTATTTAAAGTCTACAAAATAATCCTTAGCGGAGAATTAAACAAGATTTCTAAGATATTTTTTCACATTCACTATTAATAACTTTCAATGTTGTGTTAAAATCTTGCCACCAATCTTGACCTTGTTGAGCAACTAACATTGAATCGACCTTTTTAGAGTCCAAACACCTAATTTCTTCCTTATGAGCTTTAATCTTCGTTTTCCAAATTTCAGAAAAAATCCCTTGTATATTGATTTTAACTTTTTTAATTAATTCTTCATAAGAAACTGATACGTCTTCAATTTTTTGTAGTTTTTGAAGTTGCTCAAATTTCACTTTTTCTTTAGCCCTGTTCAAATCTCCACAACTTATTTTGATCGAAAATGACTCCTCTTTGCCCCATTTACAGAATTTTTGAATTTCACATAATGAACAATAAATCTCAAAACCAATTGTATAATCTTCTAACCCAACAATAGAGTAATTTAAAGTTTTAGGCATGATTCTCTCTTTTTATTTAAATAAAAATATAATCTTATCTCTAATATAATTTAGGTCAAAAAATTTTTTAAACACTATTTATTAAATTATTCGTTAAAGAACGTTTTTTTAAACTTAACCTTTAAGAGTTCTTAAATTACCCGGTGAGGGAGAGTGGCTTAGCCTGGTATAGCGCACGGCTGATAACCGTGAGGTCGGGGGTTCGAAGCCCCCCTTTCCCACTTATTAGATAGACATGTGGTAGACATACTCACCATATTTTTTTATCTTTGTCTAATACAGGAAGTTAAAAAAAATCCTAGAGAGTTCTAAATTTTTAAGTCTTGAGTATATTTTAGATAATTTCTGAAAAACCAACCTACAAAAATCATATCATCTTCTTTCAGATTAGCTCTTTCTAAGGCATTATAATAATATTTTCGGATAATAAAAGGAATATCAAACATAGGATAATTATTCTTATACAAAATATAATTCATAACTAATCTCGATATTCTTCCATTTCCATCTGAGAAAGGATGGATTGAAACAAACCTAAAATGCATTAAACATGCTAATAATACAGGATCCATTGATTGTTTTTTTTCATTATACCATTTAAAGAGAAGATCCAATAATTCTTCACATACAAATCCTCCTAATGGAGGAACATAATTACTTCCAGAGATAAAAGCTTTATCTTGTCTTATCATACCGGCAAAATTATTTCTGTTAGGATGCAAACTAAATAGTTTTCCATGCCATTCTAAAGTTTTTTCTAATGATAATCCAGAATCCTCTAGATTCTTTGTAAATTCATTGTATAAATCCCAATGTAGTTTAGCTTCGACAATATCGTTTGTAGATTTGTTAATTGGAACATCAGGCTCATCAACAACTAGCGCAACTTCTCTATGTGTTAATGTTGAGCCTTCAATTTTATTGGTATGATAAGTGAATCTAATACCAAAGCTCTTCAAGAATTCTAATTTTCGATATTTTGGTAATTTATCTAATTTGGAACTATATTTTTCTTTAATTTCTTCTATGGATTGATTCCATCTCTTATTTAAAATTTCCTCAATAAATTTTTCTTTAATATCCTCTATGTCTTCAGGAATCTCTTTTCCAATTTCCTTATATAAATTCCTTATATTTCTATTTTCCCGATAAGAATATTGTAGTGAATAATACTCTTTTCCTTCAATTTTTCTTTTTATCACACTTACCATAATTACATATTACAAATACAATTATATAAATCTACTTACTTTTTTCCAAAATGTAATTGTAATTACAACTACTCTCTTATTGGTTAAATATAAATAATCGAATTTGTAATTGTAATTATAAATACTTTTCAATCTTTTTTATATCTTTTCTCCGATTTGTAGTTGTAAATATTTCTATGATGCATACTAAAGAGAAGGTGCATCCATATCTCGCATATTTTTAAATAAGAAAAAGTATCTTCACTTGAGAATGGACAACTTATTCCTCTATTTTAGAGTAATCTTGATTCATCTCATTAATGTTGTACATCTCTGTATTTTTGAAATCTTGAGAAATTCATTTTTTTATGTCAGAAGTTTTCGACGAGTTAAAGATTTGTTTACTATAAATGTAAAAAAATGATATATCATGTCTATCGCATGTCGAATTGTAGGTTGAAATCCCCCTTTCCCATTAGTTAATTTCAATAATCTTCATTTACATGATTAATTATCAAACCCAATTATAAATGTGAAAATGAAAATTATTATTATCTCTGGGACTCCTGGTTGTGGTAAAACCTCTGTAACCAAAGTATTGTCTAAGTTAATAGATGCTAAGATCATTTTCTTAAACGAATTGGCAGTTTCAGAAGATTTTTCTTTCGAATATGATAAAGAAAGGAAAACTTACATAGTAGATTTTAAAATATTTCTTCCCTATATCATAAACAAAATCAAAGTAATAAAAATAGATGATCCTAAATTCTTAATAATAGAAAGTCATTTCTCAGACATCATTCCTAAAAAATACATGGATTACGTTTTTATTTTGAGGTGTGACCCAGATGAATTGACTAAACGGTTGAAGGAAAAGAACTTTGATATAAATAAAATAACAGAAAATGTGCAAGCAGAAATTTTGGGAAATTGTGTGAATTACTTAGTTCAAAAAAAAATAAAAAAACCTATTTATGAAATTAATACTACGAATCTAAACATTGAATCAGTAGCTAAAACCATAAATAATATAATATTTGGAAAAAAAGATGTGGAAAAATATTATTTGGGTAAAATTGATTGGTTAGAAAAGTTATTTCAAGAAGACCGGCTAGTCGAATTTTTCGATTAGAAGCAAAATATAGTGAGTGTAAGAATTTTGAAATGGGAGATAACTGATATTGATGCTTTAGGACGGATTGGAAAATTAACCGTAAATCATAAGAAAATAATTACTCCAAACTTATTTCCAGTTGTCCATCCTTACAGAAATATTCTTAACCTTTCAGATTTAAAGAACATAGGTGCTCAATGTGTTTTCACAAATGCTTATATCATTAATCAGAACCCTGAAATTCGAGATATCGTCTTAAATAAAGGTCTCCACAAATATTTGAATTTTGATGGAATAATCGCTACTGATAGCGGCGCATTCCAGAAATATATGTATAATAAAACTGATTTTGAGCTAAATGCTGAAGCCATAGAAAAATTCCAAGAAGATATTGACTCAGATTTCTCTGTAATTTTAGATGAACCAGTCCAACCAGATGATAGTTATGAAACTGCTAAAAGGAAAGTTAATTTATCAATACAACGTGCTAAAGATAACACTAATCGACGAGTCAAAGATACGTGCCATTGGTTTGGACCTATTCATGGTGCAAATTATATGGACTTATTAAAATTCAGTACTATCGAAATGAGTAAATTAGATTTTGATGTTTATGCGATTGGAGGCTTAGTAAAATCGTTCTTAAATTATCGGTTTGACTTAGTAATTAAAGCACTTTTAAAGGTTAAAGAAAATATCATTTGGAACAAACCAATTCATATGTTTGGGCTTGGATTACCGCAATTCTTTTCTTTAGCTATAGCGTGTGGATGTGATTTAATGGATTCCGCAGCCTATATTCTCTTTGCTAAAGAAAACAGGTACTTTACTTTATCTACTGGAACAAGGAATTTAGAAGAATTAGAGGAATTTCCCTGTCATTGTCCGATATGCTGTAAATATGAACCCAAAGAGGTAAAGAACTTCGATGATGACTTGAGAACTGAAATACTGGCGAAACATAATTTATACCTATCCTTTTCGGAATTAAGAACAATACGCCAAGCTATTAAAGAGGGGAATTTATGGGAACTCGTAGAACAAAGAATAAGAAATCATCCCAGTTTAGTAGATGCGTTCGGTATAGTTAAGTCAAATTTCAAATTATTTGAAAAACATGAAAAGGTGTATAAACCACATGGAAGATTATTCGCGTCTCCAGAAAGTATGCATAGACCTTTGCTTTATCGCTATGATGCAAAGATTGAGAGCAATTATAGAGTTCCACATGAAGCGAAATTTCTAATCCTTCTACCTGAATTAGATGTAAAAGGGTATAAGTCACCGAGTATTAATGATTGGTTGGAAGAGATTGAAACTAATACAATCATTCCGAGGGAATTTCTTCATATTGCGTTTATTTCCGATTTTTTTGGGATTATACCACTTGATTTGAGTTATACTTTCCCGATGGGCCAATTTGAGTCAATAAACGGGTTAATAACTAATGATATTATATATCAAAACTTTGCCCAAAGAATTGAGAATTTCTTTAAATTTCATGGAAAGCATTATGTTAAATGTGGCATATTAGCTCCAGACCTGTATATTAATCAATTCAATGAAGATACTGGATATTTAAAAAAAAGCGCTATTACGAGCATAATAGATAAGGAGAGATCTAAATTATCATTAAATTTCTCCATTTTTGAAGATTTACACGGGATTCTGCAATTTTTCAAGGATGATTAATAATGACGATTATCGAAAAAATTTACGCCTGGGGACATGAAAATATTTTATGTACTCATAGAACAACTATTGAGATTACTAAAGAAACAAATTTGACGAAGAAGGGAGATTGTGTATTAGCCGTAAAAGCGTCAAAAGCATGTCTTGATCTAACTCCTGATTTTCAGCATCAAATTAAGAATGAAAATAAGTTTAAAGTTATATTGAAAGTAGGCGAATTACAAGATTGTTTTTATGGTTTTGGAAATAAAAAATTAAAATTATTAGATAAAACTAATATGGTTTTTCGTAAAAGCGATTTCATTTGTGAAAGAACTGTCCTTATAAACTGCTCAAAATCGTCCAAAGAATTAAATAGGGAATTAATTGAAAAATTAAAAAACCCTGAAAGAAAATTATTATTAACATTTGAAGTAAATGAGTAAAGAGAAAAGTAGTAATAACGTGGAAATCAACTTACTAAAAGTGAAAAAAACCGACGCTCAGCGTACCGTTCAAATTCTAAAAGAGCGTTTTAAAAAAGATTCTGTTATTGACCATAAATTCAAGATATCATACGAAGACAAATATACACTTTTCCCATTAGTAGAAAATAAAGATGTTATTGCTAAATTAAAAAACTTTTTAGATCAATACATTTCATATGAAATTGTTTCTCGAGAAGCTATTAACAGATTGAATTACAAATATAAGTCACTCCAAGAAGCTTTAACAGGGAAAATCCCCGTTAAGTACTCGAATTTAATTCCAAAATCCTATGATATTATTGGAAATATCGCAATTCTAGAATTTAAAAAACCATCTCTAATAGAGGATAATGAATTTAGTCTATACAAAAATCTGATCTCAGATGCGGTAATTAACGTAAATAAAAATGTTCAATCTGTATTTGAAAAAATAAGTGAGATTAAAGGAGATTATAGGTTAAGAGAATTTGCATTTTTGGTTGGTGAAAATAAGTCAGAAACGACTCACAGAGAGAACAATTGTTCTTTCAAGCTGGATATAAAAACTACCTATTTTTCACCAAGACTCGTTTATGAACGACGTAGAGTCTCAAATACTAACATAAAGGAGAACGAAGTAATTGTTGATATGTTCGCTGGAGTAGGAATTTTCTCAATACAGATAGCTAAATTAAATTTTGTAAAAATCCATGCTTTTGATGTAAATCCGCATGCTTTTAATTATCTTCAAGCAAACATTGGATTAAATAAACTTGAAGGAAGAGTTATTCCATATAATTTTAATGTTAAAGATTTACTTAATCCATCAAACCGGATTGGGAAGCAGTTAAATGGAAAAGTAGATCGGGTTATAATGAATCTACCTGGCCAATCAGTAAACTTCATAGATGTAGCATGTTTCCTAATGAAACCTGGTGGAATTATACATTTTTACCATTTTTCTGAAAAACCTAACCCAATAGATAAAACCATAGAGAAATTAAAAAAAAAATTGAATGAATTCAATTGGCTTGCATTTAAAATAGGTCGTGTAAAAATTGTAAAATCTCATTCTCCAAAATCAGAATTAGTTGTAATAGATTTAGGCATCAAACCTTTAAATTATTAAATGGATTTCTAACTCTAATCCTTAGGTATTAAATCTGGATATATCGGTTCGAATTTCGAAGTAAACACCTTCGGATTCATCCACCTCTTTTCTTGCTTATTCCACTCAAGGTTTTTCAATGGGTTATATGATTTTAGAAAATCTAAACCACCATAAATGGATTTAAGCAAATTAAACCCATCAACCAAGTCATTTAGTATTAAATAATCTTTAATTTCTAAATATTCAAATAATAGATCAAACAATCTCTCAAACTCATGAAGCTCACACTTAGGAAAGTAGATTTTGATCATTAAACCATTAGGAAATTTGACTTCTTTATCAAATCCATAAATGTAATATTCACCTTCTATCTCATAGATGAATGCGAGATTAAAAAAGCTAAAAATTTTAATAAGAGACTCTACTGTCTCTTGTTTTAAATTTGGGATAATAATGTAAACTTTATCATGAAGACCTAAATTTTTTAAAGATAAGTATGGGAATATCAGATTCTTTTTCAAAAGGCTTGTGATGTGATCTATAGTTTTCTTTTTTTTGGCACCTAAATACGACTTGATATCTATTGAATGCCAATTAAATATTTGAGACAACGATTGGAATTCAGGAGAATCAGGGCCAAAGTGTGAAGAAATAGGGCGTTCAGTTATAATAAACTCTTTTACTCCAGTTATCTGAAAATTATATTCAGAATTGAAAAGTATATTTTGCATATGCGCTTTAAACCTATTTGTATTGTATTGCCAACCCTCTGGGCTAAGATTATAATCAAAATGGAGAATTTGATAAATTTTCTTAACATAAAATACGCAATATTCTCGGATTATCCTCTTTGATTTCGTTAACCACTTCAAATATTTAACATTTGGAGCACCATGAGGAAATATAAATTTTATGAATATAGAGTTAGATTTATCTATACACGCAGGATACTTAATTTTCTGGAAATTATTCATTAGAAGGAGTTTGAAATCGACTTCATTCATATCTGTTGGATAAAAATATAAAAAATGTTGATTAAGGCCAAAATGCTGAAAGGCAGGAATGAATTTTATAGATTTAATGTAGTTTATAAAGAAGTTTTGCTGTTTATTTTCTTTAAATTTTTTAGTATCCAGTATATATTCATCAAGATTTAAGTGTAAATGTAACAATTTATCTAAGTCTATTTTAATAAATTTGATTTGTTCCCTTTGGAAACGATCATTAATCTTTTCGATTACATTAGAAATTTTTTTTTCCTTCGACCAAAATTTATTATGAGACATTAAATTTTCTTGAATTGGTGGTAAGATGCCCCCCAAAAGTTTCTGTATAAAAAGATAATATTGATCAAGAAGGTCTTTTGAATAAAAGAATTGATTGGCTTGCAAATCATAAAAATTTTTAATGGAAAAAGCCGGAATAAATCCACTCCATTTATATGATTTTGCAAATAAGATCTGATTTTTAAGATTATTGTATATAATTGAATAAAACTGCCCTTTTTCTTCTATTGTAATGTTAGGAGTACGTAGATCCACCCAAATAAATCTTTCGTTTAAAATTTCATCCTTGAAATGACAAACACCTGTTAAGGGAAAGTATTTTTTTAACTTATTTATGAATTTTTTAGTCTCCCCTGAATCAGCTACTATTAAATGAAGAGAATCTTTCATATATTTACCGATAGTAACCGTATTAAGCAAGAATGGTTTAATTAAAGGTGGTTCATGATTTAAAAAGTCGTTAAGAATTCTATCAATTTTTAAATTTGTTAATTTATAAAGCTTCCACTTCTCATAGGACTGATTTAACTTTTCTTCTTTAGTTTTATAAATAGTGTCTACTAAATTTTGAGTGACAAGTATTTTCTTGATGATTTGTAGATTAAAAATTTTCAAGTTATAAAATGAATTAAATAAATCATAAAAATATTGGAATTTTTCTACATTTTTTTTGTATTCATTTCTTGAATTAAAGTAGATCGATATTATCTCATCTAAAATAGTGGACATTACTTTAGCATTATTTAATACAATGTTTTTTTCGATTGAATTTACAGAATATTTATTCTTTATCACTTTTTTAAGATGGTTTGAATTTTTAATCTCAAAATTACTTTCTAATATCTCATCTATAAAACCTATTAACGGTATAAGCTCATCTAAGTAATTTTTAATATAAAAAAAACCAAAACGTTCATTAGATTCTATAAAATGCAGAGTCTTTGTTTTTATTTCAACCGAATTATAGAAAATATTTAATGTTCGTTTTAAATTTTTAATTATAGTGCGTTCCCTAATAACTTCATTCAATAGATCTGATTTTAATTTTTGTAATGTATCCGTTCTCCTTTCAAAACCAAATCCAGTAACACTAAAAATCGAATTCTATCGAGAAGTAAAAAATCTAAAAGATTAAGTTCAGTTTCATAAAACATTGCACCATATTTTATTTTAAATTCGGTTTCATATCTATTATCATAAGATTGATGAGTTGGATTTATAATACAATGCTTTTGTGAATATTGCCTTAAATAATTCAAATTCAATGCGATTGTTTCAGAATCCCGAATAAAATATCGATATTCAATTATATAACCGGAATTCTTCAATTTCCCTATAAATTCATAAAGGTCTTTTAAATAAGCTTTCGGTAAAATAAAATAACAAAAAATATCTAAGCAAAATGTGCTTCTTGAAACTTGGGGTGCTAAAAAAAACGGCAATGTACTTATTATCCTAAATATTTTAGATTTATCTAATAATGGATTAAACCGGAAATAAACGAGAATTACACATACATTTATATTATTCCAATTAATGTGGTAAGAGGGGGCTAAAAAACTTTCATTCTTAACCCATTCCATATTTTTAACGAATTTTCTGAGACTTAATTCTGTTTGTAATTGATTATTTTTTTTAAACTCTTGGAAATATCCTTTATAACTTTTTAAATCCCTATATCTCTTTACTTTATAAAAAATCTTTATCAAACATCTAATAGTTTCTATGATCTCATCATTATTCATCGATTTTGAAAGATAAGTTTCAAATTCATCAAAAAAAATAGTATGGATATCTTTGCCTATATCTTCTATTTTGTTGCTAAGTTCAGAATAGTTTCCTCTTATAAAATGAAAGAAAAACCTTGTTGGATTATGTTTTATTTTTTGGTATTTAAAAAAGCTCTCTAGACGGTCAAAAGCAGTCAATCGATTGAATCCTCCATATAAAAGATCGAGTTGCTCAAGATTTTCCCTAAAGATAGTTCTCCACTCATTTTTGTAAACAGAATTAGAAAGGTTAATCATTATTATTTGATTGATTACCATTTGCGCTACCTCAAAATCTTTTATTTCAGAAGGAACAAATAAATTATAAATCTCTCTGAGCAGAATAAATGGCAAGAATTTTAGATATTGATCATAAATTTCAACCACTAACGTATTAGCTTGAGTATAACGATTAACCCCTCTACTAAAAACACCGTTTTCTTCTGACCCCTCATTTTTACTAATTTTAAATTTAATATTTATTTGGTAAGGGTCTAACCCTATAACAATAGAAAGATTTTTAAGAAGAGTTTGAATTATTAAATCGGAGTTTTTTTGAAAATCTTTTACTGAAAGATTTTCTATAGTACTGAAATCGATTAAATCAGGCATCAATATAATCTGTTTGTTTTAAATTACTCAAATAAAATTAAGGAATTAATTATATAATTGTTATCCTCTAATTTTCATAGTAGCAATTATAATTTAAAAAATTAGTAGAAAAAAAAATTAAACCAATTTCAATTAATTCATGATTATCTCTATTCATGGATATATCTCACTTGTAGTTATTTTATCGAAATTGTAGTAATTTAGAAAATCGGGTGTCTTATCTTTAAATAAATGACAAAATAGTTGTCAGTATTTTTTCGTAGTTTAAAAATATCCTATTTTACACATTTAATGTAGGTTTAAGTTTTAAGAAATAAATGTCTGAAGGCAATAACTATGGAAAATCAATTTAAAGAGTCTAGAATTAAGTTTTATTTATTTCGAGAAACGGAGTAGAATTGACTTAATAGTTAAATCCAATAAAAAATGAGTGATTATACATGCATGGTGGCACCATAAGTCCTTAAATTGTAAATTCTTATGAATTTATACCCTACTTTATTTTTATTTTTTAATTACCATTTTTATGTTGAAAAATCTGTTTTCTATTTTCTCGGGCTTTAAAAGTATAGTTTACCACATAATTTTATGTTTCATGGAGATGGAGTGGGACCATAAATATACAGATTATCAAGAGTAAATCAATTTTCAAATTCAATGAAATTTGCTCTTTTTAAAAGTATATCCTTAATTTTTCTCTTTTTTTATATTTTTGTTTATCAAGTTTTTCTAATTTCTATACATTCAAATTCCAATGAAAAATAATCTTAATTAATATGCATTTTAATTTCCTCTATTATTTGTTTGAAATTATAAATTAGATGCCTAGGAATCTATTTATCCTAATTTTCTCTGATAAATCTCTTTGTTACATAATTCCAAGAAGTTTTTATACTCGAATATAGAAAAATTTAGATGAACTTAATTAAAAGTAATTATCTCGCGTATTGTGTTGTCTATTTTACTATTAACATAATGAATATTTATCTTCTCATTTATTTTCCACTGTATTTTTTTGACATTTTAAATATTAACCGGAGCGTTTTAGCGTTAACACAGCTCGTTTCCCGGAGCATGTTGATATTGGCTATCTTTATGGGGTATTTTTTTGATAGATTTACTCAAAAGAAGAGATTTCTTATCTCAATTTCTGGATTTATCCTTTTTATGAGCTTTCTCTTATTTATTCTCTTCCGTAATCTCTTATTTTGGTTTGGTGTCTTTTTATCAATTAGCTTGGCTGCAAGAACGGTAATTCAAACAGGGATGAGTAAATTAATGTTCGAAATAGTCAAATCAAATGAGGATCTTAAAAAGAATGTTATATTAATCTCCAATGCTAGTTCATCTCTTGGTGCATTTATACCAACTGTTTTATTTAGTGTCGTTGTTATAGACTTTTATTCATTGTCTCTCTGGAACTTCTTTTTTCTAATCGGTTGGATAATTTCGTTTCCACTTTTATTGACCTTTTTCCTAATCAGGGATACTAATCATAAAAATTTAAATACTCAAAATGAAAAAGGGTTAATTCCTCAGAGTAAAGAAAAAACTTTAAGGTCAAATTCTAAAACTTGGTTAACAATCTTAGTGTTTGTTTCCTATTTTCTTTTTTGGGGCAGTTATTTGTTTGGATATCCATTAAGTTCTTGGATTACCTCTAATTTTGGGCAAAGCGCATTCAAATTTTATTCCTCTTTTTACGTAATTTTCTTTCTTTTTAACATGAGCGGGTTTTTTATAGCAAAGAAAATCTATAAAGAAGGAAATGAAAAGAAAATCATTATGATAGGAATTCTTAGTATAGTATTCCTTTTCCTCGTTTATCCATATATTTCTTTTCCCATTTTCTTTTTCTTATATTCTGTTGAAGCTTTTATTTACGGTCTCGTGGTATCCAACTTTTTATATATTATTATTGATATTTCTAGACGAGGAAAATACGAAAATCTAAAATATCAAATAATGCAAAGCTCCAGTTATTTGGGAAATGCAATTTTCACTTCATTAGGCATATTTTTATCTAATTTTGTTTCTACAACGTCATTAATGACGATCTCAGCCTTTTTGGTACTGCTGGCTGCTGTCCCTTTGATAGTTCAAGAGGTTCCATATTTCTCTGCTAAATTAAAATATGACAAAATCAGAATCTAGTAAAATAGGTATTCTTGGAGATCATTCCATTAATATTCTTGATTTATATGGCAAAATCTTTGGTTAATTTTGCCCCCTAACTGATATGGATTCAAATCTCTGTCAAACAGTCATTGATTCAATTTTAAAGGCATGTGATTTTCTTATAGTGATCCTTAGGATGAAATTTTTAAAAATCCCTTTACATTTATGTCAAATCGTGGACTCAAATTTTCAACACAGAACCGTTCTACTCATCGTTTAATTTTCTGAGGATAAAGTTTAAAAAGGCCTCACCCTCTTTTCTATATTTATATAAAAAATTATGGTTTAATATATGATATATAAAGAGAATATATTTAAATGTCCTAGATGTGGAAATCCGAGAATTGTTGAATATAATGCGAGCTTTGGTTGTACAATCTGTAAAGATAAAGATGGCAAACCTTTAGAATTTGATAAAGAAGATATTGTCTCGATTAAAGACAAATCCAATATTTTGTCAGTTCAGGAAAAACTAGCATTCTTTAAGGTTTTTGGTAGTAAATCTTTAGATCCAGAAGTTAATCGTAGGTTCTTAGAATAGTAACAGAAAAAGAATTGATGCATTGGTTTCAGAACGATACAATATAAAATCTCGGTAATTTCCTAAATCTAATTATTTAATTATAAGAATGTGATTAAGCGGACCTGGCAGGAATCGAACCTGCGATCTTTGGATTAGAAGTCCAACGCCATATATACCCAGTTTTATTACAAAAACTGCCAGGCTTGGCTACAGGTCCTTAATATTAATATAATTAATATTTAAAATACAATATTGTCTTTAAATTTTTGTATCGAAATTCTATACCACTTAGGAAGGAAAAATATACGAGAGAAAAAGACTCAACTTAAAACAAATTTAATATCAACTAGTTTTTAGAGGTAGATGAATTTCACAGTGATAAATATTTTATGTCCTTAACAAACAATAACGTCGGTGAGATTCTGCTTAAGGTAATTTATCAATTTAATAATTTATTAATATATTTCCTTTAATAAATGAGATTCTTTAATTATATTTAAGATAAATGATTAATTTTGTTTTTTGAATTAGTAAGTTGAAGGAGAGTATCAATTTTGTCTGTAAAGCTCAAAACTAAACTTTATATCCATCAAAATATACCTTATTCTTTTAATTGGAATAAGAAACATCATAAAGATATATATTCTCAAATAACTACTAATCGAGAAGAATTAAATATACTAAGACTACATTTTAAAAGAATTTATGAGGGAATGATCCCAAATAAATTATTTAATTCTCGAAATCTTCCAAGAATCTCGCAATTCAAAATAAGGGGCTTAAAATCTGCTTTTATTAGGAGTTTTAGCAAAAGATTAATCAGATCAGGTAAAATCAAGTATCATGATTCAAATTCAAAATTACCCCAACAGGTTCAAAAGGTTATGGATATATACAAAGTAAATAGAATACCAAAAGTGCCTGGACATGAACCAATTCTAAAAAACATCTTAATTAAAGACAAAAAATCAATAGCAATTGAAGTTCCAATTTGGGATGAAGCAGAGAAACGGTCAATTACCGGGCATATCGATTTAATCCAAGTTGAAAACGACGTAGTTAAAGTTATTGATTACAAACCCGAAGGGAAGTTTATTTTCTCTTTACCACAGGTAGCCATGTATGGAATTTTATTAAAATCAAAATTGAATATTAGAAACCTTAAATGTATTTCTTTTAATAAAGAAGAAGCTTGGGAATATGATCCTAACATCTTAATTTCAGACATAAAAGATTTCTTGATTACCCATCGAATTATTGAAAGACCTTGGGAAAAATATTTGTGAAATATACAAATCTAAGGTGTTTTTTCTTTCATTTCCGATTTATCTTGATCCTCTTTAAACTTTATGTAATCTTTTAATATGAAATAGCACAAAAATAAGGAGACAAACTCAATAACTAAACCGTAAAAAGTTATTACTGTACCATTAAACCCGAAATATCTTAATAATATTGCTGCGACTAAACCTGAAGAAGCTAATGCAAAAACAATAAAACCTTTTAAAATTTCCTTAAACGAGTCTTTCATGTAAATAAGTTCTCTCTTGAGCCAAGAAAATACTGGGGGCATAAATAATAACCTGTGTTTTGTAATTATATTTTAAATAAATTAAATATAGAATATTTTAATATCTTTCTAATTTTGTTAGGAAGTCTGAAAACACTGTTATTCAACTTCTTATTTTTTTTTAAATTTAGAATATAGTGCTTTATCTAGTAAGCGCCCGATTCTTTTAGCTAATTGTGTAGCAATTTCATATCTTTCACCGTCAAGTAGATCTGGTTTATCTTTTAGGGTTTTGGATGAACCTACTCTTTTATTTATAACACTTAAGCTTAAATCACTTACTGTTTTCTTAATTTTTTCATAATCTGGAAAAATTACTTTGGGATCAA
The DNA here is from genome assembly GCA_964486045.1 of uncultured archaeon. Lineage (GTDB taxonomy): Archaea > Asgardarchaeota > Lokiarchaeia > Sigyniarchaeales > SOKP01 > Loki-b32. Next base: position 669,253 of record CAZALK010000001.1, read on the forward strand.
AAGATTTGATTTTTTCTACAGCAAAATTAAAAAATTCGCTCATTAAATCTATTGGCTCACCTTTTAGTTCACTATGAAGTTTGATGTTCTCAATAGCAGTTTTAGAATCTTTTTCTTGCCAATACAGTTGATTCGGGTTAATACCAGGACTGTTAATTCTCATAAGGGAACCTGTAATTCTTCTTTCAATCCAATTTAAAGTACTTAGTTCTTGTTTTTCACGTAATTTCTGGGATTCTGTTTCTTTTTCTTTCTCTTTTGCTTTAATTTTTTGTTCTACTTCCGATTTCCGTGTTTGTTCAACCTTTTCTAACCTCTTGACTAGATCATACCCAATACAATAAGAAATGGGCGAGATCAGATCAGATTTTAATTTTAATACAGCTATATCCTCGTAAATTGGGCTAACCTCATTTTCTAGCTCCGAAATTCCCTCTTTTAAAGAAGTTTCAATAAGTCGTGCTAAAATAAATCCATTGACTAAGAATGGTTGGTTCGAAGCATTAAAGACAATAACCAATTCTTCTTGTCTTTTAATTATACGCTCAATTATTAATTCTTCTAACTTAATTCTTACCCAATCTTCTGAATTTGTTGTACCAAATATCTTTTTCAGGGCTAAAAGGTATAAGGATCTATCATTAGATACTTTAAAAAATGATTCAATTATTCTACTGAGTTGCCTTAAAATTTTGGATAAGATATAGAAAAAAATGTCTTTCACTATTTCATTGATAATTTCATCAAATTCTAGAACAAATATTATATGGGAATAATTTATTAATTCTAATTCATCAATGAATACTCTATCGATAATTTGCTTTTTTGTTTTATAATCTTCTATATCATTTTTATTATGTTTTTTATCATTTAACGCTACGATGTCAAGTTTATTTAGATTGTACCTGATCATATTTCTTTTTACTTTTTCAGATAAATCGTCGTCTATATTTAAGAGGTAGAAAATGTTAAAAACTCCGTACTTATTCAGCATATAGATAATTTCATCAAAACTAGATTCATTTAAACATTGTATATAATAGATAAAATCGTTCGGATTTTCTTTCAATTTTCTGATTAAAATAAATTTTAAATAATTAAGATTTTTTTTCTCAAACTGTTCATAATTTATTTTTTCTTTAAGACCATCTTCAATATTTCTTATTAAATCTTTTTTAATCTCATTAGCTTCTTCGAAAGCTTTCATTCCAGGAATGGAAATAGGAAAACGCTCAAAATTATAATCTATCACTCGTTTTTTAATCATTCTAACAGGCATTGCTTCAATTTGTAATTCTTTATATGACCTAAACTCAAAATCCAAACGGATTTTATCTATTATTCTCCCCAGTGAGGTTAATTCGATCAACTTATCTTCCTTTTCTTCTGATTCCAATTTTTTTTCAATATCTACGGAGATTTCTTTGAAGGCGGAACTTTCTTCTAAAATTTCAGTCTTAACTTTATTAACTAGACCAATAAGATCACCAATTAAATCATAAAAATAAAATGGTGGATAATTCATTAATGTCTCTTGTATTTCTTGTTCAATTCGACTCTCAATATCCTTGAACTTTTTTTCTCTTTCAGTTTCTTGGAGATCTGAGGATCTATCATCAATCAGGAAGGAAAGAAAACTATTTTCAAGATCGATTATCTTATTTAAAAGGTTCACCTCTAAAGAAAACGAATTTTTTAGAAGGATTTCTACTTCCTCAAATAAACTTCTTTTTTCTAACAATTCTAACTTTCTAGTTGACTCAAAGGTAAATTTACTTGCGTCCAGTGTACTTTGTACTCGAATCCCTAAATTATGATATATATGGATCGTAGCCGTTGCAATTAATAAATCATTAAAGGTTGTATCTTGCGTAACGAGCTCAAAAATTTTACCCATATCTGCTTCTCTTTTGAAATGCGAAATTATTAAATCAACTGTTTGAAAAAATCTAGATGCACTTTCAACTGCCGTTGTCTTTCTCTTTACGCCACTTATCATACTTATTTCATCCATTCTCTATAAACTTCTTTAAAATTATCTGATAGTTCGAACCGAACATTGTTATGCCAAAACTTAAAATTTATTACATGAAAAAGATCCCCCTTAAATAATTCTTTTTCTTTATTTGTTAAATTATGCTTTAAAATTAAAGAAAGTGGCCTTGGAATAAGTTTTGAAAAGTATTTTAACATTGTATTTTCGATATAACTATAATAGGTATCATTATTATTCATGCGGAAGAAATTAATTGGATACCTTTCTTCAATTTGAAAATCCAATATGTTTAATGCATGTTCTATTTTTTCCTTAACATATTTTGGGAATTCCTCGTTGATTCCTAAGCTTAATTCATAATTATTGTAAAAATCAACTAATTTTTCTTTCACTTCAACATTGGAGATTTCTGCAATATAATTATCCAAGAATTCCAAAAATTTCTTTAGTTTCTGTTCACTAGCTTCTCGATTTTCAAGGTATTCTAAGAAATTATTGTAAACCTCAGGTAAAGTCCAGTCCTTTCTATCCTCAATTTTTAGAAACTTTTTAGAATAGTCATTTATCCACTGTAAGACATACGATTTCCACTCTAGATTAATTCCACCAATCCTTTTTTCTAAAAAACGATAGAATTTATTAGCGAAACTAATAGGATCTTGGATTTCACTTTCTGATTCATCCTTAATAAAGCGATTTATTGTTGAATGCCTAAGTATATAACTTAATAAGTAATCTAATTCACTTGAGAATTTTTTAAATTTTTTTATGTGAAATATGATTAGATTAACATCCTGATCCATTTGAATTTCAGCAAACGAGACTAAATCTCCTATCTTCAACCTAATATTATCAAAAAAAAAGTCAATGTTATTCTTAACTAAATTACGGAACTCTACTATAAGTTTTTTTTCATCAAAAAATTTTGACACATTGATCGATTGAACTTCTATTAAATTAGAAAGATGTTCTTTAAATTTCTCAATTAAATTTAATCCCAAAATTTTAGCAGGTTTTTGCTCCTTATCAAATTGAGCTTTAAGATTTTCTGTTAATTCAATTACCAATGTTTTTAATCGACGATGAGAAAAATAAGCTGGAAATGATCTTCTTATCATTTCCAAGCTTCTCTTAACAATTTCTGAAAAATAGTTAAACACAGAACTTAATTCCGAAACTCTTAAATTCTCCGTCTGGATAACTGACTGGTTCATAAACTTGATAGCAATTCCGCAAATTTCCTCAAAATCTTCATTTTCTAATTTTCCCTTATTTGCGATAAAAAGTGTGTAGTTCTCTACTAATATTGATAAATCTCCCATTTCTCCTAATTTGAGAAAATCAGATGAATACTCCAAAAATTTATTTAAATACCTTTCCAGGGTTAATAATATCCTAGTTGTCTGGGAAATTAACCATTCTCCTGTGTGAAGTTCTTTAGAATCAATGATTTTTTTTCTGATTCTTTTTATCAGATATTTTACTAATTCATCTTGATATTCATCTAATGTTCCAATATTTGCTAGATTAATAAGACTTGATCCTAGATTTAATGTCTTATCAACGATAAAATTCGCACTTGGTTCAGAAATCGAATACTTAAGATGTTCTAGTGCCTCTCGACCTTCAAAAGGCATCTTTACCTTTTCATATCTACTGTTTAATAAATTCATTTCAACTGGTTTTTTATACCATAAAATCTTCACATCGGACAAAATTTTAGCATATGTGTTTAATTTCTCTTTTTCTGTTGGAAGTGATGTACTTAGCCCAATTAGTTTCTTATTCCATTTCTCTTCGATTAATTCTCCAAAAAGCCTTTTGCTAAACCTTGTAGCAAACTTGTTATAAAAATTTTGTTTACTAACATTAGAAAGATCTGGTCGGTCAGCAAACTCTTCCACTTCATAAAATAATTTGCTTATATTATTCATTGAGGTTCTAGTTTTGTGAACATCCAAGTAACCTGTTTCTGGTTTTAATGCAAGGAGTAAACTTTCACAGTCTTTATACCCTCCTGGAATATATATCATCGATTTTGGGTAAATTTGCGTTTTTGAAGCGCTTTCATCAAGATTATATAATTCAAATTCAATACTAAATACTTCCGCTCCAGTGTAATCCCTCAATATCGCATTATACATTGATAAATATTTAATAACTTCCCGTGAAAGTTCATTTACTTTGTCTTTAGTTAATCTTCCTGGTCCAATAACGTCACCCGCAATGATATCATTTGGAGATGAATATCCAAATATCAAGGAAAACTGGTAATTAATAGATTCTCGTGTGGTTATCATAATTTTATTAATGGAAAATATTTGTTCCTAATTTTTAAAATAAATTGTAGTATTTTTTTTAAACAAAATATGCAAAAATTTAGGAGTTGGGTTAAATATTTATAAATTTATATAATATTAAAATTTAATTTTGAATGATAAGTTGTTATATCATCTAGATCTCCACAATGAATCGTTCTTTTCAATCTCTATTAATTAAAAATATAAAAATATAATAAGAAAAACATTTATTATAATTATAACAATTATTAAAAATTCCTTATGGCACTAAAGGTGTAGGTTTATTCAGTTTGGATCTGATTTAGGAATAAATCAAGAAGATATAGAGAAAATTAGTCCTCAAATTACGTTTATTACATCTAATGCAGATATTGAGGCTATTGCGCTTGTAAGTTCTGAGGGTTACCAGATTGCATTTTCAGCATTACCCCAATATCATGCTGATGGAGATCAGTTTTGCGGTCTTGCAAGTGCATTATTGATGACAGGGAGATCTACAATTCAAACATTGTTTCAAGAGGATTTAAGTGAAATCATTGTAAGAGCAGAAAATGGCTACATAATCATAACCAATGCGGGACGATTAGTAATAGTATGTGCGGGAACTATTATTGATACTTTGATGAAATCTGTGAAGGTCATGCGCATTGCGGCTAAAAATTTATATAAGATTTTCGAAAATAGATAGAATTTCCATTCTTATTTTCCTCAACCATTTTCTCGATAAATAAGACTATACATTAATTTATCATTAATGTAATGTTTGGCTCTCAACTCTATAATGCTATTTCAAAAATATCAATCGAAAAGAGTTAACTTTTTAAACCTTAAAATAATCAATATCATTAAATTATCTTTTAATAATTGATTTATGACACTTGCTAGAAACCTATTGTGGTGTTGGCAGTGGCCTTGGCGTGGCGATACCGCCTTATCATTGGAATAATTAATTAAAAACACATCTCTCTTACTCTTTTTTGTCTTTTCAAAAAAAAATTATATCTTATGTGCATTAATCTGTTGATATCCAATAAATTAATGACACACATTTAATATAAAGAAAAAAAAGTGAAACTAAAATGATAGATTATTTCAAAGCAAGGATATTTTTAGAACCAAGCGAGGTTCCAAAGGAATGGATAAATATCATACCAGATCTACCCACTCCTATAACTCCATTGGTTAACCCAATGGATGGAAAACCTGCACCGCCAGAAATGGCATTTGCAATTTTTCCCAAAGAATGTGTACTGCAAGAAGTATCACAAGAGAAGACAATTCCTATCCCAAATGAGCTGAGAGAAATTTATGCTAAAACTTATAGACCAACACCCCTCCATCGCGCCTTAGGGTTAGAGCGGGAGTTGGGAATAGAAGGAGATGATATTAAAATATTTTATAAGAACGAATCAACATCTCCTACGGGATCACATAAACCAAATACTGCGATAGCTCAAGCATTCTATGCAAAAAAAGATGGATTAGAAGGGTTAGTTACAGAAACAGGGGCGGGACAATGGGGATCCGGCTTAGCGTACGGATGTAATTTATTCGATATCAAATGTACAGTTTACATGGTCAGAGCAAGTTTTATACAAAAACCAGGTAGAAAAATCTTAATGAGGTCTTATGATGCTGAAGTTCATGCAAGTCCTTCAAGATTTACAGAATCAGGAAAAAGCTTTTTAGAAAAAGATCCAGATCATCCTGGAAGCCTAGGAATTGCAATCTCTGAAGCTATTGAACATAGTATGAGTAGCGATAAAATAAGGTATTCTTTAGGATCTGTAGTAAATTTTGTGCTTTTGCATCAAACGGTTATTGGGCAAGAAGCTAAGATACAATTAAATAAGGTGGGGATCAAAGATCCTGATATAGTAATTGGTTGTATGGGCGGAGGATCTAACTTCTCTGGGTTAATGATTCCTTTCGCTAGGGACAAATTAACTGGAGTTAACTCAGAAATTGAGATTATTGGGGTGGAACCACGAGCCTGCCCAAGTGTGTGTAAGGGAGAGTATCGGTGGGATTTTGGGGATACCGCAATGAAAGGACCTATCGCTAAGATGTACACATTAGGTCATACTTTTATTCCAAGCCCGATTCACGCTGGTGGATTAAGGTATCATGGAATTGCTCCAATAGTTTCAATTTTATACGACAATAAGGTAATATCAGCGACTATGCATCATCAAACCGAAGTTATCAAAGCTGGGATTCAATTTGCGAAAACGGAAGGAATTCTCCCCGCACCTGAAACCGCACATGCTATAAAAGAAACCATCGATCAAGCTTTAAAAGCTAAAGAAAACAACGAAAAGAAGGTAATTCTCTTTAATTTTAGCGGTCATGGATACTTTGATTTATTAGCTTATAAAGAATTTATGACAGGTGCATTAGAAGACTATGAATTACCAACCGAGAACATTCAAAAAGCCTTACAGTCAGAAGAAATGCCCAACATCAATGAAGCAGAATTTTAAACTGTAAAATCATTATTTTTTTTTATTTTTTTTTAAAAACTTGATTTTGGGAAAATCTTAAAATCTAGGGATGCTTTAGATATTAAAATTTTAAGAGTTTGGTAATTAGTGAATATAACTTCGGTTATAATTTTATTTTTCCTCTATTCTTATAGTCTAATTCTGCTTTATATCACTTATTTAACAAAAAAAAAAGGTGATAAAGGAGCGTTCATCAACAATGCTGCGAATTCCATCGTTCTTATAACTTCAATTACAATTAACTTAGTTCTTATTCATGTTATTAATCCAATCAGAGTCCATTTCGTAGCTTTTCCTTTTGATCTATTGATGGTTTGTTTTATTCTGCTATATATACCCCTTTATACTCTTCTAGTACTAAAAGAAAAGAGAAAAGTAAGTAGAGGAATGGGTTCATTAGAAGAGATTAGACCTAGGGCAAGAGATTTGCCATTAAAATATGATATTTATAGAAAATTAACTCATTTTGTCGTTCTGGGAATTATTTTCTTCTATTTTACTTTGGGATTTTTAATTCAAAATTTTTTTGTTTATATATTAGATTTTCTTCCAGATTTTTTTATTAGAATGTTTGATTTAGGTGATAATGTAATGATTTTTACTCAATATTTAGTGCTTTTCCTAGTAGGTGCGTCTTTAATTGGCCTATTAACAGCAGATTTCACTAGAATTTTAACACCAAAATATTATCCTCTAAAGATAGTAAATCTATTACTAAAAAAAAAAGAGTTACATATGAGATTAGGACCTCATATCTCTATGAGCATTGGTTGTTTTTCAATAATCTTACTATATGGTTTTATTCAACCAATTGGACCGTTGATAATTTGCTCTTCAATGGTTATGGCCGTTCTTGGTGATACATCGTCTAATTTAATTGGTAGGTTAATTGGAAAAAAGAAGATCCGCACTACAAATAAAACCTACGAAGGACTATTTGCTGGAATTATTGTTGCCTTCATCTCCGGATTTATAGTTTTGTTATCACTTAAAGATTTTTACTTCCCAAAGAACCAGGGCTTATTTTTTATACCCTTTATTGGGGCTATAATCATTGGTTTGGTTGATTATTTTGATCTTGAAATTGACGATAATTTATCCTATATATTCATTCTATCCACAGTACTATTTTTTAGTACACTCCTTCTTTTTTAAGTCAATATACTCAAATTAGCTTTAACAAAATCTTTTTCAATTAAGTTGATTTAATTTATGAAAATGATGGAAGAAAAATTAAAAATTGTTAAAATTTCTAAAGGGACTGTTATCGACCATATTGATGCGGGATATGCTTTAACAATTCTAAACCTAACTGGTCTTGATGAAGTAAAAAATTTAATAACTATTGGCGTTAATGTCTCTTCTAAAAAATATAATACAAAAGATATCATCAAAATTGAGAACGTATTTTTAAATGAAACTCAAATGCAACAAATCTCTATACTCTCACCAAATGCTACTATATCTTTAATTGAAAGCAATAACGTAATTGAAAAAAAAAAAGTAAAATTGCCAAATACGATAAAAAAACTCATACTTTGTGTTAACCAAACCTGTATTTCAAATTCAGATGAACCAATATCAACCGAATTTACGGTTCTTGAAGAAAAACCGTTAAAAATACAGTGCATCTATTGTGAGCGAATTTATAAATTAGAAGAAATAGTATTCACATTAAAAGAAAAAAAGGAAAAAATAGTGAAACAGCGAATTCTATTGTAACGTAATGATCAATTGTTATTATGTAAATAAACCTAATATTGAAGAGAAATCTTGAATAAAAAATAGTATAGTGTGAATCAAAACACCACTAATCATAAACATAAAGAAAAATATACCTATCCCAGGCAATACAATCTTTTTCCAATTCCATTCTTCTTTATCATATTCGTATTTTAAAATAAAAAAGCTTACAATAAAAGGAAAGAGAAACCACCATATTAACATCCATAAAAATAAAAACCATCCAATTAACCCAAACATTAATCTTCCACTAATAGCACATAAAGCACCGGTAATAGCTCTAATCCAATAAAGTTTTGTTTCTTTTTCTAGTCGAATATCTAAATCTGTTGCAGGGACTTTTATTCCTTTTTCTCCCTTAACTGATTTATGTTTAAATTCTTTCTGTTTCTCCTTTATTAACCTTTGCCTTCTTTTTCTAATATCTACTTTCTTACTCTTTCCCATATTAATAATATAAATATTATTTACTATAAAAATAATTATATATCTTGATAAATTAAAAACTAGACAAACTATGATGAAAATCGCTAAAGAATTCTCTAACTTCGATGTATTCGCAATTGTAAAAGAACTAGACGCGATCTTAATAAATGGTTCAATCTCTAATATTTACGAAGTTCAAGATTTGCTTATTTTAAAAATTAATACTAATTTTGGGAAAAAAAATTTAATTATTAAAAAAGATTCTCGGATTAATTTAACTGAATATGATTATCCTATCCCCGATTTTCCCAACCAGTACATCAGGAGTTTAAGAAAGTTACTCAAAAATAGAAGAATACTTAATATCACGCAATATAAATTTGATAGAATAATAGTAATAGAATTAACCAACAGAGAGGGTGGGTCTGGGAAATTTATTGTTGAGTTGTTTAATAAGGGTAATTTCCTTCTTTTGGATCAAAATAACATTATAATTGTAGCAAAAAAATACCGGAAATATAAGGACAGAAGTATTCTGCCTAAGAAGGAGTACCTTTTTCCTAAATCCAATCAAAATGACTTCTTTACTTTAAATAATGAAGATTTTAAAGCCTTTTTTGAAAATTCTGAAAATGAAATTGTGAGAGAAATATCAAGAAAATTAAAACTATCTGGATTATATAGTGAGGAGTTATGTTTTAGAGCAAATGTAAATAAAAAAGGCATCGGGAAAAATCTGAATGATGATGATTTCTCTAAATTATATGATTCATTTAAAAAAATAAGAAATGAAATGCTGTTTGGTTTAATTAAAGCCCATATTGTTTTTAATGAACAAGAAGACGAAATAGCTGTGTTACCATTCGAAATCGAGATTTTTAAAGATTACAAAAGGAAAGAATTTTCTTCTTTTAATGAAGCTGTTGATGAATTTTATTCAAAAATCGATTATGAATCAGTAAAAAGTCCAAAAGATAGAAAAATTGAACAGATGATTAAAAATCAACAAAAAATATTAATAAATCAACAAGAATATCTTGAAGAACTTAAATTAAAAAAAAAAAAATCTTATGAATTAGGAGATTTTTTCTCTATGAATTTCAATAAATTTGAAAAGTTAATTTCAGTGATATTAGGCGCGAGAAAAAAAGGATACTCGTGGAAAGAAATAAATTTTAAATTGATAAAAGCAAAGGATGAAAAGTTGAATGGTGCAGAATTTTTTAATAAAGTCAATCCCTCTACGAACCAACTCTTAGTCAAAATAAAAAAAGATGATGTCTATCTAGATTTAAGAAAATCTATTGGTGAAAACACAAATTTAATATATTCTAAAGGAAAAAAAGCTGAAAAGAAAATAAAAGGAACAATTTCAGCTATAAAGAAAACCGAGGACAAGGTCACCAATCTGAAACTCGAAAAGGAATCACTGGAAATGGGTATTGATTTCCTTGTTAAAAAGCCAAAGAAAAAATGGTATGAAAAATTCAGATGGTTTAACTCATCAGACGGGTTCCTTATTATAGGGGGGAGAGATGCTGCTTCTAATGAAATAGTTTTCAAGAAATATTTGGATCCCTATGATTTAGTCTTCCATACTAACTTCCCTGGTTCACCCCTAGTAATTATTAAGAATTCCGAAGATAAAGAAATTCCACCAAATACTATTGAAGAAACATCAGAATTTGTTGCGAGTTTCTCCCGAGCTTGGAAAGAAAATTGGGGTGTGGTTGATACTTTTTATGTAAATAGCAACCAGATTACGAGATCGCCACCCACGGGAGAATATTTGCAAAAAGGTTCATTTATTATTTCAGGGAAAAAGAATTTTATAAAGAATGTCAAAACTGAAATAACAATTGGTTTGGTTTTTGTTGAATTAGAAATGAGTTCAGATAGCCAAAATAAAGGTTATTTTCCAAAAGTTATTTCTGGGCCAGAAACGGCAATTAAAAAGTATACTAATAAAACTATTACAATAATACCAACCAAATCAAAAAGTTTTACAAAAGGAAAATTAGCAAAAGAAATAAAATCTACATTTATGAAAGATGTAGAAAAAGAATTAAAAAAATGGGTAGAATTATTATCCATTGATGAAATTCTGTTATTCCTCCCTAATGGCTTGTCTATGATTAAAAAGTAATATTACTTAGATTTAAGTTTAATTGTTTTAATATTTTTATAATCATCAAATAATATACCGTCTATTCCTTTAATGATTAAGTACTTAATTCTACTTATAGGATCCTTATAATCCAGAAAATCCCAAGACAGAGCCATAATCTCGTTTAGATGACATTTTTCAATAAATTTCTGAGTTAATAAATTTGACCTTAAACTTATCATATCAAATTGGAAATTTTTTTTAATATCCAACCCCATGTTCAGAAATTCTGGTAGAGATAGACCTAATCCTTTTGTTATACTAAAACAGCATCTCATATTCGGAATCTTATTTTTAATCTTTAATAAATCATGTAAACGTCTTCCACTAATAATCGTATTTGTTAATAATTTTTTTTTCTTAATAATTTTAACAACATCATCAGTCAAACCTTCTTCTTTTAACTCAATCATAAAATTAACTTTCCCATTAAATTCATCTAAGACTTCAGTTAATAATGGGATAGTTTTTTGATTTACAACCGTCTTGAAAGTTTTAATTTCTTTATATGTGAAATCTTTTAGGAAACCTGATCCATTAGTAGTTCTATTTAGATTAGAATCATGGATTACTACTAATTTCCTATCTTTGGTTTTTCGAACATCAAACTCAATATAGTTTGCCCCATATTCTTTTGCTTTTTTAAAAGCCAAAATTGTATTCTCATCAAATTCTATCCTAGTTCCTCTGTGCCCTATGAATAGAAAGTTATAAATCATTTTATTAATCGGTTATTTCTCTTGGACTAGATATAAATAAATTAGAATTAATAGAAGCCCGATCAAAGTAAAAGTAAAAACAATATAATTCAATAAGGTCTGTCCTAAAGAAAGGGTGAAAAGTAACAGGATTTCTTTCCAATCTAATGGGTTTCCTGTCATTTCTTTATAATTTCCCATGCTTATCATCATAAATAAGAAAAATAGGAGGATTACTATGACTTTTACTAAAATATTTATGATATCAAAGATGAGATTTATTCCTGCAAAAATCAAAATTATTTCAATATTAAATAAGAGTGAAATTACATAAAAGATTAAACTCAGTGCAGTAGAAATCACTACTGTTCTATAGGCAAATTTATCCTCAGAAATTCTTCTTGTTTTTGGTTTTTGGTCTTTAGTTTGAACTTTTGGGACTTTTGACATATTAAACTCTTAATCTCTCCATTTTTTCTTTTAATTTGAAAATTTTGTAAATGTAATAACCAGAGAGAATTCCAACAATACTAAAAACAATTATTATTAAAATCATAAGGATTACATCAACCAATAATTGCTCTTCTACTAAAGGTTCAAAAATATTAATAAGAACTATTTCACTTTTAATAATCCCATCTGGATACGATGGTATTTTTCCATAAGTTATGTTAAATGCATAACTATTTTCATATTCTAATACCGCATCTTCCTCATATCCGTTAGTCATAGACTGTTTAATCGGGATCGTAAACTCATAAACCGAAACTTTTCCATCCAATTTCCCTGCTCCTTCACCATGATAATTTGTGTCGTTTAAAAAAATACTATTATTAATAAAATAATCTAGATAAACGAATTCATCAGTTTGTATATTAGAAAATTGAACTATTTTCGCATCGATAAAATCTCCTTGATTTTCTGATGAACTATTGGAAATTAAAAGCCCAATAAACTCAGTTGAGTTGTGAGAACTTAATTCTAAATCAACCTGAACAGAGATAAAAAGCTTAGAGCTATCTTGCATAACCCACAAATCAATCGGTAAATCTGTTAAATTGACCTGAGTTTTAAAAGCATTTTTCCATTCATTCATAGAATCATCGATCTCTCCATCTATAATAGGAGCTTCTCCAAATTCAGCATTAATTTCCTCAGCTGCACCATAACTATTGATTATAAATAAAGATGAAACTACAAAAAGATTAACTATTGTAATCCAGCTTAATATGACATAACTTATTTTCTTCAAACTAAATAATTGTTGCTTGTTTTGTTTTGTTAATTATTAAAATTGATAATTAAAATTGAATTTAATATTTTTCCCTACTTTTTTCAATAAGAAGTCAATTTTTAACAAGTGTATAAATGATAAAATGGAAAAAATTATGAATTTGTATATCCCTTAATTATTTTAAATATTTAGGAAGGAAAACAACGCAGTTGAACTTATTCAAATATACAATAACATAATTAACCAACCGTTTAATTTTTCGTTTAGCTTCAGATAAATTCTTGTTACTATATTCAGCAAAGCCTTTTGGCCCTATGGCGACTAGAACACCACTCAAATCTTTTTCTCTTTTAATAAAAAACCAAAATGGCATTTTTTTTTCATTATCTTTAATGACTATAAGCATCCAAGGATTTAATGTCCAATCGGTTTTATCTGGGCTTAAAACCTTTTCTATCGCCTTTTTGGTAAGAAACTTTTTCGTCATCTTTATTGATTTTAGGAGAGCATTAAAAAAGCTTCTCTTTATTTTTAAATATCCCCCAAAATAAACTTTCGCATCAAATAATTCAAGTTCTTTATCTGTTCCATCTGAAAACTTTAAAAAAACCTTCCAAAGACTCATGATTTAGAAACTTTTCCATTATGTAATCCAATTTCTTCTATTTCTACTTTTTTAAATATATTTTTTATTTTTTCAAGTGAAGTTTTTAAATCTTTACTTCTTTTTTCAGAAAGGCTTAAATTTAGATAACACTCATACAGCAACTGTCTCTCAATTTTTAAAAATCCGGATGTATGAATAACTTGAAATTTTTGAAGTAATTTTGAGATCTCTTTTATTATTTTGTTTGATAGCTTTAAACTGCACAGACTAACTTTAATAATTTTTTCTTTATTTATAGGATAAATTGCTAACTTGATCGAATTTTCAATGGACGATTGAACAATAAGGAGATATCCACAATCATATAAATTTTTAAACGACACTATCGGAATTTTTAAACATGCATAAGTAAATTCATTTATCTGTTGAATAAAAGCATTTGTTATGTTTGAATTTTCCATTTTATATTAAACTGATATTTTTGATATTTTATTATTTTAATCGTTTTTTACGAGAGGCTGTTTTCTCTTAAAGATTTAATTGTCCCAGAAGTCTTTACTGGGGATATAATTAACCTTTTTCCATTTATTTCCTGTATAAGTGTTAAAGCGGTTATGATAATTTCTTTTGTTTCGTGAGAGCATCGAATAATCCCGCAATTTTCATCAGGATTGAGTTCTACTAGCCATAATCCAATTTTATTCGCACCTTTCATTCCAAAATATCGCCATATAGAATGCCATATAGATTTCAAAATAATGTTTTGATCTAGAAATAAGTCTCTTTCTTTAATTATTTTAAAATTTATATATCTCGATCTTTCATTTTTTACCAATTTAAATCCCTTTTTTTATACTAATTTTACTCCCGGTTCAATTATTTTATCATTTTGATCTTCGGTTTTTTCTACTAAGATTTTAGGATTTGTAATGTATGCTTTTTTTACTAGATTCGTGGGAATTCCTAATAACGAATTACATATACTTAATTGTGATCTAGGATGTCTAAAATCAAATAAATCAATAAAATTTCCACTTATTATCAAATTTGCCTTTAATTTTAAGGCTAATTGCGTGAATTTGAATAAGTTTCTAAAATTTTTTGATTGTACTGCTTTATTTCTAACCATAATTGGTGCTAACGAAAATTCAATAAAAGAATTATTCTGTTTTGTGAGTGAGATCACTCCTGGAGTGATTGTTTTAATAATTTCGGGATTAGAAAAGGAAACAATATCAACTCTTGAATCTTTAGCGGATTGTAATTGGACTGCTCTATTCAGAGATTCTATGGAAAGAATATCTGTAAAGTTACTGTAACTCTTAATCTTTGCTCTAAAATCCTCAATTTTATTTAATCTTAGATTTATTCTAAAGTAAATATTAATTTTAGATTCCTCCCGCACTCTTTTCCTAAAATCTGAAGGAATTATTTCTACACCATTCTTAGGCTCTAAGATAATGTTCTTTATGCCAAGTTTCTCACAAATATTTAATTTTTTCTCAATTTCGTTAAAATCATTTATATTTACTGGAATTCTTGATTCAAAGTATGTCAAAAATGTTATAATCCCTCCAAGACAGCATTGTGTTAATTATTTAGTGTTTTTTGAGAATAATTTTTTTTTTAGTAATAACTAATTATTCAAAATGTTAATTCCTTAAAAATAAGGGCTTTCCTTATCAAAAAAAGAGACTTTTTAAGGTAAAATTGAAAAGGACATCTTTATTCACTAATCTTTTAAAAATAATTGAATAAAATCAGTTATAATGGTTAAATAGTTAAATATCAGTATAAGATATATGTCAGAATTTAAATTACCTAAATTTGATCAAATTGGGATAGTAGTGAGGGATATTGATAAAACCGTTGAATTTCTCGGCACTATCCTTGATTTTAAAGTTGGGTTGAAAATAATTGAACAAATTACAAAGGCAGTTTACAAAGGAAAGGAAGTCTCTTTTAAATTGAAAAAAATCATGCAAAAATTTGATGGAAAACAGATAGAAATTGTTGAAGTGTTGGAATCTTCAGGAAATCATGTATATTTAGAATATCTTAATGAAGGAAAACAAGGTTTACATCACCTAGGTATATTTACTAAGGATGTAAAACCATTATTGAAATATTATAAAAATCAATTAGGTATTGATGTTATCCAAACCGGAAAAGCTGGAAAAGTTAATTTTTATTATTTGAACACTGTGGATATTTTAGGGTTTTACCTAGAATTAATCGCTTTTTAATGGAGATCTAATATCTGTCATTTGCGTGTCATAAAGTTTATTTTCAATTTGAAATTTGGTTATGTATGTCTAATCAATTATTAAACGGTGGCGATTTAACTGTTAAATGTCTATTAGAAGAAGGGATTTCAAAAATTTTTGGCATAGTTGGCGGTGAATTATTAAGAATTTACGATGCTATTGAAAGATGGGGACGAGAACAAGGTATTGAAACAGTTATGGTAAGACATGAACAAGCAGGAGGACACATGGCAGACGCGTGGGCTAGGGCAACAGGTGAAATAGGTGTCTGCTTAGGGACTGTTGGGCCGGGAGTCACTCACCTTGTTCCGGCTGTAGCTACTGCCAATGCGGATTCTATTCCATTGTTAGTGATTGGAGCACAGATTGGTAGAATGTTTGAAGATACAGGAATTCTACAAGGAGGGATAGACCAAATTGCTTTAATGAAACCTATAACTAAGGCACAAATTCAAATAGAAGAACCAAGTGAAATTCCAAGAGCGCTTCAAAAAGCAGTCAGAATTGCATTATCTGGAAGAAGAGGTCCAGTTTACGTTGATTTTAGGGAAACTGCTCTAGTGAGAGAAGCTTCTGAGAGGGATATTTCACATATTTTAAACCCTGAAAAATATAGAGCTTTTAGAAGACCGAATGGATCTCTTGAAGATATCAAAGTTGCTGTAAAGATTTTAGAAAATGCCAAAAAACCACTAATTGTCGCCGGTGGAGGTGTAATTGCATCAGAGGCTTCAAAAGAATTAAAAACCTTATCAAAAACTTATTTAATTCCAACTGGGACCACAATTAACGGAATTGGATCAATCGGCAGTGATTTAAACACCTTCTTAGACTCCTATTTAATTAATGATTCATATCGAACAGCTGCTTCAGAAGCGGATGTAGTTTTATCATTGGGTTGTAAATGGGATTATTCACTATTTTATGGTGCACCACCTCTTTGGAGTCAAGATCAAAGAATAATTCAAGTTGATATTGATCCAAAAGAAATTGGTAAGAATAGACCAATATCAGTGGGTATTATCGGAGATTGTAAAGCAGTAATTAACCAATTGTTACTTGAAATGGAGAAAAATCTTACAAAAAACAAATTAACTGAATGGTCGGAATGGAATTATTATTTGCAAGAAATTAGAAGAAATCAATTATCAAACAATCTTAAGATATTAGAGTTTAAGAAGTTACCAATGAAACCCGAAAGACTTGTTTATGAGGTTTTTGATTTCATTCCCAAGGATACACAAATAGTACTCGATGGTGGTGATATAGTTGTCTTTTCCTATAAATTTATAAACCATAAACCAAGGTCCCCAAGATCAACATTTTTCCCAATTACAATGGGCCATTTAGGCGTTGGAATACCATATTCAATTGGGGTAAAAATGGCTAAACCAAATAAGTTAGTTGTCTGTTTAACTGGAGATGGAAGTTTTATGTTTAACATTCAAGAATTAGAAACTGCCCTAAGATTAAACTTACCGATAATTGTAATTATAGCCAATAATTGCGCTTGGGGTATGATAAAGAGCACACAAAAAAACAGCTTTAGAAAAAGATATTGTGATGTTGATTTTCCTCCCATTAATTATTCAGAAATAGCAAAAGGTTTTGGATGTTACGCTGAAAAAATTGAAAAACCAGAAGAAATAAAGAAAGCTATACAACGAGCGATTGACTCTAAAAAACCTGCAGTCATTGATGTTGATATTGCATTTGAGACACCCACCCCAATGCGATTTTTGGCTCAATATAAGAAAAATAAGGGACTTTTTGGTTAATAATAATCGTAATAAATTATTTTGGTGTGATTAAAAAAATGATTGAAAATTTTTTTTTAAAAGGAAAAATAGCTTTAGTCACAGGAGCAGGTAGCGGATTTGGGCGTGAAATGGCAATAAATTTTGCAAAGAAAGGTGCTAATTTAGTTTTAAATGATATTCATTTAGAAACTATAAAAGAAACTCGTGACTTAATCCTAAACTCATATGATGTTGAAGTAATGTTAGCGGAAGCAGATATTTCTGATGAAGAACAGGTTAATATCATGAGTAGAAATGTTTTTCAACGATTTGATAATGTTTTTTTACTAGTTAATAATGCCGGAATAAGAGGGGGTTCGTCATCTTTAAAAACTAAGATTAAAGACTACAATATGGTCATGAACATAAATGTTAAAGGTGCGTGGAATGTAACAAAAGCATTCTATAAAAAAATGAGAAGACAGAAATTCAGCCCATTAGCAGGAAAAATCATAAATATAACCTCGTGTGCGGGTACAGAATGCGGATTGAATCCCTTTATTGGTATTTATAGTGTGAGTAAAGCTGCGCTTATAGCGTTTACAAAGCTTTGGGCTCTTGAATTAGGCTCAAGTAATATTTCTGTTAACGCAATTTGCCCTGGGATTTTTCTTACACCAGTATACAATAATGATCCAAACTTCATTAGGGAATGGATAAAATTGAGAAATTTGAAAATTCCTATAGATCAAATTGGAGAAGCCAGGCAAGTTGCTGATGTAGCACTATTCTTAGCCTCACCCGCTTCAGATTATATTACAGGTCAAAATATTATAATTGATGGTGGGATGACTATATCAATAAATAAACTATAGATTAATAAGGAAAAAAAAGTTTATTTTCCACGACCTTTATTTGCTCGGATGCTAGGCCGTGTTTTTTCAGATCCCCATCCTCTTTTATGTAACCCTCTCGCTCTCTTTCCAGCTGAAGTTAAACCCCTGGTAGCTCTTTTTTTATGTTGAGGTTCGGTGATCCAATTTATTTTAGGGTCTGACTTAATCACTGGATGAGATGGATCAACTAAGATGACTTCATAATACCAATGTCTTCCATCAGAGTATATTTTATAACTATTAAGAACTTCCATATTTGGATACTTTCTCTGAGCTCTCTCCTCAGCAATCCATTGTAAGTTTTTACCTGTAGTATATTTTGAAACCCCCATCGCTCTTGGTTTTCTTCCCCTCTTAGGACGAACTTTATGCATTCCCCCTTTTCTAATCCTAGCTCTTATAATGACATATCCTTGCTTAGCTTTATATCCTAATTCTCTTGCACGATAAATTTTAGTTGGTCTTTCGACTCTTTGAATTGATTTACCCTTCCGATATTCAATACCGCGATACCAATGTGGTGTTTTATACCCTTTATCGTGTTTCTCAAAAGTTTCTTTCACATAGCTATATCCAGACTTCAAACTATTAGGGCACATCCGTAAATTAATATTATTTAAAAATATGCATATTATATTATTTTTATGGTTATTCTAATCAGATAAAAAACTCATCAAATATTCTGTTATTTTTTCTGTAATCATAGTACTTGCTTGAATTTGTGTTTCAACAGTTTGACTTCCGATATGAGGGGTAAGTATTAAGTTATCTTCACAAGAACATAAATCCAAGTTAGTCAAGGGTTCTTGTTGATACACATCTAAGGCAGCACCGCTTATTTGTCCATTTTTTAATGCCTTCACTAAAGCAAACTCATCAATTAAATCTCCTCTCGCTGTATTAACTATTAAAGCGTTTTTATTCATCATATTAAGTCGTTTTTCATTTATTGTGTGTTTAGTTTCATTAGTAGAGGGTAAATGTAATGAAATTATTTGAACATCTACTATAAGGTCATCCACATTACGATAAACATTATATCCTAATTTTTTTGCTAATTCAATAACCCTTTTCTCTTTATCGTAGACCCCAATTTTCATTCCAAAAGCAGAACATCTTTTTGCTACCTCCTGACCAATGTTACCGAACCCAATTAATCCCATTTTCTTATCTTTTAAAACAAATCCCATACAGTCATTTTTGCACCACTTACCACAATGCATCATCTCATCCGCTTTTGATATATGCCTAGCTAAGTTAAGTATCAAACCTATTGTCAATTCTGCTACTGAAACAGACGAGGCTTCTGGAGTATTGAACACTTTAATCCCTAATTCTTTTGCCTTTTGTAGGTCAATATTATCAAGACCAACACCAGCCCTTCCAATTACTTTCAATTTTTTACCCTTTTCTAATATATTAGCAGTCAGTCTTGTTCTTGATCTAACTATAACAGCTTCATAACTCTGAATTTCTTTTTCCAAATCACTTAGAGTTAGATCATAAAATTCATTATATTCGAGCCCATTTTCATCAAAAATCTTAAGAGATTCCTTCTGGATCTTATCTGTAATTAAAATCTTCATCTAAATCTGAAAAAAATAATTTTTATTACCTTGAATAAATTATCCTAATTATTAATTGCTTTTAGATTTATATTTTTTGAATTTTATTAACCTATGGAAAGAAAAAACAAGAATAAAGATTTTCTCAACAATCCAAAGGTTGAGAATAAAGAAGGATTAACTGTATCATATGATAGAGATGAGTTAAAAGAAAAATTTCCTCATTTAGTTACTGAAATGTTAGGAAAAAAACCCCCCATAAAAATCGACTTAATTGAAAATAACATTGATTTAAAGCAATTTAGTGCTGAAATATCAAATCTAGATGAATTAGTAGATCCACGTGTAATTGATTTTTTAAGAAGATGTATGAATAATGATGAAGCCCTCAATATTTTAGATTACTTACTAAAACAAAAAGAAATCTCAGATGAAGAATATAATTCTTTTAAAAATCAGATTTTAAAAGGGAAAGGATTAAAAGAATTCATTGATAAACACGGAGGTTTTAAAGGTCATGGTTATTATGAAAAGAAATATAGAGATTTGACGCGAAGTAAATTAGCACAAAATAAAAATTTAAGTGCACACAAAAATATAGATAAAGAAGTTAAGATACCATGATTATTATATTAAGAGAAGAAAAATGATGAGCTTATGACAATAAGAACTAATGCTCTTAGTTATGACTCATGTCGCCCCAATCTGATTTTTTCTCCTAAAATTTTATAATAAGATTTCAGTTCATTTACCCTTTGATGCATTTTCTAGCTGATTCTTTAATTTGAGCCCTCTTTCTGTTAAGAAATGCTCTTTTTTGACTACTTTAATGAGGTTTAATTCTAATAAGACGGGTATTCTTCCTTTAACACATGAAATTGGTAACCCTGAAAATAATCTAATTATTTCATAATTCTTTGCTCCTTTATCAATTGCAAATAATATTTCAATTCCCATATAACCTAAAAGATTTTTTAAATCTTCTTTAGATTCTTCTCCATTAATCAATATAATCCAAACACACTATTTTCTTCTAGAAATTTTTTAGGTGTTGTTAAATCACTTGGTTCACTAATTACTACTGGTTTCATTTGAGTTTAAATCATCGATGCTTACTAAAGGGGATTTATCATCTTCCTTCTCAGTATCCTTTAATTTAGGACTGTAATTGTTGGCGACAACGGGTTCAGACTCCTTTGGTAATAGTTTTCTCATCCATTCCGGAAAGGCAGTAGTAATTTGCAAGTTTGTCTTTAAGACTATATACATTTCACTATCATAATTAATTTCTTCAATTACGTCGTATTTCTTCAGAAATTCAATATTTTCCATTAATGAGTCTAGAGACTTCTTTGAAACTAATTTTGGAAGTTTATCTTTTGAAATAAGTCCATTTCTTAACTCAGTAAGAACATTATACTTTTTAGGATCAGCCATTATCTGAAATAGAGTAAATATATCTTCTTTTATTTCTTCAATGTTTTTTTTTTCATATTCACTAAAGTAATCTTGGACTTTTGGTAACAGTAATTCTATTAATTCAGGTTTATCATCTATATACTCTATTACACTATCCGGGGGTATTCTCTCTGCATTTACTTCCTTTAATAGAAGTACATATTTTTCTACTAGACCGATTTGATTTATGAAAATGAATTGCCTATCTACTAAAGTTTTAATAATTTCATCGAAATCTTTATTTGGAAAATCCTCGATAAACCCTTCTCTTAGCCACTCCAGAGGTATTGGACCCTTTGATAACCTTTCTAAAGTTTCAAACATGTGTTTGTCATTCATTAAAATTGCTATTTTCTCTTCTTCAGTTTTTTCTCTTATATCTTCAATGATAGTCCAGTATAAATTAATTAACCATGCCTTTACAAGGGCCTCATTCTTTATTATTATCTCTTTTTCATTTTCATGATAATTTACATCGTTAATATAAAATGCCGTGTAAATTTCTTCATTTGATTGCAACTGCTCTGAGAATTCAATACATAGTTCTGATATTTTTTCCTCGATTTCTGGTAAAATTTGTTGATCGAAAACCGCTGATACCATTAACATTTCCTTATTTCCACGAGCCCAATCAGAGTGAATTTCAAAATAGTAATTCATTGATTTTAAATTTTCAAAAGAGTGAGTAAAAAAACCTTCACTAAATTGTTGATCCATGATATTCGCTATTTTAACTGATAAATCTTTGCTTAAAGAATTTTTTGGGTATGAATAAAATACTAAAGGTCCGATCTTACGATGAAAATATGATATGGCTACAATAGTCTTCAATTAGCGAATCTCCATTACGATTTTTCTTTTATATAAGCACTACAGCTATTTTTTAATGTTTAACCTAAAATAAATTAATATTAAAGATTATATATTATTAAAGATAAATAAATTTATCTTAACTCAACCTCTAATATCTTTAGGCAAATAAAATACGCAGTTTTTTTATTTTACTCTTTAAAATCTAATAAATAGAAAGGTTAGAATTAAATATGTGCCCAATAAAACTAATTGGATTCGATCTTGATGATTGTCTGTTTGACTCCACAAGATTATCTGATAGGGCTAGAATTAAAGGGATTGACGCAATGATTAACTTAGGTTTAAAAATCGATAGAAATGAAGCAATTCGGACAATTTATGATATAGTGCTAGAATACGGTTCAAATTTTTCAAAACACTATAATTTCTTCATTCGAAGATTAAACCAATTAAATGAAAATATAGAATTTATCAGTTATAATGACCGATATAAATTTATTGCCGCAGCAGTTATGGCTTATCATGAAGAAAAAGTAAATTCAATAAAGTTATATGATGATGTTGAAATCTGTCTTAAAAAATTAAAGGATTCAGAAATTAAAACTGCAATTATTACTGATGGATTACCAATAAAACAATATGAGAAGATTTTGAGACTTAAAATTGATAATCTTTTCGATTTAATAATTATATCAGACGAAATTGGAATAAAAAAGCCAAACCCCGAGTTATTCAAATACTGGTTAAAGAAGTTTAATGTCAAAGGTGAAGAAGTTATATATATAGGAGATCGAATTGATAAAGATATCTTTCCAGCAAATTTAAATAATATTCATAGTGTTTATCTTCATAGGGGAGGAAAACATGATAAATATGATGACAATATAAAAAATGAGGGCCAATTCAAGCCAGATTATGAAATTACTAACTTAAATGAATTATTTGATATAATTCATGAAATCTCATAATAAAGAAATTAGAGAATAGTCAAAAAATGAAAATAGCGTGTATTCAGCCCCAAATATTGCAAGAAAGAAGTCAGTGTTACCTCGAAATTGAAAAAACTTTAAAGAAGTTAATTGAAAAACATAATAAGACTGAAATAATTTGTTTACCAGAAAAGTGGGTTCCCTTTTCCAAGAATTTAAACGAAATTCTTCAAGAGGAGCGAGGAGATGACTACATTTTCTTTAAAAATTTGGCTAAAAAATATAACATCAAAATAATATCTGGAGCGATTTGGGAAAATAGAGATAGTTCTGAAAAACCAGCAATTACTTGCTATCTTATTGATGAGAATGGTGAGGAGATTGGTAGACAAGATAAGATCCACCTTTATGCATATGAACAAGAACTGTTCGAACCAGGAAACGTGTTAAATCTATTTAAAATAGAAAAATCGTATTGTTTTGCAATTCTCATATGCTTTGATATGGCTTTTTTTGAAACCCCTCGTGTAGCTGTCGAAAATGGAGCGGATATTTTATTTTCCCCAACTCAAATAGGGGAGGATGGAATGTTTAATTGGGACATTTATTTAAAAGCGCGGGCTCTAGAAAATCGGGTACCTATTGTAGCATGTAACACTTTTGGTAGGCATCTTCGAAGAGTGTTTCGTGGAGAAAGCAAAATTATATCATTTCTAAAAGGAAGTGTATCTCCTTCAAAATTAAAAATATCAGAAGGGCCTAGTGGTTCAAGCGGGTTTATTTTTGATGATATTGATTTAGATTTTCCAAGAAAGCTTAGAAAAATTCGATTAAATGAAAAAATTGACAAAAATAAAATTAAAGTGAAGAAAATTTAGGTTAAAAATAATATAAAGGAACATGAAAAATTCTATAGAATTACAAAAAATTCTATTTACAGGCCTAGAAGACGGAGGGAAAACTTCAATTCTTTTATCATTAGATAAAAAATTTAGTTTATTGCCCACAGTTCAACCCACAATAAAAACAAAGAGAACTTTTTATACAAACTCATTATTAGGAATTCAAATTACCCGGTGGGATTTAGGAGGTCAAAAATTATATAGAAAAATATATATCAATGAAAAAAGTAAATACTTTACTGAAACACAATCTATTTTTTATGTAATTGATATTCAATCACCACGTAAATTTGAGGAAGCTTTAATATATCTCAAAGATATTATTAATGCTGTTTCAGAAAATCATGTTAAAAATTTTCAGCTTTTAATATTACTCCATAAATTTGATCCAGATATTAAAAGCAGGAGTGATATAATTGAGAATCAAAATTTTCTCGAGTCCCAAATTACAAAAATTATTGGAAATTTAAAATTTTCGATTTATAAAACTTCAATTTATGATGTAGCCACATTATTAAAAGCTTTTTCTGATGGAGTTTTTTATGCCACACATAAATCTAAAATGTTTCAAGCACTATTAAAGGATTACATGGGAAAAACATTCAATAGTGTTACACTCTTATTAGATCAGAATTGTTTTATCATTGCCAGTAGATCTACGAATGAAGATTATCAAAGAATTTGTGAAGAGATTGCTCCACGACTAACTCAAGCTCTTGAAAAACTCGAAGAATGGGCAATAAATACTATTGATATAGTTACAACAATCGAATTTCCAGAAAAGCACTCAGATTTCCAAAAAAAAGGTATTATTTTTCTTAGGAAACTAGATATTACTAATACAAGATTCTATCTTATTGCTCTTTGCTTAAATAAAAATGTTAAACTCAGGGCGTATGAATATTTACCTTTATTAGCAGATAATTTAAAGAACTTATTAGAAAGTTTTGAATAAATTTTTTTTCTTGAAAGAAAGAATTCTCTTTAAGTGAGAATTTTTAATTGATTTTTAGATGATAATTAATCATTACGAAGACAGAATACAAGATGATTAAAAGCTAACCAAACTTGAATTTCTTCCAAAGTCATTATTTATTTTTACTTTTAGTGACCCCTCTCTGGGGGGGTTTAAATACTTTAATTTTAACCAATTAGAAAAAATAATAACATAAAAAATGACCTTTATGCTCGATTTTGATCAACGTTTTGTGGGACCAAAAGCAATTTTTGACCCAAATTTTATTCCTCCTCAATTGTTGTTTAGAAAAAAAGAAATTATATCATTGAATTCTATTTTAACTGACTCTCTTTCTGATGGATTTTGCCTTAATATACTCTATCAAGGAATTAATGGAATAGGGAAAAAAGTAATAGCTAACAAAGTTATAGATGATCTCTCAAGAGAAAATAACGGATACAATGATATTCATAAAGTGTTTATAGATTGTAAGGAGAAAAATTTTGAAGAATTGACATTTTCTGTATTAAACGACTTGGTTAATATTTCTAAACTTGATTTTAATTTTGAATCCCTCCTGAACTCAAATCTGTCACATTTATGGAATGTCTTTAAATTAATCTGCAAAAAAACTGATCTTAACCTTTTCTTTATTTTTGCTAATGTAGAACATTTAAAACCAGATATATTTAAAAAATTTCTCCACCTTGGAAAAGAAAATAATATCACCTCAATTTATACTATCAACAAAATACTGCGACCAACAACAATCGATATCCTATCTGAATTTGATTTAAAAAAAAAGTTGAGTTATTTTTCTTACAAAGAACTGTTTTCTATTCTGAAACAAAGAGTTTTATTGACTTTTTCACATGAAGTAGATGAAGACCTCATTAAATATATTACAGATTTAATTTGTGAGCAATATGTTCCAGTCCCAGGAAAAGGAATAGAAATAATAAGAGATATATATCCCATATTAAAAGAAAATCAAATTATATGTGATTTTAGGTTAATAGAACTGTGCCAGAGTCATTTTGACCATATGCAAATTAATGATGAATTTTCTATGTTGAATTATATGTCTGAAAAAGATTTTTTAAATATCATATTTTTAGACAATCTCTCAAATTATTTTATAAGTAATATGAATTACTACATCGCATTAAATGAACTTGAAGAGATTTACAGTATATCTTGTGAATCTTTAGAATATGTAAAGAATATGAATGAATTTCATGATATAATTAAAGAATTATCAAGTATAGGAATATTAAGACCATCGAAGAAATCTCAAAAGAAAAAAATTTCATCTTTCTTTGATAATTCCGCAAATACCGACTCCTACTTTATGGTTATAAGTCCAAATCAATTAAAAGCTCTTATTGATACTTTATTTGAAAGATATTAATTATATTTGATGGAAACTTAATTCTTTAAATCAAAGTGAGGAATTATAAGCGGGAAACTCTATCAAAAATCAAAGGCAATTTGAGTTTTTTTATATTTACGACATGCCTATTATATATATATTGGGAATTACTCTATTTTTTATAATAAAGGTAGCAAATGGAGATTAATTTTGACTTACATTAAAAAAATATCCATGACTGGTTTCAAATCATTTGGAGACCGTACCGTAACAATAAAACTCTCAAGTGGTTTTACTTGCATAGTGGGGCCTAACGGGGCTGGAAAATCCAATATTATTGATGCCTTGTGCTTCGCCTTAGGAAGATTAAGTAAGAAAACAATGAGAGCCAAAAGCCTGGAAGATTTGATTTTTGCTGGATCTCGTGGTAAGAATCCTTCCCAAAGAGCATCAGTCACGATGTTTTTTGATAACTCTGATAATATTTTTCCAGGAGGTACTGATACTTTTGAGATTACTCGTACAATAAAAAGAGGAGGGGGCGGTGGTTACAAGATGAATGGAACAAAGTCTACCCGCCAACAAATTCTGAATGCATTAGCCGCCGCAAATATTGATCCTGATGGCAGCAATCAATTTGTCTTACAAGGAAAGATCGTTGAGTTAACTCATATGAATGCTGAAAGACGAAGATTTTTCATTGAAGACCTTATAGGACTTCAAAAATACGATGAAATGAAAGATTCTACATTGAAAGAACTAGAAAAAGCAGAAAGAGATTTGGGGCAATTTGAAGCAATTTTCAATGAAGTATCGTCTCAACTTAAAAAAGTTGAAAAAGAGAAAAATGACGCGCTATTATGGAAGGAGTTTGATGAGCAAATAAACTCTTTAAATTCTCAGTTAATTGCATTAAAAATATTAAAATTGAGGGATGAAGAAGATGATTTGGAAAAGAAAATTGAATCTTCTTTAAAAATTACTGAAGAATTAAAGGAAAAAATTAATCGACAAGAATCTTTACTTACACAAGAATCACTTGTTATGGATAACATTCAAACAACAATAAACGAGAAGGAAAAGGAAAAAGAAGAAATAACTGAGGTTATTACTCAACTAAAAACCAAAATTTCTTCCAACCAAACAACATCAAACATCGCTGAACAATCAATAGCAAAAGTGCATAAAGAAATAGAAAATCTAACAAAAATGCAAATGAAACTCGAACAAGGTCAAACTATTGATATCTTAATGGAAGGTGTTGTATATGATATTAATGAATGCGAAAATAAAATCGAAGAAGCTAAGAAAGAAATCGAGAAAAGACAACAAACCCAATCAGAGCTAGATTCTAAAATAAAAAATAATGAAGAAGAAAAATCATTATTCAATAGTGACATCTCAAAAATACGACAAGATATTTCATCAAATAATGCTCAAATTAAAGTGTTAAAGGATAACATCAAGAAGAATGAAGATAAGAAGGTTAAGTTAGAGGTTGAATTGAATAAACTAAAAAAAGACGCTGAAAGTATAGATGAAGCTATTGATGATGCAAAGAAGGTAGAAAAAGTAATAAGATCACAGATAAATAATTTAAAAACTCAACTCGTTGAGGAAAATCAGAAACAAAAAGATTTGGAGAAACAAATAAATAATTTTCAAGAAGCTAAAAATCAATTAAATACAAAATTGATAAATTTACAATCTAATCTATCATCTCTTAATACAGAGATTAATATGAATAACGGGAGTATTCAAGATTTAAACACTAAGAAGACAGATATTGAAACAAAAATTCAGGAATTGAGTAAAGGTAAAGATACAGAGGTAGTAGTAAAAGAACTATTAAGTCAGAATGAGAAAGTAAATAAGGAAATAAATGAACAAAAAGGAAAATTAAAAAAAAAAAACTCAAACTATAAAAAAAATGAGCAAGCCCTAGAACTGCTAAAAGTGAAAAAAGAATCTTTTGGATCTGAACTTAATGATAATAAAGGAAAAATAGATACCCTAAGCACAGAAGTAAAAATATTTACAAAAGAATATACGAAACTTGAACGAGAAAAAAATAGCTTAGATTTACAGGTAAACACATTAAATAAAAATATTTTAAATATAGAAGATGAATTAGAGAAATTTAGTCGAAAAAAGGATAATGTCCAAGGACGCTTAGAAGACCTTTCAAAAGAGAAAGAAAATTTATTAAAGAAAGTAGAATCTTCCGAAATGGAATATGAGAAGAACGCTACAGATATTACTGGAATTCTACAGATATTAAATATGCTTACTCAAAACATTAATATCTCGGTTGAATCCATTAAAGGTAATATACAACAATCTAATGCAGAGGCAATCGAGACATCTGCTGAAGATTTTAAAAAATATGTTTTGGATATTGTCGACATTATGAAAACAGTTGAAGAACTTGGTAGTGAAACAGAACAAGTAACTGAAACGTCAATGATGCTCAAGTCTATTATGAAAACTCTAAAATTGTTCACTGATAATGCCGATGGTACGATTTTTCAATTAATTGAGAAAGTTAAAGAATCAGCAGATGTAGAAATTCAATCTTCCACAATGACTTTTGATAATTTCGTTCAAGATCTCATGGAAATCCTCGAAAATGTCTATATTTCTCTAAGAAAATTAACTATGTCGAAAAGTCAAGAATTATATAAACAATTGGAGGAAATATCTGAAAATATCAACTCCCAAACTGGTGATTTTAATCTTATAGAAAAGAGATTAACAGAAATTAATATCCAAACAAAATTCTATACTGAAAATGCTTCATCAATTAATCGTAGACTTGATGAAATCAACAAAAGGAATCTGGAATTAAATGAGAGAATTTCAAAATCAAATCAAGAAATAAATGTAAGAACTGGTGTTATAAACGAGAGGAAAAAGGAGAAAGAAAATATTGAGCAAGAAATACAAAAATTAGAGGGTATTAAAGAGACTTTTTGGGATGATATATCGAAAATCCAAGATAATATTGAGAAAAAACAATTAGATTTAGAAAATTCAAGAGATAAATTGCACGAATTACATGGAATCCAAAATTTGTTTGAGAATATAGTGGAAATCGAAGAAAATATCCAAAAACTAAATAGCATAATTGATGAAAAGAAAAATATAATCATTAATACACAAGAAATTATAGAAAAGTATCAAGAGGAACAAAATTCATTACAAAATGATATTGATGCTCTCGCTTTAAAAAAAGATAATTTTTGGGAAATGACAAGTAGTATTCAGAAACAGATAGGAGATAGAAATAAAGAACTAGAAGAAGTCATGGATCGATTGAGAGCACTTGAAAATGTTATGAGGACAATTAACACAATTGAAGACATAACAAATGAAAATGTTGAAGCAAAAGATAATATTGAAATTAGTCTAAAACAAATAAATGAGTTTAATTCTCAAGTAGATGAAATACAAACTAAAGTAGATCAAACCCAAAAGATAGTAGATTCACTCAGAAATGAAAAAATTAAGGAATTAGAATCACAAA
This sequence comes from uncultured archaeon, assembly GCA_964486045.1. Lineage (GTDB taxonomy): Archaea > Asgardarchaeota > Lokiarchaeia > Sigyniarchaeales > SOKP01 > Loki-b32. Next base: position 699,353 of record CAZALK010000001.1, read on the forward strand.
AGAGTGCCCAAAAAGAATTAAATAAAATTAATAAGGATTTACAAAAACACCAAAAAAAATTAAATGAGTTAAATAAAAATAAGGAAAGAGAGCAAAAAATTGTTGAATTGAATCAAGAGATAGTAGAGACTGAAAAGCAAATACGATCGGTATTAAAAGAATTGGAATCTTTTAGAGGTGAGTTGGATTCAGAAAGTGTGAAAAAAGATGCCAAACAAGATGAAATTGATAGATTAGCCAAAGAAAAGGATAATTCTTGGAAGAAACAGAAACAACATCAAAAAATGATTTCTGATTTTAAGTCAGATCTTTCAATGGAAAATTCTAAGAAGAACAATTTTGAATCCAAAAAAATCATCTGCGCTGATCAAATAGAAACATACTTCCAAAGATCTAAGGAATATGGTTCTTTACCACCTGTTACTGAAGACCTCTCGGAAGGTGAATTGCAATCAGATATTGTTGAAGCAACAAATAATAAAAAAGTCCTTGAACCTGTTAATTTAAAGGCAATTGAACAATATGATGCAGTAAAGGAAAGATTTGATGAAATTGACATGCGTAGGCAAACAATTCAGAGAGAAAGGAAATCAATTCTAGATGCTATAGATAAAATTGAGCTGGAAAAAACGCGTACATTCATGAAATCTTATCATGAAATAAATCGTGAATTTTCACGGGTATTTCAGAAATTATCTCCAGGAGGTTCAGCAAAAATGATACTAGATCGTCCCGATAAACCGTTTGAAGGAGGAATTAGTATAGAAGCGAGACCAAGAGGTAAAAAGATTAGTTCACTTGAAATTTTAAGCGGTGGTGAAAAAACGCTCGTGGCTCTCTCATTTATCTTTGCCGTCCAGGAATTCTATCCCGCGCCTTTTTACGTTTTAGATGAGATCGATGCGGCTCTCGATGGTCCTAATGTACACAGAACGTCTGTGGTCATACAGGAATTTTCAAAACAAGCGCAATTCTTGGTTATTAGTCATAGAGAGGAGAATATCGTAAATTCTGATAGAATTTATGGCGTCACTATGCAACAATCAGGCGTAACAGATATCTTTAGTGTCGATTTGGAGGAAGAAGCAAAACGGTTATTAGATCTTGAAGATATCGAGCCTACCATTGCAGAAAACTAATAAAAACGCGTTACAGACAACCAGACATTCCCACGAGAACTTGAGTTTAAAATAAAAATAAAAAGTTTAGATTCCTTTTCTGCATTTCCTACAAGGTTCAATGTTTTGGTTAACTAACCGTTTAAAGTATTTGGGGGTTATAGTAAACTGATGTTGCCTCTGACATGTAATCTGTACTTTTTTAGTGTTGTTTACGTATTCAGAGAGGAGTTTATATTTCAAAAATTCGATCATCTGGACCAATTCTTTTTTAGCGGTTTGTAGTCGTTCTTTATTCGGATGGTTTTCATCTGCACAGATTTTACACCATCTTCCTTGGTATACAGCACCGGGGGTGGTGTTCCATTTGTGGTTTTTGTTACATTTTATAGTGATAGGTTTGAACCGTCCACTATACTGGGTAACAAGCTCCCCTCCCCTTTTCCTAACAAAGTGTTGAAATTTTTCAGCAAATACATCCCTATTGCATTTAGGGCACAGAATCTCAATTTTTTTAAAGTCCTTTTTTAACCAATACGGTGATTTTTCAAATTTATGTCCTTTCTGACACCTGTATGTTATTAGGGTTTTAGCATTAACGTACTCACTAATTAAATCACAATTAAACATTTTCCCTATTTTTTGAAAAAACACTGTTGTCCCTTTCATATTTCCCGCACATTCTGAACACCAGTTACCCATGTATACAGAATTTGGGGTGGTTGTCCACTGATGTCCTTTTTCACACATGAGAGTTACTTCTTTTCTCGCTGAGAAATAGGGTGTTATTAAAGCTCCGTCTTTCTTTTTGACATATGTTCTAAATTTTTCAGCATATTCATTTTCATGAATAATGAATTCTTTATAATCATATCTAGGGATGTTTTTAAGAGTTTTTCCACTTATCCTTTCATATTCTTTTATAATATATTCTTGCATTTTATCGTAAGGTACAATTTCATCATCAGGAATTTGAAGTAAAACTACATTGTTTTCTCCACATTTTTTTAATTTTAGAGCATCCTCTCTCATAATCTTTTGGAGTTCTTCATCTGTCATGCCAAAAGCTTTCTTCCGATGTTGTATTCCCTGATATTCAAATGCTAATCTTAAGTCTTTGCTATTTCCATCGAGTTCCATTTGATTACCGTTCTCATTAGTTAGCCACTCAGGATAACTTTTTGGAAAGGGTCTTTTAAAAAGCTTTTCAAAAAACCTTCTACAAATTGTCTCACTAATATATATATGACAATCCGGGCACCATGTATTAGAATAAACCACGCTATTATATGTAGTAAAAAAGTGATGTCCTTCAGCGCATTCAAGGTGTAGTTTCGACTTGGCATTTTTTAAGACTTTTGTATGACATTTCCCACCCTTTTTTTCTGCAATTTTCATTACAGTATCTATTGAAACATGTTTCTGTGTTCGGACATATTGCTGATATTCCTCTTTAGTTAAAATCCTATTTAATTGATTTCGAGTGGAGGTATCGCTTAACAAAAGCCATTCTTGTATATCGTATGCGTTATATTTCCCTGGATTCTCCAAAATTTGTGTTTTAATCACTTTATTCAAGATGTCATTATCTCTAATTTTTATTATTAGATCAGAAAAATTCAGGAGTACTTTTATCTGATCTTTAATAGAGTTAGTTTTATCATCTGTAGAAAAATTCACTAATTGTGTTTGTTTCACCTTTACAAAGTTTATAAAAGTCTTGGTTGGACGGAAATTTTTTATCCAATTACCAGATTTGTTAAATTCTGTAATAAATTGTTTTATTAACTGATTTTCATGTATATAATGTAAAAATTCTTCAAATAGATCATACTCTTTCACATACGATTGTGAATATTGTTTGTTGAGGTAAGTAACTAACATATTTTTTTTTATATATTCATAATAATCCCAGCCCCATTTTACGTAGTTTTTAGTATGCTTTTCAAATGCATCTCCAAAAATTCCGATTAATTGATTAATATGAAGTTTTTTCAAAATTGAAGCTATAATTTTTATATCTTTGTCAGTAAGGTCTTTTTTTCGTATTATTTGGTTCAATTGTGATTTAGACTCTTCACTTAATTCTTCTATAGATGTTAGCTTATGTCTTAATAATTCCTTCCAGTCTTTACTGACCAAGGATAGATTTTCATTTTTTCCTCTTTTTTCAGTTTCTTTAAGTTTCTTTAATTTTTGAGTTAGATGCGTGGTGAATCTTAGTTTTTCAGCAAGAATTTCATGTTTAAACCACCTAATTTTATTATTATAAAATGTTTGAAAAGCGCTCAGGTTTTTAAACATTTCTTCTTGGATATTAGTCATTTTTTCAAGCTTTTTACTTAAATTCTCAATTATTTCAATGTCGTCATTTGTAGGGTTTGCTTTATTCAATAATTTAATTAATTTCTCGTATAACAGTCTATAGTAACGATATTTCTGAATTATATCTATCAATTCTTTTTTGTTTTCCCCTGAAATATCATCTTCATTAGCTTGTTGAATCCAATTCTCTAGTAGAACTTCCCAGTTTTCTTTTGATTTTTCAATTTCTTTTTTCACCTTCTTCTTTTGAGCTAAATTCTTTTGTTTCTCCAACCATTTTAAAAATTCTTTGGTTTCTTTTTTAGCATAAAGGGGTCTTTTACCTGTGTCCTGACGGTATTTCTGTTGTAGCTCTTTTTTCATTTCTTTGTTTTTTTGACTTTTCTGGTTGCTTTTTTGACGCTGTTGAGTAATAATCTTGCTTGTTGATGTTGGTTTTTGTGGTTGTATTTCATTTTTTAGAAGTTTATCCTTTTTTTTATTAGATTTCTCACTGGGTATTTTTTTAACAACCTTTTTATTTTCAGAAGAAATTTTTTTTTCAGATTTTTCCGCTGGTTTTTTTGCTTGCTTTTTAATAAGCTCCGATTCCCCAAATTCCTTAGGATCGGTAATTAGTTCTAGACTTATTACTCTCTTAGGTCTCTTTTTCTGGGATGATTTTTCAGACGTCTCCTTTTTATTTACAGATTCTTCAGATTTTTTTTGACTATTAGCAGTTTTCGATTCACCAAGCTCTCCGGGATCAGTTGCTAACTCAAGATGCTTTACTTTTATTTTTATTTTTTTTGAGTTTTTCGTTGTTTTTTTTGTTTTCTTTTCCGATTTTTTAGGATGGTTTTGAGGTAATTTGTAGTCATATTTTGTATTAACTATATGACTATATTCATAATGTTTATAATCCCCAAGCTCCTCGGGATCTGTGATGACCTCAAGTTGCTTGATTTTCTCCGGTTTTTTTTTGGGAGTTTTTTGTGGTTTCTTTTTTTTTGTCTTCTTCTCTTGTTTTTGAGGTTTCTTATGAGAAAAAATATAGTCGTACTTTGTTCCAACTATATGACTATATTCATAATGTTTATAATCCCCAAGCTCCTCAGGATCAGTAATTAATTCTAGCTCTTTAGCCTTAATTCGCTTTTTTTTCTGTTCTCTCTTTTGGATTTGTTCAGGAACTAGCTCAGGTTCTTGTTTGGGAGACTGTTCAGATTCTTGCTCAGATATTAATTCAGGTTCTTGTTTAGGAGTCTGTTCAGATTCTGGGGATATTTCCCCTTGCTGTTGATCATACATTTTTTCAAGCAAATCTTCAAGAGGTATTAATTCTGGGTCTGGTTGATGAGGAACAGGCTCCCCATTATCAGGATTTATGAGCTCCAGTTCTTCAAGTTCTCTTTCAGCTTCTTGTTCGGGCTCATTTTCAGATTTTACCTCAGGAGTTTGAGCAATTTCATTTTCTGCTGTTTGATCCGATTCGATCTCACGGTCTTCCTCTGTTTCATAATCTCTTTCTGGATAAGTTGGAATGCCCATTTCCTCTAAATCTCCAAACATTTCAGTAACTTTTTGGGGATCTGCAGGAGGCATAGGTTCACCATCGGGATAAACCAATTCCGGATCTTCTTCAGATTGTTCTGAATCTTGGTCATGTTCGCTTTCAGATTCTTCCTCAGGTTCATGGTCAGTTTCTTGATCTGGTATTTGATCAGGTTCATTGTGAATCGTAATAGTAACAGTTCCAGAATGATTTGGGTTGAGATTTCCATCAGAGTCTGATCCTAGATCATCATTAGGTTTTTCTTCGTTTGGGTTGAAGCTCTCTTCCTCTGGAATCTCATCTGATTCATCTACATTGGGATTAAAATCATCCTCATCTGGGATTTCATCTGACTCATCTACATTTGGATTAAAATCATCCTCATCCGGGATTTCATCTGACTCATCTACATTTGGATTAAAATCATCCTCATCCGGGATTTCATCTGACTCATCTACATTGGGGTTGAAGGAATCTTCATCTAAGGTCTCATCGGATTTATCAGAAATCTTTCCTTCCTCAGCTTCATCAGGACTATCTCCACTTTTTAAGGAGTGAATAATTTCAGGTCTATCGGGTCCAATATCGGAATCTAAAAAATCTAGATCTGTCAAAATTGATCACCTGAATCGATTTGAATACTTATATTCAGGCGTTTTAACAACAAAAATTTCTTGATTACTTCCATTTATAATAAGCGCATAACGAGGATTTTGGAGAATAAGGTACTCTTGAGTTTTTAGATTATTAGTAAATAGCTTGCTATCTAAATGGCTAAGGCTGAATAGTATTTTAAGGTTTGGTAAGCTTAAAGCACAACTAAATAACCGATGGGGGGTATTATCTGAAATGAAGAATGATAATCCTTTACTCCGAAACTCTCTTATTAAATTGTTAAATATTAATTCCAATTGCTCTCGTGAGATAAAATCATCCGCATTAGGGTTTGTCGTGATTGGTAATTCTAATATTTGGTAGGCTTCTTCAATCACTATTATGTTTTGAAGTTTACCTGCTTCCACATCAGGAATAAGGGTTTTGACCATTTGAAAAATCGCATTAGACAATAATCTTTTAACATAAATATCACACATGGATAAATCAATAAAAATTGTTTTTCCATTTCTCCAATCATTAAACCATTTAGGGATATTGTTAATCTGTAATAATTCTAAGGTCTTCTTCAGAATAGGATCAGAGAGAAGGGAAGGAATCCGATTTTGTAGAGCTCTTAGAATATAGGTCTGATATTTCTTATGATATGGGTGTTCTATGAAATATTTTTTCAACCCATTAAACAAAGTCTTTAATGATCGTGGTAAAGATCCATTTACTTTTATGAAAGCTTTCATTACAACATACAATATCTTATCAGAAGGACTTCCAAGCCCAAGAGATGATGCCAAATACGTCGCAGTTTCTTGAAGTGACTTGTTTAAATATTCTCCTTCATAAAAATAACTTAAATGTAAATCTGAAGATCCATACTTAAGAATTTTATCGGTAGTATAGAATCCCTCTTGTTTACCTTTCCCCAGGTTCAAGATTAGAATCCCAATATCAGGAGCATTATTATAAAATTGATTGCAAATATGACCTAATAGATAAGTCTTTCCTGCACCCGTTTGACCTCCAATAAAAACACTATTTGCAAAATGAGTTGTCGGCAGAGATTTGATTATCTTAGTTTCTACTCCATTAACTACAATATTACCAATTGAGATGGAATTCTTATCACTAATAGAGGAATAATTAATATTAACGAGAGGGGGACTATATGATTTTTGTAATGGTAAATCATCTGAGAAAGTGAAGTCAACCTCATCAGGGCTAATAAATGCCGGAACTCTCTCTTCAGGTAATTTGCCATAAATATAACAATAATAAGCGCCAGTATTTTGATTTTTATCATTAATCCAAAAGACGTTAGAACTCATTATTTTTTCCCAAGTGTTAAGACGAGTTTTTTTAATGCAAGCACGCTCTCCTATTAAATTTCTTATACCCATAGTTAAATACTCCAATTTAGCCTCAAGTTGTACCGTCTTTAACTTATTATTATCAAGCTTATTATCTTGTATAATTCTAATAAAGATCTTGAGTTTATACATTTCAAATACAGAAACCTTGTCATATTTGTGAATATGAATTGAATCATCCTTTTGCCAGAATATATAGAATTGAAATACGTTAGTGTCCCGCATTTTAAATAATTGGATAATCTTCTTGATGATATGAAATTTATCTCCCTTTAAAAATGGAATTCGAGGGAGAACTAGTTCATAAGTGGGGAATTCTTGTTTTAAAATAAATAGACCAATTGGTAGAGCTGAGACTTCACCCGAAAGTCCAAGGAATCTTTCTTCTAAATTCATAAGGAACGAATACCCCCTTTTTAGGGCTTTTGATTCGGTTTCAGCATACATAATAAAGATGAATGAAAAGGTCTTGTTCAGTGTGAGTTCCAAACCATATACAGTTTGGTCTAGAAAAGGATCAAAAAGCCACGACATGTCGATTTTAGCACCGTTGTGAGTTCTAGGGTTTACGAATTCTTGCGTTTCTAATTTAGTTGGGATTTGCGTAATTTTTACTCGTGCTTGCCAAAATTTTGTTTCCATCAAATTTTCCCCTCTATTTGTTTGTATTGTAATATGAATGTCTTTCTTTTTCAGGATTATGTCTACGGCGTGAATATCTTTTAAAATTATTTCTATTTGATAGCTTTTCTGCAGCATATATATTTTTATAGAACAAATTACCAACGAAATGAAATCCGTACTTAAACACAAAATAAAATCCTGTAACTATTAAATATATAAGGAATTCATGAAACCCTTGTAAATAAAATACAGTAACACTTATAAACGTTAATAGAATTGATAATCCAATTAATAAAATCTGATACATTGAATGATTGAAATTATTTAGAAATGTTTTGGGAATAATTAAGAAATCCGTAAATGAGGGAGCCGCAGAAAGTGAAATAGAAATCATTATAAAAATAAAAACAAAGAAAAATACTGGTTCTACTTGGGAATATAGAAGAGTTTCAAGTAAAAAGAAAAAAAGCCAAAATAAGATATAAAGCGGAGCTAACCCTATCAGAACTGCTTGTAAAAATGAAATTCTATGTGCTTGAACCTCTACTTCTCCATAGTATCCAAGCCTTCCTTCTTCCTTAAAATCTAATTTCTTAACAAAAGTTACATTTTCTATAGGAGAACGAGTTATTATACACATAAGATAGTGGCATAATTCATGGATGACAATTCCTGCCACTGCTAAAACCTTAATAATGTCAGAAAATGGTGGAGGCACATATTTAAAAGCTAGATAAGAAAATATCACTGAAAATATCATAAACCCGATGATATATGGTATTTCTTCAAACATTTCAAATCATTTTTTTGAAAATTATTATAGTTAAAAGAAAATACAACGTGAGTATATAAAGAAAAATTTAGAATTTTCTTTCTCTAAAAAAAACAAAATGACAATACAAAATTGGAACAAAAATAATAATTATATTAAAAATTCTTTGAAAAAAAAATAAGGATTTGAGAAAATTTGATTCTAAGGGAATAATAAACTAAACTCTTAAAAGTATGGTTAGTATTTCATAATTTTATTTATATTCTGCATAATGCTGGATTATATTATTCCATAGAACTTTTAGGCATGTATAAATTTTCTTTAAAATTGCTCCTATTTTATTCCTGATTTTATGCATGTGATATATAAATGAATTTTTAGTGTAATTCCAGTAGTTCTTATTGCTTTTATAGAGTAGTCGTAACTGTTTTAAATTTAATGAAGTTTTTGAAAAATAAATTTTTTTTTCATAAATAGAAGTCTCAAAACTTCCAATAAATTGATAAGGATCAGATTACATAAAATTAAGCCATATTTTGAGTTGTCCTTCTTAAACCTTGGATTAAACTTTGAGAATTTAAATATTTTTATTGACGATTTTTAAAAACCAGAGATATATCGCTTATTATCTTGGTAATCCTAACCTTAATTGTCATATAAATGATGTATATTCTAAAAACCCGCGAAAGGATATTAATTCAAAAAGACTTATTGCAGAGATAATAAAAAATATTGATAGCAGTGGTATTTATGCATTAATTTCAAGAATAAAAATGGATATAAATAGACCAATGGATGATATAATAAATCCACAATACTAGAATATCGTGAAACCATATTATTTTAAATTGATGTATAAACTATTTGAAACACCATCTAGCCCATAAACATAATATCGGAATAGAATATTATAATTATCCTTATTGTGAATTTACCACGAAACACAAGAGTAGTATCCCCCGTTATATTAGATTAAATCACCCCAATGATAAGGATTTTAAAATTCAAATTTATAAATTTCAATAATCATATATTAGATAGAGGTGAATAATTATGGCTAAGAAGGGTAAGAAAGCAGAAAAAATTATTAAAGAATTTAACGAAAACATTGAATCTTTTACTGAAAATCTCACCATTCTAATGGAAAAAATTACTACCTATTTAGACACTACCAATAAATTAACTCTACTCGGTAGTCTATCGAACCACTCTCAAGAAACTCAAAACTTTCATAACGATCTTCAAAAAAACGGTCTTGGGATCTTTCTCTGGTTTGAAAATGAATATCCAAATATATCAATGGTTTTTGATCAGTGTGGATTTTTACCCACCGTGGTAAAAATAAAGGATGTTAGGAAATGCATTGATGAGTATAACCAATTGATAAATCAAACTAACCAAAAATATAAAAATTTGATGAGATTAGAAACTCAAGAATCACAAGAACTATTTAATAATACACATCTAGATCCTATCAAAAATCTCATTGTTAAATCTCATTTATGGCGAAAGATTGATGAAAATACAGTAATTTATATAGATATATTCTTTAAAACTCTACCTGCTTTAACAATTTATATCGAATTGTTGTCAAAAGTAATAAGAATTGAATCAGCAAGACTTAAAGTATCAAAACGTAGAAAAGGAACAAAAAATGTATTTAAATCAACTGAACAACTGTTTAAGAGAATAAATAAGGAATTTTATAAAAAATGTCCCGAAAAAATTATAAAAGATATTCAAGAGCTGGGAGATTTTGGTAAAGAAATTACGGATAATTTAGATTATATTAAAGAACATAAAAGAGAAGAATTTTATAATTTGCTAGAGCTATCGAAGGATTTACACGAATTTCACATCGATTTAGTTAAATATGTATTACGTCTTTGGCACATCAATAAATATGGTAATAGGGATTATGTTAACAACTACAAAATTAAACACCAATTTCCAAACATAAATTCAATCATTAATTTTTATATTAAACAACAGTTAATGCCCAATTTCCCAAATTTAAGCCGAATACTAATAGGGTTCTTCTTCCCCTTTGAAAAATATCGTCATATAGAATCTCATTCTGCCCCAAATTTTGAATTATCTGGTGATGAGAAATATATTTTTATTCCCCAAAAGGGAAAAAAAAGTAAGATAAAAGTAGATATAGGTGAATTTCAGACGCATATAAGAACTTATCAAAGTTTTATAGAAGCTATAGGTTTATATCGATAATCTTATGCCTTCTTTTTAATAACTAATGTGTGGTAATCTCCTTTTATATTTTCTGAAAATTCATTTGAAGTGTAGTTAAACCCTCTTATTTCACCATCTCCAGGATCAAAAAATAATAATTCAGTATCATTATATTCTACTGCTGTCCTTATATGAGCAACTTCCGCGTCTTGCCATCCAATAGGTTTGGGGTTATTCTTCTCCATTATGGGGACTTTTATCATTTGTTTAAATGAAACTAAAACGGGTGTTTGGTTATCAATATTAGATTTAATATAGTCCACAACTTCTCTAAGTGAATGATTAAAATCACCGATCCCTTTAAAAATAAATTCAAAATCTTTTAAAATTTTTGCTAATTCGGGACTAAGTTCTTTAAAGCCTAATGGTATGCTTCTCGTTTGACAAAAATACAACAATTTCAGTTCATCATAATTACTTTCTCCATAATATTTAAGAGCATTTTCTATGTTAACAGGTATACAACCTGCTGATGAATGCATTTGAATTATTTTTAGATATTTTTCAAAATCGATTTTTGGCATAAATGATTATTGGATAATTTTGTATAAAAAATTTGTCTTTTCTTTTTACTACCTGGCATTCCTCTAAACATTTTGGTTAAACTCGTTAGATTTAGATGATTCTACAATTTTTTAATTATTCTGTTATTTCAAATGTTAATTTCATAGATTCCAGATATTCTTTTAACGGTTTTTTAACCTTAGGGAATTTATCACTTAAATAAATATAATCTTCTCGCTGTAAATCTACATAAGTACGTATTAAATCTTTCACAATTGCGTCTCTAATAAACTTCTTTGGTTTTATCTCAACAGTTTTGCAATAAATGTTTACAGCTTGAGCAAATTCTTGGGATAGTCGTAATGTGAATTTTGTACTAACAATCTTCTTTCTAACAATAACTACCTTCTTAACCATATGTTTCAGTTTCAACTTCATAATGAATTAATCCTAAACTTTTCTTTTTATTTTAAAATTCAATAGAAATCTCAATAAAACTTATTTAGGAGTCTTTCCACTATTTATTTGAAGAAAAAAATCGAGGAATTAATTATTAATAAGTGAATTAACGAATGAAGTTACATCAAAATAAAAACAATTTGACATATAGTTATAATACAATTGATATTAAAGAAGCACTTACAAAATTGTCAAACCTTTTAATACTATTTCCATATCATCCTAGGAAATCTAAAATAGAGAATATAGGATGGTTAACTCCTCAAAAATTATTTCGTAAAAGTGATATCCCAAAAAGACCCTTTTGTGGCATTATTGAAACATGTCATAGAAAAGGTTTTCCAGTGTTTAGAGATTGGCTTAATTATATTGAAAATAAAAGTCGAGATAAAAAAAACGTCATAGAAATTAGGAAAAAATTGGTAAATCATTTAAATGAGTGTATAAAAAATATTGGGTATCAAGAAGAAAATTCAAGAATAATTCTCAATAATCAATTTAAGGAGTTGTATATATGGATTAAAATAATGTATGATAAAATCAACTATCTTAAGAATAAAGGGTGTTGGAGTTCAGAATTCTTACAGCAATTAAGAAGAAGAAAAGAAATTTGGGATGCTTACAAGCAATATCGCAAGATCAAAGCCAAGAAGAGGAGAAAAAAAGTTGATCAATATAATCAAAAAATGGAAGAATTAACGAAAGATGATAAAATTGATGCCTATCTTAATAAATTATTCCCAATGAGTTATGACCAATATAAGATAGAAAGAAAACTTCCCAAAAGTTCTTCAGAAAAGGAAATACTAAGATGTAAATTAGTAAGAACTGAGTATAATTCATATGTTGCAAATTCTCTCTATGATGAGAAGCTTCCCTTAGAAATAATATTTACAAAAATTTTTCATTTCAAACATAACTTAAAAGAATTTAATATCTTAACTCCACAAGAATTTGATAATTTTATTAATGAAATATTACAATTAATGGGCTATGATTGGGTATCTTGTATTAATGGCGAATTAATGCTTATAGGATATAGTATAGAAGAAAAAGAGGAAAAAGAAGTCTTTAGATATTTAAAGAAATATCGAAAAGTAATCGAGAATCTTGAAAAAGCCAAACAACACATATTGGAAGCAGACTGGAATAGTGTCCCTTTATATTGTTGTAAGGCTATTGAGCACTTTTATAAAAATTTATTAGGACAAAAAAAAGAATTTGAAAAATACTCAATATCTAGATTAACTCAAAAATTAATAGAGGAAAAGAATATAAATTCTCTCTTTAAAAATTCATCTATTGATATTAACGACGGAATAAACCAGCTATTACAATCGGGGAAAAATTTAATTGGAACTCTTAGGAATAGGAAAGATTCAGCTCATGGTAATCTCCTTGATGTAGAAAATTGGGAAGCTAGACTAAGTTATAGTTATACTATTTTATTATTGAAGACATTAGAGCTAATTAAGAGTTAATAAAAAAATGTAAAATTTCACAGTAAATTAAAAAAAATGCCTAAAATATATTTATCAATTTCTTTACTTTAAAACCTTCAATAATAATCATAGTTATTTTTTTTTCAATTCATATTAATATAATTAAATACCTCCAGCCTTTTCTGAAGTTTTAATAATAAATATAAAGCGTTAGCAATCTCTGAAAGAATTGATTTTTCTTTTAAAGGTGAAAAAGTAATTTGCAGTTTATTATTTCAAAGATTGAAAAAACCATCACAGATTAATAAAACATTTTGAGAATATGAGTTTAAAAGCTATAAATTTAATTTTCTGGAATATCTTCAAGGTAATTAATTTAATAATTTTAAAAGTAGAGTCAAAAATTGAGAAATACCTTACCATTTCCAAATAAATATCAAAGATTTAAGCTGATTTTTGAAAGTGTGATAAATATTTTTCTACATCTGGATATCTAGTCACAATATTTTCATCAATCAAATATATGAACTCAGCTACATCTAGCATACAGTCCTCTACTGTTTCAATATTAATTAGATCATATTCTAAAAAGATTGCACCTGTTATCCCATGAGCAGTACGATGTCTTATGCTCATATAGCTTGTCTTATGTCTAGAATAAATTTTTGACCAGAGAACATTATTTATTCCAGCCAAACATATATTTAACATCTTAAACGCATTTTTTAAATTATCTTTACTTTGAAGATTAAATCTTTCTGGTAAGAGAGAAAATAATCGTTTTTTACCCAAGCGTTTATAATTTTTCCTAGTTTTCTTAATCTTTCTATTAAACCTTTTTAAAAATTTCTTGAATTTATCATATGCAATATTATCAATCAAAGTTAGTTTTGATAAATGTCGAAAAAGTTTTGTCAAATAGATTTCTAATGAAGTAATAGTCAATAATATAGCTATTTGGGTGAAGGAGTAATATCTAAATCTCTGATTATTTTTCTTCGCATCTAAAATGATAGAATATATTAATAAAACACGATTAAAATGAACAATATTTTCGCTAAACGCGACTGAGTGAGTTTTAAAAATAGTAGGGTAGCTATATTTAAGGGAATTTTGGTTAATTTCTTCTACCTCTGCCTCAACTATATTATATTGAGATAACTCCTTTTTTAATTCTACTAAATTACCAATCATGATTTTGAATATTTGGAAATTACATTATTCTAATTAGAAATTATAAAAGAACCCTTTCTATCAATTAAAGATAGAACCATTTATTAAATATCTTAAAGATCTTTTTTAAAAAAAGATGATTTTAATTGAATCCTTAAAAGATTCATTATTAATTGTGATTTAATTTTATTAATATAAAAAAGTATGTGAAATAATGATGAAAATGTCAAAAAAGAGGAGAAGATGTATTCAATGAGTGATTTAAGATCAAAAATAAAAGGAATATCCATTTCAGATTTGATTGGAAAAAATAAAGAAGTAAAAGGTAAATTTAAGGAATGGTTTTTCAAACCGCCATTTAGTAAGAGTAAGTTATCAATGATTCATCCCCTAATTACGGATAAAGCTCCACTCTTAGGAACTGCTTTCGATTATCTACTCCGTTTTATATTACAATATTCAAATTCTAAGGTGAAAACCATGGTTTGGGCTGCAGAAAAGACCTTATTAGACTCTAGGGTTAGAAAAATCATTAAACGCTTCAATCCAGAAGCTAATGAACAATTAATAGAATCTTGGCTAAAAGAAGGTAAAACATTATTAACAATTGCAAAGGAAAACCATTCAAAATTCCTGAAGGATGGGGAAATTACAGGAGATTTGTTGAGATCTTGCCTTCATCTGGCGAAATTGGATGTACTTCATAGAAGAGGAATTATAGTTAGATTTGATGATATCAATGCTGGAGATATTAAAGATTTACGCTCCTTAATCAGTAATATTCGGATGGAGCAATTCCATGTAGATGACGTGTGTTTATTAAGTCCTACTTTCAGCAACGCGACTAAAATCTCTGGCATTGACGGTGAAGCAGATCTTGTATTGGATGATACCTTGATTGATATAAAGACCTATACTAGTCCAAAATTTGAACGGAGGTTTTTTGATCAATTAATGGGATATTATCTTCTTTCGAAGATCGGAGGGATTGATGGAGCCCCCGAAAATCATGAAATCAATAAGATAGGCATATACTTCTCTCGGCATGAATACCTGCATGTAATAAATGTAAAAGATGTTTTTAATCAATCTGATTTAAGCTCAATTCTAGGTTGGTTTATTGCCAAAGGAAATGAGATTTCTGGATTGAAAGTAAGTTGAAACGGTTACAATATCAAAAGTTGATAGAAATTTTGATAGAGTAATCGGATCGGACAAGTTTATTGAATGTGATACATTATTGTTATCGGTAGGATTAATACCTGAAAATGAATTGACTAGAGAAGCAGGAGCGAAAATCTCCAAAATGGGAGGCCCCGTTGTAGACAACAATTTAGAAACCACATTAGAAGGAATCTTTGCTTGTGGCAACGTACTACAAGTTCATGACTTAGTTGACCTTGTTACGGCCGAAGCAAAGCGAGCGGGATTAAATGCAATTGACTATTTAACTAATAGATATAGAAAAAAAACAGAAAAGAGATATTATAATTAAGTGCAAATCTGGAGAAAATGTTAATTATGTTAAGCCTGATCTAATAAAAAAATCTGATTTATCAAAAGGCATTATATTCCATTTTCGGGTCAAACAACCAGATAGAAGAATTCTAATCCAATTTAAAGATAATAATAACAAGATCGTTTATGAGCGAAAAAGAAGATATGTAATACCTAGTGAAATGATTGAGTTAAGAATAAATTTAAGTGAATACCAAATAGATCCCAATTGTAAAAGTTTAAAAGTTGAAGTAATTCCTCGTCCAGAGGTTATGATTGAAGAAGACTAAATTAAAGGTAACTAAAATGTCAGAATCAAAGGTTCCAGAAGGAAGTAAAGAAATACGTTGTATTGTGTGCCCCACCGGCTGCTTCGTCCACGTTGAGAATATTTCAGGAGAACTTGTAATTGAAGGGCATTCGTGTAAAAGGGGGGAAGTATATGCTCGAGAAGAATTTATATCACCAAAACGAATTCTTACTACTACTATGAGAGTTGAAAATGGATTCTTACCATTAATTCCTGTAAGATCTGATAAACCTATACCAAAAGAAAGACTCGGAGAAGCTTTAAAACAGATTGCATTCACTAAAATTAAAGCCCCAATTAAAATGGGTGATGTTTTACTTAAAGATATATTAGGATTAGAGGTTAATGTCATCGCCAGTAGAGATTTAATTAAGGCTTAGTAATTTTTTTCTACTTTTAGCTAAATTTTGTATTATTAGACAAGTTAATAAACAAAGAATTGATAATTTAAATTCAAGAAATCAAATTTCATACTTGGATTTCTTCAATAAATATTATTTAGGTGAATAAGAATAACAAGAACCACTCGAGAATGGTTATTATCTTGGGTATTAGTAGGGATTGCATTTATTACTATGCTGATCCTTATACCTTTTTTTGGTCCCCAAGCTGGTTCAAATCCAATTGCAGTCATAATTTTAATTACTATAATTATAATTTCAGTTTGTTTATTAAGTATGAACAGATATATTTCCAGTTATTTTAAATCAAAAATTCAAGATAAGAAGCAAGTAGTTTTAATTTGTCCCAGATGTAATATTCTAGTGAAAAAAGATCCAGGTATTTGCCCCGAATGTGGCAATAAATTATAAAATGAAAAATTCTCCTCTTTTCCCTATTTATTAATATTTTCATCTTTTATTCAAAATTAATGTTAAATGAAACTTTAATGATAAGATTCAAGTTCTAATTCTTTTACAGATAGAGCATTTTAGATCCAATTATTAATTATATCGTTAAGGAAATTGTATGAGACAATATTAGTAAGAGGAGATAACTTTAAATATACTCTTTACTAAATAATAAACAATCAAAGGATAGAACTTATATTATTAGAAAAAATTGAGGTGTAAATCTTAAATTGGCAGAAATTTACGTACCTATTGATTGTTCCAGCATTAGAAAAGTGATTCCCCAAGGAGAAGATATTCTTTATAGTACAATGTGCAAAATGATAGTTAACAAAGGTTCGGAAGGTATTTATCTTATCAATTTAACAACCTGGATTACACATGTTTTAATGACTAAAAGTGGTTTTGCAATGAATATACACCAAAAATATCAAGTGACAGAAAGAAAATTCATTCCCTGGTATGAGATTAAATACCTTAATCCTGTAGGAATTTACTGGGGATTAAGATCAAAACGTCTCGAATTTATTAGAGATCCGAATTTTGAAACCAAAAATGGTTTTAAAAATCGTAAATGGGAGTTTCCATTGAAATTTATACCAATTGCCATTGAAAGCAGGAAAAATCGAATCGCTGAAATGGAAGCTAATCCAACCAAATTTAAATCCAGGTTTATTAGAAAAATGAAGAGAAGGATTTATGGTTTAGATATTGAGCTAGATAAATATAGGAAAAAAGCCAATAGAAAAATGACAAAGATGGATAAGAATAAGTAGTTAATTTTAGTCATCATAAGCTTCTTTTTTAAAATTTTATATAAGATAAAAATTAGTAATAATTTATTTCGCACACTATTAGTAAAAAATTTCTGGTTCAATTTTTTCTTTGGATGTCTTGAAAAATCCATAGAAGTCGATATCCGTAAAAAGGTTATCAGTAGGTCTCACTGACATTAACTATTCTAATTTTCTCTCATTGTTTCATAAAACCTCAGATCGAAGTTTAATTGGTATTGTAAGCGCATGACCAATATCAGTATATAATTTAGCAGATAGTGTAAAAACACCGGATTCCTTAGGTAATATTGTAACAGGAGCTCTTACGGTACTATTTGCCCCGATGGCCTGAAAATTTAATAAATTTGTTAATAATTCAACTTGGGGTGGTCCAGAGAGTTTAACCTTAACATCGGGTATAGAATTTAAGCTATTATTTTTAACTTTCAGAAAGAATTTTTTGACTGTGTTAGGGTATACGAATAGAACTTCAATATCTTCTTCAAGGGAGATTTCAAAGTCTGATTCTGATATGGGACCTGTGAATTTTGGTTTTTGTAAGTTTTTTCCACATTTAAGACAAAAATCTGCTCCTTCAGATACGTTTGAACCACATTTAGGGCAAAACATTTTAAATTATGATTTTTTAATTGACCTTCATTTAATTAGGAATTACAGATTAAAGTAAGTAACTTTTTCTTTTTAATCTACTTGAAAAATAATATAATTATAAAATTAGTATCACTTCAATTTTTAAGTTTTATACTAATTTTAAATGCTTAAATATTATGAGATTATTTTACACTCTAGAAGAATTTATATCACCCAAACGAATTCTTACCACTACTATGAGAGTTGAAAATGGTTTCTTACCATTAATTCCTGTGAGATCTGATAGACCTATTCCAAAAGAAAGACTCCTAGAGGCTTTAAAACAGATTGCATTCACTAAAATAAAAGCTCCAATTAAAATGGGTGATATTCTACTTAAAGATTTATTAGGATTAGAGGTTGATATCATCGCCAGTCGAGATTTAATTAAGGTTTAACTAATTATTGTTTTCTCCCGGTTCTTTCTTATCACTTTTTTGAAAATCATAAAAAATTTTAAACAACAAGCAACTAATTACTTTAGCTGTTAATCAAAAATTGAAACTAAAAAAAAATGTGTTAAAAATGGCTCAAGATCAAACGAATAAAGAAATAACCATTGCAGAACAAACAAAAAAATTCCTTGTTAAAAGTATGTATGGATTCCAAACTATCCTTACCTATGGTTTAGGACAACGGTTAGGTATTTATGAATATCTATATGAAAAAGGTAAGAAAAGTGAAAAAAAAATGACTTTTGTGTCATTTAATCTTGAAGAACTCTCTGAAAACTTAAATCTCGATTTAACATATTTAGATGCATGGCTTCACCTATCAATTGCATGTGGTATATTCGAAATTGATGAAACTTGTGAAAGGTGTGCTAAAACAGCTCCATATGTATACGATTTATTAATTGATCATGAAAATATGTTTTATATAGGGCAGATGATGGCAGGATTTTATGTTATGGCTACTAACCAAGACCTCTTTATTAACGGCATCAAAACTGGCAAAATCTACAACATTCTAGACGTACCTGGGGGAGAATATAAGGGAGCCCAATTAATGAGTGCAAGATTTGGCAGCTTAGTGGAAAGATTATTCGCAAAATATTGTAAAGAAGATAGAAAAAAAATCTTAAAAGAGACCGCGAAAATAATTGAAATTGGGTGTGGGTATGGTTATAATCTCGTAGGTTGGATGAAAAGATATAAAAAAGCAAAATTTGTTGGAATTGATATTGATCCAGATGGGATTAAACATGCGAAACAACTAACAGAGGGAAATAACTGGAATGATAGAGTAGAGTTATATCATATCCCCCTGGAAGATTATATAACTAAGACAGATAATAAATTTGATATAGTTATCCTCAATATGGTTTTGCATGAGATGAACCCCGATGATAAATATAGGTTGAGTGTTTTAGAGAATATCTATGGATTATTAAAGGACGATGGTTTACTGATTATTGGAGATACGATGATTCCTGATACATTCAATCCAAATACTAAATTTCAACTATTTGATGTAATGCATAAAATGTTGGAAGTAGCAATTGGATCTAAATTTTATAATGAAAAAACTTTCAAAGATCTTGTTGATTCCAGTTCATTTAGTCAAGTTGAATTAATAAAAGAAGGTGCTAATTATTTCTGGGCTATAAGGAAATAAAAGAGTTTCTAACTCCTCCAGGCTATAGAAATTCGGGAATCCATTCTCGATTTCCTCAAAGAAATTGAGGAAAATAGAAGAAAATATTAAAAATTGTAAACCCTCAATTAGACTCCTTTAAATAGCTTACTTGAGTTCTAAAGATTTGCTTAAATATATAAAGTAATACTTTGATTAATTAATAAATTAATTTTGAGGAGAATTTTACTTGTCAGAATTTGAACAAAAAGTTATAAAATTACTAGGAGACATAAATGGAAAACTTGATTCCCTATTAAAAGGAGACTCTGGAACCGCCACTGTGGCTTCATACACTTCACCCGCACCGAGTTCTGCTACTACTCCCGGTCAGAGTAGACCCAAACCTTCTGAACTAGTTGAAAGGCAAAAAGAGGAAGAAAAAATGATTGAGAAACCTCCGGTTGAAGGACGGAGGGTTTGTCCAAAATGTGGGGGTAAAACCTTTAATGCAATTGAAGATAAATCCCAGGTTTTGCATCAAATGGGTGGGGTTAAGATTTACGCCAAAAAATATATATGTAAAGGCTGTGGGACTGAAGTCTAATATATCTTACGTCAACAAAACCGCTTCATTTCCTCTTTTGAGTTCTCTACTGCTGGGAAATTTATAGTTTTTTTTTATTTTTTATCTCTTCCCTAAATATATCTATCTTTTAGAACTTTTTAGTTAGATTTTTAATTTGAATTAGCTTAAAATCTTTAATAGAAATATAATTCAGAGTTAATGGTGTTCAAATAAATTCCACAATTGAGAGTAAAACAGTTGTTTCAATATGTAAAAAATTTCCTATTAAATAATTTCTCAAATATCAAGGTCCCTTATTCGGCACAAATTGAATTAACACTTCGCTGTAATGGAAAATGCCCTTTTTGCTCTATTCATTCTTTACCTTCTTCAATTACAAGTAAAGATATGACAACAAAACAAATTAAAAATTTAATCGATCAAATTGCTGATCTCGGTGTTCTGGCATTATCATTCACAGGTGGTGAACCTACTTTAAGAAAAGATCTTCCAGAACTCATATATCACACCGGAGTGATACATAATTTTATGAATGGAATGGCCTCTAATGGGTATTTGTTACCGAAACTGCTAAGAGAAGATAGACTAGAAGGCTTGGATTATATATTACTTTCCCTAGATTATCCTAACGCAAAACTACATGATAAATGGAGAGGAATTAAAACATTTAACAAAGTAATAGAATCAATAAAGCTTGCATATAGAAATGATATAAAACCGATCATAAGTACGGTGGTTATGAAAGACAACATTCGCTTTTTAGGGGAGATGTGTGAATTGGCAGAAAAATTAAATGCATCCATTGAAATCTACCCATGCGAAGATATAATTAGAAACTTTTCTGAAAAAAGCTATCAGGTTGACAATATCAATGAATTAATACCAGATATCTCTTTATGGGCTAATATAATTCGATCTTTAAGAAAACAATTCAAGAATATTTTAACAGATTCAATTAGCATAGAAGTGGTTGAAAAAGGTGGATTTGGGGGATCTCCTTCATACCACCAGAAAATTTTACGTTGTCATGTTGCTGAATCTTATTTATTTATAAGTCATGATGGATTAATTCATTACCCTTGTAAAATCCATCCTCTTAAGAGTTTTAGCATTTTAAAACACCCTATATCTACCATCTATAAATCAACGGAAGTAGGAGAGATAATGAAAAACTATGATAATTATGATTTTTGTGATAATTGTCGTTTGGGTTGTGCTATAGCATCTTCAATCCCAACTCGTTGGAAAACAGTCTATACTAAATACATAAAAGGATTTTTGGACGGTAATTTGCGGTAATACAAAATATATAAGATAAATCTCAAAAGTTCTCATTCCGTTTTAATAATAGATTCGATATCAAAAAATTTAATTAAAATTATGATTTTCATAATTTAGTGATGCTATTATGTCAAATGTGGAAATAATTCTTCAAATTATAGGAATAACCATTGGTATGATAATTTTAGGTATGGTCTTAAATAAGATATTAGGTTTATCAAAAGTAAAAATTACAGAATTTAGGGAAAAGGCTTCAAATATTCAAGAACGTATGAGAAATGCTCAAGTTGTTGGTGATATACGAATGCTAACACAATTACAACGAGAAACAATGCAGTTTACCAAACAAATTATGTTAAAACAATTTGTCCCGTTATGCGTAAGGTGTGTTATCTTTCTTGGAATCTTCGGTATATTAGGATTTATTTATGCTAACTATAGCGTTGGACTTTTACCGATAAATATTCTATTTTTTGGAAGTGGATGGGTTGCAGTGTATTTTATTTTTTCTATTAGTTTCTCACTAATCATTTATGGAATGAAAAGGCTTTATAAAAAAATGACAGGGAAGGAAACATCAAAAAAGGGTAATTTAAGAGAGATGATGGAAATGATCTCTCTTAACCAAAAAAGTTCTGGAATTTCATTTGAAGTTTCTGGAACAGCTTCTTCAAGTCCATCTAGAATTACCACTATGAATACTAATCTAACGTCTATTTCAGAAGATGGACTTAGTGAAAAATCTGATACTTGGAAAGATCGGATAGAAAAATAATACTAAAACTTATCTGTTTTTTACTGTTTTCTTGTTTTACTAATATAGAAGGTGAATAATAATAGCAGAAGAAAATAACACTAAGAGACAGATGACTCTCTACTTTATATTTGCAGCTGTAATGATTGGCTTGAATTATTTAATTCAAAAACTAAATGAATTAGTTGTTACACCATTTATATGCCAAAATCATGGTGAAAATGATTTTTTCCATATATTATACTGCTCAACCAATCCTTTTAATATGCCAGAGTTAATAGGATCTATTGTTGCTGTTGGGATTACCTATATTATAAAGTTTTTTCTAGATAAATATATTGTTTTTAAAAAGAAGGGAACAAAGTTGAAAGAAACTTCGTTAGAATTTATTAAATACTTCGGATTTGCCATATTGACCACAATAGAGAATATTGGAATTCAGTTCATATTTACAAATTATTTAAATACCCCGTTGGAACTAAGCTTAGTAGTCGCCTTATCTATTGGATATTTGACAAAATTCTTCATAGATAAAAAATTTGTTTTTATATTTGAGATTAGAGAATAAAAAAATTTAATAGATCGAATAGTGATTTAAAATATATGTCAGACGACGGAGAAAAACACGAAGAAGAAGAAGAAGACAAATCGATCGTTGACGCATTAAGTACTCTTGGATGGGTAGAAGAGGAGGAAGAAGAAGAAGAAATAACAACAGATGAAAATATCTTAGAACAGCTTAATTTCTTCCAAGATGAAAATAAAAACTTAAGAAGTGTTATAAATGAGAAAATAAAAATTATTAGCAGTCTTGAAGCAAAAATACAAGAATTGTCAGCTCAACTAAAAAGCAAATCATCACAGAGTGAAGCAACCCAAAAACTCTATGAAATTATTGAAAGTAAAAATGATGAAATTGAACGTTTAGGTTCTGTCATTAAAGAGGAAGCAGATAAATCTCAAAAGATAATAAAAGATCAACTTCAAAAAATTAAAGATTTGACAACACAAATAGATGAATCCCAACCTGATCAGACTGATTTGATTAAAAAAAAAGATGAACAAATAAAAGAATTAAAAGAACAGCTTCAATATCTAGAAAATGATACAATTCAAAAATCAAAGTTTGAAAAACTTGAAGTTCTTTTGGAAAAAAAGGATGAAATTATAACTGACAAAGAAAAAACCATTTTTAGCTTAGAAAACTCGTTGAAAACAGCCAATCAAAAAACTCAAGAAATACACCAACAATCTGAAACATTTAACCTAGTAAAAAAAGATCTTGAGAAAAAGTTAGAAAGAAATAAAGAATTAGTGGTTAAAATAGAAGAACTAAATCAAAAAAACATTACTAATTTAGAATTAGTCAACCGTCTTGAACAAAATTTAGAAGAAGCTCATAAAAAAACGGGAAATATTACTGGTAAATTTGAATTAGAATTAGGTAGTCTACGACATTTGCTGGATGGGAAAGACAATGAAATAAAATCATTGAGAGATAAAGCTATTAGTGTAGATACTGAGCTACATGAATATAAGAAAATCGAAGATAAAATTTTAGGTGATATTCAGGGTATAAAAGATGATAAACTTAAACTCGAATCTGATATTGAAGATCGGAGTAAGGAAATCATCGAACTGAAGAAGAAGATTAAATTAATGCGAAGAGATATGAAAAAAGCTTAGATCAGAAAAATTTCCTTCAAATTTGTTACTAAACCATTAATTTTTCATTTAATCATCAAATAGACACAGTTTTAAGAGAAATCTAAGGTTTTCTTCTAAACATAAATCTTTTTATATTTTAGTATCTTCATTTTTATCTAATTATTATGCAAAAGTGAATAATGATGAAGAGAAAAGAACATAAAATCTTAATATTAACTTATCTTAGTCTATTTTTGTTTCTCATATTCTTAACATCAAGTATGGGGGATGTGATAAACGACCCTAAAGATGTGTCTTCCAACGAAATTATAAATTATGAAAATAACTTAAAGAATTTGAAGAATTCTGGGTATTGGACTTTAAATAATATTACTATTGATGACTTACTTTCTGGTGTGGGGGCTAGAAACTGGACTTGGGCTGCTACTCAACCTTGGTGTAGCGGAACGGGCACTTTGGGAGATCCATATATAATCGAAAACGTAACTATTAAAAATTCGAATACGGGAATTTTCATTAGAGATTCAACTAAATATTTTGTAATTCAAAATGTTACAATTTTCAATGTAACTATATCTGGAATAAGATTAAATAATGTAACCAATGGTGTGTTATTTGATAACAATATTTCGTCCAACGATATTTATGGGATATATTTAACTGGGAGCAAATATAATCTCATTAAAGAAAATTTTATATCTAACAATACAAATAATGGGATATTGCTAACGAACTTAAGCAATAACAACACTATCAAAGAAAATATAATAAAAAATAATACACAGCATGGCATTTCCTTAGAAGAGAGCAGTGGAAATTTAATCAAAGGAAATACGGTAAATAATAGCACAGTGATGGGAATTTCAATAGCTTTACAAAGTAATAATAATACGATCTCAGAAAATATTGTTAACAACGGCTTATGGGATGGAATATACCTTGAAAGTAGCGTTAGTAACATGGTTTTAGGAAATAATGCAACTAACAACAGTGGAGATGGAATTTATTTATCAGGTGCAAGCTACGATACAACTGTAAAAGAAAATAAATTAAATCTCAATAACATGGGAATTCATCTTATGAATAATGTTAATAATACTATAAAGGACAATACAATAAATAATTCCACTTACGATGGGATATTCTTAGTAAACTGTGATTTTACAAAAATTTTAGGTAATCTGGTGAATAATAATAAGGATAATGGGATGAGTTTAGTGAATAGTACCAACAATTTCCTTGAAGATAATTTCATAAATAACAATCAAGGAGATGGTATTTTGCTAATGTCATCAAGTCATAACAACACAATTAAGGCAAATAGAATAATTGACAGTAATGTCGGGATTGATACAGCAGATAGTGATGGAAATGCTATTATTGAAAATACAGTAAATGGTTCTTTATACTCGGGGATAAGTGTATACCTTGGTAATTTCATAAAAGTCATAGGAAATATTGTTTATAATAATACTCAGGATGGGATATACACGGATAGTATTTATAATAGTACAATAGCTGAAAACACAGTTTATAATAATTTAAGGCATGGAATATATCTCACCGAAGAGAATATTAATAATAACGTGACAAGAAACATCATTAGTGACAATGCAATGAACGGTATAGATCTTAGTAGTATATTCAACATTGATAACCTAATTTGGAAAAATATTCTCATTAGAAATGGAAAACACGCTATGGATGCTGGAAGTAATAACAATTGGAATAGCACGACAATTGGTAACTATTGGGATAATCATACTGGTCCAGACACAACCCCAAATGATGGAATTGTAGATGCGCAATACAATATAAGTGGACCAGCAGGAAGCATCGATTATTTACCGATTGCTGATGATGGTGCGCCACGGATAACGATTAACACTCCTTCTGGAGGAGATGCATTTGGTAGCAGTGCTCCCTCTTTCGATGTGACAATCATTGACAATTTTTTGGATGAAATGTGGTATAGCGTAGATGGTGGTTTAAACAATTACACATTTACCACAAATGGAATTATTGAACAAGCGGCTTGGGGTGCTATTTCTGATGGTGCTTTAACACTTGCATTTTACGCTAGAGACATACTTGGAAATATTGGCTCTGCTGATGTCATCATAGAAAAGGATACTCAAGCACCGATAATCACTATAAATTCACCTAATCCGGGAGAGATATTTAGTAACGATGCCCCTTCTTATAATGTGACAGTCACTGATCCCAATTTGGACTCTGTATGGCTTGAGCTAGATGGATCGAATTACGAATTGAGTATTCCAATTATCGGAACAATTAACCAAACAGCCTGGGCAGCTTTACCTGAAGGAAGTTATACAATAACTTTGCACGCAAATGATACGTTGGGCCATTCTACTTCTGAAGCTGTCACAATAACGAAGATTGTCCCATCTGGAGGAGGGATTGGGTTGGATTATTTCATGACCAGTTTCCTTATCTTTATAACTGGTGGAATTGGTGTTATAGTTATAATAGCGAAAATATATACTAAAAGACGCGTAAAATCCTCTTAAAATTAAATTCTCCCTTTTTTATTTTTTTAATTTTTAATTTTTTTTTATCTAGAAAAAGTGGTGTGTAGAGATATGAAAAAAGCTTAGATCAAAATAGCTGCCTTCGAATTTTTAACTAAATCATTAAAAAAAGATAAAAATAAATATGAATGATTATTTTTAGATAGTTGGCTCTATCTTTCGCGCCACATGCAAGAACACATACCACATTGGAATTTTTTTCCATATACACGCGGGTAATCGAGTATGATATTTGATTTGTCAACACTCTCATGGATCATCTTGTGATCATCATTTTCACACTCAGGACACTTACGTCTCCCCTCTGTTATCTCCACAGTTAGTATTGAAGTATCTAAGCTACCAGGTCTTCCCGGGGCTGCACCGGAGGCTTTTACTTTTGAGATGTCAGCACTAATATCTTCTGGAGTTACTTTTTTAACTTCAGGTTTAGTTTCTACTGGAGTTACTTTTTTAACTTCAGGTTTAGTTTCTACTGGAGTTACTTTTTTAACTTCAGGTTTTGATTCTACTGGAGTTACTTCTTTAACTTCAGATTTAAATTCAGGTTGGATTGCTTTTGCTACTCTATCATCTGCATCTTCTCCTTCTAAAACAGACTCAGCTTTTAATTGAACCGCATCAGATTCTTTATATTCTTCACCTCTAGCTAAAGCGGTAAAAAATTCTGCGTCATCACCCTCTTCAAAGATTGTTTCTTGCTGTAACCCGGCCCTATCAGCATCTATAGATCTAGCCCATTGGCCAGCTTTAACTTTCTCTTTAGTAGTACATGCTTTTCCCTGCCAAATAAATACTTTATTTCCTAAATCAGCAACAAAACAATCTTCTGATTCTAATGAGTTTTTGGAATAGGGAACTTGAATCATTTTCATGGCGTTAATATCCTCAAATTCTTCAGATGATACACGGTACAATATATTTCGCCATTCATTAAACCCGGCCCAATCTCCGGTGCTGACATCTATAAGTAATGTCTTTGCATAATTTTTTTCCACGATTTTCATAGCTCCCATAGGAGAGATAAGCTTAAGAAATTCTTTAGTCTCAAAACCTTGGTCTACGGTAATAATTTTTGCGGCACCCCCACGTTGTTGGTCTAATGTTCTCGCTTGAGCAGCTCCAGAAGTCTTTTCATCTACTGAGCATTTATTGCCAATCCAAACAAAAATTGTTCTATCGTCATCTACCAGATAAACGTCTCCAGAGCTAAAAATTGGTTTTTTTATTTCTTTTAATTCGCCTTTGTCAATTAGAAATAGTTTCATACCAAATTTTCACTTTTATAATTTTTTTTAAAATTTTATTTTTAAATAGATTATAATAAAAGGTTTATAAAAATTTGTGTAATAAAATGAAAAAATTATTCTAAAAATCATTCAGAGCATGGTTTATTCTTTTTATTAATTCTGGGATCTTCGGAAGATCTATTGAACAATAAGCAATGCGAATACCATTTATTTGTTCATCTAATTTTTCGATGGGTATTACTCCTACTTTATATTTTCTTAAAAGGTGATCTCCGAATTCTTTAGCCTTTATTTTAGCTGGATTCAAATTTAAAAACAGAAAAAAACCTCCTGAATTAGGATCGATTGAAATGTTAGGATCATCAATTTTCGCAAGTTCTGAATTTATTTTTTCATACCTCTTCTGAAGTAAATCTTTCACTTTTTCTCTTGAGATGAGTATTTTTTCAATACCATTTTCATTAAATAATTTTTGAGTTAGAGCTTGGTAAAAATGGTTACAATTTGAAATTGTAGCTCGAGTAAATCCTTCTAATTTGTTGTTTATCTCATCTTTCAAAATTTCTAGTTCTTGATCATTATCTACCCAGTTTGATTTTAATCCTAAGGTAATGAAGCCAATCCTTCCTCCGTACATCAAGAGTTCTTTTGTGATACCATCCAGTTTTATTGGGATGACATCCTCTTCCAATTGAAGTAAATCATAGAAAATTGATCGATTTAAAGAATCCTTGTTATAGACATAGGGTTCATATGCATCATCAACTATGACGATTGTTGGTTTATTATGTTTTTTCTGTTGTTTTTGGAGAAGAGACACAATTTCTTTACCTTCTTCCTTTGAGGGAACATATCCCGTAGGATTATTTGGAAAATTTAAAATTATAATAATCTTGTCTTGAACTCTTGCAAGTTCATTTATGGCAAGTTCCAAGCTGTCAAGATTAATTTTTTTTTCTTTGAAAAAGCTAAATGACTTTATCTTAGCATCTATGAATTTCTCAATAATATTATCATAATTTCCCCATCTCTTATTTGGAGCTATAATAAATTCACCCGGATTAAGGAATAAAGAACTACATTGGAAAATTCCGTTTGTAATACCGGCAGTGATTATCGGTGTTGTAATCAGTTTTTCTAATTTATCCATCAAACTCTTTTCCGTTATTTCATCATATTGAGATTTTTTGATTACCCAATTCTTCCAAATTTCTCGAGTTTCATTTAGGCCCCCAATTGACGCATAAGGAACAATTTTTTTAATATCTAAACTAGAATATTCTGAGATTTCATTAAGGTAGCATGGCATCCAATCAGAGCCTCCTCCATCAACAAAATCTCTTTCAAATCCAAATGCGGAGCCTATTGTACCAATTAATTCTGCTTCCTTTTTTGCTCTTCCAGACCAGTAGAAAATCCCATCCGGTAAAAATATTCTTTTTCCTAATTCTGATAAAGCGCTATATAAAGGTGTATTTTGAAGATATTTAAATTCCATAACATTCACATTACTTATTTAGAGTGTGATTTAAAACTTCTCTAATATTAAATAAGGATTATAAATGAAATTAATTTACTCAATTTAAATACTAAAATTATTAAAGAAAAAATATGACCGAAGATGAAAATTTAAAGGAATCAGGAAAAAAAGAACCCAGTGAAAAACCATTCCAAAAGGGATGGAATAGTTTTGTTAATGGAATTAAAAGCGGGTTTGATCAATTTCAAAAATCTATTGAAGACCAATCTAAGAAGAATAAAGAAGGATGGAAAGAAAATAAAGTGAAGTTCAATAAATTCTTTAAAGACGCTGAACAAGATTGGGATACTAAAATTAAAGAATGGAACACCGATATGGAGAAAAGGAAAATAGAATCAAAGGAACAATGGGAAGCACATAAAAGTAAAGTAACTCAAGACTTTAAAGATTGGCAAGAAAATACCAAGAAAGACTGGAAGAATGGGGTTTCCACATTTAAGAAAGGATTTTTTAAAGCGTATATATGGTTTTGGGCATTGACACTCCCTATTCTTATCGTTGTAATTATTGTTATAGTACTTGTAGTTGGCCTATTACCTTAATATTAAGGATAAAAATTTACAAGATAATGCTTGATATATTCCTCTTTTCTTTTTTAGTTGCTTTAAGCGGAGCTTTGACACCAGGACCTCTTCTAACCTTTACTTTATATAAATCTCTAAAACAAAAAAAAGGATATCTTGCTGGAATCTTCATAATTTTAGGCCATGCTACAATAGAATTTGTATTAATTCTTGTACTGCTTGCAGGTGCATCATTATTATTTCAGAACCTAATTTTTTTAACAATAATCGGAATTATAGGAGGAATATTTCTGATAATTTTTGGGTTATTGGTTGTTAGAAATGCAACCAAGGTGGATCCTAATGTAGATTTCAATCTCAAAGATGACGACTTAAAAGGATATAAGGGTAACAGTTATATAGGTGGTATTATCGTTAGTTTAAGTAACCCATATTGGACATTCTGGTGGGCCGTTATCGGATTAGGATTTTTAGTTAACTTTAACATTACTTTCGCAACTCCAATTGGACTCTTACTTTTCTTTTTGGGACATGAATTAGGAGATATAATTTGGTATATCCCTATCTCAACATTTATATATCTTGGAGGGAAGTCTTTAAATCCTAAAATCTATAAATATGTTTTAATAGTTTGCGCAGGATTTATGATAATTTTCGGAATGTATTTAATTCTAAATATTCTTTTATCTCCTCCTCAAGTATGATCCTAATAATATTTAGATATATTAGCTCTCCTATTTTCTAGTATCCAAATATTATAACTTATTTTAGGTTTTTTTTGATTTTTAAGAAAGAGGATATTATGAATAGTGAAACCCGGGCAATATAATCCGTAAACTTTTAACTATTTGTCCAGTATGTCAAAAAAGAATCTATGGTAGGGATATTGACATCCTAAAAATTGATACATCTAAGGTTAATCATTGGCCCTTAAGATATATCCACTGTCACACTAATAATAATGTTCCATTCCACGCTTTAACTATTTTTTTAGATAATAATTTTAGCGTACGTGGGAACGAAGTATCGAATTTTATAAAAATAGAAAATTAGCCTAAAATTTTTCCAACTCTTGATCTTCTTGAGGCTCAAATAAACCTGAATGAGGTTCAAGGAAATGATTTTGACACATTGGACAAGAATTATATTTTGAAAGCCAAAAAGCTACACAGAGATAATGATATGTACTACCACAAAAAGGACAAGTTATCACTTTATCTCTTGCAAAGTTTAAATTTTTATGGCATACTGTACACTGGACATCCGATTCTGTTACACCTTTTCGCACTTTTACTCTATTTGATAATATCGTTTCCAATTTTGATAACTCAACTTGATAAAGTCCCAAGGAATTATTTAAGTGATTTATTTTTGAATTGATTTCATTAATTCTCTCTCTCAATTCATCTTCGGTTAGTTTTTCTGCCAAAAATGAAGATAAGGCAAAATTTAATGGTAAATCTTCAAAATTCTCAGTTTGTTCAGTTATTTCGGTAACTGTTGCAAATAAGATTCCCTCTTTATCAATTAGCTCCTTAAAACTTTTAAATAGCTTATTTATTAAAAGAGAAATAAGAAAAGTAAGTTGTTGTCTTTTTCGATTAAAATTATCTTCCCATAATTTAATGATTTGATAAATATCAATATCATGAGACTTGATGGAATCTAATCTTTTATACACATCATCCTTAATATTTTGAATTTTTGAATTATATTCATTTAAAATCTCTTTAACCTTTTTTAATTGAGGGAATTCTTCCCGGATAATAATAGACGTTTCATCCTCATAGTTTCTTATCAGCTCATTAATTTGTGTAATCTTTTCGGTGACAAATCTCCGAATAATAACTCTTAGCTCCTCATCTTTTACAGTTTTTATGAATGTTAAATATTCACTTTTCCTTCTAAAAATTTCTGAGGTTAAATTTGAGAAGATCTTTTTCAATGATTCTGTAATATTTTCATAAGGTTTAAGATAAGGTTCAAGGGTTAAAATCCAATTTTCCATATCATCGATTATTCCGGAGAATTCTTCAATTTTCTGATAATAAAAATTAGCTATTTCTTCAAATTTCTCAGATTCGATTACATCCTGAATTTTCTTCTGGAATTTCTTTTCTAATCCTTTAATATATAAATCTACTATTTTCGGTAAAAAATTGCTTATTTTCTGTTTTTTAAGGGCATCAATATCTAAACTTTCTAGATTCTCGTTTAAATCAAAATCTTCTAATTCAACAAAAATATTCCTTAATCTATCAATTATAAAATCTTTAAGTAAAGGATTAATGAATTTTTTTAAATTTTCAATGACTTCTTTCCTTTCAAGGATATTTATAAACTCTTCTCCTTGGTAAATTTCAAAGCCATTATTCTTGTATAAGAGGTATATCAAGTCAGTATAGTATTTAATTTGTGTTTCATCTTTCGATAGATAGAATTGATAAATTTCATCAAAATGAAATGTTTTGATATTCTCTTTCTTTGCTTTTTTTACCTTTCTACTAAAAACTTCATTTAAGCTTATGATAAAATCTTCGAGATCTTTAATCTCATTCCAATTCTCCATCCCATTTGGTAAGACATTTAACTTGAAATTAAGATTTTTTACCTTGTTGGCCTCAATCCAGAGAAAAATTTCATCATTATAAAGATTCACCTCTTCTTTTAAGGAGCTTATTACATTTGAGGCAACATCATTACTCTGATGAAGTAGATCTTTCGTGGTAGTTAATAAAGAATCTAAATGAGAAAAACTATTTTTAGTAAATCTCTTAATATTCGAGCAATTTGAACTTATATTTTTTAAATTTTCTATTACACGATTTAATTCTTTAAGAATTCGTGATTTTAAATGATAATAAAGATAGGTTTTTACTCCGGAAGTTGTTCCTACTAAATATTGATCAAAAAAAGTTGCTATTTCATTTAAATAATTAGAATAGAGTTCAAAAACATTTTCTGGTATATTTAGTTTAGTAATTATATAATCATTTACT
The DNA here is from genome assembly GCA_964486045.1 of uncultured archaeon. GTDB lineage: Archaea > Asgardarchaeota > Lokiarchaeia > Sigyniarchaeales > SOKP01 > Loki-b32. The sequence goes on from CAZALK010000001.1 coordinate 732,353, forward strand.
TCTGACGCTTCTGCTTTTTCGGATTTTAGCCTGGTTAGAGTTTGTTTTATTTCTGTAATTTCTTCCTTACTAAAACTCGAAATATCTCTATTAACATTAAAAGTATTATCGATTAAATTCATTGAGTTCAAACCTATATCAGATACATTGTGCTTTATAAAAGAAAGATGCTATACAATTAATAATTAATGACTAAAAGGTAATCTCTACATTTTTAGAAAAAGAATAAAAACTTTATTCTCCCACTTCTTTTATTTCAACAAATTTTTCTTTAGAACCAGTTTTAGTGATAGTTAAAATATCTACACCGTTACCAGACATTGCATCTCGTGCAATTGTATTTATGATTGTTTTTTCTACTAATTTTTCCCCTGCTGCTACCGTCATGCCCGGTTTGTATTCTGCTTCTAAAATTCCCGTGGAAAGTAACATTCCTGTCCCTACCGCACCATAATCATCAGGCATTATACTCCCAATTTGATCAAAAGTGTATAAATCAGGCCCTTCTTTATCCATTCCTGCGATTACTACGATTGCCACTAAAGGTGCCATTTTTCTCGAATATAAATAATTACTTATCATTTTACCCATACTTCGTGTAGAGATCCTCTCTCCAGCATCTAAGAGGTATAGATTTGCCTGCGCCCGTAGGATTCTAACTAAAATTTGGAAATCTCCGATAAGTCCATAGCATGCTAACCCTATATGGTCAGTAATCTTAAAAACCTTTCTTGTAGCCTTATTAACTACGGTATAACCCCACGTAGCTCTCCGATCACTGCCCATAACTACACCATCCTTACATTTAATAGCAACCGATGCCGCTCCTGGAACCATTATCTGTGACATTCTTGATCAGTTCTCCTTTTACAATTAATTAAATTGAATTATTAAGTTATTTTTGATATTATAAATAAGCAGAACTAATTAAAATTTTTCTTTTAAATTATAACATATAGCAATTAACCTCAATATATTAAAGATTTTTATTCTACTCTTTCAATAACCATTTTTCAATTTTCGATTTGTTAAATGATCCCTAGATTGAAATTATTTTTTACTTCTTATTCCAATTATTATATAATGTTTATGATCATACATTTTATCATATGAAATTTAATAGGGATGATTCAATTTAACTAAAGATTTTTTAATTTCCCTTTAAATTATAATAAAAATGAAGTTAAAGAAGATTTACTCAATAATACAATTTGAATTATTGTGTGCCTAACAAAATTACTTCATATTTTGCGAATGATTAGTCAGTGAATGATCACATAATTTATGATATTTTTTTCACTCATGATTCTCAGTTTCAATTAAAAATTTTTCAATTCCCCTTTAAATTATAATAAAACCAATCCTAACGAGTCTTTACTCAATCTTGATATTCGAACAATTTTGTTTCTATAAAAATTAGTTCATATTTTTTGAATGATCAATAATTCAATGATCATAAGTGATAACTCTTTAATTAAAACTATAATTTTTTGTCGTGATTTTTTTTTCATTTAACTCTTCATGTTCTGCTGATTTAGTCAAAAGATTTAAATAACTCTTCAGACATTATACTATCTAAGACACTTTAAAAATAAACTTAAATAAAATTAAAAACTGAAATTTTAAAATTTTACACAAAAAATTTGGAGGAATAAAAAATGGCAAAAAAGAAACATTCTTTCGCATGGAGCCCAATTCGTCGATTGATGAAGCAACAAGGCGCTTCTATCGTAGCTCGTAATGCAGTTGATTTATTAATTGATCATTTAGAGAAAACCGCTTCTGGTTTGACTGAACAAGCAAGAACCTTTACCATGCATGCGAATAGAAAGAAAATCACTAAGAATGACTTACTCCTAGCAATTAAATACGTCTAAAAAAAATAAATAGACTTATAGGATATTTTTAACATTTTTTCTTTTTTTATTTAATTATTTACTTTTAATAGATCTTATTCTTTTATCCTATCAAATTAGTAATTTGGTTTTAAAATAAATGTTAAATACAACATGTAAACAATCTAATAATATTAATAAGGATAAAACTTGAATAAAACTATGAAGACTCGATTTTCAAATGATTTTGATTGATTGGATTTATCAAAACACTGAACAAAGAATCTATCAATAAAGATTTTTAAGATCAGTTAAACAAAAGTTGGATTAATTGAGCTGCTTTTTGAGCCCCATTAGTGTCGATTTGTGGATATTCTATTTCTTTACCAATATTGCTTACGATGGTATCAGCTAAAATTTGTGATGTAACTTCAGGGAAATGCATTTCCACTCCAATTTTATTTTTGCTCAATCGCTCTGCAATTAAATCTTGCTCAAAATGTTTTTCGAGAGGAAAATAGAGAAAATTTTTTTTCAGAGCTGTTAATTCTGTAGTTGTACTTCCTCCACATTGAGTTATAACAAGATCACTAGCAGCAAAGTGCTTATATAGATTAGGGATAAATCCCTTCACTTTAACTCCATTTGGTACGCTTATAGATTCTGGGGGGATATTTGGACCACATATTAGGATCATTTGTAAGTCAGAAATTTTTTTTTTAATTAATAAATAAGATTCTGCGCAAAGTTCTAATAATGCTTTACCAACACTTGTTCCACCAATTGTACATATTACTAATGGATCTTTACCATATCCCAATTCTTTACATATATTTACTTTATTCATAAATTTATCAGGTTCAAAGGGAATAATGTTACCCAAACTCACAAAATTTAGAGCGTCGAATAACTTACGAATATTTTCAGAAGGAAATCCAAAAAGAGCCCCATCAGGGAGATCATTATATTCACCAACAAAATAATTGTGCACTAAATTTCCGTAGTCAAATGTTTTATCCCTTAAAAAAAATTCATCATTTGCCATTTTTATCAACTCGGTTTCTGCAGGGTTGTCTGACCCAGGATAAGCTCCTATAAAATCATAAATCGCAACAAGGGGAACATCCATTAAGGGTTTATTCTCTCTAATAGCAGTCTTTACAACATTAGTTATTTGATAAGTTTCATCTCCTATGATTAAATCAAATTTATACTTGTTAATTAACTCCTTGAAAATGTCAACAGATTTTGCCCAATGTTGCAAAACCATGGTTAGATATTCAAATAAATTTACTTGAAATGTAGTACTCACATTTTCCATTATTATCGTTTCATTTGGGTATTGACTCGCTTCAGGTAGTAATGTTTCACCAGCATTCTGTAAAGCTAAACTTGCGGGTGGAGCAGCAAGCCATGAAATTTCTACATCTGGAATGATTTTATATAATTCCTTAGTGATCGCGAGATCTCGAGATGCATGTCCTAATCCTACAGAAGCACAAATAAACAAGATTTTTTTATTTACCATTCAAAACACTCTCAAATTCAAAATTGCCCTCAATAAATATAGTTATAATAAGGTGATTATAATATATTGATTATTTATATAAAAATGTAATTCTATGAGCGTTAGAAAATAAACAAGGCGTATATAATCAAAACAACATTAAGGAAGATCTTAAATACTGTATTTAACTTCTGTTTTTTAAGAAAAGCATTGAATTGATAAAATAGTCTTATTATTAAAATTATAGTTAACAGTTTGATAGCGGAGTTTAAAAATTTAATTTCAAAATTAGGAGTAACAATCTATATTTTACTGCAATGATTATTTAAATTGTTCTGCAAAAAATTGATTAATAATTAAAAATGACTAAATCTAATGAAGCAGTTGTAAATGGGGAAGCCAAGAGAATCCTCTTTCAATCAATGGAGCTTATAATGAATAATATTCATGCTAACATTGATCACTTGGATAAAAACTTTAAGTATACTCAAAAATTTATTAATTTAGTTTATGATGGATTAGAAAACAAACGTAGGTTTTTCTTATTGGCATCAGGTAGAAGCGCTTTTATATTACAATGTTTTGCTACAAGATTAGTTCACTTGGGGGCCGAGATCTACATGGTTACTAATTTAGGTTCTATGCCTGCTTTACGGAAAAAAGATATCCTAATTGTCCTATCAGGATCAGGAACCACAAGTATAGTAGTAAGCTTACTTAATAATTATGTAAACTCAGTTAAACCATATGGAATAGTAACAATTACATCCCACCCTGAAACCATCATTGGTAGAATCGGAGATATCACGATTAAACTTAAAGGCAGAAGTAAGAGAGATAAAGTTCTAGGAGACACAGCAGTATTAGCACCTGAAGGGACGATGTTCGAAATCGCGGCATTTTCTTATTTGGATGCTATTATAGCTGAACTGGCTATTAAATTGGGAATATCTAATGAGGAATTACTTGAACAACACTCACAAGCCACATAAAGTTTTAACCACATTTTCTCATCTTTAAATACTAGCTCTTAGTATAACTATGCGCCGATTTTTTAGTGTTTTTACAAGAACTCTGTTCGATGAGTAAAAATCTCCAAATCGGCGCACACTTTATAACACCAGAGCTCCAATTGCTGTGCTAAACTCGGAATTTTTCAAAAAAACTGCTTTTTTCTTATTAACTCTACACATACGCGATATTAGTTTTCTAGCTATCTTGTTATTTCTTAAAAAACCACCACAGAACACGATTGAAGAGATTTCATTTTTATCTGCCATCAAATTTGCTATGGTTCCTATATTTTCCCCGATCATGCATATTAGTGAATTAATCAAATCTTCTTTTTTCAATATATTGCTTTTAGAATTCAAAACAATCTTCCCTAGGGACGCGGCCGTAAATTCTCTAAATAATGGATCTACTCTACCGTCTTTAGGATCATAAATGTCAGAAACTTTTAAATCTACATTATACCTATTTCCATTTTTAGCTAAACTCATGGCTTCTTGGAAGTTATTTATTTTAAATAGTGTTTTAATAATACCCATAAAAAAACCTCCTCCTAAGGCAGTACCCCCCAGATGCTTATATGAATCACTATTGGAGACTATCGATGTTCCGGTTCCGATAGTAACGATCAATGATGTTGATAATACGTTCTTTTTTTCTAACAAATAAGTTGTTTCAGTTCCCCTTACATTAGCCTCAAATTCATTAATTAAAATCGTTTTGATATCTTTTTTTGAATAAATTTGAAATAAGTGAAAACACTTACCACCTGTGAAATTAATATTTTTAAATTGACCTATTTTCATTTCTATAGCATTCTCAATTGAATTTAGATCCCGATGTATATTAAAAAATGATAGTTTTAACTCATTATTTTCTATATAAGCAAGTTTAGTTAGAGTTTGTCCCATATCAACTCCAATTGTATCTTCTGGGAGATTCACAGTAGAAGTATCTATATTAATGTTTAACATCTATTCCATCACTTAACTTAAAATTCTATTCTTTCATATTTAATATTATGAATATAATGATTGAATTTTGTAAAACATTTCGATGAATAATCAATCAGATTTAGAGAACACGGAAGTCGTCATAATAAAAGGTAGTTCACCACAAGAAAGTGTTTTAGAGGGCATTGAAACACTCGGTGGCATCTCTACATTCATCAAAGAAGGAGATCAAGTTTTTATAAAATTCAATTTAACTTTACCAGGTGGTTTTCCTACAAATACTAATATTGACGTAATTTCAACTTTAATAGATTCTTGTAAAAAAGCAAGAGCAGAAAAGATATATCTTGGGAGTTTTCCATTTAAAGGTGTACCAATCAAGAAGATTTCAAATTTATTAAATTTAGAGGAATTTTTTAAAAATATTGGTGCGGAATTGATTTTTCTAGACAATAGCAATTTATTTGTAGAGAAGAATATAAAGATTGAACAATTAACTAAAATCAAGGAGGAGTCTTTTTCTAGTGTTAACATAAACAATAAAGAATATTTAGTTCCAAAAATTATAATAGAGTCAGATAAGCTAATCTCGGTTAATCAAGTCAATGTAAATCCCTTATTTAAAATAAATACATCTCTCCTAAATCTCTCCTCAATTGTTTCACCAAAATACCAAGAATTAGGTGTAAGTAAAAATGAAGAGAATGAGTATATATCACAAGATAAATATAAATCTAACTTAGTTTCGAACATTCTTGACATTTATTCGGTTAAACAACCAGATCTTGTAATCAATGATTTGTTCTATGTATTAGAGGGTGCAGGTCCATATCTTTATAAGGACTCTAATCTAAAAAAAACAAATTTGGTGGTAGTCGGGAAAAACGCCGTTTCTGTTGATACAATAACACTAAAATTATTGAATATTGGGATTCAAAATTATGATTTAATAGTAGAAGCAAATAAGAGAGAGCTGGGGATCATAAATCTTGAGAAAATCAAGATCATTAGAGGAGAACTAGGAGAAACTAACATAGATGTCGATTTATGCGTACCTAAGCTCGAAGATATTAATGTGAAGAATTTTAGGATAAGCTCTGGTGAATATTGTTCAGGGTGTTTTAAATATGCTTACCATTTATTAAATTTCATGAAAACCAACATGGTTAAGGACTTGAAATATAATCCTAGTAATAATTTTCTTGTCGGTCAAAATCCACCAAAACCAGATTATTTTAGTAATATTTTACTGTTTGGCGATTGTGCCATAAGCAGTACGAAAAATAGCAATTTTAGAATGATAAAAAAGGAATCGAAAAAAAATATAGTAGATGGAGCAAAAGATAAAATTTTAAAAAAACAAAAGGACCAAAAAAAGCCTAAGTCTAAAATTAAAGCCAACAAAAAAATCTTGGAATTTCCAGGATGTCCACCTGATATCTTAAGCTGCCTAAATCTTATTATGAAATATTATGGAAAAAGTAATATGCCCAATTTATCCTTGCTTAAAGAGAATTTAAAAATTTGGTTTAATCCAAAGGATAAGCAGAATTTGAGAGCTATGGGGGTGCTTTAATACATTGATAAATAAGAAATTCAAGGATAATTGGTTAAGAATGCTTAATTATAATTCCAACATTGATCTGGGAAATAAAATTAAAATAACTGATAGAAAAATAAGAATACCACTTACACCTATAGAAGTTGATCCATATCTCCTATACCATCTTTTTAAGATTTTATATCCCAAATTTATCAATGACCATAATAACATTTTAGATATAATAATATCTAATGATGGAAAGAATGTTATTAGCTCATATCTATATGAAACCAAAAAAGCAGGAATTCATGAGTCAATCGAAAAACTACCGCATGATATATTTAAGTTTCATAAAAAGGATCTTGATGATATCAACAAATTTTACAGAAGAATTTTAGATGGTTTAACTAAGAAGAAGGGAATAAGAGTCTCATCAATTCGGATATTTAAAGAAAAAGCCATTGAGCATATTAATCGATATTGCGTAGATATTGAAGATACTCCTTTCGATTCATTATTATCGGAAGCCTGTGATCTGATTCAGACATTACTTGAGCAGGAATTATTTATAATTTACCCTGAACCTAACTTGTTAAGATATTTAAAGGAATTGATAGAATTTCTAAATGGTAATCAACTAAGCCATCTTATTAAGTTAAGTTATACGCTTCTCCCTAAATTTAATATTGCTATTATTTTTGGGGCTCAGGATTTAACGATAATCCTACATTTGCAAAAAATTGAAGTTTCAAAATCAGTTACACCCTATTTGAGAATAAAATTAATAACCACAGACGAATTGGGAATAAATACCGAAGATATTAATAAAAATGAAATAACCGAACTTGTTCAGCAACAAATACAACCCGAAAAGACTTATTATATAAATCAAGTTGACGTTATTTCACTTTTAACTGAATTAGTCAATTTACCGGTTAATCTGAGAGAAGAGAATTTGGTGCTTTTGTTACAGAAAATCTTATTTGGATTTAGAAGTTTTGAGAAACATTGGCTCTTAAGCCCGAGACCAATTATTTATAATAACTTATTAAGATTTTTTGTAAGACTCTTCGGATTCAATATAAATCTTCGAAAGATTTCTCATTGGGCAATACCAGATCTAATCTTCAATATATTTAGAAACAACTTTGGATTGAATTATAAGATTTTAGTTATTATTTCAGACATATCTGGGATGGAAAAGCAAAAATTAAGCAATTGTAAATATTTAGAAAAGGCTGCTAAGCATCTGTTTATTTTTGAGATTGAAAATAATACATTAATAAAAATAAATTACATAAAAAAGGAAGATTTATTTACTAATGAGCAAATTGAATCCTTTGAATCAATAAGGTTAAGATCCTCAGAAAAATATGGTTATCTGTCAAATATCATTGTTCTCGACAAGGGTTTACTTCAAAGTTTTATAAGAAATTTTATGTTTGAACATTCCAAGATTGCCCCACGCTCCAAAATAAGAACCTTGAAGATGCTCAAAAAATCGAAATTTTTCTATATGTTCCCTGAACTCCCGCTCTATAAATTAATTAAAAAGAAAAGTACAATTTCACTTATAAAACTCCTACTCCCAATTATAATTGACAAACATGAATTTTAAAGAGGAAAGAGTAAGTCTAAAATCAGTGAAATAATTAGCTACATTGATGAGGTAATCATACTACTTTATAAATCCCTTATTAACTAGTAATTCTGCATTTAATATGGCTCCTCCTGCAGCTCCTCTAACGGTATTGTGACTTAAAGCAATGAACTTAAAATCAAAGACTGTATCTTCTCTTAATCGACCAACTGTTATTGCCATTCCTTTATCGTTATCTCTATCTTTTTTAGGTTGAGGACGATCTTCGCCTTCTAAATATATTATTGGTTGTTTAGGTGCATATGGTAAATCCAATTCCTGAGGAATTGATTTAAACGAATTCCAAATTTTAATTATTTCTTCTTTTGAGGGTATTTTCTTTTTGAATTTTATATTTACACTAGCCGTATGACCATAAGAAACTGGAACTCTCGTACATGTTGCACTTATTTGAATTGAATGATCATTTTCTATCCCACCATTCCCAATTTTTCCTAAAATCTTTAACGGTTCATTTTCTGTCTTCTCCTCCTCTCCGTTAATATAAGGAACAAGATTATCAACAATATCTAGAGAGGGAACACCTGGGTATCCTGCTCCAGAAACAGCTTGTAAAGTAGTTATTATTAACTTGTCCACTTTATATCCTGCTTTTTCTAGAGCATAAATCGGTGTTAAATAACTTTGGAGAGAACAATTTGGTTTCACAACTATAAATCCTCTCTCGAAACCATGATTTTTTTGTTGGATTGGGATGACATTTACATGTTCGTGGTTAATTTCACCAATAATCATGGGTACGTCAGGAGTCCAGCGATGAGCTGAATTATTACTAATTACCGGTATTCCTCTTTTAGCATAATTTATTTCAGTTTTTTTAATTTGTTCCTTTGTGGGCATACTAATAGCAGAGAATACCAAACTAAGATCTTTGGGTAGTCTCTCAAAGTCTTGAACATCCCTTACTATTAGATCTTTAACTGAGCTTGGGATAGAAGTAGACATCTGCCATTTAGCTTTAACAGCTTCTTTATAAGTTTTATTCGCTGATCTCGGTGAGGCTGCTACATCAACTATTTGAAACCAAGGATGATTTTGTAATAAGTTAATATAATTTTGACCTACAACTCCAGTAGCTCCTAGAATACCTATTTTATATTTATTCATTAGAAGATCTTCAGACAGTATCTAAGATTTTAAATAGATGTATCTTTATTTAGTTTGAGATTTCAATCTAATTAATTTTCCTACTTTTTGTCTAAAGTTTTTGAATTTTGCTACATTTTTATTTTTTATAATCTTAAATGTATCTTGTATTTTTGAACTTATTAAATAAACTGTATTAATGGAATGATGTGTTAGTTATGTCGGGACCATATGATGAGCTAGAAAAAGAAGCAGAAAGATTGGAAAAACAATCTAAAAACGAGTTTGGCAAGAAAAACTTTATTTCAGCGATTACTTTATTAAATGAAGCTAAAAATTTGTATTCAAAACTTGGTTTTCAGGGTAAAATTAATATGATTGATCAAAGAATAACTCGGTTAAATAATCTGGTTAAATTCGAGAAGCAGGATTCAGATATGAAAACCAAAAGTGAGGAAGCATTCCAAAAACGGGTTGATAAGGTTATAAAAGAAAAACGAAAATATTCTGACAAAAAATTTTCTGAACAAAGAGCTATAACACCAGAAATGAAGAGAACATTTGAAAAGATTAATTTATTAGTTGAAAAAGCAGAAAAAGAAGAGAAACTAGGAAAGTATTCTAGAGTTATAGGGAGATATGAATACATTTTGGAGATATATAATTCTATTCCAAAGGATATAGGAGATTTCTCACAGCGAATATATGAAATTGAGAAAAAAATAGCAATGCTACAAACAAAGAAGTAGAATTTTTTTTTCTCACTCTCTCAATCAAAAATATACAATGAATTTTTATGAAAAATCCATTTAACAAGTTTTATCACGTTCCTAATTCAAAAGAATTGCTAGACATAGCCTTTAAAAGAGGGATGAAAAGTTCAGCGCAAGTCTCACAAAATGCTCCAATTCTAATTAAAGCAAAAAAAAAGGAGTCTAAGCGTATTAAAGTCGCTGTAGAAGAGCTTTTAATTCGAATACTTAAAATTATTAAAACAGTGCCTATTATTAATGAGTTACCTGACTTCTATAAAGAATTAGCATCTATTTTAGTCGATGTAGACAAATTAAGGTTGACTCTCGGCAAGTTAAATGGTATTATGCCCGTTTTACGTAAAATTGAGTCAGAACATCTAAGTCAACTAAGGAAAATTGAATTTCCGAAAGAAGGAGATCGTTTGCGAAGAGCCGCATTTGGAAGAATTTCTTCCATAATCAATAAACAAAACATTAATCTCGAATATTTAAACAGTATAAGAGGTAGTTTAAGACAAATCCCATCAATTGATTATACTATGCCATGTGTAGTTGTCGCGGGGTATCCAAATGTAGGTAAAAGTAGCATTGTAAAAAATATATCAACAAATAAAAAGATTGTAGTAAGAGAATATCCATTTACCACTAAAAAATTGATAATGGGGCATTTAGAAATTGAGCGAAAATTTGAGAAAATTAAAATTCAGTGCCTAGATACACCCGGGATATTAGACAGGCCAATGTCAAATAGGAACAGTATTGAATTACAAGCTATCCTTGCATTAAGGCTCATATCTGATCTAATTATATTTGTTTTTGACCCTACACCCGCTTGTGGTTATGATGTATTGTCCCAAATTGAACTGTTTAATGAAATAAAAGAAAAATTTACGAGAGACGGAAAAATCGAAATTTTAACTGTATTTAATAAAATGGATCTAGCCAAAGACTCTGAAATTGAATATTTAAAGGATTATCTAAAGCTTGATGATAATGAATTTTATTTAACTAATGCTCTTAGTGGGGAAAATTTGGATAAAATAATTGACGCTTTAAAGGAAAGATATAGGGGTAATGAATAATTTCCCATATAGTTATTGGGTTAGATATAGGTGGTGCAAATACAAAAGTTGAGAAAGATATCTATAATTAAATAATATAATTAAAAATTCAACTTCAATTTTAATTTACCTTCTCAAATCCGTCTTAATTTTTTCAAGGTTCGCGAGAAATCTTGAGTTAGACGATTGATCCACGTCGATTTTATAGAATATGAGTAATAATCTTTAGTAGGAAACCTAATTAACTGATTTTTCTCATTAACAATCTCAGCATAAAATTTAATATAAGTCCCTGCTTGAAACGGTTGAATTAATCCTGTTAAATGACCTTTATGCATAACAAGGGGAACAGGATGCCAAATATCCTCACGCGGAGTGTAATAATACATAGTTCCATGAAGAGAATGAATTTTTGGATAACTAATAAAAGGAACAATATTTTTCTCAATATTTTGCATCTGATTAGCTCTATAAATTTTTAGTCCGACTGCTTCTTTCCTCTCTACTTTAAAAGGGCTATATTGAATAATATATAAATAAGTATCCCAGGAACCAATTATTATCTCTTTTTTACCATTATTATTGAGATCATATAATGTAGGTGTAGCAAAAATAGGTCCATCGGTCGAATACTTTGTTAAGATATTCCCATGAAGATCTACTATGTAGACATTACCATCCCATCCCCCTATCACAATCTCAGGAGAATCGTCTCCAGTCACATCCCCTACTGTTGGTGATGACCATAAGTAGGTATTAAGATCAATTGGAAAACCAGAGAAGGGTGTACCATTACTCCTCCAAGCATATAATTTATCAGAGCCAACTATTATTTCCTTTTGTCCATTTCCATCAAGATCATATATTGCAGGAGTTCCAACTGTATAGCTTAGAGTCTTGTTTGGCCAACTTTGAAACTTTTTTCCATTTCCTTGAAAAATATAAATTTGATCAGAAGCTACAATAACTTCTTTTTTATTATTGCCATTTAAGTCTACAATTTTAGGAGAAGACCAAACAAAATGTCCGGTCTCAATTGGCCACCCACTTAAAGGAGATCCATTAATTTGCCAAGCATAAACTTTGCAATCCCAAGAGCCAATTACAATATTTGAATGACCATCATCATTAATATCTCCAATTGCTGGAGAACTTGATATAAATCCATTAGTTTTCTGAGGCCAACCATTTAATAGTTTTCCATCAGGTTTCCAGATATAAACGTTACCATCATCTGAACCCACTATTATTTCTAATACACCATCCTTATCCAGATCGACTAGTTCAGGAGTACTGTAGACATCTCCTCCTGTTCTCAATGGAAATCCTTTTAAAATATTCCCTGATTTATCAAAAGCATATATACAATCATCATCACATCCTACTATAATAACAGAAGAATCATTACCATATAAATCTCCAACTTTTGGCCTAGATGCGAAAAAATTTTTACCTTTAACCGGGAATCCTGATAAAATTGAGCCATCTGATTTCCAAACATACACAGCATCCGATACAGCTATAATTTCATTATTTTTGTCACCTATAAAGTCACACACAGTTGCTTGCGCACTGATATAACCCTTAGTAGGAAATCTCGTAGTGTGAATCTTTGTATTCATCGTATGAACTCTAACTCATCTTCGACAATTTTTTTATTAAACTTGAGCATGTGATTTAGATCAAATTTTATTGGTAAGTATTAAAAAAACTCTAATTAAATTATAAGAAAAATATTTATATCTCAATCTAACAAACTTTTAATGTATTATTTAAGATACAGTAAAATCTAAAACTTCCATTCCTATATATTTTGACAATTGTTAATTTACTTGGAAAATCGAAGTTATTATATCAAATTATACAGTATTTTGATTTGTTTGATTATCCAGTAAAATTTGCTGAATTAGTGCAATTACTAGACATAAAACCTAACGTAATACACAGTGAGTTGAAATTCTTAATATCCAAAAAATTAATATCAAAATTAAAAGAATATTTTTTTATACCAAAAAAAGACTGGACGATTCTAGAAAGAGTTAAATCAGAGAATAATTTTCAAATTAATATTATCAAAATTGTTAGAGCAGGATGGATTTTGTCTCATTTTCCATTTGTTAGAGCTATTATATTAACCGGTTCTGCTTCAAAAAATATTCTTGGGGAATACGATGACTTTGATTTTTTGGTTATTACAGAGCCAAACTATATTTGGATTTGTAGATTGTTTATTGATTTGTTTAAAAGATTAGTATCCTTAAATTATCATTATTCAAATCCTAGATTTTTTGATTGCAACTATTTCATTAGCGCAAACAATCTAAAAATACAAGAAAAGAATGAATTTACAGCTTTAGAAATTTTTTATTGTAAACCTATTTATAATTATCCACTATACACGAAATTTATTGACGAAAACGACTGGATATACCAGAAATTTAAAATTCCTTCAAATAATGGATTAAAGCTTTCAGTGAATCGACGAATACAATTTATACAATTAATTCTAGAATACTTAATAAAGATCTTTTTAAAAATTTTTTATCGGGGAAATAAACTGGAAAAAATTATATATGCATTATATCATCAAATTTTAAAGAAAAATCAGTTAATTAGTACTTATAAAGAATTTAGAAAAGATGCAAGTTTTTCTCGAATTAAAATACTTGGAAATACTCAATCTTTTATGGTTGATAGCTTTCAGAATATCTCCAAAATCCAGTATAGGAATAATATAAGAACGAAAGTTTTACGATCATATTTAAAAGCAAAACCAAATGAATCTCAGGGTTTAGACATCATTTTAACTCATGCTTATTACTTGTCAAAGACGAAAAGAGATAAAAAAGTAAAAAAACCATACATACCTCTTGGTCCACTCTACATTGCAAGTCACTTACAAGCAAATGGATTTAATGTGGCGTTTTATGATACGACATTTACGAAGGGACCTTCTCATTTCTCAAAGGACCTAATAAAAAGGTTCAAGAATAAATCTTTTGGAGTAATTGGAATTTATATCAATGAAATGACAAGAAAAAACGCGTTAAAAATGATAAAAGCGTGTCGACATATGGGTATAGTAGTAATTGTGGGAGGTCCCGATCCTTCAAATGTACCTGAATTATATATTAAGAATGGGGCAAACATAGTTGTAATTGGCGAGGGTGAGCAAACCGTATTGGAAATTTTACAAAACATTAAGAATCCAACAAAACCCTTAACAGAAATTAAAGGAATTTACTCAGGAAGAGGATTTTCACAACCTCGCAAATATATAAACAAATTGGATGATCTTCCCTTTCCTGCATATGATCTACTCGTTCTTAAGCCTTATTTTCATATTTGGAAAAAATTTCATGGACATACTGAAATGAGTCTAATAACTTCTCGAGGATGCCCATACGATTGTAGTTGGTGTTCTAAACCAGTGTTTGGGAATACTCTGAGGCTAAGGTCACCTAGAAACGTAGTACATGAGCTGGTTTACTTGATAGATAAATATAATCCTGATCTTATTCATATTAATGATGATATTTTTGGAATTAATGAGAATTGGTTAAAAAAATTTCATTTTGAAATCTTCAATAACAACGTTAGGATTAATTATGAATGCTTGTTAAGAATAGATATAGTAAACACTAAAATTCTACAGTTATTAAAAGAATCTGGATGTAGTTGCATATGGCTTGGCATAGAATCAGGATCACAAAAAATTCTTAATAGAATGAAAAAGAGGATAAATATTGATCAACTGGAACTGAAAGTGGAAATGATAAGGAAGGTTAAATTAAAAGTAGGGTTCTTTATTATGCTAGGATACCCCGGAGAAAATTCAACAGATATTGAATTAACTAGAAAATTACTTCAATTGACTAAACCTAATTTTCTAGGGATATCAATGGCATATCCTATAACGAATACTAAATTCTACAATGATATTGCTCCTTATTTGAAGAGATCACGATTTAAACTAAGATTAGAAAGCAGTTCTCGTTTATTGTTTAAGACTAAATATCCTCCATTTTATTATGGAATAGTTAGAAGATTACTTGAAACCGAGAAAAAAATTTATAATAATATAGGAGTAGCTCTATTTAATAAAATTCTCGCGAAAATTTATTCACTTATTTATAGAATTTTTATATTATGTCTCAATTGATTAATAACTATAAAAATTCAAAGTTAGTTTGGGATAGTTTAGCGGATGCTTACGACGAAAGATTCAATCATCCATATATCAATCAATATATGAGAAAGATAAGCCAGGAATGCTTGATAAAATATTTCAATAAAAGTTCTCATCTTTTAGAAATTGGATGTGGAACTGGTGACGAAGCTATTTTTTTTGCAAGGAAAAATAAAAAAGTTACAGCAATTGATATATCCCCTAAAATGATAGAAATTGCTAAATCGAAAGCGATGAAAGAAAATGTTGAGAAAAACATTGATTTTTATGCAATCCCCGTTGAAAAACTAAAAAGTATTCCAAATATAAAGTATAATGGTATTTATTCATCTTTTGGTACATTGAATTTAGTGTCTAATTTAACCACTCTCGCGAAAACTTTAGAAAACGTTATGTCACCCTCAAGTTATTTCATAGCATCAGTAATGAATAAGTATTGCTTATTTGAAATATTTTATTTCTTAGTACACGGAAAATTGAAACAAGCATTTCGTAGAATTTCAAAAGATTCTGTTCCCGTAAGATTAAATCCTAAACTCCCATCATTAAACTGTCACTATTATTCTCCTACTTACTTCTACTATCATTTTAAGAAATATTTTTCTTTAGTAGAGGTTTGTGCTCTTCCCTTCCTTATTCAGGCACCATATATTGACACAGTTCAGAAGTTTGTTAGAAATATATTATATAAAATGCTTTTTCTTGATAAGAAATTGTCAAAAATTTTCCCATTTAATAGATTTGGAGATCATTTTATTATAGTGATGAAAAAAAGAACTTAATTATCTTTATTCATTGAGATATAAAAGAAAAAATAAAAAATATTAAGTTTGATTTGGTAATTTCTAAATCGATAAATTAGATAAAATGTAGTAAAATAATCATAAAAAAAAGTAAAAAATAATTTTTCAATGATAATTTTAGGTTTAGATATTGGTGGCGCAAATACGAAAGCTGCCTTATTGCACTTTAGAGAAAAAAAAATCACTAAATCCTTTTCATACATTGAATATTTTCCATTTTGGAAAAATACTATTACAGAAATCCCTGATCTGTTGCGAAGGGTGTTTAAAAAGCTAGTTGAAGAAAATAGTTTTACACATAAAAATATTGATTACATTGCTGTTACCATAACTGCTGAACTATCTGATGCTTTTCAAACTAAGAAAGAGGGAATCTCACTAATTTTAGATGCTTTGGAAACAATATTTAAAAAAGAAAAATTGAGATTCATAACTAATAAAAGTAAATTTATAAATCTCCAAAGGGCTAAATCTAACTGTTTGTCAATCGCAGCAGCTAATTGGGCATCGACAGCTTTATTTTTAGGAAAATATATATCAATGTGTGTTTTGATTGATGCTGGTTCAACAACAATAGATGTAATTCCTATACATGAATCATTACCCGTACCTAAAGGAATAGATGATGCTTCACGTCTACTAAATCACGAATTGATTTATACAGGAGGTTTAAGAGCTACAATCCCCTCTATAACCCATCATGTTCTCTATAAAGGCAAAAATATTCGTATTTCCTTTGAAAAATTTGCTTTAATTTCTGACGTTTATAGAATTTTGAACTTAATTTCAGAGGAAGATTACATTAACGATACTGCTGATAATCGTTCAAAATCATTAAAAAATTGTTATTCTCGTCTTTCAAGAGTGATTTGTATGGATCCTGAAACGATTTCAATAGAAGATTTAAATATTATTGCTAAATCCATTTATGAAAAGCATTTAAATATTATTACAGAAGAAATAAAATCATTTATGGTAATTCTTTTAGGGAGATATGATGAATTTAAAACAGAACCAAAATTTGTAATAACAGGATTATCTTCTGATTTTCTAATCAAAATTCCTCTAAAAAATTTAGGTTTTCACAATATTTTAAGTTATGAAGAAATAACAAAGATTCCAAATAAAATAAGCTCATCTGCTTTTGCTGTAGCAGGAGCATTATTTCACCAATTATAATTGAACTGAGGATAATGGAATACGCTAGTGTGATATTTAAAATTGGAGGTAAGATTTTAGAGAACGTTGAAGATTTAACTTCTACTATTTCTCAACTTACTAATTTATATGATAAGGGGCGTATACAGAAAATTATTTTAATCCCCGGTGGAGGAACACATGCAAATTTCATCAGAAAAGTATACAGCGAACTAAAACTTACTGAAGAACTTGGACACTGGATGGGAGTAATATCCATGAATTATAATGGAATTGAATTGGGTAAGAAATTCCCTGAATTGGAGGTTATTGAAGATATTAATAGATTAAAGAAATTTGATAAAAATATTTGTATTTTTCTTCCCTACCGGTTCTTAAAAGATATTGATAGACTACCACATAGTTGGGATGTAACCTCTGATTCCATAACTCTTTCTATAGCAGAAGAGATAGGAATACCTTACTGTTTCTTAATTAAAGATATTGATGGTATTTTAAATAATGAAAATCAAGTTATCAAAGAACTTACCACCTCAGATTACAAGAAAATGAAAGAATCTGGGAAGTTAGGTGTGTTTGAAAGTGATGAAGGTGAGTTAAAAAACCAATCTAGGCCAGTTGATTCTTATTTACTTACTTTAATTGAAAAGTGGAAAATCTCTTGTGTGATTCTAAATGGTAAATCGAATAGTCAAAGAATTATTGATTATTTTGATATATCAAAATCCAACTCTGATAAAATCTTCTCAATCATTAAATAAATAAAATCTTGACTATTTGTATTATTGAAAATGGTGCTCGTTTATGGCTGATATAGAAAATATTAAAAATATCGCAATTATTGGGGGTGGTATAATGGGCTCAGGTATCGCTCAAGTTGCCCTACTTACAGGATATGAGAAAGTTACTGTTATTGATCTTAGTTCTGAAATTCTTGAAAAGTCAAGAAAACTGATTCAAACCCGAATGGAGGCTCTTGAATCTAGGGAAAAATTTACGGAATTTTTCGCCTCCAATTAAATGGTAATGAATTTGGACATAAAGAAGAAATTGGGGAGTTTCGAATCGGTCGGTATTATCAGTAATAAAGTTGATACAAAAACCATTATGAGTCGCCTGTCAATAGAAACGGAAATTTCGAAAGGAGTTGAAGATGCTGATTTTGTAATTGAAGCTGTTTCTGAAAAATTAGATCTAAAACAGAACATATTTAAACAGCTTGGAGAATTTACTCCAACTCGAGCGGTCTTAGCAACAAATACATCATCAATGAGTATTTCAAAAATTGCTCAGTTTTCCAGGGAACCCAAAAAGATAATTGGTATGCACTTTCACACTTTTTTCCCAATACTCGGAATGTTAATTGAGATCACTCCTGGGGAAAAATCATCAGAGGATTCTCTTGAAATTGGTCAGACAATTGCACAAAAATTTCCGTGCTTGACAGGTAAAAGGTTCACGTTTCAGCTTGAAAAAGAAACTGCTGGATTAATCGCAAACAGAATCTCCTTTCCTATTTTTCTCTACACCAATTGGTTTTCAAAACATGCAATCGCTAATGGAATTTCTCGCGAGCAGTTAGATGCTGCCGGTTTTTCACTTGAAGTAGCTGATCGTATTGGTCTAGATACTATTTATTTTCTTCAAAAATATCTCGAAAAATACCTTTCCCCTGATTTTTCTCCTGGTGAAGAATTAGCGAAATTAGTAAATGAAGGAAGGTTAGGTAAGAAGGTTGGAAAAGGATATTATAATTGGAATGAAAATGAGCCAATAAAGAATCTTCCCTCTTTAGATCCGAAAACAATGGAGTTTATAAGTAAAAATTTTAGTGCTGAAATAATCGAAGCCCTTAGACTAAATGAAGGTTGTAGGTTACTAGAAGAAGGAGTAGTAAAAGGTTATAGATTAATTGATAAGGTGCTTTTTAAAGGAAATTTCACCCCAGGGCCTTTTAGAGTAGGGAAAGATAAGTATAAAGAGTGGGTTAAACTGCTTTATCAAGTGGCGGAAAAATCGGGGAAATCCTATTTGAAGCCTTGTGAAATGATGGAATCGGGAAAGTTTATTTCTCTGGAGTAATCATTAGATGATTCAAAAACATTAAAGAAAAATCACTAACCGAATCATAAGGAAGTTGGTAATTTTATAAATTAAAGTTTTAATTATGTTGATGCTAAATTAATATTAGTACGATCTAAAATTGAGAGCTATTAACATGTCAAATATTGAAGAAATGAAGAAGAATGCTGAATTCTTGATAAATAATCTCCCCGGAAAAGATGTACCCGGTGTTGCTAAAATCAATGTGCGATATAAAAATTTAGTAAACTTCGCAAAATGTTTTGGTATTACCGATCCAAAATACGTTGGTCCTGAAGAAGAGGGAATAATTGCGTGTCATGCATATGCTAATGCCTATACAATAAAAGGACTTTACACACTAGTCCCTGGGGCTAGATTAGTCCAAGATGGAGAAGAACGTATGATTGTAAAAAATCCTAGAATGATACTTCATGCGGGAAATAAATATAATTGGGAAGGTTGCGTAGATGTAAAACCAGGGGATAAGTTAAAAGCCACTGCAAAATGGGGAAAAGTATGGTTAGTAGAAGCAAATATGATGTTATTTGCGGAATTAATTACAACTATTAAAAATCAAAGTGATGAAATTGTATGTAATGTAGTAGTAACTGCCGGTATAAGAAAAGGAGGCTATTAAAGAAATGGTTAAAATATCAGATTTAAAAATAGGACAAGTTTTTACCAATGAATTTGATGCTCTTACAAGGGATTTATTAAAGCAATATGCTAAGGCATCAGGAGATACTAATCCCATACATGTAAATGATTCTGTAGCGGAAGCCGCAGGGTTAAAGGGAGTTATAGCTCATGGATTATTCTCATTTGGGTTCATTAGTAAACTCTTTGAAGATCTCCTTGAGCATGGGAAATATGGTAAAATTATTGAGTTCCTGGTGGAGATGCGTGGGATGGTCCGGGTAGGAGATAAACTTGTAACAGAAGCTACGATTGAAAAAATTGAGGGGAAAAGAGTTTTTCTTAAAGTAACACAAATAAGTTTTACCAAAGTTGATATAAAAGACAACAATGGTAATATTGTCAAACAATTTGAAGCTGGTGAAAGAGGGTATATTAGTGAAAAAGATATTGAACGAGGATTAGTAAAAACAAAAGAAGTTTCAGAAGGTACGTTAACTTATCGAGAACGAATTGCTATTCCTGGTAGTGCGATTATTGAACTTTCTGAATAGATGAAATTTTAAAATCTCAAAACTATCTTTTTTTAAGATTTAACCCATTAACTTAATTTATTACCATCCTTTAAAGAAAAGGCTGTCAATCGAAAAGTCTTTCTACCCAATAATCTCTAATATTAAGAAAAAATCAACATTGTTTCTTTAGGACAATTATCTATTTATTAAAACTAAAGGTTTTATCATCCATTTCTTAAGAGGAATAATTTCTCTTAAGTTTTTTTCCTTCATTTTTTATGATTTTATAATATTTGCCATAATTATTTTAAAAGATATTTATACTACTTTGATAGAAGAGATCTTTGAGAAAGAAATTTTTAAAAATGTAAAAATTCCAAGATAATTGACAACTCTAACTTTAGATACTGAGAGAATTGAAAGTTTAATCCTAAAAGGCATTAATGAAAAAGCAGCTGAAGAAATATTTAATGTTATCGATGAGCATCAAAACTTTGCTGATAACGATCTTATTTATAGGTGCTTTAGTTTATTAAACTTGATTTGTGATAAGTCTTCGTCCATTTCGCTAAGAACAGTAAAATATGTACAGCATTTTATAAATAATTCTGACTCTTGGATACGATTAGTTACTTTAGAAATTTTATATCAGATAAGTATGTTTAGGCCAAATTTATTTATTAATTTAATTAGTAAAATTAGGGGAAGACTTTACGATCAAGATCCGACAGTGAGAAGACTTACTGTAAAAATTATAGGTAATTTGATTTTAAAATTACATATTGATTTAGATGAATTACAAGAAATAATTGAAGAATATACTGAAAAATTAATGGATAATGACTGGAAAGTAAAACTCAATGTGATTAAAACGGTTCAAAATATTTTAAATCAAGACTATACAAAAATTAGAAATTTAGAACCTTTGTTATCAATGGTTATTATTAACCTAAGGGATGAAGATGATGATGTTGCGAAAGCAGCTGTAGAGTTACTAAAAATTCATGGAACATATTTCCTTTCAAAAGAGAAGTTATTTTATATTCTTCTTAACTTGCTGTATAATGAAGAAAATAGAGTAAAAGAATTGATAATTTGGCTTTTTGGTGAGATTGGAAAAGAAAAATCTTCTGAAATTATATCTATTATCCCTAAATTAATAAAGCTCTTAAAAGAAAAAGATTATCGTATTCAACTAAAAGTGATTGAGGCACTTGTTAATATTGCAGAAAATAACTTTGATCAGATATGGGCGAATCTACTGCATTCTTTACAAGGAACTAAGCATTCTTATTATAGAAATTCACTAATAAATGCAATATATCAACTCAGTCACAAAAACATTAACATCATTTTTTCTTATTTAATTGATGAATTAGAAAATCCCTCTGAAATTATTAGGGATGGGATTTCCTTAGTATTTAAACGATTATTTGAAGAATATCAAGTTGAAATAGAAAATGAAATTACAAGAATTTTATATAAACTGGAATCACAATATTGGCGTGAAAGGAAGAAAACTATAAATCTACTAAACCAAATTTGTTTCATATTAAAAAATCAAAAAATAGCGGTTTGGATTACTATTGAACTCAATAATTCGTTACAAACTGAAAAGGATCCAGAAGTCAAAGATGAAGTATTTTATACACTAGAAAATATTCAGGCAAATTTTAAAAACATCGATACTACTATTGAAAGAATTAATAATGATTTAGTTATATTTCAAGGGAAAATACTCAAATTTCAAAAAATACCCGCACAATTTAGGGAAAAACTAAACTCTTATATTAACAATTTTAAGTTTAATGAAACAGAAGTTCAATTAAATAAAAAGTATAATAAAATTCTAAAAAAGATAAAAAAATTTGATAATATAATTAATAGATTCGAATTTAAAAGATTAGTATTTGATTTGATTGAAGAGTGGGAGGAAACAAAGGTTCAAATCATTGAGGAATTGAGTATCATAAAAAGTTTTATCTCTGAAATCTGTGAAGAGAAAAAAAGCGAATTTTTATTCAAGTTACAAGAAGAAATTAAGTTATTGGATAAACGTATAAGTATTTTAAAAGCTGAGTTTGATTATATAAAAGAAAATGAATTTAGCGTAGAATTAGATTCTAATATATCTATCCTTACCGGAAATAATGATGAAAATGACAAATTTGTATATATAACTCAAATAAGGAAAAAGACTTTTAAATTAGATGGTGATATAAGAGAGTTATTGATAAATAATGTTGAATTTGATGATTCCTTTAAAGATCTGCTAAGAAAATGGGTATCAACTAAAATTGAGATTCAGGAATACTTAATTGATTTAGATCGACAAATGAAAACAATTAAAGATAGTTTAGTCAGGCAAGTATTCCAGATAAACCAGGTTAATAGAACTTCTAATGATATTGGAATTGCTGGCGTGAATGATGAATTAAGAATTCAATTGCTTCAAGGTCATATACAATCTATTATTACTGAGAGAATTGAAGGTAGCAAGAAATTAAAGGATAACTTTAGTACGTTAACTTCGAAGGTGGAATTTTTAATTAAAAAAAATGAATTCTCAGATGCAAAGAAATTAATTAGATTAAACTCTTCTCAAATCCAAAACTACATAGAAGAGACAGAAAAACAAATAGAAAACGTTATTGGGAAAGAAAAGGCTCTAGAAGATAATAACATATTCAATTTATATGTAAGACCTTACCTTAAGAAATTTTATGCTTCGAAAGATTTATTAATAAATCGGTTAAAGAATTTTGTCAGAAAAAGTGAGAATAAACTCCATCTAAATCAGATTAAATATTATCGGAAAATTATTAATCCAATTAAATTTGAATTACTTTCATCATATCTAGATTTAGAAAAGGATAAAATAAAGGAGATTGCTCTTAGATTCATTAATAAAAATAAATTAAATGCCAAAATAATAGATGAAAAACTTTATTATCAAGAACTTGAATCCGATATCCCAGATTCAAAAGAAATTTTCTTTTTTAAAAATATAAGAACTTCTGGTAATGATATTTATTTAAATTGCAAACTTACTAATCCCTCAAATCTTGAGTTTAGAGATTTTCAGATTTCTTTAAAAGTGCCTACATATGTTCGTGTACAAAGAGAAGAAAGTTTTCCAAAATATCTCCAACTAAATGAACTGAAACCCGGTAAAGCTTTTAAATTTAATTATGTGTTAAAAGTTGATAAACAACAAGAACTAAAGAAGAACTTATTTGACCCCGCTGGTGATGAAATCAAGTTAGAATTATTTTATAGAGACCAATATGATAACATGAGAAAGACTACTAAACATATTGAAATCTTTCTACCATAAATTTTTAATATTACTTTTCCTAATTTTCTTCTTAGTTTTATTCATTTTTTAAATAAATTATATAGAAAAAATTAATATATCCGCAATTTCTACTTATACCTACTAATATGAGAAGAAAAAACAGATTTGAGGTGAAGGATGCAAGAGTTAGAAAATTATCGATTGACATTGCAAACGAAACTATTTGGTTGAAATTGTAAACTGGATGCGAAAATTTTAGACAGCCTTTTATCTAAAGTAGGTTTAAAAGGAGATATCGAAGATTCTGCTGTAATTCCTGTGCCTAATACCAACCTCGTTATGGTAAAGAACCTTGACATATTCACACCTATCCTAGACGAACCAGAAATAACTGGAGAGATTGCTGCTGTTAATGTTACTAATGATGTCTTTGCTTTGAATGTTCGCGATATTTCGGGTATGCTCGTATTCCTTGGAATCAAGAAGAACATGCCAACGTATGTTTCAGAAGGTATACTTCGTGGGATGAAAAATTTCATGGAACACAAAATAAATTCCAAAATCTTAGGGGGTCATACAATATACTCTGAATGGCCTCTGATAGGTGGAGAAGCTTCAGGATTCGTTGAGAAAAGCAAGATAATACAAAAGAACTATGTTGAATTAGGAGATAAATTAATCCTTACCAAGCCCATTGGGAATCAAGCCATTATGGCAGCATATCGTCTACAGAAAAACAACCCCGCCCTTTTAGAAAGTTATTCATCAACCGAAATTGATACTTCAATTGAGACCGCAATTAATCTTATGATAACACCGCTTCAAGATGTCGTAAAAACCATATATTCCTACGACGACACATCGTTTATCCATGGAATGACAGACGTGTCTGGATTTGGCTTAGCAGGACATTTAAAAGAAATGCTCCAGGATTCACAGCTTTCAGCAGTAATCGAAAAAATCCCAAGTATTAAACTGACACAAGACTTAGCTCATGAATTCGGATACAAATATGATGAATGTGAAATGCCTGAGACTGCTGGTGGGATGCTTCTATCTGTAGATCATAAATATGCTAATGAATTCACGGAAAAACTAAACAGTGAATACGGAGTGAAAAATTGGATAATAGGGTCGATCGATAACAAAAGCAAACTTAAACATGTTCGCGTTTCCAAAAACGTTGAGCATCTTGAAATAACTAAAATATAACGATGTCGATGAAACAAGCAAAAACGTAGTAATACGAGTGCTTGTTGAGTTTTCCACTGCAATGTGGCATCGTACCTTCTTAAAAAAATTCTTTTTTAAAGTTAAAATTCCATTAGTTCATAGGGATACATTTTCATCATTTTGTATTTGGTGTTATTCATAATATTGACAGAAATAAAAGAAATTCTGAGATTATTGAATGCTACTTCAGAGGATAAAGTTAATTTTAAAGATAAAGTAATTTCTTTTCAAGGTTACAGTTTTATGTTTCGAGATCCCTACTTAAAGTCACAAGATTCATATGTAACCGGAAAATTTAGTAGCAAATTCTCTTCGGTGGGATTTTGGAGTGATATCATAAAATATTCTTTAGAAAATCTTAACAAAATAAAGAACCTTAATGACCTTAATTTAGAAGATACCAAGCACGATTTTCTTTACGGGGGTTCTTTGAAGACACTCGTGCCATCCTTAAAGTTTGGAGGGGATGAAGTTTTGTTTGATGTCTGGATACTTGTAAAAACTCCCGAGGGTTTCATTTTTCCCGCAACGCTTTACTATGGTAAAACAGGAACATCGTTAGGGGGTTGGTATATAGATGATGCCAAGGAAGTATTCCCCCCCGAGTTTTTTTCACTCATCAATTTCAGCCCATTTGATTTCGCACCCGAAGAGCGCAATGCGTTTATTGAAGCTCTTGAACTCTCACTTAAGATGGTACCCGTTACTGATTATTACGGCATCTGTAAGGGGGAGAATGGCTATACAATTATGGGTGTTAAAGATGGCAAACCATACCTCAAGGAACTTGGTTGGGTCTATGACGAGGTCAAAGAAGATAGGTCTTTTGACACGACAACAGATTTAAGAAAACGTTATTATGTTGAGGGATATTTAGAAGAGCAAAACTTCGCGATTTGGTGTGCTGACTGTATTCTTGAACAAGAAATTGAAGTCCCTCATTATCCAATTTTTGTTCAGGGATATGAAGATAGCCCAGTTTGCGAGATTTGTGATAAAGAATTGAAAGTAAAAGTAGTTAATTACAGCAATGAACCAAGTGAAGGAGATTAAGTTTAAATCGTTTAATCTTCTTTGTAATATTTAAATCACTCAAAAATTCGAATAATTAAATTTAATCTTTAATTATCTTATTAAGAACAAAATTTTTGTGAAAGTGAGGTGAATATGCCTAGAAAAATAGAATATAGGTTAACAAAGCAAGTGAAAATTTTTGGTTGATCATGTAAATTAGGTGCTAATGAATTACATAAATTGCTAGAGAAAACTGGTTTGGCTGGAGATATTGAAGATGCTGCCATTATTCCTGTTCCTAATACTGACATTGTTCAAGTGAAGAGTTTAGACATTTTTACCCCTATCGTTGATGAGCCTAATATAATGGGGCAAATAGCTGCTTGCAATGTAACGAACGATCTTTTCGCAATGAATGTTCCTGAAATATCGGGGATGCTGGTCTTTTTAGGAATTAGTACTAATACACCAATGGAGGTTGCTGAGGGAATATTAGAAGGAATCAAATATTTTGTGGAAAAAAAGATCCATTCTAAAGTAGTGGGAGGCCATACTATTTACTCCGAGTGGCCTTTAATCAAAAAAGTTGTCCTTTTTTGAGGGGAGATCGGAGGAGAGGCTTCTGGATTTGTCCACAAGGATTCTATAATTTTGAAACAAGGTGTAAAAAAAGGTGATAAGTTGATATTAACAAAACCAGTCGGTATTCAACCAGTAATGGCTGCATATAGAATGTTAAAAGACTTTCCTGAAATGTTAGAAGAGTTTTCTAAAAAAGAACTTAATAAATCTATCGATATTGCAATTAAGATAATGACTACGTCAAATCAGAATGTGGTGAAGACTATTCACTCTCTTAATGATTTTTCATTTATTCATGCAATGACAGACATTACAGGCTTCGGGCTTGCTGGACACATGCTAGAAATTCTTCAGAACTCGAATTTATCAGCAATTATTGAAACAATCCCCTCTATTAAACTCTCTGAAAGTTTATCAAAAGAGATGGGTTATGCTTTTGATGAATGTAAATGTGGAGAGACGGCTGGGGGTATGCTCATGGCGGTCGATTCTTCAAAAACCGAGGATTTTTCACACACTCTCTCAAGTAATGGAATATTGAATTGGATTGTAGGTACTATTGATACAATATCTCCTGGACTTGTGAGAATTTCAAAAAATGTTAAAAATTTAGAAATTTCAAGAATATAACTCCAAAAAGAATGAATTTTGTGAAGAAATGTTAGTCGCAAAATAACTGCCTAGCAAGGGTATTTGGAGAAAATAATTTAACAAATTGAAAAATCTGCTTATAAGAATAATTCCATGAAAATTTCATCTTCATATTCTCCGTCTATTTTAACTTGCTCTGTAAGCACTCCTTTCTGGATAAATCCCAAATTTTTATAAAATTTTATTGCTCCAGTATTTTTCGCTCGTACATAGATAAGTAGCTTTCTATAACCATTCATACGAGCAAATCGAAATGTATTTTCCGATAGATGTCTTCCTTTGGAGATTCTACGCCACTTAGGGAGTACGAAGGTTCCAATTTGACCAACATGATCAAATGAATCTGTAAATTTTCCCCATAAATCAAGTGATTGGAATGCAATTATTTGCTTTTCTAATTCTGCAATAAATATTCCCTCCCGATCTGAAAGAGAAGAGATATAATCCCGCTCTTGTTGAACTGTAAAAGGTTGATTAATAGCGGTAAATTTCCTTTCAGCACAAATTACTTCCCAAATAGAGGATATCGCTTCAGCATCATCAATGGATGCTTTTCTAATAAGAGTTTTCATAGAGATCTTCTTTTATAATTAATAAGGGTTATGTTTTACACTGAATTTGTAATTATTCTTTTTTAATAATTTCACCATTTAGGTCTAATATTATCTCTTTTATTTCATCCAAGGCTTTATCAACCAGTTTTTCTCCATTCTCCACATTAAAAGCTGTTATAGAAACCTCAACTTCAACGGATAAACCAATTCTTGGATGAGTTTTGATCCAAAGTTGAGGATATTTATTTTCTAACTCACCCGTATATGGAGCAATCTGACTTTCTCCAATACCTGAAAATAGAAATCCCTTTTCTATAAACTTTCCTTGTTTCTCTTTCAAAATAGGCGTTATCACATTTCTAAATATTGATTTTAACTCTGTAGGCACTCCCGGTAATATGTAAATATGTATCCCGCCCTCTTCAATTTTAACCCCTGGGGCCGTTCCTATGGTATTGGGTAGCGGAATAGAGCCTTGGGGAAGATATGCCATTTTTTCTCGTTCTTTTGTCATTCCATCAAGCTTTAAAATATCCCTATCATAAGCGTGTTTATACATTTTCTTTATAGAGGAAAACGCATGTTTATTTAGTTCCAACTTCCTATTTAAACCCATTGCAATGCCTTCTAAAGTCATGTCATCAAAAGTTGGACCTAATCCTCCTGATGTTATTACTATATCTGGTTTTCTTTTTAAAACTTCTTGTAGTGCACTAGATATGGTATTCAAGTCATCTCCCACTGTAGTTATTCTTCGAAGTCGATGACCATATCGAGCAATCCTTTTTGCCATCCAATTTGAATTACTATCTACTGTTTTACCAATCAAAATTTCATTTCCAATGATTAAAAATTCAACTTCCATTGATAAATCAACACATGAGTTTAATTAAAATCATATTATTTTCTAAATAATTTAGTTTTATAAAACTTGATATATATTATTAATTTACATTATTTCCAACAAATTGAATAAGTAATTTTAAATTCATATGGCAATTGAAATCGATGATGCAGGAACCGGTGATTTAGTAGGAGATGCTTTTATAGGTTTTTTAAGAAAAAAATCCGGGGAGTTAATTTTTAAAACTATACCTGTAGATTTATTTAAGGGAGAAAATTGGAAAAACAAGAAGCCATTTTCAGAAACTGTAAATTTAGTTAAAGAAGGTCTAAACGAGTTAAATTTCCAGAGGGATGCTGAAGTAATCCGTCTGTGCAGAGGGAATATCTTTGATCAAGTTCGAGCTTACTTTTTAGAAGAAGGTATAAATTATGAAGACGCTATAGTTGAAGGCAAATTACAAGACGCTGTTGAAGGTAAATTAGTTGAACATCTCAGAAATGATTTAGGGGTGAGATCAAAGAATTTAACTAAAAAGAGTGGAGCGAAACGATATTTTGTGCTTTTTAATTGGGTTTGTTACAACTTCCCTAAAAGAGAAATGTATGTCAAATCAGGATTTAAGAAATGGAATACTGTTTGGAGAGATCGAGCAATTGAAAAGTTTGATGAGATAAAAAAATCAAAAAATAATAAGCGCTATTAATTCACTGGAAATAATTGAAAAGAATTAGGATAGAAATGTTTAGAATTTCTAATTACAATATAACATTAATAAATTTGAAAACTTTTAGTTTAATGTAGTTCCACAACTCTTACACAATTGAGCATCTTTAGGATTTTTATCATATCCACAGGCAAAGCAAATCAAATTTTTATCATTTTCTGGTTGTTCAAAATCAATTCTTTCTTGTTTTGGCAAAGAATGTTGTTCTTGAGATGGATTTTTTCCTGGACTAAGGTGCTTTTTAACAAAGTCATCATCATGAGGAGTTATTATTTTAAAATCATTTGAGGTTTGAATCTCTTTAAATCCATCAGGGATAACCTTCAAATCAGAATTTTTATCTATTTTAGTTTCTTTATCCTCAACTGTTTTCTCTGGGCTTATTTCTTCTGAAAGCTTAATTTCAGGAAATTGAGACTTAAATTTTTCTTTTTGAATTATTTCTGAAGATTCATTTTTATGAATATCCTCTTCTTGTGTGTAGCCATCATTTTCAAACAAAATTTTATCTTTTTGGCCTGCTTTTAAGTTTTTAATGTGTTCAACAATTCCTTTTGTTCTATTAATAAGCATATTCCTAAAGGTCGAATCAATTACCTTTGATTTAGAAAATTTAAGTGTAATTTCAGAAATTTCCAACCATAGTTTTATAGCTGAATCAATTTCATTTCTTTTCTCGTAGTTTTTTGCTAACCCAACCTTAGTTTTCAATTCATTGTTAAATTTTGTTATATCCATTAGTGAATCTATCCCATCTTCTTTAGTTTACAAGTTTAACATGGTAATTCAAGTTATTAAATATTTATTCGAATTCTAACTTAATATTTAAGCTAAAAATTAAATTTTTATTTCGAATCACTACTAGATATTTAAGGATTATAATTTCTGATTAACATAACTTAATTCATAGAAACCACAATAACAATGTCAATTAACCCATTTTCATTGAATGAAATAAAAAATCTTCGAGAAATTGTTGAGAAAAATGGTTGGAAAATCAATGGATCGATTGAAAATTATTTTCGGTATAGTATCAAAAGGGAGAAAATTCTCATTTTCACTATAAAATTTCCTATAACATTACCAATAAGGATTAATATACCATTTGAAGTTGTAAATTTCCGTGTTTCAATAGCTTTTCAATTATGGAATTTGAATCAGAATGCTTTCACTATTATACTTTATTTAATGAAAGTTCTTCGAACTCTAGCAATTTCTCTAACTCTAGAACATAATTTTCCAATGAAAGGAAAAGAGTCGGTACTCATTGATTTATTAAATCTAATTATGCCTGAGCTTATTATAGATGAACATGAGAATACTTGGTTAAATCGCATCAGGATTTCTCTCATGAATAAAAGTGAGCAATTAAAGGATTTATCTGAGCAACAACATAGAAATCTAGTGGGATCTTTAATAAATCTTGGATTAGAACCTAGTTTTAGCTTACCTTGGGAATTAAAGAATGGAGTTCCTAAAATTCGAACATCAGAAACATTATTTTTTTCAAATGATAAAGATTTTGATGAATTTTTTGTTTTAGAGAAAGGATTTTTTACATATTTCAAAGATCTCGAATATAAGAAATTTTATATCAGAAGCTCGTTTGACAGCTATTCTCCACATATTCTAGTTGAATTATTTAATGACCATCCTGACTTTAAATTAGAATTATTGGTAGAAAATTGGATAAAATTTAGCAGAATAATATCAAATTCAATTATTGATGTAATTGAGAATGGAAAGATTAATCAACGCGAGCTTCTCAATTTCAGACCATCGAAAGAATTAGTCTATCGAAGTAACAACTATGTTTTAGATCAAATTAATTTCCCATTTTCACCATTATGTTATGAGAGTTCAATAGCAAAAGAACTATTCCCCTTTCATATTGACTTATTCAACAAACCCCCTACCAATTTTGAAGTAATTGAATCTATTAATCATTATACAGAAGCAGAAGAGCTTATTAAAAATTACCGTTTTGAGGAAGCAACTAAATTATTGAATGATTCACTAAAAATCTTTAACAAGAATCAACAAAAAAAGGTAGTAGTCTCAATTTTGTTAAAATTAAGAAAAATCGCTACTCTATTAGACAATGAAGAGCTAGCAGTTAATTACTTACAGAGCGCTCTTAGCATTGCTAAATCTGGGGAAGTGCCAATTGATTATATAATTAAAATTCACCAAAAATTAGGAATTAGTTATTTCAAAAATAAAAATTACGATAGAGCGTTGGATCATTTTAAAATAATAAAGAATTTTTTAGAAAAGGAGAAAATATCTCTTATTAAAGAAAGCTATTTAGGCATGGCCTATCTTTATACAGGATTAATTTATTTAGATCAAAATAAAATTGTTGAATCAAAAGCCAATTTTAAAGAAGTCCTTGAAATTGGAAAACGGTTCATTAAAGTAAAATTAAAATATTTCTTAACACGTGCTATCTATTTTAAAAATCAAGGAAATCTATCACAAGCCCAAAGATTCTTAAAAGCGGGGTTAAATGTTAATGAGATTCGTTTTAATAATAACTCTCACCAAAATGTTTTGATTGATTTTATACTGGAGTTAGCCGAGTTCTATATTCATCATCGAAGAGATTCTAGAAAAGCTCTTTACTTTTTGAATAGTTTAGAGAACCACCTCTCTCCTAATGAAATTAATACTATAAAGAGAGCTATTAGATGGAATTTGCTGATGAGTGATTATTATAATGGTCTAGAAAAAAATCGTCAAAAATCACAATTCTATGTAAAAGAAAGCCAAAAACTAAAAAGTCAACTTCACACAATTGGGGTAAATAATTAAAAATTTGAAAGAGTTTTACCTTTTAAATCGAGATCTCTTTGCTCCAAGACTGTCCTGTTGACCACCAAATCGTTCATTAATAAATCGAGCTTTATACAACTCTCTGAATCGTATTCTTGGAGGCTTTTTCTTACGAGAATTTACACCACTTCTTGCAATTCGTGGAGTTTGTTGTTTAACTTTTCCTGCTTTAGTTAACGAACCATGAGAACCAGGCATTTTTTTCTTATCAACTCAATATTATATTTATACTAAGAATATTAAATAATTTCAAATTCTTAAATTTTGGCATCTAAAACTTTCCTTAAAGATTGGACCCCATTTTTTTATTAAGTTTATTCATAATTTCTTTAATTAAATTTAATCTTACCCTATTTTCTATTATGTCTGATAAAGGATTTGATAAAAAAAAAGTTGAAAAAGACGAGGAAAAAATATTATATAGCACTAGCAAGATAATCTGCTTTGCGTGCGGAGAACAAATTAAAAAAAAAACAAAAGTCTGTCCTTATTGTAAAACAGCTATATCGTAATAATTTCATTCATATATCTTAAACTTAAAGAAATATTATAATTTATACAGAATAAATTATTCAAAAAATGCAATTATATGATTTCTAGTAATCGAAGCTCACAGAAAAAAAGCTTGTTGCGTGTATGGGTTTATTTGTTTATATTAATCACATCCTTATCTTTTATTTTATCTCTGATAGTAAATCCCTTCTGGTGGATCTTACTTCCTTTGTCATTTTTCTTATTTATCATAATCCAACTCATGTCTCGGTATTTTTGGTTAGAGGAAAAAATTTGCCCTCGCTGTAATAATCCTGTAGGTAAATATAGTGAATTCTGTAGAAATTGTGGATTCAAACTTTTTTACAGGTGTATATCATGTGGAAAATATATGCGAGCTGATGCTCAATTTTGCGATAATTGCAACATTAAGCTTGAACACACCGAGGAAGAGAAAAAGACAATTGAATATCCCATAGTAGAAAAAGGTTCTCCACCTCCTGAAATGCCTAATTTTTGCGAAACTTGCGGTACTGAAGTAAAACACACAGGCGTTATTAGATTTTGTGAAGAATGTGGAGCAAAACTAAAATAAAATTTTAAAGGATTATCCCCTCTTCGAATCTTTAATAGCAGAGATTTTTAAACGTTAAAGCTAAAAATTGTGAGTTTAAGCAAAATTTCTAAATAGTTCTTCATAATTTATATTTTCTCAAACCAATCAATAAAACCTTAAAGAATAGAAATTTTTTTATCTTAAACAAGAAAAATGGTGAGAAGATCAATTTCAGAAAAGAGAAAGGAAATTTTTAACAAAAGTGAAGGTCGACGAAAATCAATTTACCTTTCTAAACCAAGAGTTCCCCCCTTAGAAGAATCAAAGTGGGATGATGATGCTCGAAATTTGATAGAAGGGTGGCGAAAATTGAATAATAGAAAAGAAGTAATAAACATTTTGGCCACAATGGCGAATTATTCGAAGTTATATAATCGATGGCGTGTTTTCGGGAATCATGTTTTGTATAAGTCCTCACTTCCTATTAGAGAAAAAGAAATCCTTATTCTCCGTACAGGATGGCTCTGTAATTCGAAGTATGAATGGGGACAACATAGCCTTATAGGAAAACGTTTTGGCCTAAGCGAGGAGGAGATATTACGGATTAAGGAAGGTCCAAATGCTAAAGGTTGGAGCGATTTCGAATCTATATTGCTACGCGCGGCGGATGAATTATATGTTGACTCATTTATAAGCGATTCTACATGGGAAGAGCTTGCTAAAACTTATAATACTCAACAATTGTTAGATGTAGTTTTTACTGTTGGACAATACAATTTAACAGCAATGGTCCTAAACTCTCTCGGCATTCAACTTGAAAAAGGTATGGAAGATTTTCCAGAATTTTAAATATGGATCTTACTTTGCTGATTTTAAAATTAATGGTAAGGATAAAAAAATTCGCCAACATATAGAGTATTTGGAATATTTAGCTCGTTCCTATGGATTTAGATTAGAAGAGTACAAAAGAAGGAAAGGTTTTTTATTGAGATTTTTTGGTGATACACAAGAGATTATTGATGAATTTGTATCGCTGTGTTGCAATACTGATTATATTGTCTGGTAATAGGGTATATTTTTCTATGTTCTAGATATATAATTTATGTTAGATTAATATATTTTACAGATCTACTAATTATTTTAAGCATGAAAGTATTTATTCTTGGAATAATTTTATTACTTACCTAAGGGGACTTGGTGTAGTTTTCTAAGCAAATCGCTTAGTAAACATAACCCGGTGGCACAGCAGGCTCCAGATCCTACAAGCAAAAGCTGTTCCGTGGACACCTGTCGGTCGGGGGTTCAATGTGGGATGCTAAAATCGCATTCTACGGATACATCCCTCAGTCCCCATTCTTTTTTCTTTTTCTAAATGTAAATTCATCAATAGTTCAGTACTAATTAATCTTAAGTAATATAGAAAATCATACGGTCTAGGATAATAATATGGTTAAACGAGAGAAATTCGTTTAGAAATTAATTTGTTGAGAGAAAAAACTAACCATTTTACTTTTTAAATGTAATTAAATTAGAGTATTTTTTTATGAAATTTAACAAGTGAGTTAATCTTTTTGAATTTTCTCCTTTAATTTGAAGAATTAATATAATTAGGTGAAAGCAAATTAAAATTGGATGGAAATTATATAAGGGTACGTACCCCTTCGTATGTGATCGTTGTGGATTTTTTCAATATGAAAATAGGTCTATTTGTGAGGGATGTGGAAGTAGTAAAACAATAAGGAAAATAACTAAAAAAGATTGGAAAAAACACCAATTACATAAGCACGCGAAATCAATAAAGCCACATCCGTTGGAAGAAATACCTTATTAATTTTCTAATTTTTTTCCTAAATATTAAAACAGCCTAATTAGACTCCTCAGTCTTCAGCAAAAATTTTAAAACTAATTTAGAAACATAATAAACATTAAAATTTGTAATTACCTTTCATAATCAATATAGAATAAAGTGTTAGACTATGTCAGAATTGTTTGATGAGATTGAGGAAGTATATATTGAAACGAATGGAATAAAGCTTCATACTGTGTTAATTGGATCTGGGAAACCATTAATTTTATTGCATGGTTTTCCTGATTTTTGGTATGGTTGGAAAAATATAATGCTTGGGTTGAAGGACCAGTATAGATTAATTGTTCCAGATATGCGTGGTTATAACCTTTCCGATAAACCTGAAGGGAGAGAAAATTATACTCTTGAGCTTCTAATTAATGATATTAAAGGATTAGGCGAATCATTAAACTTGGGAAAATTCTACCTTGCAGGGCATGATTGGGGTGGTCCTATTGCCTGGGCGTTTGCTGGAATGTTTCCAGAATTATTAGAAAAGCTGATATTAATAAATGGTCCCCACCCTTTAATAATAAGAGACCTCATCGCAAAAGATGATGATCAAAGAAAGGCTAGTTCTTACATTTTCGAATTTCTAAAACCTGACAGTGCTAATAACCTCATGGATAACGATTTTCAAATTTTGAAGGCAGTTTTGAATATGGATTTTCAAAATTTAGCGGGTCTTCTTAGAGGGTCAGGTATAGATGATATTTCTGAAATGCCAAAAAGAGAAAAAACATTAAGCAAGTTTGATGAGGAAAAATATGTGGAAGCTTGGTCTCAACCAGGTGCGATTAACGCTGGATTGGATTATTATCGAGCCTCAGTTACTGAACAATTAATAGGTAATGTGTGGAGCGGAGAAATTAATGTTCCAACACTAGTCATTCACGGGATGAAAGATGTTGCTCTAACTCCAAAAATTTTAAACGGTTTAGATGACTATGTAAAGGATCTGAAAATTGTGAAGATTGAAAACGCCTCTCATTGGGTTATGGTTGATGCTCCTGATATCGTCAATTCTAGTATAAAAAATTTCATTAAAAATGGTTAGGTTAAAAAAAGTATTTCATTAGAGGTTTTCCAATCTTTCTTGTTCCTTTTTTTTCCTGCTTTCTATTTTTTTCTTTTGTTTATCAAGTTTCTTTCGTTTTTTTGCTTCTTGTTTTGCTTCTTTTTCTTTTAACTTTCTTTCTTGCTTCAACCTTTTAAGTTCCAATTTTTCTTTTTCAATGGCTTCTATTTCTGCTTTTTCTCTTTCTACTCGTTCCCTTTCTAATCTGATCTCTTCTCTTCTTTCTTTCTCAATTTTTTCTAATCTAGCTTTTTCTGCGTGTTCTTGCCTTAATCTTTCTCTTTCTATTCTTTCCATTTCTAAACGAACTTTTTCCTTTTTTGCCTTTTCTCGTTTTTCCCTTTCTATTCTCTCTATTTCTTCTCTCTTTCTCCTTTCTTTCTCCAAACGAATGCTTTCTAATCTTTCTCTTTCTTTCATCTCTTTTTCTTCGATTTCAAAGCGCCATGAATCAATTTTTTGACTTAATTCTTGTTTTTCTTTTAATGACAATCCAAGACTAGGTTCTTTTTTCATGTAGATGTTTGCATATTTACTCATTTCCCATATTTTTGTCTGATGGGTAGTGGTTGCACTAACTCCTATCTGTCTCATACTCTCCCTAGCGATTTCAAAAGCTTGTCCAATAGACCGCATCTCAAAGTTCTCTTCAATAACCTTTTTTAAATACTGTAGAATTTGTTTAATATCAGCTACGGGCGGATTGGGTAATGGTTTAAATCCAACTTTTTCAGATTTTAATGTTTCAAGCTCAAACTTTTCTTGTTTATATTCAGGGGTTATCATAACGTTGACATCAGGACTTTGAATATCATTTTTTTTAAGATAAGTGTGGTGCTGTATTATTTCGGGTGGAACCATGGGTTCTTTTTTTGCTTTTCTCTTAAATTGTATTGGCCAGCTTGCAAATGCGTAAAGTCTATCTTCTGCAGAAGCAAAAATTGAATGTTTGGATGACTTTCTTCTTGTTAATTCTTTTTGTGGGGGAGATATATGGGAGATACCGGAACTTATCATGGTTGATGCATTTTCTAGGATTGAGAATAAATACATAGGATCAAACTCCAAATTAGAATAAATACTTTTCAAAGAATTAATCTTATTTTCAATAATTGTAAGATTTTCTGGAGATAATGTTTCATCTAGCTGTTGATCAGCTGCAAAAACAATTCCGTTTAATCCTGCTACTGAATCTAAGTACAAAAGATCTGCTTTTTCTTTCATTTTATCAGAAACTAAAATCTGATTGTAAAAATTCCAATGAGTACTCAATAGCATATGACCATCTTTAGCAATTTGATAGGAATCACCATTACGGATTGTTTCCATCATCTCTAAAAATATATCCTTATGTGGTATGAATATATTTCTCATTAAAGCACCCTTTATGAAAGTTTTATGGCTCTCTGATTTATGTGATAAATCAACTGGAACTTTAATCACTTTTTCTGCGATGATAACATCTTGATCATCTTCTAAAGTTACATTTGCAGATGTAGCCATATTGTCATAAGCGAAGTCAGAAAGTATTAATCCCGTTAAAATTCTATTGTCTGTTATATACTTACCAGATTCTAATTCAAATTTTA
The DNA here is from genome assembly GCA_964486045.1 of uncultured archaeon. Taxonomy (GTDB): domain Archaea; phylum Asgardarchaeota; class Lokiarchaeia; order Sigyniarchaeales; family SOKP01; genus Loki-b32. Next base: position 770,449 of record CAZALK010000001.1, read on the forward strand.
AAAAATAATACCCTAAACCAAAAAGATTATGGAGTGTTCCTCTTTCAATCTCAATGGAATAGTCGTAACCGGCAAAGAAGATAACTGTATCTGAAATTATTTTTGAGACCTGATGATGAGCATATTTTCCTAATGTAGGATAACCTAACAAGGCGCCCCAACTGGGTATCATAAAAAGCGATTTACTGGGATATAATTTGTTCTCCATTTTCAGTTTTTCAATTCTTTCTTTTTCAAGTTGTTCTTTTTCGAGGCGCTCTTTCTCTAACCTTTCCTTTTCCAATTTTTCCTTTTCAAGTCTTTCTTTTTCCGATTGTTCTTCATCCATTTTCTCTATTTCCATGATATCAGCTCGAAATATGTTTGAAAAATTAAAAAAAATGATTTCTAATATTATTATTATAATTACTATCTAATAATTTATGATTTTCTCATCCTATTCTAATTTCATGTTATATTTGAAAGGAATTTTATTAAATCGATTTGATATTGAATTGCTTTATATAATAAAATTAATATGAAAAACTAACAATTATTTTATTTAGAAGTAATGAAATTTAAGGTTTAAATTTTGTATCGAATCGAAAAAATTGGGGAACATCATTTTTATATAAAAGTCTTAGGCTTATTTCCCCCATCAGTGGCAAAACGTTGTATAAAGGAGTTTAAAAAGAAGACAAAGAAATTAGAAGAGTTCTCTGCAATTATTGATGGTTTAGATTTTATATTTCTTAATCTCGATTCATTTAAAATTGTTTTAGACTACCTCAAAGAAAATGAGGAGAGATTAAATAAATCTTCCTGGGTTATTTCAAAAAATCCCACATTAGATAAAGAAATCGAAATTCTTTTAGAGAGAGCTGAATCTCCTAAACGGAAAATTGTGCAAACGCTTGAAGAGGCAAAGGAATGGATTGGAGTTAGTGATATAAAAATAATGCGGGATTAACGCTAATTATTAATAAATAAGATTTAATCTAAATTTAAACGTTTTTTACATAAATCAATCGCTGTTGGATTATTATCTACACCGATCCAATTTCTTTTAAATTTTTCTGCCATAGCTAAAGTTGTACCAGTTCCACAAAAAAAGTCAGCAATAAGGTCTCCTTCATTAGAAGATGATAAAATTATTCGTTTAAGCAGCTTTTCTGGCTTTTGGGTTGGATACCCTAAATATTTCTTTGATCTAGTTCTAGTTTGATAGGAATATATATCATTCCAAACATCTCCTATCGTATTTCCTGGTTTTTCATCTAAGTATTGTTTACCGCCACGCCTTTTTCTATAAAGTCGTCCATCCTCGTCTTTATATCGAAACATTTTTTTAATATATTCTTCCCTGTAAGGGATATATTGTTTATTAAAGGTGTATTTACTAGATTTAGTGTAATATAAGATTGTGTCATGCTGACGTACCCAACCTTTAACTTGACTTTTAAATCCCGAAACACTTCCCACATTCCATATTATCTCTCTTCTAAAAAGTTTTTTTCCAAAGATACTATCACATAAGAGTTTGAGATCAAATACAGCATTCGCATCGCAATGACAGTAGAAACTGCCAGAAGTCTTTAAAACTCTATGTATTTCTTTTACCCTTTCTTCCATAAACATTAAATAACCATCAAAAGAGTCCCATATATCATCGAATTCCTTATAATTAACACCCGTGTAGAAGGGAGGATCAATATATATTAGGTCAATATACTCAGAATCGAGTTTTCTCAAGAACTCTAAATTTTCTACTAAATAAACCGTATTCAATTTCATTAAGTAATTAAATAGAACTAATGATTTATACAATTATTATGAGTAAGGAACGATTAAATAAGAATTTCTTGGATGAATTTAAGGAATATGATTTTTCAAAAATTCAAGAGAATAAAATTTTTCTGGTAGGATCAATCCGCTTTAAGGACTATTTTATCAAAATTGAATCGATTTTACAGATTTTATTTAAAAAAATTGTATATATTTGTTCGGTTGATGGATTATTAAACAAGCAAAAGTTTTCTCCAAAAGAATGGGAAGGTTTGCAAGAAATTGCTTTGAAAAAATTGGAAGATCAAGATGCTCTATTAGTGTTGGACGTAAATAATTATATTGGTGAGCATTCTAAAGAAGAAATCGAATTGTTTAGGACGAAATATAAAAAACCAGTATATTACCTAACAGAATTAAGGAGGAATTAACAAACCTTCTATCGCTTTGTAAAGAATTATTTCTCAAACACTCAAAAATGGGTAGAAAATCATTAATTTTGTAATCTCATTTTTTTTTTAAGAAAAAACTACTATTTAGATATAAGCTAATAATAGGAAAAAAAAATATAAAGGTTTAAACGCAAAATGGAACTGTTCCAAGTTTTTTGGGACGATGGGAAACAGCTCTTCTTAGAATTTAAAAAGGATGAAAAAGAGAATCAAATTCTTCTTCCAGAAGAAATTAAGCGTTTAAACTTAAGATTTGAGATCTCCAAATCGTTAAGAAAAGAAGTTCATTCTAATCAACCTCCATCCCTAGTATCCATAAAAAAACTCTATTATTCAAATGAATTTCTATGCTTTTCTATTGATTTAAACGAGATCTATGGCTATGATGATTTACAACTTAGAGTATTAAGATTAAATATTTTTCTGTATTCTGGACAACGTTTTGAGTATACATTTAAAGAAAAATTCAACATATCTGACATCTGGTTAAATGAGGATTGTTATGCGGGATTTGAGTTGATTAATTTAGGAGTAAAAAGAAATCAACAGAGTACTTTCACAAGAGAAAAATTCTATAAGGAAGTAAGAACAGATCCTAACCAAAACAAACAAGAAAGCACCATTATTTATGAAAAGAAAAGCATAAAAAGTGTATCAGTTGATCAATCATTAATCTCAATGATTAGCGAAAGTAATAACACATTGAAAAGCATAGAACAACAGCTAAAAAATCTAAATTTAACTCTTCAAAATGTATCCCAGACAAATTTTTCCTATACTCAAACTCCACGTCTTCCTAATAGAAATTATGGCCCAGGGATCGAAAGGATCAAAGGGCCATCAAATCCAAGTTTAATCCAAGGTCAAATCTCCTCCGGTAAATTAATGGTAATTAAAGAAATGAAGACAATTTTTAAACAAATTACTGATGAGAATTCACCCTTTAATATTAAGAATATTTTGAAACCTTTAACTGAAGAAGAACTTAATAAGATGATGTTGAATGATGAGATTTTAAAAGAAAAAGAAATAGAAGCTATAAATAACCAAATTAAGAGATTCAAGAAGGAACAAGGAAAAATAATCAAACTTAAGAAATTGAACAAACCGAAATAACAAGATAATTTCTATATAGAAAACTGTCAACTGATTAACAAATCTTTAATTATTTTCTAACATTGGATATAAAGAGGTAATATATTCAGTAGAGGTTGAATAATATTTTACTAAATTATATCATAGGTACAGCGGGAAGTGGCAAGAGTACTCTAACTGGGGAATTAAAAGAATATATTGTAACTCGGGATCCAAAGACTTCCGCGATTACAATGAATTTAGATCCTGGTGTGAAAACTATGCCGTATGTACCTGATATTGACATTAGAGATTTTATTATTTTAGAAGAAGTAATGGAAAAATACGAATTAGGACCAAATGGGGGTATGATTTTAGCCTCTGATCTAATGGTCAATTATTTAGATGATTTGAAAGACGAAATTGACGAATATAACCCGGATTGGGTAATCGTTGATACTGCCGGGCAACTAGAATTGTTTGCTTTTAGAGAAACTGGGCCACTAATAGCAAGTGCATTAGGATTTGGTGATATCCAAAGATCTATTTGTTTTCTATTCGATTCTAATTTCGTTCTCAGGCCTAATGGTTTTATTTCAACCTTACTTTTAGCTGCTTCCGTTCAATTTCGGTTTAGGAACGTTTCGCAGGTAAATATATTATCGAAGGTAGATCTTATTGATGAAGATCAAATTGAAATGATTGTTAATTGGAGTCAAGATTTCCAAGCATTAGCAGATTCCACAAATGATAGAGAAAAAGGATTGATTAGAGAATTATCCATGTTGATTTCAGAAGTATTTGTCCAAATGGGATCAACAAGTGAATTAGTACCCTGTTCAGTAAGAGAAGGTAATGGGTTAAATCTTCTATTTGGGACCTTACAAAGAGTTTTTGACTATGATGAATCAAAATATTATTAACCAACATAAATTCTTAAAGTAAGTGTAACGACAAGATTATTTAAAAGAATATGAAAATTATAGGACCAATAGCGGGTGTCGGTTCAAGATTAAGACCACTCACTTACAGTAAACCAAAGGCTTTCTTAACTGTGGCGGGAAAAACAGTTTTAGATCATATTCTTGAGAAATTTAGTAATACTTTTGATCCTACTACTGAATTAATCCTAATTGTTGGGCATAAGAAAAGACAAATCATTAATTATGTAAAAAACAAGTATAAACATAAATTTAAACTTATATTTATTGAGCAGCATCCGAGAGGACATTTAGATGGTATTCCATTTTTTGGTGGACTAGGTGAAGCTGTTTATGAATCAAGTGTAAGATTTGAAAAGAAGAACTTTAAGACAAAAGAACAGGACAAAAGGGAAGGTTCACTTATCTTTTTAGGAGATATGATTCCTATTGATGAGTATTCTTATTTAATGTATCGGTATTTCGAATCAGATGTAGATGGAATAATTACTGTAATGGAAGTCCCTAATGAAGATGCAAAGTCATATGGGGTGGTAACTATTGATGAAAACTCAATTATCCAAAGTCTTGTTGAAAAACCAAAAAAATTTGTTTCAAATTTAGCAATTGCTGGCATATATGCATTTTCCAACTCAGCTACAATGGCTCTTTTTGAAATTATAAAGCAATATATAGATCAGAGGTCAGAAACTACAAACGAAATATATATAACACAAAGTTTACAAGATCTCGTAAATAGCGGCTTTAGAATCGCTGCAGTTAAATTGAAAAAAGGAATTCTTGATTTCGGACGACCTTCTGAATTATTAAACGGTAATAAATTTTTATTAAAGAGTAATTCTGTTAAAAAGGAAAATTTTTCAGAATTAAACATAACAATCGATCGCTCATTCATAAAAAATCCCGTTTTTTTAGGTAATAACACTAAAATTACTAATTCTGTAATCGGCCCGTTTGTTTCCATAGGAGAAAATTCAATCATAGAGAATTGTATTTTAGAAAATAGTGTTATTGAAGAAAGAGCTAATTTAAAAAGCATTATTACAAGTAACTCAATCATTGGGTGTGATGTAAAGATTGAGATAATCAGTAAAGATAATTTAATTATTGGAGACAAGAGCAGTACTTAATTGAATTTCTCGTCATAAACTCTTAAAGTTAAAAATTTGAGAAGGGTAATTTCTATATAATATAGTTAAATATTAATTTTAGAAAGATTAAAATAGTAATTAATAACTTCAAGATTTTGAACATATTATAAATTTAATTCACACTTGTTTCATTTCAAATAATGCCATATCACGTTGCTTTTGATGTAGCCCATAAACCTAGAGGTCGAATAGACGAGAATTTAACTGAACTTCGAGATCAACTAAATTCGAATGATTTTATTTGTTATAATTTTTTAGAAATTCCAATAACTGAAGAAGCATTGATACCCTATGATATTTTAGTACTTTTTTGTCCTGATTATTCACGAATCTCGCCAAACGAAATTACTCAAATAGTGAAATGGGTTAAGAATTCTGGTGGTGGATTATTATTATTATCTCATGCAGGTGGAGATAAAGGACGTGGAAGTAATCTATCTGAAATTTCAGAGCAATTTGGAATAATCTTCGAAAATGATCAAGTCTTAGATGAGAAGAATAACTTGGGATTAGAAAATATCCCTCTAATTTCTACTTTTAATATCCCTCATCCCATTACAGCTAACATCGAGAGTTTATGTTATAGATCTGGATGTTCTCTTTCTATTGTGGGGAGTGGAGCATTTTCAATAGCAGATTCAAATGAAACTTCGGAACCTTTCTCCTGTCCGATAGTTTGTGTAACCGAAATAAGTAATGGAAGAGTGTGCTGTATAGGGAGTTATGAAATGTTTCGTGATAAAATTGGAGGAGGGTTTCAGTGTTCTGATCATCCAAGTTTTGCATTAAATACTTTTAATTGGCTTGTATCTGATTATCGTATGGACTTGAGATCAACAACTGATAGCCCTACTCCCGCGTCTCAACCGATAGAACTTAATTCTACACTGGATGTCCAACCAGAAATTATCACTTCCTCAGTTCTAAGTGAGAAACGAGAAATAAATATTGATTTTTCCATGAAAATTTCTAAAAAAAGTGAATTATTTGGACTATTGAAGACATTCCAAAACCAAATAAGTACAATCAAAACGACAATTGATAAGTTAGTTGAATTATCATCAGAATCAGACGAAGCTATAATTGAATTACAACCTGATGAAATCTCTCAGACTCAAAAAAATGATCAGAGTATTCAACCTAAGGAAGAACCCCTCCCTGATCCCCCTAAAATGAGTGAAGATGTCAAAATAGATGAGAGCAAACTTACCGCCTTACCTCAAAAACCAGGGAGTTTGATAAAAGAGGAATTCGAAGAAATAGAAGAATCCGGTCTAAAACCGGTACCTAAACTGAAAACAAAAACTAAAACGACGAAGGAATTGAAGGACGAACGACAAGGCTTGGAAACTAAGCTAACTTCTGTTCAGGATTTATTGGAATTTATTGACAAAAAACATTCATCTGGAAAGATTGATGATAGTGAATTTTCAAAAAGATCAAAGAAACTACAAAACGACATGAAGAAAACAAAGAAAAAAATTAGTATTATCGATAGGTTATTAGAAAAATAGCGTAAGTATGTAATGTAAAAGTTAGTGATTATTTTTTGACTTTACGGGGTGATCTTCTGGAATATAAGGTTGTGCGTAGCGATTCACAATATTGAAAAAATCCTTATCACTTACTCCTTCCGTCATTTTCTTTAATTCTTCCTTAACTATAAGAAATGACTTTCTTAATTCGGCTTTAGACGTCGTCTCATGCTTTTTTTTTACTTCAATAACGATCTTTCTTATGACTTCTTCTGGGATGTCTAAATCTAATACTTTTATTTTATTTTGTAAAGCATAAGTAATTGATTTTGTTCCCGAGAATTTTCCCAAATAAAACTTTCTCTGTCTTCCAACCATATGAGGATTTATGGGTTCGTAAGTTAACGGATGAGCTAAGATGGCGGCAATATGAAGACCACTCTCATGAAAGAAGGCATTATCTCCAACAATTGGTTTATATTGCGATATGGGTTTACCAAAATATTTCTCACATAGTTGACTTAATTCTGGCATTCTAGTCAAATCAATTCCAGTTTTAATTCCTAATCTTTCTAGAATAATAGCAACTTCATCAAGCGCAGCGTTTCCTGCTCGCTCAACATATCCATTTATACAAATGTGCGGATATTGACATCCTTCTAAAACGCCTGTTATAGTATTTGCTACAGCTAAGCCAAAATCATTATGTGTATGAATTCCCATCAGTGTTTTTCGTTTTAGAGGGTTAACTATTTCTTCTTTAATACGTTTAATTAAGTAAGAAGTAGATTGTGGAGTTAAAACTCCTACAGTATCTCCTAAAACAATTCTTTCAGCTCCATATTCAATAGCAGTGACAAAAACATTTTTTAAATGCTCAAAATCACATCGAGTTCCATCTTCAGAAACCCAATTAACTTTTAATCCATTATCCTTGGCATACTGAATTGCAATTCTAATCTGTTCTAATTGTTACTCCTCAGATTGTTGCAGCGTTTTCCGAAAGATTGCTGAAATTGGCATAAAAATTACAATTTCTTTAAGATCTGTATCAATACATGCATCAATATCATCTTGTCTTGGTCTAACGATTCCTAAAATAGTGGCCCTATTAAGATTTTCATTAACAATTGTTTTTACAATTTTCTTCTCTGAATCTGATACTGCCGGAAATCCTACTGCGATTAATTTAACTCCAATCTCATCCATTAGTTTAGCTAAATCGATCTTCTCCTCGAGTGTTAAATAAACTGTAGGACTTTGTTCCCCATCACGTAATGTTTCATCCCAAATCTCTATTTTTTTAGGTAATTCATATTTTTTAAGAGAAATTTCATTGTAATCAACGAGGAGGTCTCGAAGTTCCTCCTTAGAGAATTTGTATGACATATTTATTCTTTGTTATTCTTAATAATAATTAAAATTATGGGGAACAAATAAATTTCATTTTAGGATACATTTATCATAAAACATGAGAAAAGAAAAGTAACCTACTCATCTCTATAAACAACTTGTAGATCACAAATATGGAGAACGTCTATTTAATTATGTCAGTTATGAAACAAGTTTCCACAATCTTAATGCCTTTAACCTGAGAGATTTTATCCTCAATTAGAGGATTAAACAACTCAATACTTCCTATCTCAACCTTCATGAAGAGACCACAATCTCCAGATAGTCTCCATACATCAGTAATTTCTTCAATTTCTAGCAAATCTTTTATTATTCTTTTGATTTCTTTAAAATCAGTTTCAACTTTCACAGTTGCTCTAGTACGAGGTTTATTATCAATAGAATAATCTATTGTGAACCTTTTAATTATACCCTCTTCTGTTAATCTTTTTACGCGTCTTCTAACTGTTGCTTCAGTTTTACCTACAATTTCAGAAATATCCTTAAAAGACATTCTACTATTTTCTTTTAATAATTCTAATATTCTTATATCAACAATATCCATAATTTTGAAATCATAACTTTATTTTAATATTCCTTATGTAAAAACAATTTAACCTCATTATTAAATTTGATCAGATTTTAATTAAATACGCAAAAAAAAATGTCAAAAAAGTCGTATAATAATATATCAACTTGACTATTTTTAACAGAGAAGATACAGTTCAGTTATTATTTGCACACTCATCATGATTAAAAAAATGATAAATTTTTTATTATAAATGTAAAAAAATTTACTGAGTATTAAATCTTCAGTAAAACCTCAATAATCAATACAAAATTTAATTTTATTGAAAAAGCATCTTTTCAAGAAGTCTTACTTTACTTAGTAGAGCAAGTGTCGCACCAATAGTAATTATTCCAGTTATATTAAAGAAAAGCAATATAATAATTTCCTCAATGTATAATTTTAAACCAGATCTCACCCTGTCTTGTAGGCAAAAGCTTTCGGGGTGTTTTTTTAACAAAAAAAAAAATGAGATATTGAAAAATATTTTAATTAATTTTATACTCTTCTTTTTGATATGAATATTAAAATGATACTAACACCCCCGATAGCAAGAAATAATGGAGCATATTTTCTTCTTGAAATAGTACAATCAGTATTAGAAACACAGATGTAATACTTTAACTTAGAAAAAACTAAATAAGAGAAGATTTTACAAATGTTAATTTGAATTACAAATGAAATTTGGTCTAAAAATACGCTAAAAAAATTAGACTCCCTTGACAACAAAGTTAAAGTAAAAGCTGATTAGTTTTAAAAGAAATCGTAGTAATATTAATATTAATAGAGATTTATTAATTTTGCAATATACACTCATAGTGAAAGTAGCAGATTTATGTCAAAACAAATTCCAAATAACGTTAAGGGTTCTTTGCGATCGATTGGCTTAACAGATTATGAGATCTCAATTTATCTAACACTTATAAGCAAGGGTCCTATGGATGCTAGAGAACTCTCCGAGGCATCTGGGGTTCCCTACTCTAGAATTTACAATATTTTAACACAGCTTGATAAGGAAAAGATGTGGATAATTAAAGAAGAAGAATCACGCCCCTCTCGTTATTTTGCTAAGAGTCCAGATGAAGCTCTTGTAATTGCAAAAAAGCAGTATAATGATAGTTTTAATGAACATTCGAACAGGATTATCCAAACACTCAACCCAATTTATCAGTCTCATGATACTCCAATAAAAATTGCCCTCTACATTCATAGAGGTAGAGATGTATGCATTAATAAAGCTATTTCATTGATAAATTTGGCTAGAACTTCAATTTATCTAGTATCTACCAAACTAGAATTTCTGGAAGTATTTTATGACGATATTAAGAAAGCTAGAGCCCGTGGAGTCACAGATTTAAGACTTCTTGTTGAAGCAAAGGCCTTAAAAGATAGTAAATTTCAACCGATACTCAAAAAATATGATCCTCTCTGCGAAATTAGATGGAGAGACCAAATATTTGGAAGTTCAATAATTATTGATGAAGGAGAAGATGCATTTATTGTACTATCTGAGAGTTTCTTTCCTGAAAAAATGTCTTTCTTTGGCATAGCAACGGATCATGTAGCTTTTGGACCCGCCTCTTTGTATTATTTTGATTATCTTTATAAAACAGCAAAAGTGGCAAATTTGAATTAAACCCCTTCTAAAATTAAGTGAATTAAATTATCATTATTGTTTTTTAACAGTTTTATTAGAAGAAGAATTATGTAAATTACCATTTTGCTCTTATCACGTTTTCAGGGTATATTTCAACTCTATTTAGATATTATATTTAAAGCAAACCAAAGTCAACCTATTACAACTTTGTGAAATATGTAATAAAAAGAGAAAAAACTTAATTTATTCATTTTAAAAACGTTCTCTTCCCCAGATAAATAAAAAGCTCAGCTAATTCGAAGAGTGTTAAGGGCATTACCAGATTTGCCATGTCAGTACGAAGTTCTTCTTTATCTCTTCCAGAAAGGATTAAAGTCCTTATGTCTTCAACGTAATCATCCATGTTCAAAAATAATATTTCAATTTTATCTACACCAGTGAGTTCCTCAATATCTTTATCTAAATGTCGTTCTACATCATTAAGTAACCCTAACTTCAACTTAGGGCTCAAATCGTACTTGACTATAAGCTTGTTCATTTCTTCGATAATAATATTTAAACTTAAGTTCCAATCTGCATTTTCCTTATATTTTGGTATCAGAATATCGCTAATAATAATTTCAAAAAGCGTCGTCGGTGCTTTTTCATCAAATTCTACTTCTGTGCCCGTGCTTAATTTTACATTCTTAAGATCGTCACTCATACCCAATCTCAACTTTAATCGTAAATTATGATAATACTTAATAATTAATGAATTACGATTTAATAAATATTTTTACTCCCCAATATATTTAAAAAGTCTAAATTAGAAGAAAAATCTTTCATCATTTAAGGAAATGATAGAAAATTCTTTCTTTACTGTGTAGCATTTTTTTATCATCCTTTTGTTATTTTTCACAATTATTAAAATAAAAAAAATTAAAAGATTAACTTTTCTTCAATATATTTTGAGATTGATTTAAAGGAAGATATGAACTCGTTTAACTCAAACACATCTGCTATTTTATTAGCCCATACGTTGCTATATGCGAAAAGTAGGAATGGGTTAATTACCCTCAACGAATTGTATTATAAAGAGTTAGACTACCTTAGTAAAGTGAATAGAGATTATGGTATTGGTAATAGGCTATTAAAGGATTTACCATTTTAGAGAGCCCATCATATTTATATATTCTTTTTTTCTTTAATTCATAGGGAAGATATAATGGATTTTGAAGAAACCGTTCATTTATTATTGAGCAAAACAAGAAATAGAATTTGTCTAGATCATCAGTTGGTCGGTTTTGGAGATTATTCTTTCGTTTTTAGAGATATCAATTGGGTTTCAGAAACAGTTGATTCAAGCTACACAAGTGGTCTAGTAGGATTGGATCAACTCGTAATTTATTACAAACTTTTAGTGAAAATAAACATATCCTGCTAGAAGACCTAAAAGAGTTTCGTCTTAATGATTTATTTTATGTTGGGGCTGTCAAAACACTTACACCTCTTTTGAAATTTGGGGGGGGATGAATTATTATTTGAGGTTGGTTTGCTGATAAAGACGCCAAAGAATAAGATTTTTCCCGCTACATTCTATTGGGCTCAAGGAGGGCTATCTATAGGATGTTGGCAAAAAGAGATTCTTGGGAATTTCATAGGACTTAAAAATAATTTCCAATCCTATGAGTTTATACCTATTCACTTTTCTGATATTGAAAAAAAAGAGTTAGCTGAAGCATTTGAGTCAACTCTTCGTAGTCTCCCTATTTCTGATTTTGAAGGCGAGTACTGGGATGAAAATGGGGGGATTAGAATGGGTATTGAATCAGGTATACCGTTTATTGAAGATATTCCGATTGAAGACAATGCATATTATGCCTTATGTTATTATGGCGGGATGCTTATGGATATCATGAATGACTGCGCAAGTACAGAAGAGTTAGAAAGGTTTGAAAATCTATCACGGATTAAAAAGAATGTTGAATATAAAAATAGTATCCTTTTAAAGTTCAGTAGGTATTTAATTCATAAATGCTATGATGACTTGATATTATTTCCCACTAAAAAAAAATCACGTTACTCTTTTCAGGCTTTGGGGTTATTCTTAATGGAAAATGGAATTAAAATACCTAACGACGTTAAAAAGGTCATTCTAGAAAGATCCCATTGGAAGGATGAATTCTTAAGATTTAAAGATAGGAAAGAAAGAGCCAAAAGAAGAGAAGAATTGGTTGATTTTATTACAAAGATCTTAAATCATAGAGAAGGTAATTACATTTCTTTTCCTTATTTTTAAAATATTTATCTTAAATTCTTATTTAGTTTCATTTGTCTTTTTTCTTCAGTTAATTTATTATATTCTTGCATTATCAACTTTTTCAACTTTTTCACACGACAAAAAGGAAATTTTTAAATAGTAGAAAATTTCAACATATATTGTTAAAGAAAGATCGGATGACCATGAACGACAATATATTCTTAAAGTGCGGAGAATTACTCCTCATTGGGAAATACCTAAAGTCGAGCAATCGGCTAAATACCTCAACCCTTAACCCTGTTATTAGATTAAATTACGTCTCCTCTTTTTAATTTTTGGATTCGTGGCTTCCGACTTTTTGCTTTTTCTATAAAACAAAATAAATACAATTTTTAATAGATTCTAGTTTAGCTTGAACTTAATTACTTAATTAAAGGCTAAAAATAATTAAAGATTTGATTAAGACTTATTCAAATTAGGGATATATTTCTCATTTGAAAGCTCTATTAAAGAATTTGTATAATCAATTATTTTCTTCGCGATTTCTGGATTTTTGAGCATTTGTACTTCAACTTTTTCGCCCCTATCCCATAATAAATATGGAGTATCTTCAAAAGGTACTTGCTCTTTAACTTCCTTTATCCAACTATCAGGTAATTCATTAGATAATTCTACATCAAGCATTTTCGCTAAAAAAATAGACCATGCTCTTGGTACGACAGTCATTAAATAACCTCCTCCTCCCATCGCCAACCATTTATTTTGACAATAATCACGTGAGGATGTTTTCAATGTTTGGGCTATATCTTTATAGACTGATAGTGAAAAACCCATCTCTGTTAAAGGATCATCAAAATAAGTATCTACTCCTAATTGTGTTATCAATATATCTGGTTTATATGTTTGCAATATTTTAGGTGTCGTCTTCCTAAAAAGTTTTATGAATGTCTTATTATTTGTACCGGGTACTAAAGGAAAATTGATCGAATAGTCTTTACCCTTGCCCTCCCCTACCTCATTAATGAATCCCGTTCCTGGAAAAAGAGACCTCCCATCTTGATGATAAGATATTGTCAAAACATTAGGATCATCATAAAAAAGCCACTGAACACCATCACCGTGATGACAATCAATATCAACATAAGCAATTTTCATGTCTTCTTTTAGAGTTTTCAAATGGTGGATTGCTACAGCAATATCGTTAAAAATGCAAAACCCTGAAGCTTTTTCTTTACCAGCATGGTGAAGACCTCCCACGATATTAAAAGCAACCTTAAAATCCTCATTATTCCATATTTTATCCGCAGCAACAATACTTCCCCCACACGCCATTGCAGCTGCTTCATACATTCCTTTAAATGGGGGGTTATCTCCCGGTCCTAAACCATAACTATAAGGATCTTTTGTTCTATCTTCCGGATTATTACTTAAATCTTTCACGATATCTATATATTTGGGTGAGTGAACTCTTTCTAATTCTTTACGGGTCGCTTCTCGAGGTTTTAAGAGTTCAAGTCTATCATTTTCTAATAGTCTTAAATCTTTCATAAGGTCATAAGTTAATTTAAACCTAAGAGGTTTAAAAGGATGGTCTCTTCCGAAATCGTATTTTTGATAATTTTCTGTGTAAATTAATCCAACTTTGTCCACCATTAATGTGACTAAATTTAAAATTAGTAATAATTTTTTTCAAATATAATTTCTACTCAAATATCTGAAATTCATTAGTATAATTGATAAAGCATAGAAAAAAACAGTATTATATAAGAGAAATTGTATTATCAAAATATCATAGGAAAAAATAAATATCTATAAATAGAATTCATATAAAATTAGTTTCTGTATTTTCACATGAGTATTTCATTTCGAAAGTTCATAACTCGAGTAGGTCAGCAATCAGAATTTAAACCACTTAAGAATCAATTATTAAATTATTTAAAATTAGAAAGTGAAAATAAGTACAAAAACTACCCAAGATTACTTAACCTAATGAAAGGTTATTGGCCGAAATATAAAGATAGATCACGGATATCCCATCTTTTAAAAGATCATTATGAAGAAATCTTTTCCTTCTATTTGAATTCATTCTTTCAATTTCGAAAACGAGGTCTTTCATATGAAGATCCAGAAGCACCTACACCTGTCGACTTTAAACTAATTTTCAAATATCATTATAACTTTAATGAAATTAGAGTAATTAAGGAAGTAATGAAGGAATTAAATATTCAAGGCACCTCAGAGTCTATTCTAAAACGAATTTTTATATTCGCTATAAGTTCCTTTAGCTACATGGTGGAACAAATTTTTGGAAGACCTTTTGCTTTTCAATTTTTCGATATATCGTCTAATCCTCTTCCCAATGATGAATGTGAGGTAGTAGCGATAATCTCAGGGAGAGAACAATAACATCTTCAGTCTACGGATTATTAAATCTTCTGGATTCTATTTTTCTTTTGTTAAAAATGAGCCTAAATCCATGAGATCATCCCCACGTTTAACTTGGATTTTACTTCTTATTCCCTTCGCTTTACGCTCTAAAAGTATAACGACATCAAGAGGGATTTTTCTTGGAACTCCACCTTGTTGTCGTAAAATTGCTAATAAATAATCTATGTTTTGTATTACGTCAGCACTTATTAGCTCATTATAAATAGATTGATAGACAGTTGGTTCCTTAATCCTTATATTACTCAGATAGCTGTATGCTTCTGGGGCTAATACTATCTTTAAGACATATTCAAGTTTATCCGAAATTGAAACATTTCTCTCTTTGGCGGCTTCTTGGCGCTTTTTAACCTCCATAGCAGCCTTCATTTTCCTCCTACGGATTTTTTCCAACTCGTGCTGTTCATAATCTTTATTGTCTTGATTCATTTTATTAATTTTCTCCGTAAGTTTTTATCTTTGATAGTTTTCTATTATTCTAGAAGCTGTAATTTGTTAGTTCTTAGTAAAAATAAAACCTTGTTAGATAAAAAATGATAGGTAAAATAATAATTTTTTGAAGAAAAAAATTCCCCTAACAAAAAAATATTGGGTTATTCTCCTTTTTCTCGTGATTTTAAAATATAAAATATGTTAATATGGTCCCTCCCCCCGGATTCTTGCTGGATCCGATTCAGATCCATATTTCGAGCCGGGGACCGCTCGGTTTCGGCTGACGTAACCTCATTAGCTATAAGCTTTAGTACGCGATATTATCTACAGCCGAGCACTCTAAACCACTGAGTTAGGGAGGGAGTATAATTTAAAATTAAATAGTATTGTAATTAATATATTTTTTATGGTTTTCTATTCTTTTAGAGAGGAATAATAACAAAAATATGTTTTCACTTTTTTTTGTACTCACAAAATTCCACTTTTAGTTTAGAAAACTATTAAATTTGTTAACTTTATAAGATTATTAATCAAAAAATTTTCCAATAAAAAGTACTAAAATACTTTTGTTGTGAAAAATTTTAATACTTTAATAAATAGTTATTTAAAATTAAACTAATATTACTAAAACAATTTAAAAGGCTAAATTTTATCTTAAGGTGAGAACTATCAGAGAAGAAACAGATTATACTGAAGCGATCGAGACCTATAAAAACGAGCCGTTTATTATTTTAGAACCATGGGGTAGGAGTATTGACCATTTACGCCTAACAATCATAGGAAAAAAAGGAACTCCCTATGGAGGAGGAAAATTTGTATTTGAAATTAAATTTCCAGAAAATTATCCATTCGCACCCCCTTACGCTTATGCTGTTACTTTAATGTGGCATCCAAATATAGACTCCTCAATTCCTCCTGGAAAGCTTAATATATGCTTGGATCTTATTAATCCGGATTTAGTTGGGAAGGTAGATGCAAGTACCGGAGCTTCAGGGTGGACTCCGAGTAAAACATTAACAAATATAATAGAAGCTTTAAAAGGTATGATGCACTATGAAGCTCCCTTCTTTAATCCAGGAGATCCACTAAACCATGAGGCTGGAGAACAGTATTTTCGAGCTTTAAAGAAGTTCGAATCTAAGGCTGCGGCATGGTGTAAGAAGTATGCAATGGACTAAAAAGAGGCTGTTGTAAACAACCGAAACACGTATCTGAGCAATCTATCTAATAAACCAATATTTTAATCTATTTATTTTCTTAAAAAGTTTTTAGGAATTGAAATATATGCCACAACATGAAGGAAACCATTCAATGATTATTTTCTATTTTTATTTTCTATTTTTATTTTCTAAGTAAATAATTAATTGATTCAAGAACTTACATTTCCCTCTCTTTAATAGAGTGTTTGGGAATATATTTATTATTTTTTATATTATTTTTTTTATAAAACTTTGACTGATTACTTTTAGGAACTTTTTCTTTTTTCTGCTCTTTGCCTGATCCGGTTGACCTAAGCCTTTTCCCTTTATTTTTCCTCTGATAATTAGCGTTTTCTTCTATTAAGCTGGAAATAACTTCTACTATCTTATCAATTGTGGCGTTTTTTCAACCTGGATTTGTTTTATAACATAAATCTTTTTAAAAATAATTTGATTCTACAAAATATCAGATTTAAAAGTGAAATTATTGCTCAAAAAATCAAAGGGATTAAAAGCTAATTATATCGATTTAAATAAATTTGATATATCTTTATTCAAAGGAGTTTTAGCAGAAAAAGCATCAAAAATAATACCAAAGATGTTTGCAGGTATTCAAAAAGCCCGAAGAGATTACAAAGAAGAATTGAAAAGCCCTCTATCAGAGAATCAAAAAGCACACCCGGAGTTGTGGGATGAAATTGTTGAAAAGTCTCAATCTTTTGGAATAGATCTTATTGGTTTTACCCCCATTGATGAAAATTTAATCTTCGAAAAAGATTATGTAGGAGGAATTGAATTATTATACAAAAACGGAATTGTATTAGGAATGGAAATGGATTATGATGCAATCAACACTGCTCCCGATCCCCCTGCTGGTTTAGAATCTCTTAGGATTTATGCTGAATTAGGAGATGCTACGAACAAATTAGCAGATTTTATAAGATCTAAAGGCTTTAGAGCTATTGCTTGTCATCCATTAGGTGGGCCCATTCTTTATCCTGCTATGGCAGTTAAAGCAAATATAGGGAGAATAGGAAGACAAGGGCTCTTAATCACTAAAAAATTTGGTCCTAGACAAAGATTATCCTTGATTTCAGTAAATGCTTGGCCACTTCCGGAGAATCAAGATGACACATTTGAAATTTCGGAGTATTGCGCGAAATGTAGACGATGCATTAATTTTTGTCCTGTAAAAGCTATTATGGAAGAACCAGTTGTAAATGATGATGGAACAATAACTCGTATCAATAGTGACAAATGTTTTGAGTATTTTTACGAAACTACTGGATGTTCAGTATGCATAGAAAAATGTCCATTTCATAAAACTGGGTATCAAGTAATGTATTATAGGCGATTATAAATAAACATTATAATTTAAGATAAAAGAATCATGAAGAGCGTATCATTTAAAGGCAAAAAAGTTATTGTTTTTGATCTGGATGGTACAATTGTAAGATTGTCTGTAGAATGGGTATCTTTAAAGAACAAATTAATGAACGATTATTCAAAAATATATGACGAAAGTTGCTTCTTTAAGAGTGTCTCTGCTTGTTTAAATAAAGTCGTGGAAAGAAGTGATAATCATGTTTTAGAGTCTTTTTTTAAGATTATTCGTAAATATGAAATAGAGAAGATACAAGAAACTCAGCTTATAGAAGAATCTGTTTTTTTTATTAAAAATAAAGAGTTATTTGGGGTAAAGGAAAATACTAAATTGACTATCTTATCTCTTAATGCAAGAAGAACAATAATTTCTTCTTTAAAACTGGCAAAAATACGTAGTAAATTTGATTTTATTATAGGAAGAGAAGATGTAAGAAAGTGGAAACCAAACCCAGAGGGACTTTTAAAAATTCAAAATCATTATAAAGTAAGGAAGGGAGAAATGATATACTTCGGAGATTTAAGGAAAGACATTTTAACAGGGGAAAACGCAAGGATCGATACCTTTCTTATAAACGATTTAATAAGTTTAGTAAGTAAAAAAAGCGATTTCAAGAATAATTGAAAATCACATAAATGCTATTACAACATTATATTTTTTAATTTCTGATTCTGCTAAAGCTTTACCTAAAGGACTTAAAGTTATAATATCGTTGCTCTTTATTTTTAAGGAGGTTAGTTTGATATTGGGGTCTTTTAATGAAGGCATATAAGGATTCCAATAAATTTCTTTAGTCATGGAGTTAGTTATCATCCATAATTCAGGATCTAACTTGTGTTCTGAAATTTCCATTGCTTTAAAAATGTAATCGACATCTGCATCAAAAGGCACAACAATTTGAACATTTTCTTCACCTTCAATTTCCCCACAAGCAAGACAGTCATCTCTTTTTAGAATATGTAGGTGATCAAATTGGCCATAGATCCCATTGTAATTGACATATGGAGGTTCCATGGGTGCACCAATATTTCGACCATTGACTCTGAATAGAAGTTTAAGTGCCTCTTGGGATTCAATACTAGAGATAATAGAACTAACTGTTTGGATTGCTGGTATTTTATTTCCGAGGATATTCTCCATTTCTTCAAATTTGTAATCAGGACCGAATGTTTCATTGATGTTTGCCTTCCAATCTGCAGTCTCTTTTTCAGTTAGGGATAGTCGTTCTTCTTCTGCTACATTTTCATTGAATACTCGTTCCCGTAGTTTTTCCAATTCTCCTTGGGCAATTTCTTTTAATTTAAGCACTTCATCGTTTAGATTGAGATCTGGTTTATGTCCATATTTTTTTTCGAATTCAACCTCCGCTTTTATAACACAGTGATTTCGATTGCGCGGTAGTCCTTTTAAAGTACATGCAGCAACTAATTTATCGTCAGCAGGGGGTATAGGTACTAAACACCTATAACATGGAGTTTGATCTAAAATCTCAGGAGCGTACTTCCAGTCAAACACCATCTCAATTTCTTTCCTAAACTTTTCTATTAAAGGATTTATTTCCCTTTCCTTGATTCGTCCAATTTCTTCTTCTAATTCATCAATTCTTCTTTGAGCTTTAAAATATTCAGGATATTCCATTTCTGTAATGTCCCATAATCTTGTTTCAACTAAATTCTTGATTTCCCTTTCCCTATTTTTATATTCTATCTTGGAATCTTTAGGAATTACAACTTGAACATGCCCTTCAAAGCCTACAGTTCCCCCCTCTACCATTGGTTTTTTCATTCTAAGACAGATTTTGTTCAAGTCTAGTCTTGCATTAAAATTATCTAAAGCTGCAATTACCACATCTGATTCTTCATAAGCGGACATTGGTAATTTTTGAAGTTTTTCAAAATAAAAATCAATCTTTACGTATGGATTCATTTCTTTCAATCGTTCAGCTGCAACTTCTGCTTTCGGTCGTCCTTCATCTCCAGGTCTGAAGAGCATTTGCCGTGATAAATTTGAAGTCTCTATTGTGTCTAAATCGATCAAAATAAGCTTACCAATACCCATCAGTGTGAAGTCCTTAGCAATTTCGCATCCCAACGCTCCGATTCCTACAATCATAATGCAGCCATTTGAGATAACTTCTTGATCCCAACCATCGATGAGTTGTTGTCTTGCATACATTCGTGACTTAACAATATCTTCAATCTTTTCTGTCATTCAAAAAATCCTCAATTTTTTTAGATATACTAATAATTTAATTATCAAAATTTAAACTCTTTTAGATGAAATTAAAAGGGTGATTACTTCTAAAATAGTTAACTACTTTAGGAATAAGTGAATTATTTTTTTTTTTTTTCCCCCGCCTCTTTAATCAATCTTTTTAAGTTATTTACTTCTTCTCTCTCTTTAGACTTTTGTAATTTTTCTTTAAATCCTGCTTCATCTTCCTCTCTTTTTCCTAATTCATGAATGAGTTCTTCTTTAATTTTTATTAACTCCCCTACTTTTATACGAAAATCCTTAGATTCCTCTAAAATCTTTATTTTTTCTTGTTCTTCAATTAATTTTTTATTTAATCTCCTTTCTTCAATCAGTCTAGTTATTTCATCAGCAGATTGACGAACCTCACCAATAGTTCCTTTTAACTTTAGTTCTTCAGTTTTAATTCTATCTTCTTCTCTTTTTCTTTGTCGTTCTAATTGTTCTTGAATCTCATTGATCCTAATTTCTTCAGCTTTAACTCTTTCTTCCATTACTTTCATATTTTTAATCTCTGTTTCTATGTATTTTATTTCTTCATGCCAGCCTATTTCTTCAAATTTTAGTATAGCTTGATCATAATTATCGTTGGCTTTTTTAAAATCATGATACGCTGCTTTTTTTTTTCCTTCATCAATTAATCTTAAACCTTCATCTTTTGTTTGATCTGAACGTCGCTTAGTTAACAGTAATGCTCTATATTGCCTTTCCTGCTCTCGTTTTAACTTTTCTTGTTCCAATCTTCTTAATCTGACTTCTTCCTGAAATATCTCATATTCCTTTTGTCTTTCTATTTGCGCAACTTCCTCTAATTGTTTCTTTTCATAATAATTAGTTTGTTCTTGTTGTAAATCTCTTATTAGTGCATTCAAATTATTAATCTCGGGTTCCCATCCAATATTTTCTTCTAAAATATTCCTAGCTAGAATATATAATGAAATTGCTTTGTCATAGTCAGGGATAGATTGTTTTAAATATTTTCCTGCTTCTTCTAAGAAGGAATAAGCTGATTCTCTTATATTCATTTGTTTCTGAATAACTTTTTCTCTTTCTTGAACAACTAACAGATGAGCTTTTTTCTTTTCCCTTTCTAGTCTTTGTCTTTCTTCAATTAATAACTGTAAGTCCTTTTCTTCTTGTATCTTTTCTAATTCTCTCTGAAATTTTAATTCTTCAGTCTTTTCTTTTTCCTTCATAATTAGTTTAACTTTAGTCACCATAGTATTAATCGAATCGGTAGGAAAATTGATTTCATTTAAAATAAGCTCTGCCTTTCTATACATTTCGATTGCATGTTGATATTGGGTTTGTTTAAGATGAGATTCCGCTTTATTTAAAATTTTAAACGCTTGTTGTTTTCTCTCTTCCATCATTGACTTTCTTCGATCACTTTCTTCTAATTGTATTTTTTTTGCTAGTAATCGTTCTCTTTCAACCTTTGCTATTTCGGTAACCTTTTGCTGTAATTTCCATTCATCTTTATCCTTCTGTAGATAAAATTCAAAGGTTTTTTGTTTTTGCAGTTGAGATTCATTTTTTCTTTCTAGAACCTTTTGAATCATTTCTCTAATACCCTCAGTTGGGAATCTAATCTCGTTAAGGATTATTTCTGCTGAATAATAATATTTTAAAGCTTTATCATATTGAGCTTGATTCAAGTAATTTTCAGCAACTTCAAGAAAGTTAAAAGCCTCATTTCTTCTTTTTTCGTTATACTGATGTCTTTCCCTCTGCTTTTCGTATTCAATTTGTTTAGTTTTTGTCTTTAACTCACTAATTTTTATACCTTCCCGGATTTTTTGCTGGAACTCTCCTTCTTCGCGTTTTTTTTGAAGTAAAATCTCCAAGTGCTTTTGCTTTCTTAATTTATTTTCTCTATTTCTATCATGAACCTTGTAAATCATTTCTTTAACTGCTCCTGAAGGGAATCCTATTTCACTTAAAAATAATTCTGCTTGGCGATATTTATCAATTGCCTCTTCATATTGACCTTTAATTAAATCCTTTTCAGCATCGTCCATTAAACTAAATGCCTTTGTTTTTTGGTGTTCTAACAAATTTGACAAATCTTCACGTTTTAGAATTTCAATTTGTTGTTTTCGTAATCTTTCTTTTTCTCTTTGAATATTACGATTGATACTTGCTTGGAATTTCTCCTCTTCCTTTTGCTGCTCACTTAATAAGTGTTGTTCCCTTTCTTTCTTCTTTTCTATCTCTCTTTTTCGATCATTAATAATATCTATAGTTTCATAGAATAATTTCAAATATTCTCCAGTCCACCCAATTTCTGTTAATATTACTATAGAATTATTGTATTTTGTCAAAGCGTTATCAAAATTATTATCTTTAAGCAATCTATCTCCATCTTCAATTAGTTTAAATGCTTCCTCTTGTTTAATTAAATTTTGGGTTGAAGTAAGTTTTTTTCTTTCTCTAAATTGTACCTCCTTTATTGCTATTTCTTTTTCTCGTTGTTGTTGTTGATCTATTTTTTCTAAGAAATCAAATCGAGCTTTATCATCTTCTATTGCCTTTTCTAACGATCTCTGTTTCAATAAATCGTTTTCCCTTTTCTTGCTTTGAATACCTAGAATTGTTTCCTGAATGATAGGGATTTCATCAATCCATTGGATTTGAGCAAAAATATTTGTTACCTCAAAATAAATTTCCAACGCCTTATCATAATTCGTCTGTGAGAGAAAAATTTGAGCATCATCTAATAATTTAAAGGCATATTCTTTTTGTTTCTCACGATAAGCAAGTTCTTTCTCTCGGTTCCTTAGAACAATTTGTTTATGCTTTAAATCTTCTTGCTGGATCCTTATCTCTTTTGAAATTTGTTCCTGAAAAGATTTTTCCAACTTTTCTTGTTCTAAAACTTCACTTAAATCTCTCTGCTTTTTTAATTCTGCCTTCCGCTTCCTTTCTTCAATTACATTTATGGCGTTTTCGATTAACTTTATTTCATCACCCCATTCAATTTCTTCAAAAAGTACTGTGGCATTTTGATATAGCTTTAGTACCTCGTTAAAATTACCTTTTTCCAAATGAGATTGTGCTATTTCTAATATGTTGAAGGCTTTCTCTTTCTTCTGTTCAGTTATTAGTCTAATGTCTTCCTGTTTTTTCAGTTTTTCCTGCTTTTCAATCATTTTTTGCTGTTCTATTCTAACTTTTTCAACAATTTGTTGTTGAAATATCAACTCCTCCTGTTCCTTCCTAGTCTCTAGCTCCAATTGCGTTATAATGTTTAACTCCTCGGTTCTCCTTTTTTCCTGAATTTTCTGAATCATTCCTTGTATAATTTCAGCTGGAAAACCAATTTCATTTAGCAACAATTCAGCCTGTCGATATTTTTTTATTGATTGGTCATATTTACCTTGGTTCAATAAATTTTCTGCATTGGTCATAATTCCAAATGCTTCTGATTTACGAGTTTCAATGCTTGATAATGTTATCTCGCGTTTTTGTAGTAGAATTTCTTTAGATTTAATTTTTTCTTGTTCTTTTTTCAAATAATCGGCTATTTTTGCTTGAAATTGCTCTTCTTCTTTCTGATGATTCAAAGCTAATTTAAATTCAGTTTGGTGTGCTTTTTCTTTTTCTGACTTCCTCTCTTGTATAGTGCCAATCGTATCATTTAAGATTTTTAAGTAGTGTGTTCCCCACCCAATTTTATTTAATAATTCTATGGCTTCACGATAATTTTTTAAGGCTTCATCATAGTTTTCTTCGATAAGTAACGCTTCTCCTGCTTCAATCAGTTTAAACGCTTCTTGTTCTTGAGTTAAATTCTGATCAGATATAAATTTCTCCCGTTCCAGGAATTTAAACTCCTTTATAGCATCCATCCTTTCTCTTTCTCTATGATATTTAACTTGCTCTACAAAAGCCCTTTCCTTAACCTCCTTCTTAATAGCTTTTCGTAACTGCTTTTGTTTATATAATATTCTTTCTTTCTTTTTCTTCTCAATATCTTGTATTGCTTGTGTTAATAATGGAATCTCATCTACCCATTGAATTTGGGTAAATATGCTTATTACTTTATGATAATTTTCAAGAACTTCATCGTAATTTCCTTGCGAAACTAATATTTGAGCATTTTCTAACAAATTAAACGTTTCTTTTTTTCTTTCTTCACGATAAGCAAGTTCTTTTTCTCTTTCTCTATGTATAATCTCTTTTTGTTTTAATTTATCTTGGTGTGATTTTAACTCTTTTGTTAGCTGTTCTTGAAAATTTTTTTCTTGCTTATCTCTTTCTAAGTCTGCTTGTATTTTGATCTGCTCCTGTAATGCTGCTTCTCGTTTTTTATTTTCAATTTCTATTATTGAATTTTGAATTAAGCTAATTTCATCTTTCCATTGAGCATCAGCAAAGAAGTTAATAGAGTATTGCAATATTTCGATAGATTCGTCATATTTTCCTTTAGATGCTTCTTCTTTTGCTTGTTCAAGTAACTTAAATCCTGCTTTCCTTCTTTCTTCTTGATATTCTAAATCTTCTGCTCGTTCTTTTAATTCAATCTCTTTTTTCTTTATTTTTTCACGTTCTTGTTGTAAATTTTTAATAATTTGCATTTGAAAAGCGTCTTCTTCCCTCTGTCTTTCAATGGCTTCCTGCACCTGTTTTTGTTCTATTAATTTTTGATTTTTTCGTAACTCTTCAACTTCTAAAATTGAATTTTCAATTACTGCTATTTCATCTTTCCACTGAATTTCTGCAAAAATATTTCCTGCATTTTGATATGCTATAATTGTATTTTCATATTCTCCCTTTTTTATGAAATTGAGAGCAGAATCTAAATATTCGAATGCAACCTTTTTTCTCTGCTGAAAATAAATCAATTCTTTTTCTTTATCCTTTAATATAATCTCTTTTTGTTTTATACGCTTACGTTCCTTGTTTAACTGATTAACAATCTGAATTTGAAATTCTAATTCTGATTTTTCTCGCTCCTCTAATTTCTGCTGAACTTCATATTGTTTCTTAAATTGTGAATTTTTAATTTTTTTGACATTTGAAATCGTGTTATTGATTGTAGAAATATATGTTTCCCATCCAGGTCCTAAGTTTTCAATTAGATTTAGAGCTTCATTGTATTCACTAATGGCATCGTCATAATGTTTTGCTCGTAAGATGGTATCAGCATTACTTAAAATATTAAATAGTTCTTTCTCCTTCTTAGCTTCTCCAATTCTTTTTTCTTCATGCAGACTTCTTCTCGAATCTAGTTCCTTAGCTGATTCTAATATTTGCTCTTGTTGTTTTCTAGATATAGATTTCTGAAGATTTTTTAAATCTCTTTCCCTCCTTTGTCTCAACAATACTGCATTCTTTTCTCGATCCTTCTTCTTTGTTATGTCTTCTATTAAATTAATAATTGGATGGATATATGAATCCCAATCTATGGATTTAAATAATTCAATGGCGTTCTCAAATTTTTGAATAGCTTGATCATAATTTTTCTCCATTTCGAGTCGTTTACCAATATCTATGAGATTAAATGCATCATTTTGAATAGCTTCCTCTTTTTTCTTTTTTTCTTCAAATTTAATTAACCTTTCTTTCCCTAACTCCGATTCGGATTGTTTAGTTTTCTCCACAATAATTTTTCCTTCTATTTCGGTAACTGCTTGTTTCTGCTGAGATTGGAATTTTTCAAATTGATCTTTGTCTTTTTTAAGCTTTTCAATAATAACATTTATTTTTTTAGTTTGTTCATTCCAACCAATCGAATTCAACAATTCTATAGCTCTTTCATAATTCATTATCGCTTGATCATATTTTCTTTCTTTTTCAAAGATTTTTGCTTTATCAATATGAGCAAATGCATGGTCTTGTTTTTCTTCTTCTTGTTTTTTCCTTGATCTATATCGAGCTATAGATTCCGCTTTATCAACGCTTGTTTTTTGCCCGAACATATCCACAATTTCAATGTTTTTATCCTCTAATCCCTTTAGATATTCCTCAGATTGACTCAAGTCTTGAGGTTGTTTCAATTTCGTTAGTTGTTCTCTTTTTGAAACCTCACTAAGATTTTTAATTTTTAATATAACATTTTCTAATTGACCCTCGGACCAACCAGATTGAGATAATAAATTAATAGCAGATAAATATTGCTTAATAGATTCTTCAAAAAAACCATCAGATTCTAATTTTTTAGCACCTTCTAATAAAGCGAATGCTTGGTCTTGTAATTGCTCTGCTTGAGCTCTTATCTGAGTCTGTTGGTATATTTTCTCTTGTTTCAAAGAATTTTTTAGTTCATCTATTCTGTCATAGATATCATTAACTCTATGCATTAAATATCCGCTTTGCTTTAGGAACTCTACAGCATTTTCATAGTTTGATATTGCTTGTTTTGGATTTTTCTCTTCTTCAAATTTTTGAGCAAGTTCTAAAAATTTAATAGCTTCTTTAGCTAACTCTTCTGGATTTTGCATTTTAAATGAATCTATTTAATTGTAATTTGAATTAAGAAATAACAATAATTTCTCTTACTTTAATGTATCCCAACTAAGTAATTAAACTTTTTATATGGTGATAATTATGTTAACTAAAATATAGAGTACGCTAATTGTTTTTGGAGTTACTCTTAGAAAGAATTTAAAATTATTTAAAAAAATAAATTTATGGTAAAAAACGAAATGGATTTAAAAAATAAGAATATCCTTATTGATTTTGAGCCAATTTCAAGAAGAGTTTTACTTACAAACGATATATCAATCTATGATCTTCTTTCAGAATTGAGCATCCGAATAAGATCAATATGCGGTGGTGCAGGTACATGTGGAAAATGTAGAATTTTAATCCAAAAAGGTAAAGAATATTTAATTCCTCCAGGTAAAACTGAGAAAAATTTCTTAGATCAAGGAGAATTGAAAGAAGGATGGCGTTTAGCTTGCCAATCTAAAATAGATATGAGAAAACTTCATTCCCTAGAAAAAGTTACTACACCACAATTTCGAATATTCCTACCAAATGAGTTAATCCTTGAGGAATTTAATATCCTTACTTCTGGAATGAATAATGAGGTAAGATTATTTCCCATGGTTAAGAAATATTATCTTGAAGTAAATAGACCTTCTTTAAAGGATCCAAAAGCGGATGTTGAAAGAATTATCACTAAACTCCTTTCAGTGGATGAGGATTTAAGGAATATAAATCAAATTAATGTCGATTTCAAATTGTTAGATGTAATACCTAAATTATTAAGGGAAAATAATCATAAAATAACAATTGCGTTATGGAATAATAATACTATAATAGCATGTGAGCCGGGAAACACGGCTAATGACAATTATGGAGTTGCATTTGATATCGGAACCACAACAGTAGTAGGATATTTACTTAATCTAAATAGCGGCAAAATCCATGCTTTAAGTTCATGTTTAAACAGCCAGACTGCGTATGGGGAGGATCTAATAACTCGAATAACTCTCATAAAAAATGATAAAAAGAATCTTGATGTACTAAACTCCACCATAATTTCTGATATGAATGAAATCCTCTCGAAAGTATGTATTAATGCCAGCGTTGACTCCTCTCAAATTTACGAAGCGAGCATTGTGGGAAATTCAGTAATGCACCACATTCTTTTAGGAATAGACCCTATTAACATTGGATTAAGCCCATTTATTCCTGTGATACAAAAAGGTTTGAATGTAAAAGCTGAAAAACTAAACATCAACATTCTTAAAAATGGAAACATTTACACTGCTCCAATTATCTCTGGCTTTGTGGGAGCTGATACCATAGGTGTAATTTTATCTTCAAAAATATACGAAAAAAAAGACCTAACTCTAATTATTGATATTGGAACTAATGGGGAGATCATTATTGGGAACCGTAAAATTTTAGCAGTTGGATCATGCGCTGCAGGTTCAGCATTAGAAGGTGCTCATATAAGTAGTGGTATGAGAGCAGCTGCAGGTGCAATTGACACTTTAAAAATAATACCCGAAACTTTTGAAGTTAATTTTTCAACAATAAAAAAGAGAAAACCATTGGGAATTTGTGGATCTGGGTTGGTTGATGCTGTATCCGAAATGTTACGATCAAAAATTCTTACTCGGAGTGGTAATTTTAATAAAGAATTCCTTAATCATGAGAGAATTAATAAAACAGAAAAAAAAACTGAATTTATTATAGTTAAAAAAAATGAAACTTCTCTCGGTAAAAACATAACTATCACTCAAAAGGATATAAGACAAATTCAAATGGCAAAAGCAGCATTTTATTCTGGAATGAGGCTAATTTTAAAACATTTGGGTGAAAAATTAGTACTAAAACAAGTATATTTAGCAGGAGCTTTTGGAAATTATATTAACAAGGGAAATGCCAAATTTATTGGAATGATACCTGATATTCCGGATAATAAAATATACCAGATAGGCAACGCAGCTGGAATTGGTGCTCAACATTGTTTGTTAAACAAGACTTTAAGAGTTAAAGCTAAAAATTTACTAAAGGAAATTCAATATATCGAAATTGCTGTAAAGGAAGATTTTCAAAAAGAATTCGCCGAAGCTATGTATTTTCCTCACTTGAATCTAGATTTATTTTCCAGCTTGAAAGAGTATGAAGAAATCCCAAAAAGATAAAATAATGCCTAAAAAATAGCATTGCCTTAATTGTATTATTATTATCTCTGAATCACAATATTGTATAAATTAGAATTAGAATGACTAAAATTGTGTTTAAGTTTTTGTGAATATATTTATATTTTGAACATATTAAATCTATAATTTAATTTGTATTAATAAATTAAATAAACTATTAAATATCATAATTTTAATATTAATTTATATAAAAAACAAAATAATTAATAATAAAAATCAAAAAAGGCGACGTGAGTAGACCTTAATGTCAAGTTTTAAACTGAAAGTATTACTTACTGGCGCGGCTGCCGTCGGTAAGACAAGTCTGGTTCAAAGATTCATCAAAAAAAGATTCCAAGCTAATTACAAATTAACAGTCGGAGTTGACATTTTGACTAAGGATGTAGAATTCAGACCTGGGGAAATAGCAACTTTAAGTATTTGGGATATAGGAGGTCAACAACGTTTCGAATTTATACGGAGCACTTTCTATAAAGGAGCTGCAGGAGCATTATTAGTTTTTGATTTAACCCGAGAACAAACATATACAGAAACAAGGAAATGGCTCACTGAGATAAAACAATTCGCTGGAGAGTCAATCCCGTTTGTTTTAATTGGAAACAAAGTGGATTTAGTCGAAGATGTAGGAGAAGTAATAGATAGGGATGAAGTTCGTGCATTTGCAGAAAATGAAGGTAGTATATATATTGAAACATCTGCTAAAACGGGAATTAATGTTGATGAAGCTTTCACTGAGCTTACAAGTCGAATTATTGATTTCAGAACATAGAACCTGTTTTTAAATTCGATTCTCAGAACTAATACGCTTAATATCTTATATTTTATTATGTGAAATATTATTTAAATTGGTTTAGGATGGAAAATCCTCATATAAATCATTATGAATAACATTTATTGCGTCAATTAGTTTTTCTCTCTCAATCACTAATGATAAATTTAACTCATCATAACTTTGAGAAATTGCTTTAACTTTTACATTTTTTTTATCCAATGCACTGAAAATTTCTGCCTTTGTTTTAGTTTCAAGGATTTTTAAACCTGTGATATTAATTACGGCAACATCTTCCCATTTAATTTCAAAAAATTCTGAAAAGAACTTTGAGTTGTTTAATGCTTCTAATGCTTTCTTTGAATCTTCCGCATTGACAATAAATGAAGTGCTTATTTCAGATGAGCTTTGTGCTACTAACGATACACTTATTTTATTCTTACTCATAGCTTTAAAAATTTTTGCTAAAACTCCAGGGACGTCTACTAAACTGCCAGATATTACATTTATAATCGTTGCAAATTCCACAGCTGAGATCCCTTTTATTTGTTCCTTATCTGAGTGATCTGAAATTTCTGTAAAATTATCATCTAATGGTTTATTAAAATTTCTAATTTCTAGAGGAATTTTATACTTTTCTATCGCTTCTAAACATTTAGGGTGAAGGATCTTTGCCCCAAAGTTAGCAATGTGCTTTGCTTCATCATAATCCAAATTTTTAATAAGGAATGATTCGGGAACATATTTTGGATTTATAGCCAATAATCCGTCAACATCTTTCCATAAAATAACTTTAATATTTTTATCGTTTCCGATACTGTAAAGAGAATGGGCGAGGATTGTGGCTGTATAATCTGAGCCCCCTCTTCCTAAGGTTGTAATATAACCAATTTTATTTCTACCAATAAATCCTGTTAAACACATTACTACATCCTTTTTTGGGTTTTCTAAAAGAGGAAGTAACAGTTTTTGAATCCGAGAATTTGTTAAATCATATAGAGGATATGCATTATTAAATTCATCATTAGTTATGATAATTTTATTTGCAGGAATATAAACAGAATCCAAACTACAACTTAAAAGATATTGGTTTAAAATAAATGTCGAAAGAATTTCCCCAAAGCTAAGAACATAATCTCTATAATAAGGTTCTAATCCAAATTCTTTTATATCCGCAAACGCATCATCTAATTCACTAAGTTTGATATCAACCCAATCTTTTGCTCTAATATAATGTTCAGAATCCTCTTCAAATATTTGTTCGATTATATCCAAATGTTTTTTTTCAATCAAGGATATATTCTGATCAGTTACTTTTACATCTTCTAGTCCCTGAGCAGTTTTTAAAAGTAAATCTGTTATTCCCTTTAATGCTGAAACAACAAAGATTTTTTTTACATCTTTATAGACGTTTGTAATTGACAAAATTTTTTTGAATGCTGTTTTATCTGTGAAACAAGAACCTCCGAATTTCATAACAATTATTGGCATAAGTTTTAAACACCTTTTTGTAATTTTTAATTCTTGTAAATTTATATTTTTTCAGCAAAAGTTAATAAATTTTAAAGAAAAAGTAAAATTTCAGACCCGATTCTCAAATAATGTGATTGACTTTCATTTGCATTCAACTAGTTCTGATGGTTTAGACACACCCTCCCAATTAATAGACAAAGCAATTGAACTTAAATTAAAGGCAATAGCTCTAACCGATCATGATACTATTATTGGATTGGAAGAATTTTTATCTTATGGAGAGGAAAAAGAATTAATTGCAATACCCGGCTTAGAAATTTCGATTCGACATGAAATTGAGAGAGAATTGATAGATGTTCATGTTATTGGATTAAATATAGACTACAAATCCCCACAGCTAATAAAAACAATTGATGATCAAATTAAAGGTCGAATAGAGCAGAAAAAAGCCATCTGTAAGCGTTTGAGAAATGAGTTAGAATTTGATATCACGTTCGAAGAAGTTAAGAATAACGCAGGTGGAATGATAGTTGGTCGACCTCACATTGTAGAAATCATGATTAAAAATAATCCACAATTAATCAAAGGAAAATCTAAGAATGATCTGTTCAAGATGGTTAGTCTTGGCGGTATTGCATATGTTGATCGAGAAGTTGAACTCAACTTTGAGGAATCAATTGATTTGATTAAAGCCGCTGGAGGTATTCCAATTCTTGCACACCCTGGAATTTATGAAGTGTCAGATCGTGCAAATTTTATTGAATTTTGTGTTAACACAGGGATTGAAGGAATTGAAGTTGAGTATATATATTCAAAGAACAGACCATATTATGAAACAGATAAAGCCGAATGGGCTCAGGAGTTTTTCCCAAACTTCTATCGAAAAATCGCTGAAAAATATAATATATTAATGTCTGGTGGTTCAGACTATCATGGAGGGAAAAAAGGGATAAGAATGGGAGAAGCAAATGTCCCAAATGAATATTTAACAGGGATAATTTAGGTTAAAGTTGGTGGTCTTATTTCTCTAAAAGTTTTTGTAATTCTTGGATTTGAATCTCAATTTTTTCTTCATATTCAATAATTTTTTTCTTTTTTTCTTCAAGTTCTTCCGCAGAAATTTCTCCCATTAGTTCTTTCATATCAAAGTCTAATTTCATTTTATATAAGTCTGCCTTCTTTAATTTTAGATCAATAAGGGTTTTTTTTGCATGTTCGGCTTGTTTTTTGTCAATAACAAGTGGTGTTTCCTCTGATTCTATGAGTTCTTTTGAGAGTCCTTCTAAATCTTTGGATTCTTTTGGTATTTTTTCTGATTCTATGGATTCATGTTTTTCAATAGATTCTTTTATTTTTGAGGCTATGGGTGGTTGGGGTGGAGTACTTTGGCTGTTTTTTTCAAAGAGTTCGGAAGGTCGAGATGGTGATCTTACTTTTAATGATTTATCACTAACTTTACTTTCATCCGGTTTTTTTGGTTGATCTAATTCCATTTTACCTATTTGATTAGGTTCATTCTTAACATGACCGTAAGATGATGTTTTAAGTTTTGATTTAGCACCTTTAGGGACTACTCCTATAGTTTTTGGTCTGATTTTTACCATATAATCTTCAGGATTTAATTTTAATCCTACTTTTACAACATCAGCTTTGAGGTTCTTCTCGATTATTTTATCTTGTAATCTTTTACTAGATTTTATCCATTGTCTAGAAGTATCTTGCTTTATATTTGGTGATACTGGTACCTTATCCTCTATATCTTTTTTTTGCGTTGATGTTGATGGTGGTAGTTTGGGTGCTGGAGGTAAAGCTACTTCTAAGGTTTCATTTTGGATTGAAGGTTTGGGTTTGCTAACATTTTCCGATATTTCTTCTTTTTGTGATTCTATATATTTTTCAGAATTATCGGATTCTATTGGATGCGCAGGAGTTGGCTGGGGTGCTCCAACTTGTTCTAACATTATCTTGATTTTTTGGGATTTCTCATAAAATTCTTTCCCTAATGAATCATCTCCTAAATCTAAACATAGATAGCTAATTTTATCAAATAAAAAAGCAGCTTTTTCAAAATTTGCACTTTTTAATGACTTTGTAGCTTCTTCGATTAACTGATCTCTTTCTAATAGTGGTTTTAATAAGGGAGAGATTTCAGCACTCATTTCTAAAATATCGGCAATAATTTGAATCATTTTGTCTCGATTTTCTGGTTTCTTCGCAATCATAGAGTATGATTTTAAACCTAGAATTCTTTCTATATTAGCGGGATTTTCTGCTCCACCTAAATCTTGTTTATTTCCAATTACTGCTATGTGGGCATGAGGTGCTTGGTCTTTTATCAGTTCCAAAAAAAATTTGCTTTTTTCAACATTTACTAAAGTAGAATCCGTAATCAAAAGTACGGCATCACTTCCTTTAATGAAATTACTCCAAAGATAGCTAAATTGTTCTTGTCCAGCAAAATCCCATAGATGAAAGTGTAATTTCCCAATTCTAACAGTAGCGATATCACCTGTAATTGTAGGTATATGTTGTATGGGTATCTCTTCCGCTCTTATTAATCGAGTTATTGTTGTTTTCCCCACTCCTGAAAATCCAACTAACGATATCTTTGGACGGAGGTTTTTATGGTTTACATCTACTATGGGATCAAAAACTTCAAAAGTTTTTGCATCAAAGCGATGTTGTAAGATTTCTTCAAATAAATCAACAAATTCCCTTCTACATTTTACTAATTCCTTTTTTATGTTCTCAAATTTATCTGTTAAGCCAGTAACAAATAAAAACACCAAGCCCAGGCTCTTTTTCGTTATATATGATACTCTAAACTTATAGTAATCATGAAATTCAACAGTATCTTCTTCATTGAATGATTCGTCGTCCAATATTTCTGTAACAAGATAATTTAAAGCTTCATGTTTAAGTGCTTTGCCAAAATGTCTATAATATAAAAGTTCGTCTCCTTTATATATGAAAACTTGTCTTAATATGATGTTTCACCAACAAAATTTAAATTAAATTCTACTGAGATTACCTCGAGATGTGTCTTACTAGATCTTTAATTATAGAATATTTCCCCTTTTTTATTTCTTCTTGTTTCAGAGTATCCCCGATTCTTGTTAATTCTTTAGAAAAATCAAACACAGAAAATTCTTTTATCTCTTCCGTTTTTGAACTCTCACTTAATTTCTTCAAAA
This sequence comes from uncultured archaeon, assembly GCA_964486045.1. Lineage (GTDB taxonomy): Archaea > Asgardarchaeota > Lokiarchaeia > Sigyniarchaeales > SOKP01 > Loki-b32. Next base: position 804,875 of record CAZALK010000001.1, read on the forward strand.
ATAAACTAATACTAGGCATAAATTTTGCTAAATTAACATTCAAATCTAATTTTGATATTAAAATCAATTTTTTTGTGAACGAAAATAGATAATGATGTTCCTGAGCTTCTAGAGCAAATGAATTTATCTTTTTTAAATTTAACTCACTAGCGATTTGTTTTGAGTTTGAAATTAGTGAGAGTAACCCTTGAGGAATAATTTTTCCTTCAGAAAATTCTTTAATCTTCGATCCTAATATTATTCCGTACTTATTTGATATAGCACACTCCGCATTTAGATCAGATTTTAATTGCGCAATGATATCCTCGTAATTAATATTACTCATAATTTGGAAATATTGTTTTTAAACACATAATGGAAACCTATTTATTTATATTTATTTTGTTAATAAACTCATTATTAGTCTTATCTCATTGAAGATCCTTAAAACCAAATTTGTGGTTAAATTAGTGCCTTCATAGGAAAAAATGAGATAGAATTAAGCCTTGACTTTTTAGTATAAAAAAAGATTGCCCAATTGGTTTAAATTTGTGTATTCTAAGCACTCTAAACAAAGTTGAATCAATTAGTAACTCCTAAATGACCCAATAATAAGGAACTGTCTTACCATAAGCGCTTTTTGAAACATATATTCTATTCAAATAAGTTAAATTATAATACATTTCAATTTCTTCTCCGGATAGTTGACCAAATAATTCAAAACCCGAGACTAAGAGATAATTATCTGATAGTATCAAGAAAACATCCTTTTCTAAACCAATTTTTAATTCAATAAGTAAATTTACATCATTTTGAATATGAAAACGTGGATTAAGAAAGTCATTTGTAGCAGTACGGAAAATTAAAGTATCATTGAGTGGAATAGTTGCATTTCCTTCATTGAAGGGGTAATCATAATATATAAAAATTGAACTCCACCCGAATTCGGCAATTATAACATTTTGATTAGAACTATAGGTTGAATACCATTGAACGGTACTAACTTCTTGTCTTGTTATACTATAAAATTCAACGGAGGAATTAAGTTCGAGATACGTTGCCAATAGAGAGAAGGTTGTTATAAAAATTATAAAGATCTTTATTTTTAATGATTGTATTGAGTTGGTTTTTATTAATTTATAGAAATAGGATACAAATCCAATGGCAATAATAACAGATGTTAAATAAAAAATCCTAGAGAAGAAAGTGAGTGAACCTGAAATGAAATCAAAAGAAAAACCTGCTATTAAAATAATTACTAACACAAATCCCCACAGAAATAATGGTTTTCCTCGAGGTTTGAATTGGAATATAAATAATCCCCATATTGCTAATGACCAAATAATCAGTATTTCAAATCCCGTAAAAATCGTTATAATGTTAAAATTAAACAAAAAAAAATTAATAACAGCAAAAGAGGATATTAGGATTAACACTAATGCAAGAATTATGGGGAACAGGAATTTTTCCTCTATCTTTTTAAAAAATTTATACTTTTCTCCCCGTAGTACTGAAGAATACCTACCTTTCGTAAAGTTTATGAATTTATGTGTTTGTAAGAGTACTAATCCTTCTAATATTGCTATTATTACTATCCCAAATAAAATATACTGCCACGGTATAGATCCTAATCTAGTAAAAACAATAAAATGCCCCGTACTAATATTTAAGAGATAAAAAATAAAAAATATACACAAACAAATACCCAATAGTATGAAATCAGAACCTCTCCTATAACTCTTAACAAAATATATCAAGTAAACCCACAAATAGGAAATTAAAAGTATTACAGCGATTAAGGAGTGAATTAACAGGCAACTAATAAAAAACATTATGATTAAAAAGTACGAGAAAAACATATTCGATAAAATATGTCTTTTTTTTGGTAGCTTTTCTTGAATAAAAGACTGTAATCTTATATATAAAAGAAAGAATAATGCTATTCCAATGATTAAAGCAAGACTAGAAGGCCAAAACTGAAACATCATATTTAGGAACCCTAATGACGAAAAAAACAAAACAAAAATCCCGAATATAGCCAAATTTTTATTTCGAAAAATCCTCATTAGAAGAGTATAAACCAATAACGAAGAAATTGGAATAGTGTAAAAAACAAAAAATCGAGGGATAAGGAAGATATCCAATCCTGAAAAAAAATGAATTACAGCCCCAAAAACATGGAATCCAAAAGTACCGAAATAATCGCTTAAAGGTAAATAATTAATATCTGTTATAAATTGAATGATTGAAATGTGCATCCAGGGATCTGTACCTACAAATGTACTGACCCCCAAAACACCCAAAATACAAACTAAGAAGAGAAAGATAATTAAGAACACCGCGTTTGAGAATTTAAAACTTTTAATATATTCTAAAATAGAGAAATTCTCAGTAAATTCTTCTCTATAACCGTTAGTTAACTTAGATTTAAATGCATCTAGTGTTTCACTTCTTAAATTGAAAAAAAGGCTCAATAATATAACTAAAATGAAGGTTATTACCAGTGTTAATAAAAAAAACCATTCAGTTATAGGAATTCCAAGATAGAATCCACCTATCCCAACTATAACATAAAATGATAAATTAGTTACAATTGTAAGAGCTAATTTCTCTAAGAGATTCAAATTTATTTTCTTAAATGTAATAAAAATAATCGGATAGGTTGGTAAAAATAATAAAGTAAAACATGTACTCAGATAGACACAGAAATAAAAAATTAAATCTAGAAAAACTATTTGTGACAACCCTGAAAAAATGTTGAAATTAATAATTTTGAGAAAAATAAATATTATGGAGATTGTAGAGATTAGTATTATGAAGAAATGAATTCTTGCCTTTAAGTAAAAGATTATATTATTTAAGTCCAATTTTCGATTTTCCATTTCAATATCATATTTCAATCAATTTCTAAATCAATTTGATACTTAGCGCAATACCATTTTAGATAATTCTTTAAACCCTGCTCTTGAATATACTCCGGCTCGAAGTTAATTAATTTTTTTGCTTTAGTTATGTCAGCATAACTATGTAGAATATCTCCTTGCCGAGGATCTGTATAAGTCAAGTTTAAATTTTCTTTATTTGTTATTTTAAGCATCAACTTTGCAAGTTCAACTAATTTGATTGGTGAATTTGCCCCAATATTAAATATCTCGCCAGTAGTATCGAATTTTGCTGCTAATAAATTTGCCCGAACAACATCTTTAATGTAGGTGAAATCTCTAGAATTTTGCCCATCACCAAAAATTATAAGATCCTCATTTCGAATTATTCTCCCAAGCCAGATAGCTATAACTCCACTGTAAGTCGAATCTTTTTGTCTCGGTCCATATACATTAAAATATCTTAAAATTGTAGTATTTAATCCATAAAGTTGGCTATATACTTGAACATATCCCTCACCCGCTAATTTGGAAACGGCATAGGGAGATTTCGGATTTTTTTTCATATCCTCTTTCTTAGGTAAGGAAGGTTCATCTCCATAGACAGAAGAACTTGATGCAAAAATGATTTTATCGATATTGTTTTTCTTTGCAGTATTCAATATGTTTAAAGTTCCATTGATATTAACATCATTACAAGACTGGGGCATCAGAACTGATTGTGGAACACTCGTAAATGCCGCTTGATGATATATTATATTAATATCTTTTGAAATATCTAGCAATAAATTAATGTCTCTTATATCTCCTTTAAAGAATTGAAAGCTTTTACTTTTTTGGGCTTTATCTAAATTTTCTAATCTACCATTGAATAGGTTGTCAATTCCTATAACAGATGCACCCAATTCGAGTAATTTGTCTGTTAAATTGCTACCAATGAAACCAGCGGCACCAGTAACTAAAACTTTTTTATTTTCAAAAAACATAGATAAGGTCCTTATTTTTTAATTTAATTGAGTTATCAATTTTTATCATTAAAAAAATACTTAGTATAATTTGAAATTTATCCTAAATGATGGTTTAAGTAAACAAATTTGCAAAATAATGAGATGCTTTCCAATTTAAATAATCTTAAATTTTATCATAGAATCTTCTACTCATCATAAACTTCCAGAATACTGAGCTGTTGAATTTGACATAGTTTATAAATTTATTAGTTGAATAAATTTTAAATTCAATAACATCAATATTTATTCAGTAAAATTGAAAATGTAGAGAATTACTAAAAGGCGCTTTATTTTTGACAACACTGAATAAAAAAGAGAAATTATACACCTTAACGAATAATTCAGAAACTATAGAGATTAATAAAGAAAATCTTTATCAAGATTTATACGATTACATTAAGAAATTCAAAAATGAAGAAGAACGTGTTCTTATCTCAATAATTTTACCCATGTATAACGAAGAAAAGACTATAAAATCAGTTTTAGAAAAATTACCTTATGATAACTCGATTGAAATTATCGTCGTAGATGATCATTCAACTGATTCCAGCATAGAAAGAATTGAGGAAGTTAAACTAAATAGGGATATTAAAGTGATAAGTCATAAAAGGAATCTAGGTTACGGAGGAGCTATAGCTTCAGGATTTTCGCAAGTGAATGGAAACATTATTGTTACTATGGATTCAGATGGGCAACATAGCCCCGACGATCTCTTTAATTTAGTTAAACCAATATTCGAAGATGAAGCTGATTATACAATCGGATCAAGATATAAAGGAACATATTTTTATAAATTACCTATACTAACTAGATTAGGAGAAGTCCTAATAGAAAAGTTAATACAAACTTTTTTTGGTGTAAGAATAATGAATAATCAAACGGGATTTCGTGCTTTTAGTCGAAAAATTCTACCAATTTTTGATAATACTAAATATTTTGGGTACGCTTTTTGTATAGAACAAATTTTAAAAGCTTCAATTTCAAATTATAGAATTAAAGAGGTCCCGATTAAAGTGTACCGGCGTGAATATGGCTCCTCACATGTCAGATTAATGAAATTAACCAGAAGAATCTTTTCATGTTTATTCTACTACTTCGTTAGAAAAATAAAATTAAAGACAAAAAGAACAAAAAGAACTGGTCATTATTGAAATTGTAAATGGTCTATTCTGGTAAAAACCTTTTATTAAAAATAATTAATTCTTGATAAATCAAACTATGAAAAGAATTATAACTTGTATCGGGATTCGCCCAGATATAATCCGGCTATCCCAAATCATCAAGAAATTAGACATTTTTTTTGAAAACATAATTGTCGATAGTGGTCAACATTATGATTATAATTTAAATAAAATATTTTATGATCAGCTAGAAGTTCGCTTACCTGACTATAATTTAAACATAAAAAGTGGAACTCATGCATCCCAAGTTGCAAAATTAATGATTGAGTTTGAAAAAACTTTGTTTAAAGTAAAACCAGATTTTGTTATAGTCTTAGGAGATAATAACAGCAGTTTAGGTTTTACTTTAGCTACATCTAAATTAAATATACCACTAGTTCATATTGAAGCTGGTATGCGGAGTAAAAACTGGTTAATGCCAGAAGAGAAAAATCGTGTTATAATTGATCATTTATCAGATATTAATATATGTTATTTACCTGAACATAAAGCTAATTTGCTAAGAGAAGGGATAAGTCCTCGACGATGTTGGGTTGTAGGAAATCCCATTATAGAAGTTGTTAATGCAGTAAGAACAAATTTTGAGCAAGATTCTCCCTTTTATTTAGTGACTTGCCATCGTGCCGAAAATGTTGAAAATGAGAAAAATCTTAGCAAAATATTGGCTTTTCTTGAGACACTTTATAAGAATAAGAAAGTTGAAATAAAGTATATTTTAATGCCGAAAACAAAGCAAATGATGGAAAAATACGGATTAAAATTTCCAGAGGGGATCAATACCATCCCCCCACAAGGATTCCTTGAATTTTTAGGCATGGAAAAGGAAGCAGAATTAGTGATTTCGGATAGTGGAACCGTTGTCGAGGAGTGTGCCATTTTAGGAACACCTTGTTTGACAATTCGTGAAAGTACCGAAAGAATTGATTTAATAGAACTTGGAGTAAATACATTAACTGGTATAGACCTAGAACAAATGTCATCCGCGGCTGAATTAGCATTATCACAGAAAATAGAGCCAGTAAATCATTATGGAAAGAATATTGGGCAGAAAATTTGTAATATTTTAATTGGGAATTCTTTAAATTTCTATAGATCTAGAGAGAGATAAAGTTAAAAATCAGATTTTATAAATGTTGCTTTTTTCAATATAATCTAATAAATCATTTAGAGCAGTTTTAATATCTGACATTCCAAATAGCTTTGAAAGTTCGTCATATTTAGTCCCAAGTGTGCGGTCGACTTTTTCATCTGGTCTATTTATACGATTAATATTCAATTTTTTGTTAAATGTGTCATTAAAAACATTCATTAATTCATATTTATTTAATATTTCATTAGGAAGAAAATGATGGACATGTGAAATTTCTTTTAATTTATCAAAGCTATACGTTTCAATTATTTTCTCACAAATTTGAGCAAATTGTAAAGTAGTTATACCATTCCAGGTATGGTGTTCCCAACCACTTATTGTTCCACCATCATGTTGATTAAGAAACCATTCTAAAAGAAATGTTACTTCTTTCTTAAATTCTGGACCAATTATAGAACCCCGGATTATTAGTGTAGTTCCATCAAAGACTTCTCCTAAACTTTTGGATTTTCCATATACATCTAACGGGTCATGTTCGTCATTTTCAACATAATTTCCTTTTGATCCGCTAAAAACGCAGTCTGTACCAATTTGTAATACTTTTATATTATGCTTTTTTGCATACTTAGCTAATTCCCACGGAAAGTCCGCATTTATCTTAATCGCACGAATCACCCCTGATGGATCATCGTCTTTTGAGAAAGGTTTGGTAATCCCTATACAATTAATAATATATTCAATATTTAGATTGAGAATATTAGTATTATCCAATTGAGAACAATCATATGCATCGAAAAGAAAAATTCGATCTTTTTTATATTTTACATTTCTAACTGTTCCATAAACATCAAAATTCTTGTTCCTTGAGAGGTAATCAAAAACTATTGATCCTAACATCCCACTAATTCCCAATACTAATATAGTAGTCACTTTTAATACCTCATTTTATAATATTTTCTTTAACGATTTTCAACTTCCCAAATCTCTTTTCCCCAGTAGTCTACTGGAAAACGATAATCATCACCCCTACTCTCTTCTAAAGAACTTGTTGAAAAGAAAATAATACGAGTGTCTTTTTCTAATGGCCTAAATCCATTGGCATATTTAGGGGGTATAAACAATATTTGTGGATGCCTATCAGATAAAATGTAACGATTAACCTTCTGATTTTTTGAAGGGGATTTAATATTATCTAGTTTTACAGCAGCAACAATAGCAGAACCTTTTGCAACATAAATATATTTAGCTTCATTCATATGCCCATGAAATGCACGAATAGTTGATGACGAAAAGTTTTGAACTTGATAAAAACGTTTAACTCCATAAAAATTGAAATCATTAGCAAAATTTAGACTACCTCTATCATCAACAGCAATTCCTCCTTCAATTAATTGTAATTCCTTTCTACCAATAGTTTGTGCTGTTTTTACTCTTTCAGCCAATTTTAGATTAGAATAAATTCCCTGATGGAAATTCAATATTGTTGGAGATTTAATTATTTCTCTTATCGCATCTTCAATACTATACTTAAATTCAAAACCAGTATTCACTATTTTGCTGCTATCTACCATATAGCTTCTCTTATCAACAATATTACTATCTATTTCAATTTTACAATCCGTAATTTCACTTACAATTTCCCCTAATCGCAATAAGCTTTGATTTTCACCACTAACATTGTAAATTCCATGTAAATTGTTTTTAATAGCATGAACTATAACTCTAGAAATATCACGAATATGTACAAATGGACGTTCTTGTTCTCCACCGAAAATCGTGATTTTATTAAATCCTACTGCTCTGGCTGCAAACGTGTTTACAACTAAATCGTATCGCATTCTTGGACTTAATCCATATGCTGTACCCAATCTTACAATGCAATGATTATCAGCACATATCTCTCTTATAAGGCGTTCTTGAGTATATTTTGTTTGACCATAAAAATCGATAGGAAATCCCCCATCTCCTTCTTTTACAATCACATTTGGTTCACTTCCATATATACTACAAGTGCTAGTGTGGACAACAAATTTTTTCATTTTCTTACAGATTTCAGCAATATTTCTCGCACCTATGCAATTTGTTTCAATAGCTAAGTTGGTGTCTATCAAACACGCAGGATCACCCACAATTGCCGCTAGATTGACTATTGTATCATAATTCTTGATAATCCTTTCAATTTGATCTCTATTTCGAATATCTGCTTCAATAAATGGATTTGAAGGATGAAGATCTTTATAAAGATGATTATCTAAAATGTCAACTTCCCATTCCTCCTCTTGTTTCATTACATCATATAATATGCTTCCAATATATCCAAGCCCACCAATGATAAGAATATTCTTACTCATATTTTTGATCCATTTTTTTTTTAAAATTAAGAATCTATATATTAATTAAAAATATAAGAGCGGTTTTATAGATAATCTAGATTTTGATAGAAATTTATATCGGTTTGTAAACATCAAATTATACTTTCTAATAAAAATTGATTTGTTAAGAAAAAGATTTTAATTTATATTTAAGAATAAGTATTTTGTATATTTTGTATGAGTTTGTATATTTCATAAGAGAGATTAAGGTTTTAGAAGAATTATTAGAAGATCAAAAGAATTTAAGTAATTTTCTTAAATTTTAAATAAATTGCATTTTTTTATTTAGATAAAAGATTGTTTGTTAATTAATTTCTATTTGATCTCGATTTCAATGAATTTAGAAAAATTTAAAGATAAAAAAGTTATTATTACTGGATGTTCTGGCTTTATTGGAAGTCATTTGACTGACAGCATTTTAGATGCTGGAGCAAAAGTAATTGGGATTGATAATTTATATAATGGGTTATTGATAAATTTAGAGAATGCTCTTAAAAATCCAAATTTTAAATTTTATCAAGCAGATGTACGTGATTCATCTTTTCTTATAGAAATTTTTAATGATGTTGATTTAGTTTATCATGAAGGTGCATTTATAAGTGTTCAGCAGTCGATAAAAATGCCTGAATTATGTAATAATGTAAATGTAAATGGGACCATAAATGTTCTCAACGCCGCAAGAATTAATGATGTTGATCAAGTAATATTTGCTTCAAGTGCTGCATTATATTCTGACGATTTAGAACTACCTAAACACGAAAGAATGTTTCGTGATCCTAATACTCCTTATGGAGTATCAAAATTAGCGGGAGAAGTATACCTATTGTCATTTTATAAAACATATGGTCTAAAAACAACCCCTTTAAGATATTTCAATGTGTACGGTCCGCGACAGCGTAATACTGAATATGCGGGAGTTATGGCCCTCTTCATTGAAAATATATTAAGATATAGCAAAGAACCTACTATTTTTGGCACTGGTGAACAAACTCGAGATTTTGTTTACGTTAAAGATGTAATTAAAGCTAATTTAATGGTTGCATATCATCCAAAAGCCGCTGGTGAAATTTTCAATGTAGCAACAGGTAACCCGGTTGATATTAATTCTCTTACTAAATTGATTTTAAAATATACTGAGAGAGAAGACTTAAATATTAATTATGGCCCTGAACGACCAGGAGATATACTACATAGTTATGCAGATATATCTAAAATAAAAAATTTGATAGATTATAAGCCAGATTATTCTATAGAACAAGGAATTTCTGAATATATCTCTCGACTTAATGAAATAATAAAAAAATGAGAAGATTAGAGTATTGAATATTCTTGTTTTACAAGAAACAGATTGGTTAACTCGAGGACCACACATACAGCACCATATTTTTGAAAGGCTTTCAAAAATACCTTCTATAAAAATAACTGTAATTGATTATGATATAGAAAAAAAAATACATTCAAACTCCCTTTTTATTAGAAGAAAGGAATATAGGAACATAAATCGCACAATAAAGAATTCAAAAGTAAAAATTATTAGAACAGCACATTTGCAAATACCATATTTCCGAAGGATTACTTCTTTAATGACAAATTTCTATGAAATTTTAAAGATTATAAAAAGAAATCGACCTGATATTATTATTGATTATTCAATAACAAATGGTTCTATTGGATTTATCTTTGCGAAACTTTTCCATATTCCATTTATTTTCCACTATATTGATATTTTGCATCAATTAGTTATGATTTCTTATGTTCAAAATATTGCAAGAGCAGTTTCTCGCGTTTTATTAAAACATTCTGATTTAGTCCTAATTTATACGATCTTACATCAAAAATATGTTATTGGAGAAGGAACTTTACCACAAAATGTTAAAATTATTAGGAATGGAATATCACTGGAGAATACAATAGTAGATGAAAAAAAATTCAATTTTTTAAAAGAAAAACTCTCGATTTCAGATAAGGATTTTGTAATCTTTTTTATGGGATATTTATACGATTTTGCGGGACTAAAAGAAATTATCGATTTTTATCATCATGATGTAAAGAACGGAAACTATAACCTTAAATTCTTAATTGTGGGAGATGGCGGTATTTATAACAAATTAGTAAAATATGTGAAAGAGATTAACGCTAATTGGGTAATCCTCATAGGTAGGGTTCCTTACTTTGAGATTGCAGAATATATTCATCTTGCTGATTTGTGTCTTTTAAGTTTTAAAATTAATTCAGTCACGAAAGAAATCACACCTATTAAGATAATTGAGTATATGGCAATGAAAAAACCGGTTTTATCAAACTCATTACCGGGTGTAGTTTTAGAATTAGGAGAAGAGAGTGGTGTTATATTTGGAAAGAATCAAGTAGATTTAATTGCTAAAATTAGAGAATTAATTCCTCTTAAGGAAGAATTGAATCAACGTGGAGAAAAAGGATTTGACTTTATAAAAAAAAAATATCTTTGGTCTGAAATATTAAAAGTTTTTAAAAAAATAATGATTGATGTAATTTCAAAAAAATTCAAAGAATTTAAAAAATAAAGGTATTATAATGAAAATTGCTTTTGTTGCATCCCATCTAACTATTTATGGTGGTGGTGGGAAATTCCTAGTGGACTATGCCAACAAATTTTGTGAAATTGGTCATTCTGTAACGATTATTGCCCAAAAAATAAACAAAAAGATGTATAAATTTAAAAAAAAAGTATCTCTTAAAGAAGTCGGTGGTCCTTTACCTTCAAACCCTTTATTTTGGCTTGAATTCAATAAAATAAAAAGAAATTATCTTAGAATAATTAATCAATTAGACTGTGATTTATTTATATCATTACATTTTCCTACGGGGTATTTTTGTTCAAATATGGAAAAAAGTAAGAAAAAGAAGCATATATATTTATGTTTAGAACCATATCGTTATTTTCATGATAAAAGGTACTATTCAAGCGCTCCATTTCTTATGAGAATAATTAGTGTGTTTCTCCGGATTTTCTTTAAAAAATATGATATGATCGGAGCACGCTCTGCTGCTAAAATGATCTGTATCAGTAATTTTACTAGAATGCGTGCTAAAGAGTGGTATGGTAAAGAAAGTATTGTACATTATATTGGGATTGAAGTTAATGATAAAAATGATAATGTTAGTGATTATGATCTTAGAAAAGATTTAATGTTAAAAAGAAATACTCCAATAATATTTACCCTTGGATTATCTGCTCATTTAAAAGGTGCTAAGGAATTGATTTATATTTTTAAAAGAATACTTAAAAAAAAACCAGAAACAATATTGTTAATAGGGGGACTTCTAACAAAAGGGAATAAAAAGATCATTAAAAATTTGATAAAAAAACTAAAAATCCCTGATCGAAATGTTATTCTTTATGGATTTATAGATGGTAAGTTCTTAAATTCCTTTTATGCTCAATCAACTGTAACTTATTATACCGCGATAGATGAATCATTTGGCTTAATTCCATTAGAATCAATGAAAAATGGTACTCCTGTAATCGCTTTTGAGGGTGGACCTTCAGAAACTATTGTAGATGGAAAAACAGGTTATATTATTAAAACAAATAATTTCGATGATTTTGCTCAAAAAACCTTAATGCTTATGGAAGAAGAAAAACTCTATGAACAATTTTCGGAGAGTGGAAAAGAACATATTCGTCAAAATTTTAGCTTAGAGAAACGATTTTCCTCTTTAGAAACAATTTTACAGGAGATCATCAAAGAAAAACAATAAATTAAGAAATTAATAAATTTTCACGGTTTTATTACAAAATCATTTGCTTCTCGAATGGAATTTGAGTCTATGGGTTCAAAATACCTATACCCCATTTGTTTGAGGAACTCAAAACATTTTTTTTTAATCGTATCACCATGAGTTTCTATGAGTATAATTGGTTTAGAGATTGATAATAATTCTTTAGCTCCTTTAAGAACTGATAATTCTGCACCTTCCACATCTATTTTTAATAGGTTTGGAATTAATTTACTCTCTTTTATAAATGTATCAAGTGAAATTACTGAAACAGGTTGAGATCCACTTGTATTTAACCTACCCTCCGCATTGCTATGAGCTTTTTGAAACCAGGAGAGTCCATCTTTATCTGCTACCGCACAGGGTACAATTATTACATTTTCTATATTATTTAATTTGAGCATTCTATATAAAAAACTTAAATTACGAGGAAATGGTTCAAACGCATAAATTAATTTTGAATATCTTGAGAAAAGCAGTGAATAAATTCCTACATTTGCCCCTATATCAAAACATACAAAATTTGGTGAAATCAAATCTTTTGTGATCTTTAATCGCTCTGGTTCACTACGGTTAAAAATAACCGATATTCCTCTTCCCTTGCCTGCAGGAGCACCCATTATTAACTTATATCCCTTCAACGGACCTTTTAATATAACCAAAGGTATTTTTGTAGGGATAATTTTTGTAAGACTGATGAAGAATTTGTCTAATAATTTTTTTAAATTCATTTAGGTCAGCAAAACAATTTTAATTACGTTTAAAAACTAAAGCCATTCCCTTTTTTTAAATCCTTTCTTTACATACTAAATAGATAGAAGTATTTTTAATCTAATGATAAACTTTTAATTTTCTTTAGTTTAGTAAATAATACAATTTTTAATAATGTTTTAGAACTGTTATAATTAAATTAAAAACAAACCATTGCTTATAAACAAGTATTATTATAAACGACTTTAATACTAGAAATATAGTTAGGAAGAAATAATCATGTTAAAGAACTCTATATACATGGAATTATAATAAAAAAAGAAAATCACGACGATTACTAATGCTGAGTAAAATTGTAAAAAGTTTTTGGAATTTGTTAAAAAGATTTCCAAGATTACAAGAAAATCTTTACAAATTTTACGCGTGGAGGATTTTTGAGATCGTTCCAAGGTTGAAAAAAATTATTTATAAATTTTATGATAAATTTTGGTATTTAGAATTATATATTGATAACAATGTGCAAAATCTCTCTAATATTTTACAGAATAATCTTGAAATTGATATTGATAGGTTGAAATATTATGTGAATTATCCTATTTATTCAATAAGTAGAAATCTTAATATAGAAAAAACTTGGGATATCTATAGCAATTTAGAAAAGATTTATGAGTCAAATCAATTCGAATTTATTAAACAACATTTTATGGATAAAAAAAATTGGAAAGAAATTGGTTTATACAATATTTTTATTGATCAAATAATTCAACACAAGGAAAAATTTGATTATTCTGATGTAGATCAATTCACAGACTTATTAAATTCTTTAGATGAATCATATCACCACTTTGACTTAGGTAAAATTAAAAATAAAATAAGAGTAGGAATTGGGAGTAAAGGTGAATTCATCCTATTTGAAGGCATTTTTTTTCTTTCTCTTTTAAGAATCCTTGATCTCAACACGGTCCCTATTGAAATAATTGCTAGACATCCACAATGGACTAAATTTTGTAATGAATTTTTAAAATTTAAATCAATTCATGGAGTTATTTACCAGCCTTTAATACATCCTGATTTGAATTTGAAATCACTTGAATCCAATAGTGAGGAACGATTTAATATTATAAAAGATAACCTGGACAAAAACACGGGGATTGTATTAGATATTGGAGCCAATCTAGGTTTTTTTTGTCATAAATTTGAAGATATAGGATATAATTGTCATGCTGTGGAGATTCGACCTGCCAACATTTATTTTATGAAAAAATTGAGAGACATTGAAGATAAAAAATTTAAGATAATCAATAAATCAATTTTTGATTTTAAAGATTCAAAAGAATTTGATGTTGTAATAGCCTTAAATATTTTTCATCATTTTTTGAGAGAAAAAAAATTGTATTTTAAGTTAATCAAATTCTTGAAAACTTTAAAAATGAAAGTGATGTTTTTCCAACCTCACGATCCTAATGAAGATATTATGCAGAACGCTTATACTAATTATGGTAATCGCCAATTTGTTGATTTTATTATTAGATTTTCATGTTTAAATAAATTTATGTTGCTGAACGAAAACGTGGATGGTAAAAATCGACCTATATATAAATTGATTAAATGAAAACAGATTAACCCTCAAAAATCTCCGTTAAAACTCTTCCATCCATTTCTGATGGAATTGGTTCACCAAATAATGAAAGAATTGTTGGTACAATATCGTATGGAGTTATATCTCCTATTTTTTTTCCCTTTTTTATTCTCGATCCTTGAATCATAAAAACCCCATAATTTTCACTATGGTCTCCGGTGTGAGCTGGATTGAAATCAATAATTTCATCTAAATTTAATTTTTTACCATTTGGTAATTCAACTTTAAAATTTCTATTATCCCCAAAAAAATCATTAATTCTTACAATTAATTTTTTTGAAGTAGACCTAATATTAAAAAGTTGTTTTTCTTCACATTTTATTGATTCTATTGCTCTCTTAAAGTCATTTAACGGGCGTAAAGAATTAGGTCTCATTCTAAAAACTACAGATTGTGTCATGTATATCCCATATACGTCATAATAGAATTTTAATTCTCTAAGGAGATAAAGAACATTTATCGTTCTGAAGTTTTTTCGATTTTTTTTTTCAATTTCCTCAAAACCGTGATCTGAACAAATAAATAGATGATATTTATTCTTTTCAGCAAAATTCTTTACTTTTCCGAAAAAATTATCAACGATTTTGTAAGCGTTGGGAAGAACATCAGAATATTTTGATTTTTCACCCATACTTCTCCAATATATATGACTAAGCGTATCAAAAGAATAGTCGAAAAATACTGTAAAATGTGATTTGTATTTTTTAAGCAACTTGTAGTATAAATTTGTATGAATGATCAGTTCAATTTCCTTCAAAAGATACATTCTCTCCTCTAAACTGCTTTTAAAAGATAACACAATGCTTCGCTTTATTATTTTAAATAAACCCTTAATAGAAAATTGAAATTTAAATAGCTTCCAAAAGATCTTAATTAAAAATGTTAAAGAATATTTTTCTGATCTTGCCTTTTTATCTAATTCACCTATAAAATTTAGTTCTTCAGGATAAGTGTTTTTTTCTAATAACATTGGACTTGGAATACAGAAACCGTCAAATTTTTTTGCACTCCAAACACTTAAAGGTCTATAAACCCCAATTTTAAACCCTTTTTCATGCAAGATATCCCAAATCTGTTTAGAACTTAAATTTTCTTCTTTAGAATAAAAATCTCTAATTCCGTGTTTCTCTACTTTCTTTCCTGTAAAAATTGAACAAAAAATTTTTGGGGAACTTAAAAATCCCTCAGCTCTTAAAACTGCAGAGACTCCATTGTTAGTAATATCTTCTATGTTTTTTAATTTATTTTTAGCTTTTAGTTCCTCAATGATATTCCAGCTTAGTCCATCTATAGCCAATAGAATAATTTTTTCCATCCTTAAACAAAGAGTTTAAATCTTTCTTTTTTGATAAAATTTGTCTCTGTTATTAATAAATAAAGATAGAAAGAAAGGATAAAATGCGAAAGGAGCTTGAATTTTCAAAAGTTTTAGGCTTGATTAAACTTTTTCTAATCTAAAAAAACCTAAATAAGATTGTAAATAATTAATTTAAATCAAATATTTTAATATTTACAATTTTTACAAGTCGAAAAATATTATCAAATAATATTTTTTATTTGAATTGGAAGAACAAATTAAATCGATAAAAAATGATAAACAAGGAAGAAGCTTTTAAAAGTTTTTTCATAATTTCAATCTCCTTAAGTGTTGCATTTATTTCTAATCTTTTAATTGTTATTATATTAACACGTATTTTTCCTCCTGAAGAATATGCGGTTTATCAATTTTCATTAACTTTCTTAGCATATTTTACTATCTTTTCAAATATAGGCTTAAGTACAGCATTAATTCAACAAGTATCAGCAGAAAAAGATAAAGATTCTAATAAGAATGTAAAACGATTCTCTGAGGGTTTAAAATGGATTTTTTTGTTAACAATATTTTTTTCACTAATATTATTTTTTTTATCTGATCTCTTTGGAAGATTTTATCAAATACCCGGTTTAAGTCTCGTTCTTAAGCTTACATCATTAATTGTTTTTTCTAATAATATTGTGAATTATTTTGAAAGTTTATTTCAAGGACTCTGGAAGTTTAAACTCTTTGCTATTTCTTTCATCTCAGCAAAATTGATAAAGGTAATTATTGTTTTTTTTGCATTATTCACGAGTATGACAATTTCTCAAGTAGTCATGTTATTTTCAATTGCATCCCTAATCCAACTTGTGGTAATCTTAATCTTTTCCCAAATAAAATTCAAGTATTTTTCTTCTATATTTACTCTTAACTGGAAGCTCACCAGTAATCTTTTAAAATTCTCTGTATTTATTTTTTTATATGTATTTCTTCAAAATTTAATAACAAACTCAAATCAATTTATCTTAGCGTTTTTTGTTACACTTGATGAATTAGCATATTATACAATCGTTCTTTGGATGATTGTAAGTTTATCCATACCAGCAATAATATTTTCAAGATTTATACTTCCTTATGTGTCTCATTATATCCAGAAAGAGGGTGAAGAAAAGGAAAAAATTGGGACAATGTATAATTTAATTTTTAAATACGGCTTACTGATAACGATACCAATGTCTTTTTATTTTCTCTTCTTCTCAGATTTTTTAATTGCATTTGTTTTTGACCCAAGTTATTATCCCGTATCGAATTATCTCAAGTTATATATATTTTTTTTAAACATTAACATAATTGATGTAGCGGGAGGTCATTTCTTATGGGCTTCTAATGAACCTAAACTTGTTTATAAACTTTATACGGTCACAGCTGTTTCTACAATCGCTTTAAGTCTGATCTTGATTCCTCTTTACTACACATTTGGAGCATTAATATCTGTTATGATCCCGCATACAATTTACACAATATATTCAATCATTTTGGTGAAAAGGAAAAATAACATTAATTTCGACTCAAATTTAATTTCCTCAATCTTAAAATATATAGTATCAGCAGTTACAGTGATTTTATTACTTTTTATATCTAATCTAATCTTTCCATTTAATCTGAATAACTTAGTAGTTTTAATTGCTTTTTCGGGTATTTATTTTGGTATTTTTTTCGTTATAATTTTATTATTACGAGCAGTCACTATTGCTGAAATTAAAGATTTCATTAATGTTCTCAAAAATTCAATTTTTAAAAATTAAGCTTTAAGATATAAAATTCTTGTAAACCATTTCTATTTTATCCGTGATTACATCCCAAGAAAAATTATCTAGCACTAAATTCCTTCCATTCTTCCCAAACGTACTTGACTTGTCTTGATCATGTAAAACATTCATAATTTTTGATATTATAGATTTTGCATCAAAATTTTTAATCAATAAGCCGTTTTCATTATCTCTTAGGACTTCAGAAATTCCTCCAACATTTGATGCAATTACTGGTGTTTCACATGCTAGACTTTCAAGCAATATTGTTGGAACACCTTCAAATCGAGAAGTAATAAGTACTACCTTACTCTGATTATAGATATCGACCATTTTTTCATATGGATAAAAATCAGAGTGGAGAATAGGGAGGTTTTTTTGAGCTGGCTTAATTAATCTTTTTAAAGGACCTTTTCCTATTATTAAAAATTTCAGATCCTTATCATGTTTATAAAGTTCTTTAATAACATTCATATACACATCAAATCCCTTGATATACGATAACCTCCCGATGAATGTGACATATATTTTCCCAGTTTCTTTTTTTTTTTTAAAAATCTCAGTATTTACACCATTCGGAATATAATAATTATTATTATGTCGAATATTATAGCGTTTTTTAATCACATCTAAATCTTTCTGAGATACAGAGATTAATGCATCTGCAGTTTTTAATGTAAAACTCCCTATCCATTTATCAAAAAACATATTTTTAAAGCCTAATTGTAACTTTTCAATAAGGCTTGAACTAAGAGTTTGTGGAGTTCGTATACCTCCGTGTATATGTAGTATAAAAGGGAATTTTCTTATTTTTCGAAGTAGTGCACTCTGAAAAGAAGTTAAGAAAATGTAAGAATGTACATGAATTACATCATAATTTTGAAATTCTTTTTTTAAAAAAGTATATATATTGACAAGAGGGTTCATCCCCCATAAACTATAATAGTTTTTTTTGTAAATTATCTTAATTGAACCATCAAGGAAATCAATTTTAACTTTTCTTTTTAAGATATCTGAGGTTAGGATCTCTGAATCAAAGTTTTTTTTTTTTTTTAAATTGATTGCTAAATTTTTACAAAAAACTTCAGAACCTCCTAAATGTTCAGGAGGGTAAGGATT
Source organism: uncultured archaeon (assembly GCA_964486045.1). Classification (GTDB taxonomy): domain Archaea; phylum Asgardarchaeota; class Lokiarchaeia; order Sigyniarchaeales; family SOKP01; genus Loki-b32. The sequence continues at coordinate 823,719 of CAZALK010000001.1, forward strand.
AATATGAAGAATCTTCATTTTGTCAACACTACTCACCAAAGATATATAATTACACGAAAAATCTAAAAAAAATACTTAAATAATAAAAATAAATAAATCTAATTTAAAAATTAATAAAATTCTTGAAGTGTTTACAAGTAAAATAAACTCTCTATCAAATAAAACTTTTTTTAAGAGTTTTGAATAAATATATTAGAAAATAAAAATGATAATTCTTGTTTTCTGCCTTCAAATAGAATCCTCTTGATTTAGTTTAAAAAATATTAGATATAAATACTTTTCCTCTCAAAAGTGGTAGAAGAACCCAAAGATATAACTAAATGTGAATTTATTTAAGAAATCCAATTTTATAATTTTCAATTATAAATTAAGTATGTTTAGCTTATTTTATCCTCATAAAATGATCTATGGAAGCTAGTAAAATATATACTAAAATAACGGTATCTTATCTATTTGTTGACCGTAAAAATTAATATTTTAATCATAAAATAACAAGAAAAAAGATGTTTAATAAAAGGAAACGTGTTTTAATACTGACTCTCATTTTATGCTTGATTTTCGGAGCGTCAATGCTCTCTCTCAATACTCCCGAAATATTACAAACAAGTAGGAATAATAGTATTAAGGATAATGATGAAAAACCAAAAATATCGGCAAATCATGACACTATATTTATTGATGGTAATATTATGTTCGCCAATAATGCAAGTACCGAGAGTTGGATTGGTAATGGAACTTACAGCAACCCTTATATCATCGAAAATTATGAAATCACTGCTTCTATAAGGCACGGGATTGAAATTCGAAATACAGATGTATATTTCATTATCAGAAATGTGACTGTGAGTGATGGTCGTTCAAACTATAACCATGGATTCTATTTCAACAATGTGATCAATGGAGAATTAATAAACAACACTGCTGACAATAATATTGCCGGCGTTCTCCTTAGGAATTCTAATAATAACACCTTTACGAGTAATTTAGCAACTAATAGTTTGCATGGCTTTCGAATCTGGTATTCCAATAATAATACTCTAACTAACAATACCGCTAATAGTAATATTGATTACGGTATGTTTTTAGATAATAGCAATAACAATACAATTTCGGGAAATATAATATTGTTTAATAGTTTGGGGAGCATTTATGAGAAAGATAGCCTGTGGAATGATATTTTGGACAATATACTCGGTCCGCATCCATTCACCTTATTTTCCGACGTCCATGGCTTTAACAAAAATGGATCATTCACAATAACCTGGACGGTTTCGGAAAATGCCGATACTTATACTTTATATCAAAATGACGAAATAATAGCTGAAGGGATAACGATAACGAATTACACTATCACCGATTTACCTGTTGGAACTTACACGTTTTATGTGAAAGCGATTAATAATTATGAAGAAAAATATTCGAATACGATTGAAGTAATTGTTAGTAATATCATTCATGTTGACGGAAATTTTAATTTTTATCAAACAGCAGTCGCCAAAAATTTTACTGGCAACGGAACTTACGGCAATCCCTATATTATCGAAAATTATGAAATTCTCGCTTCAGTAGGACACGGAATTCATATTCAAAACACGGATGTCTATTTTATAATCAGAAATGTAGGAGTGAGTAATGGTCGTTCAAATAATTATTTTGGTTTTTATTTAGCGAATGTGACAAACGGAAAATTGGAAAATAATACCGCGAGTAATAATCTATATGGTTTCCTCCTTAATGATTCCTATAATAACACCTTGGAGGGCAATACCGCAAGGGATAATCTCAATGGAATCACAATCAATTCTAGCAATTACAATAATCTAACAAACAATAGTGTAGGGAATAATAGGCATGGGTTATCCCTCGATTCATCCCATAATAATTCCTTGATGGGCAATGAGGTAACGGATAACACCTATCTTGGGGTTTACCTAGATTCTTCCAATAACAATATCATAATGGACAATATCGCAACAGGTAATCTCAATGGTTTTACTCTCAGCTCTTCCAATAATAACACAATAACAAACAATACCGCTAATAGTAATGACCAGAATGGTTTTCGCCTTTGGTACTCTAACAATAACATTTTGACCGACAATATCGCTAATAACAATTTAAAATATGGTATATATTTAGAAGAAAGCAATTTTAATGAAATTTCGGGAAATTCTTTAGAAGATAATGGTCTAGGTTCTATTTATGAAAAGATGAGCGAAGAAATAGACTTTCCGGATATATTTTTCATTTCAGCAATAACTGTCGTAATTGCTGTTGTATCATTTATTATTATTAAAGCAACATTTTTTATCAGGAAAAAAATTAAATTATCAGGTTTTAAATTGTCATTAAAAAAGATATTTAGAGATAAGAATATATGAGCTATAATTTTATGCGTATTATTATAAAAAAAACCAACCTATATTACCTTGCCCTTGTTTTAGTGGCAATTATTATTCCCATAAGCCATTATCCACACATTTATGGAGTAGACGCATTTCAAGTGATATGGATGGCAAATGCTCTTAGAGAGGGGGCATTATTTTCTGGTAATACATGGTTAATCCATCCTGCATCCTACTTTGGATATTATCCATTTTCTCATCGAGCGATAGGAGTTCCTCTGTTTCTTGCCTTCTTAATAAGTCTTCTGAACTTTGTTTCTTTTGGTATATTTGGTCTAGCTGAGGCAATATTAACCTTTAATATTATACTCATCATAATTCTTTATAAAAGTTCTCGAAATCTGGGAAATAGACTATTTGGAGAAGATTGGATTCGATTTGTGTTTGTAGCTGCTGTTTTATTATCCCCGAACGTCATTTTTGATAATACAATGACCATAAGTACCAGAATTATTATAACTATTGTCATGATAGTTCTGTTAAATTTAAACTTAAAAATATTAAGTAAAGATTATAATTCTAAATTTAAAACAACTATTTTCCTGTTTATAATCCTCTTGGTTGGTGCTTTAGCTCATAGACTTTGGATAGGTTCAGTTTTAACGATAATATTCATGATCTTTACATTTTTTATACGAAAATATAAAAAATTACAACACCTCACTGTATTTTTAATTCTGCCGTTAAGTATCTTCGCTTTTTTCTATGGATTCGAAATTTTTAATATTAATCCTCGTATCGGTCTAGGTGTTAATCCAACCCTTTTCGAGATAATTCCATACTTCTTCAATTATTTTGGATTTTGGACAGGATTAATTTCCATTTTTTTCCCGCTTGGGTTAATAATAACCCTGTATAAACTAACTTTTACATTTAAAAATTCTAATGCATTCAAAACATCTAAGAAAAAGAACACACATCTCAACAATTCTCATCTCGAGTTTGTTGACAATTTTTATTATTTACTCCTTTTTCTTATACCTTTCCTATATATGAGTTTTACTCTTTTTTATGCAATAACCTTATTTTTACCTATTATAATAATTTTTTCCATTCAAGGTCTAATTTATTTTAAGAAGTTTATTTCAAGGATTTCTAAAAAATTAGAGTGGGTTTTCCCGATAGTTCTCTTATTTTCAGTAGGGGCTTATTACTCTCTGAGGTATAACCCTTATCCAATTATTGTATTTTGGGATGTATTTTTTATCTTGGGTGTTTCTTTGATCTTATTTTTGTCGGTTTTTTTAATTATTAATTATAATAATCTAACTTTTTCACGTGCTTCTTTTGATCCCCATAAATTGAAAACAGGGATCTGGATTATAGCATTAACAATTTCTTTTTTAGTAATTTCGGAAATAAATATAGAGGCAGGTAGAGCCGAAGTCATTAGCAGTCCCTACCCATGGGAAAATAGATATTTTACCAATGAAGAAAACGAAATTATTGAATTTTTCCAAAATGAAGATATTGATGGTTTGATTTTTTGTGCTGCTGGTATATTTATCTCTGAAAGAATTGGAGGGGTTGGTTTTTTACCCACTTTTAGCAAATCTACTCTTACTGGAGTACCCTTATTTTATGGTCTTATTAATCCCAATTTCGTTCATGAAAATACATTATTTTCATTTTCCGAATTGGAAAGTTTCGGTTTTTACAATTTTAATGAAATAGATCCCATAACAGAGTTTTTGAATGCTATTAGAATATTAGATGTAGGAAAAGGGGAAGATTTTCATTCTTTGGTCTCGTATAATATGCAATATATTATTTCTATTAACGACACTTTTCAGTCAGGTGGTATAAATAAATGGCCTTTAATTCGATCTTTACAGCAGTCGGAATTATTTGAACCCGTTTTCTCAACTTTACATTTATTGGTATGGAAAATTTATTGAATATCTAATTTTATACATAAGCAAAGTGTTCTAAATTGTCTTTTAGAGGAACCCTCTTATTTAACTCAAGGGTTTTCATAATGAACTTTTTACCCAATATTCTAAATTCACAGAGAGAGCTGTTACTTCAAAATCCCATTTTATCTAAGGCATTCACTGCAATTATTTTACTGTCTTCAACTTTATGTTGACGAGTATGCTTTAAAATAATAAATCATATTTTAAATCTTGCTGTTAAATTCAGTGCATGACTTTTCAAGTAAAAATGTACACTTTAAATAAATTTATATATAGAGGAATAATAAAAGATATAAGACGCAGAAGATTGAAAACCAGAAGAACCTTACTTAAAGTATTATACAATTTTGACAAATAGACAATATTCAATAATTCAGCCATTACCTCTAAAATTCAGGCATTTCTTAGGAAACCTTTGAATCGTTTAAAATTAATACCAGAAAGGCACAGAAAATCAAAAAATACCCGACAAAAGTTTAAATTAATAAAAATAATCATTATTATTAATAAATCATCCATTAGTTTTTGAGTATAAATAAATCACATTAAACACAAAAAATACCCAACAAAAGTTTAAATTTCTACAACAGATCATAATTATTATTAATCGTCCAATAGTTTTTTAGTACGAATAAATCACATTATACACAAAAAATGACTCTTGAAAATCCAAGTTTAAAGAATTCGAAAATCGATAGGATTGAAGACTTTCGTGCTAAGGAACACAAAGTTCCAAAAGGAAAAGAAAACCTAACGTCAATCGTTATCCCTCTTTATAATGAACAAAATTCAATTAAGGATTTAATTGACAGAATACCAAACCACAATTTATATGAAATTATTATAATTGATGATGGATCTACTGATAATAGTGTTGAAAGAATAAAAGAAATTACCAATAGAGAAATTAAAATCATTCACCATAAAAAAAATCAAGGTTATGGTGCAGCATTATTGACTGGTTTTAGACATGCCACTGGAGATATCATTGTCACAATGGATTCAGATGGACAACATAATCCTGAAGAAATTCCTTATTTAATTAAACCAATTATCAGAGATAAAGCTGATTTTGTTGTTGGATCCAGATATCTAGGTAAATGGTATTATAAAAATCCTCTCTATGCTCGTGTAGGTGCATATTTTATAAAAGTATTCTTTAGAATGATCTTTCTTCAAAGAGTACATGATAACCAAAGTGGTTTTAGAGCTTTTAAGAAAGATATCACTAAAATTTTAGGGAATATGCGGTATACAGGAATGGGTTTTTCCACTGAATTATTATTTAAAGCCGCATCTAATCATTTAAAGATTGTTGAAACTAAAGTTTCTGCCAATCCCCGACAATATGGTATATCTAATGTAAATCTTATAAAGATTCTCAAATCTGCCTCTTTTTGTATCCTTTATTATTTCTTAAGAAAAATGGAAATAGATCTAAATCGGTTTTTTCTAAAAAAAATTATTTATTACTTTTACAGCAAAATTAAAAGAAAATCAATCTATCTCCAAAAAATGACTCTCGAAGATCTAATTTTACAGAAACCTCAAAACACCATTTTAGAAAAAAAGTTGATTGAAATAGGAAATGGATTGATCCTAAAAGAAGTTCCTAAAGAAAGGGAAATATTGGATTTAGGAAAAAAATTTGTTAAAATCATTATTACTATCCCCGCTTATAATGAAGAAAAGTCAATAGCGAAAGTGCTTCAAGAAATAAATTTAGTTATGGAAAGAACTAAATGGTTCTATCAGATGTTAGTAATTGATGATGGGAGTACAGATAACACAAAAGAAATAGCTATTAAAAATGGAGCAACAGTAATATCTAATAAAATTAATTTAGGTCTAGCAAATACATTCCGAAGAGAAATGGAAATTTGTAAAAATTTAAACGCAGACATTATTGTTCATACAGATGGAGATGGACAATATCCTCCTAAACACATTCCAAAGATGATTGAAAGTGTTCTCGATGGGAACGATTTGGTGTTAGGTTCACGATTTGGAAACGGTATCTACGACGGAACCATCGGCAGAAAACTCGGAAATCTTTTTTTCGCAAAAGTTTTTTGCTTACTATTTAGAAAAAATATCAATGATACCACAACAGGTTTTAGAGCGTTCACTAAGGAGATTGCCCAGTTACCCATTAAAAGTAAATTCACGTATACTCAAGAGCAATTGATACGAGCAATTAGAAGTAGGAAATCGGTTAAAGAAATCCCTATACAAGCCAGAAAAACAAGGAAAAGTAGATTATTTGGTAATATCCTTGAATATTTTTACAGAGCAGCAATTACTATTATAAAAATATTTATTTGAACGACTTTTCTAATACAAATTTTCTGAAATTAATTCTATTCTGAATCGATTTGACCATATATAAACTTTATATCTTACTATTCTCTATTCCTTAAAATAGGTCTAGCTGATTTATTACAATTAAAAATTGCTGATATCATAAAAAAAAATCGTCAAGATTCATTTATAAAAAAATTAGAAATGAATTACTAGGCACTACTGAAATTATTATGAAATCAAGAAAAATGGATTTAAATAATTCTTAGGACTATAATTCTTTCAATAAGTTAAGAAATGATTCACAATTTCCTTATTTCTATTCATTCTATTTTATCAATATTAAAAGAGATTTTTTTAACGATCAAAAATATCAAAAAGTCTAATTTTTAAAATTGCTTAACTTTACTTAAAGTAAACAAATTAATATAGTTGTTAATATTGGCAGCATTAAGTAGATATTTGACAAGGATAAGAGAAAATAAAGTTAGACCATATATAAAAGGAAAAGTTTTAGATATTGGATGTGGTGATGCTAAAGCAATTAATTATAAGGCGGTAACTAGATATTTCGGAGTAGATTTAGAATATAAATGTAAAGGATTAACCAAAAAGTATCCGTTGGGAGAGTTTTATTCAAAAAATTTAGAAAATGATAAAATTAATCTGCCTGAGAATGTGGATTTAGTTCTTATGACAGCATTTATAGAACACATAAGGAACTATGAAAATCCAATAAGGCAATCAATCAATAACTTAAAGAGTGGCGGAAGGATTGTGATAACAACCCCCACTAAATTTGGAAATTTTATTCATTTCTGTGGTGAGATATTTGGTTTGTTTCCAAAATCTGTAAGAGATAGTCATAAAATAATTTTATCAAAAAGTGATTTTATAAAAATAGGACAAAAATACAATTTAAAATTAAAAATATACAAAAAATTTGAATTGTTTTGTAATCATCTAGTGATTTTTGAAAAATGAATACAGTTGACTCTTATATTACATATCCTGAGAATGTAATCACACACAATGTTTATTAATAATGAAGATATTTTAATTTGTCAGTTGAAACCTCGAAAATGAAAGTTTTAAGTATGTGCCTTAATTAAAAAAAAGAAGACAAAAAATGACTAAAATTTATCTCGAAAAATAATTATAATCGTGAATAAACAATGAATATTAAAATGATATTATACAAAGAATTCATTTCAGATACTAGGGTCCAAAGAGAAGCAATCTTTTTAGCTCAAAACGGGTATGAAATTGAAGTAATTAATTGTAAAGGTCCTAAAGACAATAAAACGAATATAAATAATAATAGACGAATAAAAAATAGTGAAATCATTGAAGTTCAACCAAGAAAACGTGAAACAGTAAAATCACTGTTAAAATTTTGGATTTTAGCTTTTTATCATTTAATTAAAGGGGAAAAAACCCCAAATATAATACATGCTCACGATTTAACAGGACTTCCACCAGCAGTTTTATACAAAATATTATATCCAAAAGTCAAATTAATTTATGACTCACATGAACTTTTCCCAGAAGCGGCTAAAGAGAAATTAAATAAATTCTATTGGTTATGTTTTCTGTTATTAGAATATATTTGTAGTAAATTTATTACAATTCTGATCGGTGCAAGTCCATTACAACTTAAAATTCTAAAAAGAAGAATTAATAAACCTCAATTTTGTATTTTGAATGTACCCGATTTAGATATAGTTAAAAAAGAACTTGATTATGAAAATCTTAAAATTCATCCTTTAAATACTAATAATGAAAAAATTATTAAGATAGTCTATTCTGGAGGAGTTTATAAGCTTAGAGGATATGATGAATTTGTTTTATCGGCAGTTAAAATATTTGAAAAAAATGCTAATTTTGAATTTTGGATAGTTGGTGATGGCATTTACTTAAACAATGTAAAAGAGATGGTAAAGAAGCACAAACTAACTGATCATTTTATCTTCACGGGAGCAGTTTCATATGTTGAGCTATTAAAACTAACCTATAATTGTGATATCGCTGTTGGGCTTTATCAAAATACGATAAATAATAATATAATGATTTCAAACAAAATATTTGAGTACATGTTAGTTGGGATACCGTTTATATTTACCAGCTTAAAGTCATCAAAACCGTTTATAGATAAAGTGAATGCGGTTAAAATTGACTTTCCTCTTGACCCCGAAATAATTGCAGATAAGATCTTATACCTATCGGATAATAAAAAGCTACAGCATGAAATATCTATAAAAAGCAGAAATTTAATTAAAGAAAAATTAAACTGGAAAAATGAATCAACCGAATTAGTTAAAGCATATTTAGAAGCTTTAAAATAATATTTAAAAAGATAGAGTGGTATTAAAAAATATTTACTCATAAATTTAGTAATCAAGGAGTTTTCCTAATATAATTTACAATTATATCACAGGAAAAATATTAAAATTTATAGTTTCTTATATAATGATCTTTAATATTCGATTTTTTCCTTAATAAAAACTAAAATTTAAACCTAAGAAATTTATCAAATATATATGTTAAATCTACTAAGAAGAAGCTATGTTTTTATCCAAAAATTAGTAAGTTTGCTTGGGTTTGACATAATAATAAACAGAGTTATTTCCAACCCAAATTTAGAACACCAGGTGAGTTTACACCAAAAAAATATTAAAAATCTCTGTGTAGTACTTAATAGAGAGAATATGCTAAAAAGTTTTCCTAAAAACGGTATTATTGCCGAACTAGGCGTTGATAAAGGAGATTTTTCATATAAAATTATTTCTTTAACTCAGCCAAAAAAACTATACTTGATAGATAAATGGGACTCGAAAGGATACAATAAGGATAAAATGAATTATGTTAGAAAAAGATTTCAAAAAGAAATAAATGCTGGAATAGTTACTATAATAAGAGGAACATCCGAGAAAGAATTAAAGAAATTCAAGAATGGATATTTTGACTGGGTATATATCGATACATCTCATTCTTACAGCCAAACAATGGAAGAACTGGAATTATCTCGAATAAAAGTAAAAAATGGTGGAATAATTGCTGGTCACGATTATTGTCAGGGAAGTATTAAATACGTCCTAGCATATGGCGTGGTGCAAGCTGTGAATCAATTTTGTATAAAATATGATTGGGAATTTATTTATCTAACTCATGAAACTCACAGATTTTTAAGTTTCGCGATAAGAAAAATATTGTATATTAAAGAATTTGAAAATTTTTAATATATTCGACATTTTAATTTATTAAAATAACCTTAATAAAGCAGATCTCCGCAAAATAGACAGTTTTTATCCTCTAAATCAAGCTTTACCTCTTTCTTAACCCGTTCAGGAATTTTTTTGATTTGGTATTAAAAATAATATTAATATTTTTATTAACTATCAAAATATCCTTCGATTTAGGACATCCCACTTATCATCTTGCCTAAATCCGTTCCTACAACTAAAAGAGATTAGATGTTAAACAGAACGATTGAGGTACGAAGGAAAGATAAATAAAGATTACATTAAAGTTTAAATGAGACTATGTATTGCTAAGTTTAAAACTTAAGTTAATAACAACAAAATATTTAGTGATAATTATGCATATTTGCCTTTTTATATCTCAAACTCATCCAATTAAGAAAATAAATTTGAATGTTGGAGATATTGCTAATCAAATCTTAAAACTCTTACCTTCATATGAAAAAATTAAAGTTCTTTGGTCGAAAGCCCTTTGAGTAAAATCCGCTCTCCCACGAGGGGCGTTAAGCTCCCTAAGATGCTTTTTTTCTCATCGACCGGTAAGCTTGAACTTCGTTTTTGCGAGATCGAGCAAAGCTTATCTCTTTTCTTCAACTTAAGATCTCTCGAAGCTGCCTTTAACGCCTTCTTCGTGAATTTCCGTAGTTCGATCCCCTTCTCCTTGAGCTCCTTTAGCAAGACCGAGTTTTTTGGATTGATATCCACGATTGGCACGGCATTCATGGATTCAACCTGGGAGAGCACAGACAAGTCCGAATAAGCGGCATCTGCGACCACGTACCAAAGATCTTCCCCCGAACGATTGACAAGGTTTTTTACGGGTATGATCGTATCGGAAAACATCTTAAGGTCGGAGCGGTGTCCCGTGTCAAGCTCACAATGGAGGGGAAAGCAGCGTGCATCGCATGCAATGGAAGATTTATGCCCGAAAAAAGTGCCCCGACTCCCGGTGCCGATGGAGCCGGTCTTATATTGATTATTCATAGGTACATTCGTGCTATCCACCGATACCACGCTTAAATCGAACATCTCTAAATGGGCGAGTTTATCATTTAATATTTCATCAATATCGACTGCCATGCGTTCCAAGTCTCGGAAGGCGGCATAAAAGGCGTTTTGGCCAGGGGATCCGCCAAAAAAACCGAGCTTACCAGCTAACGGGAAAGTCATCGTCCCGTTAAATGAGGGTGTCTTTAGATCACCGACCAATTCGGCGGTACCTGAAATACGCTTGGCGCGCAGGTACATTTTTGTGTTAAAAAAGGGGATTAAAATGCCTCGTTCCTCCACAGTAAGGTCAGGGAACAGCTTGCTCGATGCTACCAGTCCGATAAAGCATTCTGGAGTGGGAGTCATCGCACATCGCTTGGAACGATATTCTGCAGCAAAAGCGTCCCTAACTTGATTTCCAACGGTCGTGTAAAAGCCATCTTGAACACGCCCCGTAAGGCCTATCAACTTGTTTTTACACACCTCATAGATTTGACCCATCCGTTTATCTGCAGTACTTCCCGCTGGGAACTTCTTGTCCATTCGTTCAACGTAATCCCTTATCTTTTCGGCATTTCTAGATGCTAAGAGCGAAGAAACACCTGATTTCGTTAGTCCAAATACTATTTGGAAAACAGTCATTAAAGCAAACTGCAGTATCCGATCGGGCGTCATTATCGTTCCTGATTTATTTTGATACTAATTGATAATTCACGTGCTTGATCTTGAATCCCTTTAAATTCATTTATGATGATATCTTGATAATAATCATCGATATAGGGAAACTTTACTATTGATGGCATGAATAATTAAATAAATGAACCAATTTAAGTTTAATATCTCCTAATTTTAAAGAAATATTTATAGAAAGCGTAAATTTATGAAAAAAAACTCTAAATTTTAACTCGAAAACTTTCTTGGGAAATCTTTATAAGAAATAAAAAATTTGAAAGGAAATATCGCGATTGTTGCTATAATTAATAACCTGAACTTTTTACTTGGAGGAGAAATTATTGGAAATAACAACAATCCTATTATAAAAAATAACGCGACAAAACCTAATCGAGCTCCAAATATAAAAAGAAATCCAAAAAAATAAACCACCGAATATCAAAATAACTTTATTCTATTCGCTGAATCTTTTGATTAAAAAACAATTTAAGCCACACATTTAAACAAATTAATTTAAAGATTAAATTTGTATTATTATTGAATTTCGTTTTCTTATTTAGTTTTTTTTGAATTTTTTCAAGATTAAACAATTTAAATAAATAAGGATGAGGTTTTGAAATTAATTCTTTAACAAATTTATTCTTTTTATGATTAATCCAATATTTATCTGGAGCGGCGAATCCTATTTTATCGGTTCGAAATAAGTTCATTTTAGGGACATCACTTATCATTGCATGTCTTAAAGCCCATTTATTAATTCCTCTATTGATTTTTAAATTGCTTTTTGTTGCAAGAACATAAACCACTAAATTATGATCTAAAAAAGGTGTCCTATTCTCAATAGAGAAAGCCATTGCGTTTCTATCTTCCCATCTTAACAAATGTTGTAATTTATTTTTTATGTGTGATAGTAAAGCCTTATTTAAATCCTTATTATCATATAATTTTGATTTATAAAAATCAATACTATTTTCTTTAATAATATCATTAAAAAATGAAGAGGATAAATATTTTATATTTTTATATAAAAGTTTTTTTTTTAAAAAACTAGGAATAAATTGATATGAAAGTGTTTTTATTGCTTCAAAATTCATTCTCTTTAACTGAATAAATAATTCTATTAAAAATCTTTTTATTTTTTTTCCCCTTATTAATTCTGCTAAATAATATCCAAACATATAATCATAACCCGCAAATATCTCATCGGCCCCTTGTCCATCTAATAATACTTTTTGATTGTTAGTTTTCGCCAATTTCATAACTTCAAATTGTGTGTATGGTGAAAAAGATGGTACTGGTTCTTCTTGATGATATATAAAAGTATTAAAATTTTTTATTACATCACTTATACTTGGAGATTTTTTTATTCCTTTTACATTTTGAAATGAATTTACTATATTGTCTACATATTTGGTTTCATCTAATTCAAACCATTCTCCATATAGTATAGAATAAGTTCTAAATATGGAATTTGTATTTATCAATAATTTACTCGCTATCGATACTATACTTGAAGAGTCTAGCCCTCCACTTAAACAAGATCCTACCTCTACATCACTTCTCAATCTTAATTTGATAGAATGTTCTATTATATTTTTAATTTGTTTCACATGTTCATTTATAGTTCTCTTCTTGAATTTACTAGAAATTCTGAACTTCTTAATTTCTGAATTACTATTCCACCATTTTATAAATTTTAAATTATTATCTAAAGGTTTTTTATTATTAATTTTAAGAAAATGACCTGCTGGAAACCGTCTAATTTCTTTAAAAAATGTTGAATCTGAATGATCAACTCTATCAAGAGAAACATAATCAAAAATAATTGATTTATTAGGAGAATAGTTTTGAATAATCTTAAGAATAGGTTTTATTTCTGAACAAAAGATTAAATTATTCTTATATTTGGCATAATACAATGGTTTTATACCAAAACGATCTCTAGCAATAAAAATTTCTGATTTTTTTTTATCATAAATAATGAAACTAAACATGCCATTAGTTAATTCTAGTATTTTAGATCCATATTTTATATATCCTAATAATAATATCTCAGTATCCGAATTCGATTGAAAAGACAAATTGTTAAAATCGTGAAGTAATTTATTTCTAATTTCAATATAGTTATAGATTTCACCATTAAGGATGATTACATAATTACCATCTATAGAACACATAGGCTGATTACCTGCTTCTGATAAATCAATAATAGATAATCTTTTATGTCCTAACATAATTTTATCTTCTAAGAATAATCCTTGAGCATCTGGACCACGATGGTTTAATTCATCCAAGATATCTTGGAATTGCTCTTTTTTAATACCATCTTTTCCAGAATTTAAGATATAAGCAAGAATTCCACACATTTTTAGAAAAATCGTCCTAATTTGGTTAAATTATATCTTTATAAAAATTTAATCACACTTTTAATAATTAATTATATTTATAACGAAATAGATAATAAAGCATTGTATAAGACTTCTTCCTTGATATCACGTAAATATCATATCATTAATTAAGAGAATTTTTTGCCCTTAAATTAGAAGTCATTTATTTTGTTATAAAAATAATAAAACTATCAATCAATAGAATTTTTTGCAAAAAAATAAATCCAATAAACCCAAATACAAAAACAATTTAGAAAACAGGATAATAAACACTTTATATTTAAGCAAAGGCTGTATAATTCTCGTTAACACCCTTTTTGTGAATAACTCTCAAAAAAAAAAAACATCCCCTTATAGTCTTGCGTTAATCAGTCCCTACAACTAAAAAAGATTAGATGTTAAACAAAAGGATTGAGATCCGAAGAAAAGGCAAATAGAGATTTTATCAAAATTTAAATGAGACGATATATTGCTAATTTTAAAACTTAAGTTATAAGAACAAAATAATTAGTGATAATTATGCATATTTGCCTTTTTATATCTCAAACTCATCCCAATAAGAACTTATCTTTGAATGTTGGAGGTGTGGAAAATCAAATCTTACAACTCTTACCTTCGTATGAAAAAATTAAAGATTTACACATCTCTATTATAACACAATATTCTGAATATGAACCTATTTCAAATAAAGTTAAAATTTATCAAGTTCATAAATTCGAAAGATATATTCTTGATACGATTTATTTCATAATTAAATCATTTTTCCAAATCCTTAAAATACATAAAAAAAAGCCAATTAATGTATTGAATACTCATCAACTCTCAATTGTTTTAATATCACCAATCTTAGTTCGAATGCTTTTTAAAATTCCAATATTAATGAAATTACCCCTTGATTTTAAAAGCATTATAAGGGATTCATCCTATGGAACAGTTAAATTAAAGTTGTATAGATATAGTTGGTTTAAATTTCTTAGAAGATTTGTTTTAAAGAGGATAGATTTCATAAGATCAATAAATGAGCTGATGGTTAAACAATTAAGAGAAAGGAGTTATCAAATTGAGAGAATCCTAAGAATACCTAATGGAATAAATAGTAAAGACTTTATTGGCATAGAAAAGGATAAACGAGAGGAAGTTCATTTTGGATATGTTGGAAGATTAATGAAATTTAAAAATTTAAGATTTCTAATTAAAGTTTTTCAAGAGTATTTGGCAAAATATCCAAATGATAAATTATACATTTATGGAAGAGGTTCTGAGATAAGTTTCATTCAAGATTTTATTTCCAGGAATAATTTGGAAAAGAATATAATTCTATGTGGATATAAAAAAGAAAAGGAAAAAATATATAAAAATATTGATGTTTTAATAGATCCAGCATTAGCACAAGGGATCTCTAATGCAAACCTTGAAGCAATGAGTACAGGAACATTTCTCATTGCATCAAATGTTCAAGGAAATATAGATTTAGTAAAACATAGAATAACTGGATTATTATTTAATGCTTATAATGAAGAAGATTTATTAAAACAATTATATACATTTAAAAACGATAAAAAACTTGTTCAAGAAGTTATTATTAATGCAAAAAAAGAAGTTATTACTAATTATGACATTGATGTTGTTACAAATAAAATATATAAATTTCTAAAATCAAGATTATATATTTGAAATTATTTTTAAATTTTAAAGAGAAGTGACAAATTACATAGTAAGAATTTAAATCGTTGATTATTTGAAGAAATCATATTTAATTGCCTTAATGATGATTATTCAAGGCTTTTAGCAGTTGCCAAAATTTCAAGACTCAAAAGGAATGGAATAAGATTTAGGTTATATATGAGATAACCTTATGGCTTATAGATACCCTAATCAAATTAATTCCGAAAAAAGAACTCAATTTAGAAATAATATTGGGAAATTATACATGTAGTAAATATATCGACCAATAAACATGAGAAACTACCGCACCGAGACCTTTGTAATCAATGATCAGAAAATTTGCATTAAATATACCATATAGACCTTTTGCAATATAATACTTTTATTCCGAAAAGTACTTGATTGAAATTTTTGATAATTTTTATCATTTAATGCTAAACAGGGAGAGAGAGAAAAACTGAGTGAATAAATAGTATGAAATTAATTGCTTATTCTATCTACTTAACTTGAATTTTTTTTTTAGTTTCAAAAGGGGAGAAAATATTGTAATTACATTAAATTAGACAATACTAAGCTGATTTATACAATTCAACTAGCAAATCCATCCATTTTCTACTAATTTTATTTATATTATGTTGTTCTTTAACATATTTGAATGCATTTTCCGAAAATTTATCATATAAATCTTGATTTGTCAGTAAAATTTTAAGATTGTTAACCATTTTTTTAAAATTATTATCACAGACGAAACCACATTCGTACTTTGTTAAAAATTTTTCCGGATTGACATTTAAACTAAGAATAGGGGTTCTATTTTTTGCAGCTTGAATGAACGTATTGGGAAAACCTTCATGAATAGAAGTATTTATAAAAACTTTAGCATTTTTAAAGTATTTATTAATTTCTTCAAATAAAACAAAGGGGATAAATGTTAAATTCGGAATCTTACAAGCTTTTTCTTTAATTTCTTTCCAATATTCAATGTTGGTTCCCTTGTTACAGATCATTATAAAAGTTTGATTTGGAAAGAAATCGGGGATTTTTAAATAAATTTCAGGTCTCTTCCATCTTATATCTCGACCAACCCATAGAACAGTATTTTTCGTTTCTAAATTAGGGGATTTGATATGATATCCGCTTTTAATAGCTGATATATTGAAAATCTTCCGATTTTGCCATTTTTCCAGAATTTTTATTTGATTTAAGTTTTGGGCAATTAAATATGACGCTCGAGTTAATCCATATGCATATAACTTTCCCAATATTCCCTTAGCAGCTACTCCATTCACGTTGTAATCATGTGCAATAGAATATACAAATCTTTTCCTAAATATTTTGCAATAAAAGGCAATTATCCCCGTTTCAGGAGTAGCACTGCGCTGAATAATGATGTCTGGATTTAATTTAATCAATTTAAGAAAAAGTAAGATATACCTTTTCATTGAGATAATTGCATTTCTATTAAGTGGAATTGCAATGTATAATTTTATGTTTTTATGTTTTTTTGTTTTTCCTTTTTTTAAGTTATAATCTCCAGTAATAATATTAACATCAAAATTTTTACTTTTTGAAAATACTTTAGAAAGAAAAAATAACTGAACTTCTGCCCCCCCATAAGGAACTTTCATTTGAGGGAAAAATAATGAAGTTATGTGAAATGATACTATACAAATTCTAATTTTCTTTCTTTTACTTATCATAAATTCATCAAACTTCTATAAAATTAATAAATTGTAAAAACAGGCTAATTTTACAAAATGATGATCATTTATAAGTATTTTTATTGTTCTAAAGGGTTTATTTGAAAACAATTTCCTCTTATTATTGATTTTATACAGTTATAGTTAATAAAGATCTTTACAGCATCTATTTTGAGCTTATTGGAATTAATGTGTATTCTAGACTAAACCCTTTTTTACAGTTTTTGCATTTAAAATATACTCTTTCGTGTCTAATTCAGCGATAAAAGCAACGCATCCCAAAATCCGGATAGTCCTGATCTTATATGCACGTCTTTTTATATCACTTGTATAACAGAATGGACACTTCTCCGGGTAGAAATTTACATGGGAATGTTCAGGAATTTCCAATTCTTTCCCATTTTCCACAGGTTCTTCCCTTTAATTAATTATTTTTTTGCGAATTTAAAGATCATGTCGAAACTTAAATTAAAGAAAACAGAAAATATATACTATTACAATTAGTAGAGAGTCAGCTTAATATAATGAGGAAATCTACAAATTTTATAAAAAAAGTTGAAGAAATCACAAATAATGTCGAGTAAGGCATGATAAATATTTCATATCTATCTTTTATTGTTCATACTCTTACAATAAAAAAATAATTCCAGAAATGGATGTGGATCTAGTATTTTACTAATATTCTGCACTTTAATTCAAAACCTTCTTTTTTTAGTTAATTTAGATCCCATAGAAGGTCATAGAAATTATGAAGAAGTCATAATGATTTTTTTGGATAATATTAAAACGCTTAATATAAAAAATATTGATTTAAATAAAAAAAGATATTTGGAATTTTGATTCGAAAGATTGAATTTATCTTAACATAAAAACTAAAAGAAGGAAAAGGTTGTAATAAAAAATCTTGATGGTGATATGGATTTTGATCTCAGAAAATTGTTTCGGATTAAGAAAAGAAGTATATTTCAACATTTTAGAGATGAGATACAATCGAAAAATCACTTTTATTCGAATTTTATTTAAGAAGATTGAAAAGAGGGAAGAAACTATTAGATTATTGCTATATCGATAAATTCAAAAACAAAAACATAAATTACGATACAAATTATAATTGATAAAAACAATTTATTTTGAAAATACGAAATAAAAAAATGCTACAAAGAAGTAATGAATCGACATCTTACCATTTTATAAATATAAAGAAAACCAACCTTTATTACTTCATACTTGTTTTATTGGCAATTATGTCTCCATTAACTTATTATCCACGCATTTATGGAGTAGATGGATTTGAATTAATGTGGATGGCAAATGCTCTTAGAGATGGGGCATTATTTTCTGAAAATACTTGGTTGATCCATCCTACCTCCTACTTTGGGTATTATCCATTTTCACATCGAGCGATAGGCGTTCCTTTTTTCTTTGCCTTTTTAATAAGTCTTCTGTCCTTCCTTTCATTCGGTATATTTGGCATAACTGAAGCTATACTAGTTTTGGATATAATACTCATCATAATTATCTATAAATGCTCTCGAAATCTCGGAAATACACTATTTGAAGAAGGATGGAGTCGATTTATATTCACAGCAGCTATATTATTGGCCCCTGATATACTTCACGAAGTCACAATGATCGTTAGTGCAAGAATTATTATAACAATTGTCATGATTGTTCTTTTAAATATGAATTTAAAAATATTTACTCATGATAAGAATAA
Source organism: uncultured archaeon (assembly GCA_964486045.1). GTDB lineage: Archaea > Asgardarchaeota > Lokiarchaeia > Sigyniarchaeales > SOKP01 > Loki-b32. The sequence goes on from CAZALK010000001.1 coordinate 842,732, forward strand.
TAAATTTAAAACAGCGATTTTCATGTTTTTACTCCTCTTGGTTGGGGCGTTGACTCACAGACTTTGGATAGGTACACTCATAACAATAATAATTATGATATATATCGTTATTATTAGGAGATATAAAACATTACAAAAGCTAACTGTTTTTTTAATTCTTCCAATAACTTTAATTGCTTTTTTCGTTGGAGTAGGATTTTTCGGGATTATGCCTCGTTATGGTCTTGACAATCCAAAATTATTTGAACTAATTATTTTTGTTTCCAATTATTATGTATGGAGTTTCGGATTAATTTCAATTTTCTTTCCGGTAGGAGTAATAATAACCCTTTATAAACTAACAACTTTATTAAAAAAAACTGATGAAAATAGAGCACAACTCAACAATAAAAATCAGCAATTCCTAAGAAAGAATGTTTATTTAATACTTTTTATTATTCCCTTTTTCTTTTTGCTCCCTAACGTGTTTTATACAGTGATCCTATTTTTACCCATAATAATTATTATTTCCGTGAATGGACTAATTTATATCAAAAACTTTATTTCAATCTTTTCTAAAAAATTAGATTGGATTTTCCCCATAATTATCTTATTTCTATTAATAGTTTCCTACATTGTAAGAATCGAAATTTTTGACCAAACAAAAATTGATCCTTGGTATGTATTTTTATTCTCACTTATTGCATTAACCTTATTTCTACTTAGTTTCATAGTGAATAACCACAAAAAACTATATTTTTCCCGATCTTCATTTGATCCTATTATTTTAAAAAAAGGGATCTGGATTATAGCATTAACAATTTCAATTTTTGCATTTTCGACAACAAGTGTGCAGACAGATAGATTTAGTCGCAGTAGCAGTCATTATCCATGGGAGAATAGGTATCTGACAGTAGAAGAAATCGAAATTATAGATTATTTTCAAAATGAGGACATTGATGGATTGATATTTGTTTGCGATAAATATATATCCCTTAGAATTGCTGGACTAGGATTTTTACCTGCTTTTAATGGTCGTTCATTAATCGGAGACAATTTATGGTATGGTGTAATTAGTCCAAATGAAGTTTATGAGGGCACAGAATTTTCATTTTCATTCTCTAACTTGTTTTCACAACAGTTTTTCACTTTTAGGCCTAAAGATGCCTATTACCTTTATGAAAGCCATCCTTTAGAGGTTTTAAATGTAAATATAAGAAATTTAAATGTAACAATTCCAGAAGAGCGTGAACTTTTGCGATCGAATTATAATGTGCAATATATCATTTCAGTAAACAACACATATTCACATTACACACGTGATTGGAGATTATTTCGATCTTTAGAGCAGTCAGAATTACAACCTGTTTTTTCCACTCAACATTTACTTGTATGGAAAATATAGATTTATCAAATTGTAATTTCCTTGCTTAATAATAGGTGAAACCAATTTAGGAAATAAAAATAATGCTAGTTGAGGATATTTTGAATATTAATAAGCCTATCGAGATAATAGTTAAAAAAATAAAGAAAAATCATATTTTATATGAAAATCGATATAAAAATTAGCGATCTTATCTATTTCAAAACTAAGAATTAACCTAAAAAATTATCAGATGTGTTTCAAATTGGTAGATCAGAAAACTCCTTATCTCGAAGAATAAAACAGGGAGTTAATAAGATTTCAGTCATCCTTTAGGTGGTCCTTTCATAAAATAAAATTAATTTTTTATACTTATTGTACTGAAATAAGGATGTGAAAATTCCGAAATTTCCTGGTTTTATAAGTTTCAAATCAGTTAAAACGCGAATAAATAGGGAAATTATCTCAATCATGGCTTTGCCCATTGAAGCCGGTAGTTTCTTACTTAATTTTCCCATTTTTTGGAACTTTCCTTGGCCAATCACTTTAATAAATCCAATCCTCTTACATTCCTCCCTCTTTTTTGTGGGGGATTTTTTATGCCTAATTCTTGAAAGGACTAATCGATTGCTTTTTATTGAAGGAGGATTTGTATTTTTTATAATATCTTTATAAACAATTTTCCATTGATTTTTAATAGAGCTTTCAGAATACCTTTTATACGCTATTTCTTTAATATATTCCCCATTAAAAGATTCAATATTGTTAACTATGCTGAGCATAGCTTTTGCTAATAAATTTGAATCTCCTTTTTTGACGATTTGACCTAGTTGATTGGATGTGATAATTGATTCTGGGCCCCCGCATCTTGTTGCAACAACAGGTTTTCCAGCAGCAATCGCCTCAAGTGCGGGAATACCAAATGTCTCCTCATCGCTTGGGATTACGCAGCAATCACAAGAATGAGCCAATTGATGGATTTGTTGCCTTGTTGCAAAGCCATTAAGCAATATGTAAGGTTCCATTTCAAGTTCAGTAATCAGATTATTTATAATTTTCTGTTGCTCAATTGGTTCAATATCTCCTGCAATCACCAGTCTAGTATCTGGTCTTTTTTCGAAAACTTTTGAAAATGCTCTTATTAGAAGATCAAGTCGCTTGATATATCTCCATCTTGTCCATCCTGCAAAAATGAAGTAATTTCCCTCAATCTCCTTGATATAATCCTTCTCTTTAGGTTTACTAAAAAACTCTTCGGGGATCGCATTGGGTAGACACTCAATATCATTTCTGATCCCCAAATTCCTCATAGTTTCTACCAATTGAGGTGAAACTGCTAAAACTTTATCCGCCTTTAAAAAAGCTCTCCTAAGATTACGGGGTATATCATCTATTCCATTTGTTGCTCTTTGATAAATAGATCTATGTTCACGAATAACAAATGGGATGCCAATCTGATCCTTTATGAATGTTGCATGAATAGCTGGATCATTTGAAAGGCAATAAGATAGAATTACATCAATTTTTTTTTTCTGATGATATTTTTTAACTGATTTAGACAAACACGAACTTCTATAATAATGGTAAGCTCTATTGGAGAATACGCGGATCATTCGTGATTTTAAGTTTTGAAAAAATGTAAGAGTATCTAATGTCTCCCAATTATGCGATTCCTCAATTCCAGTTGACAGTAGCAATATCTTAAAGCCTATTGCCATATGAGCCCTAATCGTCGCAGTTATAGCATCACCTTTAATTAACTGAGAATTTATCTCAGAGGGGATATCTCGGAGTATGATTAAAATTCTCATCTAATAGCTCCTTTATTTGCCAATTATACAGTTTAATTTCCTGAATTGGTAGAGTAAATAAAATATCATTTAAGTAATTAATCTTTCTTCTTAGAGATTAGTCAAAATTTTTGTTTTTGAAGAATTTAGGGGAATAACAGGGAAAAACTTGAAAATTAACGGTACCTTTGATAGATCTTTTTTAAATTAACAAATTTACTTAATTTTTTATATAATTTAGAAAGTAGATTTGACGAAAGAAGAATCAAATGTATTCTTATTAGGTTTCGTGCATACAATTGGGAATTCATAAAAATAAGATTATCTTGTGATTTTGCCTTTCTATCTTCTTCAGCAATTAAGATAAAACCATTCTTTTTCATTAGTTCTACCGTTTCTGGTTTTAACTTCTGGTTCAACCAAACTTTTTTATTTTCTGTCTCAACATGAATAAATAATACTTTTTGTATAATTTCACTAATTCCTTCTAATACTTCAAATGATGCACCCTCAACATCAATCCATAATGCAATAGATGTAGGATTAAAATTTAAATTCTTTACAAAGGTATCTAAACGGATTGAAGTAGTTATAATTTCTTTAGTTCCCAAACTACCCGATTTCCTTTTCTTAGTTGAACTGATTCCTCTTCGCCATTCTTCACCAGTTGTTTGCGATAATTCTTCTATAAAAAATTTAATATCCCCATCCTTATTCCAAACTACTTTTTCTTCAATATTAATCTTTTGTTTTTTAAATATCGGGTTTCTATGAATCAGTTCTATGTTATTGGGGTTTGCTTCAAAACATATAATTTTTCCATGAGGTAAATCTTTTCTGAATCGAAGTGCATCCATACCATCCATCGATCCAATATCACAAATTAAATCGGGTGAAAAAATTTTTATTAAGAATTGAAAAATGATATGTGTTTTATGTGGCATAAAAATCTTTTCAGGTGAAAGTGTTTTTATTAAGAATTGAACAACCGTAGCTGACTTATTTCGCATATTTATCAATATTTTAAATAATTTTTTGAATTGCTCCTTTAGTAAAAAGGAGATCATCATCAAAACAGGTTTATTTTTATTTTTGTGTGTAACTATTTTTCAATCCAGATAATCTAAATCAACAATATCACTTTATAAAATTTATCTAATTATATTAAAATCTTATCAAATTAGGAGTTTATGTGTATTTAAAAAAAATTGATTTAACTTAGAAAACCAGAATAATCCTCATAATTTTTTCTGAATATGTTCTCAAAGGAAATTTGATTTCACCACTTTATTAAAGTATTTTTGTCGAACTAAATAATTGATTCATAGGTCATAAAATTAATTATTATTGTTATTAAGAATTATTTTACTCTTTTTATTTAAAAAATAGTCTTAATACCTTCTTGGAGATATTAATTATGAATTGCATTATTTTAGTATTATTTATGTGATTTAAGAGAAAATAAATGATTTATGGATCACAATAATTTATTAATAAATAGAGATTATATACTCAAATTATGGAAGAAAATATATGTATTGTTGTGGTAGCTGGAGGAGATTTCTTCCAAGATTACATCCCTATTTTTATATATTCTGTGCTGAAATCTTATCCAAACTATACTGTTATTGTCTATGTCGTTGGAAGACTAAAAAATCATCTTATTAAATCAATAGATTTGCTCAAATCCATAGGAACTTTTATTATTAAAGAGAATGCAATATCTAAAATTCTAGACTTGAAAATCTCCTCGGATAATGAATTTAAAATAGAGAAAGATTACCTAGATAAGAAATTGACTAGTAAACTCGAAAGATATTTAAGATGGATTATTATTGATGAAGATTTAATGACTTTTAAATATATATATTTTGGAGATATAGATATTTTTATTGTCCCAGAAAAACTAAGCTTATTAGAACAACATAAAAATCATATGACAAAGACAAATTTATGTTATAGTAATAAACTTAGAGATGCTACTCAGAAGTTCGATAGATTAACTGGATTACATTTTATCAAAACAAAAGAATATTTTGAAAAGACAAGAAACGTCATAGAAAAATATCAGAACATGATAAAAAATAGAAATTTAAACATTGATAATGATGAAAAACTATTATATAAAATTATTTTTGAGTCAGATTTAGAAATGATTTCACGTAATGAAGATTTTCGTCCTAATCATGGGATACATTTTGGTCTGTTTAAAAGCTTTAGCATTAGTTACTTAAATGAAACATTCAGTCATTTTAAGTCATATGCTAAACCATTTTTAAACATGATTAAAGATAAATTATTTATTCAAATATTTAAAAACATAAAACATATTGAGATGAAGGTGTTGATTTTAAGAGCAAAATGGAATTACAAAAAAAAAGTCGAGAGGATATTTTATAAGAAATTTGTCTATTTTTTTTTAGAAGTTATATTGACACTGCTACATTTCCTTTTATTCTTGAAAAACAAAACCTTCAGAGGGATTTAATTGAATTTAAAAAAGTGATGAAGTAGAAAGATCACAACATACATTATTTCTTTATAAGATTGTGGTGTATTTTCTATATATGAAGATAATTATTGATAAATTTCTTAAATTGGACTTCAACTTTAATTTATGTATATAAATAATCAAAATTTAAAACAAACTCTTAGGTAATATAAAAAAAGGTGCTTTTACACGAAAAAAAATATTTTTATAAATACCAACATTGATAATATTAGAATAAGAAGGATCTTTTTCATATTAAAAGAAAATAAAAAATATAAGACTCGTTATAACCCATTTAAAAGAGAAACTTTCCTAATTAAAGCGGAATCGATTATTGGTGGTTTGAAGCTACTTTTTTGGATTTTTAAGAAAATTAGAGGGGCTGTAAGTATCATATATTCGTTACTTTTTATCTTTACAGTTGATTATTACGTTTTCAAAGGTGGTAAAATAAAAGAAATTAAATTAGCCAAATTACTCAGAAAGAAGATAATTTATGATTTTAATATATCTAAGTATGATACTTATGTTTTAGATAGGAAAATATATCTTAAAAATAGTAAAAAGGCAAAAAAATTAAAAAGCTATGACAAATTCATCTTAGAAAACTCTGACTTAATTATATTCCTTAATAACGCTGAAGCAAAATATTATAGTAAGGTAGTTGGAGTTAATATTAGTAAGATCAACTATTCAATTCTTCCTTTAGCAACAGAAAAAAAACCAGTTGCAAGTTTAGATTTTTTTTATAACAAACGAGAAGTTTTTAATATCTGTTGGTGGGGAAGTTACATACCACTTCATGGTCTAGATAAAATTATAAACACAATGAAAGTATTAAAAAATGATTATGAGTTTAAATTTAAATTATATATTTTAGGCAATTCAAAACAGAAATCAATATTGTATGAAAAAATCGTAAATAAAAATAACTTAAATGATGTTATAGAAATTAGAAACGACTTAACTTTTGCTGATAATAAATTAGAAAAATTCCTCGAACATAAATGTGATTTGGCTTTAGGCGTTTTTGGTCAATCAAGAAAAGCAAAAACAGTAATAGCAAATAAAATTGTAGAGGCTTGTGCGATGAAAATTCCTATTTTAACGGGATTTTCGACAGGGATGAACGAGTACTTCGATCCTGATAATAGTATTTATTTTTGTAGAAACGAAATTTATGATATAGCTAAAAAAATTATTTTTATATCCAATAATAAAAGAGAATCATTAAAAAGGGCAAATAATAATTTTTTGATTTATAAAAATAATTTTTCAATTGAAAGTCTTGGAAAAAAATTGAATGAGATACTTGATTATGTTTAAACAAAAAAAATTTAATTTTGAACATTATTTCGATCTTGAGATAGATAATCTTTCTAAAAATACTCAGAAGTCAAAATTCGTTGCGTTTAAAAGATTTTATACAGTTATCGGGAATGAAGATTTTTACAGCATGTATTACCTATTAAAAGAGTTAAAAAAATACCTCTCTTTTGCAAAAAAAAAATTCTAGATATTGGATGTGGATCTGGTAGATTTTTAATACTCTGTACTTTAATTGAGAATCCCCTTTATTGTGTTGGTTTAGATCCTGCAGAAGGCCTTGGAAGTGATAAGAATACCATTCAAAATTTTAGGGAAAATATTGAAACATTAAATATTAAAAATATTGAAACATTAAATATTAAAAATATTGAAACATTAAATATTAAAAATATTGAAGTAATGAGAAAAGATATTTGGGATTTTGAGCCGAAAGATTTAAAATTTAATATAATTGTCGCACAAAATTCTTTACACCATATCATTGAAACTTCAAAAAATCTTTTAAATAGTGATTCTAAAAAAAAAAACATCGTGAGTTGTTTTTAAATTTTTTTAACTCTTTAGAAGATAATGGTGTTTTCATAATCAAGGAGGCTTCCAAATATAATTTGGCCAGATATTGGCCATTTTATGGAAGATTATTAAAAACTATAAATATAAATTAGGAAACAAAACATAGCCCGAAGGAATATATAAGAATTCTAAGAGAATGTGAATTTCAGATTAGTGTAAAACTGTTTAAAGTACCGTATAGTCTTGATAAAATCAGAAGATTTCTCTCTAATCCATTTGCAAGCTTCTTTATTAACTCAACATATTTCATCATAGCATCGAAATCTTAATTTCTTAACTTTAATCTTGGAATTATCTTTTTGATAAATTCCCTTTTGGATAATAAAACTTGTCTACTAACAATTAAAACGTTTTTATAAATAAATCTTCAAGAGACATTTCGATTTCTTTTATTTTCATAATCTCATAATTACTTAATATGCTGAGAAGATCCTTGTAATAGGTTCTTTCTTTTAGACAGACGAGAATACCATTTTTTTGCTGTTCGGTGATATCTGTTATAAAATCATGACTATGTAATTCAGAAAGTAGCTCTTGTTTTTTGCGAGCTAGGGAGATCTCAACTTTTATCTCGGAACCCGATAACCTTTTAATCTCTTCTTGAGTCCCTATTTTAAGAATTTTTCCTTCATTGATGAATGCAATTCTGTTGCACAATTTCTCAACCACAGATAAATTATGGCTCGTGAAGATGATGGTGCTCTCGACGTGTTTGATGATGTCAATAAACAGATTAACTGTTTTTACATCCAGTCCCAGCGTAGGTTCATCAAGAAATAAGATATCGCGTTCTAATAATAACGTTCGAGCTAAGGCGAGTTTCATTTTCATTCCGCTAGAGAGAGTTTCCGCATATTGGCCAAGCCAATCTTCGATTCCGAATATTTTTGCCATATTAATGATTTTTTCTTGATAATTAGGTACTTTATATAATTTACAAAAGAATTTTAAATTATCATAAGCTGTTATCCTGTAATAGAGCATTTCGCTTTCTAACATTAAAGCAACCTTTGACTTGACTTTTTTAGCATTTTTCAAGAGATGATAACCGTCTACAAGTGCGTAGCCGCTGGTTGGATGGAGTAATGTGGTTAATATTTGGATTAGTGTTGTCTTTCCTGCGCCATTCGGTCCTAAAAGACCAAAAATCTCACCTTTTTTAATGGAAATATTAACATTATCTAATGCATTTACATGAATGTCTTTTCCTTTTAGATGGTAGATTTTTGATAAACCAAATGTTTCAATTATATTATCTGTCAATTATTAATTACACCTGTTTTAATATCCTACAATTCCAAACTTATCATAAACTTTATTAAAAACATATATGCTGATTATTGGGACAAATATCGCCATTCCTATTAAAATAGTAAACTGAAAAGGATGAGTTGTTATCGTTAGTAATATATTATTTTCGAGCCACGTAATTCTAAGAATATCGAAGATATAGTAAAAAGGATTTAATAGTATTATTGGTTGTAAAACCTCTGGGAATACTTCGAATGGATACGTTATACAACTAATATAAAAAACAAGTTGAAGACCGATAGAAAAGATACGCCAATAATTTTCTTCAGAAATAGCAAATACAGATAAAAAGAGTCCAATTCCGCTAAAAATTAAGTCTATTAGGAGATAAATAAAAATAATAAAAATGATGGTAATTGGGGCAATTGGTGATATTAAATAGGTTAGCAGAAGGAATACCACAAATGGTATAGCTATAATAATTAGATGAGATAAAAAAATGCCAAGAAGAAGATGGATTTTGTTAAATGGGGCAATCATCAGTGCGGGTAATGTTTTCCAAAATTTTTCTTGACGAAATTCAATGGGGAAATTCGAAACTATTCTTCGAAGTAATTCAATATTAAATGCTGTAAAAAGGAAGATGAGATAGTTCGTATCATCCCACAGCCCGAGTGTAATACCCGAAGTAAAAAACCTCATTAAAACAATGATGGACATAATAATCGGCAAAAAAGGGAAAATAATGGAGTATATAAGGTTAAATTTAAATCTAAGCTGAACTTTAACATTTTTTTCCGCGATTGTGAAAATACGTGAAAAATTATATCTTATGAAATCAAAACTGAGGATCTTTTTTATCTTAATTATTCTTTTACCCATCAACAAATCATAGTTAATAATATAAAATGAAATTAAAGATTTCTTATCCCTATATCGATACTGAAAAATACAATATTAAAAGGTATAATCCAGAAAATTTCATTATCATTTATGACTTCAATGGATATATTATGCAAGAAAAAAACTAAAATGAAGAAGGACATATTAAATTATAAGGATTAAGCAAAAAATACTAAAGATTAATAAATATAAGCTTAATATATTTAAAATAGAAACAAGTATTATTTTGGACGAATAAGGGGTATTTAACAAATAGTTTCTTCCCGAAAATATGTTATTTTCAGTACTGCGGTTTTATAAGGGAGGAATCATGAAAATTATATTACAATCCTATTAGAAATAAATTAATGAATTTCATAATCGATTCTAATGCCAAATGAGAGAATATATTTTTTAAAGAAACTTTTTTAGTCAAAATATCTATTGATTAATTAAAAAAACTTATATAAAGAATCATAAATGGGATTATTGTAGTTATGAAAGTTGTTATTTTGGCGGGTGGATGGGGTACAAGATTAGGGCAATTAAGTGAAATTATACCGAAGCCTATGGTGAATATCGGGAACAAGCCAATACTATGGCATATAATGAAGATTTACTCTACATATGGATATAATAAATTCGTTATTTGTTTGGGTGTGAAAGGTGACATCATTAAAGATTATTTTTTTCACTATGAAAAGAACAATGATTTTACCATAAACCTTTCTAATGGGAGTATTGAATATCACAAAAATCACGAGGAAATTAATTGGGAAGTAACTTTAATTGATACAGGTATAAATACCTTAAAGGGAGGAAGAATTAAGAGAGTTGAAAAATATTTAGATCCAGATACTAATATGTTAACATACGGGGATGGTGTTGCTGAAATTAATATCCCTGAGCTAATTAAATTTCATAAGAGCCATGGGAAAATTATAACTGTAACTGGTGTTCACACACCCTCTCGATTTGGAGAGATAATTGAAGAATCAGGAAAAGTCTTGTCTTTTCAGGAAAAACCTCAAACATCAGTCGGTTTAATTAACGGAGGTTTCATGGTTTTTAATAATGAATTATTAGATTATTTAACTCCAGAGGAAAGTTGTGATTTTGAAAGAGGTGCTCTTGAACAATTAGCAAAGGAGGGAGAAGTCGTGGTATATAAACATAAAGGAGAATGGGAATGTATGGATCATCAAAGAGATGCAATATATCTGAATAAATTATGGAATAATAATCAAGCATTTTGGAAGATATGGTAATAGAAAAATTATTTGAAGATTTTTTCAAAGGAAAAACAATACTCATTACTGGACATACTGGATTCATGGGTTCATGGTTATCGATCTGGTTAAAGGAGCTTGGAGCTGAAATAATTGGGTATGCCCTACCTCCTTATACAAAAGAAGATAATTATGTAGTTACAAAATTAGATGAAAAAATAACAAGTATTATCGGGGATGTTCGTGATTTTGAAAATTTAAAATCGGTCTTTAATAAATATAAACCAGAGATTATATTTCATCTTGCAGCACAATCTCTTGTGAGGAAATCCTATGGAGTTCCGAAAGAAACTTTTGATATCAATGTGGGAGGGACTGTAAACATTTTTGAATCTTTTAGATTGGAAGAGAAATGCAAGATTTTAATAAACATAACGACAGATAAGTGCTATGAAAATAAAGAATCAATTGAGGGATATTCTGAAGAAGATAGATTGGGAGGTTATGATCCTTATAGTTCGAGTAAAGCATCGTCAGAATTGGTGACGAGTGCTTACAAGAATTCTTATTTTAATGATTTTTCATCAAAAAATTTAAAAATTGTTTCTTCTCTTAGGAGTGGGAATATTATAGGGGGTGGAGATTGGCGGGAAGATCGTCTAATACCAGATTGTATAAGAGCGATAAAAAACAATGTACCAATAATAATAAGAAATCCAAATGCTATTAGACCATGGCAATTAGTTCTAGAACCTCTTCGAGGATATTTAATGCTCGCTAAAAAGATGTGGGAAGGTGATGGAAAATTTTCTGGGGCTTGGAATTTTGGGTCAGATCCAGACTACTTATTTTCTGTTGAAGATATTGTTAAAAAAGTCATTAAATTTACTGGAAAAGGTAGTTATAGCATTCAATCTAAAGAAAATTCTGATACCTTACATGAGACTGAATTTTTAGTACTAAACTGTAAAAAATCAAATGACATTTTGGGATGGAATTCTGTGTTAAATATTGATGAAACCATAGATTTTATATGCGAATGGTATTTTGGAAAGAAAGTTGATTATGATTTTGACGTAAATCAAATAAAAAAATATATCTCAAAGGTTAATAATTAATCCTAACTAAAGCATTATGAAATTTAACCCTACAGACCTAGAAGGATTGTACATCATCCAGTCCGAACCATTTGAAGATAATCGTGGAAATTTTTATAGATTTTATTGCCAAAATGAGTTTAAAGAAATAAGTCATCATAAAAACATAGTACAAATAAATTTTTCATTGACAAAAAAAAAAGGATCAATTAGGGGAATGCATTTTCAATATCCTCCTAAAGCTGAGATTAAGCTAGTAAAGTGCGTTGTTGGAAAAATTTTCGACGTAGTTGTAGATCTTAGAAGAAATTCACCAACATTTCTAAAGTGGTATAGTGAAATTTTAAGTTCTGATAATATGAAAACCATTTATATCCCAGAAGGTTTTGCTCATGGATTTCAAACCTTAATAGATAATTGTGAAGTCTTATACTTACATTCTGAATTTTACAGCTCTAAACATGAAAGTGGAGTAAGATATAATGATCCTAAAATAAAAATAAAGTGGCCACTTCCACTTACAGAAATTTCGCAAAGAGACGAAGCACATAAATTAATAGATGAAAATTTCACTGGTATAGCTTTATAGATTTTTAAAAATTATATTGTAACGATAAACATAATGGAAAAATAATAAAAATAATGAGTATTATAGTAATAGGCGCTTCCGGTTTAATTGGAAACACTTTATGTCAATTACTTAAGAATCAAGATGTAATCGCAGTGGACATTAATCCTCGTAATGATAACATTATAAAACTCGATATGACTTCTATTAGTGATTTAAACTCACATTTTAAAGAATTTAATCCCAAAATTGTTTATTTACCAGCATTTATTACTGGTGTAGATCAATGTGAACTCGATGAGGAACTCAATAAGATTAATTATTCAGGAATAAGTAATGTTGTTGAAATATGTAAAAAACACAATTGTAAACTGCTTTTTTATTCGTCAGACTACGTATTTGATGGAAAAAATGGACCCTATTTAGAGACAGATAAACCAAATCCTATTAATAAGTACGGTAAAACTAAATTATTATGTGAGAAGAAGATCCAAGATTTGGACGATTACTTAATAATACGGACCACAGTAGTTTATGGTTACGATGAAAATTCCCTTAATTTTTTGATGACCTTTACGAGAGATTTAATGAACGGTAAAGTAAGAAGAGTTCCTCAAGACCAGATCGGTTCCCCAACACTTGTCGAAGATTTGGCAAAAATATCAATTAAATTGGTGGATAACAATAAAAAAGGTATATATAATATTGTGGGTCCAGACCTATGTTCAAGATACATCTTTGCTTTAAAAATAGCTCGAATTTTTGGACTAGATGAAAAATTAGCTATTCCAGTTAATACATCAGAATTTAAACAGCCAGCTAAAAGACCGTTGAGAGCAGGATTAATTATTGATAAAATTAGGAAAGATATTGATGCTAATCCTTCAGGAATTGATAAATCACTAAAAAAGTTGAAAAATTATTTTATTAAATAATTATAGAACTTAAATTCTATATTTTAAATTTAGGTGTGAATTAGATGGGCAATGAAAATGAAATTGACCAAATAAAAAATGAGATTCTTAATAATGTAAAATTGTATTATGCAAAAAAATTTCAAAAAGATGAAAAATTCATTCCAGGTGAAACTCGAATAAATTATGCTGGAAGAGTCTTTGACGAGAAAGAACTTGTAAATTTAATTGAATCTTCTTTAGATTTTTGGCTTACAGAAGGAAGATTTACTCGTCAGTTTGAAAAAGATTTAGCAAATTTCCTTGGCATGAAATATTGTCTATTTACAACTTCAGGTTCCTCTGCTAATTTATTAGCAACTATGGCGCTCACATCTCAAAAATTAGATAATACACGAAGAGTAAAACCAGGCGATGAGATCATTACAGTTTCCGCTGGTTTTCCCACTACGATATTTCCAATTATTCAAGCAAGAGCCGTTCCAGTATTTGTTGATATTGAATTAGATACATGTAATATTGAAACGAAAGAATTAGATAATGCTCTTTCAAACAAAACTAAAGCAATTATATTAGCTCACACTCTTGGAAACCCATTTGATATTAATAAAGTAAAAAATTTTTGTGATAAAAACAAGCTCTGGTTAATTGAAGATAATTGTGATGCTTTAGGATCTAAGTATAATAATAAATATACAGGTACATTCGGTGATATTTCTACTTATTCTTTTTATCCAGCTCATCATATTACTATGGGGGAGGGAGGTGCTTTGATTACTAATGATTCAATATTACATAAAATCATCAAATCATTAAGAGAATGGGGGAGAGATTGCTGGTGTGATCCTGGAACAGATAATACTTGTAATAAACGATTTGATTGGCATTTAGGAACACTTCCATATGGATATGATCATAAATTTACATATTCAGAATTTGGATATAATCTAAAAATTACCGATATGCAAGCTGCAATTGGTTTGGCACAACTTAGAAAATTACCTCAATTTATAAAGGCTCGAAAAGATAATCATAAAAGATTATTTGAAGGATTGAACCATTTAAAAGATAAGTTATTGCTTCCAAAAAGTCAACCAAAATCAGACCCTAGCTGGTTTGGATTTTTACTGACCTTAAAAGATGGTAATCAATTATCCCGTACAGAAATTATGAAAAAGTTAGAAGATAAAAAAATCCAGTCAAGAATACTATTTGCTGGTAATATAATTCGGCAACCTGTATTTAATAATATGCGAGAATCTAAGAAAGGTTTTAAAGTAGTTGGAGATTTAATTAATACTGATAAGGTAATGAACGATTCTTTTTGGGTCGGAGTGTATCCAGGGATGACTGATGAAAAAATTGATTATATGATAATGCAAATAAATAAGCTATTTAAGTAAATTGAGTTTTCTAACTATACAATATCGGAATTGATAAGAACAGCTATAGTAGTATTAAAGATTATTCTTGAATATCCTTAATTATATCTTCTTATACTTTTGAGAGCTTTACCTCCCTACTTCTAAAAAATACAATTAATGGAAAAAAAAGTATATAAATAATAATTAGATACATTTAAACTACACGATAGCTATATTTGATATTACTAACTCTTAATTTAGAAAGTACCAAATTTATTTCATACAATAAAAGCTATATATCAAAATGCCTATAATTACATCTTTAACTAAAAAATTAAAAATATACGCCCCTATGATTAACCAGATCCTTAATCTTATAAAAAATCGTAGATTTTTCTCAAAATCAATAAAATCTACCTTTACAAATATATATTTAAGCAGTCATTGGGGTTCTCATGAATCTATATCTGGACCAGGTTCTACAATAAGCCAAACATATAAAATAAGAGAAATGATACCTGTGCTTCTCGAAAAGTATCGAATAAAAACATTATTAGATATACCTTGCGGAGATTTAAATTGGTTAAGCCAAATTGATTTAAGCTCCTTTCAGTACATAGGTGGGGACATAGTTAATGGAATTATTAAAAGAAATAAACTCCATTTTTCTGGAAATAATAGAACATTTAAAATCATTGATATTACTAAAGATAGACTCCCTAAATCCGATTTACTTTTGTGCAAAGATTGTTTGGTTCATTTTTCGTACCGAAATATCTTTAAAACACTCCAAAACATAAAAAAAAGTGAAATTCAATATCTTTTAACCACTCACTTTTACGCAAGAAGTTTTAATAGAAATATCTTAACTGGTGGTTGGCGCCCAATAAATTTAACGAAACACCCGTTTAATTTTCCAAAACCCTTAGAAATGATTATTGAAAAAAATAGGGCTTATTATGACAAAACATTAGCTTTATGGAAGATAAATGAATTGAAACTCTAGTATTTTATTATCACGTAATTGATTATTTTAATTCTGCAAAGATCCAATCATCTTCATTTCTGTATAGAATATTAAAATCAGAGTATATATTTGTTTGAAAATGTGCATCAGTAAATTTTACTTTAAATAACACATATGAAACATTCATAAATTCAATATCTCCTTTGAATTCAATGTAATCAGTGGAATTTAAATAATGCGTAGAATTACAATCAAAAGTATAATATATTTTTTCTAAGTTTTCTACTTCTATTAAGGTATACAAGAAGTGAATATATTCTCCACCCCCCGATTGGTATGAATAATAAAATTATACTATAGGTATAAAAAATGTAGTATATCATGAGTAAAAAATAAATTAGTTTTTAAAAATGTAAAGTAATATTTTTATTAAAACGGACTAAACAATTAATTGAGAATCCTAATCTATTCAAACACTTTCTTCTCTATAAATAGATGATGAATAGAGAAATTTTCAAAACTATTTATTGAAATCTCTATATAGTTTCTATTTCTTAAATTATCTTTTAAAATTACAGGTATAGCCTGGTCATTAATAATTTATTCTATAGTTTCAAATTCATTCATATACAGAAATAATGTTAAAATTCTAGTAATTACACTGATGTTCTTTTCTTTTTCAATCAACCGTTTAGTATCTTCAATAGAAAAGTAATCTTTTAGAATATTAGATTTTGAAATTAGTTCGATGGAAAATAATTTTAATTTTGCCATCTTTGGACTCACCAAACGTCTATTACTCCAAATTTTTATTAATTTTAGCATAAAACTCGCTAATTTTCTAATTCTAACATTTCGGACTAAATTTTCTGCTATATTATTCAATTTAAGCATGAATTTATTATTCAATTTAAGCATGAATTTTTTATTCAACCCCAAATTATTATTGAAATAGTTTACAGAACATGTTCTTGGATCAAGCGAAAAAAGGAAATCTCTAAATAATTTTGTGTGTTTTTTTCTTTCGTCGATAGAATAGGCATATTCAAAGAATTTTTTAGAAAAATATGGAGTAATGATCCAGTAGAATAGTCTAGATCTATCTTCTCCTTCTCCCGCCCACTTATAATCTTTCTCAAACTTGAAATGCAAATATTTCGAATATACATCCACCTCGCTATAGGAGGATATGTGACTCAACAGATGATTAAAAATTACCTTTTTAGAAATTTTTAGAATATTACAAACATTTTTTATGGAATGTCGATATTTATCTGGTGTTGTTATAAGAAAATCTACTAAATCTTTATCTGAAGAAAGACCTGACGTAATATTTAGATATCTTGTTATCTCTCCTCCATAAAGTCCTGTGTAAAAAGCGATGTTATTGCCTTCTTGTTCATATATCTGTTCTGAAATATCTACTTGATTCACAAGTTCAATCGGTTGAAAACAATCTTTCATCTTTACGAGTTTTAGATATTTTTCAAAATTCACTTCATTAAATTTTGATTTAAAATGAATAAGAGGAATACCAAACTCACTGGCAATTTTTTTCGAGTATATAGACTCATTCTCATTTTTTTTTGATATAGTATAAGTAATTCCATTGGGGGAAACACCCAACTTTATTAAACCGGCTAAAGTTGCTCTGGAATCAAGACCTCCACTCAATGAAATAATCTGTTTTCTCGATCTTAATTTATTTACCCTACTCTCCAAACCTAATAAGAAGTACCGTTTGAGATTTTTAACATAATCCTCCTCCTCGTTAAGGAAGGGGTGTTTGGCTAAAAACTTTGGATAATTTAATCGACCATTAATGCTGGCATCAGCATTATAAACTATGAAAGAACTTGGCATTAATCTCGTTATCCTTTCAATCAATGTCCTTTCTCCAAGCACAAAACCAAATAATAGATATTCTACAAGAGATTTCTTTTCAAATTTAATTTTATTGACATACGGATAAATGAACTTGATTTCTCGAGAAATAATAATAAAATTATCACCTTCATACCAGTATAATGGTAATCTTCCTAAAGAATCGTTGAATAAACAAAAAACATTTTTAATTTTATCATAAATAACAATTATAAACTCGCCATCAGCTATAAATTGAAATTTTCTTATTTTTTCTTCAAAGTTATTTTTATCTGAAGCAGAATCAAATATTTCATAAAGTAATTCCTTAATTTGTTCATCATCCATATTATAAATCATTCCTTCTATCAATATTATAAAAGATTCATCATCAACTATTTCTATAGGATATTCTTTATAGGCAGTTGACCCGATAATAACGTTGGAATTTTGGAATAATACCCTCGATTTATATGAAGGATAATGTAACATCTTTTTTTGGATATCCTCGAGTTTCTGTGAATCTAACAAAGATTTATTCTTCTTTTGAGAGAAGATGATATTTATACCGACCATTAATTTTAAAAATCATTTATATTTTGTATTATTTTCCAAAAACTTGGAAAGAAGTTATCAACCCCAATATTAAATTTGAAAATATTCAAAGATTTCTATAAATATTTGGTCATTACAGCATCCAAATCATTCTTTAGACTGATTTTTATCTAAATCTAATTTTAAGAATAATAATAGCTAAAATTTATCAGAATTATCTAACGCATATTGATTCATTTTAATCCTGCAAAAATCCAGTCATCTTCATTTCTATAGAGAATATTAAAATCAGAATAAAAATCTGTTTGAAAATCCATATTAGTAAATTTTGATAAAAATAAGAAAGTTTTAGCATTTAGGTGTATTTTAGAACAAATTATTGGTATGGATTTTTCAATTATAATTAAATTCTTTTTTGACTGATTCTGGTTAATATAATAAATTTTTTTTAAAATATCTTTGATTTTCATTATATTTTAAACTTCTCCGTTTTTTAAAGGATATAATTAGTAATTATACAGTTCCCTTTTTATTATTTCAACAATTCTCTTAGCCGTTTTTCCATCCCATTTTTCTATATTGCTTCCTTTTTTATGTTTATTTAGAACAATTTTGTTTAAATGTATCTTTATTTTCTCAATATCATTCCCTACTAAGTTATTTGTACCTTTTTTAATTGTAATCGGTCTTTCCGTATTTTTTCTCATGGTAAGTACTGGGATTTTAAGATATGATGCTTCTTCTTGGATCCCTCCAGAATCTGTAAAGATTAATTTTGAATTTATCATTAAATTTAGAAACTCGTGATAACCAACAGGATCGGTTATTAAAATATTTTTATTTTCAAGATTTTGAAGTAATTCGAATTTGATAAGATTCTTTTTAGTCCTAGGATGAATTGGAAAGATTATTTTAATAATTTTCCCAATGTAGTTTAAAATCTCGACAATTTTTATCAAATCCTTTTTGTTGTCAACATTTGATGGACGATGAAGAGTTACAAGAACAAACTGCTTTTTTTCTAAATTGAAATTTTTATAAAACTCAATATCTACTGCTCTAACTAGATTATTAATAAGATTGTCAATCATAATATTACCTACAAAAAAAATTCTTTTTGAGTTAATTCCTTCTCTTATTAAATTTACTTTCGCGCTTTTCTCTGTAATAAATAAAAAATCTGCTAGCTGATCTGTTAAAATTCGGTTTATTTCTTCAGGCATCTTTACATCAAAACTTCTTAAACCGGCTTCAATATGAGCAACCTTAATGAATAATTTTTTTGCTACTAAAGCACATGCTATAGTTGAATTGACATCCCCAACAACAATTACCAGATCAGGTTTCTGTTCTAAAATTATTTTTTCAAATTCTATCATAATCTTTGCTGTTTGTATGGCATGGCTTCCTGATCCTATGTTTAAAAAATAATCTGGTTCTTGAATACCCAGATGATCAAAGAAGATTTTAGACATATTATAATCATAATGCTGTCCTGTGTGTATTAATTTAAAATCAAGATTTTGATTATTCAATTCCTTAATGATAGGACTAATTTTCATGAAATTTGGCCGGGCGCCTGCGATAATATAGATCATTCTATTCATTTTAGATCTTTTTAAAAAAACTTTCATTTAAAATGATTTTTAATTGATTTAATAGAAGTTAAAATAATTCATTAATTTAATTATCTTTAAATTTATAACTCATAACATTATAACTCAGTATCATTTTGAGATATAAATATATTAGTAGACTTGTAAATTATTTGTAATAATTCTTCATAGGCAGTTAGCCCGATAATAACAACAGAGTTTTGGAATAATGCACTAGATTTATAGAAA
This sequence comes from uncultured archaeon, assembly GCA_964486045.1. Lineage (GTDB taxonomy): Archaea > Asgardarchaeota > Lokiarchaeia > Sigyniarchaeales > SOKP01 > Loki-b32. The sequence continues at coordinate 862,791 of CAZALK010000001.1, forward strand.
TGACAATATTTATACCGATCATTAATTATATTGATTTTAATTCTGCAAAAAGCCAATCATCCTCATTTCTGTGTAAAATATTAAAATCAGAGTATAAATTTGTTTGAAAATCTACATCAGTAAATTTTACATTAAATAACACATACGAAACATTCATAAACTCAATATCTCCTTTAAATTCGATGTAATCAGTGGAATTTAGATAATGTGTAGAATTACAATCAAAAATATAATATATTTTTTCTAAGTTTTCTACTTGTATTAAAGCAGACAAGAAGTGAATATATTCATCATCCTGATTCTCAACACGTAAAATTTTTTCTGCATACAATGGATTTTCATCGAAGTAATTACCAGCAAACAAAACAACATCTGTTTGCCTATCAGTAAAATAATAACGCGTCCATTCTGATGTTCTTGGATAATTAAGATTATAATAAATTCCATATAGGAAAATAATTGACATCATGAGAAATGCGTTAGTAATTCTTTTTATCGATTTCTTTTCTATAATTTTTCTAATTCCTCTATTGTTGACTATTTTTTAATTTAATTTAATTTTATAAATTGATCTTTTCGCTAAAATTATAATAAATACAAAAGGGAAAACAAACAGTATAACCCAAAATCCAGAGAATAATTTAATTAGACGTATGAGGTAAAGGTCCATAAATGCATTAATCCTTGGGAGAAAATAGATAATAAATTCAATATATAAATTAAAATTATTAAAATAAAAGTATATTTAATAAATCTAATTAAATATCTCTGTTTTTTATTGAAGTGAAGGAATTTATAAACTGGAATAAAAATTCCGATGACTTTCCAAACTATTATTGTTTCTAATTTCCTTTATTTTTGAATTCTTTGAGTAGTGTTATCGTGACACCAAAAAAAGAACAATAACTTGTTTATTTAATTTCCAAATCAGTTACAAAGTAGAATTTAGAGTTTCTACAATATTATAAGGGAAATATTGGCCTGTTCTTCCAATTAAAGAGATTTTTGAAGTTATCTTTTTTAAAGCTTCTTTTAAACGAACTATCTCTTTGTTATAGTCAACAAACAGTAAAGGATACGCTTCCTCGTAATAATTACTTCCTAAATATTTTATTTCTGATTTTCTTAAATTGTACAATGAACAAAATTGATTTAAAGATTTTTTAATTAATTCAGAAGGATTAAGGATCTTTTTGTCTAATGTTATTTCTAGACAGGCGGAAGTTTTATTTTTTGGAGTCATAAACGGACTAATTTTATTTGGCTCATAAATTCTATGAAAAAGAATATTCGGTATCATAATATATGATGCGTGTACTTTATCACCAAGTAAGTCTTTTTTATTAATACTTATATTTATTGTAAGTAATTTCCTATATTTTAATTGATTATAATTCTTTAATTTTAAAATATTGATAAGATCTAAGATTGAAGCTGCCCAGTATATTTTATCAAATACTTCAGTATAAACATTTTTTCCGTACATGTATTTTATTCTAATGTTATCGTTATATAAGGTTAAATCTGTTATCGTAGAGTTTGTTTTAATTATTCCATTATTTAGTATAATACCATCTTTCAAGAAATCAATTACTCCCTTACATCCATATTTGGGGTAAAGATATAAATTATTAAGCTTTAATTTATCCTTTTCCGAATATTTTGGGTTAACCCTTTTATGCGTATTTGAATTGAAACCTTTTTGGATTATTGATTCAAGATTTTTTTGGATTGTATGTCTAATTCGTGGGGGTGTGACTCTAGCTCTAAAATCTTTAGATATATTTGAAATTTCAAAATCCCAAAAATTTGACATGAAAGGATACATGTGATCTTGATAAAATTTTGATCCCCATGAATTAATCAATGAATCTTCAAGATTTTTTTCTTTAACTTTATGTTTTGAAGTGTTTAAGTAAGAAATAATAAATTTTATCATAGATAAAATATTATTAAATTTGAGATTTTTAATAATTCTTAAATCTGGTGGAAAAACTAGATCAAAACCAGGTTTTAATTTTATATTAACTTTGATTGGGAGAGGTATATTTATTGAATTCACTCTTTCACACAAATCATTCCATATCTTGTGAAATCTGGGGGGTATATGTGGACCTACATCAAAATAATACGATCCATTTCCATATTCAAATTTGATTGTATGTAATTGTCCTCCTAAATTCTCCGTTTTTTCCAATATCTGGACATAGTGTCCTTCTTTCAGTGATGAATATGCTTTATATAAACCCGCTATGCCTGCTCCAATTATTAAAATGCGCATTTTATGAAACTCCTTAAGCTATCTAATTTACTCTTACTTAAATTCTCTCAGTTATTTTGTAGTAACTATCTTTACTATAGGATATATAATCTTTTAGCAAGAAAATATAATGAAAAATATGGAATACACAAAGTTTGAGCAATGTACTAAAACAATATATTTCAGTTAAGAGTCGCCGAAATTTTTGATTGCATTAACCTACGATTATTTCGAAATTATTATGGTTATAGAAGCTGAAAGTTATGAGATTTACCTAACACATTAATCATTTTATTTTTATAAACATCCAACCATCCTCATTTATATATAGAATATTAAAATCATTAGTGAGATTTGTTTGAAAATCTACATTAGGAAATTTTATAGTAAATAAACCATAAGAAATATTCATAGCCTCAAGATTTCCTTTAAATTCAAGGTAATCCGTGAAATCCAAAATATCGTCAGAAGTATAATCAAAATTAAAATATCTTTTTTTTAAGTTTTCTACTTGTATTATGTCATACAAGAAGTGATAATATGGTCCGTTCTCAACAAGTAATATATTTTCTTCATCCAATGGATTTTCATCGAAGTAATTTCCAGCAACCAAAACAACATCTGTTTGGCCTTCATCAAAATAATGAGTTGACCATCCTAACGTTCTTGGATAATTAAGAGTATAATAAATACCACTTAGGCAAATAATTAATATCGAGAAAAATGCGTTAAAATATCGGTTTATTAATTTCTTTTCTTTAATTTTTTTAAATCCTCTTCTGATGGCTAAAATTTTATATAATCTAAATTTCCTAACTATTCTCTTCCCTATAATTTTTCTAAATCCTCTTTTGTTGGCTAATTTTTTATATATTATAATTTTCCTAATTAACCTCTTCACTAAAACTATGATAAATACAAAAGGGAATAAAAATATTATAACCCAAAATCCCGAGAATAATTCAATAAGACGTATGAGGTAGACTTCCAGAAATGGTTTAAGATTCTGGGGAAATTTGATCCATTCCTCCGCCATATAAATTAAAACTGTAAAAACAAAACTAAATTTGATAAATCTAACTAAGTTTTTCTGTTTCTTATTTAAGTGAAAGAAATAATTAACTGGAATAAAAATTCCGATGATTATAAAAATTATGCCCGACCCAAAAATCCAAGAAAAATGGACAATATTAGTGTTTCTAACTGGGGTAAAAATAAGTTTAAAAATGTCTAACTCAAAATCTCCCATTTTTGTGTTATATAAAAGGTCTTCAGCCATTTTAATAAACATTTCTCCAATCTTAAAGATACCAGATAATGGGTCATAAAGATATAAAGGTTTAAAATAAAAAGAATAAGCATCCCACAAGGCATTACCAAAAGTCAATGAGTAATATATAAGATAAGGGAGCATCATCACGAAGAAAATTGATAAAATTGAAATAAGTTGTAGAAAGAATTGTCCTATATTGATTAATTTAAATGTCATATTTGATCTGTTTCTTATTAGTGTTATAATGAAGGAAAAAATCTCAAATAAAAAATAAAAAATTATGTAATAAAGTCCATACAGAGGATGAGCCATAGTTATCCCAGAGAGGATAATCCCTCTTGTTAGTATGTTTTTAATCTTAAATTTCAAAAAAAACTTTTTTCTTAATTTATTTTCATTTGAGAGCATATTTACAATAGATCCTTCTTTAAGCGTTAATATAAATAGGAATCCTAATGTAGTACTTAAGGTTGAAGGTACCAGCATGGAAAAACGATAAAAATAATATTGATTACTTAAAAAGAGTAGTAAAGCACAGAAAATTATAATTTTTTTTTTAAAAAAGAATTTTAAAATTTCATATAAAGCAATTAAATTTATAACTGTTAGGAAAAATGGCAAATATTTGCAAAAAAAAAATGCATTTAGAAAATTATCATTCAATGAGATTAAGCTTGAGGTGAATAATACAAATCCAGGAGGGTATACTCCAACCAAATCAAAATTTAATGACCTATTATTATGGATAGACCAAACTTCTCCAAACCATAAATAAGGGTCAATACTAGGGTAGCCTATACGTTGCCATATGATAAACATTTGAAATATATAGAGAAGCACAAAAATTACGGCTAGCATTAAGAAATTTGAAATATTGCTTTTTAAAAGAAGGAACATTTTTTTCCAGGTAACTGCTTTTATTTTTTCCTTCAGTTTTATATTATTTTTCTTAACCCTATAGATTATGAAACATATATCTATTACTATAAAAGGTAAATATATTGTTAAAACATTAAATATCTGAAAAGTGATTATGATAAGTAAGTAAAATACATGAAGACAAACACCTATAGCAAAAGATATTAATATAAATGAAATTTTACTCCCTCTCTCGATTCTTTTTTTACTAATAAGTAAAAAGCCAATAGAACCAAATATTGAAAAAATAATAAAATAAGCGAAAAATTGGAGTATTGTAATTATGAAATATCCTTCAATAAAAAGTAAATTTAAAATCAAAACAGAACCACTTTTACCTTATAATATTAAAAGAAAAAATTTAAAAGTTGTTATTAGGGGATTTAGTTGTCATTGATAATTGACCTGATTTTAGAAAAAATGAGTTAAAGAATAAAATTCTAAATATTCAGATTTATGTTTCTTTAAATATTATTTTCATTAATAAATTTCAAATCTCTATAATTGTTATTTACAAGAAAATCATCTAAATAGCTTGAGAATTATGCATAGAAAATGGGGACTTGCCCCCAACATGTAGAATATTTTTTTACTAATTCTGAATAATTCTTCAATTTCAAAATTTCCATGAAAGATGATAACTATCTAACACATTTTTGTTCATATAAATTTTGCAAAAATCCAATCATCTTCATTTCTATATAGAATATTAAAATCAGAATACAAATTTGTTTGAAAATCTTCGTCGGTAAATTTTACGTTAAATAAAACATATGAAACATTCATAAATTCAATATCTCCTTTAAATTCAATGTAATCAGTGGAATTTAAATAATGCGTAGAATTAAAATCAAAGATATAATAGTCTTTTTCTAATTTCTCCACTTGTATTAAGTTAAATAAAACGTGAATTAATACTTCACTCTGATTCTGAATAAGCATTATTTTTTCTTCACCTAGGGGATTTTCATTGAAGTAATTACCAGCAAACAAAACAACGTCTATTTGGCTATCATCAAAATAATAACGTGTCCATCCTAATGTTCTTGGATAATTAATAATATAATAATAACCACTTAAGAAAATAATTGACATTACGAGAAATGTGCTAGCAAATCTTTTAATTAATTTCTTTTCATTAATTTTTGAAATAGTTTTTTTCTTGGCTATATTTCTACTTAATTTGATTTTACAAATTGATCTTTTCACAAAAATTAGAATAAATGCAAAAGGAAACACAAATAATATAACCCAAAATCCAGAGAATAATTCAAATAGGCGTCTGAGGTGCAAATCTAAAAACGCGTTAATTCCTGTTAGAAAATAGGTAACATCATTTGGTAAAACATCGATAATACCCCTTAACAAATAAATTAAAAATGTTAAAATAAAGGTAAATTTAATAAATCTAACTAAAATTCTCTGTTTTTTATTTAAGTGAAAGAATTTATTAACTGGAATAAAAATTCCGATGACTATAAAAAATATCCCTGTTCCAAAAATCCAATAAAAATGTGCGATATTACCAATATTGATGGAAGCAAAAAAAATATTAGGAAAATAACTCTCAATATCATATATTACGGGAAGAGTTAAAAGAAATTCAGCCAAATTAAAAAAAAATTCTCCAATCTGAGCAACACCAGGTAACGGGCCAAAAAGATATAAAGGTTTAAAAATAGAAAATACTTCAATAAAGGAATAACCTAAAAACAATGAATAAAATACGATATAAGGAAGCAACATCACTAAGAAAATTGAAAAAATTGAAATTAGTCGTAGAAAGAAATGTCCCATATTGATTTTTTTTAGCTTTCTATTTATCTTTCCCTTTTTTAATCTTATAAGGAAATATAATATTTCAAATAAAAAATAAAAAATTAAGTAATAAAGTCCATATAGAGGGTTAGCCATAGTTATTCCAGAAAGGATAATCCCTCTTGCTATAATGTTTTTATTCTTAAAATTTAAAAATACCCTTTTTCGCAATTTAATCTCATTTGAGAGCATATTGACAATTGATCCTTCTTTAAGCGTTAATAAAAATAGGAATCCTAACATTGTACTTAAGGTTGAAGGTAACAGCATTGAAAAACGATAGAAGTAATATTGATTACTTAAGAAGAGTAGTAAAGCACAGAAAATTATAATTTTATTTTTAAAAAAGAATTTTAAAATTTCAAATAAAACAATTAAATTTATAGCTGCTAGAAAAAATGGCATGTATTTGCATACAAAATATGCAATTAGAAAATTATCATTAAATGAGATTATGCTTGAGGTGAATACTACAAATCCAGGAGGATATACTCCAAAAGCCTCAAGATTCAGTGTGTTATGCTTTTGGATATTCAAAATTTCTCCAAACCACAAATAAGGGTCAATACCAGGGTAACTTACACGTTGCCATAGAATAAACATTTGAAATATATAGAGCAGTACAATAATTGTGGCTACCATTAGGAAATTTGGTATATTGCTTTTTAAAAGAATTGAAATTTTTTTCCAGCTAACTGTTTTTAATTTGTCTTTTAGTTTTACTTTACTTTTCTTGAAGCAATAAATTATGAAACATATATCTATTATAATAAAGGGTAAGTATATTGTAAAAAAATTAAATATCTGAGAAGAAAATATGATGAATGAATAAATTATATGAAGACAAACTCCTATAGCAAAAGATATTAATACAAATGATATCCTATTCCATTTCTCCGGTCGTTTTTTACTAAAAATTAAAAAACCAATAGATCCAAATATTGAAAAGGTAATAAAATAAGTGATAAATAGGAGTAGTGCAATTATGAAATATACATCAGAAGTAAGTATATTTAAAATCAAAACTGAACCACTTTTTATCTTATAATATTATAAGAAGAGATTTAAACGTTGTTATTATGCAATTTAGTTGTCGTTACTAATAGAACTGTTTTTAGGATAAATGAGCTAAAGAACAAGATTCGAAAGATATAGATTTGCATTATGCCATACATTATTTTCCTATATATATTTCAAATCTCCACCATTGTCATTAAAAAAAAATCCTCTGAATATCTTAAGAATTACACTTAGTAAATAGAAACCTGCCCCTAACTTGTAAATTCATTCTTAACTGATTCTGTATAACTCTTCAATTTCAAAATTTCAATAAAAAATGATAAATATCTTTCACATTTGTATTCATTTAAATTTTGCAAAAATCCAATCATCTTCATTTCTATATAGAATATTAAAATCAGAGTATAAATACGCTTGAAAATCTTCATCGGAAAATTTTACATTAAATAACACATATGTAACATTCATAAATTCAATATCTCCTTTAAATTCAATGTAATCAATGGGTTTTAAATAATGCGTAGAATTAGAATCAAAAATGTAATATATTTTTTCTAAGTTCTCCACTTGTATTAATGCATATAGGATTTGATTACGCTGTCCACTCTGATTTTGAAAAATCATAGTATTTTCTTCATCTAGGGGATTTTCATTGAAATAATTTCCAGCAAACAAAACAACATCTATATGGCCATCAGTAAAATAATAAAGCATCCAATCTGATGTTTTTGAATAATTTAGAGTATAATAAATTCCGCCTAGGAAAATGATTGGTATAATGAAAAATGCTTTAGCAATTCTTCTCATTGATTTATTTTCAATGACTTTTGTATTTTTTTTTTTATTGGCTATTTTTCTATTAAATTTGATTTTACGAATTGATCTTTTCACAACAATTATAATACACACAAAAGGAAAAGCAAATAATAAAACCCAAAATCCAGAGAATAATTCAATTAATCGTATGATGTAAACATCTAAAAATGCATTAATTCCTGTTAGAAAATAAGTAATTTCATTTGGTAAAACATCGATAATACCATTTAACAAATAAATTAGGAATGTTAAAATAAAGGTAAATTTAATAAATCTAACTAAAAATCGCTGTTTTTTATTTAAGTGAAAGAATTTATTAACGGGAATAAAAATTCCGATGGCTACATAAATTATACCTGTTCCAAAAATCCAAAAAAAATGTGGTATATTACCAATATTAATTAAATCAAAAAAAACATTTGAAATTAAAGTCTCCATTCCTTGTATTATTACTGTTTGAGATAAAAGAAATTCAGCCAAATTAAAAAAAAATTCTCCAATCTGAGCAACACCAGGTAACGGGCCAAAAAGATATAAAGGTTTAAAAATAGAAAATACTTCAATAAAGGAATAACCTAAAACCAATGAGTAATATATAATATAAGGGAGCATCATCACCAAGAAAATTGAAAAAATTGAAATAAGTTGTAGAAAGAAATTCCCCATATTGATTATTTTTAGCTTTAAATGTGTCTTTTCTCTTTTTAATTTTATAATAAAAAAAAAAATTTCAAATAAAAAATAAAAAATTATGTAATAAAGTCCATATAAAGGCTGAGTCATAGTCATTCCAGAAAGGATAATTCCTCTTACTAGAAAGTTTTTATTCTTAAAATTTAAGAATATCCTTTTTCGCAATTTTATCTCATTTGAGAGCATATTGATAATGGATCCTTCTTTAAGCGATAAAAAAAATAAGAATCCTAACGTTGTACTTAAGGTTGAAGGTAAAAACATAGAATAACGATAAAAGTAATATTGATTACTTAAAAAGATGAGTAAAGCACAGAAAATTATAAGTTTTTTTTTAAAAAAGAATTTTATAATTTCATATAAAACAATTAAATTTATAGCTGTAAGAAAAATTGGCATGTATTTGCAGAAAAAATATGCAATTAGAAAATTATCATTCAATGAGATTATGCTTGAGGTGAATAATACAAATCCCGGAGGATATACTCCAAAGACCTCAAGATTTAATGATCCATGCTTTTGGATAAACCAAATTTCTTCAAACCACAAATAGGGGTCAATACCAGGATAACTTGCATGTTGCCATATGATAAACATTTGAAATATATAGAGCAGTATAAAAATTGTGCCTATCATTAAGAAATTTGAAATATTGCTTTTTAAAAGAAGTGAAATTTTTTTCCAACTAACTGCCTTTATTTTGTCTTTCAGTTTTGTATTACTTTTCTTGAAACAATAGATTATGAAACATACGTCTATTATAATAAAGGGTAAGTATATTGTAAAAAAATTAAATATCCGAAAAGAGTTTATGACAAATGAATAAATAATATGAAAACAAACTCCTAGAGCAAAAGATATTAATACAAATGAAATCTTGTTTACTCTCTCGGGTTTTTTTTTACTAAAAATTATAAAACTAATCGAACCAAATATTGAAAATGTAATAAAATAAGTAACAAATAGGAGTAGTGCAACTATAAAATATACTTCAGAATAAAGTATATTTAAAATCAAAACAAAACCACTTTTTATCCTATAATATTATAAGAAGAAATTTAAAAGTTGTTATTGTGTGATTTAGTTGTCGCTTAAAATTTATCTGTTTTTAGAAAAAATAAGTTAAAGAATTAAATTATAGAATCTAATTCCTTTTTACTACTATAATATAATAACTTTTAAAATCATAATAATTATTATATATTATTTAACGCGAGGCAGTGTAAAGTAAATTTACAATTAAAATGCTGGTTATATAAGTCAATAGTTATTGTAAGAAATTGTAAAAGAAAGCCAACTCTAATGGAAATGGAACAAGATAAGAAAGTGGCATATGAAAAATGTTTATAAACTCGCAGAATAAAAAAAAAATATTTGAAATTTTTTTTCTTCTAACAACCATATCCCTAACTTCAATTACTTTATTTCTTTTTAGTGAATAAAGGATAACTAGTGAAGAAAAGAGTTATGATCCAGACTATTATATTCAATATTTAAGAACTATATCTGTACCTTTAACCGAAAACATTGTTGAGAATTTAAACAAGGCAATCGTTTTAATGAATTTCACTCACTACTATATGACATTCAAGTCAGTTAATTTTAGCAAAAGAATCGATGTAATTGCTCTTATAGAAAATAGAGGAGGGCTTTGTAGTGAATATGCATCTCTCTTTGTTTCCCTCTGTATCTCGATTGGGATAAACGGAAGGAGGATAGGTTTATTTTTTGGTGAAGAGGGACACCAAATAACAGAAATATATATAAATGGAAAATGGCAAGTTTTTGATCCGTTATATCACTATTATTTCAACAAGACTACACAAGAAATTGTCCATAATTATAATATCACTGAAAGGCAAATATTGTTTAATAATACCTATGATAATGTGCAAACTAAAAATGGGTTCCCAAGAATTACATATATTTATCTAGCAGATTATTATAGCAGCTTTCATTTAATAATTGAAAGTCCTTCAATTTTTAATAATGTTAATCCTGGAATATCCCAGATTTATAATGATGGTCAAAATCCTTTATTACTAATATTTACTGATATAGATTGGTATGAATAATAAAACTCTACTACGGTTTTAAAAGAATAGGAGATCTGGTGCGAATATTAAATTAGATTTTAAAAAATATTTCATTCACTCTCTTCTACAACAATAGAGGATGATCAGAATAATTTTCAATACTTGAAGCCTTTTTCTTACTTCTGGTTCTTAGATTTATCTGAAAATTCATTTTTTACTGATTCTGTATAACTCTTTAATTTCAAAATTTCAATGAAAAATGATAAATCTTCCCTCTTAAGTTCTTTAAAAACAATTAATAACCCAATAAAAATACCCATTGCTATAGTTGAAGATAATATTAATAATAAAATTTGATTGCCAAAAAATAGGTTATTAAGTAAATTTTTGATAAAGAATGCAACTATTATTGTCAGGATTGCTAAAAAAAGCTGTAAAATCATCGTCTTTTGAGATTTTATGTTTAGAGTTTTTTTAATATAATAACGACAAAGGAAAGTCCAAAATATCCATGGAATTGTTTGAGCTAAAGCATAACCCATTGCACCTAATCCTAGAGTTTTAACGAAAAATATTTCTTGTGGAATAAAGTAAAGCATTAAAATAATTAGTAGGATAGAAACAAATGAATTCACACGAGCATTTAATTTTTGTTTTTTTCCTGCTACTAAGAGCCAACTATATGGTTGAGAGATGCCTATGAAATAAGGTATGAATATCATAATGTAAAGAATAGGAACAGCTTCAAGAAAGTTCGGTAATAAGATAACCATAATTAATTCCCCATTAAGGAGTATTATTATTATAATGAATAAGAATAAGATTGAAGAGTATTTTTCAATGGTGTACAAAGTTGTTTTTATCGAAATAAAATCTTCCCTCTCAAAATCTTGCGCAAAGAGAGTTACATATATCGAACTAATAGTTCCTGAGATTAATACTAAAATAGGTATTAAATAGATGTTAACACTGCTAAAATAACCAAGAGATTCATTACCAAACGAATAGTAGAGAATCAAATTTCCTAAGTAAGTTGCTATTACTGATACTACAGAAAAGAAAATTAAAGGTTTTGCATCTTTAATATAATTAAGCGCTAATATTTTGTTTGGTTTGTTAATTTTAATCTCATTTTTCGACAGATAAAATATTATTATTATAAAAAATATGTAAAATATGAAATTTGAAACGCTTAGATATAATATTGGATCAGAAATATGAGATATATTATATGCAAGATAAATTACTGAAAGGCTATAGCCAGTTAAAACGAAAAAATTAGGAATTTCAGCTTTGAAAATTTTAATCTTTATTCTTAGGTTAATTATAAATATATCCCCAATAACAAAGAAAATTTTAGAAAATAGTAAAAATAAGCTGAACGCAAGAAATACTGTACTCCATATTTGTAATATTGCGAGTAATCCTAATGTAACTATCACATTGATAATTAATAATACTACTTTAATCATAAAATAAGTCCCTATGTAATCTGAAATGTTTTCTTTACCGGAATACTGATAATGAATCGAATTAAAACCGACATTTATAAATACAAAACCAAGATTAACAACAGTATTTAAAAAAATCCATGTTCCTACTGTAGCAATATCTAATTTTGATAAAAGGATATATGAAGCAAATAGAAATAACAAATTCGAGCTTAATCCTGTAATTAGCGAAAAAATAAACTTTTCTTTCAAACTTTTAAACCTTAATTTTAGGAGATTCTTGTTTTTTCTTAAACTTAAATATGTTAAATATTCACTTAATCATATTATAATTCTATGAAAAGAATAAAATTTTAATAAATTTTATAAATTTAAACAATTCAAAAGATAAAGAACATTGATTGAATAATATAGGTTTTAAAATTGTAAATTACTAGCTATTAAAGGAGTTATTAAGTGGATTTAGATCTGATCAATCTTATTTTTGAAAGATTAGGGAAAATAGTGAAAAAAAAGAATGATTTTCTGAAATCAACCATTCTTGTTATCATTAAAAAAAAATGAAATTTAACAACCAGAAAGAATTTAAATTAATTTTTACTAAGCGAAAATAGTTATGTTGGAATACTAGTAGAATTTTCTTAATCTTTTATTAATCAAACCCAAAAAAAGGTATTAAATTAAAATATGTGTGGCATCTGTGGTTTTAATTGGGATAATAAGCTAAAATTAAGGGAGATGTTGGATTTAATCAAACACCGAGGTCCCGATGATGAAGGATACTACACAGACTCCCTTGCATCAATTGGGATACGGAGGCTTTCAATTATAGATTTAATTACGGGACATCAACCGCAGCATAATGAAAAGGAAGATATATGGATAGTTTTCAACGGAGAAATTTATAATTTTAAAGAAATAAGAGTAGATTTGGAGGGTAAAGGGCATACTTTCTATACTAAATCAGATACAGAAGTAATTATACATTCCTATGAAGAATGGGGAGAAGATTGTGTGAAAAAACTAAGGGGACAATTTGCGTTTTGTATTTTCGATTTAAATAAGAAAATTCTCTTCTTGGCTCGTGATCATATGGGATTAAAACCTCTTTATTATTACTTTGATGGAAATAAATTCATTTTTGGTTCAGAAATAAAAAGTATTCTTGCGCATAATATTGAAAGAGAATTAAATGAGAAAAGTTTTAGTTTATATATTTCCTTGAGATATATTCCCTTTAATTTAACGTTATTTAAAAATATACTAAAAGTACCTCCTTCGAGTTTTTTAATATTTGACTTAGTAAGTAAACATATTAGTATAAAATCATATTGGGATATTAATTTTAATATTAATCGAGATAAATCTGTTTCTTATCTTGCAAATGAATTAAAAAATTTATTGGAAGAAAGTATAAAAATCAGACTAGTCAGTGATGTTCCTCTAGGAGCATTTTTATCAGGGGGTATTGATTCTTCAAGTGTCGTTGGCATTATGTCAAAATTAATGGATGACCCTGTCAAGACATTCTCAATATATTTCGAGGAAGGTGCTCCAATCAACGAATTAAAATATTCTCGGCTAGTATCTGAATATTATGAAACAGATCACACAGAGATTGTAGTAAAGTCAACATCATTATGTGATTTATTACCAAAACTTATCTGGTATCATGACGATCTTGTCGCAGATGCTGCATTTATACCTGTTTATCTTATGGCAAAATACGCTAAAGAAAAAATGACGGTTGCATTAACTGGAGATGGCGCAGATGAGGTATTTGCGGGATATTCAATTTATTATCAAGCTGATTATTTAAGTTTTGCAAAATACATACCAAAAGAGGTATATAATCTATTATTGAAATTTTATGATTTTATCCCATCTCAAACATTAAGAATGGCATTAGCTTATGCTAGTCAATCGAAAAATGAAGTAGATAAATATATGAGAAATATTTGTGAACCAATCAACGAATTATCAAGAATTATTCCCTCTCAAACTTATAATGTACCTGAATTAATTAAAAAGACTTTTATAGAAACCTTAGACGTAATAAACCAATTTACTCGTTGGGATTTAAAACATCAGTTACCAAATCAATATAATATGAAAATTGATAAAATGAGTATGGCTTCTTCATTTGAAGCAAGAATTCCCTTTTTGGATAAAGAGATTGTCAGTTGGTCAGCCTCAATTCCTTCAGATTTAAAATTAAGGAATAATACTGAGAAGTATATTCTTAGACTAGCCATGAAAGATATACTACCTCGTGAAATTTTACAAAGAAAGAAATTGGGATTTGGAACTCCTATTAATCTATGGTTAAAGACAGGTTTAAAAGAGATCTCAAGTCAATTATTAGAAAATTTAAAAAGGAGAAAAAATATCATTCAGAGTAAATACGTTAAGGGGGTCAAGAAAAATCTATTAAAAAAATTATTTTCCTCTCGAGCATGGAATCTTATTATGTTTGAATTATGGTACGAGACATTTATAGAGAACGATGGATTAAATCCAATAAAACTATATTAATTTTTATTAAAAATTTAAATCAACATAAAATATGATTTGTAATTTATTTTTATTCAATTTTAAATTACGACTTCATAGATATAGCATTAATTATTAAAAAAAATGATACATTTAAATTATCTCTTAAAATTTAAAAAACGGTATAGAAATTGAAAATATGTATGCGATTAGGTTCCCATCCAAAATATAGTTCAGGTGGATCTGAGCGACAAATGGATTTAATTGGACAATATTTGATTAAAAAAAATGTTGATGTTCATTTTATTATAAATAAGATAACCGATACTCAAAAAAAATATGAAGTAATAAATGGGATAAAAGTTCATACAATCGGAAGACTAAGAGATTATAAAACATATAAGAATAGAAAGAATTTCATACAAATAATTGATTCGACGGACTCAAGTCTTTTTTACAAACATTATTTCAAGTTTTCTTTTGATATATATCATTTGATGGGAGCGGACTTTATTACTGGAGTATGGGCTTTCTATTCACGAGTCCTTAAAAAGAAAAAAGTTATATTTACTGCAGCATCGATATCGGATTGCGAAAAAAATGGTTTTGAATGGAGTAAAATAACAAATCAAGTTTATAAATATGGTGTACAACATGCTGATCAAGTAGTAGTTTTAGCAGACTACATGAAAAAAGAAATGTATAAAAATTTTAATGTTAACTCCATTGTTATAAAGGCTGGGCATCCTATACCAAATGAAGAATTTAAAAAAGATGACCCTCCTATGATCTTATGGATTTCTAGGCTAAATAAATTGAAGTACCCCGATTTATTTATTAAAATATTTGAAGAATTAAAAGAGTTAAATGCACAATTTGTTCTTATTGGCTCCGGTTATTACTTGAAAAATGAAATTATTAAATACTCGAAGAAGTATAGTAATTTTACATATATTCCAGGAGTTAAGCAATACAAAGATAATGAATACTATGCTAAGGCTTCATTATTTATAAGTACTTCCTCTCTTGAAGGATTTCCAAACGCATTCATCCAAGCTTGGATATATAAAACCCCAGTAATGTCTCTAAATATAGATCCGGATGGAGTAATCTCTAAATATAATCTGGGATTCTATGCTCAAGGTAATTTTCAAAAACTAATTAATAATATTAAGGATTTAATTGAAAATCCGTCTAAAACAAGAGATATAGGTGAAAACTGTAGGGATTATGCTATTGCCAATCATGATATTGAACAAACTTCTAAACAATATTATTTATTGTATAAAAAGCTATATTATTGATAAAATTAAATTCCAATTTATAAACTCGTTCCAGTATTATACCGAAAAAGAATATTAGGAATGTCTTTATAGCCTAATTTTTTATAGTAAGTATAATCGTGTTTTAATCAGCTAATCAATAAATTATTTTAATGAGAAATCAATTTAATATCATAAAATTATCAATTTATTTTATCTTTTAATAAAATTTTATATCCATGAAAAATACCGAAGAATTTACAAAAAATCTAAAAAATAAAACGGATGGAATCTCATTCTCATTTGGAAAGAATTGGAAAAATTATATAAATTCATTAACTATTGAAAAAATCCAAATTGCTAAGCAAAGTTTAAAAGATTTTTTAGGTGATATTACAGGTAAGACTTGTATAGATATTGGAAGTGGAAGTGGTCTATTTTCATATTCGATGTATGTTCTGGGAGCCAAAGAGATTATCAGCTTCGATTTGGACCCATTTTCAGTACAATGTTCCAATTTTTTAAGAAATAAAGTAAGAAATCCCGAAAGATGGAATATTTATCAAGGATCTATTTTAGAAAAAAAATTTATTTCGCAATTTGACAAATATGATATCGTTTATTCATGGGGAGTTCTCCATCATACTGAAAATATGTGGGAAGCAATTAAAAATGCAGCATCGTTAGTAAAGGATGACGGAATTCTCTTCTTAGCAATATATAATAAAACTCCGGTCTCGAGATTCTGGTTAAGAATAAAGAGATTATATAACAAATCTCCAAAATTTGTTAAAATACTTATGGATTATTTGTATTTAAGTATCTTTCATTTTTGTTATCCTCTAATAACACTAAAGAATCCATTTAAATCGCTTAAAGAATATATAAAAAAAAGAGGTATGAATCCTTTAATAGATATAAGAGATTGGCTGGGAGGGCTTCCATATGAATATGCTTCGGTTATTGAGGTCAGAAATTTCATACAAAATTTAAATTTAAATTTTGATTTGATAAAATATACCGAAACGAAATTTGATGGAAATAACGAATTTTTATTTAAAAGAAAAAAGTAAGTTCTTTAAGAAGAGAAAAAAATCATTAAAATGAACATTTTAATATATTCATATAATTTCCTCCCGAAAGATAAGGGAGGGATGGAGAAATATTTATTATCATTAGTACAAAGATTAAAAAAAAATCATAAAGTAATTTTAGTTTTACCTAATCGTCATAATATCTCTATAAATAATGTTAAAATATATAATATTCATAGTTTAAAAGTCAAATCTGATATTAAAAGTACATTAAGTATTATTTCTTTTTTTTCAAGCTCTTTAAGTATTTTGTCTAGCTTTTTATCAACTTTCATTAAATTACCTCTTATATTAAAAAAGAATAAGATCGATATTGTTAATATATTTCAACCATCTACTAATGCTACAGCAGTAATTTCAATAGCTCGTCTTTTTAAAAAGAAATCTATAATAAATTTAAGAGGCTTAGAGGCCGATACTAATTTGATTTATCAATTATCATTAGATTCTACTTTTCTTTTTTCAAATATAATCCTAATAAATTCAAGAGATTTACTCAAGAGATATATTCAGGCATCTTATCTTCCAAAATTCATATTTTCTAAAAAAAAATATTATTATCTTCCTAATGGGATTAATATTGACTATTGGAAACCAGATAAATCTGAAAAAATTAATACAGAATCAGATTTAGTATTTGTAGGAAACCTTATTGATAAATCTCAAATAATAAATAAGGGAATTAAATTTTTATACGAAGCAATTAAAATTCTGAAAGAAAAAAATAATATAAATTTGAAAGTAGTGGTTATAGGACGTGCTAATATTCATTTATTAAAGAAAATGATCGCACCTGATATTGAAAAATATCTTGAATTTTTTGGTTTCATAAAAAATTACAACACATTAAAAGCTAAAATTCAAAAGAGTAGAATATATGTATTACCATCCTTTTCCGAAGGAATGCCAAACAGTTTAATGGAAGCTATGGCTCTGGAGATGCCTTGTATTGCTAGCAATGTAGGAGGTGTACCTGAACTAATTGAACATAATGTTGATGGATTAATTTTTGAACCAAAAAATTCAAAAAAATTCGCAAATTTAATTCGATTATTACTTGAAGATGAAAATCTTCAAAAAAGATTAAGTATAAGTGCGAGGAAAAAAATGGTAAATAAGTTTAATTGGAATCAGATTATAAAAAAATTGGAAATCCTCTATGGGAAACTTTTATAAGAGATAATTATCAACCTTCAATTTGAATATAACTTTATCCATTTCTTTCCGATGACATTTATATCAAACTGGGTTTTTATTTTAGTTTTTGCTTTTTCCATCAAGTCTGATCGTTGTATTTTTGATAAATTAAAAAAAATTCCCAAATATTTTTCAATATTTACAATATCCCCCGGATTAACAACATATCCAGTATTCCCAATAATATTTTTAATTTCACCAACATTTGTACCTAAACAAGGGACATACGAAGCCATTGCTTCTAATATTACATTAGGGCTTCCCTCTACATAAGATGTAAGAGCAAGTAGATCTGCAATAGCTAATAATTCCTTAATATCCTCTCTCTTACCTAAAAATATTACATTTTCCTCTAAATTAAATTCTTTAATTTTATTTTTTAAAAGATCAGCATATTTTCCTTCTCCAACGAAAAGCAATTTAAAACTCTCCACTTTCTTTTTTTCTTTTAAATTGTTTAAGAAATTATGAAATGCAATTAAAAAATCAATCATTCCTTGTACTTTTTGGAGAAAAATCATATATCCAATATAAATAATGATTATATTATCTTTTTTTAAACAAAAATCAAGTTTTAAGTTTTGAATCAAAATATCTTTCTCTTCTTCAGACGATACATGAAAATAATCTGAATTTTCAATTGCATTTGGTATCCAACAAAGGTTTTTTAAATTAAACTTTTTCTTTAAGAAATTAACTATTTTTCTACTCATTAAAATAGTTTTTTTTGAGTTTGATGCAATAATTTTAAGATCTAAATTAAGCAAGAAGGGATATGGGTAATCTAAACCATGGATAGAATAAAAATATGGTATTTTAAATATTTTTGAAAAAATGTAAGCAATTAATCCTGAAGGAGGTGGTGAATGAGCATGGATTATGTCGATTTGAAATCTCTTTTTAATTTTTATAACTTTTAAATAACTATAAATAATAAATTTAAAAAAAAAAATCATACGCTTAATTAGTCCTGAACTAATTCTGGGAGCTTGAAAAGGTAAATAATGAATTTCAAAATTCTCATTGATTATCTTTTTTTTAATAGAAGAACTATTATTTGATTTACAAACAATATTAATAGTTTTAACCTTATTGTTAGAACAATATTTTGATAAAAGATATGACTGTTTAGCTGGTCCTCCGATATCTGGAAAAATTCTAGTGCTAATTCTTAAAATCTGCATTATTTTAATTCAGAAAATTGTATTTCTTTATAAAAAAATTTTTTACTTAATTTTAATATAAATATTAACAATGTTAATTTATATTCTCACATGTGGATGATATATTCAGAAATATGAAGAATTTTCATGAATCCTTTTGGAAAATAATGATTCTATTGAAATACAGAATTCATTTTTTTCTTTTTTTAATTTCAATATTTTGCATTTTATTCATCAACTTAAACTACACTATAATTGAAAGTATTGAAGGGATTTCGACAAATTTATTTTTATCATTAGTTTTTAAGTTCTTAACAGCATTTAGCTCGATTTTTACAATATTATTTTTACCCACATTTCCTATTTTTTTCATAAAGTTTAAGCATAAAAATATTAAATTCCGTGAAAAGATAAGTTTTACTATCGTCTCTAATCTCTCGTTCTATATACTATTAGGATTTTTAGGTATTGGTCTTAGACTATATATAACGTTTTTTTACTTCTCTTTCATGGTAACGGTAAGCTATTTCTTGATAGTACTTATCATATTTATTCAAGAGTACCTTAAAGGCATCAACATTTTTTTGATAAAACTGAAGAGGAATAATAATAATCGGGAGACTCTTGAAAAACATACAATCTTAAGTTATGTTAGGGATTTCTTCTCTTTAAATGGGATTCTATTATATGTTTTCATCTTTTTAGTCTGTTGGTTCTTTATTGTAATAACTAGATTTTTTATATCAACTGATCCCTGGCTCCACATATCAATTATTAAATACATAACAGAGGTTAACTATATTCCGCTAAATGAATATTTTGGCTCATTAGGATTTCATATATTTGGGGCAGTTATTCATTTCTTTTCTGGATTAGATATAATATTAATTCCAAAATATTTTGTATTATATACTATTCCTCTAGGTTCACTAATAGTATATAATCTATTGATGAGAATATTTAGGAATAAAAATTTAGCGATTTTTGGAGTCTTCCTGCTACTTATATCTTCATTAGGATTTATTCATTTACTAACACAATTTTGGCCCTCAAGTTTAGTATTTATTCAATGTTTAATTATTTTTTTCCTCCTTTATGTGAGATTACAAACCTTTACTAGGGAATCAATTCCAAAAAAAGAAGTTATTCGTACGAATATGTTATTCTCGTACATATTTTCAATTATTATTTTTATTTCATCTTTTTTTACCCATTCATTACTTACAATGATTTTAGTTTTCTCATATCTATGGGTATATTTAATATATTTTGCGAGAAACCATAGAAGAGGGTTTGATATTGTCTTATTAATTATATTTTTTGGTATATTTCTTATTTTTTATTTATTTAATATTAGTATAGGGCATATTTCAGCTTTTAATCCATTTTCTCTTTTATCATGGTACCAAATTCTTTTGGGTGTTTTAGCTTTCACCTTCTTCGAGACATTATTTCTAATGCATTATCGAAAGTCATTGGACTTTACTAAAGGGAGATTTAAGTTAATAATATTTGGGAAAAAAAATAAGAAATATAAAAAAATTGAAGATAAATATTTATTTCCATTCATCTTTGGACTGATATTAATCTTAATTTGTTTCTATGTGATCTTCAATCAATTAGTTTTCAATTTTGATGCTATAAGTATTTTTAATGCTATTGAAATATTACTTTTAAGTTTATTTGCTATTTGGGGATTAGCACTATTTCAATATAAACCTAGAGGAAAACCTTTATTTTTATGGTTAATATCGCTTGCTTTTATTTTTTTAATTGTGTTTTTATTTGATGCAACAGTAGGAGTTACCTCTTTCTTTTCAAGAGTTTTTTATCTGTCTTCAATAATAATTTCAATTGGGTTCACATCTTATATGTATAAATTAATAAAGACTAACTCAATTCAACATAGAAAATTCAAATTATTCTTTTTTTTCATTATGATCTTTTCTTTTTTTGTCTC
Organism: uncultured archaeon; assembly: GCA_964486045.1. Lineage (GTDB taxonomy): Archaea > Asgardarchaeota > Lokiarchaeia > Sigyniarchaeales > SOKP01 > Loki-b32. Next base: position 884,245 of record CAZALK010000001.1, read on the forward strand.
ATTTTTACAAAACTCAGTTTCCGTTGAAATGTTTAGTTTGAAAGAACGTGAAGTAAATTCTGTACAATGGTATATCAATTATGCTTCAAGTGAACATGTTATCATTTCTGAATTTGGATGGGGTCCAATTTTTATATACTATGGTTATCCTTATGAAGATAAAAATTTAACACTCGTATTAGGATCAGTTTATCTCTTACTGACAATAAACGAGTCATTACTTCACCCATCATTGCATAACTTAAATGGAGCTAATGTGTTAAAAAATGTGAGTGAAACTTATGTTACCGAAGTCATCTTGATTTTACCCAAAGAGTTCTATTTACCTTCTAGTTGGCAATTTTTTGATCAACTTAGTGAAGAAGAAATAGAAGCTTATTATGATTTACAGTATTTAAATAGAATTTTTTCAGCAAAAGGAGAAGATGGTGAAGAAACACCGTATTACTGGGTTATTTAATTCTATTTTACCCGACGTTAATAGAAGCCTAAAAAAAATTATATTTTAATTTATTTTTAAAAAGTTTTGTAAATATTTTAAAAAAGAAGACCTTTCGTTAGTTTGCTATATTCCGTATTTTTTATAATAATCTAACCAAAAGTCATACATATCTTTTAGAGTTTCTTCAATAGGAATCGAAGCATCCCATCCTAATTCATTTTTTATTTTTGAATTATCTCCAAGAATAATATCTTCATCTGTTTTTCTTAATTTATGTGGGATATTTTCTTTCACTTCTATTTTTTTTGTTGAAAAGGTTAGAACAATATTTAAAATTTGTCGAATCTGAATCTTTCTACCAGAACAAACATTATATGTTTCTCCTGGTGTTCCCCTTGTTGCCGCTAGCCAAATTGTTTTAAGGGAATCTTTTATTCCAGTAAAATCACGAAAAGTATCTAGGTTTCCTACTTCGATTACTGGTTCTGACAATCCTAATTCGATTTTAGCTATTTTACTAATGAAATCTGCGCAAGCATCACCTCTCTTTCGAGGACCTGTTTGATTAAAAAACCTTAGGTTGACAGCTTCAATTCCAAAATTAATAAAATATTGACGGGCAAGTAATTCAGTTGCTATTTTGCTTATTCCATAAGGATGAATTGCTAGCAATGTATCGGATTCTTTCAAAGGTCTATTCAGTGATGTAGTTGTTCCATATTCAGCGCTTGAACAAGCAACTACAACTCGAGTTTTAATTTTATGTTTTTTTATTGCTTCAAAAATATTTATCGTTCCTATAACGTTTGTTCTGATTGTACCTACAGGATCTTCCCATGAAGGTATAACCATTGGTTGGGCTCCAAAGTGGAATATATAATTAGGTTTAATTTCTTGGATTATTTCCTCTATTAAATCCGCGTTATTTAAATCGCATTCTAAAAATATAAAATGTTCATTTGAAGTAGGGATTTGGATTGACTTATTAAATGCTTTTAATTTATCTCCTGAAGAAAATAGAAATTGCCCTTTAGTATAATGAGCTAAATTTCGTATGGGTTGATCAGGAAGGTCAATACCATAAACTTTTTTACCTTGATTTACACAATAATCCGTTAAATGCGAACCTAAAAAACCTCTCGCTCCAGAAATAAGTACAGTTACCATTTTAATCTTCTAATTATTAAAGTTAAACCTAATTTATTTTTTTAATCTTTTTCTTTTAATTCCCGCATAGCTTTTTGCGAAAGCTTTTGAATTTTATTTTTTTGAGCTTGATCCAATTTATTAAATCTCCGATTCCTTCTTCAAAAGTTAATGTTGGAAAGTATCCTAATTTAAATATGAACCAAGGAAACCTGCTCCACCAGCAATTAATATTCTTTTTGACATAAAATAATCGAATAACTAATTATTGATTTTTTAATAGTTCATTTGTATTTATTTAAATTAAAGTGTATGATAAGCAATTAAAATAATCAAATTTTTTAATGATTTAACATGAGGAAATTTGATTTTACCATCCTATACTAATTAAAGTTATTAATATGATGATTCGTTCAAAAGCACCATTTAGAGTAAGTTTTGGCGGAGGAGGAACAGATATGGCACCATATTGCATTGAACATGGAGGTTGTGTAATAAACACAACGATTGATCGTCATGTTTATACAACTTTAATCCCAAGGCATGATAAAAAAATTCACGTTCATTCAATTAATCTCAATAAAGAAATTACTTTTGACATTGGAGATACAGATTATTCTACTGAATTTGAATTGTTTAAAGGAATTATTAATGTTTTAGAAGTAAAAGATGGATTTGATATTATTACTTATTCAGAACTTCCAGCTGGTTCTGGAATGGGGGGTTCATCTTCCTTATCTGTAGCTTTAATAGGAGCTTTGAATAGATATTATAAATCAGGACTTTCTAAACAAGACATTGCACAAAAAGCTTATTATGTTGAACGTGTTGAATTAAAACAGAAAGGGGGATATCAAGATCAATTTGCTGCGGCATATGGAGGGTTAAATTTCATAGAATTTTCAGATGTTGTAAAAGTAATTCCAATAAATGCTACTGAAGAAATGATAAATGAGTTCCAATATCGTTTAATCTTGTGTTATGTAGGAGGATCTCATTTTTCTTCGGAAATACAAGATGAGGTTTTAAAGAGTTATAAAATTGAGAAGAAATCCTATATGGAAGTCATGCAAGATCTAAAAGATGTCGCCCATTCTATGAGAAATATTGTGGAGTCTAAAAATACAAATAGATTAAATGAATTTGGAGAACTCTTACATAAAGGGTGGTTAGCAAAAAAGAGTTTGAGTACAAAAATCTCTAACAAAAAAATAGAAAACTTTTATTTAACTTCAAGGAACTTTGGAATCCTTGGCGGAAAATTACTTGGTGCTGGAGGTGGAGGTCATCTTCTGCTATTTTCAGATTTTAATAAGAAATATGTAGTAATTCAAGAATTGGAAAAAATTGGCGGAAAAATTATAAATTTTCATTTTAATCCAAAGGGTCTTGAAGTGTGGGAAATAAGGTAGAATTAATATAATTCAAAGAAAGTGATGATGATATGGAAAATGAAATAATTTCGATATTAGATGAAAGTATTAGAGTTAAAGAAGGGATAAAAAGTCAAACATCAATAATAGCAAAAATTTCTAGAGAGATAGTAAATGCTTATAAAAGTAAGAAAAAAGTTGTTCTCTTTGGTAATGGAGGAAGTGCTGCAGATGCACAGCATATAGCTGCTGAATTTGTAGGAAAGTTCTATAAGGATCGCGAGTCACTTCCTTCTCTTGCTTTTCACACTAATACTTCTATTCTTACAGCCATAGCTAATGATTATGGTTTTGATTCTGTATTTGAAAGACAAGTGTCGTCATTTGTAGAAAAAGGGGATGTTGCTATTGGAATTAGCACCTCTGGAAATTCCTCAAATGTTATAAAAGGTTTGACAAAAGCTAAAGAGAAAGGAGCAATAACAGTGGGTTTTACTGGTCAAAATCAAAGTAAAGTTGAGGAAATTACGGATATATGTTTAAAAATACCCTCATCGGATACACCAAGAATTCAAGAAGGTCACATAACCGTAGGACATATTATATGTTATTTAGTTGAAAAAGAACTATTTGAGTAGTTAAGAGCATATGAAACAAGTAGCAGTTTCTATTCATGCAATAGAAGATTTTAAACCCGGGATAATAAAGGATTTAGAAGGATTTGATTATATTCACATAGATATCATGGATGGTAAATTTGTAAGTAATAAAAAAAATAATCTAAATGTAATACGTATCTTAAAAGAAACTTATACTACTCCTATAATCGCCCATTTAATGGTAATAAATCCCGTTGATTATATTAAGCAGATCATTAATGATGTTAACTTCTTTTTATTTCATTTTGAAATAAATACCAAAAGATGCGATATAATAAAAGAAATTAGAAAATATGATAAAAAGGTCGGTCTTGCTATAAATCCTGAAACAGACATATCTGAAATTGTACCATATTTAAAAAAAATTGATCTTATCTTAGTGATGAGTGTAAATCCTGGTTGGTCAGGTCAGAAATTCATACCAAACACAATAAAAAAAATAGATGAATTGGTTGAACTCAAGAAGAAATATGAGTTTATTATTGATGTTGATGGTGGGATTAATTTAACAAATGCAAAACTATTAAAAAATACAGATATATTAACAAGCTCTAGCACTATATTAAAAGCTAAAGATCCCAACAGGATGATTAAATTATTAAAAGAATCTGATGAAAGCAACTAAACAAAAGAAGGCAATTTTCTTAGATAGAGATGGGGTATTAAACAAAGAAGTTAATTATCTCTCAAATCCAAAAGATTTTGAATTTATTGAAGGATCAATTGAAGCTTTAAAGATTCTTAAAGAAAAAGATTTCTTGCTTGTTGTTATTACTAATCAAGCAGGCATAGCTAAGGGTTTTTTTACAGAAGAGATTCTTAAGAGAATTCATGATAAAATGATCAGAATATTAAAGCAAAATGAGATTGAATTAAGTGGTGTTTATTATTGTCCTCATCATCCTAAGTTTACTGGTCAGTGTGAATGTAGGAAACCAAACCCAGGAATGATTTTAAAAGCTAAATTAAAACATAATATTGATTTAAATAATTCATATATGGTTGGAGATACATTAAATGATGTTCAAACAGGTAAGGCAGCAAGATGTAAAACGATTTTAGTTTTAACTGGTTATGGAAAGGAAGAACAAAAAAGCATTGGCTCAATAATACCAGACATGATATTTAAAAACTTAAAAGAATTTGCTATAAGTATATAAAACAGATAATTATTATATTCACTAAAATATCATCGTGAAACATCATGAAATTTTTTATAGATACAGCTAATTTAGAACAGATAAAGGAAATGCAGGAACTAGGAATTATAGATGGAGTGACTACCAATCCTACGCTATTAGCAAAAGAAGGGGTAGAACCTATAGAACAATTAAGAAATATTTGTAAAATAGTCAATGGACCAGTTAGTGGAGAAGTTATTGGATTAACTACTGAAGAAATGGTTAAAGAAGCTCGTGAGTTAGCTAAAATCGCCCCTAATATAGTAGTTAAGATTCCTTTTATGAAGGATGGGATAAAAGCAGTTAAAAAACTTGAATCTGAAGGGATTAAAACAAATGTAACACTTGTTTTTTCACAAAACCAGATTTTAATTGCTGCGAAGGCTGGAGCTTCATATATTAGCCCCTTTATTGGAAGGTTAATGGATAATGGGCAGAATGAAGTTGAAATGCTTAGGGAATCAATGGAAATTATTCGTGCATATGATTTTAAATCTGAAATTATTGTTGCTTCTGTGAGAAATACTAGACATGTAATTGAAGCTGCGAAAATGGGAGCACATATCGCAACAATTCCTTTTGCTGTTCTTGAAAAAATGTTTAAACATCCCAACACAGATGCTGGATTAAAAGCTTTTCTAATTGACTGGGAAAAATTACAAACTGAATTAAAAAAATAATCTAATAAAATGGCTCTTATTGATGAGATTTCCAAATGGAATAATAAGAAAGTATTAATCATAGGAGATGCATTAATAGATAAGTATATTTTCGGGTATACAGATCGAATTTCTCCAGATGCTCCAGTTCCAAATGTAAAAATAGAGGATAATATTGCGTATATAGGAGCAATAGGGTTAGTACTACAATTTATACGATCATTGGGAGGAATTCCTGAAGTTTGCACCATTATTGGAAATGATTTTGAGGGGGACTTTTTTTTAAAAAAGATTAAAGAGCTAAAAGTAGATTCATCAGGCATTCTTGTAGATGAAAACGTAAAAACTCCTCAAATTACTCGGATTAAAGCAATGAATCAACAACTTTTACGATTAGAAACTGATTACAATAGTGATATTTCTCAACTTACAATAGAAAAATTTAAAGATCTCATAGTTAATAGATCTCGAGATATTGGGGCGATATTAATTTTAGATTATGGTTTAAAAGGAATTTTTAAGGATTTATTTATTCAAAAATTATTACGCATTTTAAAAGAAAACTATAAAAATATCCCGATAGTTGTTCGGCCTACAAAATCCAATTATTACCTCTATGAAAATGTGGAATTAATAAAGATGAATCTTCAAAAAGCATTAGATACATTTTCTATTGATTGCTGCAATGAAACCAGCATCACAATTGCTGGAAAACGGATTTTAAGCTCTTCTAAATGTAAAAATGTTTTATTAAATTATTTAGAATTGGAATCTTTTCTTTTTTCAAGAGAACATGAAAAAGTCGAAAAATTAAGTCCAATTTTAAGACAACCAGTAACAAGTTTCGTAGCTGTTGGTAGTGTTATTATGGCATCCTTAGGGTTATCGTTCGCTTCAGGGATTTCAGTTCAAGAAGGAGTACAAATATCATTAATTACTGCGGCTCTCACAGCGATCCTCCCTCCTGTTGAATTTTATAATATAGAGAACCTCTGTAATTATATATTAACTACAATGAAAAATACATAATTTCCTCAAAAAACTAATAGAATGGAACTATCTGAAGCTGATGAACAGAAAATATTAATTGATATTCTAGATATCAAAAAAGATATTTTACTGATGATATATAAAGCCCAATCGGGTCATCCGGGTGGTTCATTATCATGCACTAACATAATATATCTTCTATACAATTATATTATGAAAATAAATCCAAAAAATCCTACATGGGAAGAAAGGGATATATTTATATTAAGTAAAGGTCATGCAGCACCGGCGTTGTATGCTGTTTTATCAAAATTTAGCCTTATAAAAAGAGAAGAGTTATTTACTTTAAGACAATTTGGTTCGAAATTACAAGGGCATCCGTTTAAAAATCCAGAACTTGGAATTGAAATATCTACTGGATCTTTAGGAATGGGTTTATCAATTGGTGTAGGTTGTGCTTTAGCTGCCAAAATGGATAATACTGAAAAAAATATTTATGTTTTATTAGGAGATGGAGAATTAAATGAGGGTGCTATTTGGGAAGCAGCTATGTCTGCCAGTCATTATAAATTAGATAATTTAATAGCAATTGTGGACCGTAATGGACTACAGAGTGATGGGTCAACAGAAGAAATAATGGCTTTAGAACCCCTAGCAAAAAAATGGGAAGCATTTGGTTGGAATGTTATTGAAGTTGATGGTTCAAATTTATTCGAGGTGTTGCAAGGATTTGAAAAATCCAAAACAATAATTGGTAAACCTAAAGTAATTATATCATATCTTATTAAAGGTTCTGACGTATCATTTATGCAACATACTAAAAAATATCATGGGCGAGTACCAAATAAAGATGAATATGAAATCGCTCTTAAAGAACTTGAAGAAATAAAGGCTAGATTAAAAAGAGGTACTTAATTAAATGTCAGAACCACCTCTTAGAGATACTTTTGGAACATTTTTAGTTGAAATAGGGAAAAAGAACAAAAAAATTGTAGTTTTAGATGCTGATTTATCAACTTCTACTCGAACATTTAAATTTGCTAATGCGTTCCCAGAAAGATTCTTTAATATGGGAATTGCAGAGCAAAACATGGTTGGAACTGCAATAGGTTTAGCAATATCTGGAAAAGTACCGGTTATTAGTGGTTTTTCCATATTTACAACTGGGAGAGCATGGGAATTTATAAGATTGGCATGTCATGATAAAATAAATTTAAAGATAATTACCACTCACAGTGGTTTCATTGGAGAAGATGGAAGCACGCACAATGCATTAGAAGATTTGAGCTTAATGGCAACATTACCAAATTTAACATTACTGATACCTTCAGATAATATTGAGCTTGTTCAAATTTTAAAATATGCATTCAATATTGTAGGTACATTTTATATCCGATTACCAAGAGGTTCTTTTCCTCAAATTCATAATAAAAATTATAAATTCTCTTTAGGAAGACCAGATATATTAAAAGAAGGGAAAGATATTTGCTTAATAGGTACTGGTTATGGAAGTATTTTAGCTATTCAATTAGTGCCTAAAATTGAGAAAAAATTAAATATTTCAATAAAAGTAATAAATCTTCCCTGTATAAAGCCTATAGACTCAGATGTTTTAGTAAAAGAAGCAAAAGATGCGAAGGGAATTGTGATTATGGAAGAACATAATTTATATTGTGGATTTGGTAGTATAATTGCGAGAATTTTTTCTGAAAAATCTCCTCTCCCAATGAGATTCATAGGGGTTAGAGATACCTTTGTTCAATCAGGAAAAAAAGATGTTTTATTAGATTCCTACGGGTTTAATGAGAAAACCCTCATAAACCAAGTTAAGAGTCTTTTAGATACAAGATGATCTTCTATTTTTATTTGTTTTAAAATATATTTTTAAGAAGATAGTCTATTGTAAATTATAGTGAGAAAAAAACAAATTCATAAAGGTTGTTATCATGGATAGACAGAGAATTTTAAAAGAAGCACAAAAAATAGCTTCAAAATTTTCATTCTGGATGGTTTCGGGGAATATTGCTCATTTATATGGGCATGTTTATGAAACACCAGAAAAGAAATTTGAATTAGAAATAAAATTTGACGAAAATTTTCCGAATAAACCTCCACAATTGATTTATCATAATGAGATTAAAGAACTGTTGGGGGATGTTCAATTAAATAAAATTTTAAATTGGACTTCCGATTCACTTATGGTCGATGTTATTCATGAACTTAAACTAAAGATTCAGGAAACTATACACCCTCAAAATCCAATAACAGAAGGAGATTTAAGTTCGGAAAAAAAAAGTAAAGAAATTGAAGACACTTTGGAAACAGAGGAATATCTTACCCCCGATCTGAATAACTACCCTCCAGATTATCAATCAGGAGAATATATCAATCCTTCAGCTTCTAATGGTGATATATTTTATACTGAACAGACGCCTACAATAACCTCAGAAAGAACTGAAGTATTTCAAGATGATAAATCTAAAATTGAATCAAACCAACCTTTTAACAAGCCTATATTTGATGAAGCTGACCAAATTAGCTTAGAATTAACTACAGAGTTAGGATTAATTCAGCAAGAATATGCTTATGATCAAAAAAGTTCAAATGCGGGAGATATTGAAATTTATATTACAATTACTCTTTCAAAAACATTTATAATTTCAATAGATTTTACTAAATATCCTGAAAAACCAATAATTTTGTTGCCAGAGAAGGTTAAAAACATTATTGGAGATCCAAATATATCTTTAGAATCATTGAAAAGATGGAATCCAAAAAAACCCAAACACATTGTCGATATTCTGCACGAATTAGAGAAGAAGCTATTCTTTATTAAAGAAGTTGAATCTCAATATAAAAAACTTTCAGGTGAATACCAGTGTGATGCGGTTTCTGATAGTTTAACATCTATAAAAGTCCACTTATTAACTTATGGATTCAAAGAATTTCTTTTAGAAGTAGATTTAGAGCCTTATCCTAAACCTCCAAATATAAAACTATCATCGGAGCTTCAACAAATCATTGATATCCCAATTACATTATTAGACTCTTATAGAAATTGGAGAGAAAACGGGTCTGATGCTGTTGAAATCATGAGAGAAGTCTCTTGGTTGGTTGACAAAAATTCAAGAATTAATTTTGAAATAGATTTATTAAAGGATCATTATAAAGATCTCAAATATGAATCATCAACAGCAACTTTACATATCGAAATGAAGGGGAAAATGAAAACTGAAGATCTCACTTTTGAGTTTCAAATAAAACTACCGAATGAATACCCCATGAAAATGCCTAAAATAGATGTAGTAAACGAGTTTGAGCTTGAAATCCACGAAAAAATTAAAAATAATTTACATGCTTCATTTGATGATTTTTTTGAGGAATGGACGCCCTTCAGTTATCTTATTGATTTATTTAATTTGATTTCTAAGAAAATTTTTGAAGTGTCGGTTGTATCATGTGTCATTTGCCATAAAATTGAATGTCCTAGTTGTACAAATAAAATTGCTGGTGATGAGAATTGCCATGCAGAATGCCCCCATTGTAATCGAGCATATCATCGCCATTGCTGGGAACAAACAATACAATCATTTGGTAAATGTGGTTTCTGTCTTAGATAGACTCTATTACTTATCCCCAATGGAATTAAAAATTTTTCTCTTACTGTATTTTATTTGGTGCTTAATTGAACAATTCTTTCTACTCTGTATATAAAGTATACAATAAATTTTTTAGTTTAGACTTCTTTTAAATATCATTCACATTTTAATTTAGATGATTCTCGTGGAAGTATTGGAAAAGAAGCTGAATCTAAAAGAATTGGAAGAAAAAATTATAGAATTTTGGAAAGAACAAGATATATATTCAGCAATACGTAAAAAAGAAGAGGGAAAGAAAATATGGCGATTTATTGATGGACCACCCTATACTACTGGTTCGATTCATCTTGGTACAGCCTGGAATAAAATTCTAAAAGACTATTTAATTAAGTATAAACGGATGCGGGGTTTTAAAGTCACAGATACACCTGGATACGATACCCATGGATTACCTATAGAGGTTCAGATGGAAAAAGAACTTGGTTTTAAGAATAAACAAGACATTCAAGATTATGGTATTGATAAATTCATAGAGAAATGCAAGGATTATGCTAATAAAAATATTAGAATTATGAATGAACAGTTTAAACGTTTAGGATGTTATTTTTGGGACTGGGATAATCCATACATTACGTATAAAAATAGCTACATTGAAGGGATTTGGTGGACGTTAAAAAAGGCATGGGAAAATGGTTTACTTTATCAATTTTTTAGACCTTTAAATGTCTGTCCGAGGTGCGCTACAGCGCTTGCAAAGCATGAGCATGAATATAAAAACATAATGGATGTAAGTCTATTCCTTAAAATAAAATCTGTTGATATGAAGGATACATATTTCATAATCTGGACAACTACACCTTGGACTTTGGTTGCGAATGAGGCTATAATGGCAAATCCCGTTGCAGAATATGCAAAAGTTAAGATAGAAGATTTAAATGAGTACTGGATTCTCTCTAAGGCTTCAATAGTATATTTACTTTCAGGAGAATTAGGATATAAATATACAATCGTAGAAGATTTTCTTGGCGAAGACTTAAAGGGTAAAAAATATGTTCACCCTTTATTAGATGAAGTTCCTTATCAGAAAGAGTTAGGAAAACAAAGTGAAACGGTTCATACTATAATTCTATCTGAGGAGTATGTTTCTGCCTCAGAAGGTGTTGGTTTAGTTCATACTGCACCCGGTCATGGGCCTGAAGACTTTGAAGTAGGAGTAGCAAATAATCTTCCTGTTTTTACACCAGTAGATAAAAGAGGTATCTATACGAAAGAAGCAGGAATATATGAAGGTAAGTTTGTTTTCGATGCTAACGAAGAAATTCTAGAAAATTTACGAAGTAAAGGAACTCTAATATTTACTAGCGAAGTAGAGCATGAGTACGCTCACTGTTGGAGATGTGATTCTAAATTAGTCTACTTAGCTACTAATCAATGGTTTTTTAATACAGAAAGTCTAGTTCCTGATTTACTTGAAAAAAATAGTGAAATTTATTGGGTTCCAGATTGGGCAGGGAATAGATGGTTCAAAAGTTGGTTGACCAGTTTAAAAGATTGGTGTATCTCTCGACAGCGTTTTTGGGGTGTTCCATTAAGTGTTTGGATATGTGATAACGAAGATTGTAAAGATATTACTGTTATTGGTTCTAGAATAGAATTAATGGAAATAGCGGGGAGATGCCCTGAAGATCTGCATAGACCTTGGATAGATGAGGTTACTTGGAAATGTAAAAAATGTAATCATGGAATTAAAAAGAGAATTCCTGATATTTTAGATGTGTGGTTAGATTCTGGTTCTGTAATTTGGTCAGCTCAAGAATTTTACGGTGGAGAATCTGAGAATTTTGATTCATGGGTTTCGGCAGATTTTATCCTAGAAGGAAAAGATCAGATCAGAGGTTGGTTTAACAGCTTATTATGTAGTGCTATGGTGTCGTCTAAACGTAAAAATTATAATGCTTGTTATATGCATGGTTGGACGTTAAGAAATAAGGTAAAAATGAGTAAATCAAAAGGTACCCAAATTTTCCCTGAGGATCTAATTGAAGGTACTCTTGATGATTTACAAAAGAAAAAGTCATATTCTAATATTAAAGGAATTGAAACTTTTCGTTACTATTCAATAGGAGTAACACAACCTGGTCGTGATTTTAATTTTAATACAAAGGAATATGCTGATACATATAAAATAATCAATACAATTTGGAATGTTTATGTTTATACGAGTGAGAAATTGAATTTAGCACGATTTGATAGATCAAAAATAAAGTTGGATGAGGAAAATTTAAGTCTATTGGATAAGTGGTTGATTTCAAGATTAAACTCCACAATTAAAAGAGTAACTGAATTATCAGACAGTTACAAACTCCCTTGGATTACAGGAGTATTAAAAGAATTTATTATCAATGATATTAGCAGATGGTATATAATGTTAAACCGAGAGAAGTTAGACATTTATTCTGATGATCCGAAAAAATATACGATAATGACTGTTTTACATGATGTCCTATTGAAAGTTCTAATTCTTTTAGCACCAATTAATCCAATGTTAACAGAAGAAATATACTTGAGGATTTTCAAATCAAATATGAAATCAATGGATTTAGAAGAAACTAATAGTATTCATTTACAGAATTGGCTTATAGTTGATGAAGCTAAAATAAATTTGGAACTAGAAAGTGAGATGCTATTCACTAAGGAATTAATAGAGCATATCCGAGCGTTAAAAGAGGAAAATAAAATAAGAATGCGATGGCCCAATAAACAAATAATAATCGAACCAAAAGAGGGAATGCCCAAATTAAATTTCCCCGATTTAGTTAAAAAGGTTGGAAATGTTAAAAAACTAGAAATTAAAGAATCTATAACACTAAATGATAACTTAGCTATGGCAGAATCAAAGTTTTGCAACATATATTTAGATACTAGTCTTGATGATGACTTAATATCTGAGAGAGTAATTAATGATCTAATTCGAAACATTCAATTTTCACGAAAAAAAAATAGGTTTAAGGTGGGAGAAGAAATCAATTTAACACTTGGAACAAACACTGAATATCTAAAAAAATTTATGGATAATAGTAGAGAGCTAATCTCAGAAAAAGTATCAGCTAAAAACCTGGATGTAAAAATTGGGGATTTAGTAATAGAAGGTGAGGTAGGGAATGGTACAATAAATATTTGCCCAAATAATGGTTGTTCAGCTTCATTAAAAGACAATATAATCTCAAAATTAAGCAAACAAAATGAGATTACATGTCCCTACTGCAAAATTACTTTAGAAGAAAATAAAATTAAAACTATTACATTTAGTTTTGTTAAGGTTTAATTATGGAATCATACTATTTTTTTGATACTATTATACTATTCTTCAATGTTTTCTTACTGGGTTCTTCACATTGTTAATTCTTTGATTCTTTATTGTAGTAGGTTCTCCAATAATTAAACATCTCTTTCAATGTTGTTTCTATTGGTATAATTGGTTGCCATCCTAACTCATTTTTAATCTTTGAGTTGTCACCTGTAATTACGTCTTCATCTGTTTTTCTTAATTTATGTTGAACATTTTCTTCAATCCTAATTTTTTTTGTAGAGAAGCTTAAGCAAATATCTAGAAGTCTCTGAATCTGAATTTTTTTGTTGGAACATACATTATAGGACTCTCCAGGTTTCCCTTTTGTAGCAGCTAACCATATTGCATTAAGAGTATCTTTAATATCTGTAAAATCACGATAAGGATTTAAGTTTCCAACTTGAATCACAGGATCTTTCAAACCTAATTCGATTTGAGCAACTTTCCTTACGAAATCTGATGGTGCATCGTTGATTCTTCGAATACCTGTTTGATTAAAAAATCGAAGATTAACAATTTCAATCCCAAAATTAATATAATATTGACGAGCTAATAGTTCAGCAGCAACTTTACTAATACCATAAGGATGTAACGCCAATAATAAATCTGTTTCTTTTAAAGATTTATTATTCTGAGCACTACTACCATATTCAGTGCTCGTACAAGCTAAAATGACTCTCGTTTCTATATTATATTTTTTTATAGACTCAAAAATATTTATTGTACCAATTACATTCGTTTCAATTGTATCAACGGGTTCTTCCCAGGAAGGTATTATGTAAGGTTGGGCTGCCAAATGAAATATAAATTTGGGCTTTATTTCATTTATTATTTTCTCTACTAAAGGAGAATTTTTTACATCGCATTCAAGAATAATTAAGTTTTTAATAGCTGTGGGTATTTTAATTGATTCTCCTAAGTAATCTTGCTTTTCTTCTTCGGAGAATGATAACTTTCCATTTGTATAGTGAGATAGGTTTTTATATAATTGATTGGGCCTTTCAATGGCACATATTACATAATCTTTTGGAGTACAATAATCAATTAAATGTGATCCTATAAATCCATTGGCTCCTGTAATAAGTATATTTTCCATTTTGATTCAAATAAGTTAATTTTATTGTAATTACTTCAACAAACCTTTTTCTATTAATTTTTCAAGTGCTTCCTCTGTTTTATCTTGAATTTTATTCTCTTGTTTATTTATCCAATGTATATATTCTTCAATGCCTTGATCGAAAGAGATTTTTGGTTCATATCCTAACTTCTCTTTAATTTTTGAAATATCTGCTACACAATGTCTTATATCACCTACTCGATATTGTTGATTATAGATTGGTGTCAACTTTGGATTTATTTTCTCTGTAAACTTTTCCGCAACTTTTTTAATTGTGAGAGGAATTCCTGTGCCAACATTAAAAATTTCACCCTTTGCTACTGGACTTTCCATGGCAAGCAATAAAGCTTGGCACACATCCTTTACATTCACAAAATCTCTAGATTGCAATCCATCTTCAAAAACAATTGGAGATTTCCCATTTAATAACCTCGCACAAAAAATTGCAAAGACACCTGTATAGGGATTTGAAAGTGCTTGTCTTGGTCCGTAAACTAAAAAAAATCTCAAAATTGTTATATCAATGCCGTAGGTATTACTAATCATCAAACCCATTTCTTCTTGAGCTCTTTTTGACAATGCGTAAATAGAACTTGGATTACAGAGTGTTTTTTCATCGGTTAAAAGGGATTTGAGCCTACTACCACATTTTGGACATTGTAATTTCCAACATTTATTTTTTAATTGATTTGTTACTCTTAGTTTAGGAATGATAATACCACATTTTGCACAGGACGCTTTTCCTTCTCCATATACTGTGTTAGAGGAAGAAATGACGACTTTTTTTACATTATGTTCTGAATTAACTAGGATATTTAATAAATTTGCTGTTCCTAGAATATTAACATCGGTATAATCAGTAATTTGATACATTGACTGTCCCACTCCCACTTTTGCTGCTAAATGAAAAATGGTATCATTATTTTTTACCACTTCTTCAAATTCTTCATAATTATTTACCGTACCACGGACAAACTTGACACTCTTATTTAAATACTCTGGAGGCTTATCTATTTTCCCGTGAACTTGTTGATCCAAACAATCTAAAACCGTTATTTCAGAATTAGAACTCTCAACTAGGAAATCAGCTAAATGTGATCCAATAAAACCAGCACCACCAGTAATTAAGATTTTTTTTGACATAGAATCCTATAATTCAGAGATTTTGATATTTACATAGTGTATAAGATTTTATTTAAAATAAGGAATTTGATAATTTTTTCAGTGTTTTGGTCATTTATAAATTCTGGAAGATGTATATATTGCGAATCTAAGATAAATACAAAAATAATATTAAAATCAGCTTATTCACAAGTATATGAAAAAACTTAATTTTCTCGTTTTACATAATTTATTTATTAGGTTTGATATAATCACTGCTATTAATAATGAGATATCTTGTCATCTATGAATTTACTTCTAACGTTCTCTTTAAATATTTCTTTAAAAATCTGGGATGAAATAGGTATTTTGGATAGAGAAATCCAATTATACAAACGACTATCTGAAGAGGGCTTTGATGTTACTTTTTTAACATACGGGACTAAATCTGATTTTGGCTACTCCAATTTACTAGACAAAATAAAAGTTATTCCGATTAAATTTCTTCTTAAACGAAAGAAAATGAATTTCTTTAGAATTCTGTTCTTCCCAATTCAAAACTATAATCTATTTAAAAATAGTAAAATAATAAAAACCAATCAAATGCATGGTAGTTGGATAACTTGGATTCTAAAAATTCTTTTCCGGAAGAAATTAATAATAAGATGCGGTTATGAATTATATAAAAGCACTTTACATGAACATAAGAATCTGAAAACACATAGAATTACAAAATTAAGGTTAGCTTTTCTCTATTTAATTGAATTTATTTCTTATAAAATTGCAGACCACATTATTATGACTAATGATTTTGAAAAAAATTTCATAATACAGCATTTTAAAATTAATCCAACAAAAATCAAAGTTATTCCTAATTTTATCAACATTGACATTTTTCGTCCACTTAATATAAAGAAAAAGAGGAAATCCGTTTTATTTATTGGAAGATTAAATGAATATAAAAATTTAGATAACTTAATCGAAGCTTTTACTCATTTAAAAAGTTATTCTCTAGATATTGTGGGAATAGGAGAATTAAAGAAGAAATTAACTGAAAAAGTAAAAAAATTGAATTTACAATCAAGAATAAAATTTCTGGGAACTCTACCTAATAAAAAACTTCCAGAACTTATAAATAAACATGAAATATTCATCCTCGTTTCAAATATGGAAGGCAATCCAAAAGTATTATTAGAAGCTATGAGTTGTGGAATTGCCTGTATCGGTAGTGATATTCCTGGAATAAATCAAATTATCAATCATAAGAGAAACGGATATTTATGCGGCTTGGATAGCAAATCCATCGCCGAGGGAATAAAAAATGTTAATGAGAATGACGAATTTATGAAAGATTTGGGAAAAAATGCACGAAACGACATAATTCACTATTACGACTTACAAAAAATACTGAAGCAAGAAGTTGATATTTATAAAACCTTACTAAAAAAGAATAAAGGAACTAAATGATAGGTTATCTTTTATATGCACATCCTATCATAGACGCCCCATTGGGGAAGCTTCGAAATAGGAAATAATCTAATAACATTAACTTTTGTCCAATCTTCCTTAAAAAACCTCGAAAAAAAGTTGAACATATAAATGAGAAGAAATGAGCTCTAAACCTAAAACCGATTCGTTCAAATCCTGCTTTCTTTAATTTTGATTTTACTTCATTAGATTTTAATCGTCTAATATGGGTAGGATCTTCCAACTTCCATCTTCTAAAACCCTCATTAGTTTTCTCAATTTGGTTTGAAATTTTGTAATATAAGTATTCAATAGAAAAAGAATTCGCACACGGTGTAGTCCAAATAAAGATCCCCCTTTTCTTAAGGATGCGATGAACATCATATAAATATGCATTTAAATCACTAACATGCTCCATAACTTCAATACTCACTACAATGTCAAATTTCATATCTTGAAAAGAGGTTTTATTTTCTTTAACTTCCACACTTTTGTCTTTAAATTCGGGATATTTCTTTGTAAGCTTTTCTATTGCATTATAACTAAGGTCACAAAAATACAGATCTGAAGTAGGAAAAATTTCTTTCCATAAGTCAATAAATAACCCACTCCCACAACCATAATCTAAAATAACTGCTTTTTTTTTAATTTTTAAGGTTTTTAATATAAAATGCTTTAATGCCACTCCTCGAGCGTAATCATAACTAATTATTTCCTCCCTATATCCTTCATTGTATCGATTATTATATAGATTTCTTAATTCTGACATACCGGTCCGACATTAAAATATTAAATATCTCATGAATGGTATTCTAATTATATATCTGTAAATAAATCAATATGAAAGAAAAATTTTAACCTATTATTCAAAAATTAAATTTTATATAATGGCCAAAATAAATCTTAAAAAATATCTATTTATTACGAAAAGAAATAAATTATAAAGATATTTTGAATTCTAGCAATAGAATTATATTTGAAACTTTGCTCTAAATGAAAAATATTGATTTTTTTAGGTTAAAACTATACATAAAACTTCATAATTATCTCTATAATAGAATAAGTTCATTATCCACAATAATTAATAATGGGATTCATCCTAAACATAGGATTATAAACTATCATAAATTCTTTTTGGATCAAATTGAAAGAGATTCAAAAGTACTTGATATTGGATGCGGAATAGGCATTGTAACTTATGACATTGCTCAAAAAGCAAAATTTGTTGTGGGAATTGATATAAATGCAAAATCAATCAAAACAGCTTTAAGCCAATTTAAAAAAGAAAATATTAAATATATTATTGGTGATGTGACAACTTACCAATTTAATGAAAAATTTGATTATATTATTCTATCTAATGTCTTGGAACATATCAGAGATAGGGTGCCCTTTTTAAAGCGTATTAGAACCAAGGCTGATTCGATTCTCATTAGAGTTCCGATGATAAATAGATCATGGTTATCACTATATAAAAAGGAATTAGGGTTCGAATATCGACTTGATAAAACCCACTGTATTGAATATACAATTGAATTATTTCAATTGGAAATGGAGGAGGCTGATCTTAGAGTTTTAGATTTTAGCATCCAATATGGTGAAATATGGGCAAAAGTTGGGAAAAAGTCATAACATGTGAAAAAATCATGGTTAATTAATTAAGCTTAATAATTGGAGATTAAGGAAATAAAAAATGTTTAAAATTTATAATTCTAACATATAATTTAATAATTCAAAAAATTATAAACGTGGTTGATATTAAGGGAGTGATTTTAGCGGGAGGAACGGGGTCAAGGTTATCTCCTTTAACAAAAGTTACAAATAAGCATCTATTACCTGTTTATAATGAACCTATGATTTATAAAGTAATTAAATCTTTATCTAATTCAGGAATCTCTGATATAATTATCGTTTTAGGGGGAGAAAGTGTGGGTGATTTTGTAAGGCTTTTAGGAGATGGAAGAGATTTCGATGCAAATATCACATATGTTTATCAGCAAAAAGCAGGGGGTATCGCCGAGGCATTATATTTAACCAAAAATATAGTGGAAGGGCATAAAGTAGCTGTTATTCTTGGAGATAATATCTTTGAAGATAATTTTACTGAAGAAATTAATTTATTTAGAGATTCAGAAGAATACGACTGTATGCTATTTCTAAAGGAGGTTTCAGATCCTGAAAGATTTGGAGTTGCAGAGATTGATAGCCAACATAGTCTTATCTCTATTGAAGAAAAGCCAAAAAAACCTAAGAGCAACTATGTGGTGACAGGATTGTATCTCTATAATGAAAAGATTTTTGAGATGATAGAAAAAGTCATAGATGAAATTGGCTATTCTAATAGAGGTGAATTAGAAATAACTGATGTGAATAATTATTATTTAAAGTATGGAAAGATTAAGGCCAACATTATAGAAGGATTTTGGTCGGATGCGGGTACATTTGAAACACTACTTAGATCTAGTAATTTTATTCAAAAATTAAATAATGAATAATTTAAATAAAAAAGGATGAGAATTATTATGGATTTAATTGAAGGAGTTATAATAAAAAAACTTAATCCTATTTTAGATGAAAGGGGCTATCTTCAAGAGTGCTTTCGTTCAGATTGGGAACTCTTTAAGAAATTTGGACAAGCCTATATTACTGTTGCATTTTCTAATGTAGTTAAAGCTTGGCATTCACATAAAATCCAAACAGATAATCTGGTTTGTATAGTGGGCAATGCTAAATTAGTGTTATCAGATGATAGGAAGGATTCTTCCACCTACAAAAAAATAAATGAAATCTTTTTTGGGGAAAAAAACCCAATTTTGATAAGTATCCCCCCTAACATTTGGCATGGTTTTAAGGCTATTGGTGGGAATAGAATTATGGTAATGAATGTACCAACAGAATTATATAATTACTCAAACCCAGATGAATACAGATTACCTTATAACGATGAAAAAATCGATTATGATTGGGAAATTAAAATGGGGTAATATCTACTAGTGAATTTTAGGTGAAAATGAAAACTATTTTAGTAACTGGCGGAATGGGTTTTATTGGAAGCAATTTCATCCGTTTTATATTAGGATTAAATGAAGATTTCAAAATAATTAATGTAGACAAGTTAACTTATGCGGGAAATCTTGAAAATTTAAAAAATATAGAAAAAAAATATGTAGAATGTTACAAATTTTACAAAAGTGATATTTGTGATTTTGATACTATAGATAGGATTATTATAAAAGAAAATGTGGAATTTATCATTAATTTCGCTGCTGAAACACATGTCGATCGTTCAATAGATAATCCAAAACTTTTTTGTGATACAAATATTTTAGGCACTCAATCGCTATTAAATTCGGCAAAAAAGAATAAAATTAAAAAATTTGTTCATATTTCTACAGATGAGGTGTATGGATCGCTTAATTTCACAGATCCAGCCTTTACTGAAAAAACTCCTTTATCTCCTAATAGTCCATACGCTGCAAGCAAAGCTTCAGCTGATCTTTTACTAAATGCATATTATAAAACTTATAATTTCCCTGTAGTTATTACTCGATGCTCTAATAATTACGGACCCTGTCAATTTCCCGAAAAATTTATCCCTTTAATAATTCATAATGCGTTGAATTCTAAAGAACTTCCAATTTATGGCGAAGGAATTAATGTTAGAGATTGGATTTATGTAGTTGACCATTGTAAAGGGATTTTAGATGTATTTTTACAAGGAAGAGTTGGTGAAATCTATAATCTTGGGGGAGATTCGGAAATCAGAAATACCGATTTAGTTAAAAAAATATTAAAGATTCTGGATCGTCCAGAATCTCTTATAACTTATGTTAAAGATCGTCCTGGTCATGATTTAAGATATGCTATGAACCATGAGAAAATCTCAAAAGAATTAAATTGGAAACCTGAAGTCAAACTCGAGGAAGGATTAGAATTGACCGCTGAATGGTATATTAATAATGAAGATTGGTTAACTAATGTAATTAATAAGGAATATCTAACTTTTTATGAAAAACAATATAAAAATAGATAAAAACAGTAAAAAAGTCTTATTAATAGGAGCAAATGGGTTTTTAGGATCTAATATTCTTAATCTCAAAAATTCGAAAGAATCAATACATCAAAACTTATTATTTTTTGCTGCTGATTTAAAAAATACTAGAGTTATTAGAAATATACCTTTTTATCATTTAGATATAACTGATTCAACGTTTGTTTCTAACACAATTGCGAAAATATCTCCAGATGTTATTATTTTAACAGCGGCGTTAACTCACGTCGATCAATGTGAAATTAATAAAAGTCTTGCTACACAGGTTAATGTAGAGGGTCCCAAAAATGTTATTGAAGCAAGTAAGAAAATAAATAGCAAGCTAATTTTTATCTCTACTGATTTTATTTTTGATGGAACTAAAGAAAAAGGTTCTTATTACTCCGAATTCGATCCCCCAAATCCTTTAAACTATTATGCCAAAACTAAATTAGAAGCTGAGCAACAAATTGTTAATTCTGAGATAGATTATCTTATTTGTAGGACTGCTGTTTTATATGGATGGAATAACGAAAAATTAAATTTTATCACATGGATGCTCAAAAATTTTGAACAAAATAATAAAATTTCAATTGTCAAAGATCAAATAAATTCTCCAACCTTTATCCGAAATTTGGCTGAAATTATAATAAAATTAATTGAAAAAGACGCAAGAGGAATATATCACACAGCAGGTGATAGTATGCTAAGTAGATATGAAATGGCAAAACAATGTGCAGAAGTTTTTGGTTTTAGTAATGATTTAATCGAAGGTATTGATAATTTAAAACAAAAAGCTACTCGACCCAAAAATGTTGGATTAAATATCAATAAACTTAAAAATCTTTTAGGTGATGAGTTAAAAATTTATAAATTTGAAGAAGGTCTTCGGTATATGAAAAGACATAAGAACTTATGAATAAAATTTTCTTGATATTTTGCCCCACTTCTTCTATTAATTGTTTATTATGGTATAACGTATTAATATTAATTAAAAATATTAATTAAAACCTTAATATTATTTCTATAGATAAATATACTAACTAAATTGAAAATAAGTAATCAAATGAATCATATTTTAAACCAATTTCTACGAATCATATTGTATTGTCTAGATTATAGTTTAAAAAAGTATAAAAGTTACTATTTATATAAACTGAAGAGGTTTTTGCTAGGAATTAACACAAAAGTGATTTATGTCGTCGAAGAAGATAGTTGGGCAATTGAATGGGTTGGAAAAAATATAATTGAAAATTTAAAGAATTTAAAGCTAATAAATGCTGAAATAACAACTCCACAGATATATCAAAAAAAAATATTTCATTTTGGTTCAATTAATTGTTTAATAATTAAGAATAGAATAATTAAACCCCATAAATCTAATAAAATTGTACTAACTTGGTTTCATATCAACCCTTTAGATAAAAGGATTAAGTTTATTCCGATTATAAATAAGTTCGTTGATTACGTACATACTTCAAACAATATAACAGCAAATCAATTGAAAAAATATGGTTTTGATGAAAATAAAATAATAATAATACCATTAGGTGTTGATATTTCCCACTTTAAAATATTTAATGATAAAAAAAGAAATTCGTTAAAAGAGAAATATAATATACCCAAGAATAAGATTATTATTGGGTCATTTCAGAAGGATAGTGTAGGATGGGGTGAAGGTTTAAAACCAAAATTAGTGAAAGGTCCTGATATTTTCTGTCAAGTCGTAAACAGATTGAGTAAAGATTATGAAATTCATATTTTTCTTACTGGACCAGCAAGAGGATATGTTAAGAAACAGTTAGAAGACTATGGAATACCTTATACTCATATATTTCTCAAGAATTATCTTGATATTGTAGAATGTTATAATATTCTGGATTTATATTTAGTAACCTCTAGAATTGAAGGAGGGCCTTTAGCTATATTAGAAGGAATGGCAACAGGAGTTCCGATTGTAACTACAAATGTAGGTATGGTTCCTGAAATAATTCAAAATGGTTTGAATGGATTCATAACTGAAATAGAAGATATTGATAAATTATGTCAATTCTCTATAAGTATAATAAAAAATAAAGATTTGAGGGAAAAATTCATTGCTAACGGATTGAAATCTGTTCAAAACTTCAGTTGGAAAGAAATTGCAAAAGAATATTATGAAAAAATATATAAAAGGTTATTATAAGTGTTGTTTTTTATTTTTTCTTGCAATAATAAAATAACCATTATGAAAATTATTTAACACTAAATTCTTTTTTACATTAGGTTTATTATCAAATCTAATCATCAGGTTTAAAAACGGTATTATTATTTTTAAGAAAAATCTTTCCATTTTCGACCCATATATCAATTTCGCTCTGATAATTTCTGCCAAATGTGTATAATATCTACCCATAATTATAAGATTCTCAATTTTGAAGTTATGTTTTTTTAATTCTCCTCTCCATTTGGTAGAAGTCCACCTTTGAAAATCAAATGGATCAGCATGAATTTGCCATAGAAAAGGAATTGAGATAATCAAAATTCCTTTTTTTTTTAATACACGTTGACATTCGCTTAAACCCTTTTCTATTTCTTCGACATGCTCAAATAATTCAATAGCATTAATTACATCTATACTTTCCGTTTCAATATGTGACATATTTGCGACATCTAAAACAATATCAGGCTTATTTTCTTTATTTATATCCGCAAAAATCCATTTTTTGACCTTATCTTTGGGTTTTTTAAAATATCCTCTATCCCTTCCCCCGATATCTAAAACAACCCCTTGATAAAAACTTTTATATTTTTCTAAAAGTTGATCAATAATTTTTCGTCGATAAGATATAGAAATTTTAGATTTTTTCATTACTTTTTATTAAGATAGGGGTTTTTAGAACATTAAATTCAAATGATTTAGAAAAATTATTTACGCAACTTCTAATATTTTAATATAATGATTTAACAATTAAAAATATATAATCAAGCAAGTCTTACACCTTTTAAATTCCATTGAGAAAGAAAATGAAAGAAATTAAAATCTACATTGAATATAAATTTTTTCAAGGACCTTATGGAGGTGGAAATCAATTCTTAAAAGCGTTAAAAAATTCATTAATAAAAAAGGGTTATTATAGTAATAACCCAAAGAAAGCAGATTGTATATTGTTCAATTCTCACCATAATATTCAAGAGGTTTTAAGATTAAAGTTAGAAAATCAATCAAAGATTTTCATTCACAGGTTAGATGGTCCAATTCAGTTAGTCAGAGGTAATGGTCATAACTTAGATCCTCGAATATATATATTAAACAATCTTATTGCTGATGGAACAATTTTTCAGTCTAAATGGAGTCAAAAGAAGAACTATCTACTAGGGTTAAAGAAAAACAACTTTGAAACAATAATAAATAATGGAGCTGATAAAGATATCTTTTATCGGAGTGAACCGGGGAATGTAGAACTGAATATCAAAAATAAAGTTAAATTAATCGCAACAAGCTGGTCGGAAAATTTAAATAAA
This sequence comes from uncultured archaeon, assembly GCA_964486045.1. Taxonomy (GTDB): domain Archaea; phylum Asgardarchaeota; class Lokiarchaeia; order Sigyniarchaeales; family SOKP01; genus Loki-b32. The sequence continues at coordinate 908,862 of CAZALK010000001.1, forward strand.
GGTTTTCATCTTTACAAATTTTTAGATGAATATCTTAATTTTAACCAATATCACATGAAATTTATTGGAAATAGCCCAATTAGATTTAAAAATATTCAGATGATTAAACCTAAAGAATCTAAAAAGTTGGCAAATCTATTACAACGAAGTCATATCTATATCACTGGATCTAAAAATGATCCTTGTTCAAATTCTCTAATTGAAGCATTATCATGCGGATTGCCATGTGTTGCTTTAAATGATGGAGGTCATCCAGAGATCGTAAAAAATGGGGGAGAACTATTCAATAACTTTAATGATTGCCTAAAGAAAATACAATTAGTTAGAGATAATTATAAAACTTATCGAGACAATATCCAAATCCAACATGTTGACCAGGTATGTGAATTATATTATAAATTTATCAAAAAAATATATTTATCATATTCAACCAGAGAATATAAGGTTAAAAAACTTACTTTATTCAATTATTATAGTACATTATTCAAGTGTTTGTATATTAGAAATATTAAAATAAGACCATCTATTAGAAATGAGATGAATAGAATAAAATCATGGTGGAAAAAATCAATAAGAAAATTACAACGAAATTAGAAAAAATAAAATAGATCGATGAAGTTTTAAAATTAATGAAGATAAAATATGTGCCGAATTCATCTAATAAAATGAATCTTGATTCTTATGAATTTTCTTATATACGTTCAGTAAATAATCAATATACTTCCTCAAGACAATGAAAAATCGTAGCATAGCATTAATTGTACTAAGTGTTATAAATAAGCTTTTACGTATCCTACATTTTAATTTTCTATTTATGATTAAATCCAATGATTCTAAAGAAAAAATAATACCAATTGATATACAAGGGGAAAAGGGATTTATGGATCTTTATAAAAAATGTAAAGATTATACTATGACTTCCGTTGAAAGGATGTTTTCGCTATATAAGGCTATAGAATTTATAGTAGATAATAAAATACCTGGAGACATTGTAGAATGTGGTGTCTGGAAAGGGGGGAGTATGATGCTTTGTGCACTAAAATTATTAGAAATGGGGGAAATTACACGAAAAATTTATTTGTACGATACATATAAGGGAATGACTGAACCTTCGCATCATGATATAAGAACCTTCGATAATTTTAAAGCAAAAACTAAATATGATAAATTGAAACATAAAGGTATCAAATGGGATTATGCTTCATTAAATGAGGTGAAAAGAAATTGTATTTCAACTGGTTTCCCTAAAATGAATTTAATCTTTATAGAAGGGAGAATTGAAGAGACAATACCTCAGACGGTTCCCAAAAAAATATCAATACTTAGATTAGATACAGATTGGTACGAATCCACGTATCACGAACTATATCATTTGTATCCAAAATTATCTGTGAATGGAATATTAATCTTAGATGATTATGGGCATTGGAAGGGAGCAAAAGAAGCAACAGATAAATATATCAAGGAAAATAATATAAAAATATTATTTAATAGGAACGACAAAACGGGAAGATTAGGGATCAAGATGAATTAAATTTAAAAAGAGTTATTCGATACTTTTATTTCTCTCTTAGAAGGAATAAATTTTCTGGTTATTTTTACAATCCTTAGAATAAATCTCTTTTTTGAATTAAGAATTGGAATGATTTCAATTAATTTATCAAATTCTTCTTTAGTAATATATCTTGTAAAATATATAGCAATATAAAATAAAAATAAAAATATTGAAAATTTAATAATGCTATTTAATAAAAGGTTTAAAATTTCAAAACCACTGAAAATTTGGATGTTTACAAAAGAGGAAATTATAATTGTAATTAATAAACTCGCCATAATTAATAAAGTAGGCTTATAAATAGTTATAATATTTAGATTTAGCTTAGTATAATGATTGTTTAATAAAAATGAAATAAAACTATAAAAATATGAAGAAATAACATACAAGATAATTAAAAATTCAAAATTAAAGAATAATATCGCTATAGCTGTACTTGTAATATGAATAGTCACTTGAATTATATTCATTTGTACAGAAATTATAGTATTATTTGTTGAAAAAGTGATAATACCTAAAGATCTCAAGATTATCCTTGAAAATGTAATCAATACAAATACTTTTATAGCAAAAATTATTACAAAATAGGTTTCGGTATATATCAATTCAAAAAAAACCTCTATAAAAAAAAATAATAACCCTACCAGAATACCACTAAGTAATAATGAATATTTTAAGAAATTGATAAAATACGATTTAAATTCAGACTTACTCTTTACATATAACTCTGAAAATATTGAAGTGGACTGTTTCGAGTTTGAAGTATTTAAAACAAAACCTATCATTTTCTCACCTATCGCTATATAAGTTATAAAAATAATTACACCAGAATTTAAATATAAGAAGTTTAGAATGAGGATACCTGCTTGGCTGATTAAACCCATTACAATCACATTTAATCCATATTTCTTCTGCAACTCATTAAATTTTTGTTTATAATCTTTAATGCTTATTTTTTTTTTATTTTTGTTTTTAATATTTAAGAGGGGTAAAATTGATAAAAATGACGTTAAAAAAGTAGAAAACCCATTTAACAAATTTAAGAAAGTAATTAATATTAATGGTATTTTTAACTGAAAAATAAAAATCATAAAAAGACAAACTGTAAATATAAGAATATTCAAAATATTTATCCAAAATAATCGTCTAAATTTCTGGAAAGCTAATAAAATTGATAGGTTTAAATTTTGGAAATTATTAAAAAAAATCATTGGTGAAACAATAATAATTATTTGAAACAGTTGGAGTTCAATATTTAACAAACTAATTATTATTAAAAATAGGATGTAGATAATTACTGTGTAGAAGAATCTATTTTTATAATTGTAATAAACAAAACTTAGTAGTTCTTCTTCAACTTTTTCATTTTCAGCAAGTAATCGAGGGATATAATATGTAATTGTTGACGTTGCACCAGGTGGAAAAAAACCACAAATAAAAACAGCGAAATTTAAAATTGATAAAGCTAGAATAATTGTAGCCCATTCTTCTGGTGAAATTAATCTTACTATTAAAAATGTGGTAAAAATACCAATAATAAAACTTAAATTCAAAAATATTGCATTTAGACTACTACTTTCAAAAATCTTCTTTTTTATTTTTTTATTTTCAGTCATTTACAATTAGTTATTAAAATTTACTAAAATTTAATACATATTATAATCAATAAAATAAATTCCTTTTTCTCAATTCATCAATATATTTTGATAAACCAAAAATTAGTTGAATTCTAATGGGAGAATGACTATTTCTAAGATTACTGACGATTCAGATTTTTCCTTAGATGAATGATTACGATGTTAATGATGTTGTCAACTCATTAGAATAAGTGTTAAGATATAATAAAAAATAAACAGACTTCATATATCATTTCTGATACTTCTTATTAATTCAAATGCTTCAACATAAGTTTTTCCGACCTTGCGACCCCAATCTTGAGCCATAATTCTTATTCCTTTGAGTGATCTTGAGTGCGGGTATTCTCTCAGTTCAGTTTTATAACATGCTAATGCTTTTAATTTTAAATCAATCGTAGCAGAAATATCTATAAATACATTTGGTCTAAACAAATTATCTCCAGTGTTGATTTGCCATTCTGTCGCTGATGGTATTTCAAAACAATAAATATCAGGATGGTTAAAATTAGGTTGAGGTCTACATGCAGTTAGAACAGCTTGAAAAGTTTTCCTATGATCAATGTTTAAATCTCCATGATGGTGAGTAAATATTGTATCTGGCTTTATTTTTTCTATATAAGTTGAAACAGTTTTAACAAGATTCAATAGGGGTAATTTGTCGAATTCATTATCTGGGAAAGATTCAAAGAACGTATTTTTTATATCGATAACGTCATGAGCATTTTTAGTTTCTACTCTTAACTCTTTCTTTTCATCATTTGAAAATTCCTTTGTTCTTGAGGTTATAGCATCAACTAAAATTAAGGCTGAGATTACATTATCTTTTGCCAACTTTACTATTGTTCCTCCACACCCTAAGATTTCATCATCAGGATGGGCTGCAATGATCAAGATTTTTTTATTTTTCATCAATTGAAGGTTCCTCTTTCCTAATTATTACATTTGCTTTTAGTATATCATTTTTAAGAATGGGGTTATAAAACTCATATTTAATATTATTTAATTTTAGAAATGCTTTAGGATAACTTTCAGCATCTAACATCCTTATAAAATCATATATTTTTCTAATTGATGTTAAATCCTTTAGGTTGCCTTCTTCAGCACCTCTTCGCCTAAACTTAGTTATTGTTCCTTTTTGAGGGATTGGGAATAATTTTTCATTTATTATCTCACCAATCATCTTATATATTATATCTGATGCTTTTTTAAAAATATCTTCAGCTGTACCATGTTCAATATTCAAATACTTCTTTAAATAAATATTGCCAGCATCTAATTCTTTAACAACTCTAAAAGCAGAGATTTTAGTTTCATAAATTCCTCTGGCAATTAAGTTTTGTAAGGGACTACCACCTCTACCGAAGGGTAAATCTGTCATGTGGAATAATATACATTCATATTTCTCAAATATTTCCTTGGGAATAATCCAAGACCAATGAATGAAGAAAATCTTCTTAGGGTTAATGGTATCCACGTTTTCTAATGAAAAATCTTCTTTTTTAGAGATAAGATGCCAGTTTCCCTTATAGGCCTTTGTATATTTGAAAAAATTTTCAATATTCCAAGATTTAATAGTAACTAATAAATATTCTCCCATTTTAGATTAAAACACCCATTATGATCCAAATACTACTAAATTTTTTTCTTAAAAGTAATTATTGATTTCTCAAAACCATTTTTTTTAAAGAAATTTCTGCCCCCTATATTATCAATTACCGTCTTAGCAGTAAGTTCTGGAATTCCCAAATGCTTCATTTCTTTTTCAAATAATTGATAAGCATATGAGCCAATACCACTTTTTTGAAACAATTCCAACAAAGCAATACTAATCTCATGTTTTTCTTTATTATCACTTCTTTTTTTTGTCAATCTAATATACCCACAGATCTCTGATTTAAATTTAATAATATAAATATGCTCCTTGTCAAAAATTTCTTCCCACCATTTACAATGTTCTTTATAAGGAACCTTTTTAGAAGTTAAATGAAAGAATTCAATATTTTCATTAAATATTTCCCATACAGCTTTTTTATGAGATTCTATATCTTTTTGTGCTAATATAAGTTTAACCTCCTCAAAATTTACATTCATCTTCATTGCTCAATCTTTTCAAATATCTAATTTTATAGATGAATTTTCTATTATTCGGTCTATTAATTTCCTACTCCCGTCACTTTTTATAAGTTTTTGGGCAGTAATAACCATTTTTTTCCTTAATTCTTTTTTCTTTAATCTAGAAATTAGTTCCCTAATTTTTTCACATAAATTTTTATCATCCCACCAACCCGCAAAATAGTTTAAACCTGACTTAGAAAAAGCTTTTACATTATTTAGTTGATTATCTGCAACTACAATACTTATGGCGGGAACACCAACAATCGCCAATTCATAAAGAGTTGTACCTCCAGCAGTTATAGCTAAATCAGATCCCAACATAACTTTCTTCATATCCTTTGCAGTAGGAAAATAAATTATTTCACAATTTTTATCTATTTTAGCTTCGATTTTTTCAACATTCTTGAAACTCTTCCCTATTATTATTTTTTTTTCTAAATTAGGAAAGTAAGTATTAAGCATTTCTAAAATTGGTGGGGTTAAGTTTTTCATATCAGATCCACCAAGTGTGATTAGTACCGTTTTAATGTCCTCATTTATTTTTTTTTTCTGATAAGTCCAAAATTCGTTTCTCACCAAGCAGTATTCTGGTCCTAGTAAATATCTAATATTTTCTTCATTTGGATAATTCAATCTTTTAGCGTACATTGAATAGTTTACAACGAATCCCGGCGGATATTTCAGTCTATTATTATCATCAATAAACACTGGTTTTTTAACAACTTCAGATATCCTATTATATATTGAGAGGGGTGCTAAGTATGAATCGATAATCGCTATTTCAGCTCCATCGATTAAATTGAAAAGTTGATTATTATCAATCAACCAATTAAAAAAGTACTTTCTCTGTACATTTAAAGTATTCTTAACAATCTCATCCCCATTCACGATAAAATAAGGAATTATCTCTCTTTCTTCAAATGCCTGATAAAGTGATGTACAGCGAGTTGTATGTCCATAACCGACATTAAAATTGCCTTCAGTAATTATACACACTTTCATGATTCTATTTTTCAGCTTCTTTGTCTTAATAAGATTTTTTAGATTAAATCAAGTCCCATGTAATTATTTCATCTTCATCAATATCTTTTTTGGCTGTTCTTTTTAGGACAATATCTAAAAATTTTGGTTTTATCCCAAAACCAGGTCGCTTTATCATGAGGTCTTCCGGTTCAATAATTTTACCTTTAGGGATTTTTCTTTTGGCAATGATACTCCTTCTTGCGAGTTTATATAAATTCTTTTCAGAATCGGCTATTTTTTTAACAGGGCTCCCCAAAACAATCTCGGTTTCTCTAATAGTCTTTATCATTCGCTTTAATTCTTTAGGCTCTAATGCAAATTTGTGATCTGGTCCCTCTAAAGATCTATTGATCGTATAATGTTTCTCAATAATACATGCTCCAAGAGCTATACAAATAGAGGGGATATAAGTACTCATTGTATGATCTGAAAAACCCACAGGTACTTGAAACGCTTGAATTAAGGTTTTTATAACTCGTAAATTTAAATCTTCAATAGGGGGGGGATAATTAATAGCACAATGAAGTAAAGCAATGTCATTGTCTCCTTCCTCTCTTATTATGTTGATTGCATCTTCAATATCTCCCATACTTGCCATACCTGTAGATAGTATAATCGGTTTTTTTGTTGTTGCTATTTTTTTTAAGAAATGTAAATCACTTATTTCAAATGAAGCAACTTTATAGGCAAGCACTTTTAATTCCTCTAATTCTTTTATAGCTTGGTAATCAAATGGAGTAGATAAAAAGATTAAACCATGGGATCTTGAGTAATCCGCAAGTTCCCCTTGCCATTCTCTTGGAAGCTCAATGTCTTTGATTAATTGCCAAAGAGATTTTTGATTTATCTTCCCTTTAAGATAATCAGGAGTTATTGTTTTTTTTGAATACATAGTTTCTGCGGAATAAGTTTGAAACTTTACTGCATCTGCTTCTGCTTCGGCCGCAATTTCAATTAATTTTTTAGCTTGATTTAAATCACGATTATGGTTAGAACCCGCTTCAGCAATTATAAATGTAGGGTAATTTTTTCCAATTTTTCTTTTTCCAATTGTAATTTTGTTCAATCCAATTTCACTCTTTGTTAATTAAGTTAATCTTTGGAACCCATTATGGGCAGTAGGACCTTTCAACAAAGAATTTGCATTATTTCTATCAATAGCTTCCTTGATAATCCCAAAAACTTCATCTACAGCTTTAAGATACTCAGTAACAATACGTTTAGTATGAGAATAACTTACATATACGCTAGATGATGCGAGATAACCTTTCATGAGCATTTCTTGAGTGAATAGTGTTTTCAATTCTTGAGCGTTTTCATAATCAAAAGAAAAGGTTATTAATGCATTAGGAGGTAAAATTGAGATATCAAGATTGTGAGTTTTTGCTAGAGTTATCCAACCTTCTCCAATTAATCCTCCTAATTTATTTAAATGAGTTGGTACATTATGTTTATATATTTTGTTAATTGTCGCTATTGCTGCCGCAGGTCCAATTCGTTCTGTCCAATATGTACTACTAATGAAGCTTGTCTGTGCAGCATCCATAACATCAGCTTTACCGATAACCGCAGCCATTGGATATCCGTTGCTCATAGCTTTAGCCACAACCATCAGATCTGGGTTGACTCCAAATAATAGATGTGAACCTCCAGTAGTTAATCTCCAACCTGCAGTAATTTCATCAAATATTAGTACTGCATTAATTTCGTCAGCAATTTTCCTCACTTTTTTAAGAAAATTTTTCTCAGGTTCTTGGTGCCTTATAGGTTCAACTACAATAACACCGATATCATTTTTTTCAACTATAGATTCTAATTTCTTTATATTATTATACTCAAAAGGTATTGCAGTATTTATTAAACTTCTTGGCACTCCATTAGGATCAAGCCCTTGTAAAAGATGTCCATCAAGATTTGCATTGTCAGCTAAATTGCTAGCTAAATACCAATCATGCCAACCATGATATCCACAAAATGCGATCTTATCTTTCTTAGTGAATGCTCGTGCTATTCTGACTGCAACCGTCATAATTTCTCCCCCTGTTCTTGCATAACGCACCGAATCCGCCCATGGATGTAATTTTAATAGTAATTCAGCAAGCTCAACATCTTCTGGACTATTCAATGTAGTCATTGAGCCATTTTCAATAACTTCTTTAACGGCTTTGTCAACATCGTCATCAGCATATCCTAGAATACATGTGCCTACTCCCATAATTGTCATGTCATAATAATGGTTATCGTCTAAGTCCCAAATTTCTACTCCTTTTGCTCGTTTATAAAAAGAAGGCCACTGATCCGGAAGGAACATCTCAGAACGCTTGCTTAAGAGTTGGGATCCTCCCGGTATTAATTTTTTAGCCTTTTTCCACAGCTTAATGCCTTTTTCACTATTCATTATTTTCACATCTAATTTCTAAATTCGTAAGATTTTACTCAATAAGCCACACTTTGTTTATTTTTCTACTTTAAATAAGTTTTTCGTACATATCACGATTATATTTAGAATTTAATTCCTTTAATTCAGGATTTTTTTTAATAAAATCTATAACATCATTCATTTTAAAATTGTTCCACCGTTTGTGAAAATTCTCAATTATTTTAGAAATTAATTCAAAATCTTCTTGCGTGTCGACAGTTAGACGATAATCATTGTAATCTGATTTATTTGTAAAATTAAAAGTAGAAAATTTTCCTTGTTTATTCCGAATATCCTCCCGAATACATAAAGTAACATGCTCTCTTACTTCAATTCTTTTTTCTTCTTTAAAAACCCTTTCTAATGCTTCAAATGAGAAGATTTCTACATCAAATCCATCAGGATAAGTGGGAGGTTCTACGTTAGAAACATAATCATAATTACCACTTAAGAAGATTTCTAATCCATTATCAATTATTGCAGGATCCATAAGAGGGCAGTCACTGGTAATCCTTACTATTATATCACCCTTATATATTTTAGCAGCTTGATAGTACCTATCAAGCACATCATCTTCACTTCCTGCAAAAAAGTCTATTTTTAAACTTTTAGCAAATTGTCTAATCGGTATATTATCATCTGTGATCGCTGTCGCAATAATTATTTTAGAGGGGGTCTTTACCAATTCTAACCTTTTAATAACGTACCATAATAATGGTTTACCTAAAATTCTCCGAAGAACCTTCCCTGGAAGCCGAGTAGACCCATACCTTGCTTGACAAATAATTAATATATTCTTCATATTATTCTACAATATATTTATAATTTAAATTTGAATTATTTAATTATTAGATCAATAATTTTTTCAAGTTTACTCTTTCCATAAAGATGGATTTATTATTTTCTCGGTTAAATCAGAAAATTCTTGAACTATCTGCTTCCTTAATTCAAGATCTAATGGATTTTCCTTCAACATACTAATATTATTCGATATTTGATTAACATTCTCTACACCAATTATTAAACTATCTATTTCAGGAATATCCCTAACAAATAAAAATGCTATTTTAGCGATATTAATATTGAACTCATTAGACAGGGAGTTTAGCTTCATTAACGGCTCTTTTGCTCTTTCCAAGTATTTGGGTAATTTTGCAGGTGAGATGAAAAAAAGACCTTGGAGATATATGCTTCTAGCTAAAATCGTGTAATTAAATGATTTCAATCTTTTCAATAATCCTGTTTTTATAAGACGATGGTCAAAAATATTTAAAGGAACCTGTACTACGTCGATTTCCTTAAAATTTAATGCGGTTTCAACTTCCCAAGGATTATAAACTGAAATCCCTATTTTGTTTAATAAACCTTCATTTTTTAATTGTTTTAAACATTCTATGACTATACCATTATTAATTAAGATATCGGGAGCGTTATGCAATAGATAAATTGGCATTGATTCGATTTTTAAATCGTTAAGAGAATGAGTTAATTGTTTTCTAATCAATTCATAAAGATCATCAAATATTATCGATTCATTTATTTCCAACGCTGGTAATTTTGAAATTATATTTAAGCTTTCAACTTTATTCTTCAGTACAGTTGATTTAAAATTACCAATAATCTTTTCACTATTCCCATACGAAGGGGCAGTATCAAAAGAATTTATTCCATGATCCCACGAATAATTTAAAATCCTGATTGAAGTATTAAAACCTGGTTTACCATTTTTATTTGCTATACCATAATCTAAACCTAACTGGGCTGTTCCAAGTGTAAGTTTTGAAATGACCATGTTAAATTTTTAATATTTTTGACAAATTATTGATAACATTTCTAATTATTTAATAAGTATAATGATATTTTTAAAAACTTTTATTAAGTAAAATCTTTAGAACTCATATAAGGGGCAATTATTTTAAAATTAGTGCGTAATAAATATTCCTATTTTAATTTAAGCATTAAGTTCAACTATTTGGAAATAAAGAACAAATTTCAATAGTGATATTTAGTCGAAATTGTCAATTTATTAGAATGAAATTGAGGGAAAATATAAATTAATTCATGTAATTATTTGTTTTAAGACTTTATAAAACATCATAAATATATAAAACATTAGATTAAGGAAGTGAGATTTCTTAATGGCTGAGATTTTTTACCATAAAACACAAAATAATTTTTTCGATAATTTGGTTGTAGATATAAAGAAGATATATTCAAAGCATCCCATTAATAAAAAATATTCACCAAAGATTAACAATGTAAATTACACGAAAAATATTCATTATAAACTATACCGTAGTTCTTTAATTCCTTTAAGATTACGGAGACTCTTTTGGAGATTCTTAAGGCAGATTAATATCGATTTAACTTGGTTTAATGAATTTGAGAAATACTGGGTGAATATTATTGGTGGTCGGCCTTTATGGAACATACAAGATCTATTTTTCTTAAAGAATCTCTACAGAGTTAAATTTCAAGAGAATCAAATCCCTGATACAGAAAATGCTGCTATACATTTAGAAGCATGGCAACAACCCGCTTTAATATATCAATTACTTCACTTAGTATGTAAAGAATCTGTTATGAATGAATCTAAATTATTAAAGTTACTAAGAACTTATAAAAAAAAAATGAACTCATTTCTTGAATTCGGTTGTGGTACAGCACCGATTACAACCTCTTTATTTGATTTTTTTCATCTGTCAAAGAGAATGAAAATTTATATTTCAGATATTCAAACTCTTGCGTTTAATTATGCCGCGTATAAATTTAGAAATTGTTCGAATGTAATTCCTTTATTGTTAGTCCCAGATAACAAATTTATCTTAAATTTAAGTAGTAATGTTGATGTTATCACATGTATTTCAGTATTTGAACATTTAAACAAGCCTTTAGATACAATTAAAACGTTCTATGAAACACTCAAACCTGAAGGTCTATTATTTTTTGACTATATTATATCTTCCGGTGAAGGCTTGGACACAATGCAATCTGTAAGACAGAGAGAAAGTGTTTTGGATTTTATCAAGGAAAATTTCAAACCTATTTATGGTAAAATTACTAAGGAAAAAAGTATGGGACTAACCATTATAAAAAAACTATAATTTTGGTTTGAAACTAAATAATGATAAAGTAACTAAAAACATTTCCTGTGGAACAAATAATCTCCATAGAAACAAATTAGATCTCATCTAAGAATTTGAAAATAGATTCTATAAAATACTAAAATGAAATAAATCATATATTTAAAGTAAAATATAAGATTCAAAGCGTTTCAGAAATAATCTAAATATTTAATTCATTCAAACTTAATTTTTTAATTTTTGATCATTAAATCTATCAATAAATAACCCAACTAATTCATTAATCCGTTTTTTTGAGATGTTTGGTAAATTTATAACAGCATTTTCGTATACATCACCTTCTTCCGTAAAACCTTTTATAAACCCATTTTTTAAACATATATCATATAATTCTGTTCCCAAAAAGGGTGAAAAGTGATGAACAGCGATACTTTCGGGATTTAATTTGAGATTAAAATTAATTGATTCAATAATCTGCTCTTCTGTTTCAAAAGGAACCCCCACAATATAATTTGCTGTAGCTCTTATTCCGTATTTTTCAGCAACTCTAAATGCATTGAAAATTGACTCATCAGAAATGTACTTACACATAATTTTTTCTCTTATCTCTTTTGAACCACTTTCAACACCTATACTAATTGCAACACAACCCATATTTTTCAATATTCTAGCAGTAGTATTAGTTATGGTTTTGGACTCTGACTGTATTGTAAAAGGGAGCTTGATTTCTTTCACCCATAATCTTTCAAACTCTTCTAAATCATTCTCATCCATTAATAAAAGAAAGTTGGTGTCCCCAAACGAAACCATATTAAACTCAAACATTTCTTTCATATATTTAATCTCATCAATCATTCTTCTTATGGATTTTCTCCTTAGGTATGGTTTTGGATATCCTTGAGCTTTCCTTAAACTAGGTGCAACACAAAATGAACAATTATTTAGACATCCTCTACTGAATTCAAATGAACCTCCTTTATATACATTTCCCACAAAAGGTTTCCACATATGTCTTTCATCAAATAGGGACCAATCTGGGTATGGTAAATCATCTAATTCAACCAAAGGTCTTATGGGGTTTTTTATTACTTTCCCATCTTTTTTCAACCATAGATTTTTAATATCATATATATTTTCATTATTAACAATTTTGTCTGCAAGGTCAACAATAGCCCCTTCTCCTTCACCAACACAAATTATATCAACAAAATGTAAATTAATAATCATATCTGGCACTATAGTGGGTAATATCCCCCCAACTATTATTGGAACTAAAAAATTCTCTTTTATCTTTTTCATCAAATCTTTTGCAACGAAGAAATTTCTTTCAAGAAGTGAAATTGCAATTAAATCTGGTTTAAATTCATTAATTTTTTTAAGAAGCTCTTCCGTTATATTTTTTTCTTCTATTTCGCCAATGTAGTCATTTAGATTTGTTTCTTCAACAAGACCTTTTTTTTCCATTAACTCAGTATCTTTGTTATAATTAGGAGTCATGAAAGTTGTATCAAATAATTCAACAATATGCCCTGACCTTTTGAGACAAGATGATAAAATCGTTATTGAAAGAGGAATTCTAAATTCTGATTCAAAATTTGGATATATAAACAATGTTCTCGCTTTATTCATGATATCTCCAATAAATTTTACTTATATATTCTTATTATTTATTACTGCTTTTCTAAACCCACATCTTCTACAAATATCTAATTCTCTTGATTTTCCTTCTAAATGCAGTTTTCTTATTCTCTCTAGCTTTTCTCCTTTCCATATTGATTCAATATTTTGATCTCTTAAATTTCCCAATATATCTTTTTTATTATGATTACCACAACACATGACTACATCTCCATTATATAAAATAAAAAGCCTCTGCCACAAATATTGACAAGTAAAGTCACAATCATTTGAGAGAAAATCATATTCTAAAATAAATTCGCTTAATTTGTCAATAGCAACATTTTCTACTATATTTTCCCATCTTTTGACAAAAAATTTTAACTGTTCTTTATTGTTTCTCATATCAAAAACTTGAACAGAAACAATCGGTTTTAAAATAGCCTTTCTTCTCTTCAATAACATAAAATTTTGTATATTTTTAATTATTTTTGATGTTTTAATTATACCCCTTCTCAAATTTAACTTACCTTCTGAAAGTGGACCAAGGACACAAAATAATTTATCAAGGGATGAATTTAACAGATTCAAACTCATATCTCCTGATAACAATGATGAATTTGAGTTAAGCATAACATCCAATATCCCGTGTTGTTTTGCATACCAAATAAACTCAATTATTTTTGGATGTAGAAGAGGTTCTCCTCTGTAATTTAGTTTGATAGACAATAATCCTTTCTTCTCACCCTCTGTTATTATTCTCTTAAATAATTCAACATCAAAATTAATTTGTGGAAGTTTTCTATCATCGGGTAAATCATATGGACATTTTAATGTGCAGATTTTTTGTTGACAGTTTAAATTGCAATAGGTTGTTATCTCAAAGTCGAGATGTATAGGAAAATTGTCAACAATATGATCTCGTGGATATTGTTCCCATTTTCTTCGGTATTCCTTATATTCTAGAGTTTCAGTTAAGGTTTTATAATGAGCTTTAGAGGGATATTCTCTATATGTATTGCTTTGAATTAATCTCGTTTTTTCAGCTTTTATTAGCTTATTATGCACCATGTTTTTAGGATCAAAATATAAACCATATCATATGATTTGTTTTCTGCTGGAAAACCAATAAAAAAAGTAATAAAAAATTAATAAAAGTTGTTATTACAATTTACAAATTTTTTGTATTTGCTGATTTTGTTTAATCAGAGAATTTTTTTTCTCAAATAAAATTAATCTTCATTCTTGTACCTTTTATTATTTGAATAAAATTCATTAAAAATTATGACATATTTTATAATATACTTACTCTAAAATCAAGAATGTAAACAACTATGCTAAATAATAAAAATATATTAATTACGGGAGGAACGGGCACAATTGGGCTAGGTTTGATTAAATTTTTATTAGACCATTATTCTCCGAAAGTAATAAGAATTTTTAGTCGAGATGAAACAAAACAGGCTAAAATTTGGAATCTATTAGGAAAAAAATCTCAAGATAAATTAAGGTTTTTTATAGGCAATATTAGAGATAAACAAAGATTAACAATAGCATTAGAGGATGTAGAAGTAGTTTTTCATTTAGCAGCATTAAAACACGTTGCTGTTTGTGAATATAATCCATTTGAAGCAATTAAGACCAATGTTATAGGACTTCAGAATTTAATAGAAATTTGTATTGAAAAAAATGTTGAAACAGTAGTTTATACAAGTTCGGATAAAGCAGCTACACCTTGTAATACTATGGGGGTTACAAAATTGCTAGGTGAAAAATTATTAACCACAGCTAATTATTATAAAGGAAGAAAAAGAACAAAATTTTACTCAGTAAGATTTGGAAATGTTTTAGGATCTAGGGGATCTCTTATTCCATTAATCAAAAATCAAATTAAAAACAATCACCCTATTACGTTAACAGATAATAAAATGACTAGATATATTATGAGTTTGGATATGGCAATTAATTTACTCATTAAGACTTTACCCATTGCTCAGGGTGGAGAAGTTTTTGTTCTTAAAATGGATTCTATTCAAATCATTGATCTCGTTGAAGTGTTAATAGAGAATTTTGCTGAAAAATATCAAAAAGAAAAAAGAAATATCGAAATTAAAGAAATTGGGATGTTTGAGGGAGAAAAATTATATGAAGAATTATTTTCCATCGAAGAATCTGAAAGGACTTATGAACTAGACGAGACATTTGTTATTATTCCTCAATTAACACCTGTGCATACGAAAATTGATTTAAAAAAATATAAAGAAATAAAGAAATTTGATTGTTCCCTCCCATTTAATTCTAGAGAAGGACCATTTCTTTCTCAAGGAGAAATTAAAGAATTTCTGAAGAAATATAATATAATTTAAATAATTCTGGTGATTTGAAATGGTATTTTTAGTTACTGGTGGTGCGGGGTTTATTGGACGGTGGGTTGTAAAGAAATTATTATCAATGGAAAGAGACATCGTTGTAATTGATAATTTAAGTAATGGTAGTAAAGAAAACTTATTGGAATTTAATGAAAATTTGCATTTAAAAGAAATCATTGTAGAAGATATAAGAAATAATAAAATTCTCGATGACTTGTTTTTAAAATATAGATTTAATTGTTGTATTCATTTAGCAGCTCAAATAAATGTACAAGAAAGCTTAGAAAATCCTGAGAAATCGTTTGAATATAATGTCATAGGAACCTATAATCTCTTAGAAA
Source organism: uncultured archaeon (assembly GCA_964486045.1). Classification (GTDB taxonomy): domain Archaea; phylum Asgardarchaeota; class Lokiarchaeia; order Sigyniarchaeales; family SOKP01; genus Loki-b32. The sequence goes on from CAZALK010000001.1 coordinate 925,021, forward strand.
CTGCTCGTAAATATCAAACAAAAGTAGTTATTGTAGGAACATGTATGGTGTATGATTTAGCAGAATCGGTTATACCAATATCTGAGTCACATAGAACTAAGCCATCTTCTCCTTATGCCGGATCTAAATTGGCAGCAGAGGATTTAGCTCTATCTTATTTTTACGGATTTAATTTACCAGTTGTTATATTAAGACCTTTTAACACTTATGGTCCATTTCAAAAAACTGATATGGAGGGCGGAGTTGTTCCTATATTTGTTAAGAATAAGATCAACAATGAAAAGTTAAAGGTATTTGGGGACGGAACTCAGACCAGAGATTTATTATATGTTGAGGATTGCGCTGAATTTATAGTAAAAGCGTCAGAATGCGAAAAATGTGTTGGGGAAGTTATTAATGCTGGAATAGGAGAAGATATTTCTATTAATGATTTAGCAAAATTAATTATTAGTGATGAGAACCTTATTGAACATGTTAAACATCATCACCCACAGAGCGAAATCATGAAACTAGTATGTAATAACTTAAAAGCAAAGACATTATTAAAATGGGAACCAAAGATTTCATTAGAAGAGGGGATTGCTAGATTAGAAGAATGGATTCGTGGAGGTGAAAGATAATAGAAAAACCAGCAATAGAAGGGGGAAAACCAGTTAGAGCGAATTTTCTTCCCTATGGAACCCAATGGTTAGATGATGATGAAATTGATGAAGTTGTAAATACATTAAAATCTAACTGGATTACTACTGGTCCTAAAATGAGACTTTTCGAGGAAAATTTTAATAAATATATTGGATCTAAATACGCAGTAGCTGTTAATTCTGGAACTGCCGCTTTACATGTATCTACTTCAAGTATTGACATAAATCCAGGAGATGAAGTAATTACTACCCCTTTAACGTTTGTTGCATCTGCGAATTGCATAGTTTATCGAGGGGGAACTCCAGTTTTTGCTGATATCAAAGAGGACACGTACAATATTAATCCTCTTGAGATTAAGAAAAAAATAAATTCAAAGACGAAGGCAATAATCCCTGTGCATTTTGCAGGTCAACCTTGCGATATGGATGAAATACATGAAATTGCTAATGAAAACGATCTGTATATAATTGAAGATGCCGCACACGCAATAGATGCAGAATATAAAGGGAAAAAAATAGGTAATCTCAGTGATTTAACAATTTTTAGTTTCCATCCTGTAAAAAATATCACCACAGCAGAGGGTGGTATGGTTACAACTAATAATGAGGAATTATATGAAAAGTTAGTAATGTTTAGAACTCATGGAATCACAAAGGATACTATAAAAAGATTTGGTAAGGAAGGGGGTTTTTATTATGATATGCAACACTTAGGATTTAGATATAACTTAAGCGAACTTCATTCTTCTTTAGGAATTCATCAGTTAAGGAAACTCAAATCCTTTCAGAAAAGAAGAAGGGAAATTGTCAAAATTTATAACAAAGAATTAAATACAAATGATCTAATTAAAATTCCATTTGTAAAGGAAAATGTTAAACACTCTTGGCATCTCTACATAATTCAATTAAATTTGGAAAATCTGAAGGTTGATAGAGATCATATTTTTAAAGCTCTTAGAGAAGAAAATATAGGCGTCAATGTTCACTATATTCCAGTCCACTACCATTCATTTTATTATGAAAAATTTGGATTAAGAAAAGGGATATTACCAAAAGTAGAAAATTTATTTCCAAGATTACTAACGATTCCGCTATTTCCTAAAATGAGTGATAAGGATGTTAATGATGTTATAAATGCTTTGGAAAAAGTTCTGAATTATTATCGAAAATAAAAAAAGATTTAATCTTTTATTTTTCCTTGCATTCGTTTCTATTTAAGAAATGAGGTATTCCTTATTTTTCATTGATCTTAAATATATATTATAATTAACTCATTAAGTATTAGAGTAAGTAATAAAAAGAATCAAGTATATTGATAGTGTAGCGTAAAGACTTACCCGAAGATAATATTTTAACTTTATAAATTGAGTTTATAAAATGGAAAAGAAAGAAGTAGATCTTTATTTTGGCTTTCAAGAAGTTAAAAGCGACAATGCGATCAATTGGGAGAAGAGTCGTTCAGAAGCATATAAAGAATATAGGAAAAAATGGGATGAGATACCTAAAACGCTTAAAATACCAAAATTTCCATTACATTTAGATATTGAAGCTTCTAATAAGTGTAATCTCAAATGTCCAATGTGTCCAAGGACAGTCCGAATTACTGAAGGAAAATGGAGAGCTGAAAGAAATTTTAACTTTTCTTTGTATAAAAAGGTTTTGGATGAAGGTGGAAAGAAAGGATTATGTGCATTAAATTTAAATCATTCAGGAGAGCCTTTACTTCATCCATCTTTGCCAGAAATGATAAAATATGCAAAAGATGTAGGGATACTTGATGTTTTTTTTCATACTAATGGTACTTTACTGACAGAAAAGATGTCTAGAAAACTGGTAACCTCAGGCCTTGATAGAATGGTGATTTCTTTTGATTCACCATACAGAGAAAAATATAATAGAATTAGGATTGGAGCCGATTATGATCAAGTTTTCGATAATATTAAAAAAATGAAAGATGTAAAAAAAGAATTAAAAAGTCTTACACCGATAACTCGAATCAATATGGTAAAATTCCTGGATATTGAAAAAAAAGAAATTGATGATGCGGTAAATTTGTTCTCTAAAATTGTCGATATAGTCGGATTTTTAGATTATGTAGACTATGATCTCGTATTTAGCAATATAGGAAACAAAATTGAATTTCCTGAAAATTACATATCAAATTTTATTTGTACCCAACCACTCACAAGAATGACATTATATGAAGATGGCAGAGTTTTCCCATGTTGTTGGGATAGTTATGAGCTTTATTGTATAGGAGATGTAAATAAAAATAGTCTTGAAAATATTTGGACATCTGACAAATTAGAATTCCTCAGAAAGAAGCACTCAGAGGGTAAATTCTTTGAAATCCCTATGTGTAAGAATTGTATTTATGCACTAGAATCTGATAATTTTTCTAAGAAAATTATTCAATCTTCTCATGGTAGAAAGAAATATTAAAAAGTGGATTTTAAAAAAAACTTTTTATCAATATACCACTTAAACAGAATTAGTAATGGTAATAATTAAAATCAAGATTTAAGTTTCTTTGCGTATGGAAAAATCTGAAAAACGAATAATGATTGTAGGAGTCGGGAATATTGGAAGCCGACATTTACAGGCTTTAAAGGCCATTAATATTCCATTAGACATTTTTGTGATAGATCCAAATCCTGATTCATTAAAGCAAGCAAAAGAAATGTATGATTCAATGCCCTCAAACAAACAAATTCATGAAGTTACTTATACAAGCTCAATTAAAAAACTTGGTCAAGAAATTGATATAGCAATTATCGCTACTAATTCGGATATCAGGAGAAAGGTTATTGAGAAGTTAATTGAATTTAATCAAGTAAATAATTTTCTTTTAGAAAAATTACTATTCCAAAAAGTAGAAGATTATCATTTCATTAAGGATCTCCTAAAAATAAATAATTGTCGTGCATGGGTTAATTGTAATAGAAGAATTACACCAACTTATAATAACAAAATAAAAAATTGGTTTAATAAGAAAAAATTATTTTATTATAACATCTCTGGAAGCCTTTATGGCTTAATGACTAATGTTATTCATGAAATAGATTATATGACATATCTTCTCGAATCTAATGATTTTTATGTTGACACAACTTATTTGGATAGTAAACTCATCCAAAGTAAGAGAAAAGGATTTCTAGAAATGACTGGAATTTTACAAATTCATTTTAAAAATGGTAGTCATGGTTTTTTTGCTCGATATCCTTCAGGAAGGCTTTCAGAAATGACGATAATTGAGTCAGATACAGACCGTTGTATTATAAACCTAATAGAGGAAGTATCATGGATCAAAAACATTCAAAAACTAGGATGGAAAACATTTAATGCGATGTTAACCTATCAGAGTGAATTAACTACTACAATCATAGAAAATATACTAAATAAAGATAAAAGTTATTTACCCTCTTATAAAAATTCGATGACAATTCATCTGAAATTACTTGAACCTATATTAGAATTTATAAATAAAAATTCTTTTCAAAAATTTGATATTTTTCCATTTACATAAAATTTTGAGAGGAAAATGATAATATGACTAATGAACTAAATTATTCAGTCTTATTGGTTGGAGCTGGAGAAATGGCAATCGAATACGTAAAAGTTTTAACAGCCATGGAAAAAAATTCTATTATTGTGGGTAGAGGTGAAGAATCTGCGAAGAAATTTAAGGAAATTACTGGTCTTAATGTAGAAACAGGAGGAATTAATAATTTTTTAAAAAAAACGAGATGCTCTTCTGAATATGCAATAGTAGCAGTAAACGGTAACCAATTAGGAGAGGTAACAAGAGAGCTTATTAAATTTGGTATAAAAAATATCCTTTTAGAAAAACCTGGTGGGCTAGACGATAAAGACATTGAATCTGTTGCTGAGTTAACTGATAGATATGAAGCTAATGTATTAATTGCTTATAATCGTCGCTTCTATGCATCAGTATCCAAAGCTAAGGAAATTATTAAAGAAGATGGAGGTGTAACTTCCTTTTATTTTGAGTTTACAGAATGGAGTCATATAATTGAAAAGGCAAATGTGCCCATAGAAGTTAAGAATCGTTTAGTCCTACATAATTCTTCGCATGTAATCGATTTAGCATTCTATTTGGGGGGTGAGCCAATAAATATTAATTGTTATGTTAATGGTGGTTTGAGTTGGCATCCCACGGCGTCTATATTTACAGGGGCTGGAATCAGTTCCAAAAATGCAATCTTTTCATATCATTCAAATTGGGATGCACCTGGACGATGGGGTGTAGAAATTTTAACTAAAAAACATCGACTGATCTTTAGACCTTTAGAGAAACTAAATATTCAAAAAAGAGCAAGTACGGCAATTAAAGAAATTGATATTAACGATGATTTAGATATAAAATTTAAACCAGGTTTATATAGAGAAGTTGAGGCTTTTTTAGGTGATAATGAGAATGAATTCATGACTATTAAACAGCAAGTATCACGATTAGCTGTTTATAACATGATTATTAAAGGTAATCATAAATAAAGTGCAAATTTTTAATATAAAAATCAAAGACAATATTTTAATTATATTTCTAATAAGTTAAGATAGAATTCCCGTACAATATCTTCAGGAATTGTTTTAATTTTATAACTAAAATCTTTTGAGCAAACTTGATCTATAGCTCTTTTTGTATTTTTATCAAAATTTTCATTAAAAACCCAAAAATTTTTAAAATTTGGCTTTATATTTTTAAATTTATTAAACATATTAATACCTCTGAGTATAGCATTATCAATAAAAGGAACACCAATTTTAGTTAAATCCATATATGCGCTAGTATCAAAACCAATTACTAACGTTGAAATGAGAGGATAGAAGGTTGCTTCTGCTGGATACCATATGTCATCATAAATTATTAAATCTGCTCCAATTTTCTTTGGAACACGTTGATCTTTTTTTCTTTGTTTAATTAAGATAAAAAAGTTTTTACTTTTAAGATATTTTATAATAGAGCGTACTAATCTTACGTGGCCATAAAAAGGAAAGAAAATTAAAGCAATCTTCTTATCTGTATCAATTTTATTTCTTGCAAAATCTATTTGTCTATTAATATTTGAAAAAGCAACTGGTAAGGGAGTAACTAAAAATTGTGCGTTGTATCTAGACTGAAAGTGTAATCCATACTCCTCTGAGGAGCATAAAAATATAGTCTTTGAATCATAATTTTTAATTTCATCAAAACCGTGATGTATTGCATAATGTTTTTTGTAATCAAACTTATCGCTATCTAAACAATTTATACTAAAAAGAACATCACATTCTATTTTTTTTTTGGTCAAAGGAATAATTTTAGTGGGATTTAAGGAAGATGCAATATTTTTAAATTTTTCATAGTTCTTTTTGTGTAGCAAATCATTGTATTTAGCTCTAACATTGGTTATGCATAAAAAAATTGCTTTATTCTTTTCATCTTTTATTAATTCAATTATCGGACCAAAATATTTGAAACATCCTAAACCGTTACACACTGCAAAACATACTTTTATTGTTTTATCCTCGTAATCTTCGTAAATCTCCAATAATTCTTTTTCTCCTATAGAGTCAAATTTGTTAATTTTTTTAGTATTTTTTTTTATCTTTGATTCTAATTTTTTTAAGCTATCAGATTTAGTGATTTCTATAACTCTATTTAGAATCTTCAGAATAAAGTCGAAAATTATTTTAAGATTCATAAGTAATTTTTCAATTGTTAATACTTAGATATTAGCTTGACTAATTTAATTATTTTATCAATTGACTAATTATGCACTTGAACTATAGCAGAAAGCTTTCAAACCGTTTATTATAACTCGAAAACATACAAGAACGCTAAATTTCAACCGCGTTTAAATTTAGAGGCCGGAAAAACACGATACAAAAGTATTGAACTTAATATTTATTTCATTCATGTTTATAATTATTTGTAAGATCTTAGCAAATTTGTTTTAAAAAATAGAATTTGCCTGATACAGGTAATATTAGCACCATTTCCTAAAAAAATAGTTTATACATTTAAAATTAAGTCTTTAGGATTTATTACCATTCGCTAATTCTTACATCCAGATGATGTGGGTTGAAACGGTTTTGGTTTTTGAATTAAAGTTAACTACTAATAAAGATCGGGATAAAATGTGAGTAAATATTGCATTTTTTTTTGTAAGTAAAAAATAGAATACGTAAATAGCTGTTAAAGTTTGGTAAAAAATAAATAGTTAATAATTATTCCACAATTATGCATTTTAAATTTTGGTTGAAAACATATTTATATCGCTTTATTCCATTTAATATAGGGCATCTACATAAATATAAAGAACCTAACTATGACTTCAGTCGTGATAAACATCCTGTTCGAAAAAAACATCATGGAGGTGGTGGTTGGGAAAATCAAATGCAAGAAGATTTTCATTACCGTGATTATGAAGATTATGAAGAATATAAAATTCATCAAATACAGAAATTTAATGAAATATTAAAAATCGGTTATTTTTCTAATCGAACAATATATTTTTACCGAATAAAATTTTATAAAACTTTTTATAATTTATCAAAATACGTGCCAAAATCTTCTTATATTCTATGCGCTGGTGCTCGTCAGGGAACCGAAGTAGAAGTTTTACAAGATCTTGGATTTAAGAAAGCTTATGGAATTGATTTAAATCCCGGACCAAATAATAAATTTGTCAAATTTGGGGATTTCATGCATTTAGAGAATCCCAACTCCTCCTTAGATATGATTTACTGCAATTGTCTTGATCACGCATATAATCTTGAATCATTTTTTACTGAGCATGCACGTGTAATAAAACCAAAAGGATTTGTATTGTATCATATACCATTAAGAGGTGGAGGTCCATTTGAATCTGTTAATTGGAAATCTAGTACATCAATTATTATCCTAATGCTTAAATTCTTTAAAAGAATTATAAAAGTAGAGACAGAATTCAATCTAAAATGGATCTTATTACAAGGGAAAAAGAATGCAACGAATCAATTATAATATTAATATTTAATTCAAAGAAATCAAATTTTGTTTGATTAAATGAGATTTTCACATTTATGAATTATATCCTTATTTTAAAATTAAACTCATTCAAAGATAAATAGTCCTAAGAAGAATATATATAAATTAAATATCAAATTATTATTTAAAAATGAGATATTATGATGAGATTAATAAAAGGCTACTTTACTTTAGAAAAAAAGTAGATGGAAAAGACTTATGGGATAATCATTGGTTAAAAACTTTAAATGAAGACAGAAAATTAATATATTCTTATAAGCCAAAATCTTTGGTTTGTAAAATAACTTCTAAATTTTTGACTCCCAGAGATGGACCTATACTTGAAGGTGGGTGTGGATTAGGATATAATGTATATCACTTAAGTAAACTGAATTATAAAATTATTGGTGTTGATAACGCTAATAAAACTATAGAATTAATTAAAAAACAGAATCCCGAATTAAATTTTCAATTTGGGGATGTAAGAAAATTATCATATCAAAAAAATTATTTTGCAGGATACTGGTCATTAGGTGTAATAGAGCATTTTTTTGATGGCTTTTCTCAAATCGCTTTAGAAATGAAGAGGGTTATAAAACCAAACGGTTTTTTATTTCTTACATTTCCATATATGTCGCCGTTTAGGAAATTGAAAGTAAAGTTTCACTTCTTCAAAATATTTAATAATACATATTACGAAAAATTCAAAAAACTAAGAATTTCTATCAGTTTATTCTTAATAAGAAAAATATTGTTGAGATTTTTGAAAAAATTGGCTTCATTCATAAATATACATCCAAGGAGGGGGGCATAAAAGGATTTAAAGATGAAATCTTCTTTTTAAAATTTTTTCTGAAAAGATTTTTTCAATTGCTCTATAAAGCCAATAAACCAAAAATAGTCAATAAAATAAAGAGATTAATAGATAAGGTTTTTAGCAAATTTACAGCTCATACCATTGTTTTAGTATTTCAAAAGGCTTAAATTTTACAATAAAAAAAACTATTATAATTAACACCTATAAAATTCATAAATTAGCTGATTTAAACTAATAATATGGCAATAAGAGATCTTACAGACAACAAAAATTATTTTGAGAAATTACCAAATATCGTGCTTATATCATGGCATTATGATAACGAATCTATTGGTCCCTATCCTTATTGTGGGAGACGTGAAATAATCTGCGGACCTAACCTGCAAAATAGAGATTCTAAAGAAAGAAAATTTATTCGTACAAGTGGACGTTTTTTTGATATAGATGAAGTGCTTTCACAGCTAAATGAAAATGATCAAAAAATTGATTTAATTGTTTCTATCCTTGAAAGTAGCAATAAAATCAGTTTTCCAAAAAATTTATCTAAAATAAAATGTCCTAAACTTGCTTTAGTTACTGACACACATCATTCAATGTACCCTATAAGTTCAGTAATTCGTTACATAAAACGCGAAAAATTTGAACATATGCTTATTTTTGCACAACCAGCTCACTTACATTTTTTTTATGAAGCAAGTATTAAACATTGTGCATATATTCCACGGCCTGTACTGAAGCTCGAAACAGTGGATAATAAAAAACCTTGGGTAACATTCATTGGAAAAAGGTGGAAATCCTCACATCCACGTCGCAGTAGGATGTTACAATTTTTAGAAAAAAAGTTGCCCAAGAAAAATATCCCATTTCATAGATATAACCGTCTTTCCAAACCAAATTGGAGAAAAGTTTTAACCCATTCAAAAATAGTTGTTGTTAGTAGTTTAAATGGACAAATAACTCCTCAAATATATAGTGCCCTTTGTGCTGGAGCATTATGTCTCGCTGACGAATTAAGTTCACAAACATCCCTTTATCGATTTTTTGAACCTGGAAAACATTTCGTTGAATGGAATAGTTTTGAAGATTTGCTAGAAAAAATTATTTATTATTATAATCATCCTGGCGAAGCAGAAGCAATTGCTAAAGCAGGGAATCTCCAAGCTGAAAATATATACATAAGTTATGAAAGTTTTCCACATTTTGTTTCAGAATTTGTTTTTGAAAATAAAATTGATGAATGTTTATTAGCTATAAAAGATCATCGATGTCAGGAAAATAGTAATGAAGCACGGGAATATTTTAATGCAAGAGTAAGGTTATATGAAAATATTCAAGAATTGCACCGTATTCACGAATCTTTGAGGTTAATTTCGATGACAGATAAAAATCTTAAACCATCCGCAGATTTAGCTGATTTACAAAGATTAAAAATAACTCATACTTTTATTTCTGATATTTCAAAAAAAGAAGCTGACTTTTACTTTGAGAGTGTTGGAGTGAGTCATCAAATAAAAACAATTATGATAAATAAAATACAAAAATATCGTTCATTTGATATTGGAATTTTAGAAACCCCAACAAACCAAGCTGTTTGGAAATTTCTGGTGAATAATATTTCGAGTCTACTTAAATTGAATTCATTATTATGGGTGTTAGGCAAACTAACATCTAATGATAAAGAGATTTTAAAAGGAGAAGGTTTTAAACCTTATTTCTTGAATAAAACTTCAGCAATGTCAACAATTAGAGAAAAGAGTAAAAAGCTATGTTTTTTGTTTTGGAAAATGGGGATGTATCCTTTCCCATACTTAACATTAAAACCAACTATGGAAACAACTACTAATCTAAATGTATTTCTACGAGGTTGGCAGTCTAATTTATCATTTATATATTAGAATTACTCAAAGTCTTTCGTAACTATAATTTTAAACTCTCAAAGGTATTCGAATTTAAGTTTAGGAAATGAGTCAGGAGTGTAACACTCATAATTAATATTCATAGATAAATCACGCCTATTCCAGCCCAATTTTGGTTTACGTCTTTGATGATCTCAACAGAATCGTACTCATTTTTTATTTCATTCCAAAACTTACTAACCTCACATTCATGCTTGGGGGAAATCTCAACTATATCATGCAATGCAATAATACCTCCTTCTTTAACTAAACCCAAGTACATGTTGAAGTCTCTTTTAACACCTTCATAGGTGTGATCTCCATCGATAAATAGAAAATCAACCATTCTACCATCAAGAACGATCTTAGCGAGTTCAAGCGTTTTCTGATTATGAGAATCGGCTCTTAATAAATCGATTTTTTGTCTCCTTTTCGCAAAAGATTGATAGAGAGGGACCTTCCATTTGGTATAACCTCCTCCAAAAGGTCCTCCTGGAAGATCTATACTTATTAGATTGGCTTCGGGATGGGCTATTTTTGTAAAAAGAAAAAAGGTTCCTCCCCCAGCTGTTCCTATTTCCAAGATTGTTTTAGGTTTTAATTCTTTAAGAATTTCAAGGAGTTTAGTTATCTCATATTTAACTTGACACGTTCTAATAGTAAAACCAAGATATTGAAAAGAGAAAGCAAACTGAATAATATCCTTAATATCATTAATTTTCTTGATTTCTTTATTTAAAAACTTTCCTTTATTCAATTTTAAAACGATTATTGGACTAAGTAATTTCATCACTTTAGAATAAATGTAAAATGCCGATTTCTTAAGAACTGGGGGCATTATCCTATATAGCTGTAAAATTCTGTTTTTAAATGACATATTATTGCAACATTATTTATACAATTGAGTAATGTAATTTAAGTACTTGATTATTATTAGGTTGTCTATTTTCTTGTTGATACATTGTTACGATTATAGAGTCATTGAAAGGACTTCTTACTACGCGGGTATTTTTAATTTTATAAATCAAAAATCTATGAAGTAGAAGATATGAAAATCCTTAATGATTGTGCTAATAATCCAATTAATAAAAACCTTGTTAGGGTATGTAATAAGGCTAGACCGATAGAAATCGATGAAAATATTAAAATTCCAATCAAATTTTTTTATTTTTCTTCTTTTAAATTTATAATTTTATCGTAAATAAAAGTAAAAATGGTAAATAATACCAAAAAAAGAAAATGGAATTGAAGGTCAATATGGGAAACTAAAGTTTATTGAAAACTAATTTAAGATAGATCTATCAAATCCACTTTAAAAGGTTTTAAATTGTGGATCTCGTAAATTAAAAAGATTACATATTTTTGATAAAGATAAAATTTTAAATTTTAAAAGCCATACCAAATATACTTATGGCACATAAAGAACAAAGAGATTTTATAAAAAGGCTTAAAAAAGAATTCCCGAAGGCATTTAAAGAGCGTAAAGTGTTGGACATAGGTTCTTTTGATGTGAATGGCAATGAAGAACCATTTTTTGACAATTGTGACTTTATTGGATTGGATATAGGTCCTGGGCCAGGTGTTCATGTTGTTTGTCCAATACAAGATTATAATGCTCCCGATGAAACATTTGGTACCATTATTTCGTGTGAATGTTGGGAACATAACCCATTCTTTAAAGAAAGTATTCCGAATGTGATAAGAATGTTAAAATCAGGAGGTTATTTCATTTTTACTTGTGCCACCACCGGTAGACCAGTTCATGGGGTTGCTTCAATGGAAAAAGAATGTAAAGAAAAATATGAAAATTGGAAAACAATGCCAAATGTTTCACGAGAGAACTGGGATAATGAATATTATAAAACCTTAACAGAATCTGATATAAGAGAATGTATGGATGTAGATGAAATATTTAAAGAATATGAATTTGAAGTGGAGACTAATCACTGCGATTTATATTTCTGGGGGATTAAAAAATAAAAATTAAGATATAATTGTAAGATCAATACATATTTCAAAATGAAACTACGTTTTAACCTCCTCGGGATTATACTTTTATCAAATAACAATAAACAATACTCTTTCCTTCAATTAATTATATTAATATATTTTTAACGCTTTCACTGGAATTTTAAAAAATATTTAATTAAAAGAACTTATTTATCCCTATTAAATGAGAAATACAGATCAATCAAAAAATAACTATTTTTCAATTTTAATGGCTAATTTTAATAATGCCAGATTTATTAAGACTGCTATAAACAGTGTCATTTCTCAGACATATCCATACTGGGAATTAATTATTGTAGATGATTGTTCTACAGATAATTCATTAACTATTATTAATCATTTACTAAAAGATGATAGAATTAAATTAATAAGACATGAAAGAAATCAGGGATATGGAGGTTCTTTAAAAACTGCTGCAGCTAACGGATTAAATGATATAATTGGAATAGTTGATGCAGATGATAAGCTCCATAAAGATGCTTTAAAAATTATTGCAGATGCTTATCAAAAAAATCCTGATTATGGTTTTATTTATAGTACTATGTGGGAATGTGACGCCCAATTAAAGAATTGCATAAAAAACAGATGGATAGGATATGACGTGCCAAAAAAAACAAATATTTTTAAAATTAAGATATCTCATTTTAAAACTTTTCTAAGAAGAGCTTATTTAAAGACATCTGGTTTCGATCCAGACCAAAAGAGAGCTGTGGATAAAGATATTATTTTTAAATTAGAAGAAGTAACTAAATTCAAATTTGTAAATATTCCCCTATATTATTACAGATGGCATAGGGAAGGAATCTCACAAGCTAAAAGTTCATTTCAACCAGAATTTTACCATTATCTAGCGAAATTAAAAGCCTATAAAAGAAGACTGAATACGAAAATTCCCAACTTCACTAGAAAACAGATTTCTTTTGAATACTATAGAATAACCTTTTATAAAGTAATCCATTTTCTGCTTTATTTGTATGACAAATTAAAAATTAGAGCTCTAGTTAAAGGATCGCTAGAAAAAAACTATTATATTCTTGAGTCCATTAAATTGAAGCTAAGATTTCTAAAAAAATTTAATTAATTATGTCTTATAAAGCAGTTCTTCAATTAAATTGACCCATTTATTAAAAAATTTACTTTTTACGAAAATATTAATGCGTTCGGTTGATTTTTTGGAAAATCTTTCTCTGGCTTCTTGGTTTTTAGCTAAATAAATCATTTTTTCCCCTAAATCACTTGAATCTGCTACATTAGTTAAAATGCCATATTTTCCATTGGCTAGTATTTCTTTTGGGCCTGTTTCGCAGTCGGTTGAAACTATTGGTAGGTTACAAACTAAAGCTTCAATTAACACAGTAGGGAGACCTTCGTGTAGAGAAGAAAGTACAAAGATATCCGCTTTTGAAAGGTATTTATAAGGATTCTTCTTAGTTCCAAGTAGAATCACCTTATTTTCTAGTTGTTTATCTTTTATTGATTTCATTAATTTTGCTCTTAATGGTCCCTCCCCAATTATAAACAATCTAGAATTGGGGATTTCTTTAATCACTTTAGAAAAGGCATTAATCAGGTATTTATGTCCTTTTTCCTTTGATAATCTACCAATCGTTATGAATTTGATTAAACTTGTATTATTTAGTATTTCATTATAATCACTAACGTTTTCTTTTGCTAGTTTTTGGATTCCTTCAATATCGAAACCATTATAAATCGGCCTAATTTTCATTCCATCCAATCTATACTTATTAACTAAAATATTTTTAAGCTCTTTTGAAACAGGTACAATTGTACTTACTTTTTTTAAAGGATATAAGAATCTAATTAAATATTTTCCGTATAGTCTTTTACGATAATGAAAATTTGGATTAGTATTTAAACTTATAATTAGTGGAGAATCATTTTTGTATATATACATAAATGGAATAATCCAGAAACTTGTTTTATTCATAAAAGTAATAATAATATCTGGGGAAATCGATTTAATTATTTTGTGAATTTTGAAATACCTTAAAAAAACACCTCTAAAATGATGTCTTTCTTGAATAGTATAATATTTCCCTTTGAAGGGATAAATCTCAGGGAAATGAAAAAAAGTAAGTATAGAGATATCATACTTTTTTGACAAATTTAAAGAAAGATCTGAAGCTACTTTTTCAGCACCTCCACCAAACATTAAGGAGGGGACTAAAATTAAAATTTTTTTACTCATCAGTAGGATTTTATTCTATTTCAGGAATATATATTAGTAGTTTTAAATGGCTTTAAATTGTTAAAATTTATTAAATTTTAGATGAAGGTTAAGTATTTACTTTAGGTTCATTACTGAAAAAACTTAAGGAAATAGAATATTATTAAAATCCACCAGAGTATTTAATAATTAAATTAAAAACAAATAAATTATTACTACTAAATCATACTATGGACGATCTTATCCCTATTGAGGAAGTTGTTAAAGAAAATCCTCGAGTTAAAGAACTTGAACAACAAGGTTTTATCATCAAACCTGAAAAGATTGATGAATACTTAAATGAGTTTAAGAACAGGATATCTGCTTTACCTGATGAAAAATTCTGGAATGACAAAAGAGTGTTAATAACTGGAATTAGTGGGTTTGCAGGAAGCCATTTAGCAGAACAATTATTAAATTTAGGTTGTAAAGTTCATGGGACTATACGTAGGCATGCTGTGCCTATGCATGAGAATATCGAACATCTTAGAGGTAAAATTACATTACATGAAGCTGACATCACATCAGCAGAAAGGATTCTTAGCATATTTGAGGAAATACAACCAAACGCTGTATTTCATCTAGCTGCTGAATCTTTTATACCAACTTCTTTTAGAGAACCCATAAGAGTAAGTTATAATAATATAGTAGGTACAATTACGATTTTTGAAGCCGCAAGAAGGTTTGATGACGATTTAAATAGTATACATGTTGCTTGTAGTAGCGAACAATACGGTTTAGTAGATCCGAATGAAGTTCCTGTAACAGAAAATATAAAGAAAAACCCATTCCGTCCTAGAAGCATTTATGGAATATCTAAATGCGCAACAGAGCAAATAGCTTGGTTATATCATGATGCTTACGGTGTACCAAGTATTATTACTCGGGGTTTTAATCATGAAGGTCCTAGAAGAGGAATTCAGTTCGTTACAAGTGTAGTGCATAGACAAATTGTTGAGATTCTGGAAAATAAAAGAGATAAAATAATTATTGGAAATCCTAATTCTATACGAGATTTTACACATGTAAAGGATACAGTGAACGCTTATATCTTAACGAGCGAAAAAAAGATTTATGGAGAACCTTTTAATGTTTGTTCTGGGAAAGGAATTAGCATCGCAGATTACGTGAAATTAGCAAAAAATTTATACAATCTGAATAATGAAGTTTTTATCGACCCGAAAAGGCTTAGACCCAGTGAAGTGCCATTGTTAGTTGGTAGAAATGAGAAAATTCACCGAAAAACTGGATGGCTACCAACGAGAACTGTTATTGATATTATAAAAGAAGGAGTTCAATACTTTCAAGAACATCAAGAGCAATTAGGAATTGAAGCCCATTAAAGTTTTAATATAATTTATATGAAATAATTATATATTTAATATTTCTTTTTGAATCTGAATCAATTCTAATACTCCCTTTTCCCCTAATTCAATTATATCACTTAATTTATCCTTAGAAAATGGTGCACCTTCTGCTGTCCCTTGCACTTCAATAATTTCTGAATCTTCATTCATCACTAAGTTTAAATCAACATCTACTTTAGAGTCTTCAGCATAATTCAAATCTAGAAGAATTTGATTATCTTTGATACCTAATGAAATAGCTGCTAAAACTTTATAATCCGGAAAGTCGTATACCAGTTGTTGATTGTATAAGTAATTCATTGCATCAAAAACTGCAATGAATGCTCCAGTTATGGCTGCACATCTAGTTCCTCCATCCGCTTGAATCACATCACAATCAATCCTTATTGTTCTTTCCCCAAGTTTCTCGTAATTAAAAGCCGCTCGTAAACTTCTTCCAATCAACCTTTGAATCTCTTGTGATCTACCTCTATTTGTATCCCTTTGATTTCTAGTTTGAGTAGCCCTAGGTAACATTGAATATTCTGCTGTAATCCATCCTGTTCCCGTATCTAATAGAAACCTCGGAACTGACTCCATAACTGATGCTGTTACAATAATTTTAGTGTTTCCTTGTGTTATTAAAACAGATCCCTCAGGGTACTTAAGATAATTCCTTTCAATCTTAATCTTTCTTAACTCGTCAAATTTCCTGCCATCAAATCTTATATTCCCCACCATCTAATAATAACCAATTTTTGTTAATCTAATTACTAATAAAAATGATAGTAATTGAAAGTTTTATATGCAAAGAGTCTACTATTATATTTTTTGTTAAGTAAAAAAGTTAATTAAATTCAAGGTAATTTCTTTTCACTCCACCATAGGATAAGATCCCAATATTTTGTACCAAATCACATTTTCGTTCATTTTTTCAATAATTTTAACGACTTTCGGATCATTTTTATCACCTTCGAAATCCATCAGAAAAATATACTCCCACCGACCTTTCCTTCGTGGGCGAGATTCAATTTTCAATAAATTAATATTTCCATCAGCGTAAATCTCCAATACTCGATATAGGGAGCCGGGTGTATGTTTAGTAACAAAAACAACAGACGTTTTGATTTTCCCCTCTTTCTGTTCATTCTCTTTTTTGGAAATTATAAGAAATCTGGTAAAATTTAAGGAACTATCTTCGATATTGGAGCTTAGAACTTTCAGATTATAAATACGACTCGAAAATTCAGTTCCTATAGCCGCATATGATTCATCCTCTAATTCCTTAACCTTTCGGGCAGCTTCAGCTGTAGAATTTACACTAATTAGAGTAGCATTTGGTAAATTTGCTTTAATCCAAGCTCTTGACTGAGCAAAGGCTTGTGGATGCGAAATTAGGGTCTTTATTTTTGATAATTCTGAATCTTTCAAAGAAATTAAATTTTGGACAATCCTTAATTCAATCTCTCCATAAATAATTACATTTTTCTCGATTAACAAGTCAAGTGTATCTCTAACGGTACCCTGAAGGCTATTTTCAATGGCAATGACCCCAAAATCAACAATGTCTTTTTCAATCCTTTCAAATATTTCTATTAAACTATTAGATGTAATGAATTCTGATCCTGCTTTTGGAAAATATTCAAGAGCTGCTTGATGGGTAAAGGTTCCATTTGGTCCTAGATAACCAACTCGATTTTTTAAACCTTGAATTAATTTACTGGCGCTTACGATTTCTTCCCAAATTGCTTCTATACTTGTATTTTTAAAAACAATTGATTTGTTTTTTAACCTTTCAATAATTTCCTTTTCTCTTTGAGGTTGAAAAATCTTAAGATCTAATTTTTTCTTAAGATTTCCAATTTTAATTACGTTATTTCCACGTTCATTTAGAAGATCTACAAGATCATCATCAATTTTATCGATGTCTTCTCTTAATTTTCTTAATTCTTTTTTTAGATTATTTTGGTCATTCATCTCAAAGCCCTCAATTATTATTCATATAAAAAATTTAAGATTTAAACTAATCAAAAAACTTTTCAATATTTAATTCCATTGCCGCAACAGGAAATTCTAATTTAAAATTTAATAAAACTTCTGGATCTATTTCACCAATTTCACCAATAACCGAATTACCTAAAAAAATTTCTCCAAATCTTCCATCAATGTAGCTTACATTTTTACCAGGGCTTACTTGGTAATCACTATAATATCCAAGCGAAGTCATAACGAAGTCTAAAGTAGATTTAAGCTCTGTATAATTTGCATCTTCATGATAAGACACAGCAGATAGATGGACCTCTCTTTTTGTTCCCGTTTCTTCTTTTCTATCTAATAAAAGAACATCACCAACTTCGAAGATTCTAATTGGTTTCTCCTCAGATCTATTTAAAAGTAAGGTATTCATTAATTTTGGAAGCAATTTTGTTCTAGTTGTATTATACTCTTTAGAAACAGGATTTGCAATCTCAACAATATCTTCCATCACAAATTCTTGTTTCATATAGTCAAATTGTTTTTCAGAGCTAGCAAGAATGAAATTTAAAACCTCTAGATATCCTGCCCCTATCATAATTTTCCTTATTCTATTTGAATAATCTTGAATAGGATGATACTGTCCTATACCGCCTAGATGGATAGTCAAAGGTAAATTAACGTATCCAAACCCTATAGCACATTCTTCAGTAAAATCTACTGGATGCATTAAATCTCCTCTGTACGCAGGTACTAAAACATCTAAATAACCATTCTTTTTGGATTTTTTAGCATTCATTCTCACTTTCTTAAAACACTTTATCATCTCTGAAATTGATAAGCTTAATCCAATTACATTGTTAATATAATCAATTTCAACCTCCCATCTTGTTGGTTCTAAATTAGGAGTCACAATTTCTCTCTCTCCTTCATAATTCACTTTGACACTTTCAATTTTTGCCCCCATATCTGCTAATGTTGTAGATAAGATATTTAATGCTAAATTTACAGCTTTAAAATCGGTACCAGTTAAATCTAAAAACAAATTTTTTGTATCATCTGTCACCGTAGTGAGTTCACCATTTATGATAGGTGGGAAGGATAATACTTCATTTTTTCCATCAAGGATGACAGGGTATACTTCTTTACCTTCTAAAATATGAGCATACTCGATTCCTTTTTCGTGTAATAATAGAATTTCCTCTAAATTCATTGGATAACCATCTCCATGAAGGGGAGTAAAGCTGACTGAATCTGGTTTTACTGCAGTATATTTGTATGGGGGGATAATTTTATCTAAATCATGAACACCAATTGCAACTTTTTTTCTATCCCTACCAACAGCCCAATGTAAGTGTTCTTGAATATTCATCAGAGTTGCAACTTCATCTTCATCCAAATCAATATCTCTAATAACACCACAGACTATATATGGCCTTACTTTTTTCACACTCGGATCCACAGTAATGGATATAGGTCCTGGCTTAATATCATAAGAAGGAAGACCTTCTTCAATTTCATAATATCCTTTGAGAGTTCTAGCAATACCCTCTGGACTTGAAAAATCTGGTCTATTTGGATTATATTCCACTTTTATTTTTTGTTCTTCTTCATTGATATCTTCTAAATCCAAGCTAATCCATTGTAAATCATACTCTAATTTCTTTATATCTAATTGTTTTCCAACTAATTTTTCTAATCTTTCTACTTTCAAATCAATTGTAGGCAGCGTTTTCACCTCACTTAAGATAAGACTGTTGTCTTAACCATTTTATTGGATTAATATAAAAATCTCGTATATCCTCTCGTCCATAATAAGGCATCGCAATTCTTTCAAGCCCTTGTCCCCAAGCTAAAACCCGAGTTGGTTCTTTTATTCCCCAAGGGTATGTAACTTCTGGTCTAAATATCCCAGATCCTCCCATTTCCAACCATTCTCCTAATTTGTCATAGTAAACTGAAACTTCCATAGAAGGTTCTGTATAAGGAAAAAATCCTGGTCTAGTGACTATTTTCTTAAATCCCATTTTTCTATAAAATTCAGATAATAAGCCGATTAAATCACATAACGTAACATTATCATCAATAACAATTCCTTCTATTTGGGTAAATTCTGCTAAATGAGATTTGTCAACACTTTCATTTCGAAAGACTCTATCAATACAAAAAACCTTTACAGGGACTTTATCATTTTCGTTGTAAAATTGAGCTAATCTACGCATAGTTGTTGCGGTTGTATGAGTCCTCAAAACTGTCTTTTTAGCATTGTTAACATCCCATTTATACCCCCATCCTAAAGAACCTGAATCCCCTCCATTCTCATGAATTTCTTGTACAGCTAATACTCTTTCTTTATCTGGCAATCTTGCTGTTTTTGGATTATTAAGATAAAATGTATCTTGCATATCTCGAGCAGGATGATCCTGAGGCTGAAATAACGCATCGAAATTATAAAATGCACTTTCAATAATTGGTCCTCTTATTTCTATAAAACCCATTGATAAAAAAATCTCCCTTATTTCATTGATTAAACTTATTAATGGATGAATTTTTCCTGCCTTTAATAATGGGCCTGGTTTGGTGACATCAAATGGTTTTAAGTCAGATTTTCGCCAGCTTCCTGAACTTAGCATTTCAGGTGTAATTTTACTAACTTGCTTTAACTCCTCAATTTCCGAAATTGAGATTTTTTTCCCTTTCCCTGTTAAAAATATAGTTCTTTGTGTTTCCCGCGTTTTCTTTATTAATTTTCTTTTATTTAAACTATCGAGTAATTTTAAATTATCGTTAGATAATGAAGAATGATCTATGACTTTTTTTACTTTAAATTTTGTCAGAAAAGATTCGAGTTTAGTTTGAGGAAAATCTTCTACAATAAGATATATTTTGTCTTCTCCTGTAGCTTTACTTTGCGCAATCCACCTGTTTTTCTTTAAATTTGAAATCCCAATATAAAAAATTGATTGTTCGAATTTTGAATGTTTTAATAATTCCTCTATGGTAAATTCTTTTACCTTGTCTTTCAAAAACAAATTTAATAGTTGTCTTTCAGGTAATCCATTTTCCAAATACTCATAACCCTCATCATTTAAGGAAATTTGATTAATCTCCACTTCTTCAAATCCTCCTAATTTATTAGCGATCAATTCATTTACGGCAGACATAAGTACTATGTAATCTAATTCCATTTCTTTTGCTAAATTAGTAGTTATTACATTAGATTGCTTATTTTTTATCACATCTAGAATTTCAATTGTTTGTTTTCTAAGTTTGATTGTCATAAACCACAACTTTCATTTTTTATTCTTTCGTTAATATTTTTAAAATCTTAAGTGTATTTAAATCTTTCGTGAATTAAATCGTTTGAATTTGCTCGATCTTGAAATAGCATAATCTTTTAATGATTAAAGTCTTAAAATATCAGTTTTAAAATATAGTAGAGATACATATTCCGTAGCCAAGAGATCTATTCTACTGTTTAGATTATTAATCCCTTGGCAAGTTAAAGAATTTAATGAAAAATGAAACTGGGTTATGGATAACTAATGCACTTGAAACATAAACCTGTTTAGTCATATTGATCTATACACAAGTATTCATTCATAATTAATTTATATATTTTTACTCTTAAAAAATTTTCTTACCCATATTGGTTAGAAATGGTATAATTTTAAACAATACTATTCATTTTATTAATAATTTATTAATAATATCGAATTTAGAGCACTTAATTTAGTCCCGAGATTCTATTAATAATCTTTAAATAAAATAATTCAAATTTTTAAAGTAATCAATAAGATAAAAACATCTAATATTTGAATTTAAATGAATAAATCTAAACTAATAGCTTTGGTTTTATGAATAAATTAAATACTATTTAGTGATTTTAACAATTAAAAGATATTTTTCTATCTTATCAAACAAGACGTTTCAAAATAGAATCAATTATTATAATGTCAAAAATCAAATCTTCTCCCTTTGCAAACAAATTTACAAATTTTTTTCGCAAGAATCTAATAAGAGAATTTAGATTTATGATTATTTCTAAATTCTTAGCAAAAAAAAAAAATAAAATTCTTGACATCGGCTGCGGAAACTTTTCTGTTCAACGTACTAAACTAAATTTTCCAAATTGCCATTATTACGGATTAGATTTGTCTCGAAGATTTTACACTTTAGAAGAGTTATCATTAATGGATGAATTTTACGAGTTAAATCTTAATTCAGGAAATTTCTCTGAAATTCCAAACGATTTCTTCGATTTATTAATACTATCACATGTAATCGAACACTTACCACATGGAGAAAAAAGATTGATACAATTAATACCGAAATTAAAGAAAAATGGGTTAATATACATAGAATATCCTTCAATCAGAAGCACTAAACTTCCACATAGGAAAGGAACTTTAAATTTTTACGACGACTCTAGTCATGTAAGTTTATTTTGCAATGATACATTACTATATATTTTAAAAAGAAAAGATTTTAAAGTATTAAAGCAAGGTATCCGTCGAGATTTCAGAAAAATTATTTTTCTCCCAATAATAATCGCTTATGATTTATTCAGATATCAACGAGTAAAAACGGGTCATTTATGGGATCTTTTTGGATTTGCCGATTATATCATAGCGTTAAAGAATGTTTAGAATTCTGATAATATTAAAAATTTAAAATTAATACTAAATTTAAATTTGTTTTTTCTCATTAGATTTTATGCAAATGACACTGTAAGCTGTGAAATTTTTATAGATATAATGTCTATAATGAGCTTCCCCCTCCAATTACAGAACCAAGAGCACATTTTCTGTTAATCTTCATTTTGATTGGAACATTTTCATTGTTAGGAATAGTTGTTTTTAGCATTGTATATAAAAAAGTTTATAGATCCTCAAAAAAACCTAAGCGCCGAAAGGTTAAGCTAAAAAAAGTAAAATCAAGAAAAGAGATCCCCAAATGTGTCGAAAATCTTTGCCCATTTTGTAATACTGCTATTATTAATGAGCAGAAGTTTTGTACTTATTGTGGTAGTAAGCTTAAAGAAGCGGAAAATAATTAAAAATTTCTTTTTTTTATAATTTCTCTCTTATAGATGTGGAGCTTATTTTTTGGTTATTTTTGTCTTTGAAAATTGGAATTACAATGAGGATAAGAGGCTGTAAACCTATTTTTTCTCTTTTATCATTCAATTTTACCGCGTTTTCATAAGTTTCTTGACTTACAACTAATCCTTCATATTCAGGATCTTGAGCGTATCTACTCATATCATCCCAATTCTTTATTTCAACTATATTAATTCTTTCTAAATTAGCAAAAGAGTTTATAAATTCTTTCAGTTTGTCTTGTCTTGTTTTATAATCCTCTAAATTTGAATAATATTTCTTTTTTTCTAAGAGTTTCTGACTTGTTAATCCAATTTCAACATTCTCAGAAATAGATAAGGCAGTTTTTAATAAAAATTTATGTCCTTCATGAAGATGATCGAAAGTTCCGCCCATTCCAACTTTCTTTAGAATCTAGAATACACCTTTACATTTGAAAAACTTTTATAATTTTTCCTTAATCTTTACTTGCTTTTTCTTATCTTCATCTTTTTTATTGGGTTCAGTTGGCTTTTTCAATTTTACAGAATAAATTTGGTTAATCTCCATTGATTCAGCACATTCGCTACATTTACCTATTTTTCTATAGATAAAATCACCCTTCTCGTAATTCCTAACCTTTGTAAGTCCACATAAACTACATAAAAGAATCGTCAATGTTTGCCTTATCGGTTCTACTGGGCTTTTTTGCCATTGGATCAATGTAGCTCCAACACAAATCATCATAAAACCAATAGACCAACTTGTTATTTGGTCACCAATCCCGGAATAAATAAATACTGCTCCTAAAATGATAAAAATTATAGAAATTAGATTTTTTAGAACATTTTTAAGCGTAATTCCTTTTTTTAGGATATCCTCATCGTCTTCTTCTTCAATCATAGAAAATGTCCAAATTTCTTGTTATCAATGCTTTATAATAGAAAAGAATAAATAAATTTTCTTATTATAAAAACTAAATAGATTTAAATTATCAAAGAGACTTTAATTTTAAAAAATAATGTTTAATATTGCTCAATTAGGTGGACAAAGTACCGATCCTATATCTCTAATTCTAAATTTGTTATTCTTTGTATTGATTTTTGTCTCAATGTTTTATGGACAAAAGCTCCAAGGGTGGAAAGCATCTAAAGAAATACAAGCGGGCTTAGATAAGCTAAAGAAATGGAATGATGAATGTAAAGAAATTCTGGTTAGCAATTTTAAAGAATTTGCTGATAAAAAGAAAACTCAAAAAGATTTGATGCTTCAACTTGAGGATTTCATTACATTTATAACCATACCTCCAGTTTCACTTGATCCTTATGGCATTATCCCTAAATTTGACCATGTAGTTGATGTAAGAGATTTTCGATTTAAGGAAGAAGTTGAATTACTAGCACCACTTGCAGATACTGTTCAAAGATATAATTTAGAGAATCTTGTAGAAGCTACAATGGCAATAGATTCTATATATAGGCTTATTAGACATTTTCTCATATTAGGCAAGAAATCAAAATCAATGATTCTCCTACTTCAAATCTCAATGCAATTGGGTTTAATCTTAAGCATGGCTAAAGCCTACTACTATGCGGCAAAGTCTTTTGCGGAAGGTAGCCCAATAGGAGATGGTCTTGGACCTTTAGTCGTGGCAAGTTTTTTAAGAGATATTTCGAACGGAGAAGTGGAGGCGAAAGAAATTGAAAGAGATACTATTGTACAAGAGGTAGAATTTGAAGATAGGGACATTTATATCGTGAGAGCAAAAGGTCCAGGGGGTTCTGTGGGAAAGCCGGGAAAAGCGATAAAGACGCTAGTTGATAAGCATGGTAATGATATTTCACGCATAATTATGATTGACGCTGGTTTGAAATTAACGGGAGATAAAACTGGATCAATGGCTATAGGTGTAGGAGCTGCTATAGGAGGTCTCGGAATTGAAAAATATTTTATTGAAGAATCTTCAACTGAAAAAGCGATACCCATTGATGCATTAATTTGTAAGCAATCTTTAGAGGATGCGATTACAACAATGAAGAGACCAATAACAAAATCGGTCGCGAAATTTGTTGATAAGATAAAGATGACAATTCGAAAACGCACTGAAAAAGGTACTAAAGTAATTATAGCTGGAATCGGAAACACAATTGGAATCGGTGTATAATGTAACTTTTTTTTTTTTTTATTTCTGTTTTTTGCTTTATGTTTCTAATTTTGCTAGTATAAGGGGAGTTTTATCTTTTATAGGAAAAAAATAGAAATTGTTTTATAATTAAGGTAATAAGATCAATTAACTAAAATCATAAAACTACAATAAAATAGTTTGATTAAATTCATAATTGAGGTGTAAAGATTATTTACGGTTATATGGGAAAAATTCTGAGAGTTAATTTAACTAATGGAGAAATTAGTGAAGAGTTTCCAGATGAAGAAACAATTAAAATGTATTTAGGTGGAGCGGGACTCGCAACTAAATATTTGATCGATGAGGTACCTAGGGGGACTGATCCATTAAGTCCAGAAAACTTATTAATTTTTATGACGGGACCATTAACGGGAACACCTTCTCCAAGTACAGGAAGGTATAGCGTTGTTGCAAAATCTCCTCTAACTGGCTTTTGGGGAGAAGCGAATTCTGCTGGTTTTTGGGGTCGGGATCTTAAGAGATCTGGATTCGATGGGGTAATTTTTGAAGGTAAATCATCAAAACCGCTGTATCTGATTACAGAGGATGGTAAAGCCGAACTTAAAGATGCAGGACATTTATGGGGAAAAAATACATCAGAAACTACAAAATTGATTAGAGAAGAATTAGGTGATAATTTTAATGTAGCATGCATCGGAATTGGGGGAGAAAATCTGGTTAAATACGCAGCTATAATGAATGATTGTGATAAACCTAACTATGGTCGAGCAGCTGGAAGATGTGGGATGGGAGCTGTAATGGGTTCAAAAAATTTAAAGGCAATAGCTTCAAGGGGGAAATTAAAAATTAAAATAGCGAATCCAGAAGAATATAAAGCAGAAGCTCGGCAGAGGTATGACTGGGTTAATCAAAGTTTGTTGAAAATGACACTGGAAGTATTTGGAACCGCAGCCATTCTTGATTTAGTTAACGCAAAGGGTGGCCTTCCAACAAAAAATTGGCAAACCGGTGTATTTAAAGATGCAGATATGATAAATGGAACAGCAATTAACGAAACAATTCTAACTGGAAGGAAACCTTGTTTTGCATGCCCTGTTGCTTGTGGGAGACTTTCTGAAATTAAAGAAGGAAAGTATAAAAGTGCTGGTGAAGGACCAGAATATGAATCAGTCGTGTCATTTGGTACTATGTGCGGAATCAATGATTTAGGAGCAATAACCTTAGCCCATTTTCTATGTAATGAGTATGGTCTTGACACTATATCTGCAGGAAGCACTATAGCATTTGCAATGGAATGTTATGAGAAAGAGATATTAAGCAAGGAGGATGCAGAGGGTATAGATTTTAGTTTTGGTAATTCAGATTCTATTATAGAACTCGTTCCAAAAATTGCTAAACGAGAAGGTATTGGAGATCTTTTGGCTGAAGGATCCAAAAGGATGGCTGAAAAACTAGGAAAGAATTCGATAAGATTTGCGATGCAAGTAAAAGGCTTGGAACTTCCTGCATATGATAGTAGAGCCGCCAAAATAACTGGGTTATCTTTTGCTGTTGCCAATCGTGGAGGGGATCATATGACGGCGTTTATTGAAGGTCCTACTTTCATGTCGATGCCCTTTATGATAGTTGAAGATGCAGAAGTAGGGGATATACTTAAAGAAAATGTTGAAGATACAGAGGTTGTAAAAAATTTTGAGGATGCATTTGGAATTTTTGATGCAATCGGTGGGTGCAAATTTATGGGAATGGTTTTAACTTCAGAGGATTGGGCCTCCTTAATGTCAAAACTCTTAGGATATGACTATACTGTAGCAGATTTTAAAAAAACAGGTGAGAGAATTTACAATCTTGCAAGAATTTATAATATTAGAGAAGGCTTAACTAGAGCTGATGATACTCTTCCAGCAAGATTGTTGGAAGACCCATTACCTGAAGGGCCTGCAAAAGGAGAAGTAGTAAATCTGGAGCCACTGTTAGACGCATATTATGACTACAGAGGTTGGGATAGAGATGGGATCCCTACTCAGGACAAACTCAGAGAATTAGGGTTGGAATGGGCAATTGATGTAATAAAGAAAAAGTAAAATCTAAGTTTATGTGAAGAGGTGATTTGATTGGGTGAAAATGAGAATTTAACATATGCAGATAAACCTTGGCTCAAATCTTACTTTGTTGGACCTTTTAAACTTAAACACACTATGGAACCGTATCCAAAAATAAATGTTTACAACTTTCTTGAAAAAAGTGCAACTGACTTCCCTGACAATATTGCTTGTATCTATGTTGATGAGGAAATTACATATTCAGAGTTGAAATTAAAAGTAGATAAACTAGCTAGCGCTTTTGTAGATTTTGGGTTAAAAAAAGGAGATACAATTGCTTCAGTACTTCCATCTTGCCCAGAATTTATAATTGTCGATTTTGCTACACTGAAAATAGGAGCAATTCATGTTCCACTAAGCATTTTGCATAAAAAAGACGATCTTATTCATGAAATCAAAGAAAGCAATGCTAGAACAGTTGTATGTTCATATAGACGTCTGGAACGTGTTAACGAAGTGAAGAGGGAAGTTGAGCTTAATACGATCATTTACACTCCAACGAGAATATTTCCCGACTATGAAATGCCTGAGTTGGAAGAAATCTCAGTAGATGGAACTTATCTCTTAGGAGATTTAATAGAAAAATATAATCCGCATTCGGAAACAGTGGAAATAGACCCCATGGAAGATATAGCACTATTGCCTTTTACAGGAGGCACAACTGGACTTCCAAAGGGAACGATGTTAACTCATTATAATATTACTACTAATATAATTCAATTTTTACATTGGATGTTGGATCCTTTAAAATCCGGAATTATTGGAAAAGCCTCATTTTTAATTTGTGTTCCAATATTCCATGCTTATGGACATTTTGGAGTCTACGCGGGAATTTCCTGGGGTCTCAAGATCCTTTTGATGGATCCAAGAGATATGATACGAATCGCAGACACGATAAATAAATATCGTCCTTTCTTGGTCGCTGCGGTACCAGCCCACTATACAAGATTTCTTAAATTAAATATTCCTAAAGCTCCAATATTTTACCTTTCAGGTGCAGCACCAATGCCTACAGAACTCGCTGAAGAATTTGAGAAGAAGAGTGGTGTTCCTTTAGGTGAGGGTTATGGTGCTACAGAAACTACTGCTGGATCAACAGTCAATCTTTCACCTTTATCAAAAGTAACAGGATTTATGTCAAAAATAAAAAGGGGTATTGGTATACCTCTTCCCGATACAGAAGTGAAAATTGTTGATCCAGAGACTGGTCTAGAATGTCCTTTTGGTGAATCTGGTGAAATATGGATCCGTGGACCTCAAGTTATGAAAGGTTACTGGCCTACACCAGGTAAAGGTTTAACTGAAGATGGATGGCTCCAGATGGGTGATATTGGTAAAATGGACGAGGATGGCTATTTTTTCATTGTAGATCGTATAAAAGATATGATAAATGTTTCCGGGAATAAAGTTTACTCTCGATTGATTGATGATATCTTACATGAGCATCCAGCAATTAAAAATGCAGGTGTAATTGGAATCCCAGATCCTGAGCGCCCAGGTAGTGAAAGAGTAAAGGCATTTGTATCATTAAAGCAGGAATATGAGGGTAAGGTTACTGAGCAGGAAATAATTGAATATTTAAAAGATAAAGTCAAGCCATATGCGGTACCTAAATATGTCGAATTTAGGAAAGATCTCCCTTTGACGATGATTATGAAACTTTTTAAGAGGAAGCTCAGAGAAGAAGAAATAGCAAAAATGAAAGAAAGGGGAGAAATTTAATAATTTTCTATTTATCTATTTATCACCACCTTTATTAGAATGGGATAATAAAGGAAAGAATCATAATATGAGTTTATTAAATCTTTTTATTTGAATGAAAAGAATATTAATAAAACTCTTTATTAAATAAAATATACAAATAAATAACTTACCTAAAAGTTAGCGAAATAAACTTATTCTAAGTGATAATAATGAAGTTTGGATCTCCAGAATGGGCAAAGGCATATTGTAAAGCTATAAATGATAATGAAAATTATAGCGAAGCTGCTGGACCTATCGGGTTTCCACCTGATGGGTGGGAAGGTAACTTTCTCTTTATTATTGAGCCTGAGGGAAATTTAGATCATGAGATTAGGATGTTTGTAGGGTTATATCATGGTGAATGCACAGGAGCAAGAATATTAGAGCAGGGAGAAGAATCAGACGCAGAATTTATATATTCAGGACCCTATGATGCTTGGGTGCAAATCTTAAAAAAGGAGTTAGATCCTATACGTGCTTTACTCGCTGGCAAGTTCAAGCTCCAAGGGGACATGGCTAAAGTATTAAAAGCCGTAAGAGCAGCACAGGAACTTGTCAATTCTAGCACGATGATTGATACAGAATTTTATTAAAATAAATTAACTTTATTTACTTTTTTTTCCTTTTTATTGTATCCAACCTATTTTTTAATATCTCAAATGCCCTTTCATAATAAGAACATTACTGAATTAATAAACAAGCAAGCCTACTTTTTTGATTTAGATGGAACAATTTATTTAGGTAATAAATTGTTTAAAGGTGTACATGAATTAGTCAAACTATTGAAAGAAAAAAACAAATCATTTTACTTTCTTTCAAATAATTCAAGTATTTCAACAACAGATTATCTCAAAAAATTAAATAAATTTAATCTTCAAATAACTCGAGATAATCTTATATTATCCCAACATCCAACTATAGATTATCTAAAAAAAAATGGATTTTCTAAGGTATTTTTGATGGGGACAACATCGCTTAAAGAAGAATTCTTAAAAGAAGGATTTGTATTAACTGAGGATAATCCTGAAATTGTGGTTCTTGCTTTTGATAAAGAATTGACGTATGAACGACTTTCTAAAGCAACGCATTTTCTTTTAAAGAAGGATTTTCCTTACATAGCAACTCATCTGGATAACAGGTGCCCTACTGAAGACGGGTATATTCCAGATGCGGGAGGGATTGCTGCCTTATTGTTTAAAGCTACAGAAAAGATGCCTAAAGTTTTAGGCAAACCTAATAAAGAGATGCTTTTATTCAAGTTAGATCAATTTGGATTTTCACCCAAAGATGCTGTGATGTTTGGTGATCGCCTTTATACAGATATGAAAATGGGAAAAAATGCTGGTGTTGTTACATGTTGCGTTTTATCTGGGGAAACCACTTTAGAAATGATAAATAATAGCGATAACAAACCAGATTACATATTAAATGGAATTTGGGAACTTATGAACGAATTTAATAAAGGTTAATTGAAGCATAACGTTTATGGTCTAAAGTTTTGAAATTTTTCTTCTTTATTGTAAACTATTAAACTTAGAAATACTTTCTTTGATATTGAAGTAAAATATAAAAATATAAACCATTGTTTTTAATGTAAATATGTCTTGATGATTATTGAGATTATGGTGAAAAAAAGTTGACAAGTATAGAAAATACCAAATTCATCTATGATTTTCATGAAGGAAATAAGGATTTAAAGAGTTTACTTGGGGGTAAGGGAGCAAATCTAGCAGAAATGACAAAGCTTGGTTTAAATATTCCACCCGGATTTACTATAACAACTGAGGCTTGTTTACTATATTTTCGAGATCCAGAAGAGGTTATGGAAAAAATTAGGCCAAATGTAATGAATCACTTAAAGGACTTGGAGATAAAGACAGGAAAGAAATTTGGTGATATTCATAATCCATTATTGGTTAGCGTTCGTTCTGGATCTGTAGTTTCTATGCCAGGGATGATGGATACAGTTTTAAATTTAGGACTGAATGATGAAAGTGTAGTGGGATTAGCAAATCAAACTAATAATGAGCGTTTTGCCTATGACTCATGGAGGCGATTTCTTCAGATGTTTTCAGATGTAGTCATGGATATTGGAGGTGAAAAGTTTGAGAGAATTTTAACTAAATATAAGAGAAAGATCGGTAGAAATGCCCAAGATACGGATCTGGGTATTAATGAATTGAGAAAAATAATTGCGGACTATAAAGCTCTATATGAAAAAGAGGTTGGTTCACCATTCCCTCTAGATCCTGTTAAACAACTGTTTCTTTCTATTGAAGCCGTATTTAAATCTTGGAATAATAGACGAGCTATTACCTACAGAAAAATCAGCAACATTCCAGACTTTGGGACAGCAGTTAATATTCAAGCAATGGTATTTGGTAATAAAGGTGATCATTCCGCAACTGGTGTAACTTTTACCAGAGATCCGTCAAACGGGCAAAATCAAAACTTTGGTGAATATTTAACCAATGCACAAGGTGAAGATGTTGTTGCGGGTATTAGAACTCCAAAAAAACTTGAAACCATGAAAGAAGAGTTTCCAAAGATATATTCTGAATTATTAGAAACAATGGATAGATTAGAAAAGCATTACAGAGATATGCAAGATATTGAATTTACAATTGAAGATAGAAAATTATATATTTTACAAACACGAAATGGAAAGCGAACTCCTTCTGCTGCTGTAAAGATCGCTGTTGATATGGTTAAAGAAGGATTAATTACAAAAGAAGAAGCAATTATGAGTTTAGATCCCAAAAAAATTTCAAAATTATTATTTAAAAGTATAGATGAGAATGCTATAATACACGTTCTCGCTCATGGGATAAGTGCTTCCCCAGGAGCAGTTTCAGGAATTGCAATTTTTGATCCTGATACGGCGGAAAATTTGGCAAACGAGGGTGAGAAAGAGATTATACTTGTTCGAC
Source organism: uncultured archaeon (assembly GCA_964486045.1). Classification (GTDB taxonomy): domain Archaea; phylum Asgardarchaeota; class Lokiarchaeia; order Sigyniarchaeales; family SOKP01; genus Loki-b32. The sequence goes on from CAZALK010000001.1 coordinate 956,945, forward strand.
CACAAACCAAACCCGACGATATTCATGGGTTATATGCATCTAGTGGAGTGTTAACTCAATTTGGAGGAAAAACTTCTCATGCAGCAGTTGTAGCGAGAGGGATGGGTAAACCCGCTGTTGTTGGAGCTGCAGATATAGATATAGATGAAGAAAATAAAGAATTTCGAGTTGCAGATGTGATTGTTCGAGAGGGGGATTATATAACTATTGATGGAACAAACGGGCAAATAATCGAAGGAAAAGTCCCATTAGTTGAGCCTGAAATTAAAGGAGAATTTCTTGAATTACTACAAATAGCAGATGAATTAAAATCTCTTGGTGTTAGAGCTAATGCTGATACACCCCTAGATGCTCAAAAGGCTTTAGAATTTGGAGCTGAAGGAATAGGACTTTGTAGGACTGAACATATGTTCATGGAAAAAGAGAGATTACCAATTGTGCAGAATATGATAATGGCGAGAACAAAAGAAACCAGACAAGAGGCTCTTGACAAGATATTACCAATGCAAAAAGGAGATTTCTATGAAATTTTTAAAATCATGGAAGGTAAACCAGTAACAATAAGGTTATTGGATCCACCCTTGCATGAATTTCTCCCAGAATTATCAATAGTTCAATTAGAACGTCAAGAACTCAAAATGACAAACGCGTTGTCAAAATCACTTCTAAATATTAGCCCATTAGATGATGAAATTAAGAAAAAAAATAAGGTTATCAGCCTAATCAGGTCTCTCTCTGAAGAAAATCCCATGATGGGTTTAAGAGGTTGCAGATTAGGAATTGTATGGCCTGAGATCAATGAGATGCAAGTTAAAGCAATTTTTCAAGCCGCTTGTGAACTAAAGCTACAAGGAATCAATGTTATTCCTGAAGTTATGATTCCGCTTGTAGGAATGATCTCAGAATTGCAATATGTGAAAGTACAATTAATGCAAGTTGCTCTGGAAACAATTAAAGAATATAATGTAGAACTTGAGTATAAATTTGGAACAATGATAGAGATCCCCAGAGCTGCTCTAACCGCTGATAAAATCGCAATTGAAGCTGAATTTTTTTCATTTGGAACAAATGATCTAACCCAAATGACTTACGGTTTTTCCCGAGATGATGCCGAAGGAAAATTTATTCCCATATACTTGAATAAAGAGATATTGGAGCATAATCCATTTGAGATTCTTGATCAGGAGGGAGTAGGGCAACTTATGAAAATGGCGATCGAACTTGGTAAAAGGACTAGACCTGATTTGAAGACAGGTATATGTGGAGAACATGGTGGAGAGCCAAGTTCAATTAAGTTTTCGCATTCTATTGGGTTAGATTATGTTTCTTGTTCTCCTTTCAGAATACCAGTAGCTAAAATTGCAGCAGCTCAAGCAGCAATTGAAAGCAAGCAAGACTAGTTTCTTATTTATTGTAACTTTTTTGGATAAAGTTTATCAAAATTATATAAACACGTAATAGATGGCAAAATCCGAAAAAGTTTTATCAATCTTTTTATTCACAACATTATAAAGTAGTGTGGTAGTGACATAATGTCCAAAACAATAGAGGAAAAAATTTCTTTATTAAAGGAAGTTGGAGAGGAAATCATCGATTTAGATGAATTAAGAGAGATGATTAAATGGAAGACTAAAAATAATGAAAGAATTTACGCTTATGATGGGTTTGAGCCTTCTGGAAATATTCACATTGCTCAAGGCCTGCTAAGGGCAATAAATGTAAATAAAATAACAAAAACTGGAATTCATTTTAAATTTCTTGTAGCAGATTGGCATGCCGCTGCAAACAAAAAATTTGGAGGAAATTTGGATATAATAAAAAAAGTAGGCGATTTTTTTATTGAATTATGGAAGGTTTGTGGAATGGATTTAGACAAAGTAGAATTCATTTATGCATCTGATATCGTAAAAGATCCAAAATATTGGGAGTTAGTTCTAAAGATTGGTATTGACACAACTCTAAAACGGGTGAAAAGATGTACTCAAATAATGGGTAGAAGTGAATCAGATAAACTTTATGCATCACAGATTCTCTATCCTCTTATGCAAACAGCTGATATATTTTATCTTCCAGCTGATATCTGCCAATTAGGTTTAGATCAAAGAAAAGTAAATATGCTTGCGAGAGAAGTAGCAAAAAAGTTGGGTCGGCCAAAACCAGTAGCTATTCACCATCATATGTTGATGGGTTTAAATAAACCACCAAAAACTGATTTAACTGGGATTGATAAAGCCATTGAATTTAAAATGTCTAAATCTGATCCAAATAATGCTATTTTTATGTTAGATACACCCCTTGATGTAAAGCGTAAAATTAGTAAAGCTTTTTGTCCACCTAAACAAGTAACTGAAAATCCTGTATTAGAATATTGCAAATTTATTATTTTTGAGCTTACTGATTATTTTATAATTGAGCGACCAGAGAAGTATGGTGGAAGTATAAAATACACCTCTTTTGAGGAGTTAGAAAAGGACTACGAAGTAGGAGAGCTGAATCCACCCGATTTAAAACCTGCTGTTATAAAATATCTAAATCAGTTTTTAGCACCTGTTATTGATCATTTTGAAACAGACGAAAACGCAAAAAAATTACATGATTTTGTTAAAGCTGAATATAAGAAGTATAAGAGTAAGGTCTAATAAGTAAAGGAAGTAATAAATATGCCGGATAGTAATGTTATTGACCTGTTTTTTAATCCAAAATCAGTAGCCGTAATAGGGGCATCAAAAAATCCAATGAAAGGTGGCCACAGAATCATTCAAAATCTCGTAAGAAATAATTATAAAGGGGGGATTTATCCTGTAAATCCTAATTCAGATGGTGAAATACTAGGTTTAGATTTTAAGAAATCAGTACGAGAAATTGAAAATCATGTTGATCTTGCAATTTTTTATGTACCAAATCGTCTCATTCCGGACCTACTAGTAGAATGCATAGAGATGGGAATCCCAGGTGCAATAATCGAAGCATCGGGATTTGAAGAAGTAGGGAAAATAGGTCTTGAATTGAGGGATCAAATACTTAACATTACAGATAACTTTTCTAAGATTAGAATTCTCGGTCCGAATTGTATGGGAATTACTAGAATTGATGGAGATAGCGATAATAAAACTAATGATAAAGGGGGATTTTTTTCCAGCTTCGGTTTTATTTCTAAATATAAAAGAGGAAATATTGCGATAATTAGTCAATCTGGTATGTTAAACGGAGGATATCTTCCACACTTAATGGATCAGTATCCAGAGATGGGAATTAGGTATTCTTGCTCCATAGGTAATAAAATGGATTTAAATGAGACTGAATTTTTAGAATATTTACTAGACGATCAAACTGTTAATGTTATTGCTATCTATCTTGAATCCTTTAAAAGTCCCCGGAAATTTATTGAGTTATGTAAGAGAGCAAAGAAAATCCCCGATAAAACGATCATCTTAGTTAAGGGGGGTAAAACTGAACAAGGTCAAAAAGCTTCATTGAGTCATACAGGGAATCTTGCAGAAAACTATCAACTAATAAAAGCTATAATTAGTCAGTCTGGAGTAATTCAAGCAAATAGTTTCTATGAGTTATTCCAATTTGCAAGAACCTTCTCAATGATGTACAAATCTGGGAAGAAATTACCTATATATGGTAATGTATCCATGGTAACGGGATCTGGTGGTGCGGGGACAATTACTGCAGATATTACAAAGAAATATAGTTTGAATTTTCCATCATTTGGTGATGAGTCTTATAAAGCTCTTGAGGACATATTTCCTGAATGGATGCCACCGAACCGTTTCACACTTGTAGATATTTGGCCAGCAATAGAAAAAGCTATGACTAATAAGCTAAATCCAGGAACTGTAATGCAAAAAGTTTACAAAATATTATCAAATGAGCCAGAAGTCGAAGGTATTTTTGATATGGAGTTTTGTTTTAGTGGGAACAGAGATCGGTATGAAAATATGGTAAAAAACTTTGAAAAAATTTCTAAACCAATATTTTTCTGGCTTGTTGGGCAAGCAGAGGAAATTCGTAGAGTATCTCAACTTCTAGCTAAAAACAATATACCTAATTTTCCCAGTTTAGAAGATATGATAAAAAATTTCGCAATATTAGTTCAAGAATCAAAGAATAAAAAAAATGATTTAAATTAAAAACCTTATGACAAGAATCTTATGCATTGGGGATTCACATATACCGAATAGAGCTAAAGAACTTCCTGAGAAAGTTTACAATAAGTTAAATGATCTCACTAAAAAAGATCTCTTTGATTATACGCTGTTTACAGGTGATATCATTAAATTTCCAAAACTTCTTGAGTATTTAGGCTTAAGAACAAAAAAAGAAATGTTAATAGTTCTGGGAAATATGGATTATTACTATGGAAATCGGGATACCCCTATTTATCAACAAATGGTTATAGATTTTGATGATCATAGCAGTATGGTTATTGGTTTAACCCATGGAGCCCAGATAAGTCCACGGGGGGATCATACAGAATTAAAGAATCTTGCCATTAAGAAAAAATATAATATCTTAATTTCTGGTCACACTCATAAGGAAGAGATATTTCTCACAGATAATCATATTTTATTAATAAATCCGGGAAGTGTTACGGGTGCTTGGTCATTTGTAGCAAGTGGTCGACCTTCTTTCATCGAATTAACAGTTCATAAATCAAATAAAGAAATTAAACTAAACCATATTCAAATTAACAAACAAACCAGAGAAATTACCGAGTTTAGGTCTAATTTTCTATTTCGAAATAATCAGATTGTGGAAAAATTTTAAAACTTCATTAGCTCTTTCATACATATCTTCATTCAATATTTTAGGGATTTTTAGAAGAGTTAAAAGGATTTTGACTTTTTTTTTTTTTTAAGTTCTCCACCCAATGCATTTCAGGGTTACAAAAAAATATTTATTTAAGTAATATATTTATTTAAGCAAATCTTGTGATAAGTTTATGTCTCCCATTCATTTTTCAAAGAGCGGTTCTCGTCTCTCTCTTTTCACACCTGGGCCAGTACAAGTTCCAGATAGACTTTTAAAAGAAATGGCGAAACCAAATGACACACATAGATCTAAACCTTATGAAGAAATGCACCAAAAAGTTGTAGAAGGGCTTCAAAAATTATTATATACTAAAAACGACTGTCTAATCTTCACTTCAAGTGCTTCTGGTATCTTAGAAGCATGTGTAAGAAATCTAGTTAAAAATGATGAAAAAGGATTAGTTTTATCAATAGGAGCATTTGGTGATCGGTGGCATCAAATTGGTCTTGCTAATGGCAAAAATATAGTTAAAGAAAATATTGAATGGGGAAAAGCCTTAACTCCTGATTTTATACAAAATGCTTTATCTAAAGATACTTATAGTGCCGTTTTTCTTCAATCAAATGAAACTTCTACAGGGGTGTATAACCCACTTGATGAAATTATACCAATTATTAAAGATAATGGAGTCATAGTATGCGTTGATGCTACATCTTCAATGGCAGGAATAAAAATTGAAGTCGATAAACTTGAAATTGATGTTTGTCTGGGATCTACTCAAAAATGTTTTGCTTTACCTCCAGGATTGGCAGTCTGTTCAATTTCAGAGAACGCAATAGAAAAATCATCAAATGTAAAAGATCGTGGATACTATCTGGATTTCCTAACCCTTAGTAAAAAGAATAAAGTATACCAAACCCCTGCAACACCTCCGATCCCCCAGATAAGAGGATTAGCGGCTCAATTAGATTATATATTAAACACAGAAGGTATACTAAATAGGTTTCAAAGACATGAACAATTAGGAGAAAAGACAAGGACTTGGGCTAAAGATCTGGGATTGAGTATGTTTTCTGAAGAAGGATATGAATCTAATACCGTTTCCACGATAAGAAATAGCTTCAATCTTGAGATAGGAGAGCTTATTATAAAAATGCTAGAAAACGGGTACCGTCTTGTGAATGGGTATGGTGATCTTAGAAATTTGACATTTCGAATTGGTCATATGGGTGAAGTGACATTAAAAGAATTAGAAGAAATGTTAAAAGTTCTAACTATTGTTTTTTCAGAAATGAAGAAAGCCAAAAATTCTTGAAGTATAGCAGAATTTTTAATCTAATACAATAATTTTAGAGAATCTTAGTAATGTTCCTAAATTCCGTTTTCCATTTGAACTCTTTGAAAATCTTAATTTTCTAAATCCAAACTCATTCTTTTTCACCATCATCTCAAAAACAGAATTCTCACCATTTGAAAAAAACAATAGATCTATTGGTGTTGCCATTATTTCTAAGTCATAAATATCTAATCTTCCTTTTTTTAGGGTATAATCACCTTTATCTGCCAATAGATTTACCCAAAAATAGAATTCTTCACTCATTTGCAGCCCTAAATTAATTTTTGCTTTAAATTTCTTTAATAGCTTCTCATTTTTAGGGTTCCTATATTTATCAATAATTATACTTTCAATAACTTGTTGAAAGGTAATGTAAAGATTATCTTTTTCTTTTTCTTTCATTTTTCTTACTTACTTAAGTTCCAAGATTTTAGAAAAATATAATTTAGTTAAGTTCAATATATTATTTTTGTTTTGTGGATTTATCATTTTATTAAATTTAATAAAATTGAAAAAACTATTATCAAAATAAATAAGAAAATCTTTTTTTTAAACCAATCAGAAATTTAAGAGGTGAAAAATAGAAATGTGGCATTTTTATAGTCCAAATATAATTTATGGAGAGGATGCTCTAGATTTTATTGAAAAAATAAAGGGAGTTAAATGTTTTATTGTAACTGATAAAAATCTTGAAGAATTGGGATATTTAAAAATATTAACAGATAAATTAGATAAGTTTGGTAAGAATTTTATTATATTTACTGATGTTGTTCCTGATCCCCATGAAGAAGATATTATTAAGGGTAAAGCAAAATGCAATGAATTTAGTCCTGATTTGATAATTGCTTTAGGAGGGGGTTCTGTAATTGATTCTGCAAAGGCAATATGGGCAATGTATGAATATCCCGATTATACACTCGATGATATCAATGCCTTTAACGATAATTTGTATGATTTTGCAAATAAAGCAAAGATGATTGCTATTCCCACCACCTCAGGAACAGGAGCGGAAACAACTTGGGCCTTAGTTATATCTAGATTTGAGAATGGTGTGTGGAGAAAAATAGGAACGAACCATGCTTCATTAGTTCCAACGTATGCTATAGTTGATCCCATCTTTCCTGAGGGAATGCCTCAAAAATTAACTGTAAATACTGCATTTGACGCATTAGCTCAAGCGATGGAAGGATATTCTTCTAGCTGGAGAAATGAATTTAGCGATGCTATAGGACTAAAGACTATAGAGCTGATTTTTAAGTATTTACCAGTAGTTTTTAAGGATGGAAAAAATTTGGAAGCAAGAGATTTTTTGCATCAAGCAGCCTCCATGTCAGGATTAGCCTATGGCAATAGTCAAGTTCATTTAGCTCACACTATGGGGCATAGTTGGGGTGCTGTATTTCATACTCATCATGGACAGGCAGTTGGTCTCTTTCTTCCTTATATAATTCAATTTTGTTTGAATCAATCTGGTGAAACTAATGATGCGATTAGAATGTGTTCAGATATGGCAAAAAAGTTAGGATGGGCTAAATGGGAAGATGATGAAAAAAAAGCGGCTTTTAAAGTTGATGGAAAGATAAAAGAGCTTCAAAATGAAGTAGATTTTATATCTAATCTAAAAGATTTAGGAGTTAAAAAAGAAGATTTTGAAAAAAATCTAGAAAAGTTAATCAGTTTATGCTTTCAAGATGTATGTGGTGTAATGGCCCCTAGAACTCCTACTAAGGAAGAATTCATAAAACTTTATACTTATGCTTATGAAGGAAAAAACGTAGATTTCTAAATTTAAATTTTACTCTTATTTCTTTTTATTATTAATTTTTATCTCTGAATACCATATTCTATGCTCAATTTCATTGAATTAAATATATGATAAACATAAATATAACGATACGATATTATCTTTTTAAAGAATATGTACAAAGAATTTTATAAGAATTTTGGTTGAATACGAGAATATGACAATTCCTGATAAAGAACAAGAAGCATTAGAGTTATTAGAAAGCCATGTAGAAGCATCAATACCAGAGATATCAGAATTAGAGCGTTACAATTTTGCATTTGAAGTTCTAAATAATCATGTTACTGGAATCAGCCTCTTTTCTTGCGGATTATCTTCAATTCCAAAAATTATTGAATCATTTTCTTTTCTTAAAGAACTTTATCTAAGAGGTAATAATTTAAGTTCAATTCCTGATGAATTATGCACACTCCCGGTTCTTGAAATAATAGATTTAAGTGAAAACCGATTAAATGAACTACCAGATTTAATTAAATCTTTATCAAAGCTGAGAGAATTACATTTAGAATCAAACCGTTTGACAAATTTACCAGATTCTTTTGGAGATCTTATCTCCTTAGAGTTATTGGATTTGAGTGAAAATCAAATAGTGAATATTCCATCTTCCTTAGGGAAATTGAGTAAGTTAAAAACACTAGATCTAAGCTCAAATGAAATACTAGATTTACCCGATTCTCTGGGGGAACTTAATTCACTAAAAGTACTTTATCTAGGAAAAACAAGCTTGAAACTCTACCTGGATCAATTGGTTATCTCAAATCAATTAAGAGACTAAATTTAAGAAATAACAAATTAACTAATCTTCCAGCTACGATAGGTGATTTAAGCTCATTAACCTCATTATTCTTAAAAGGAAATCTCTTAAAAAGTATTCCTAGTTCAATAGGGGCACTAAATAACCTAAAATACCTTGGTTTAACCTCTAATCGTTTAGACTCTCTTCCTTCTGCTATTGGTTCGCTTTCTGCACTAGAAAACTTAAGTATTTCATCAAATGAATTACTTGAATTACCACCTACAATAGATTCTCTTAAATCCTTATTAAGACTTGAAATTTCTGATAATAAGTTAAAATCCCTACCGGAATCTATTGGAGGTCTTACTTCTCTTAAGATATTAAGATGTGATCGCAATAACCTTATTCAACTTCCTAATTCTATTGGAAATTTATCCTCACTTGAAACCTTAAAAATTGATATTAATAATTTGAAGAATTTACCTGAATCTATTGGACTATTAAAGCTTTTAAAGGAGTTAAATTTGTATGATAACAAAATAGATAATCTTCCAGGATCCATAGGAGCTCTTTCATCATTAGAAATTTTAGATCTCAGTAAAAATGAACTCTCAAGTCTTCCTGATTCAATTGGTTCATTAGATTCACTTATAGAGTTAGATCTATCTACAAATAAGCTAACTTACATACCTCCATCAATTGGGGCCCTTCCTAAAATAAAGAATCTAATTTTAGGTTTCAATCGATTGGTAGATATTCCAAAATCCCTTGGATTTCTTACAACATTGGAAATTTTAGATTTAGGAAAAAATCGATTAAATTTTATCCCTGAAACAATAGGATCACTGACATCCCTTAAATATTTATATCTCTATTATAATGAGTTAGGTAGTATTCCAGACTCAATTGGATCTTTACACTCTTTGAAATATATGTATATAGGGAATAACAAATTAAATGTACTCCCCGAATCGGTAGGACACTTGAAATCCTTAAAATATTTATTCTTAAGATCAAATTTCTTAACTGAACTACCTAAAACACTTGAGTTATTACCATCCTTGCAATATTTAAATATTGAAAAGAATAACTTCAAAGGTTATTTGCGTTTTATACATAATTTGGAAATTAGAGGTATAAAAATTTTAAAATAATAGGGTAAAATGGCTGTTTTTTTCCCTTTCTAAATAAAATTTCTTGTTAAAAAATCATTTCCATTATAACAGGAAACGTTTCTGCATTCTTCTTTTTAAAACCATCAATAAAAATAACATGATTTAAATATTAAACGCCGCTAGATAAAAGTATGGATGTTTCAAAAGCTATGAGAATCAAATTATCGAATGAACTACCGATATATCCTAAATTTATCGAAGGAATAAGAAGGGCACCATCAAGGGGCTACACTCTTAATGCTTCGCAGACAAAGTTAGCATTAAAAAATGCGTTAAGATATATCGATCCTTCTTTACATGAAACGATAACACTAGAATTCTTAAAAGAACTGGTTCAAAGAGGAAGAATCTATGGTTACAGATTCAGACCCGAGGGACACATAAAGGCTAAACCAATAGAGGAATATTCTGGAAAGATACTCGAAGGAAAAGCCTTACAAGTAATGATTGATAACAATCTTGATTTTGATATTGCATTATATCCTTATGAATTAGTAACATATGGGGAAAGCGGACAAGTTTTTCAAAATTGGATGCAATATCGGTTAGTAAAAAAATATTTAGAAGAAATGACAGAAAATCAAACTCTTGTTATAGCCTCAGGACATCCTGTTGGACTTTTTCCTTCATCAGAAATGGCTCCTAGAGTAATTTCTACAAATGGGTTAATGATTGGGATTTTTGATAATTCAATCGATTTCTCATCTGCAGCTGCACTTGGTGTAGCTAATTACGGACAAATGACGGCGGGAGGATGGATGTATATAGGACCTCAAGGAATCGTACACGGAACTTACATAACACTAATGAACGCAGGAAGAATATATCTCAATATTCCTCAAGAAAAGAATTTAAGTGGAGTAGTATACATCTCTTCTGGCCTTGGTGGCATGAGTGGAGCTCAAGCTAAGGCTGTCGAAATTGCAGGTGGGATCGGAGTGATTGCAGAAGTTGATGAGTCAAGAATCAAATCAAGGTATGACCAAGGATGGGTTTCTATGATCTCTGACGATTTGGATGAAATTTTTGAATGGGTAAATGACGCTAGAGAAACTGGTAGATCTTTATCAATTGCGTATAATGGGAATGTTGTTAATTTATGGAAATATGTTGTTGAAAATAACATAAAAGTAGAGCTTGCATCAGATCAAACTTCTTGTCATGCAGTTTATGAGGGTGGTTATACACCCTACCAGATCACTTTTAAAGAAGGGAGAGAGTTAATTAGATCTGATATTGACAGATTTAAGCAACTAGTTAATGAATCTTTAAGAGAACAATTTAGATATATTAAAGTAATGAAAGAAAATAGACACACTTTTTTCTGGGATTATGGAAATTCCTTTTTGAAGGCAGTGTATGATGCTGGAGTTAATGAAATCACAAAAAATGGTGTAGACCTATCTGATGGATTTATCTTCCCCTCTTATGTAGAAGACATTATGGGTCCTATATGTTTTGATTTCGGTTATGGACCATTTCGATGGGTGTGCCTTTCAGGAAAAGAAGAAGATTTAGAAAAAACCGATCTGGCCGCAATGAGTTGTATTAATCCCGAAAAGAGAGCTCAAGATCGAGATAATTATAATTGGATTCAAAATGCTAAAAAAAATAGGTTAGTAGTTGGTACCAAAGCAAGAATTTTGTATGCTGCTGCTAAAGAAAGAATTAATATCGCTCTTAAATTTAATGATTTAACGAGAAAAGGTAAAATTGGACCAATAATGATAGGGCGAGATCATCATGACGTATCAGGAACAGATTCACCATTTAGGGAAACTTCCAATATTAAAGATGGAAGTAATGTAATGGCGGAAATGGCTGTCCACAGTTTTACTGGAAATGCCGTTAGAGGAATGACTTATGTAGTTTTATCTAATGGAGGTGGTGTTGGGGTTGGAAAAAGCATTAATGGTGGTTTTGGGTTAGTTCTCGATGGTTCTGAAAAGGTAGATTCTATCATTAAGAATGCAATTGAATGGGATGTTATGGGAGGAATCGCTCGTAGGGGTTGGGCAAGAAACCCAAACGCTTTTGAAACAAGTTATAACTGGAATATCGAAAATAAGGAAAGAGGACATTTAACCTTACCATTTATAGCTGAAGATAAACTATTAGATAATATTATAAAAGATTATTTTAGAAAAAATTCTTAAAGCTGATTTATTTTTATCTTAAATCTAGTGTTCTTATAAATATTTCAAGGTTACTTATGAAATGAATAACAAGTTTCGATATGGTTCCGATAAGTTAACAATAGAAATTGCCCTGAGTTTAGCAAGAGGGGAAATAAAAGGAGAAATTACTGATGAGGTAAAATCAAAAATATTGAAAAGTTTTGATGCAGTAAAATCAATTGTTCAGGGAGATAAACTTGTGTATAGTATTAATACTGGTTTTGGGTCATTGTGTTCAACTAAAATTTCACTTAAAGAGACCAAAAATCTACAAAAAAATCTTCTAAAAAGTCATAGTGTAGGTGTAGGCTCTCCAATAGATAAAGAAATTTCAAAATTAATGTTAATTCTAAAAGTCCATGTTCTCTGCCTTGGGTTCTCTGGGATATCTTTACAAGTAATAGAAAGAATTATCTGGCACATAGATAATGGTTATTTACCACTTGTACCTGAACAGGGCTCAGTAGGGGCTTCAGGTGATTTAGCACCTCTAGCGCATTTATTTTTGCCTTTGATTGGATTAGGATATTTAACTAAAGATGGTATAAATTACAATGAATCTGAAAAAATCCTAAAAGAGCATAAACTTGAACCAATAGATCTCCAAGCAAAGGAAGGCTTAGCTTTAATCAATGGAACTCAATTTATAGCTGCTTTTGCTGTTATAATTGCTGAAAAATTCTCAAATTGCCTTGATCATGCTGATCTCATCAGTGGTTTATCCCTTGATAGTTACTTAGGATCTATCCAACCATTCGAGCAAAAATTAATAGAATTACGCCCCCATCGTGGATCGCTAATCGTGGCTGAAAGAATGAGAAAAATACTTAAGAATTCACAATTAGTAGAGTCACATAAAGATTGTGGACGCGTGCAAGATCCATATTCTATTAGATGTATACCACAAGTTCATGGTGCTTCGAGGGATGCTTTCTCCCATTTTAAAGAAAAATTGGAATGTGAATTGAACTCTGTCACTGATAATCCTGTAATTTTTAGTAAAGAAGAGACATATAGCGGTGGTAATTTTCATGGTCAACCATTAGCTTTACCATTAGATTATGTGAGCCTAGCTGCGGCTGAAATTGGAAATATCTCTGATCGGAGGATCTATTTACTTTTAGAGGGAAAATGGGGCTTACCCCAATATTTAATCGAAAACGCGGGTTTAAATTCTGGGTTTATGATGACTCAATACGTGTCTGCAGCTTTAGCCAGCGAAAACAAATCTCTTTGTTTTCCTGCAAGTGCAGATAGCATTCCTACAGGGGGTGGTCAAGAAGATCATGTAAGTATGGGATCTATTAGTGCCAGAAAAACACTTAGAATTATAGAAAACCTAGAAAAGATTCTCGCTATAGAACTCTTATGTGCTGCACAAGCTTTTGATTTCAGAAAACCGTTAAAGTCAAGTAGAATTCTAGAAGAATGCCATAAACGTATACGTGAAATTATACCATTTATAAAAGAAGACACAATCTTGTCTGAATATATCAATTCTGCAATAGAAATTATAAGGAGTGATGAATTATTAAAAATCGCTTAGAAATTAAAGAGGTAATTTTTTGTTTGTAGCATCAACTTATGAAAAAAAGGAAATTTTTGCTGAAAGCGAACCAAATCTTGTTATAATTGGTGCAAACGAATTAGTCACTATGAATACAGCCTATGGTGCACCAAAAATTGGTGAAGATATGTCTAATTTAGCTATTATCAATGATGGGGCCATTGCTATAAAAGACGATAGGATTATCTTCACGGGTTCAACAGACGAGTTAAGATCAAAATACAATATAAAGAAAATTGAAACTAAAATTGATGCTTCAAATAAATTAGTAACACCTGGTTTTGTAGATCCACATACCCATATCATTTTTGATGGCACACGAGAAAATGAATTATCCATGAAACTTGAGGGAAAATCATATCTCGATATTCTTAATGAAGGAGGTGGGATTTTAAAAACTGTTAGGGATACTAGGAAAGCTTCAATAGAGAAACTAATTCTGAACGGTAAAAAAATTTTGGATCAGATGTTGGCTTACGGTACGACTACAATTGAAACAAAATCTGGTTATGGTTTAACAACTGAAAGTGAGATAAAAATATTAAGGGCAGTTAAAACCTTAAATATGGAACATTGCATAGATATAATTCCAACTTTTTTAGGTGCTCACGCGATACCGGTAGAATATCAAAATAATCCAGATCAATATATTGATTTAATAATCACTGAAATGATTCCTGGTATCGTTAAAGAAAATCTTGCCGAATTTTGTGATGTCTTCTGTGAAGAAGGTATATTTTCTATTGAAGAGACTAAAAAAATATTACAGACAGCAAAGAGATATGGTTTACAATCTCTAATTCATGTTGATGAGATTGTTGATACTAACGGTGCTATGTTAGCAGCCGAAATGATGGCAGTGCAAGCAAGTCATTTATTAAAATCGAATGAAGAAGGTTTAAAAGCCATGGCAGAAGCTAATGTTATCGCTACGCTTCTACCAGGAACACCATTTTGCTCAATGTCTAATGATTATGCACCGGCAAGAAGAATGGTTGATCTAGGAATACCTATTGCATTAGGAACTGATTTAAATCCAAATTGTTGGACACCATCAATGCAGATGATAATTAGTTTAGCGTGTTTCTGTATGCAACTTTCACCTGCTGAAGCATTAACCGCGTCTACAATAAATAGTGCTTGTGCAATCCAACGACAGGATGAAATAGGAAGTATTGAGATTGGTAAAAAAGCAGATTTGATAATTTTTGATGTTCCGAATCATCAATTCCTTCCTTATCAATTTGGAGTAAACCTTGTATCAGATGTTATAAAAAATGGGAGGATCGTAGTAAGAAATAGCTAATCAACCCAAAAAAATCTTAAAAATCAAAATAATGTTCAAGTAAGTGTTTTTCTTCTAGCTTTTGAGGTTTTTCAAGCTGTAGATAATACTCTATTGAATTCAATACAGCATCTAAAGGTAAAACACCTACCAATTCTGTACCAACTATAGAAACACCAAATCGAGCAGCTTCAATTCTAACAAGTTCCATTTGTCTGTAGAGGGGAGTTTTACGATAATTGATATTGCTAATTCCTACTTGTACATAATCTCTTTTAGCTAGTTCTGTCCCCATTGCTTTAATATTTACTAACCCTCCAGAACGCAGGTGAATGGATTTTGCAACTTTTTTAGCAATATTAATATTTTTTGTTCCTAGATTAATATTAAAGCTAATTAATGGATATCTAGCTCCCGTAATAATAGCTCCTGCAGTAGGGTGAAGTTCCATTGGTCCATAGTCTGGTTTTCGCTCGGGATCAGTTTTTATAGAGTCTTTCAGCCCTTCATATTCTCCTACCCTAATATTATCAATATTTTTCCTCTCCATTTTGCGTGCTGATTCTTCATATAGATATACAGGTATTCCTTCCTTTGCCATAGTCTCCGCAAATTTACTAGATAATTGAATACATTCCTCGATTGTAACATTTTGTGCTGGAACAAACGGAACTACATCAACAGCTCCAATTCGAGGATGTTGTCCTTTATGTTTATTCATATTAATTAGTTCAATTCCTTTTTTCGCAGCAGCTACATTAGCAATTAAAACTGCTTGGGGTGTTCCTAGGAAAGTAACCACCGTTCGATTATAGTCAGTATCATACTGAACATCAACAATACGAGTATTTGGTGTGTTTTCAATCTCTGATACTATCATTTTAATTTTCGCAGCATCAATTCCCTCACTATAATTTGGAACTGATTCGACAATTTTCTTTTTTCCCTTTTCCATTAAAACAGCCTTTTATATGTGTTTTGATCTAAAAAAAAAAATTTAGGGATAAATTAATATTATCTTTAAGAATTGATAAAATTAATCTTTAATCATAATGAATAGACCTTTTTAGGGTAAGTTCTATCTGTTAATTTATTCGAAGAAAAAGTGTTTAAAATCTTAGATAAAATGAAAGATTAATTCATTCACTTCCTTTAATTAATTCCGAATCTTTTTAATATTACTTTTGCTGGGGGGAATAGAAAATTTTCCTGTTTAGCAAACTTTTCAGCATGGTAATAAGAATTTTTTAAGATGAATGTATCTACTATTTTTCTTACTGGTTGAGGAGCATTTTGCATTAAGAATTCAACCTTATTTTGCTCAAGAGATTCTAAGATACATTCACCATCAAAATTTATTTCCCCTAGATCTGACCTCATAACTAATCTAAAATGAAATTTAATCTTTCTCTCATTTGGACTAATTAGACGATAACCTAAAATATCAATAAAATGTTGAAATTGAATTTTAGTCCAATTTAAAGTCGATTTAAATGTTCCCCTTAAAAGAAATTCATCAGAAAATTTAAAATCTCTAAATTTAATGTCAAAATCAATTGATCTTCTTCCCACTTAACTCACTTTTTTCATTATTATAATTAGAATTCCAAAAGTACCAAACAGCATCTATGTAATCTGTTTTTTCTTCAAATTTTCTTGACTTTCGTTTGATATACCATTGTTTTATTTTATCAATTTTATTTTTAAACAATTCATTCACTTCTTTTTATTTTTTTTTATAATATTTTTTTTATATATTTAAGCCTATGAAAAATATGTTTCTGTATCGCAAATGAGACATTAATGAAATCCTTCCTTAACTTCGAGTTATATCCCACATTCTTGACAAAATTTTTTATCTTTTTGCGTTGACATACTATATTTCTTCCTTTTGTTTAAGAATAAGACCCTTTTTCTTAATGATAGGATTTAAACTTTCTATATTTTGCCTAATGATTTCTAATTTCTCACCTTTATCCATTGAAATAAAATCTATTTTTTCCCTTACTTCATGAGGTAAATATGCGAAAAGATTATCAATCTGAGTTTCGGTTAATGGCTTAGTAATATTATATCCATCCATAAAATCTAATTGCATTGGATTTTCTAATTCCACATCTTTATAATAAGTTATATTTTTATATTTAAATTTTTTCTTTAAGGTTTTTGGGAGTTTTGCTCGTTTCTTTATGAATTCTAATAATGTTGATACTGGTTTAAACCACTCTCCCCTTATTAAACAATTTCTAAAACTTAATTGTATTCTTTGTTCAATTTCTTTATCTCCTTCTATTAATCCCAATAAAATTAAATCTTCAGCGTTTCCAACTTGTAATTTTTCCATTCTATCTAAAACATCAGTAGTAATACCTATTTTTATAGCTCCTTTTTTACCAGATCTTATAAAATATATATACGGCACTTCACTCACTTTCTTTATTATATTAATTTACTTTTTCTAATAATATCTTTTTTGCTTTTAATTTAGTAACAGGTTCTTCAATTTGATTGATAATTGATTTTAGATCTTCAGGAGTAAGATCTTTTTTCCATTTCCTTATTTTTTCCTCAAGTGATAATCTCTCCTGTAAAGTCATCGAAACATACCTCCTGGATCCTTTTTTATGGGAATTGTCTGCTCTGGTTGTTTTACTAAGGCAGTAAAAGTCTTTGCCATCTCTTTAATTCCATTGCCCATCTCAATTATCGCATTTTTAAGCTCTGAAATTTCAGTTTTTATATTTTCAAGTTCATTAGGCATGTCAGGATAAGATTTTGCTTTTTCTATATCATCAGTTTCTTCTTCTCCTCCAGTATAGGGAGAATTGAAAAAGAATTAAAAAGAATTAGAGTAATCAGAACATCTATAGATACTGCCTTAAATCCAGAAAAACTCTCAGAGGGTGCTAAATCTTTTTTTTATGAGGATATTTTTGGGATTTAATGAAAGATTTAGAAAAAGAGGATTTAGATGATAGTTGTAGATGCCTATAGGTTCAATCTTGGACATCTTCTTCTATGATTACTATGAGAGTTGTAGAATCTGCTTTAAGATCATATTATCAAAAAATTACAGGAAATGATCCTGAAAGAAAAACCTACGGAAGTTTATTAGGAGAATTATAAATAGTAAATCTACAAATAAAACTCTAATTAGATATCTGGACTATTTAAGGGAAATTCGAAATAAGCTAGGGCACCCAGATACTCGGTTTGAACAGTTCGAAGCGGAAGCCATGTTTCATCGATCTAATCTTTTTTTGCTATTCATATAAAGAGATTTTAGTCGTGCAGTTTAGAGAGAGGAAAAATTATTTCTTTGGATGGCGCAATTTTTTAATAGTTATGTCGTTAAGGCGCCTCCCAATATTTAAGGTTTAATGAAAAGGTTTATATATTTAGATTTATATGATTAAATAGAAATGGAATGAAACAGGTTAAAATTAGCAGATGCTAGTTTAATCTGTATGAATACTTTTTTTTAAGGATATTGTATTTCTTCAATAATATCATCAATATTATTAACGCTGTCAACTTTATTTTTCAATTCTTTACCTAAAGCATGTTTAAATGCCCATAATTCTATTCTTCTCCCAAGATCTCTAACTCTTTCAATAGGAGGTATAAAATCTGCATCAGCGCTTACAACAATCCCTGTATCATAACTTCTTTGAAATGCATGCCATAATAAATCTGTAGACAAACTTGCATCAATCCCTTTTTCGACAAAAGTATTCGTTATTTCTCCACAAGATCGACATGTTACATCTCTCTTTTTTAAGAGTTTAGTTTTAATTTCTACTCCAAGACCCTTAAGCATTTTAAAGAATTTTCCTTTTTCCTGACTTTTTGATTTTATTCCTGAATAATAATACGCTCTAATTACATTTCGATCTTTTCGTAAAATTGAGAGGAATTTTTCATAACTTATTTTAAAATTTAGTTGTCTACAAGAACGAAATATATTAGAACCATCAATAAAAATCATAACCTTATCATATTGCGACATTATAATTTTTGACTTTTTTGTTATTAATTAAAGATTTTTTAATAATTATTATTGATGAATATTTATAAAGAAATGTATTAGTGAAAGGATATAAAAACTAAAATGAGTAAAGATTATTTTTTATTTAGAATATATGACTATAGACTAATGAATTATTAACAGCAAAAGATTTATTTGATAAAATTGGATTTGAAATAATTTGTACTAAATACATTAATATATAAACGATATACGTTGTTAAGAAAAAGAAAATCGATTCTGTGAATGATAATTTCAGACAAAAAAAATTAGGGTAAAACATATTCTTTTCCGTAAGTTTTATCGGTAAAAACATAGATTTTGTCTTCCCCATTGCTAACTACTTTTCCATCAACTTTTAATTCTGCGAGTAAAGGTTTTTCCTTTGTACCTCGGGGAGTTTTCTTAACTTTTTTTTCCTCGAATTTAATTATCTTTACGTTTTGATGAATATAGGTATCGGTATTCTTACCCATGATGATTATATCATCATTTTGAGTAAGATATCCGTCATCTAATGTAATATTTGCGAAACCAGTCCTCTGATTAAACTTCTTAATATGACCCACTTTTATATAACGATAATGAGATAAATTCGATGGTGATTTATGTTGATGATCCTCTTCTGTCATTCTTTTAAAATAAAAACCAGGGGTAAAACCTCTATTATAAACTCTTTTCAAATCAGTGACCCATCTTCCTACTTTTTTTTTTGTAAATGTTCCATTATAATATGCGTCAATAGCCTCTCGATATGATTTTGTCACTACATCAACGTAATGCGGATGTTTCATCCGACCCTCAATTTTGAACGCATCAATCCTTGCCTCAATAAGTTTAGGGATATATGCGATTGTACATAGATCTCTCGAATTAAGAAACCTTACTCCATCATAAAAATATTCCTTCCCAGATTCTTCACGAAGCCACCAACGCCTTCTACAAGGTTGCTCACAATTTCCTCTATTTGCTGATTTTTCTTCAGAACCACAAATATCCTGAGAAAAATAACATCTTCCGCTAATGGAGGTGCACATTGCACCATGTATAAAAACTTCGATTTCTGTTTGTGCCAAATTTCTCTTAATTTCTCTTATCCTTTCAAGAGATAATTCTCGTGCCAAAATAATTCTTTGGGCTCCTAAATTTTCATAGAATCTTGCGGATAGAGAGTTAGAAATATTAAATTGAGTAGAAATATGAAATGGAAGTTGTAGTTCTTTTGCAATTTCAATTGCCGCAAAATCATGAACAATTACGGCATCAATGCCCGCATTTTTGCTTTTTTCAATGATATCTCGTAATAATTCCAATTCATTGTCATATAACAAAATATTAGTCGTTAAATATGCCTTTAAATCGATGTTGTGACAGAAATCCACCACTTTATTTAAATTCTCTAAAGCAATATTTTCTGACCGCATCCTCATATTAAATTTTTTAGATATTCCGAAATAAACAGAATCTGCGTATCTGGATGCAGCTTTAATTGCTTTAAAATTTTTAGCGGGAGCGAGTAATTCTACTTTTTTCATTTCTGTTTTTTCATTTCTGTTAATTTAGTAACGTTGTTTTATCATCATTTTTATTCTGAAACCATCATTCTTCATTATAAGTTTGTTATAATTTAATATATTAATTCTATCGTCTTTTTTAATGAATATTTAAGTTTAGTATTTTCTTTTATTCTATAAAAAGGATAAATTATTTTTAAAAGAAGAGTTTTTGGTGAACATTTTAACGGGTAAAAATAATCATCTCACTGTTATGAAATTTGGTGGATCTTGTCTACAAGACATGAGATCTTATTACCGGACCGTAGAAATTATCAAAACTTATTTAGGGAAATCTAAATTAGTTATAGTTGCTTCAGCTATGAAGAACATTACTGATAAACTACTCAATTTCTATAAAAAGTCTTGCATCGAGGATCCTGAATGTGAAGTCATGCTTAATGAAATAAATACAATTCATACGAATTTAATTGATAAATTAATCGAATCAAAAACTCTCGAATACCAAAAATCAATTGCTTTCCTAAAAAAAAATATCGAAGAAATAACTCAATTAGGTTTTGTCATACAATTGATTAGACCAAGCACCGATATTCAAGATCTTATCATATCTTATGGGGAAAAACTTAGCACTTTTATTTTAGCTCAATATCTCAATTCGATTGGGATCGATTCTGAATATGTCCCCTCGAATGAAATAATTATTACTGATGATAATTTTGGTAATGCTATGCCTCTTTTAAAGGATACTGAAGAGGTTGTTCTTGAGAGATTAATACCAACCTTGAATTCAAAGCGTAATCCAACATTATGTATTACTGGTTTTTTTGGTTCAACTAAAGAGGATAAGAAAATTACAACGCTTGGTCGAGGAGGAACGGATTTAACGGCAGCTATTCTTGCTTATGCGTTAAGAAACTCATTTCTTTGCAATGTTATATATTGGAAAGATGTAAAGGGTCTACTGGATGCGGATCCTAAGATCGTGAAAAAAACTTCTCTTATTAAAAACATTTCATATGTTGAAGCTAAAGAACTAGCATTTTTTGGTGCAAAAGTTTTGCATCCTTTATGCCTTGATATTAACGAGAAGGGAAACATTCCTTCTGAAATTAGATCGTTCAATAATCCTAATTCAGATGAGTTTACAACAATAACAAAAGAAATTGAGAAGGAAGGAAATGTAATTAAAGCGATTACTTCAATCTATAAGATATCAATGGTAACAGTTGAGGGTGATACGATGATTCCTCTTCCTGGAACTGCCTCTAAACTCTTTTCTCTCTTAGGAGACAACAATATAGATCTTGTGTTTATTTCTCAAAGTTCCTCAGAAAATAATATTACATTTGGAATAGATTTGGAGGATTCAAAGAAAGTAAGTTTTCTTTTGAGAAATTCAGATTTATTTGGTAAGAGTTGGTTCCAAATTAAAATTAATAATGATATTTCTCTTATAGCTATCATAGGTGCAGGAATTCTTTATACACCTGGCATTGCTGGTAAAGTTTTTTCTGCTTTGGGAGATAATAATATAAATATTTTAGCGATTGCTCAAGGATCTTCCGAATTAAACTTTACTGCAATAATAGAAAGAAAAGAATGTGAAAAAGCAATTAATGTTTTGTACGATGCTTTTATTAATTCACAATAAAAAAGCTAAAAACTAAAGAAATTTGTAAACATCTCTTTAGCAAGTTTTTTCCTTATGTTTTCTCTTTTTTCACTAGTAATATTATCTTTGAGAGCATCATTACAAATCTTCTTTCCAATAATGACTTTAGGATTATTTGCCCAATTAACATCAATCAGTAAACAAAGGTAATATACTGAAGATAAAATAAACGCAACAAGGACGCCCATACTTTCTTCTGAAGGATTTGTTAAGGTAATTTTAGCAGATGGAGTACGTTGTTGAATTAAAGCTTGAAAAGTTGCATCTGCTTGATAATTAATTATGCTCTGAGCACTTTTTCCGTTAACATAATCAATGGAAGATGTTAAATCCAACTCTGAAATTTCATGTTCAACCGTCCACAAAATTGGAATTACCAATCCTTTCGATCCTCCTAATAAATACTCTAATACCGAATGCTGGCATATTGGAGCCTCCTGATATGTTCCTATCATACCTCTCTCGTTTTTTCCAGTGCTTTCAGATACCCCTTGGACCCACAATCCAGTGCTTCCTTCTAAATTTTTTGAATAAGGCATAGAAAAAATAACCTTATAATTCTTTTTATACAAGTTGTATATGTAAGCAGAAAACTTTATGGCTCTATTATTGTTGTCTAATGAAGAAAAACTTTTATACCCAATTTCTAAACCCTTTAAGAACTCTTTAATATTAATTCCGGCAATACATGCGGGGACAACAGCAACATTGGTAACCGATCCTGCGTAACGACCAGAAAGATTTGGCACTTCTAAAATAGGACAGTTAATTTCACGTAAAATTTCATTCATGGACCCTGTTGATGATAAACCTAAAAATTTATATCCCCTCTTCCAGAAGGTTCCTATCGTTGAGTTAACATCCAATGTTTCACCCCCTCTCGAAATTGGTATTACAACCGAGTCTTTTGGAGAAGTTGCAGCTAAACATCCCTTTAGTTCCACTGCTCTTGAACTAGTTATAGGAAAAATCCGCTTCTTCGATAAATGTTTCAATGCTAGTAATGTTTGAATTGAACCTCCAGTCCCTAAAACTATTATATTTTTAATTTCCTCTGACAAAAATGGTTTAATTGTTCTTCTAATTTTGTCAAAATCTAAATATGATTTCGTATCAAAAAAAAAGGGTTCATCCCATTTACTTTTATTTTCTTTGATCTTATTGATTGAAATTTGAAGTAATTCATCATTAATGCCTGGATAATATTCCAATTTTAAATTTTTTAACATAATATTTCATCTGTTAGATTGACACAATTTTCATCTATATCTAATAATTCTGTGTTGTTTTTATTATTTTTTTAATCCAATTAGGAAACAATCGATAAAAAAAAATCAAATATATTAAAAATTATAATTATTTTGTCGCTTATGTTAATATACATTCTAAAAAAATCTATAAACTATAACTCTATTTTACTTAAAATAAAGAACAGAACAACTATACATAATAAAGCCTAAGTATATAAAATACTATAAAATTTTAATTAAGTGATAAAAAGTGGCAAAAGCAGCAGATTTAAAAAATAAGGATGGATTTGTTGAAGGTCAAGCATATTTCTGCCCAGAATGTAATAGAATGCATAATAAAGGAAAAATATACAAAGAACATTTAGAGTATGCCCAAACAGAGAAATCTACTGAGGACTCTAAAGAAAATAATTTTGATGATGAACAAGAATTAATTGAAGCATTCAATGAAATAGAAAAAGAAGTTGGTGTAGAAGAAGACATAGGTGTAGAAGAAGACATAGGTGTAGAAGAAGACATAGGTGTAGAAGAAGTCATAGGTGTAGAAGAAGACATAGGCGCAGAAGAAGACATAGGTGTAGAAGAAGACATAGGCGCAGAAGAAGATATAAATTTGCTCTTAGATGACAACGATGATACTATTGAGGATAGTGTAAAGACAGTTAAAAAACTTCCAGGTGTAGGAGAAGCTACTCTTAATAAACTTATAAAAGCAGGTTTCAATAGCCTTGAATCTATAGCATATACACCACCTAGAATAATCAAAGAGGAGAGCGGACTTGGTGATAAAACGATTGAAAAATTAATAAAAGCCTCGATGGAACAATTGGGATTAGGTTTTAAATCTGCAGAAGCAATATGGGAGCACAGAAAGAATATTGCTAGAATTACAACGGGAAGTCAAGAATTAGATGACGTATTAGGTGGTGGTATAGAGACGGGGAGTGTTATTGAGTTTTTTGGAGAATTTAGAACGGGTAAAACTCAGATCATGCATCAGTTATGTGTGAACGTACAGTTACCAAAGGAAAAAGGTGGACTCGAGGGTAGAGCTTTATATATAGATACTGAAGGAACCTTTCGACCAGAAAGGATTATACAGATGTCAGAAGGTCTTGATATAGATTATAAACAGGTGCTTAAGAATATCGTTTATGGAAGAGCCTACAATAGTGATCACCAAATACTCTTAGTTAAGGAAGCTACTAACTTAATCAAAGAAAAAAACATTAAGTTAATTGTGATTGACTCATTAATTGGTCATTTCCGAAGTGAATATATTGGTCGAGGTACATTAGCAACTAGACAACAGACCATCAATGCTCATCTCCATGACTTATTGAGATTGTGTGATATATATACGGATTTAGCAGTTGTACTAACTAATCAAGTCCAGTCTAAGCCAGATACATTTTATGGGAACCCATTACGGGCTACAGGAGGAAATATTGTTGCTCATGGGTCAACTATTAGGATTTATTTACGAAAAGGTAAGGGAGAACAGAGGATTGCAAAAGTAGTCGATGCCCCTCACCTACCCGAAGGCGAGGCTGTTTTTAGTATTCTTGAGAGTGGGATATCTGATTAATTCAGTTTCAAAGAAAGCTTTTCATTAAATCAATTCCTTCACTATATTTTTATTTTCCAACCAAATTTTTGAGTAAACTCAATTTTTTCCTCATTATTCAGTTGGTGTATTATCAAATTTATTACTTTTTCAGAAATAGTAATTCTTTGAATAGCTGCTCTCTCTAAAATTTTATCACTCAATATTTTTTGCGATTTTACTGACTTTTCTTCATACAGTATCTTTAAAATGATCTTTTCAATCTGTTTTTCAATTTTAGATGAGATTGCTAATCCCTCCTTTTTCTTTTCTAAAATATGCTATCTTTTGTATTATTTAATAGTCATCTGATCTACTTTTTTTTGAATATCGTTTGATGTTATCTAAGAAGTCAAAAAATATTCTACAATTTAATCTATTTAACTATACCACTAATGGTTTAGAACTATTGGAATTCAATGACATTAAAAAATCTCTATTTAATAAAAAAATTACTCTAATATATAATTACTTTCAAAAAAAAATAGAATTGTAAAACAAAAAATACAAAATAAAAATTTTAGATTAATTTCTCGTATTCTTTAGATTTATTCGTAAGTCGTTTAACTTCCTTTGTCATTTCATCTCCGCCTAGCTTAAATATTTCTGATGCTATTTTTGAAGATATTTTATATTTTTGAGAAGCTTCATTGTATTTTTCCTCTTTAGCTGCTAATTTTGCTTCTTTTTCAAGTTTGATCATTTTTTTCTTTAAATCTTCAATTTTTGTCAAGCGGATGAGTTCCTCTAGATCTTCTGATTCACCTAACAATTCCCAATTTACAGCTATTTTAACAGCATTCTGTAAAATATTGATTGTCTTCTCATAATCCTCCTCTTTCTTCCCGGTTTTTGCTAGCTTTATTAAATTTTTAATCTCCTTTTTGGCAATTTTTATAGTGTCAATAACAGCCGCTCCTGGTTTTTCTTCAATAGGAGCAGATACAATTTCTTGTTCACTTAAGCTAACAAAATAAGCCTCTCTCTCGGCGGGACCCATTCGGGAAAGATCTTCTACTAATTTTTGTCTTTCTTCTTGGCTTAAATTGACTAAGCTGGCAACTTTTTGATTGATTAGATCCATTTCTTGCTGGGAAATTGGTTGAACTTCTATAGCGCTTATTTCTATCGGTATCATTATTTTCTTGTCTCTTAATTCTTTTATTCCCATAAAAATTTCGGCTGTGTCTTTGTTTGTCTTTTCCGTTGCTTCTTTGAGAAGGGTCGCGATAAAGAAGAACTTTCTATCAGAAGTTTTCATTAAATTATTTGCTACTTTTAACACATCTCTAGAATGAGTATTCTTTAAGGCTTTTGCATTAGAGAATTCAAATGAGATTTCATGAGGCAAGATAATTGAAGTGTTCAATATCTCATCGATTAGTATCCCAGATTCTCTGAATATATTCAATTGTCCTCTCCAATTAGGTAGCTCATTAATATAGGTTTTTTCAAATTCAATAATAAATTCCATCAAATTTTTACGTAAGATTATTGATGGCTTTTTACTCAGTACCAAAGTTACCCTAATATATTCACCATCAGATAAGAGTAACATTTTATCACCATAAGTAATTTCGTTTAAAGTTTCCTGACATACCAGATCTTTACCAAAAGAGCATATAGCAGATATAAATCCGCTTATTAATTCGGGATCAATTAGATCTGAACCAAATGACTTAAAGTAAACACATGTACCAGTTCCCTTATACAATACTAGAACATGTTCTAGATTAATAGCATCATCAAAAATTGTTTTTACTTCCTTCAAAACTCGTGCTTTCTCACGTTTTTTAGGAACAACCACTCCTCGGTATACTCCAATTGATCCACCACCTATCGCTAATGCTGCTCCAATAATTAATAAATAAGGTAGAAGATCTTCGAAATTTAGACCTGTTGGAGGAGCCTTTACTGTAATATCAGAGATATCTAAAGTATCACCTAAATAATTGTAAACTTCTTGTATTTCAACCATAAGTGTCATATTTTTAGCGTCACTTCTTATTGTGATTTCAAACTCTACTTCACCGGTGCTATTAGTAGAAATTGGTGCAGTTGGATTTGTAGCAATTCCATCAAAATATGGTGTTATTATACCATCTGTTCCTACTAAAACCAACCAATCTGAACCGTTATAATATTCTACTTTAAGAACTATTGTGAATGAATCCCCCGCAGTTATCTCAGTAGGTTTATTTACAACTGTGATTCTTGTTTCATATTTTGCTGCGATTCTTAATTTGAAACTCAATGTAGTCACATTATTACTACCTTTTCCCACTGTAATAAAAAATGTATAGTTGCCAGTAAGTAATTGGGATATGTTCAACGATCCAGAATGACTTGAAACTAATTCGGAAATCGAATGAAGTATTACACCATTCTCACTCGTATCAATATTGGTGTAATTAATAATATAAGATAAACCAGCTCCTATTTGAATAATATTTCCAAAATTAGTATCTGTTATATTGAATTCAATACCTACATTGCTTCCAATGAAAGTTTCATAAAAATTGTCTATACCTAATGATAATAGACCTCCTGGATTAGTTAATAATGTCATATTACTCTCTGCATAAACAATTCTTAAATTAAAATTAAGAGTGGAAACTATATTATTTGTTTTGTTAATAATAATGGTAATAGAGTAATTTCCAATTGAAAATGAGGAGATATCTAAGCTCCCGGAATGACTTGAAGCTAATTCGGCAATAGAATGAAGTATTATACCATTATCACTAGTATCAATATTAGTATAATAAATAGTATAAGTATTACCAGGCCCAATTTGAATAATGTTTCCAAAATTGGCATCTGTTGTATTGAATTCAATATTAATATCAGTTGCTACAGTAGGTTCATAAAATCCTCCCGCACCTGTAGGTGATAATTGACCCCCTAGGTTTGTTATCGATGTAATATTACTCTCTGCATAAACAATTCTTAAATTAAAATTAAGAGTGGAAACTATAT
>CAZALK010000001.1:984936-998005 GCA_964486045.1 uncultured archaeon
CTGTAGGTGATAATTGACCCCCTAGGTTTGTTATCGATGTAATATTACTCTCTGCGTAAATAATTGTTAAATTGAAAGTTAATGGTATTATTTCATAACTTAAAATCACTACTGAAACATTAATCAAATAATTCCCTACTGATAATCCTGAAGTTGTTATGGTGCCAATATATGTTGAAGTAGATGAATTAAAAACAAAGTTGTTGAGGATAATTCCATTCTCTAGCGTATCTATATTTATATATCTCACAGTATATGAAGTTGCATCTCTAGCTATGGTTTTATTTAAAGATTCAGTATCTGTTATGTTAAATTCTATACTGATGTCAAGGGTTACAGTAGAATTATAATAATCTCCAATCCCAAATGGTTCTAATTGACCTCCCAAATTAGAAATTGAATCGATATTAAGTTGCGAATTTACTAAAGTTAAATTAAAACTATAGGTTGTGTTTTCATAATTTAATTTGGCAAATGTAATATTAATTAAATAATAACCAGCTTCTGTTAAATCTGAACTTGAAATGGTTCCATTATATGTGCCGTAATCTGCAGTTTGAAAGAAGAACGCCAAAGTTTCCAGAAGTGTTCCACTTGACATTGTGATTAGGTTTGTATATGCAATGCTAATAGTAAAACCTGGTATTGCTTCAGTAATTGCTTTATCTCCATATTCTGTATCTGTTACATTGAAATCAAGAAATAAATCCGCTCCAACAAAAGTAGTATAATTATATCCCATTCCAGTAGGAGTTAGTATTTCTTCAGGATCAGAGACCTTTATCATGTTAATTTGGGTGTAATTTCCCCTTAAATAAAATGTGAAATATTCTACACTCCAATTATAGTTTGGGAACTTTGAAACATTGAATTCTAAAATATACCACCCGTAGTCCAGCCCACTTAGACTTACATTTAGTATGTAATTCCCATCGTTGAAAGGATTAATTAATTCCCAATTAAAATCTCCTGTATCCCATATAGTTCCTGTTCCAAAATTTTTCACAGTTACATTTGATGTAATAAGATCGAGAATTGGCAGATCATTTATAGTGTCATTGAAATAAAAATCAATAGATTGGTTTAGTCCAGAATTCCTGGCTATCTCAACAGTTCCTGCGACATTTTTTATTTGCGTTTGAATAATTGTGACATCAATATCTAAGCTTATTACTTGAGTTTCGTTTCCGATAGCAGAAATATTAAACATAAATGTAAATGGGGAAGCTGCTACAAAAACATTACTTGTATTCAAGTACATAGTGTATGTCCCATTGCCCCAATCTTTTAAAAATGAGATGAAACCATAGGATGGTCCCACCACACTCCAATTTGCTCCTATTATAAAGGTATTCAAATAATCCGAATAGTTAAAGGTATATGACACATTCAGACCCCGTATTACCGATCCAAAACCAAAGGAGTTAGAAGGATCGATTGAAGTTGTTCTTTGTCTATGAATTGAGAGTGCTGTTGATAAATTATTATAGTATTGTTTTGAGGCATTAATATAAATATCAATGAAACCGAAATTATTAACACCAAAATCAGAATGATTAGCGTAGATAGTTATGTTATACTTGCCATTTCCGATATAGGTTATATTATCACCTCTATAACTACTACTCTCATTAAGACGATAATTTATTATAGCCCCATTAATTCCTGTACCGTTGACTACATCAAAATATTGAATAGTAACGTTAAATACTTGCCTATCAACAAAAACTGAGCCCTCTAAAGGATTGGTGACAAGTAGAGTAGTGTTTCCAATTATCAAATCAAGACTTGAATTACTTTGACTATGATAATTTTGTTTGCTTGCATTGATTCTCAAATTAAAATAACCATAATCTCTAAATATTTGATCACTACAATCTATTGTTATATTATATTCACCACCTCCAAGATCTTCCCAGTAAGGAGTATAACTCCCTCCATCTACATCAACTTCTATTGTTGCTTCTTCTATTCCTTCACTTCTAGATATATCATTAAAGTTTGCTGTTATATTGAACACTTCATCTGAATAATAAAATAGTTTATCTGGCCATTTAGTAAGTGTTAATCCAGTGTCTCCAGTTATATCAATAATGAATGATGTGGTTTGATTATAATAATATGCCTTATCAACATCAATACTTAGATTAAAATTTCCATAACCTGAAATATTAAAAACATCCGCACTACAATTTACAGTAATATTATAGTATCCATCCCCATAATCATGGAAATCAAGGGGAGTATATGGAGTTCCATTAACATTTATATTATCATAAACTGATGCACCATCAATTCCGATAGATTTTATAGTATCATTAAAATACAGAGTAATGTTAAAAGTTTCACTTGAATTAAATGAAGTTATTTGGGGGAATAATCTAGTAAGATTTGTTTCTCCTAATATAATTAAATTTAGTGTTTCAGTTTGATTAATATAATAAGTACTACCTGCTTTAATCGTAATATTATTTGGACCATAATCAAATTCTGTATTATTGCTATCAAATGTGATGTTATATTTGCCATTACTAATATATTCTACACTATCATTGACAGTGCTATATAATCCATCATTGATTTTATATTGGATATCTGCATCTGAAATATTTAGATTTTGTCCAGTGTCATTATAAAAAACAGTAATGTTAAAAATTTTGCTTACATCGAAAATCACATTTGGTGAAGGTTGAAGAATTTTTAAGGATGTTTCTGCAACAATTTCTATAGTATCTTCTAAAAATCCGGCATCAGTATTATTTGCCCAACCTAGCTTTATTCGATAAATTCCATATTTTTTTACTGTATCGGATATATTCCAATCACCAAAATATATCTCATTTCCTGAATCGAAAGAACTATTAATTAATGTATAATTTAAAAGATTATCAATTGCTGCTGGAGAATATACAGTAAGATTAATAAGGCCATCGTTAATTCCTGGTGAGAATGTTGCGTTAAAATGTGCTGTATTTGTGAAATTAAATTTAAGAGGTGTACTTGAATCTGTATAAGCTGTTATGCTTGAAAGATGATTTGTGGAATTTGCTGTTAAGTACCAATATGTCCCATTTCCGGCATTTATTATATTCACCTCTCTATATCCATTCCCCAATGAACTGTTAGTACTATCTGATGTTTTTGGGGTGCTCTCATTAAATATCTTGATACTATCTTTATCCCAAGTATCTGGTATGGTAAAATTAATTTGATAATTGTCAAAACCTGAATAAAAGTAGTTTAATCCTCCATTTCGGGTAACGTTCCATTCGACAGTTTGACCACTTCCAGCGATATTAAATTCTGAACTAGCCACTAAGTTGGTCTTTGTAAAATTTATTAATACATCTGAAATATTACATGTGACATCCCACCAATCAGCCTGAATCGTGAAATTAAGTTCACCAGAGGCACTACTATTTACATCTGTGGATTCCCAATATCCTGAATCAATACCATCACCATATCCAGAAGCAGGATTATTATCTATTTTTAAACCGATTTGTTCTGGACTGGGTGTATTATTCAAAGGCATTAAATCAATTGATAATCGAAAGTCTACAGATGGATCTCCAAATAAAATGTCATCTCTTAATACCCATCCTGAACTATAGTAATACGCAGTGCTCTCATCATCACTATCTCCATTACCTTGATCAGAAACATAATACCATCTGGTATCCGCTCCTACACCTCCATCAAATAGGCCAATAAACCAAGTATTGTTTTCTGTATTAGTATTATCTAAGAGATAATGAACATTATAAATTGAAAAAGTTCCTGTAGTAGTTGCAGGGACACCAAAAGTATCTAAAGTGGCTACATAACCTACATTATTTCCATAAGGCTCATTTCTACTGTTTCCACCATCCCATGTAGAATTATATAAGACAACTGTTACAGTTGCGGGATTAACTGCAATATTTCTAACATATACAGAAATATTTTCCAAATATCCATCTCCAGCAACACTAAAAGAAGTTACTAAAGGATTAGCATTTGTAAAATCATCAAAACTGGTTATACCATCATCTTCTACGATTACAGTCTTATTAGGCGCATATATATCATTTATTGTTATATTAGTATATGATGAATTAAAAGTCGTATCAGTTGGACTTGGTAGTGTTATTTTATTGTTGTTTAGATCTGATGCATTTACAATACTATTAAACGAATCATTCAAATAAGATTGATGGAGAGTAATATTCATATTTTCACCCGTATTGCTAAAATCAGATGAGTAATCAGAAGTTTTTAACCCCTTAGGCCGAACAAATTCAACGGATGAGTCTGTATCATTTATAGTGTTATTTGAGTTTCTGAAGAATGGATCAAAATACAAGAAACTCATGGTAATTGTAATAAGAAGAAGTACTAAAATCCGTTTTTTTTTCTTAAAATTAG
This sequence comes from uncultured archaeon, assembly GCA_964486045.1. GTDB lineage: Archaea > Asgardarchaeota > Lokiarchaeia > Sigyniarchaeales > SOKP01 > Loki-b32. The sequence continues at coordinate 989,344 of CAZALK010000001.1, forward strand.
AGTTATGCATAGGTTCAACAAAATTTTTTCTAATTATTTTATATTTACACAATTAATGCTAATGTGTTTACAGTTTATATTTGCAAATTTTTTTTAAAACGTATGTGTTATATCACAATTTATTCCTTTAAATGTATCTAATATGCAGAAAGTATTTTCTTTTAAACTACTCTTGTGGAAAAAAATAATAAAATTCTAAGTTGAAAATAATACTTTTAGATTAATATAATCTATAAAGTTAATCCTTATTCTTTAAGATAACTCTGGCATCAACACAAATTAAACCTTTTTCATAAATAAAAACCGGATTTAAATCCATCTCGTTTATTTCCTCATGCTTTACAACAAGGTCCGAAATCTTCAACAAAGTCTTTACAATAGCATCAAGATCAGCTTTTGGCTTCCCACGGTACCCATCAAGTATCGGAAATCCTTTTATTTCTTTAATCATTTCATTAGCATCATATTCCGTAATAGGTGCTATTCTAAAGCTCACATCTTCAAGAAGTTCTACAAGAATCCCACCAATTCCAAACATCAAGGCAGGACCGAATTGTGGATCAGTTGTCATTCCAATAATCAGTTCTGTGATTGGTTCTTCAGCCATATTTTGAACAGAAACTTTCTTTTCTGCTTGGGCAGGTATTTTCATTAAGGAATCGTAGGCTTCTCCAACTTCTTCTTTTGTTTTTAGATTAAGTTTTACAGCTCCAGTGTCAGATTTATGGATCACATCTTCTGCCATCAGTTTTAACACAACTGGAAAACCAATTTTTTCTGCTGCAGATAGAGTTTCCTCCTTTGAAGAAGTTAAGCTTTGATCAGGAACGATTATTCCAATTTCTTCTAAAAGCTCTTTAGATTCAAACTCAGTTAAAACAGTTTGATTTGATTCAATTTTTTCTTTTAAAACTTCAGCAATATTCATTACAATTATACCGTTTAAGGATATTGAACTAATCAGTTCTAATTATTTAATTAAATTATGAAAAAAATATAAAATTAATTAAAAAGAATTAATGAACTAATTCAATTTCGAATAAATTGGTGGAATTATAAAATGAATAAAAATTAAAGAAAAGATTTTGATTAGATAATTATCTACTAAGACTTTCTAAGTATTCGCATCCCTCTTTTTTTTCGAATTCTCCATTTTCTCAGTTCATCCACCACAGAAACGCTAAATGCTGCAAAAAACAGAGTAATCCAGTAGTATGGATGAATTAAAGGTACAACACGAAATGCGATTCCCATGGGTGTATATAATATAAGGAGCTGTAGCGCCAAAGAAAGACCTGTTGCCCAAAATAAGTGTTTATTTGGAAACAAGTAAAAGGGTTTTATGTTTGAAGTACATGTGTAGACAAACAATAATTCACAAACAACAAGATTAGTAAATATTATCGTTTGAGTTAATTGGATAGCATAATAGTAAGCAGGAGAACCCACTGTTAAGTAAGCCATTGTTAGTTGAGGATCTATTCCAGCTTGAGCCCAACCAGGGATAAAAACACCCCATAATAATAAATAGAGAGCGATATCAGTAACTGAAGTATAAATCCCTAGTAGAAGAACTGGTCCTTTTATTTCAGACAATAATGTAAATCCGATTCGAGGTTTCTCCTGCATTACATCCGGATCTGTTGGTGTAAGCCCTAACACCATAGCAGGAATCCCATCTGTTGCAATATTAAGCCATAAAATCTGAATTGGCGCAACTGGGAGTGCCAGAAATACATTGGTAAACAATTTCATAACAATATATGCTGTAAGAATTAAAAATATTTCATCGAAATTAGTACTTAACATATATCTAAAGAAGCCTTTCGTGGTTTCGAAGATACCTCTCCCTTCTTCTATAGCGTTAACAATTGTTGCATAATTATCATCAATCAATATCATTTCTGAAGCTTCTTGAGTAACTTCTGTGCCTTTTAAGCCCATAGCCACCCCTACATGTGCTCCCTTCACAGCCGGGGCGTCATTTACCCCATCTCCCGTCATTGAAACTACTAGATCCAATTCCTTCAATCTACGCAATATTCTCAATTTATGCTCAGACGTAACTCTAGCAAAAATGTCTACTGTTTTTACCCTCTCACGAAGTTCCTCATCATTCATTCTTTCTAAGTCTATACCAGTTATTGCTTCTGATGATTCAGTTAAACCAATCTCATGCGCAATTGCAATGGCGGTAACTTTATGGTCACCTGTAATCATAAGTGTCCTAATTCCTGCCATCCTTGCTTCTTGAATTGCATCTTTAACTTCATCTCTCGCGGGATCAATAATACCTGCCAGACCAAGATAAATATAGTTTCGTTCCATTTCATCCTCTTTATATCCTTCATTTAATGGTTTATAAGCAATTCCTAAAACTCGTAGCGCATTTTTAGCAAATTCCTCATTTTTTCCGAGGATCTTATCTTTTACTTCATTTATTGGTTTTACCTGATCATCATATATAGCATGACTCGCATTATTTAGCAGAATATCTGGGGCACCTTTTATTAATGAATACAATTTACTATCGATTCTTACTGCAACTGACATCATCTTCCTATCAGAATTAAAGGGTATCTCAGCTAATTTCTCTGATTTGGTGTCAAGTTCCATTTTCATAGCCAATATTTTCATTGAAATTTCAGTTGGATCCCCAACGACATCAGTATCATTTGTCCCATCATTTCTAAGCGACACATTTGAGTTATTACAAAACATACACACTTCTAAGTATTTTCTTAAATTATCTGTAATTTGGACCTTTTGACTTTTGTCATCAATAATTTTACCTTCAAGAGCATAACCTACACCCTCCACGTTATATTCAATACCTCCCATAAAAATCTTTACCACAGTCATTTCATTCTTTGTTAAAGTTCCCGTTTTATCTGAACAAATTACATTCACTCTTCCTAATGTCTCGACGGCAGTTAATTTTCTTACTAAAGCATTTCTATCAGCCATTTTACGCATTCCGAGAGACATGACTACTGTAATTACAACGATTAAACCTTCAGGAACAGCTGATACCGCTAAACTAATTGATATTTCAAATGCTTCAATTATTTCATCAAGTCCCCCTCCTGGAAAGGCTAGAACTAATACAAGCTCAGTTACAAACACTATAGCACATATTATCAATATTAAAATTCCAAGAAGCTTTCCAAATCGATTCACCTCTTTTTGAAAAGGACTAAGCTCAAATTCTTCTTCTTGTAAACTTGTCGCAATTTTTCCAATCTCTGTGTTCATACCCGTTCCAATTACGATCCCCTCTCCATTTCCTCTCGTAATAATAGTATTCATATATCCGAGGTTAGTTCTATCAGCTAAAATCATTTTCTCCTCAACAGGTTTTATCTGCTTTTTAACTGTTTTTGATTCCCCAGTTAGAATCGCCTCATCCACATATAACGAAAATTCTTTATGAAATCGAATATCCGCGGGAAATTTGTCTCCTTCTCCTACGAGAACAATATCTCCAGGAACAACCTCTTCAACAGCAATTTCTATTACTCTTCCACCTCTACGAACTTTAGCAAAATGAGGTGCTAATTTCTTTAAGCTATCTAAAGATTTCTCTGCCTGGTATTCTTGGTAAAATCCAAGTACAGCGTTTACAATTAAAATAGCCCCTATTACAAGAGCATCAGTATATTCCGTGGACCAACTTTCACCTGAAGTTACAGCCTCATATAATCCAATTATAATTGAAATTATTATGGCAAAAATTAGAAGGTAGATAAGGAAGTCCTTAAATTGCCCTATGAAGATCTGCCATGCAGATTTACCTTTTTCTTTAACCAGTTCATTTTTACCGTATTTTTCGAGTCTTTTTTGAACTTCTTGTTCAGTTAAACCATTTTCAAGTGAAGTTCCCATTTTTTTAACTACTTCAGTAAAATCGATTGCATGTGATTGAATATTTTCCATTTTCATTACCATATTTTACTTTTTCGTTAGATGTTTTTATTAAAATAAATATAAATCATTTCTTGATTCAATAAATTAAAATTCTCTTAAAGAAGTTAGCAATAGAAATCCTTAATTAGTATTCCTAACATTTTTGTTGGATATTTTAGAAGTTATTGGTCATAAATTTACATTTCTCAAAAAAAATCAAAAAAATAGTGTCACTATTAAACTCCTAAACAATTTTTTAAAATTAGAATTCCTTTAAAATTAAATATGCAAAATATATAAATATAATAAATCTAAATAAAGATAAATTAATTTATCTAATTTAAATAATAAAAAAATATCCGTTTACGATAATCATGAGAACATCGCGAGTGTTTAGACTGCTATTTCGCATATTCATAGCTCTATTGACATTATCTGTGACAACTGTATCAATTTTAGGTGGAATGTCTGCCGTATTGATATTGACTAATCCAGATAATATAGGGATTGACACTGCTAACGCGGATTTCAATTTAGACTTTGATCCATATGGTTTTCATGATGCAAATTTTAGTTTACCTTTTAATATCACGAATGCTGGCTATTTTGATATAGAAAACTTTCAACTTAAAGTTGATTTAGCAATGAATTATAGTCATGTTAATTATACTACTCCTGGAGTTAATGAAACTGTAACGGTAAAGATTTTCGAAAAAAGTCAAAATTTTGGGAATGTCCAAAAAGGATCAGTTGGATTTTTCAATTTTACAGGGCTATATGGTGATTTTCTTACGGGTAATTTTCCTAATATTACAAAAATAGATGTTTTTAAATCGCCTCCGATAATAGAGATTTATGCAAACCTTACGATAAGTCTAGATTATTCTCTTGGAATGCATGCTATTTCTATTAACATTCGTAATTTAAAAGTGGGTGAAATATCTTAGGAGGTTAGAACTATGGGTTCAGTTAAAAATATGGTTAGAGGCTTTGTTTTCACAGCTATTTATGTTGTTGTTACTATCGTTATTCCTCTTGTAACATTTAGTTTAATTTTTAACTTAGTTGTTCAAGGAATTCCATTGGATTTTGAACAACAAGATTTCCAAAACGTAGTATTCTGGATAGTTGCTTTTGGTTTAGTTGTAAGCGGATGCGCTTTTTTCACTTTTTCGTCACCTAAACAATCAATAAGAAGAGCAAGTTTTGCCCTTATACAAGTATTTGTAAATTGTTTATACGTTTGGAGCTATAAGTTCTCTGGTGCAACTGATTTATCATTCGTCATCATAGGTTTTGGAAGTTTTACATTGGATGTACAACAAATGATCATGACGTATATGGGAATCTACTTCCTAACTATCGTTCTAAAAGTATATGATATTATTGATTTTACAATTAACAGAGAGAAAATCCGAGAAAACCGGATGAAAGCATAAGAGAGGAGAAATAAAAAAAATGATACTTCAAACAATAGAATTTTTAGATGTATTAGCGAATATAATAGGTACTATTCTTTTGTTCTTGATGCCAATTGTAGTCCCCATAGGAGAATGGGTGGTTAGCTGGATTTCTGTGGGAATAGATTTCTTAAGACAAAATTTCAGCACGGATTTTATGTTTTATATTATTATATGTGTTATTCTAGTCGTTTCCGGTATTATTGTAAATATAATCTGGCCTGGTGACAAGCAAGGATCAATTTTTCATAAAGGAGGAGATAAAATTGATGATTTTGAAGATAAATATGATAAAACTGAAGACGATATAGTATCTGAAGTAAAGCGTTGTAAAGATTGCGGTAATCCTGTTGGAGATTCAGAAATTTGTCCACTTTGTGGAGCTCGTCAAATTTAGCTTAAATTTTTAATTCTATCTTTTATTTTTTTAGCTTCCCGGGAATTCTGAAGCTTTTAATTTTAAATTTCTTACTAGTCGGCTTTAAATCTCCTTAAATTATTTTTTGGTCTGGATTTATTGTTGAAATTTTTTTTGGATTGTTAGTTATCGGAAAATTACCTTGTATATCTGGCAATTTGTCAGTATTTCCAACAACCTTAGTTTAATTAATTCATCTAACCTTAACTAGTTTATTATCATTGTTTCATTTAATAAAATATAATTATGATAAATAACTAATTTTGTAAAATACCTTTATTAAAATGAGATTTTAAATGGAACAAAAAAGAAATTGTTGACTTTATTATGGAGTTTTCTCTAACTGAAAATCAAAAAATGTTAAAAAAAATAACACGAGAATTTGCTGAGGAATATCTTGTACCAGTAGCAAAAGAAAGTGATGAAAATCAAGAATTAGACAATAAAGCCTTTCAAAAAATGAAAGAAATGAATTATTTTGGGATATGTATTCCAGAAGAATACGGGGGTGCTGGTCTTCATAATGACACGATAGGGCATTGTATTGTTATTGAGGAGATTGGGCGAGCAGATGCGGGGTGGGGACTTACTATTGCAGTTCATAATGGTCTTGTTTCCTATCCAATCTATAAATATGGGACTGAAGAACATAAACAGAAATTTTTAAGTGATCTTGCTAAAGGAGAAAAAGTTGGAGCTTTTTGTTTAACTGAACCAAACGCAGGTTCTGATGCCGGAGGAGTACAATTAACTGCTGAAAAAGATGGTGATGATTATATATTAAACGGTAATAAGATCTTTGCAACAAATGGCGGCATTGCAAAAACTCTACTTGTTGTAGCGAAAACGGGTGAAAAAGAGGGTAGAAAACAATTATCTGTTTTTATTGTAGATGGTGATACACCGGGTTATTCTGTAGGGGTAAAAGAGGATAAATTAGGAGTACGTGCCTCAAAGACAACTGAACTCGTATTCGAGAATGTTCGAGTACCCCAGGAAAATATATTAGGAGAACTTGGAGCGGGTTTTAAGGTTGTAATGAAAATCTTAGAATATGGAAGAGTTACTATCGCAGCTCAATCTGTAGGTTTGGGACAAGCAGCTTTGGAAGCTTCAATTAAATATGCAAATGAAAGAGTACAGTTCGGAAAACCAATAGGAAGAAATCAAGCTATACAATGGAAATTAGCAGACATGTATTGTGCTGTGGAATCTGGTCGATATTTTACTTATAAAGCTGCTTATATGCATGATAACCAAATAGATTTCGGACATGTTAGCTCAATGGCAAAACTCGTTGCATCTGAGGCAGCGATGAAAGCGGCTCACAGTGCTGTTCAAATTCATGGGGGTTATGGTTTAATGAAAGAATATCCTGTTGAGAGATATTTCAGAGACGCTAAGATGGGTGAGATCTACGAGGGTACAAGCGAAATTCAAAGAATGATAATCGCTAATCATTTGTTGCGAAAAGGAGTTTAATTGATAGAAAAGAAATCATTTTCAAAGACATACCTAACCTATAACTTCTTTTTATTTTTTAGTGTAATTGGTTTTTTCCAACTTAATATTATCATAATAACATTTTGAATATTATATTAAATGGATAATATTAAATTTAAAATCAGTAACTAATCTAATTAGGTAGTAATAAGAATATATGGTTTTTAAGTATCATCAGTAAATCATGAATTTCAACTACAACCTCGAAAATTTCAAACACAAAAAGGATCTTATTGCAGAATTAAATTTCTATAAAACCTTCATTCTAAAAAAAGTAAAAGGTGGAGATTATAACTCAGCTTTAGAAAAAGTAAGATCAGCAATAGTCCTAATCCAAGAACATCAAGAATGCTTTAATATCGAAAAAGAGCTTATTGATTTTTACGAATTAAATAAAAAAGTTCAAACAGAGTTAAAAAATCATAGGATGGTATATGAACGTCGGTTCAACAACCTTCTGAGGGAAAAACTTAATGAATCTAATCTTGAAAATTTCTCTAAGCTATTAGCTATGTTAAAAAGTGACGTAGATCAAAATTTAGAAAAATACAATTTGGAAGATATTTGTTTAAATATCACGAAGTATTTCAGGTTTATCAAAAGATTGTATGAGATCCTAAGTTGTTATAAAGTATTAAATTACCATAATGCTTCCGAAAAAATTTTTGATTTTGTAAAAGATGTGAAGCCTGAGAATTTTCCAAATTTAAAGTTTTTAATTTCTTCAGTTTATCAAAATTTGCTAAATTATAGACTAGGTAAATTTTCTAATGAATTTGAAAAAGTTCCCATTTCTACGCTTTCAAAAAAAATGGAAATAAATCAAGATAGTTTAGTTGATTTTATAAATTTGATTATGAAACAACCTAAAAGCCCAATAAAGGGCTATATTTCTGAAACTCGAGAGGTTTATTTCAAAAAACCAAGAATTTAACTCAGAGGAAATTATAAAACTCTGAAATAATACCCATGGTGGGTGGTGAACACCTTGCTTATATCTTATAAACATCCTAACATGTACTCGAGTAAGGATAAATAAACACCATTTTTTAAGATTTTATACCATGATTAAGTTTAATTATTTAAAGAAAAAAAATTGATTTCAAAGATTTGGATTTAAGAGAAAGTCAATTCTAATTTTCTTTGATTTGGTTATGGCACCGTTTACAAATGGTAATGAGATTCTTAGGATCAAGGCAAATCTCTGGATTATACGTTGCGCTTACCCTGTGATGACAACCATTTGAAGGACTACCACAAATACGACATTTATCTTTATCACGCTCCAAAATCTCGGTTTTCCGTATATTCCATTCTGGAGTGTTGTAGAAAAGCTTGATTAGATTATTTTGCCTTTCCAATTTGCTCAAGGTCT
>CAZALK010000002.1:0-329810 GCA_964486045.1 uncultured archaeon
ATAGAGCTAAAAGAGGTTTCAAATTCATTTACATACTTAATTCGAAAATAAGCCATATTTTTATGCTCAATTGTATAAAATCCCCACAACCAGATATTTATATCTCCATATAATGAAAATGCAGGGAAACATAAACCGACCAGAATTACAATAACACCTACCAATGGAAAAATGTACATTTTCTTCATTATAAAACACTATGATTAGTGTCCATATTTAAAAGAAAAATAGTTGTTGAGTTAAATTTCCTAAATAAAGAGAGATTTTTTTAGTGATAAGTCACCTTTTAAATAATTGCCAATTTGTAATAAAAAAATCTCATAACCAATCAAGCCTATATGGAATAGGAAATTTTTTTTGGCTCATATTTCAATTGTAATAAATCAATTAACAAGCCTTTAATACTCTCTTTTAAAAGTCATTTATGCCTAAAATTATTAAAACTTAGTTATGCTAAACGCTAAATGAAATGCTTTCATTTTTGATAATTTTCCCTTCGATTTGCGTGCCTATTGGAATGATTGGATATTTAAAACTTGGAGAAAAAGGTTATCACTTTTAGAGAAAATGAGTCTAATCTTTAATGTTTTTAATAAAAAAAGATATTTTCTACATTTTAATGGTTTAAGGTATAGTTTTAGAAAAGCAGAAATGAAATCAATAGAAGGGGATGTTAATAAAGAATATGAAAAGTATTTCCATTTAGCCACTGAAATTTTATTTTTCGCAAAAAATGGCTATAGAATACTTGAACAAATGGAAATGCTAAATGATGCAAGTATTCTTCAATTTAGCTATTTGAAACCATCGCTTTGTTTAAAATGTAAGCGTTTTGTTTTTCAATCATCAATAGTAGAGGAATATTTATCACTGCTAATGCCTTTTTTGAACACAATATATATACTCCAAGACCGAATAATACCTATAATTGCAAAAGTAAGTAATATTTCTCTTAAGCCAAGAGATAAAGAAAAAAGTGAAACTGAAAAACAATATAAAAATTATAAATACAAGTTTAAAAAATCTAAAAATTCATTTTATAATTTTGCTACAGATGAAAAATATCTTTTATCGAGATTATCTCCAGAGATACGAGAAATAGTAAAAGGATATTGGAAAAGTAACGGTGAATTGATTCGAAAGTATAGAAATATTGAACAGCATATTTTCAATTTAGTTATTCATTCTTATTTCCAAATAAAGCCTGAAGAAAAATTACTAATTATTTTACCAGATAACCCAAAAGCCCCACCACAAAATTATAAATACAGAAATAGAGATGCTTATGTTTTTTTTAAAAAAGCATTTCGAGAATTTAACTTTTTTGTAGAAAAAATAGCAAAGGTGTTAGAATTTGAGGAACTTAAACATACTCTTGAGGTAACAGATTTAAAGAGAATAAAGCTTGAAAAAATACCACCTTATTCTACAATATGCGTAGCAATTTCAAATAATAATGGATTTGAAGTATGTAAAGGCTCTGGTTTTCCAACACAGCCAACAATTAAAAATATAAAAACAGATAAGAATATACAAGTTATAAAAAAATATTGAAGGTTAGTTATTCTTTATTTAATCTTATTTCCTATTTTTTTGTATAAGCTTTTAAGCAATTTCAGAATTAATTCAAGAATATAAACCGTATATGATAAAGCACTAAAAAGGTTGAATAAATACATATTTCCTTCAGTTTTCTCTCTTTTTAAAAGAGAAATAAGTTCTGATTCCCATTTCCCACTTCTATGTATTATATCTCCATACCATAACAAGTCGAAGACTTTCTTAACAGTGTCGATAGAATAGTTCTTTTTTTTTCCTATATTAAATTTCATAGGAAATGCTGGACTATTATATAAAAAATTATTAAATACCTCATATATTTCACAAAATTGTTTTTTTTCCTCTTTATAATCAACAGATAATTTATCTATTATATTATCTTTAATGTATTTAGTAGAGCTAACATTACTTCTCTGTATAAATTTTCTCAAATGTACGGCAATATGAGACATATCTGCATCAGAGGGATAAAACTCTGTATGAGTTAATGACTTTCCCTTTTCAGCTATAAATCTAAATTCTGTTGTATTTTTTGCTTGTTTATACATATCTGTATTTTTAATTCTGTTAAGGTCTTGTTCAAATCCTTTTAATATGGCATTAAATTCCATAATTAAAGTTAACAAAACGAGCTTTATAAATATTTTTGCCTCAAAGATTATAGATTTAATAATAGATTTAGCGTTAGTTCAAAGTCAGCATAGAAATTTTTTATTGAAATTTCATCCAATGGACTCCCTTCCTTGACCAACTTTGAGATATGTATATAATTTCTCCAATCCCTTAAGACATTTTGCACTCTTTTCCATGTTGCTTTATATTGTGAATTGAAAATACCATCTGAACTTGATAATGGATTTTCAAGAATTATACTCAATTTTTTACTAAATTTATAGAATAACTTCCCATCTTTATCAAAAAACTCTTCTAGTTTCTTATTTTCAATATAATGAACAATACAATATTCTATTATTGCTCCCATATTAATAGCAACATCAATCCAGCGTTCTTTAGAAAGCCAAAAACTTAAATCGTCATAAAGTTGAGTAACACGATTTCTCCCGTAATTATTTCCAATGTTTTGAAATTTCTCAATAAGAAAGACTTCCTTCAAGAAATTATTTCCATTTCCATTTAAAGAAAAAGAGTTTGGATTAAAAAACGATAATTTCTCATTACTTATACCAACACCATTAAATCCCATAATAAACTTACTTAAAAATCGAGTATATTTTAAAAGATTCCAATTCAAACCATTTAAATCGTAGTTATAATCGTTCTTTAGTATCTCTTCAATATCAGATAATGATATTTCCACCTTTTCAACCCTTGAATCACTTTGAACAACATATTTCCTTAAATCATACTTATTATTTCCTAAATCTCTAAAAAAGGATAAAATTTTTGATACTAAGATAGTATATTTCCTTTCATCACTAGTGAGAATATGATTTTTTTCATAATAAACAAGTCCTTCCCCTGTTATTTCAAGAATAGGGGGATTTCCAGAGTTTACATTTTTCCCATAAAGAAGACCGTCTTGAATTAACTGTTCTCTAGCTATTTTAAAATTTGTTGTATCATTTACATTACTGAATACAACAAAAATATCTGCGTTGGTGATTTTATTAAGCGGATTGCTCATAAAACCATTGTAAAGTTTTTCCAAGATGAGTTTTTGATAAGATTCTACAGTATCCTTCATAATTATATTATTTTTCTGTCTATAATGATACTTATAGGCTTATTCTATTTGAATAATCATATTAAGGGATAGGTTATTAATCCGAGAATAAATGGAGTAAATAAATTATAAACTTTCTTTAAATGAACCTACAGCTCTTAAGCTATTAGTTTGAGAAAATTTTGCTTTTTAAAAAGTGTCTTTGAATAAACCCAATTTCACGAAATTGTTAAATATTAAATGTGAATCTAATCCATACTATTAAAAATTATTTTTGTAAAATTCAAAAAAGTCTTGATGTCTATGAGTGAAAAAGAAATAGCGTGGGATTTAACAGAAATATTTACCGGATGTGATGATCCTAACATTTCAAAAACTATGGATTCCTTAATGGAAAAAGCGGATGAAATAATTAACCAATTTAAGGGTAAAATCAATGAACCAAACTTTACAGAGTCTGATTTCAATGAAAATTCCTTTGAAAAAATAGATAAAAAAATCTTGAAAAAAATAACTCCCCAGTGCAACAAAAGTGATAATTTGTAGGAGAAAGGGAAAAGATTTTTCTTTCCTTTTCTAATAACGGGTTATTATCGGTATTTATATTTTTATGGGCATATTCTTTGATATGCGAAGGATTTTTGAAATTGGTATTAAACTGCACAAGTGTTGTTTAGAGATTCCAGAATTGACATTTGTATATGAAATATTATTCGATGGATATAAATTCACTGGGAGTAATATGGAGTTATTAGATGATGATAACAATGAAGGTGCCAGTTTTCTGGTTCAAGGAAAAATTCCATTATCATATTATAACAAGATTCGAAATGAAATGATGAAACAAGGTAATTGGGCTGATATAACAGAGGAAGTTCATGAATCTCGACCAGAAAAGCATTTTTTAATTGATATAGATGAAGATGTGGATGACTTATAAGTCTATAAATCAAACGCAAACAAAAGGCAGAAACCCTTTCTATCTTGTTACATTTCTTTCAGCATTTTATTATTTTGAATATTTGTTCTTGGTCCTCATATTCCTATAAATCCAAAAATTAGTATATTTAACAAGTAAATCAAGATGTAGAAACTATGAAATTACCTAAAGAACTCCAGAAGAAAAAGAAAAAAAATATCATAAAACCCAAGATTCCTCTGAAAAAGAGAATTGAATGGAGTAAACAAATCTCGAAAATGAATGAAAAGTGTAGATTTAAAGGATGTCTATTCCCCGATAAAAGTTCTTGTTCATCTCAAAAACCTGTTAAAGCTCATTCAATACAGAAGAGTACGATACTTAAATCAATATCAGACTCAGGAAAAGTTTTGTCATTTGATGTTCGAAATTCGTTTTTTAATCGTGATTTTGAAGAATTTGGAGTTGGTGAAGCATCAACTTTCTTTGGGTTTTGTGGTTATCACGATTCTGTAGTATTTTCAGATATAGAAAATAAAACATATAGTAATGAAAAAAAGCAGAACTTTCTATTTGCCTATAGAGCATGCGCTTTTGAATATGCGGAGTGTAAATATGCTGAATGCCATTCAAAAGAAATGAAAAAGCTAACGAATAAAGATGATGCAAAGGAATTTTACGAATCAAAAAATCTGAAAGATATAACTGATCTCAAAGACATTGAAATACAATTAGATAAATTTTCTACAGAACTTAAAAAACCTGAAAATAAAAGAAATTATGATGTAATTTTTTCAAGACACTATGAGCTGAATAAAAAGGTATTAATCGCCGTGAATTCCGTTTTTTCTCTATATTATGACTTTAATGGCAATCCGATTTACGATCCTTATGATTATTCAATTGAACTTCCATCACTCTTCTTAAATGTATTTCCACAAGAGGATAAAACTCATATTATTCTATCTTGTTTTTCTAAGGATAAAAAAAAGTATGATACAGTATTTAACACACTTGATTCTCTAACTGATTTAAGGATTGAGGAAGTGATATCTCAAATAATCGTAGTTCATTGTGGAAATTTATTTATTTCCCCCTCTAAGTGGTTAAGAATTTCGAATGCGAAACGGAAAGTGTTTGTTTCAAGATTTATCAATACAATGGGACCGATACCGGAGAAATCTTATTTAACCAATAAATCCCCTCTGAATATATTCACAGTTCTAAACTAATGATCATAAATAAGAGAGATCAAAGCATCATATTCAATCATTATATTCATCGATGTCTTTCTTTAGATAACTTTAATTTTGAAATTGTTATATTTTAGTGTTTCCTATTTAATAATAAAGTAAAGTCTATGTAATAGACAGGACGTCTTTTGTCTTAAAAAAATAAATATTTGATATTTGGTTTTATTTAATGAAATTACACGAATCGGATTTAAATAAAATTAAAGAAAATGATCAAGATTTAACAGAACTCCTTAGTATTGAATTTGACGTATCAAGTAAACTTAAAGATATCCTCAAAAAAATCAGAACTTCTGGAGAATCTGATTATCGACTTATTTCTTACCTATTCCTTCTTGATAATTTATCAAAAGAATTTAGAATAAATTGGATGTACATTGGAAATCAAATAGTTCGAAGTATAGACAGATTGGAGAAATCTCATCAAATTCTAACGGGAAGTAGATTTATTTAATAGAGAACTCTACGTTAGATTTATTAGATATATTTCTCATAATAAAAGTTTGTTGTCGAATTTTGTTATATATACGAAAGATAATTCAAAAGTTTGAGTAAACTTTTTGAGGATTATAAAAATATAATTTCTTTATATATAGACAAGAATTAATTAATATAACTGAAATTTAGGTACTTATTATTTGAAAGACAAAAAAAAAAGATTTTCTTACGATTCCACTTCCTTTATAAATCATCTTTACAAGAAAAGCAGTAAGAGAAATAAGAACAATCATTTCATTAAGTTGGAATCTGGATATGATGTATTTTTACCTGAAAATGTTTATTGCTCTTTGGTGAGTACAACATTAAGCGTTGTGAATAAGACACTTTCTCTATCAAAGTGTGGATTTGTCATGGGTTTAATTGGTGGCTGCACAAAAGGAAAAAACACTTTTGTAACTGAAATGAGAACCTTCATTGTATCTGGACCAGAAAATAACTACGAGGGAGGATCTAGTGATAATTCTTCAAATACTTTTAAATTTAAAGACGAAGATTATGAGAAACTTTATATTTGGAATGAGGAATTATATAAAAAAAAGAATTTTATTGTAGGGTGGTTTAAAGGACTTAATTCTGAATATACCCCACATGGAGTTGATTTTAAAACACTCCATAGCTATCATATACAAAATCCATTAGCCTTTATGATAATTTGCAATCCACTTAAACTGTCAGTATTGGATCCTGGGATTTTATTAATAAGATTGGCTGATATTGAGGAGACTGATGGAAGTGGAGAATATCCTTTCGAATATTTAAGCTTTAAAATTGAACTTAGATCTGAATTTCAAGAGAAACCATTTAACCTGATCTTTCAAGAAAAATTTCCGAAATACTTTGGAAAAAAATTTGAGATTAACGAGTTCATCACTTTAAAATTAGAATATGGAAAAACTAATATCTATGTGAAAAGTCAGCTATTTAACCAATGTAAATTTCTACTGTTGAACATTCCAATAGAAAAAGTTATATTTTTGAAAAAGAAATCAATGTAATTAAGGATTGTTATTTTGATAGGAGCTATCGAAAAATTGATAAAAGAATTAGATAGAATTGTAATATTCTTTAAAATACTGAATCAATAAAATACCTTCTACCCCCTTATTAGTTAAGGTATATACAGTAGGTCTTTTAGTTTTATCAATCTCTACATATTGTTTCATTACAACTCTATTCCTTTTGAAAAATCTACTAATTACTCCATAAACTAATATCGATAATTCATTAGCTAAAGCTTTGTTGGTAACTAAACATCCTGATTTTGAAATTCTGTTAATTGCAGTCAAATATTTTTCAAAACTATCACTTATTCTCATTGATTGTTTTAAAGGATCTTTGATTTCTGAACTTTTATAGATTGGAATAAATTTTTGAAGTACACGATTGCGATCCTCTAAAACCTTTTTGATCATATTTTTATCTTCATAGATTTGATCTAATAAATGAATATGCTTGTCATAATGAATGACTCCATGACAATTTGCACAAGTAAAATCCCCCCCTCCCTCTTGTTCAACTAGGATTTGAACAATTTCAGAGCATGTAAGATATTTAGATAATTTGGTAAAAGTCACTGTCTTCTTATCTTTATATACATGATTGAAATGAAATGCATTTAAATATTTTCTTGTGCTAAACTCTCCACAGGTATGACAATAATCTCCATAAAAATGAGATAAAAACAAAGTATTCTATATCAATATTGTGCAGATGCATAATTTTATTGTACTTAAAAATTATTTTTGATTATTAATCTCAATGAAAAATATATTCAAAATTGTCTAATTGACAGGGATTGCTGCCAATCGTAATATGATTTTGGTTTCTCCATCAGGAAAAACAAAATTAGCCTATTAATTAAATTTATTAATAATTCAGAGGTATATAAGTAAATGAAAAAATTTAATTTAAGAAAGATTGTTTTGACTGGGTTATTTAGTATGGTTTTATTATCAGGATTTTTGACTCCTGGGGTTACAGCTCAAGTATGGACGTACAATGGCGCAGATACAGAAAAGATTCCAAATCATTCAGTCTATCCATCTGAATGGTATATCTACAACACGACGGGGGTGGTTGATAAATTTTATATTATAGAAATATCCCATGGCAATGTATCAGATCCCGGTTTAGGAGACAGTAACTGTGTATGGGGAAACCTTTTTTATCAAGATGTAAACACAGGTGAATTACAATTTATAGACTCTGAACTCTTTAGTTCTTGGAATAATTCAATTGGGTATCATGGCAATGGTTTTATGGCTCCTGTTGGGAATGATGGTAAGATTTCACAGCAGATTCTTGACGATGTTAAAGATTTTGTTGGATCTGAGATGACTCCTGGTTCCTTTGAATACAATCAATCATATCTTAGCACTTACTCTTTTACTTATTGGAACGAAACTAGTGACGATTCTTATTTACACTACAATTTTACATCTGACGGCATCATTACTAAAATAACATGGTACTATACATCTAATCTATTCATCCCCAACTCGACACTGGTATCAAGACCAGTTCAATTGCCACCAGTATTCAGCTTTAACACCGTAGACGGTAATTTAGATATTAACTCAGCTGATATTAAATTCAACGTCAGTATTATCGAAGTTGATAACAATAATGATGGAACCACAGATACCGACTATCAATATCGCATACTCATCGGCTCAACATGGACAAACTGGACCACGCTCACTGGGCTTATCGACTACGATTTAAGAGGGATTCCTTCGGGGGTCCATCAAATTACTCTAGAAGTTAAAAATATGTACGGAACAACTCAAGAACAGATCACAATCCAATATACCCCACCCCCCACCACTGAAGGCATCCCGGGTTATTCTACTATGCTTATTACCGGATTCTTAGCCCTTAGCGCCTCGATCATAATGGTTTGTTACTATAAGAAATCCAGATACCGAAAGTAATCGAAGATAATCCAGGTAGATTCAGTCTTTATTCAATTTTAGAGAGTCCCCATGCAATAGGGTAGTGAAGTGGTGTTACTGGTATTAATCATCACCTTAAACAATTATAAATTAATTAAACTAAGTGTAAATAGTTATTTAAGTTAATTCCATTTAATTGCTATTTGTTTATAAGATACCAGCTGCCTATGATAATCAGAACTTATCCAATTCCTTTTAAGTAAATTTCTTTATTAAATAGTGTTCATTAAAATATTAAGACAAAAATTTAACAAAAAACAAAATTCAATCTAAATAAGTACCAAAAGAAGAAAAAGAAATGAAATCAAATACAAAAATAAAAATAATTTTAGGGATCTTAGTGATCATTTTTCCTTTATCAACTATAATTTATAATAATCCCTCTTTCAATGGAGGAAATATTGAGGAAAGTTATGAAAATTTGAAACATTCAAAAGTATCAGAAAAAATTCATATAGTAGGTAATCAAGGTTGGGTTGATTTTAAAAATGATGGAAATTGTACTGGTTCGGGAATTTCTACGGATCCATATGTTATTAGCGATTTGGAAATTGATGCAGGAGGATCAGGAAGCGGGATTATTATTGAAAATTCTGATCTGTATTTTAAAATCAAAAATTCTACAATTTGGAATTCAGGAGCGAGTTTTGGAGATGGTGGTATCAGTTTAAAAGGTGTTGTGAATGGATTAATTGAGAACAACACACTTTACGACAATTGGCATGCTATTCGGTTGGACAATTCAGATAACAACCTTATTTTGAATAATACCATTCTTGGTAGTTATTATATTGGTATATATTTTTATGCAAATTCTCAATATAATAACGTTTCTAAAAATATTTTAAAGAATGGAGTTAGGGCAGTACGCTCTCTCTTTACAAATTCTAATATTACAATTTATAATAATACGATGATATCAAATACTTATGGAATTTATCTTTCAGGTGTTAATCATACTATTACTGATAATATAATAAAAGAAAACTCATATGGGATTAGGATAGATGATAGCCACGATTCGAAGATCTTTAGAAATATAATTAATGGGAGTGAATTTTATGGATTGTATGTATTAGATTCTGATAATGTTAAAATTGTTAATAATGCAGTAAAATATGGAAAATCCACTGCAATTAGAGTGGTACGTTGTGATTATAGCGAATTAATTAATAATACATTATCTTTTAATGGGCTTAATGATAATAATCATGGTGTTTTTATTGCTAGTAGTAACAATGTCTCAATACTGAACAATAAAATTGATTCTAATACAGGTTCTGGTGTATATATAAGTGGAGAATATGGTACAACAGACTACAACAAGATAATAAATAATAAAATTCGTAGCAATGGATTTAATGGTGTATATTTATACTTATCAAGTCATAATAATATCTCAGAAAATACTTTAGAGGACGATTCTGGGACAGAATTTTTTTTGGAAGGTAATAATAATTTAATTTATGCAAATAACTTTATTAATTCACTGTACACATTAGCAGTAGACTTAGGAAATAACAATAAGTGGAATAGTTCTTCTATAGGAAATTATTGGTCATCATATACAGGTGTGGATGCAAATGATGATGGAATTGGTGATACTTCATACTATATTATTATCGGATCATATGATTTTTTACCAATTTGGTGGGATTCACCGCAGATATTAATAAACTCTCCAACTGAAAACGATACATTTGAATTAAGTCCCACTTTTAATATTTCAGTAAGTCGAGGAAATGTAAATAGCTCTTGGTATACTTTAAATAAAGGTATTAAAAATATTACATTTACTGGATTGAATGGTGTAATTGATAAAGTAGAATGGAATAAAAAAGGAGTTGGACCAGTATTAATTACTTTCTATGTGAATGATTCTAAAGGATACCTAAGCTTTAAAACAGTACAGGTTTTCAAATATCATGATAGACCACAGATAGCTATTATTTCACCAACTATTAATCAAGTATATGGATTCAATGCTCCAGATTTTGTTATTGTTATAAATGATTCATCATCAATAAATTCAACCTGGTATACAATAGATGGAGGATCAACAAATTATACTTTTTCAGGATTAACAGATTTTATTAATCAATCAAGATGGGGGCAAAAGGAAGATGGAGCCTTAACGATAAGGTTTTATGCAAATGATTCATTAGGAAATTTAGGATTTGAAGATGTAAATGTTATAAAAGATACAACTGCTCCAAAAATTACTATACACGCGCCTACCATAAATCAAACATTTGGTAGTATGGCCCCAGATTTTAATATTTCTATTGTTGAAGAGAACCTATATTTAACTTGGTATATAATCCAAGAGAATTTAACTGAATATAATTTTACAGTATTAGATGGAACATTTGATCAAAACGCATGGAATACCACTCTTGAAGGACAGATTACTATTACATTTTATGCTCAAGATAGCGCAGGGAATATTGGAACTGAGATTGTTATCGTTATAAAAAGAATACCATCTCAACCATCTATTCCGGGGTATAACATATATCTTTTATTTGGTATTGTTTTCTTTAGTCTTATTATTGCCTTAAAAAAGAAACAGAAATCTTGAAAATTAAATCAAATCCATATCCTGCTTTATTATTTGTTTAAATAGATTCAGCAGAGTCTAGTAAAACATCGACAATATGATCCTGTAGTAAATTAATTTCATCTACATATAAAATACCACGATTTGCTTTTGCTAATAATCCTGGATGTAGTGCTCTTATGCCCTCAGTAAGGACTTTATCAATAGATATCCCTGAACTCAGTTTCAACCTCTCTTTTCTCCTTCTTCTCAATACAATTCTCACATAAATCATCAATATCAGAATTAGGGTCACATGAAAATTCACAACGTTTAAACACTTCAATTTGGGGCATTAATTCTACGAGACTTCGGACTGCAGTGCTCTTTCCTGTTCCTTGATGGCCTGTAAGAAGAACTCCACCGATTTGAGCATCTATAACATTCAATACCAATGCCATCTTCATTTTGTCTTGACCAAGAATTGCAGTAAAAGGAAAATTTAGTTTTTTCATGATATAAGATGTTTTCTTAAGCTCTTAAGAATTAACTATCTAAAATCGTAGTTTTCTTAATCAAACTAACGCTTAATCACATAAAAATTTATCAAAATTAAGAATACGAGTTCAAATATACTTTTAAATTCAAAAGCTTAAAATTTCTTTGATAATTCTTTTAGTTTTTTGTCCAAATCCGCTACAGTTTCGTCCCACTTCGATAAAATCTTATTTACTTGTGGAACAACTGTTTACTTTTCTTTATATTCAGTGAACTCCATGAATTCTCTAATAAAATTTATTCGTATACTTGTCTCTTTAACATACTTTTGTATCTCTTGAGTTTGGTTTTCTAAAACTTCAGGAACACGTTGAGTTTCTCCACGTCGGGTCAAAGTTGTTAAATATTCTTCCGTTCCTAATAATAGTGAATTTAACTGTTCAATTCGATCATTAACTATCTTTTCATAAGTCTGGGGTACCTTATCCTTTGGAAATAAATTAGTGACATCTACAATAAATTTTTGGGTTAAACTTAAGAGTTGTTCCATGCTATCATAACCCTCAATTTTGTATTCGGCAGCAAGATAAGAAGCTTCTATCCCACTAGACACATCATCCAACCGGAATATTTTAAAACCTGGATCGTTTTTTAATGGTTTATCAGGATTGCCTTTCTTATCGGCAACTTCTACTTGACGGATTAATCTCATAAGGTTAAATACAAGAGAAATTAGGAACGATAGCATTTAAAACACATAAAGATAGTATTTCTGGTAAATGGACAAGTTGAAGGTGAATCTGGATCTGGTATTGTTCCATATTTCTTTTCTCCTAAAGTTGCCGTAAATGCAGTTCAATGGGCAATTGGATTAGAATTATTACTATTGACAAAGAACCCATGGCAGGTTTTCATGACCACAGACCATCCAAACGGAGGACCTTTCACATCTTACCCACAAATCTTCAGTTGGCTTATGGATAAGAAAACTAGAGATGATGTTCTTTTGAATAAATGCTCCAAAAGAGCGTCAGAGAAAACACAATTGAAGGATATAGATCGCGAGTTCACATTGAATGAGCTTTGCATTGTCACTCGAGCAGGTACTGCTAAATGCTTGGGCATGACAGATAGAGGTCATATTGGGAAAGGTGCTATTGGAGATGTAGCTATCTACAAATTAGATCCAGACAAAGCGGATGGACATGCGATTGAGAAAGCATTTTCTCTTGCTGCATACACGATAAAAGATGGTCAGATTGTTGTCAAAGACGGAAAAATTACAGCCACACCAATGGGAACGACTATTTGTGCAGAAGGAAAAGTTAAAGATGAATTGATGGAATCAATGCTAGCTGACGTTAAATCCCATTGGAGAGATCATTATAGTATTAATTTCAATAATTACGGTGTAGAAGATGCTTACGCTCCGAAAATGAAAGTTGTAAGTGGAATATAAATCCTTTATTTCTTATTATTCTTTTCTGACTCTTTAACCAAATCACTAAAAATACTTTTAATAGATTGTTTATTTTCAGGAATGTCTTTAGTAATAATATCCCAAATAATAGTAAGATCTAATCTAAAATAACCATGAGTGGCCAGATTCCTCAATCCAACCATTTCAGACCAAGGGACATTCGAGAATTTCTTTTTAATGTTAGAAGGAATATTTTTTGAAGCTTCTCCGATTAACTCCAAATTTCTTATAACCGCATCGATCACCAATTAATTTTCTTTAAAACTCTCAAAGTTGAAATATGAATATAAGATTCAATCCTTTTAATAAATGTGATTATATCCTCAAAATAAATTTTAGTTGTCCTTTCTTTCATACGAAGATCATATCTTTTAATACATCTTCTTTCATCTGAGGTCTTAATGAATTTCTTGTTGCTAAATCAACCTTCATTCCTAAAATGTTTTCAAGAAATTCTTTTAATGTGAAGAACTTCCATCCAATTGGCTGAAAAAATTCTACAAAAATATCTATGTCGCTTTTATCTTTCTGAGTACCTTTTGAATATGACCCAAAAACACCGATTTTTTCTATATAGAATTTGTTCCTCAAATATTCCCTATGCTTTTTTAAGATTTCTTCTACTTTTTCTAGCTTCTTCATAAGACTTAACTTAAGATTTAAAAATTTGATTTTCAAGATAGATAAAAACTTTTTTATATAAATAATTTCATTATATATTGCAATTTAGTAGAGATTGAGTTAAATTTTTTCAAATGACATTTTTCTAAAGCATTTTCATTAAATTAAAATCCAAATTTTTGTCCTTTTAATTTATAACAAAAATTTAAATATATTTTCTTTTTGATGTAATAAGTTACATAAATATGATAACTACCTTTATTTAATTTCATTTTAAAAGTAAAAGAGGTGAATGGGATATCCTAGAGAAGGAACAAATTCCAAATTGTTTTAAAAGAACTAAAGCAGAATTGAAAGAAGTTGAGAGTAATCGAAGAGAGAGAGTTAAAGAACTTAATTGTCTTTATGGAATTTCTCAACTTGTTGAAAAACCTGAAGTATCATTAGAAGAGATTATACTTGGAACTCTTGAGTTGATCCCACCTGCTTGGCAATTTCCAGAAGTGACCAGTGCAAGAATTACATATGATAACAAATTGTATAAAACGGAAAATTTTAAAGAAACTGAATGGAAATTAACAACTCGAGTTGAGGTCAATGAGAAACAAATGGAAATAGAAGTTCATTACCTCGAAGATAACTCATTTCTTAAAAAAGAAGTAAATTTGCTAAAAAATATTGGAAAGCGGTTAAAGAATATTTTAGAGCATATGGAAGCTGAGCAGAAATTAAAGGAAACCGAAGAAAAACTAATACGTGATATAACTGAAATAAAGAAAACAGAAAGACAATCAAAAGAATCAAAGGAAAAACTTAGCTATGTAAAAAATAATATTTCTATAATTTTAGGTTTTGTTTTTTCAGCTTTTTATTTACTTATAGAGGGATTACTTGACAACTATATTTTCCTTCATACTGAGTTCCTCTTTCAGGATATATTTACAATTGATCCTCACGAGATTCTTGTGCATCTAATCCCAATCAGTTTAATGGTATTTGCTAGTATATTCAGCCAACATTTGATCAACGCACAAAGAAAAACTGAAGATAAATTAAAAGAATCTAAAGAGGAATTAAAAAAATTAAACTTAGAACTGGAACAAAGAATAGAGGAAAGAACTAAAGATTTAAAAAAATCTGAACAAAAATATCGAGAATTATATGAAGATGCCCCAAACGCATATTTCACAATTAAACCAGACAAATCTATAAAGAGTTGTAATCAAGCTGCGGTAGAGCTTTTAGGTTATTATAAGGAAGAATTTCAAAACATTAAGTTTTTTGATTTATATTATAATTCACCAGAGGATTTACAGAAACCCAAAAGGTTATTTAAACAATTCTTAGAGGGGAAAAATATCCAAGATGTAGAAATTCAAATGAAACATAAAAATGGAAATCCTATCTGGGTAAGCTTAACTGTAAAACCTGTGAGAAATCAGAAGGGTCAGGTTGTAGAATCTCAATCAATGGTGATAAATATCACCGAGCGCAAGAGAACAGAAGAATTAATCATCGAAGAAAACAAAAAATTAGCAGAACTTAACAAAATTAAAAAAAATCTAATAACACGAGTCTCACATGAATTAAAAACCCCTTTAAATTCAATTTATGGTGCCATCCATATTCTTATGAATTTTTATCGAGATAGAATAGATAAAGAGATCTTAGAATTTAATAATATTATCTATAAGGGATGTATTAGGCTAAAAAAATTAATAGAAGATTTAATGGATATCTCAAAATTAGATCATGGTAAAATAACATTAAAGATGAAAAAAGAAAATATCATTAATACGCTGATGAGTTGTGTTTCAGAAATTAACCATATGGCTACACGACGAAATCTTAATATAAATATTGATCTTCCGAAAGTATTATTTGTAGATTTCGATAAAATAAGAATCGAACAAGTCTTTATAAATATTTTATCAAATGCTATAAAGTTCACACCTCCCAACGGCTCAATATTCATATATCTCAAAGAAAAATACAAAAATATCGAAATATCCGTAAAGGATACCGGGATTGGGTTAACTAAAGATGAAATGAAACATTTATTTAAACAATTTGGAAAAATTGAAAGATATGGTGAACAAATGGAAGTAGATATTGAAGGTTCAGGATTAGGTCTATATATTGCGAAACAAATCATTGAACTACATAGTGGGGATATAATCGTTGAATCAGAAGGTAGGAATAAAGGTTCGACTTTTACAATCAGATTAAATAAATAAAGTAGGAAATTTTTTATTTTTTAGATAAATAATTTAACAGAATATCAAATTCAGGAAAATTGAAAGGTTTTAAAAAATAACCGTCAGCCTTAGTCTCATCCATATTTTCTTCTAATTCATTACCTGGTATTGCTGTTATGTAATAAATTAGTACATCTCTCAAATTATCATTTGATTTTATCATTTTACAAATTTCATATCCATTTGTTTTAGGTAAAATTATATCCAATAATATTATTTTAGGAATATGGTGTTTTAATTCTATCATTGCTTTAGATCCTGATTTTACTGATTTACTCGAATAACCCCTTAGGTTAAAATATTTAACCAATACTTTGTTCGTTGCCTCGTCGTCATCCACAATCAAAATATCATATTTTAAGTCTTTAGGTTTATAATTTACTAAAGTATCGTTTATTATACTTTCAAGAGTTTCACTTTGATCGAGAATATCCTTTAGAATAAATAAAATATTAGCATTTAAATTATCTCTATAATTTTCAATTAATATGTAGGTAAGACCCTTTATAGATGTTAAAGGCTCCTTCAAATCATGGGAAAGATTTGATTTTGTCTTCTTAGAGACAACCATTGAAAAAAAATCTATATAAAAATCTACAGCTTCTCTAATTAGTTTCGATTTTGTCGTAAATTTTTTTTCTCTTTCTAGAAATTCTTCCCATTTATCCAGTGTTACTTCAGAAACTATTAGTGTAATTCTTTTTTTATCTTTCTCATAAATTTTTTGACTTTTTTCCCATTTTTTAATAACTTTAGTCCCAGAACCATTTGAAATAACACTTTTACCACTCTTCCTATTATTTTGGTTTATTTCTTTCGTTTTTTTACGATTGTTAGAGATTTACATCACCTTAAACATGAAATTTTTTAAAATTATTTTAAGACTAAATTAATTTTTGGCTATTAAAATATTTTTTAAAAATCTGTTAATAATTTATCTATAAATTAAAAGAATCTTTAACAAATTAAATTTTTATATTAATATATTTTTGATTAATTATAATTTTTAAAACAATAGAATTTAGGCTCTTAATTTTACTTAATGTCTTAAGTGTATAAATTTCATTCTCTACTATTAATAAACATATTAAAAATTTTTTATTTCTTCAAAACCACAATATTTTAACTCATTATTCAAATCTTTTTCCTAATCTCACTTAATTATTCCAAAAAATATATAGAGTTTATATATTATTTGATAAACACCTGAAAATCTAAAAAGTGTATCGAATTTGCATAAAAATGCTTTATTTTTAAAAATATTATCTAAAACTTAAAGATTGCTTTAATCTTCCTGTAATTAATTTTCTAATAATATCAATATATTTATTATAAATATCTTTATTTATTGTGTATAAATAAATATTATTTTAAATATATTGTAATATTTATTGTTTTTGTTATAATAAAGATTTAAATATAAAGTCTTTGTTGGTATAAATAAGTAATTATTATGACTTTTTTTATTAATATTCTAAAAAAAAACATAAAGTTAAAAAAAAAATCATGATAAGAAATTAGCTTTACTGAAATAAAGGTTTAAAGAAAAATGAAAATAAGAGATAAATTACTTATTGGGTTTACAGTCCTAATTGCAATCACAAGCGTTTTGGGCGTAGTAAGTGTCGTTCAGCTTAACACTATGAATGGCTATTACACTGAATTAGCAAATGTGGACTCAAAAGCCATGGAATTAATGCAACAAATGAAATTAGAAGTAGATATTATAATTCGAGATATGTTCATGTATATAGATGGTGAAACAACTGGTAAAAAAACCGACATCAACGAATCTGTTCAACAATTTGATGATTATTATACTGAAGTCAGAGCTTTGCTTCCCGCATTTGCCGATCGACTAGATGAACTTGAGGATGACCATAATTTAATAGTGGGTTATATCATAGATCCAGGCACAGGAGTGCTTGTAGAGCAAGATTCTATTTGGGCTCAAATACTTAATCTTCTTGCATTACATGCAGAGCTCGATGGAGATATAGATGTTTTATTAGGTATGATAACTGATGCAACCATGAAACTGAATGTAACTGAAATGGGGTATTATCTCGCAATGCAAATGTTTTATGTATACGAATACATTTCGAATCCTGATGATTTGACCAAGAGTGAGTTCGCCGCTGCAGAGGCTGGTTTTGATGCCAGTGTTACTAATTTAACGGCGTTTTATGATCCAGTAAATGATTCTGTTATATACGATGCGGTTATAGAGATGGATGCTGATCATGCTGAATTTGCGGGTAACGTTACAGACGCAAGTGTTGGGATTTTCTCTCTGAAGGATTCTATAGAAGTTAAGCATATAGTTATCGGTGACCTACTTGATGAATTAACAAACGATTTACTTTTAATAGACATTGATATAGAAGCTGAAGTAGATGCAAATAAAGTAGGTGCAGCTGCTGCCATGTCATCAGCGTTAATTATAACTATAACAATGATTGTAGTCGCAATCGTGGCAGGATTAGCTATTGCGTTCCCAACAATTAGGAGCATTACAAAGGCGATTGGTGGTTTAGTTAAAACAGCAGAATTTATAGCTAAAGGAGATCTTACAAACGAAATTGAAATATCAAAAAAAGTAAAAAGTGAAACTGATTTATTAAAAAATTCTTTCGGAGTAATGCAAGAGAATTTAGTCAAAGTAATCTCTAGTACCCAAACTGCAAGCATAAATGTGGCAAACATAGCAACAGAATTAGCTGCAAGTTCTAGCGAAGTAAACGCAGCTTCCGAAGAAATTTCTTCCAGTACACAAGAAGTTGCAATGACGGTGCAAACCCAGGTTAAAGCCCTTACTGATATTAGTTCTATGGCCAATGAAATTCAATCTCTATCACATGAGGTTAAAAGTTCCGGCAATGATATAGATAAAGTCATGGAAATTATTGTAGGAATTTCCGAACAAACCAATTTACTCGCTCTTAATGCAAGCATTGAGGCTGGGCGGGCTGGTGAATACGGAAGAGGCTTCGCAGTTGTAGCGGATGAAGTACGAAAACTTGCTGAAGAGTCTAAGGTATCAGTTGAAACTTCTAGTAATAAAATCGCGGAAATTCTTTCTCGAATAGATAGAACAGTTGAACTTATAGGAAATATTACAAATGATATTCAAGGAACTTTAGCGGGGCTTGAACAGACCTCTAGTGCAGTTGAAGGAATTAGCTCATCCACGGAACAACAAACGGCTTCAATGGAAGAAGTTACATCCACAGCTAACAAATTGGGCTCGTTGGCAGAAGAGTTGAAAAGTGAATTAGAGATGTTTGTAATCGAGCAAGAAGGCATAAGAGGTCAAAGTAGAGAAGCTAAAAGTAGACCTCGAAGATTCGCGGAAAAGAAATCAAGCGTCGAAAAAGAAGTAGTATTAATTAATAAATAATTTTTTTTTTTAAATTTATACAAAATAGTAATAAACATTTAAAAAATTAGGATAGTCCGTACGCCTTACGAGCTCATTACATACATAGGGTTTATCTATTAGAGATAAACTCTTGTATGTAATCTAAATTATGAGAAGGATGCAAGAAATATGAGTGAAAATTTTGCTGATTGTGAAGTATGTGGTGAATATTGCGGGGATAAAAAGTACAAAGCAAGACTCTTAATTGAGTTGCCAGAAGAATTACAAGAGAAGTTAGATAAATCCCAGGCATGGCTTTGTTTTAAATGGGTTAGAAAACATTGCTTTGAAACTATAGGTAATATAATGTATGATAATCAAAAAAATTATTCATCGATAAACGATAACTATTTAGCAAAATCTGATAACGGCCTTCACACTTGCGGGTACACAATAAAAGATGGTCTGATTGTTGTTAGAGACAGAAAAATTACAGTTACACCATTAGGTACAAAAATTTGTGGAGAAGGGAAAACCTTTTGAAATAGCACTTTTACCACTCTTCCTCTTATATTGGTTTATTTTTTCTGTTTTTCTAAGATTGTTAGAGATTTATATCACCCTGAATACAAAATTTTCTGAAATTATTTTAAGATTAAATTAATTTAATAAAATATTTGTTATAAATTTCTTTATTTATTCTGTAAAAATAAATATTATTTTAAGTATATTGTGATATTTATGGTTTGTGTTATAATAAAGATTTAAATATCAAATCTTTGTTAGTATAAATAATTATTAAGACTTTTTTTATTAATTTGCTAAAAAAAAACATAAAGTTAAAAAAAAAATCTAGATAAGAAATTAGCTTTACTGAAATAAAGGCGTATAGGAAAATGAAAATAAGAGATAAATTACTTATTGGGTTTACAGTCCTAATTGCAATCACAAGCGTTTTGGGTGTAGTAAGTGTCGTTCAGCTTAACACTATGAATGGTTATTACACTGAATTAGCTAATGTGGACTCAAAAGCAATGGAATTAATGCAACAAATGAAATTGGAAGTAGATATCGTAATTCGAGATATGTTCATGTATTTAGATGGTGAGATAACTGGTACAAAAACTGAAATTAACGAATCTGTTCAACAATTTGATGAATATTATACGGATGTCAGAGCTTTGCTTCCCGCATTTGCCGAGCGACTAGATGAGCTTGAAGGTGACCATAATGAAATAGTTGGCTATATCATCGATCCAGGCACAGGAGTGCTTGCAGAGCAGGATGCTATATGGGCTCAAATTAATAATCTTCTTGCACTACATGCAGAACTCGATGCGGATATAGATGTTTTATTAGGTATGATAACTGATGAAACTATGAAATTGAATGTAACTGAAATGGGGTATTATCTCGCCATGCAAATGTTTTATGTATATGAATACATTTCGAATCCTGATGATTTGACCAAGAGTGAGTTCGCCGCTGCAGAGGCTGGTTTTGATGCCAGTGTTACTAATTTAACGGCGTTTTATGATCCAGTAAATGATTCTGTTATATACGATGCGGTTATAGAGATGGATGCTGATCATGCTGAATTTGCGGGTAACGTTACAGACGCAAGTGTTGGGATTTTCTCTCTGAAGGATTCTATAGAAGTTAAGCATATAGTTATCGGTGACCTACTTGATGAATTAACAAACGATTTACTTTTAATAGACATTGATATAGAAGCTGAAGTAGATGCAAATAAAGTAGGTGCAGCTGCTGCCATGTCATCAGCGTTAATTATAACTATAACAATGATTGTAGTCGCAATCGTGGCAGGATTAGCTATTGCGTTCCCAACAATTAGGAGCATTACAAAGGCGATTGGTGGTTTAGTTAAAACAGCAGAATTTATAGCTAAAGGAGATCTTACAAACGAAATTGAAATATCAAAAAAAGTAAAAAGTGAAACTGATTTATTAAAAAATTCTTTCGGAGTAATGCAAGAGAATTTAGTCAAAGTAATCTCTAGTACCCAAACTGCAAGCATAAATGTGGCAAACATAGCAACAGAATTAGCTGCAAGTTCTAGCGAAGTAAACGCAGCTTCCGAAGAAATTTCTTCCAGTACACAAGAAGTTGCAATGACGGTGCAAACCCAGGTTAAAGCCCTTACTGATATTAGTTCTATGGCCAATGAAATTCAATCTCTATCACATGAGGTTAAAAGTTCCGGCAATGATATAGATAAAGTCATGGAAATTATTGTAGGAATTTCCGAACAAACCAATTTACTCGCTCTTAATGCAAGCATTGAGGCTGGGCGGGCTGGTGAATACGGAAGAGGCTTCGCAGTTGTAGCGGATGAAGTACGAAAACTTGCTGAAGAGTCTAAGGTATCAGTTGAAACTTCTAGTAATAAAATCGCGGAAATTCTTTCTCGAATAGATAGAACAGTTGAACTTATAGGAAATATTACAAATGATATTCAAGGAACTTTAGCGGGGCTTGAACAGACCTCTAGTGCAGTTGAAGGAATTAGCTCATCCACGGAACAACAAACGGCTTCAATGGAAGAAGTTACATCCACAGCTAACAAATTGGGCTCGTTGGCAGAAGAGTTGAAAAGTGAATTAGAGATGTTTGTAATCGAGCAAGAAGGCATAAGAGGTCAAAGTAGAGAAGCTAAAAGTAGACCTCGAAGATTCGCGGAAAAGAAATCAAGCGTCGAAAAAGAAGTAGTATTAATTAAGAAATAATTTTTTTTTTTTTAAAATTTATACACAATAGTAATAATCATTTAAATAATTAAGATAATTCGTACACCTTACCAGCTTTTTACATGCATAGGGTTTATCTATTAGGGATAAGCCCTTACATGTAATCTAATTTAACCAAAAGAATTATTCATTGATAAACGATAACTATTAAGCAAGATCTGATCACGGCCTTCACACTTGCATCGTATACAATAAACGATGGAAAAATTATCACTATATCAATGGGAACGACAATCTATGCCAAAGGGAGTATAAAAGATGAAAAAATGGAATCATCGTTAGTAGATGTAAAATCTAAAATAGTCATAAAAAGGGTTATTTTAATGAAATTTGAAGATAAAAGTTTGAAAAGAAAATAATAATTAAAAGAGTTAATAAAAACGATAAAGTAGTTAATATTGGGATATAGTTAATGAAAATTACGCAAATATTAATTTAACATGTAAAAATCTAGAAAAATTAAAACACAATTTATTAATGGATACAAACATGATAACTGAAAATTTAAAATCATACGCAATTACTAGGAAGAGAATAATTGATGATACTGTTGCTAATTTAAAAGAAACAAAGTACAATCTTAAAACAGCTAAAATTAATAACTCTTCACTTAAAAGAACTATACATGTGGTTAATGACAATTCAAAAAAAATCCCTGGTTTTTCACTTAAATTACCAAATTAAATAAAAAATTTTAGTAGAACTATTTAGATAGTTTTTTTTTATTTCCTCCAATCTGATGTATAATTGGTTTAAATTTAATTATTTTCTAGTTATGTAATATCTAAATTTGTCATCATCGATTTATTTTTCCAACAACATTTATAGCTTGATTTTATATTAATATCATAAAATTTAATATTTTAAGACTAGTTCAGAATCTTATCTTCTTGAATTAAAAAAAGTATTTAGTTACACCCCTCAGGCAGGGATTGAAGTCTCATGATAGCTAACCTGAAAAAGAAAAAATTCATCAATTCAAATAATGTTTCTATAATTTTAGGTTTGGCTTCATCAGCTATTTACTTACTTATAGAGGGATTAATTGACACCTATATTTTAAATGAAACTCTTGTCCTTTTTCAAGATATATTTACAACTGAT
Organism: uncultured archaeon; assembly: GCA_964486045.1. GTDB lineage: Archaea > Asgardarchaeota > Lokiarchaeia > Sigyniarchaeales > SOKP01 > Loki-b32. The sequence continues at coordinate 23,501 of CAZALK010000002.1, forward strand.
GCTCGTGAGATTTTATTGCATCTAGTTCCGACCGGTTTAATTTTATTTATTGGGATATATAGACAAGAATTGATCAACGGACAAAAAAAAGCGGAAGAAAAATTAAGAGATTCTGAAGAAAAGTATCAATTATTAGTTGAAACGTCCCCCATTTCAATAATTCTACTCAATACTAAAGGAATTATTGTTGATTGTAATAAAATTACAGAAGAAATTGCTGCTCTTCCAAAGAGCAAAATTATTGGTAAAAAAAATTTTGAAATCTACAAACTCACTGGTGAAAACCATCACAAGGAATTAAATTTTTTTACGAAAGCAATGAGTGATGAATTTAGTAAACCTTTTGAACTAAATATTGTAAATAGGAATGGCAAAAATATATGTTTGGAAATGTCAATATCATCCATTAAAATTGAAGGAGAAATATTTTTTCAAATAGCATCAATAGATATATCTTCTCGTAAAAAAGCAGCCCTTCTTATTAAGGAAGAAATCGAAAAATTACATGATCTAGATAAACTTAAAAATAATTTAATAGTCAGATCTTCATATGAAATAAAAAACCCATTAACAGCAATATGTAATGCATCGGAAATCCTATTGCTTGGTTATAAAAATGATTTAGATGAAAGAGCTAATGAATTACTAAAAATTATAAATAATGGGGGCAAGAGATTAAACAAATTATTAACAAAGTTAACCGAAATCTCAATAATTAAATCTAAAAACAAGAGGTTAGAATTTAAATTTTCAAATATAACTAAAATAATTCATGAATGTGTTAATGAATTATCTTACTTAGTTTTAGAACGTGAACAATTTCTAAACCTCCTTATAGATGAAACAGTGTATCTTTATATGGACAGCTTAAAAATTAAGCAAGTTATTTCGGAAATAATTTTGAATGCAATACACAATACACCTACAAAAGGGATGATATCTATTAATTTACAAAAACATTCTGATTTCATAAATATTATTATAAAAGACACTGGTGTTGGATTTACTGCGGAAGAAAATTTAGTAATATTTAGGGAATTTGGGAAAATCGAAAGATATGGGAAGGGTATGGATGTTGTTACAGATGGCATAGGAATGGGATTATATTTTTCTAAGAAAATAATAGAATTACATGGTGGAAAAATTTGGATGGAATCTGAAGGAAGAAATAAAGGTTCTATTTTTATAATACAGTTCCCTATAACGATAGAATAGAAATTCAACAAGATTGTTTAAGGATTTATAAATAATGAAACACACTTTTTAATTTTGCTAAATCAAAAGGTTTTAAAAAATATCCCTTTGCACCTGTAACATTGGTAATCTTTTTTGCTTCTTCTTCTGACATAACGGTTATGAAGAAAATTGGAATACCCTGAAAAACTTTCTTGGATTTAATTTTATGGTATACATCATTTCCCTTTATGTCTGGTAAAATTATACTTATAAGAATCAATTTGGGGGTTGCTCTAGTTAACTCTTCTAATCCTTTTGTACCATTTGTTACACCCTTACTTGAATATCCATTTAATTCAAAAAAATCTTTAAGAACTGTAATTGTTGGTACGTCATTATCAATTATTAAAATATCATATTCCTGCTTGTATTGTTCAGGTTCTATTACAGAAAGGATCTCAGTTATTTTATCTTCGAGTTTTTGACTTTGAGAATATATTTCTTTAATCTTTAATAAAATTTCAGTATCCAGCTTATCTGAATAGTTATCTATGATAATTTGTGAAAAACCCTTAATTGGAGTTAAAGGAGATTTTAAATCTTTAGTTAGATTTGAAACATCTTTTATATAAGATAATTTTGGTTCTAACTCTACATAATTTTTCACAGCAGTTCTGATTAACTGTGAAATTGTCGAGATTTTATGTTTATCAACATATTCCTGCCAAAGTTTTTTGGTCTCAGGAGAAACTAAAGTCGTAATTCTTTCTTTTTCCTTAATGGAGCCTGATGTTCTTCTTCGCCACTTTTTGAAACTCTCAGTAATGATCCCATTCCAAATGGCATGTTTTCCAGTTTTTTTTTCATATTCCTTCATATCTGCTGTTTTTTGTACAAAAATACTCATCCTAGTAAACCTATAAAATTTAATGATTGCTATCACATATTATGAAAAAAATATGAGGATTTTTCATCATATATTTTATTTATCATTAAAATAATTATCCTTCTATTTAAATTTTCGATAATAAATTATAATGATGGAATAAGTTTCAACAATCATCATAATTTTATTATTACTTAGTATTATTGGTTCCTATAATGTTGCTTATTTTAATCGAGAGAAAGTAAGTAAACGTATTTTGAAATGTCAAATTTCTCAGTTTTTAAAGATTGAAAATCTTCCTCTAATATTTCATTTCTGATGTTTTCAAGAATTTTATTACCATTATTTAATGAAGGAGTTATTGCTATTTTTATGACCGATTTGGATCTGTTGAGATATAGATTATAATAGAAAGTTTTTTGGGGAGTGTCGAAATCAATAAACATTTTAATTTCCAAATCTGATTCTCTTCCCAAATTTTTGTTAACTAACTCTTGCTTTCCATAATAAGATAATTTCATATATGTAGGATTATTAACTTCCTTCAATTATTTTATACACTTCCTTTATTTGCTGTTCGTTCTGGAAAAAAGTTTATTTTTAGACTATATATTTAAAAATATTGTACATAAATTTAAAGATATGTATTTTTATTATAACAATTTAGGTAATAATATGGCTTTATTATAACAAAATCTAGCAAGTTATGCTCTATGACAAATAAAATATGTTATAACAAAGATTTAAATATAACTAATTTGATAATAAAATCAAAATATTATAATAAAAAATGTTGAATTGATCTTATTTTTGATAACAAATCGTAAAACTCTAAAAATTGTTATAAAAAAGATCTTTTCGAAAGTACTAAAATATAAGTGACAATAAAAAATGAAAATAAGAGATAAATTACTTATTGGGTTTACAGTCCTAATTGCAATCACAAGCGTTTTGGGCGTAGTAAGTGTCGTTCAGCTTAATACTATGAATGGTTATTACACTGAATTAGCTAATGTGGACTCAAAAGCCATGGAATATATGCAACAAATGAAATTGGAAGTAGATTATGTAATTCGAGATATGTTCATGTATTTAGATGGTGAGACAACTGGTACAAAAACCGACATCAACGAATCTGTTCAAGAATTTGATGTTTATTATACTAAAGTCAGAGATTTGCTTCCCGCATTTGCCGTTCGACTAGATGAGCTTGAGGATGACCACAATGAAATAATTGGTTATATCATAGATCCAGGCACAGGAGTGCTTGCAGAGCAAGATGCTATTTGGGCTCAAATTACTAATCTTCTTGCACTACATTCAGAACTTGACGCGGATATAGATGTATTATTAGGTTTGATAACTGATGCAACCATGAAATTGAATGTAACTGAAATGGGGTATTATCTCGCCATGCAAATGTTTTATGTATATGAATACATTTCGAATCCTGATGATTTGACCAAGAGTGAGTTCGCCGCTGCAGAGGCTGGTTTTGATGCCAGTGTTACTAATTTAACGGCGTTTTATGATCCAGTAAATGATTCTGTTATATACGATGCGGTTATAGAGATGGATGCTGATCATGCTGAATTTGCGGGTAACGTTACAGACGCAAGTGTTGGGATTTTCTCTCTGAAGGATTCTATAGAAGTTAAGCATATAGTTATCGGTGACCTACTTGATGAATTAACAAACGATTTACTTTTAATAGACATTGATATAGAAGCTGAAGTAGATGCAAATAAAGTAGGTGCAGCTGCTGCCATGTCATCAGCGTTAATTATAACTATAACAATGATTGTAGTCGCAATCGTGGCAGGATTAGCTATTGCGTTCCCAACAATTAGGAGCATTACAAAGGCGATTGGTGGTTTAGTTAAAACAGCAGAATTTATAGCTAAAGGAGATCTTACAAACGAAATTGAAATATCAAAAAAAGTAAAAAGTGAAACTGATTTATTAAAAAATTCTTTCGGAGTAATGCAAGAGAATTTAGTCAAAGTAATCTCTAGTACCCAAACTGCAAGCATAAATGTGGCAAACATAGCAACAGAATTAGCTGCAAGTTCTAGCGAAGTAAACGCAGCTTCCGAAGAAATTTCTTCCAGTACACAAGAAGTTGCAATGACGGTGCAAACCCAGGTTAAAGCCCTTACTGATATTAGTTCTATGGCCAATGAAATTCAATCTCTATCACATGAGGTTAAAAGTTCCGGCAATGATATAGATAAAGTCATGGAAATTATTGTAGGAATTTCCGAACAAACCAATTTACTCGCTCTTAATGCAAGCATTGAGGCTGGGCGGGCTGGTGAATACGGAAGAGGCTTCGCAGTTGTAGCGGATGAAGTACGAAAACTTGCTGAAGAGTCTAAGGTATCAGTTGAAACTTCTAGTAATAAAATCGCGGAAATTCTTTCTCGAATAGATAGAACAGTTGAACTTATAGGAAATATTACAAATGATATTCAAGGAACTTTAGCGGGGCTTGAACAGACCTCTAGTGCAGTTGAAGGAATTAGCTCATCCACGGAACAACAAACGGCTTCAATGGAAGAAGTTACATCCACAGCTAACAAATTGGGCTCGTTGGCAGAAGAGTTGAAAAGTGAATTAGAGATGTTTGTAATCGAGCAAGAAGGCATAAGAGGTCAAAGTAGAGAAGCTAAAAGTAGACCTCGAAGATTTGCTGAAATAGAATCAAGCGACGAAAAAGAAATAGTATTAATTAAAAAATAAAATATTTTTTTTTATTATTTAAAAAATCATTATAAATTTATACAAAATAGTAATAAACATTTAAAAAATTAGGATAATTCGTACGCCTTACGAGCTTTTTACATGCATAGGGTTTATCTATTAGGGATAAACCCTTACATGTAATCTAATTTAACCAAAAGAATTATTCATTGATAAACGATAACTATTAAGCAAGATCTCATAACGGCCATCACAATTGTGGAGTACACAATAAAAGATGGCTAGATCATTTTGAAAGATGGAGAAATTACCTGAAATAAAGTGAAGAAATATATGATTGGGAATTCCTATATTCTAAGTGTTAAAAAGAGAAATATTAATTTTTAAAATACTTTTATATTATTGTTTTTTATGAGTTCACTTATTTCTCTAACAAGTTGTGTATACACGGTTATATATTATTCCAATGGCTTAGATTCTCTTAGTTTTTTATTTTTCTTTATTAATTTTATTTCTCTTTTTAAAATTTTTTCTTTTTTCATTCTTATTCACCTAATTTAAAATGAAATCTTCTATGTAACTAGATTTCAAACTCCTCTTTTTAAGGAATATGGTAAATTTATGAAACACAGAATTCCCTAAATTAATTTTCGAGAAAAGTTTAAAAACTTTTTTGATAAATTGGGAGAAATTTTAATTTAAAATTGAAAGTTGGCGTTAATTCAAATATTTCATGAGCTATTAATTAAGTTCAAAAAGTATTTTCCATAAATTCTTCATTTAAAAAGTAGATTATCTTTTTTGACAAGCGTTTTCGAGTAATTACATTAAAATCTTCAAGAAAATCAAGGTATTTTGTTGTAGTGTTTATGTGAATCTTCAAATCTGTTGAGATTTTAGTCTTTGTAATTCCAATATCATTATTTTTAAGGTAATCTATTATCATTCTACTTTTATCCTTGGAAGTAAAATAATTGAACTTGATATTTTTTAAATTAAAGTTAAAATGAAAATAAATCTCATGGTTGTCAATCCTTTCAGTTTTGATATATTTGAATTTCAATAACATACTCAGGTGCCAAATTACGACATGATTACTCATTTCTAATCTCTTTACAATTCTATTAAAATAAGTTCCTGGATTCTTTACAATAAAATCATATATCTTCTTACGTGTTAAATTTTTTAATATATCATTTTTAGTAAACTTGGAACCTTCTACAATTAGATTTTTGTTAACTAAAACTCTAAGCACATCTTCAATTCCTCTAAGATTAATGTTAATTGAAGCCATTTTAAACCTGGCGTGTATAAACGGGAGTATTTCTTTCATATTGAAGTACCGGTTCTTATTAAGATACTCTTGAACAACGTTTAAAACAATTATTTCTTGTTTATGTATCTCATCTGGCATCTAAATACTGAATCCTTAATAATTTACAATGTCTAATTACTAGTTTTGTTTAATCTTTTTAGCATCTTGGTTAGTATTGATTCTCGTTCATATGGAGTTAATGAGAGCATTTCTGTTATAAAATCATCCTTATCGTTTGCTTTCCATTCAAATTGATTGATTTTTTCCATAAAATCATCAGAAATAGCCGTAATGTTTAAATTTTCTAATTCTATCAAGTTTTCGATTACATTTTCTTCTTCAAACATTTGATGAAGGTTTAGTAGGTTTGTTTTCTCATCATGAGAAATTTTTTTTCTGCTTAATTTCCTTCGATAATTTTTGTTGTCATCTTCTAGAATTATAGTCGAATGAGTGTAGTGATAAACTGAATATACTAAACTTGCACTTATAGCCCCTATTATTAAAATTAAGACGATAATCATGGTTAAAGGAAGAAATGCTCCTTTTAATCTCCAGAGACCTTCGATCCCAACTTTTGGATCATGAAAGATATGATCTCCACGCTGATAATTGATATAAATTTTCTGCTCATCTTCATCGTAATCATCTACTTCTAACATGCTAATTAATACTTCCTGTGATACATCATCTATAGTCGCATTTTCTTTCCAGGAGAAAAAACCAGTATATTTATTAATTGTCGTTGATACACTTTGTTCATCAAAAGTGTAACCTTCTTTTTCATCTTCAGTTTCTTCATCATTCTCGAATTCTAATCCTGAATTCAATTTTGTATATAGGGCAAGTTGGGAACTATTGTCTAAAAAATTAAATTCATTAATTTCGATATTAATTTTTATTTGATTGGGAGTAATTATTGTTTCATTTATCACAGAAAATTCTTCCGAAATGTAAATATGAGTTGTAAAATTGTTGTCCTTTGTAGCAATCCTTAAATAACTTAAACTAGTTTCATTCGTAATGTCTATAATTGAATAATTAATTGGAGAGAAATCATCCAATAAAAGAATTTGGACTGTGAAATCTCTTTCAGAATCGAATATTCCGTTTTCATTAGTATCCACATATTCAACAATTTCTTGAAATTCTATACTAAACTCTAATTCAAATTCTGAACCAGAATCATAAACTGACTCATATCTAAATTCTACTCTAAATCCATTTTCATCGTATTTAATATTATACCTTATTGCATCAATATTATCCCCGTTTTTCAAAATAGAAGTAATTTCAGTTTCATTCGCAAGAAATTCAATATTCACATTTCTTTTATTTAATTCTTCAAAATCGTCATTAATCCCATCATCATCGTCATCAGAAGCAGTAACAAATCTCAAATTGAAGGAAAAAAGAAGAATCATTAGAACCGGAAGGAAGTATTTTTTTCTCATTTTTATTTATTAGATTTTGTTCTATTTGTATAAAATTTCAATTTTTTTTAAATTAATGCATAATAATATATCTAATTTTAAATTTGAATAGTAATAAGATAACCTTGATTTAATGCTAAAATTAATAGTTTTGATAAACATCATCCACTTTTTTATAAGTTATGTAAATTTTTTTAATCAATTTTTGTGTTCCCTTCTACCTTACAATATAAAAAAAAAAAAAATATTTAAAATAATTTAAGCAATTCTACGTTTTTTAACTACTATTATTGCGACAACAGCAACTCCTATCAAAGAAACCACTACACTAGTAAGAACAATTGGCAAGATTGATTGTACATCCTGACCAACATTAATCCCAACTTTGGGATCATGATAGATATGATTGCCTCGTGGATAATTAAGAATCATTTTTTGCTGTGTTTCATTTTCATCATCTACTTGTAAGGAACTAGCTAATACATCCATTATTACCCCATCAACAGTAGCATTTTCTTTCCAAGTAAAGATTCCAGAATATCCACCAAATTGAGTATAAACTCCTCTCTCATCGGTAGCGTATCCATCATCTTCATCATTAGTCACTCCGTCTTCAGTATAATTAGCTTCAGAGTTAAGTTTGACATATAATGCAAGTTGTGAATCAACATCGGTATAATTGAAGCCATTAATTTCAATGTCAATTTTTACTTGATTGGGTGTCACTAATATTTCATCAACGTATACAAATTCTTCTACAAAGAAAATGTGAGCTGAAAAAACATTATCTGTAGTATTAACTACGAAATAATGTAAGGTAGTATCAGCTGAAATAATTGATGTCGTATTTTCAACAAGTTGAAGTGAGTTCAGTGTAAATTCTTGAACGAATTGATCTATTGAATCTTCATACATACCATTATCGTTAAGATCAACGAATTCAATAAGTTTCTTAAACTCAACTTCAAATTCTACTTCCCATTCGGGAGTAATAGAAGAAACTTCAGGAATGGATTCAACTTCCGATCCATAAGAGACTTCAATGGATAAATCAGTGTCGTACTTAACTTTTAATTCTATTTCATCAACCTTATCCCCATTCCTTCTGTGAGATTCAACTTTTATCTCATCAATCCCATATTCAACACTAATGTCTCTCTTATTTGCTTCTTCAAAATCGTCATCTACACCATCGCTATCATCATCAGACTCAACTGCTACAACAGATCCTATAGTTGTTATTAGTAGAATGCTTAATAAAAAAAATCCTAACAAATTATATTTTTTATTCATAATAATATATCCCCTAAATAAGCTAAATTTTCATTAAATTGTTCTATTCTAGTGATCTTATTGTGAATATATAAAACAAGTTGGTAACAGATTGAGGTATATAATTTTACAAATTATATTTGTACTAATTTGTTAGAAAAACTTTAAAAAAGGGGTTCAATTTTATTCCAATTTATTATTATGGGTTATTAACTTCTTTTATCATTACTGAAGATAAAGAATTTGAACTAGTGAAATACTATTATCTAGCTTCATCTGTATTGAGATAATTTTTCATATAAACATCACTCAAAAAATAGATGACTCTTTTTGATACTTTTTTTTTAACAACTATGTTGAATTGTTCAAATAATTTTAAGTATTTTGAGATAGTATTTGGATGCATTTTGAGACTTTTTGAAAGCTGAGTTTTGGTTATCCCGAAATCGTTGTTTTTTAAATAGTTAATAATTTTCTTACTTTTATCTTTTGATGTGATATAGGCAAATTTGGAGTTCTTAACCTCAAAATTCGAATCAAAATAAACATCATGGTTATCAAATTTCTCCTTCTTAATGAAATTAAACTTTAGTAAAACATTAAGGTGCCATACTACTACATGATTAGATATATGCAATTCAGTCAATAACCGGTTGAAATAAATTCCAGGATTTTCTAAAATATAATCATAAATATGTTTTCTCTTCGAATTTATTAATATATCACTACTAATTAACTTAGAACCCTCAACAATATGTTTCTTTTTTACTAACGATCTTAAAATTTCTTCAATTCGTCGAATATTTATGTCTACTGAGGCCATCCTAAAACGAGAGATTATAAATGGAAGTATTTCACTCATGTCAAAATATCTGTTCTTATTTAAATACTCTCCAACAACACCTAAAATGAGTTTTTCTTGTTCTGGTTGTTCAAATTGCATTATTTTAAGAAGCCTCAATTACTTACCCATTTTACGACACAGATTCAGATTTTTCGACCATCTCATCAAGGATTAATTTTCTTTCATAGGGAGTTAAAGCTAACATTTCTTGAATGAATTCATTTTTTTCGTTTCCTTTCCAATTAAAATGGTTCACAGTTTCGTAGAATTCTTCAGTGACTACTGTAATATTGAGACTTCCTAACCGGGCAAGCTTCTCAACAGATTTTTCTTCAAAAAATAACTGAAGTGGTGAGGGTTCTTCATAACGATCTTCAACTTCATTTTCCTCAAAAATTTCATTAAAATATTCTTCTCTATCTTTCCGAATCTTTTTTAGAGGAGATTTTTTAATCCCAAAATGGTAAACAGAATAAACTACGCTTACGCTTACAGCCCCGATAATTAATACCCCGACCACGAAAGGAATTGGGGAAATCGGCTCTGTTAATGCAATTAATAAATCTTCAATACCAACTTTGGGATCATGATATATGTGATCTCCATGTTGATAATTGAGATATATTTTTTGTTCATATTCATCATGATTATCTAACGTTATATCACTTATTGGTATTTCATGAGTGTTTTCATCAATCGTGGCAAATCGCTTCCATGTAAGATAACCTGTTTTACCTTCAAAAGATGTGATCACACCTTGTTCATTCTCAGCATAACCATTTGTTTCATCTTCTGTTTTCTCTATATGTTCATAATTTGTCTCAGATTCTAGTTTTGTATACAACGCGAGATTTGAACTAGTATTAATATAATCAAAGTTTGAAATCTCAATATCGATTTTTAATTGTGTAGGGGTGATTAATGAATCATTAACAATTGTGAATTCTTCTGCTAAATAAATATGAGTAGTGAAAGTATTATTGATGGTACTTATCTTGAAGTAGTGTAAGGAACTTTCATCTGATATCGATAATATCGTGTAATTTGCAGGTTGGAAGTTTCCAATTGAAAAATTTTGAATCTTTTGATCAACTTCAGGATCATAAATTCCATTCTTCTCTTCTTCACTGTCAATAAACTCAATTATTTCTTGAAAAACAATACTAAATGTAAATTCCGGGGGTGCTTCTAAGTTTGACCTATAGGCAAAGCTAATACTAATTCCATCTTCGTTATATCCTATATTTATTCTTATACGGTCTTTATTGTTATCAGTTCGCCTAATTGAGTCTATTTGGATTTCATTAGCAAAAATATCCGTTTCTACGTTTCTCAAATTAAGTTTTTCAAATTCATCATTTACTTGATCACCATCCTCATCAAAAGCTTTAACTGAATTGAGATTAAAACTTAAAAGTAAGATCCCAAAAAAGAAGATTCCTATCAAATAATACTTTCTTTTCATCATATCAATCTAATTTGTAAATAATCCTTTTCTGTATTGGTTTTTATTTTAGATAACTTTTTCACAAAACTTTTTTTACCTATTTTTATTAAATGAAACTTATCAGAAACATACCAATAATGATAAATAAATTTGATTTAGTCTGGTGTTATTTTCTAGCATTTTTTGAATTTTTTTTTGATAATTAAAATAAAAAAAAATTTTTTATATATTTAGGGATTCTGTGTACATTAAATTATTCTACGTTTTCTCATCATGACTAAAGCAACAGTAGTAATTCCAACAATAGAAGCAAAGCTACCTGTAATAATAATTGGAATCAATATACTTGGTGTTTGAATTACATTAATATATATTCCAATTTTTGGATCATGATAAATATGATTTCCTCTGGGGTAGCTGATATACAGTTTCTCTAGATGTTCATCTTCTCCATCCATTATTATTCTATTCGTGAATACAGGCATTTCGACACCATCAATAAGAGCAGTCTCTTTCCAACTAAAAATTCCAGTATATTCCTCATTATGAATGTATACTTCTTTTTCTTCGGAAGCATACCCGTCCTTTTCATCCTCTGTTTCTTCTTTCTCCTCGTAACTTATTGCTTCAGACCATAATTTAGTATATAAAGCTAGTTGAGAATTAGTATCAACATAATTATAATTAGTAATTTCAATGTCTACCTTTACCTGGGTTGGAGAAATGAGTGTCTCATCAATATAAACGAATTCTTCTACGAAATAAATGTGAGTAGCAAAAACACCATCTGTAGTATTCAGTAAGATATAATGTAAATTAGTGTCTTCAGAAATACTTATTAAAGAATATTCTACTGGTTGAAAGGAATTAAATCCGTAATCTTCTATTATCTCATCAATTTCAAAGTCTAAAATATCGTTGTCATTAAGATCTACGAATTCTATAAGTCCTCGAAACCATACTTCAAATTTCAACTTATGGAGAATTATTTCACAGTCATTTACCCAATGCAGTTCACCCTCTTCACCATCAGATTCAGGTTCTTCTTGAGGTTCCTCGCATTCAGGATTTTTAATAATTGTTCCAAAGGAGACTCGGACAGAAATACCCCCCTCACCAAAACCTACCCTCATATCAATTATATCTTTTTGATCGCCATGTCTTCGAATTGAGCCCATTTCAACAACGTTTTCTCCAATCCATATGGATATGTCTCTCTTATTATCATCTTCAAAATTGTCGTCGACTCCATCATTATCATCGTCTGGTATATCTGGTTCTTCATCATCAGGGTGATCAGGTTCTTTTGGTTCTTCATCAGGTTCATCTGGTTCTTCATCACCAGGGTGATCAGGTTCATCTGGTTCTTCATCACCAGGCAGGTCATCTTCAATAGCAAAAGAATTACTTAGACTTGCCGATATAAATAGCATCCCTAATAAAAATACTCCAATTAAAAAAATTTTTCTTTTCATTATAAAACCTTATTTTAAATAATTTTTCATAGATTGACTTATAATTATAATTTCTACGCCCTAATATAAACTAAAATGGTAAAAATTTGAATATTTATTCGTTTTGAAAAGGCTTGCGACTTTAATCCTAATTAGCTTTTCTATGTATAAATATTAAATAACCCAATTTTGCTTATAGGGTTAACTATTTAAAATTTATATTTAAAAAATATGAGAATTGCCCCATTTTTAAAGATTGAGAATTTGTTAAAGAAATTTAGAGCCAGTGGTGGGATTTGCACCCACGATGCTGAATAGCAACGGCTCTGCGTCGGCTAAAACTTGTAAAAAGTTTTAAAGGCCGCCCCCTTAACTACTCGGGTACACTGGCTAATCTTTATTAAGAATTCATCTTAACTATTTTATAAAACTTCTATAAATAAAAGAAATTCATTTAAAAATATATTATTTATGTGTTAAATACGATTAAACAAATAATTAAGTCATTTGAATTTCGCAGAAGATTTTTATGTTTATCCCCCTGCAATTGCTGGTATAAATGACAATTCATCATCCAATTGAACTTTTGTTTCAATACCATTTAAAGATCTGATGTCTTTTCCATTTATAGTAATTATAACGTATTCACTGAGATTCGATGACGTTTTATAAATCATTTCCTCAAATTTTTCCCCGAACTTTTTAGCCAAAATTTCCAAAACAGTTCTAATTGTTGAATTATCATCGATTGGTAGATCTAATTCCTCTACTTCGGTAATATCTGTTAATAAAGATAAAAATACTATTTTAATATTAATCATATCAATCTTGTTTAAATTAGTTCTGCTTAAAATTTTAAATTTTTTATTATCGGAAAAGTAATTAATTGAATTACCACTTAACATTATAATTATTGAATATTAATTTGTCTTTTACTTATATTAAATAAACAAAATCAGCGAATTTTATGACCGTAAATGAGTTAAATCTAGGTCACTTATCAACTGCGTACCACAGTAATTGGATTTTGATGGGAAATGATGAGTTAGAAAAAGCACTTGGGAAAAAAATAAAGTGGCATTTGTTCGGTACCGGTCCATTAATGGTAGAAGCTTTTAATAAGGGTAAGTTAGATATCGGTTATATGGGATTACCCCCTGCAATAATTGGAATAGATGACGGAGTACCAATAAAATGTGTTTCCGGGGGTCACGTTGAAGGAACAATTGTGATTGGTAAAAAAAACCATCAGACCATTTCACAACTAAATGACGATATGTACAGAGTCCTTATACAATTTAAAGGATGTACAATAGGGACTCCTAGTGTTGGCTCTATACATGATGCAATTTTAAATTATTACCTAGAAAAATATGATTTGAAAGAAGATATCAAAGTTAAAAATTATAAACAGGCAGAATTTATAGCTATAGACATGAAAAACGGGATTTTAGAAGGAGGGGTAGGAACTCCTGCATTAGTTGTTTTTGCTAAGACTATTTTAGATTCTCATCTAGTTGTTCCGCCAAATTATTTATTACCAAATAACCCTAGTTATGGAATATTTTTTCATGAGAATTTAATCGAAAATAATCCAGATTTTGTTTTAAAATTCCTTGAACATCATAAAAAAGCTTCCCATTTACTCAGAAATTCACAAGATGAAGCTGCAGAGATTATTTCAAACACTTTTACAATTCTGAATAACAATACGCAATATGCTAAATCTGTACTTGAAATTTCACCAAAATATTGTATCGCACTTTCGGAAGGATATATAGAATCAACTGAAGGTTTCGTAAGTACAATGCATAAATTAGGGTATATTAATAAAAAGCTAACAACTGAAAAAATTTTTACCTTTGATTTTGTCAATAAGGTGCATCCGGAAAAAGAACACTATTCTCAAATATAAACAAGATTAATAAAGTGTGTTATAAAGAAAAAATTAGTTGTCCCTCTTCCTGATACTCAAGCAATAAATCCGCAACTTTAAAAGATTGAACCAACTCGATCCCGTCAATTAGCTCTGATTTATCCAACCCAATAATGCTAGCCGCCAAATCGCAGCACCTAAATTTAACTCCCAATTCGATACACTCCACCACTTCATCGTCATATTGCATTCTCCCCTTTTTATTTTTTTTTCCCAGGAGAATTCCCATTGGCCCCCACAACACTACAGTAACTTCAAGCCCTCTACTTCTGTAATATTTAGCAAAACGTATTGTTTCTAGCGGACTAGTTGATTCATAAATCATATGTTTTAAAAGTAATAATACTTTCGTAACTTTTCCCATTTACTCAACTCCATGTTATCCTTACTATACTCTTAAATAATCTCTCTTAATAATTGCGAAATTCATGTAATTCTTATGATATTATAAACCAAATTTAAATTTTTCTGTAATAACTATTAAAATTGAGTTGAAAATAAGTTCATTCGGAAAATTATCTGAATTAAACCTTTTATTAGTAATTTTTGCATTTATTTATTTTATGTTAAATTATGCTTTAAACAAGTCGGTTGTTAAATATCTTTCTCCTGTGTCGGGTAAAATAGTAACAATGTTTTGCTCTGAATTAAATTCTTTATGCACAACATTTAAAGCTGCCCACGAAGCTGCGCCAGCCGATATACCAACAAATATTCCTTCTAATTTAGCTAAATTTCTTGCAGTTTCTGCTGCATCCTCATATTTGACTTTGATTATACAATTATAAATTTCAGTATTTAAGACATCTGGCACGAATCCAGCACCAATACCTTGAATTTTATGCGGTCCTGGTTGACCTCCAGATAAAACAGGAGAATCTACAGGCTCTACTGCAAAGATTCTAACTTGTTCTCCAATTTTTTCTCTAAGAATTTCTCCAACTCCCGTGATTGTACCACCTGTCCCTATTCCAGAAACAAAACCATCAACTTTATTATCTAAATCTTCTAATATTTCTAAAGCAGTAGTTGTTCTATGAATTTCAGGATTAGCTTGATTTTTAAACTGTTGAGGAATAAATACTTTATTATTATCTTTAGATAATTCTTCTGCTTTTTGAATTGCTCCTTTCATTCCACCTGAAGCCGGTGTTAAAACTAATTCTGCTCCATATGCCTTTAAAATCTTCCTTCTTTCTATTGACATACTTTCAGGCATAGTCAAGATTAATTTATAACCTTTAACAGCACAAACTAAAGCTAACCCAATTCCTGTATTTCCTGATGTAGGTTCAACAATTATCGTTTCTTTATTTATAATTTTTGCTTTTTCGGCAGCATCTATCATAGCCATGCAAATTCTATCTTTAACGCTCGAACCAGGATTAAAAGCTTCTATTTTAGCATAAATAGTTGGTTCAATATCTCTTGCTATTCTATTTAATTTTACTAAGGGTGTCCTTCCTATGGTCTCGATTACATTCTTGTATATTCTTCCCATTGTTTATCATATGTTTTTTATTGTAATAAAAATGTCTAGTTAATAAGTCAAGAAGACAAGTTTTAAAAATGTTTTTTTTATAACATATATGAAGGTATCGAAATGAATCTAGAGGTAAAATATGAAAATATTCTCTGAAAAAATTAAGTATGGTCTTGCAGCTTTATTTGAATTGGCAAAAAACCACAATACAGGGCATATTCAGATAAAGGATATCGCAGAAGCTCAAAATATTCCTCAGAATTATTTAGAACACCTCCTCATTAAATTAAAAGAATCGAATCTTGTTGAAAGTATTCGAGGTAGCAAGGGAGGTTATAAATTGAAGTTACCCCCTAATTCAATAAAGGTTCTAAATGTTATTGAGAGTTTAGAAGGTAACATTACTGTTTTTGAAAATCAAGAGATGAATGAAACTTTAAACATTTATTGGGATAAAATTAAAGCTAGTTTTAGAAATATATTTAACACTACTTTAGATGACTTAATTAATGAAGATGATATAATCCATAAACGTTTATTTTTTCAGATATAGCTAAAGAGTTTGTGAAACAAGTTCATCTAGGTTTAGAGTTGTGGTTATATAAGAAATTTTAAAAACAAAAAGTTTAAAATTGTCTTCATGATTAAGTAACTATAGATTAAAATTTCGTATTGTTGAGTATACAAGTAAAGATTAACGAGGGAATAGAATGGCTATAAATGGTAATATACCGAACCCACATGGGGGAAGACTCATTAATAAAGTCATGTCTGATAAGGAAAAAAACAAGATTCTCGGTCAAATTTCTGAATTCGATAAAATTATAATAGATTCAGAAACCTGGAAGGCTGTTAAAAATATATGTTTTGGAGTTTTTAGTCCTTTAGAGGGTTTTATGATTGAAAACGAGATGGAAAGTGTGTTAAATAATATGAGGTTAGAAAACGATATTCCTTGGCCCTTTCCTATAACATTAGACATTAGTAGTGAGAAAGCAGAGAAAATTAGAATTGGGGATAGTGTAGTATTAACCACTAAGTCAGGATCCATAATCTCATTATTGAGAGTAAATGATATTTACCATTATGATAAAAAAAGTTTAGCAGAAAAAGTTTACGGTACATTAGATCGCAACCATCCAGGAGTTGACAAAGTTTTAAATCAGCAAGATATACTAATTGGAGGAGACCTCTTCTTAATAAATGAACTCCCGGCTATTTTCCCAGAATTAGATCTAAAACCAATTGAAACAAGAAAAATTTTTAATGAAAGAAATTGGAAAAAAGTCGTAGCATTTCAAACAAGGAATCCCCCACATAAGGGGCATGAATATGTTCAAAAAACAGCCCTTACGCTTGCCGATGGACTTTTTATCAACCCAGTAATTGGTAAGAAGAAACCAGGAGATTTTTTGGATGAAGTTATAATAAGAGCTTATCAAGAATTGATAAAAGAATATTATCCTGAGCATCGAGTCTTATTAAGTACTTTTGAGACAGAAATGAGATATGCTGGACCTAAAGAAGCTATTTTTCATGCTATTGCTAGGAAAAACTTTGGTTGCAATTTTATTATTATTGGGAGAGACCATGCTGGAGTAGGAGATTTCTATGATCCCTTTGAGGCTCACAAAATCTTTGATGAATTCCCAGATTTGGGGATTGAGCCTATTTTTTTCAGATCATTTTCATTATGTAAGGTATGTGAAGACATTGTAAACGATAAAACATGTCCCCATTTACCAGATTGTCATACAAATTTTAGTGGCTCTGATATCAGGAATCTACTCTGTGCTGGTAAAGAACCACCCAGAGAAGTTATGCGGCCGGAAGTATCAAAAATAATTTTAGAATATAAAAATCCATTTTCCGAATAAGAGACTTTAATTTTTAAAATAAAGAGGTAAAAAATTATGACATTAGATATTGAAAATATCAGAATTGATAATGTAAAAGAAAACATCGAAAAACTTAATGAAGAATTTAAGGTGATGAGCTCAAAAGATATTTTAAATTGGGCTTTTAAGACTTTTGGTGAGAGAATTGTATTAGCAAGCAGTTTAGGCTTAGAAGACCAAGTATTAACTGATCTATCTGTGAAATTATTCTCAAAAGTTCGGGTTTTTGTATTAGATACTGGAAGACTCCACCAAAAAACTTATGATGTACTTGAAGAAAGTATGGAAAAATACCACATTAAATATGAGATACTATTTCCTAAACTTGAGGATGTACAAGCTCTAGAAGAAGAACATGGTCCTAACCCTTTTTACAAATCTTTGGAATTGAGGCATCGTTGTTGTAGAATTAGGAAAGTAGAACCATTACGGAGAGTTTTAAGTCGCTATGATGCATGGATCACAGGACTTAGGCGAGCTCAGTCTGTTACAAGAACTGAAGTTAAGAAGCTAGAATGGGATGATGTAAACAATATAATCAAACTTAATCCGCTTTCAGATTGGACTGATAAGGAAGTAGAAGATTACATTTACGAAAATGATACCCCTTATAATAAATTATTCGATGAAGGCTTCACCAGTATTGGTTGTGCTCCATGTACTCGACCTACAAAAGTTGGTGAGCATCCTAGAGCAGGTAGATGGTGGTGGGAGAATCCTGAAAAGAGAGAATGTGGATTACATGAAAGTCATTAATTAAAATTAGAATTTTTTTTATTTTTATTTTGAATTATACTAAGAGAATGATTATCGAATGTCTGAAGCTTTCATATACTTACAAATAACAGTTGGTATAATCGCGTTTGGGAGTGCGCTAATTAATTCATTTGCCGGTGGCGGGTACGGCACCCTAGCAACACCTTTTTTATTATTTACAGGATTGGAGCCAATTCAATTTATCCCATCAATATTATTGAGCCATGGTCTTGTTAGTTTATTTTTGATAATAAAAGTTCGTCGAAATCCAGAACGCATAGGGATCTGTGAAGTAAATGAATGTGTATATGAAAAGACAACGTTAAAGTATATTCTCTCATTCGGTATATTAGGATTAATTTTATCTTTTCTGGTAATGACCTTTTTAAATAGTTTTTTTATAAAGTTATATATTGGGGTATTAACTGTCTTTTTAGGAGTTCTCCTTCTATTTTTTAGGAAGAGGCAATTTTTATATTCCCGCAAAAAGATAATTGGTACATCTATAGTTGCCGCATTTAATAAAGGAATTACTGGTGGAGGATATGGGAGCATTATTTCTTGTGGTCAAATATTTTCTGGAATTGATTGTAAAAAAGCAGTCTCGACATGTTTTCACGCAAATACGGTTATTAGTTTGTTAGGTTTTGCATTTTATGTCATCCTTCTCCAAAATTTAATCACCTTTGAAATTACAATTCCGATGGTTATTGGTGCTTTGTTAGCTGTCCCTGTCGCTGTGAAATCATTGGAAAAGGTCACAAGTTTCAAATTAACAATGATAATAGGATTATTATTAATAATAATAGGAGTTTTTACATTTATTCAATTATTTTAGAGATTTTGGAAAACTGAGAAAAATGAGAGAAATCAAATGAAGTTATCAATAAAAAATGAGAAAAACAGGGCATTACCATTAGATAATAAACTAAAAGTCTATAATAACATAGAAGAGTTAATATCATCATTAGATAATCCAACACCAATAGTAAAACTAAATGAAAGGATTAATCCTAACCATAGATTCCTAATTTATTTAAAATTAGAACGATTTAATCCATTTGGATCAATTAAAGATAGAATAGCTCTATTAATGATAAATAATCTTGATCTTAGAGAAAATAAGACAATATTAGAGCCTTCATCAGGAAATACGGGTATCGCATTAACTGCTATAGCAAATTCAAGAGGAATTCCTATTGAAATAGCTGTGCCTAGTAGGATCCCAGAGGAGAAAAAATCCCTCCTACGATTTCTTGGAGTTGATTTATTATGGGAGGCTGAAGATGAATTATGTCCAGCATACCCTAATGAAGGTGCGAGAGGTTTGGTGAATGGTATCCTTGAAAGTGCAGGAGGAGAGAATTATTCGAGTCCAAATCAATATGAGAATAAACTAAATGTACTAGCACATTATCACACTACTGGACCTGAGATATGGAAGCAAACAAGAGGGAAAATTGAATATTTTTTTTCGGGTTTAGGAACGTGTGGTACAATCACTGGAGTAGGGAAATATCTTAAGGAAAAAAATCCTTCCATAAAGATAATCGGGATAGAACCAGACGTTCCAAATCATAATTTACCAGGAATGAAAAGAATTACGAACCTCAGAGAAGATTATATTCCAAAAATCTTAAATAAAAACGTAATTGATAATATCATAGAAATTGATGATGATACAGCGTATAGGACTGGGATAGAAATAGCACGGAAGACCGGAATATTAGTTGGTCCAACAACGGGTGCTATAGTCGCGGGGGCATTAGAATATTCAGAACTATCAGAGGGAATAGCAGTATGTATCTCTCCGGATGATGCCTTTAAGTATATGAGTTCATATGCTTCTTACGTAAAAGATGATGGTAAATTAATACTTTAAGGAAATTAGAATTTTTATTAAAGTGAAAGTAAATACAATCGTGCTTAAAGGAAGATTACAAATATAAAAAGGTGTAAAAAAATGACAAATGATGACATCCTTCGATTTGTAGGAAGATATTCACTGGGTCGAGACAGTAATCCAAGGAATTATAAGGATTCACTTCATTTTTTAAGATTTAAAGTGCCTGGTGGCTTTATTTCTTCTGAACAATTACGAGGAGTAGCAGAGCTAACACAAAAATTTAGTCAAAATTTAGCAGAAATAACTGATAGAGAAGATATTCAACTACATTGGGTAAGATCGGAAGATTCTATGGAGATATTTAAAATAATGGAAAATTTAGGGTTTACTACAGATATGTGTGGTCAAGGTTTTGGTGGAGCAAGATATGGTGATGCCCGAAATATTATTTTATGCCCAGCCTCCGGTATAGAGAAGAATGAGCTAATAGATGGTAGACCTCTTATGGAGAAACTGACAAAATTTCTTATTGGAAACCCAGATTTTCTAGATATGCCTAAAAAGTTTAAGTTTTCAATCTCAGCTTGCGGTTCTGATTGTGTAAGAGGCATAACAAATGATCTTGCTTACGTTGGAGTGAAGAAAGGAGATGATATTGGCTATACACTTTTTATTGGAGGGAGTGCTGGGAGTACTCAACCAGGTCCTAGGTTAGCAAAACGATTAAATGTGTTTGTAAGACCAGAAGATGCATTTGATGTAGGTATTGCGATGATAAAAATTCATAGAGATCATAGTAATCGTGAAACTAAAGTCAAAGCCAGATTTAAATGGTTGGTCAATGAATGGGGTGCTAAAAAGATCCAAAGTATGGTGGAAGAAAAGCTTGGAAGAAAATTTGAATTCTTTGACGGTCCGGCGTTCACAGAAAATAGTAATCATGAAGGAATTCATCCACAAAGTCAAGAAGGAAAATATTATATCAATGTTCCTATTCAAGGAGGTAGATTGTCCAACGATGAGATGATTTTTTTTGCAGATCTCGCAGATAATTATGGATTGGGTGAATTAAGGTTAACTCCTACTCAAAATATTATAATACCTGATGTTAAAGATAGAACAGAAGTGGTAAAAGTCCTTAGTGAAAAGAATTTTTCTATGGAAGGTCCAAATTTAAAATGGTCAAGTATTGGATGCTCTTCTGATTTTTGTGGAAAAACTATTGAACCCCACGTCAAACAAATAACTGCTGATTTAGTTAATTATCTAATTAGAAATTTTAAACTCGAATTACTTAATGAGTCAGGTATAATTATTCAGGCTAATGGATGTCCAAATCACTGTTGTGCTAGCAGTCTATCTGAGATCGGTTTGAGCGGTGTAGTCGTTAAAATTGAAGGAGAACCAATACAAACATACAATATCGTGTTGGGAGGCGGAGTCGGTCCTGATGCGATTTTAGGGAGAGTAATAGAAAGAATTATCCCTCATAATCAAATAAATGAGAAGATTGCTTCCTTGATCAATAATTACATTACGATTAGGCAAGAATCTGAAAGATTTCGAGATTTTTGTAACCGCTTTTCAGAAGAAGAATTAATGAATTATCTAAAAGTGTAAAATAGGTGATAATAAATGTCAGGAAACCAGATAAAATTGCAAAAAATTGATGATAATCTTTACGAGTTAGATGTGCGGGGACTTGTGTGCCCATTTCCACAAGTTATGGTTACAAGAGCATTAGTAGACATGGAAGAGGAAGAAGTCTTGGAAGTAATTATTGATAATCCACCTTCTATTAGAGATATCCCCCTAGCTTTAGAGAGAAAAGGATATAAATCAGAGGTAATAAAAGTCGATAAAATCACATCTAAAATCGTAATTCAAGCAAAAAAGGAATAATTTGAAGTAAATTTATTAAAAAAAAGCCCCTTAGGATATTGAATACTTTACTACTTATACTTCAAACTATTTTTATTTCATCATCTGTCAAATAGCATGCAGGATCTGGACCCCAAACATCACCTACTAATGCTAACGATCTAACTCTCGAGCCACCCTTACAAATTTCAAAAAATCGACAATTATTCACTGAACATCTTCCTTTAATATACTGTGCTTTATTTTTTAATCCCTTCATTATTGGGTCTGAAGTATCCTCCCATATCTCACGAAAAGATCTGTCCTTTATATTACCAAATGAATAGTCGTTCCAAAATTGATTAGCATGAACATTTCCAAGAAAATCTATTGAAGCAATAGTCTCACCTGTGCCATCTCCCCCATTTCTTTTTAAAAGTTCATACGCCCATTCTGCTTTGGCTGGATCTTCTTTATGTAAGTAATGATAGAGAAAGCCCGCATCACAATAATTACCAACAAGCAGAGATTCAATAGGATAACCTTTTTTATGGTGCATTTTAGTTAATTCAAAATACTTTGTAATTGCGTTCCTCCATTGGTTAGGTGGTAGATCGCTATTTAAAATGTCCCTTCCTCTTCCGGAATAATCAAGGTGATACACACAACATCTATTTACTCCAATATCTCGAAGTTTCAGCAACACACCTGATAAATCCAAATAATTATATTTAGTGAGTGTAAATCTTAATCCAGTTTTAATATCAGCATTTAATGAATTTCTCATTCCATTAATTGCTAATTTGAATGCACCTCTTACACCTCTAAATTTATCATTTATTTCAGCTAAACCATCTAAAGAAACACCGATATATTTAACACCCGCTTTTTTGGCAGTTAAAGCATTCTCCTTGGAAATAAGTGTCCCATTTGTCGAAATGACAGGTCTTAAATTTAATCCATCCGCATATTCAATTAATTCAAATAAATCCTTTCTCATGAAAGGTTCTCCACCCGAAAATAGGACAACTGGACATCCATAATTTGCTATGCTTTCTAATAGTGCTTTACCTTCTTCTGTACTCAACTCACCTTCAATAGGTTTAGTTGACGCGGAAGCATAACAATGAACACATTTCAAATTACACTGTCTAGTGGAATTCCATACGACTATAGGCTTGTTTGATTTTACATCATGTTTATTATAACTAATCTGCTTTGGACTGCCTACGTATGCTGCCCTGTATCTTAATCCATCGGACTCGCTAAGAGCCCCCAATAAAAGTTTTGATACTCCAATCATTAATTCTAACTCCATAGATAATTTAAATATGTGTTAAACATTCCTTGGAAAGTATACTCCCTTGCGGTTAAATGAGGGATCGAAAGATGTTTAGAGGTTTCTGGTCCAATTGAAATGATTATAGGTTTTTCCAAGACTTTTTTATCTAACAGCTCAATACCTTTTGCACACGAAGCTGACATGACGAAGATCGCATCAGCATCTTTCACAATATTAGGATCTGCTGGCAGTGGTTTTATATCATATAAATAAACTGAGGAAACGATAAAAATTGATTTAAGCATATTTTTTAATTCATTTGTAGCTGCTGAAGATCGGAGTAAGAGAACCTTATCTCCTTTTTGAAGATTTGTTAAAATTTGCTTCCCTAGACCTTCAGAATTGTATTTTTTCCCCATATGAGCGTTAATTTGAAATTTTTCAAAAAGTAGATTTCTTGTTTTAGGGCCAATTGCGAAAACTTTTCCTTTGAAGGTACTTAAATCTACCTTCTCACCAACCCTATTTACTCCTTCTACAGATGTGAATACGATTGCATTAAAATCATCTAATCTTGGAATATCAAATTTTCTGGGAACGACTTCTATAAGGGGCATAGATATTGATTCAATCTTATATGCTTTAAGCAATTTCTCACTTTCTTTTGAATGTTTTTTAGCACGTGCGATAACAATTTGCTTGTCTTTCAATTCTTTTATTTTTCTTTCAAACCAATTTAATTTACTATGTAAATTTGTAATTACTCCTATAACGAAAATTGTGGGGGGTGTTATACCCTCCAGTCCTTCAGCTAATAGTCCTAACGTTGTAAGTTTTGTATTTTGTTTAAGCGTTGTTCCCCAGTTTATAGCAGCTACAGGAGTAGATTTCTTCCTTCCTACTTTTATGAGTTTTTGAGAAATTTCTTGAATTTTCGATGCCCCCATTAGAATAATAATGGTTTCTGGTAAAGCTGACCAATTAATTGCTGCTTTTGCTTTAGTTGATTCATGCCCCGTTAAGACTGCAAATACAGAATTATACTCTCTATGAGTAATTGGAATGCCGGCATATGCGGGTGCGGCAGAAAATGAAGATATACCAGGTACTACTTCAAATTTAATGCTTGAAGCTTCACATAGTAAAGCCTCTTCTCCACCTCTACCAAAAATAAAAGGATCTCCCCCTTTAAGCCTTACTACTTTATAATCACGACCATACGTTATAATCGCAGAATTAATTTCATTTTGTCTTTGTTGGGATGATATAGATTCACCGTCTCGTTTTCCCATATATATGATTTTACATTCTGCCTTCGCCCAATTTAGAATTTCTTCATTAATCAATCTATCATAAATAATAACTTCAGCTTCTTCAATTAAGCGTTTAGCTTTTAAGGTAACTAACTCCATATCACCAGGACCAGCACCAACTATATAAACAACCATGATTTTATTCATCACTTTCTAATATTTTCAAGAATCTCATTACCACCCATAGATAAAAGGTTTTTGGCTAATTTAGAAGCTATTTTGACGGAATCTTGTATTTTTGAATTAAGCTTGTCCTTTATAAACTGTTTACCGTCGATTGATGAAATAAATCCAAGTATCTCATATGTATCATTTTCAAAATTTAAATTAGAATAAGCTCCCGCAGGTACTTGACATCCTGCTTCTAGATTAGTTAAAAAAATTCTTTCAGCTTCACATGCTATTTTCGAAGGAGGATCTTCTAATTTTGAGATAATTTTTAATACCTTTTTGTCGTCTTTTCTCGCAGTTATTCCCAAAGCGCCTTGACATACGGCTGGAATAAATTCTTTTGGGGGAAGAGGTGAATAATTATTATATCCTAGTCGGATTAATCCAGCTTCTGCGATTATGATTGCATCATATTGTTTTTCATTTAACTTCTTAAGTCTCGTATCAATATTCCCCCTTAGTTCAGCGACATTTAAATCTGGACGAAAATTGAGAATTTCAGCCCTCCTTCGAAGGCTTGAGGTTCCAATCTTTGCATTTTTCGGAATAGAATTTAGATTTTTATAAGTTCCTACTAAAGCATCATTAGCAGATTCTCTCTTAGGGATTGCTGCTATTATTAGTCCTTCGGGAAGATCTGTTGGTAGATCTTTAAGAGAGTGAACAGCAAAGTCAATTTCACCAGCAAGTAATGCTTGATCTAGCTCCTTTGTAAAAAAACCTTTACCTTCAATTTTTGCAAGGGCTATATCAGTTATTTTATCACCTTTAGTTGAAATTTTATTTATTTGTACATCACAATCTAACTTATCTATAATTAATTTCGTCTGTACTAATGCTAACCTTGATCCTCGAGACCCTGCTATTAAAAGTTTCATCAAATTTGCCTCAGCTTTGATTGGAGGGTAGATCTCTATATCCCATGAATAGGTTTGTAAATTTTTCTAATTCTTCTGCATCCAACGGATTTTCTCGAACTTGTGATAAAAAGTTATGCATTAATTTCTTCATTAAAGATTTTGAAAAACCTTCAAGAACTTGCTTGATCTTAGGCTCAATAACACCATCTAACATATAAATAGCTTTTTCAAGTTCTTTATTTCTTATAGATTCTGTATATTTATTGAGATTTGCAAAATATTTTTCAATATGCAACTGCCGTAATTTTTTCATAAAATTCTCATTTTCTCTGTTAATTATCTTCTCAACTTTGCACACTTCGCTCAAACGAGCTTCTAGGTTCTTATTTGCGATTTCTCTAAGATCTTTATATGAATAGATATGAACATTATTGATTTTTGAAGCTGATGGATCAATATCTCGAGGTACTGCAATATCCATAAAATATAATGGGTGTTTACGATAACGCATTACTTTTTTTACAAGTTTTTTTTTAATTAACACTTTAGGAGCTGATGTCGCTGATAATACCACATCCACAGATTTGAGAATCTCTGGTAAATAATAGAAATCTGCTGCTTGAGCGTTAAATAGTTTACAAAAGTTGAATAGCTTTTCAGGTGTGCGACCTATTACTATCATATTAGAAATCTCGAATTCTTTAATATACTCCGCTATTAAACTTGCCATTTTACCATTTCCAAATAAAAGAATCTTCTTGTCTTTTAATGGGCAAACCTTATTAATCATATCTACCGCTATGGAAGCGATTGATACTTTCCCTTTAGAAATTTGAGTTTCAGATCTTACAAGTTTTCCAAGCTTAATAGCTTTCTCAAAAGCCAATTCAAGCACACTATCTGTAAAACCATGCTTTTTTGAATAATTATAAGCCTCCTTACATTGAGAGAGAATTTGATTTTCACCTACAACCATACTCTCTATAGAAGTTACAACTCTAAATAAATGATTCAGGGTATCAAGATATGTCTTTACTGATAAGAAATTCTTGATATCTTCTCCAAATCTTGTGAGCAAAACATTTTTTGCTTGTTTTAATCCTTCAGATTCGGTGTTATCGGTAAAATTGATCTCGAATCGATTACAAGTTTGAATAATTATTACGGCATTAATGTTTTTCTTGCTAAGTAACATTTTATGTAGATCTAATTTATCAGACTCGTTTAAAAAAAACCTATCCGGAAATCCTACTGGTGGATTTTTATAATCTATACTAATGCTTGCTAAGTACATTATATATCTCCAAAGCTTTGATTTTTGCTAATTCTATTTCTTTTTTTAAAATATGAGACTGGACTTCTGTATTCTCATAGATTTTTGATAATACACGATTTTTTTCTTCGATTCCAACTAATTCATTCCGAAATGGAGAGAGCAAGCCCAACCAATCTGTCCAAGGATCAGTTATTGAATCCAAATATTCTCTTAATTTTTTAGATAGAAATGGACATTTACCTCCTGTCGAAATTGTTATGTTAAGATCTCCATTTTTAGATAATGCTGGAAAAATTACAGATGAAAGTGCTGGATTATCGACAACATTTACAAGGATATTATGAGTTCTGCAATAATCTGAAATTTTTGAATTTAATTGTGAGTCCGAAAGTGCCCCTACAACCAAAGATGTATTTTTTGGAATATATTTATAAAATTTTTTTGAATCTAAGTTAATTAAATGAAGTTTAACATATTTTGGTAGATCTAAAGATTCCTTTGAAATAACTGAAATATTCTTGGTGAATTTTGAAAGAAAATTAACTTTCCTTCTCCCAACTAGGCCTCCTCCAAAGATTATAACAGGTCCAGATAAGTTCAGAACAATAGGAAGTTGGAATGTACTTTCAATTATTTTTTCATGGTCTTGATGTTCTCTTTTGGGAATTTCGAATGAAATTTTTTTAAATTCACGTGTTGAAAACATATGCTTGTATTCAGTTATTCCAAGATCTTCCATAATCTCTTTAGCTCGCGTTATTACCTCTTCTTTAGTTTCGGAATGTATCATAAAGAAGAGGTTATAATCCCAACCTACTCGGTAATAACAGTGGGTGACTCCTTCGATCGTTGCAATTTTTTCTCCAATTTCATCTACTAAATCTTCAGCAATGTTTGCGACAACCATCAAGTTTGCACTAATTCCTACCTTTCTATGATTAACTGAAATTCCAAACCTTCTAATAAGCCCTCTGTCGAGTAAATCCTTACAAATATCTATTACTTTTTCTTCCTTCATCCCTAAACGTTTTGCTATTTCTGCAAAAGGTTCTGAGACAAAAGGTAACCTCTGGACTTCCGCCAGAACGGCTAATTCTTCATCTGAGATCAAATTTAACACCTATTTTATATATTTTTTCTGCGGGAAGACGAATAACTTTACTTTGTAATTTATTCTCAATTTCTTCAAGGCTAGCAAACAAAGTTTCCTCATCTTGCTCTGTTAAAGTGAACCAAATATTTGGAGTACCCTCTCTAAGATAATTATGAGTTACTCCCCGGTAAGAATTGATAATACTTGCGGCTTTTTCAATACATTCATCGGGAATAGAAACTGCTGCGAGTATTGATTTAAAACCGATTTTATTAGCAGCAATAATAGCTCCAACTTTACGAATCAAACCCTTCTCAGTAAGATTTTCTAGTCTTGAAATTACATTATTAGATTTCAAACCTAATCTCTTCGCAATATCATCATAAGGATGTCGAGATAAGGGAAAATAGTTTTGCATTAAATTAATCAATTCTTTATCTGTTTTATCTAATCCTTCAGTCATTTTTTCACCTATTTAACTCAACATATTTAAATTTATACATGCACCAAGGTTCTTGTGCCATATAATCATCATTATAGAAATAAGCTCTTGCCCGACACCCACCACAGGTTTGTTTATATTCACAAATCCCACATGCACCTGAATAATTCATAGTTCTTAGCTTATCTAAAATAGGATTTCTTTTCCAAATTTCACTAAATTTTTTTTCACGTATATTTCCTAGTTTTAAGGGCAAATAGGGGCAGGGCCATACATCTCCGTTTGGTATAATAGAAATATAAGATATTCCGGCAAGACACCCTCTTGAATATCTATGCATTGGGATATTTAGTTGTTCTGCTATTCTTTTGAAATGAGGGGCACATGTGGGTTTGATATCAAAATTTAATTCCTCTCGTTTTTTTAGTAATCTTCGGATTAATCTCTCATATTCAGCAGCACGCAGGGAACTTTCCTCTAAGTCTTTACCCCTTCCTGTGGGTACGAGAAAGAGAACATGATGTGATTTAGCACCCATTTCCTTGGCTAATTTACATATTTTTTCTATCTCTTCAATATTAAAATTAAAAACTGTAGTATTAACTTGAAAGGGTAATCCTACTTCATTACAATTCCTCATAGCCTTTAATGACATATCGTATGCTCCTTGAACTCCGCAAAAATTGTCGAGTCTTTCTTTATCAATCATATGAAGAGAAATAGCAACCGCTGCCCCTCCCGCTTGTTTAAGGCTTTTTGCTGTTCTTGAATCAAGATAATACCCATTTGTCCCATAAACGGGTCTAAGACCTAAAGAAAATGCGTACTCTGTCAATTCTAAAATATCTGAGCGCATTAAAGGTTCACCCCCTGAAAAAACCATCAGTTTAAAGTTAGCTTTTGAGATCTCATCTAGAAGAGCAAACCCTTCTTCTGTAGTTAATTCATTTTGAAATTCTTTTCCAGCATCTCGGTAACAGTGTTTACACTGGAGATTACATTTGTTGGTTACATTCCAGGAACATATATTCATGCTTTTTTAAACCTTATTTTGTATCCTATTATTTTTTTAACTTATTTTATTTAAAGCTACATCCATCGCCTCTATAGTGGATTGTATATCATCATCCGAATGAGCTATTGATAAGAAACATGTTTCAAATTGAGAGGGAGGGATAAAAATATTATTATTTAACAATTCTAGTTGATAAGCTCCAAATTTATCTCTATCACATAGTTGAGCACTTTCATAATTATCTACGATCTTGTCTGTCATAAAAATCTGATACATTGATGCTATGGAATTAACCTGAGCAGATATCTTTTTGTCTTCAATAAGGTTCTTTAATCCTTTTACAATTTTTAAACATTGCTCCCTAAGACGTTTATAGAGACTATCACCACCCTGTATTAGAATTTTGATGGTTGTTAATCCTGCTGTTACTGAGATAGGATTCCCACTCAATGTACTTGCTTGATAAATCTTTCCAAGTGGGGAAATATTATCCATAATTTCCTTTCTACCTCCATAACACGCAAGAGGAAGTCCTCCACCCATTATCTTTCCAAGGGTAGTTAGGTCAGGAGAAATCCCAAAAGTCTTTTGAGCTCCTCCCAAACCTAATCTAAAGCCGGTTATCACCTCATCAAAGATTAGAAGAATTCCATCCTCTTCTGTTATTTTTCGAACCTCTTGAAGATATCCGGATTCTGGAAGAATTAAACCAGCATTACCAATAACAGGCTCTATTATAACAGCTGCAATTTTCCCCTTGTTTTTATTGATTTCTCCACTCAAAGATTCAATATCATTATATGGCAAGACAATAGTATTCTTGGTAGTATCAGCAGGAATCCCTAAAGAATTTGGAGCACCGAAAGTTGTAGCTCCAGAACCCGCTTTAACAAGGACATAATCATGTGCGCCATGGTAACACCCTTCAAATTTTATAATTTTATCTCTTTTGGTAAATCCTCGAGCAACTCTTATTGCATGCATAGTAGCTTCAGTTCCTGAGTTTACTAGCCTTAATTTATCCATGGATTTATATAATCTTGAAATTGTTTCAGCTATGGTTATTTCGAGTTCGGTAGGAGTACCATAAATAACTCCTTTGGATAATTGATTTTGAATTGATTCCATTACTCGTTGATTGGCATGCCCTAATATTAACGGACCATATGCAAGACAATAATCAATATAGTAATTATTATCTACGTCATATAGTTTAGAACCTTCAGCTTTCAAAGTAAAAAAAGGAAATGGACTAAATGCTCGAACAGGACTATTTACACCCCCAGGCATAAGGTTTTTGGCTTTTTCATATAACTTTTTTGAGTTCTTTCTCACCTTTCTTTCAACCACCTCGCAACTTCCTTGGCAAAATACGTTAATATCATATCTGCTCCTGCACGCTTCATAGATAGTAGGGATTCTAACACAACTCCTTTTTCATCTATCCACCCCTTTTCTGCGGCAGCTTTAATCATAGAATATTCACCACTCACGTTATATACCGCAGTAGGAAATCCAAATTTCTTTTTGATTTGATAAACTAAATCCAGATATGCGAGTGCTGGTTTAACCATAATAATATCAGCGCCTTCATTTATATCAAGAAGTACTTCCCTAACTGCCTCATTACCATTCGAAGAATCCATTTGATAACTTTTTCTGTCTCCAAATGAGGGGGCAGAAAATGCAGCATCTCTAAATGGACCATAAAAATTGGAAGAAAATTTAGCCGAATACGCCATTATACTTACAGTTTCAAACTTATTATCGTCTAGAGCCTTTCTTAATGCTTGAACTTGCCCATCCATCATGCTGGAAGGTGCAATCATGTCGGCTCCAGCAGTTACATGACTTACAGCAATCTCCTGCATTCTTTTAAGTGTAGGGTCATTTAATATTTGATTATCCTGTATTATCCCACAATGTCCATGGTCTGTATATTGGCAAAGGCATAGGTCAGTAATTACAAGAAGTTGATCTCCAAATTGTTTTTTGATTAATTTGACAGCTAATTGGACAATTCCTTTTGAATCTGAGGCTAATGACCCATTACTATCTTTTTCTAAGGGAATTCCAAACAAAATAATAGCCGGTATTCCTAGAGAGATTAATTGCTCACATTCTTTAATAAGATCATCTAGAGATAAACGGAACTGTCCAGGCATAGCATTTATTGGTTCAGGTTCATTTATACCCTCCTTAACAAAGATTGGATAAATAAGATCATTTATAGATAGTTGAGTTTCTTTTACAAGAGATCTAATTAGAGGGGTATATCTTAATCGTCGCATACGCGAAATTGGGAACTTAGTTTTTATCATTTTTGATCATTATTTCATTGATTTTTATCGGATTCAATAATTATATTTTGATGATATGTAAGAAATTTATTGCTTTTTTTAATTACGCTACTTTTTTTACTGCTTCTAATTTTAAATATCATCTTAAGATTTAATCAATTAATATAGGGCTTATCATAGATAACGAATAAATTTGTTTAAAAGTTTCGGTTTTTTAAAAAAAAAAGCTGATCTGTTACGAATTCAGTAACATTATAATGAATTAATCTCTATAAATTACAGTTTAAAACTTGGTTCGATCTTAAGAAGTCGAGTTGTTGCCAAAATCTCGAGATCCTTGATTCCACTGATTAATTTTATCTTTTCTTTAAGATTCTCAAGTTTTTCCATATTCTCAACATTCGCTACGGCAAGAAAATCATATCTTCCGGTACATTGAAATATATGTAGAAGCTCATCTAAATTACCAAGTTCCTTAAATATGTTTTTGAATTGTCGGGGATTAACCGTCGCCATAATGATCCCTGTTACAGCAAGCCCTATTTTACGAGGATTTAATAACGCAGAAAAATGCATTATCACTTCTTTATCAAGTAACTTTTTAACACGAAATCTTACTGTAGCTTCATTCATATTAAGCTCTCGAGCAATTTCTGCAAAAGACCTTCTTCCATCCTCTTGTAAAATATTCAAAACCTGCCTATCAATTTTATCTAAATCTTTAACCAAATCTATCACCCAATTTTATTAATTACGTAGAAATTTTAGAAGCCTTACTAATATTGTAATCATTTTAGTATTATTAATTTTGTCAAGATGATTTAATTTAATCTAAGAAATCGCAACCGATACATATTCCCTTATTGACGTCATAATCTTTTAGGCAGATTCTCCCACAACTGGTAGATTCAACATCTATCTTTAAATAAAAGTACGATCACCGTAATTAAACCTATTACTCAAAAAACACTTTAAGACATTAATGTTAAAGTTAATATAATACCCGAAGAGTACCTAATTGAGACAATGATAGATTCGCTCATAGAATTTTTAAACCATGAAAGAGAAAAAATTTGATAACAAAAATTGATCTAAAGCGAAGATTTTAAATTCCTGAACCGTGTTCTTCAAAATAAATCTTAATATCTTGGTTTCTAGGATTTTTATCATAAACTAACTTATTTTCTAAATATTCAATTCTAGCATTTAAAGTAGATAGAGTAATTGCTAAAGGATCAGGTAGATTACCGTGTCTTAAGTCTATTTTTTCAATTTTTTCTCCCTTTCGAGAGACAATCTTACCTGGTACACCAACTACTAGAGAGTTAGGAGGAACATCAATTACAACTACAGAATTCGCCCCAATCCGGACATTATCCCCGATTGTAATCGGACCTAGAAGTTTTGCTCCTGTTCCTACAACTACATTATTTCCCAAAGTAGGATGTCGTTTAATTGGGTCCATCGACACACCACCTAAAACAACTCCTTGATAAACAGTGACATTATTTCCAATTATAGAAGTTTCTCCAATAACAACACCCCCGCCATGATCAATAAAAAATTCATTCCCAATGTCTGCTCCTGGGTGGATTTCAATCCCGGTTAATTGCCTACTGATTTCAGAAAGATATCTTGGGACATAAGGCATACCCAATTTCCAGAAAAAATGTGAAATTCGGTATAACAATACTGCTTTAATACCGGGGTAACTAGTGAGCACCTCTATAAGAGAATGCGCAGCAGGATCCTTCCTAAAGGCTGAAGTTACATCTGATACAAAAAAATCCAGAATTTTTTGTAGATTTCTATCTATTTCCTCGTGATCTAGATCTTTAGACCTATAATTTAAGTCTAAAATACATTCAGCACAATAATTATAATGCTCTTTTTCCTTTGAATCTAAACACTTCCCGCAATTCAAACATTTAACTAATTCTTCCATTTTAAAAAATTTCTAATTTTATTGTGTTTCTATAGGATTGGAATGATAAAATAAATTTAAAATTATTTATAATATTTTGAAAATGTTTTCTCTTTCTTTACAGTTTACTGTTTGATATTCTCGTTAAATAAAATAGTTTTTACCATAAACTAATTACTTATTAAATTTGGTATAGACTCTACCACAAATTTTTTTAGGTTTACTACAATATCAGACAAAATACTAAATTTTTAACATAGTTACATGGTGATTTAATTTTTTCAGCGATATCCTAAATAAAATTCCAGATATCAAGTATTTTGTTTGGGATAAAGATTTCAAACTTGAATCTGGTAAAACTTTGAATGGTTTTCAACTTGCATATGAAACCTATGGAAAATTAAATGACACTGGTTCAAATGTAATAATAATTTTTCATGCTTTATCTGGAAGTTCTCATGTGTATAATAATGAGACTGGAATTGGAGGTTGGTGGGATAAAATGGTGGGTATTGGAAAACCGTTTGATCCTTCAAAATATTATATTGTGTGTGCTAACATTTTAGGTGGCTGTTATGGATCTACAGGTCCATCTTCAATTAATCCTGAAAATGGAGAAAAATTTGGCCTTACTTTTCCAATTATCACGGTAGGCGACATCGTAAAATCCATAAAGTTATTGATCGATTATCTTGGAGTTAAAAAAATTGTAACCGTTACTGGGGGAAGTCTTGGTGGGTTCCAAGCACTGGATTGGGTTGTAAAATATCCACAAATAACTCAATCAGTAATTCCTATAGCAACAGCGTCATACGCTACGACTTTTAATGTAGCGTTCAACGAAGTACAAAGGCAAGCTATCTACTCCGATCCGAACTGGAATAATGGGAGCTATTATGAGGGAGAGCTTCCAAATGTGGGATTAAAATTGGCTAGAGAAATAGGTCACATCACCTATCTAAGTGAAGATTCAATGAGAGAAAAATTTGGAAGAGAATTACGTTATAACCCGGAATATATATTCCAATTTAAGGAAGAATTTGAAGTAGAGAGTTATTTACAACACAAAGGAACTACTTTTACTAAACGATTCGATGCGAATTCATATTTATACATAACAAAAACTATAGATTATTTTGATATAAGAAGGGAAGGAGATTTAGCATTGACATTTTCTCCTTTAGAAAAAGTTAAATTCTTAGTAATCTCTTTTTCATCAGATTGGTTATATCCTACATCTCAATCAAAAGAAATTGTTTATGCTTTAAAATCAAGTGGTATTGAAAGTAGTTTTGTAGAGATTAAGACAAATTATGGACACGATTCATTTTTAGTTGAATGTGATGATTTGCGTGTAGTAGTATCCAATTTTCTGAATAACTTTATACTTTGATAATCCAAAGGGAGTTAGTAAAATTTGTTAGAACGAAAGGATCTAGGAGCTATCTATGAAATTATTAAAATTAATAGCAGAGTTTTAGATTTGGGGTGTGGTGATGGATTATTATTAAGAGAGTTAGTTTTAAATAAACAAGTTAAGGGTCTTGGTATAGAAATTTCAATTGGAAAAATAAAAGCCTGCCTTAGTAATGGAATTTCGGTTATCCAAGAAGATTTGAATGAAGGTCTTAAAGATTTTAAGAATAGATCATTTGATTATGTAATTTTAAGCCAAACTCTTGAATATATCGCTAATCCCGTTTATTTAATTCAAGAAATGTTGAGAGTGGGAAAAAAAGTTGTAATAAGCTTTGAAAATCTCTCGTATTGGAAGAATAGAATCACGTTTTTATTAAAAGGTGAGCTTCGAAGAGCCAGAACTAATAATATTTCATTGTATTTTAGAAAAAAAATTCAAATTCTTACAGTAAAAAAGTTCTTTGATTTTTGCGCCTATTATAAAATTCATACTTCACATCAAATTTATCTTCCTGCTAGAAAATTAAATTTAAATCGAAAATTTCCTAATCTTTTAAGTAAAATAGCTATTTTTATATTGCAGGGAGGAAATTAAATGGGACCAAACTGGACTAAAATAAGAGAGGAGGAATTCCCATCTCTTAAAAATATCATTAATTTAAAGGCTGCGGGAGGTTCACCAATAAGTAAAAGTACGTATGATTCTGGAGTTAAATATTTTAATGATATGCTAAATTATGGTGATATTTATTGGGATGAATATTTTAGAGAATTAAATTCAATTCGAGAAAAACTAGCTATTTTATTTAATTCGAAGCCATCAGAGATCGCGTTCTTAATAAATACCTCATCATGTATGAATACAGTAGCAAGAATATTAAAAAAAAAGGGTGTAATTTACCCTGAAGGTGAATTTCCTGCTTCAATTCATATATTTAAAAGGTTAGGATTTAACTGCGAGAAAATTCAACACAAAAATAATAGATATTCAATAAATGAAATTAAAAAGAGCATCAAAGAAGAAACCAAGTATCTGATTCATAGTCATATTCAGTATTTAACCGGTTTTAAACAAGATCTCGAAAAATTAGGAACATTATGTAGAAATGAAAGCTTAACGAATATAATCAATGCGACCCAATCATTTGGAGCATTCCCACTTGACATTCAACGATTTAAAATTGATATTTTAGTTGCTTCGGCTTTAAAATGGGCTTGTTGTGGCTATGGAATCGGAATCCTTTTCATAAAGGAAAAGATTATTATGGAAAATGAAATACCATTTTCGAGTTGGTTAAGTGTGTCAGACCCGATGTCAATGAATAATGATAACCTTCAGATCGGTAAAGAAACGAGGTTTATTGACGGAATGGGTGAAACTCCACACTTCCCTGCTTTATTAGCATTAAAAGGGGGATTAAATCTAATTGAAAGAATAGGTGGTGGAGATCCTCAAACAGGTCTTAAAAGGATCAGTGGAAGAATCATTGAACTCACAACTGAGTTGGTTAAACATCTCAAAGAGCTTGAATTTAAAATAATTACCCCTTTAGAAATAGAAAATAGATCAGGGATTATAACTCTTGAGCATTTAAATGCTGAGGAGATTTATAGAGAACTACTTATAAATAATATACACATTTCATTACGAAATTATCCTACCACAGCTAAAAAAACTTTGTTAAGATTTTCTCTTAATTATTATAATAATTATGAAGATATTGAAAAATCCATTACTATTTTAAAAAAAATTTAATTAAAAACCAAAAAATTAGCACAAAACCTTTTTGTAGGGATAATTGAGATAACCATTAATTTACGAAATATTAGAACTTACCACAGCCTTTGCACTTACCATCCAAAAATGCTGAACAGTCCTTACAAATGTTACCACATTCACTTTCTTTACTATCCTGGCTGAAAAGATTAAGAGGAAGATATTTTGGTGCTATTAATTCAGACACGAAAATAGTTGCAGAGTGTAATATTCCTTGCTTATTCGTGGGTCCACAAAAATTCAGATATCTGTGCAAGATATCAATATTTTGTCCAATTATTCCCAAAATCAAGTTATATTGCCCTGTCACTTGAGCTAATAAAAATACTCTTGGACAGTCTTCATATGCTTCAATGATTTTTTGTACTTCCTCATAATTGCGCATTTCCATCAGTAAAAATAGAGACTTGTATTGAAGTTTACTAACATTTGTGTTCGCTTGTACTTTGAGGACCCCAGAATTCTCTAATTTTGAAATTCGCTTAGCAATTCCAGTATGACTCATTGTATCTTTATCAGATTTAAATATTACTTTTTCCAAATTTGTTAAGCTTTCCCGCCCATTTTGAAATAAAGTTCTTAAAATTTGCTTATCAATATTATCTAATTCCATGATTTTGAAGATTTTGATGAACTATAATTAATATAAATTTGATTTACACTTTTTAAAATTTACTCTTTTAATTAATTTAAACTTTTTATTAAAATTTGAAACAAAATTAGTAATATTTGTTTTTTAATGAATAAACACACTTCAAAAATGATAAAAAGGTAAAATTGTTTTTCACTGAAAATTGTTGAATTGTTCTAAGTATTAACATCACTTCGATTGGTTTTAAATTGCAATATTAAGCTAGAACATGTTTAAAAGCGAAAACAAATTCCAACAAATTTTTACAAGTATTCGTGTAAGCAAAATATAATGGATTCTTTTTTATATAAAAGTTTCTAATAATGTTACAATGTCTTTAGATCAGATTGATAAACAGATTATTGATGCTTTATTTAAAAATGGGCGGGAAAGCTTAGCAAACTTATCAAAAGTAGTAATTAAGGCTCATAACGAAACCATGAGCCATACAGGAATCGCTAAGCGGATTACAAAATTAGAAAGTTCCGATATTCTTAAAATTCAAGCAAATATTAGTGTGAAGAATTTAGAATTCAAAGCAGCATTCATATTAATGGAAATGAAAAATTTTGATGATGTGAAGAAAATAATTGAAGCATATGAAGAGTGTCCTAGAGTTTTTCTGTTAGCCCCAGTAAATGGACAATACAATTTGATTTTTGGAGTAATGGGACGAAATAATGATGTTTTGCGAAGATATATTAATTTGTGCGGTCCAACTAACAAACCGGGAATGTTACACTCAACTATTTTATTCACATCTAATTTTCTGACGCCAAAACATCTTCCTCTTAATCTATTTAGTGAAGTTAGTAAAGAACATAAATGTAAAAATATATGTAAAGGGTGCCAAGCTTTTTTTGATGGTGATTGTCAAGGATGTGGAAACTTTTAATAATATTACATTGTTTAAACCAACAATATTTTGTAAACATTAAAACAAGTTCTTTGATTAATTAAATTAATTTAGTTTTCAAATTAAAAGTTGTCATTAAAGGACCTATATCATGAATGTAAATGATATGTATTCATTAAAAGATTATTCAAGTCATAAAAAATTAATGTCATTACCCCCTTCCTGTAAATTTATATTGTATCTACTAAAACGGAAAGGTCCTTTGAATCAACAGGAATTAATAAAAAAATCACTTCTTCCAAAAAGAACGGTTGTTTATTCATTAAAAAAACTAAATGAAAGAGAATTTATACGAAAGTATGCTGATGGTAATGATAAACGGATTAGATTCTATGAAACTCTGATATAAGATATGAATACCTCAAACTAATAAGTAAAAAATGTAATTTAAAAGACCTTTTCCCATAAAATGGAGAAATTAGAGTGTGATTCAGGATTATACTGATTTCATAAACTTTTAAACAATCTTAAAAATTTAAAGAATTTATAAGTATGACCCATATATTCCTTAATAAGGATAGAAAATCTCGAAACATTAACCAGTTTAGAATGGTTAGTCATTACTGGTGGTGAATGGCTTGAGAAGATTGAAAAGATTGAAAACTTCAACAACTTAAGACATTTGGATGTGAACGAGAATGCATTAACTGAATTTAAGGGACTTAACTTAAAAATTTAGAGATTTTAAAATGCGATAGGAATAATATTACAGAAATAAAACCGCTTCGATTTCGAAGCGGTTGAAAATTTACCTAAACTAAAAGAGCTAAGATTATCCAGAAATCTCCTTAGCTATGATTCAGTTAAAATCATTGGAAGCACCACCTTTAAAATAGAGTATTGAGATTTTCCTACCCTTGAAGACTTCCATCTGTTTACGTTTGATTTATGTATAAATTTACTTCCTGCTAACTTTAATAATTTATCGAAATAGATCAGGAAATTTTGGAATGTTATCGAATTTGATCATTAGATTTAGTATAGTATTGAAATAAATCATTTTTTTAAAAATAAGTATTAACTTAGATCATTTTGAATAAAGAGTCAAAAGAACCAAAACTCAAATAAATTATTCAAATTTTAATCAGTTATTAAGATGGATCATAATTTCAGAAAAAAATATATGATATGGATCATATAACTATGAAAACATACCTTTTTAATATAAAAATTGTCGGAAATAGTAAAATTAGTTGATAAAAACAGCTCAGTTTGATGTTTGAATTCATTAATGATTTTCGTCAACTATTTCAGTTTAAGACAATTTTTCAAGCAAATGTTTTAGATCTCTACTTTGTTTAAGCCTAATAGTTCAATTAAAGACTTGGTAAATTTTAAAAAGCATAAACAACATATAAAAGTTAAGAATTTAATGTATTTTGTAAAATTGTAAAATTAAACCAAAAATTTATTAATAAAATTAAAGACTAAAAATACGATTTATTCTTACAGAAATTTACTAAAAAATAAAAAAAGAGTTAAAGACAAAATGAAGAACAAAAAATTTAGCGCTATATTACTAGCCGTTATTGGCTTATCAATAGTTCTTTTCGTAGCAAAGATACCCCTCGTTGGAGCAACCTCAGCTGATCTTAACGCACCTGTTGTCACTGGAGCAATTACGGTTGATGGTATGGAAAACGAAGCGTTCTGGGCTGACGCTAACAGCCAAACATTCTCGACTACACAAACTCCTGGTGCTGCCACTGTACCAGCAAGTCAACGATTTGTAACGGTAAAAGCTGTAATAACTGATACAGAAATTAGAATTTTATTTACATGGGAGGACCCAGACGCAAATAATACTGGGGTTGGTAGTGAAGATCGACTTGCTATAATGATTCTTTATCAAGATGCAAATGCTATGGCTGCACCATGCATGAACCCAGCTTCGAATGGAGCGACTACTAGCGGTACAGTAGACCAATGGCATTGGAAAGCCGCAAGGACGGATTCTGGTGGGGGAAAATATTCAGTGGTAAGCAGAGGAGGAATAAAATTCAATTTAACTAGTGGTAATGCTACCTATGAAAGTTTAGAATCTTCCAAAGGTTGGTTTGATTTCACAGCTAACCCTATTCCTACCGGAAACCCTCAAGTTGGAGATGTTGTTTATACAAATGGATCTGATGGTTCTTTTCTAATTGCTAATTCAACAGGTGCTACGAAATTAGATCTCACTCCACATGATAATTCTTTTGCTGAAAATGAATTTATTGATACGACTTCTCGAAGGAGGTCTGGTGATAGTGAATATACTGCTTTTGGTATCTTACCTACAGCTCTTAGTCCTGAGAGTCGTTATCTTGTTAAAGCTAAGGCCAATCATGCATCAGGTAATTGGACATTGGAGATGGTTAGAACCTTAGCAGTCGTCAATCCTGGTGCGGATAAACCAATGATTAGTGGAGAACTTATAAAGTTTGCAGTTGCTGTCTATGACGGTGGTGTCGGTCATAACGAACACGAAAAATACATTACAAATGCATGGAAGACTTTACAATTAGGTCCAGTTCCAGTTATTACTCCCATTCCAGGATATCCATTGATGATGGTTGGATTAATAACCATTGCATCAGTAGGTATTCTATTCATTATCGCAAAAAAATCGAAAATTATCAGAAATTAAAAATTTATTTTTAATTAAATGTATAATCCAAAATCTTATTTTTTTATTTTTTAATTTAACACCCAATTTAATAATGCCAACGAACTTTATATTTTATGGAACCATAGCTAAAAAACGCATCTTATTATGACAACACGAGCAAGAAATGAGTCAAATGAAATTTATTATCAAATACAAAAAGTATATATGTTGTCTCTTCTGATAGAGCTAATAATTGCAAGGATCTTCTTTAGATTTGGGATGATTTTTCTTCCGATGGGTGTTTACAACGCCATTTATTACATCGGAGTTATTGCAAGATATGTGGTCGTTTTTTTGAATTTCATACTCCTTGGATTGATTATATATCGGGGAGCAATGTTGCTTTTTCTTAATTTTTCATTCCCAGTAGTAATCCCGGTAATAGGGCTATCCTTTGTGTTCTCCTTTTTTCTAAGCAGTTATGCTTTTTATACTCTTAATCTTCCATTCCCAGTATTAATCCAGGTAATAAATCTGGTCGTAATTGGTTTTTCTTTAAATTATCTTATAATTCGAAATATATTGAGAAAGGAGTTTGCAAAAGAGAAAATAATTTTCCCATTTTTAATAATACTTGTAATTACTTTGAACCTCGCTCTTATTCATCAAATTTTTTTCTCTTTAAATTCCATTTTTGAGATTCCTTATGCTTTTCATGGTTTCATGTTTGGTATTGCGCAATTAATGTCAGTTTTTGTAATTGCTCCACTTTTTTTTGCTTTACCCTTCCTTTTTAGGGAAAAAATTGAGATAAAAGGATTTTTAAAAAAAATACCAATAATCCTAATTTGCGGTGCTGTTATCATAATTCTAGGCTTCATTAATTCACCCATCGTAATGGGTGAAACGGGTAATATGACTCCACCTATAATTTTTGGTTTGATGGTAGTTTTCGTTTCAGGGTATTATGAGATACAAGCTAGCTTACTACTCATAAACTGGTCTATCATAGTTCTTGGCTTATTTGCTCTTGGTGGTTACTTTTTATGGATTCTGGGAAAGTCAAAGAAAAATCAGACAATGAAGCAGTATAGTTACGGAATGTTTGTTATTTTCTGTACAGCTTTTCTTTTTGTTGAGGCTTCAGATTCTTACTTTCTTATGGTACTTTTGAATGGTTTCCTTATTTTAACTTGGAGAGGCTCAGAATTCTAATAAACTTTTATTTATTACTGTTTGCAGCATTTTTGCGATCTGCTCTTTTAAAGTTGAAAATTCATAAGGATTTGAAAAAAAAATATTACTGCTCTTACATTTCTTAAAATATAAGTTTTTCTATTATCTTTCTCTCTAAAATAACTTAATAACCGTTATAGCTAATTCATTTAAAAAGTTTAAAACAGAGTCGAATTGAGCACATAATTATTTATCTTGATTATTTTTATTGATTTTCTTCAAATAATAGCACAATTTCAGAAAATCATTTGTTCCAAAATTTTTATTGAAACCTTACATTATGAAAGAAAAATGTTATCCATTTGAGTCAAAATAAGGATAAAACATTTCAGATCTTGATAAAATAAATTTAAATATTACTCTTTTCTTTAATCTAATATTCTTGGTGATTTTTCGAATCATCGAGTATTTTATCAAAAAATTAATATAGTTGACAAAAATGAATAAAAAATCTAAAAAAGCAATAATGATTTCACTTGTGATCCTCTTGCCAATTGGGCTTATGATATCAAGCGTCTCCTCAAATTTGCAAGTAAGCGCAGCCGATACCTTTAGACCCACTTTTTCCAGTAGTGAGTTAATACTTGATGGGCAAGGAAACGAAGCTGCTTGGACATCTGCAACTCCTTTGGTTATTACTACTACAGGAGGAACTACTACCCTCACTGCTATAACCTTAAAAGCGGTATATACAAGTGCAAACATCTATATATTGGCATCTTGGGCAGATTCTACATTCAGTATAACACGAGATAAATATAATGTTACAGGCGGAGTTTTTGATACAGGTTTAGCAGGGAGTAATTCTGAGGACAGAATTGCCCTTTCATGGGAAATCGGGACAATAGCAGGTTTTACCTCAAGTGGATGTGCTACATTTTGCCATTCTTTAGTTGGGAATGTTAATTTCACTAACTCTGGTGAGGTAGCTGATATGTGGCACATAAAAGCAGCAAGAGGTGGTGGTGCAACTAGCGCAACAATCGATGCCGCTCTTACAATTGATCCTGCGAGTTACGAAGCAACAGCAGGAACTATAACTTTGAACGGGTATGCTGATGATAAACATGTAGATACTGTCACAAGACAAAGCGACGCTGGAACAAGCGTATATAGTGATAATACCAATGGGACTCATGCTGCGTGGATCGAAGCAAATCCAACAGATTGGATAGATGCAATGATATTAACTCAATCTGAAATTGATGGTGGACAAACTATTAACATTACTGAAGCTTTAACAAATAGTTGGGCAAACTTAACTTGGGCAGTTAATAATTATACCGCGTTAGATGCTAACGTTCCTAGACATATATTAACTCCTCCCACCGGTAGCCGTGGTGATATTGAAGTTTCAATGAGATGGGCAGATGGAATTTGGACAGTCGAGATAAAAAGAGCTCTTGATACTGGGAATGCAGCAGATGATGTTGCATTTACTGACACATCCGCAGGAATGTATCACTTCAGCGTTGCCTTAATGGATAATGAAGGGCAAGGT
This sequence comes from uncultured archaeon, assembly GCA_964486045.1. GTDB lineage: Archaea > Asgardarchaeota > Lokiarchaeia > Sigyniarchaeales > SOKP01 > Loki-b32. Next base: position 67,556 of record CAZALK010000002.1, read on the forward strand.
AAAAGTGGAATTCTTACTCATAGCAAATACACAGGTCCAATTGCATTAACATTCGGTGCAGCACCAGGTACCCCTCCAGCAGCTATTCCAGGATTTAATTTAATATTAATAGTTGGAATCACTTTTGCAATCTCAGTAGTTACAATTAAGCTAAGGAAATCAAGAATGAATAAATAAGAATTTTTTAAAATCCCATTTTTTTTTTAAATATTTTCCTTTAACCTTGTGCTAATTCATCAAATATTTTTCACTTTGATCCCGTATTTGATATACGTTATAGTTTTAATGGTGTTAAGTTTGGTATTGCAAAGATAGAGTCAATTTTTTTAATTGCTCCACTTTTTTTTATCTTATCCTTTTCTTATAGCATAAAAAAGTATTACTAAACCTATATTTCTGAAAAATTTTATCAAATTATTTTTTCTAATTTAATTTTATTTAATATTAGGGATTAGCTAATTTACTTTTTATTAAAATATTAACATATTTCTCTCTTTTTGAAACTAAATTCCTAAGTTTAGTTTATAACTAGATCACAATAACATTAATGTAAAAAAAGGTTTCTGAAATTATCAAAAAAGAACATATAATTATTTGAGATTTTTGAATCTGATCATTTAACTAAAGTAAATTATCATTTCTATAAATATTTCTATTCAAAATTGGCGAAACAAACTTTTGATAATGTTCAATTTTATGATCGAATTTATTAAAGTCCTATTTTCGGTGTTTTAAATTGGGACTTCTAGAAGTAGAATATCGGGAATTGAAACAATTTATACTTTAATTGTTTAGATTCTCCAAGTTTAGAAATCCTTAAAATATAAGTTACTTTTACTAAAATTGAACCAAATTTTTAATAAAAACAATTTAAAATCAAAAATTAAAAAGGAAATATAATATGAGAAGAAGAAATATTTTAAAACTTTCCATTATAGCAATACTCTTAGTATCGGTTATTGGAGGAGCTTCAGCCTATCATGAGTATATTTATACTTTTGAAGAAGATCACACTGCCGGTTGTCATAATGGTAACGCTAACAATGGAGAAAGCGTAATTGGAAATTTAACGATAACGATTACTCCGAGTGGATCTTTAGAAACCCTACAAGCGTTTACTATTGATGTTGTTATAAACAATTTTACAGAGCTTGACAATAGTGCTTATGAGAATAGAACCACCATCGGCATTTCAAAAGATCTTGGAGATAATGCTGCCTTTCTAAGAGGTGTAAGTAATAAATCTTTTTCCAGGAGAACTAAAGTTGATAAATATGGAAGTGATTTGACACCTACAACACTTGATGCTGTTGCGCCACAAACTGCAGGAGTATACGAGCTTGTTATTACAGCTGTCGCAGCTATGAACCAATCAGATGAAAGTGGATACAATTTCACCTTTGCTAAAGGTTCTATTAGTGTGACTGTTGTAGCACCTACTGGACCTGCCGCAGCTCCAGGAACAATTTCAGGGGGCATTCTTACAATTATTCTAGGAAGTGTTTTTACTGTCTCTACCGTTATAATACTAAAAATGAGAAAGCGATTTAGAAAAAAAGAACTCTAAAATTAGTATTTTAATTTTTTTTTTTTTTATTTAAGAATCTCAAATTTTAAATTGGAATGAAAAAGGTCTTAAATGTTAAAAAATTTTCAAATTTAATCAAATAGAACAAAAACAAAATTGTATTGATAAGTTAATGAGTATTAATTTACCAAATTTTATTCGAACTAATGGTTTGTTAATTATTTCATTATACATGCTATTAATTAACTTATTCTTAATTATTGGATTAAGCGTTTCTAACTTAATAATATGGGGAGAAACGGGCAGAATTGTCTATATAGTTTTTTTTTACCATGTATCGGGAGCATGGCTTTCATATTTTTCATTTGGGGTTAGTTTAGTTTCGCATGTTTTATATTTCAAATATAGGGATTTAAAATGGAATAGAATTGGTACAATCAGCATTATAGTTGGGATTTTTTTTATTGCTTTTGCATTAATAACAGGATCTTTATTCTACAATGCCACTTCAGGAGGATATAATAACATTTTTTGGCAGTGGAGTGATGGAAGGCAAACTATGACCCTTGTATTGTTTCTTTCTTATTTATCATACCTTATTTTTAGAACCATGATTGAAGATAAAGATAAGAAAGCAAAATTATCATCAGCTCTAGGAATTGCATTATTTCCTACTGTTCCTCTAAGTTACATTTCAGCAATAATATTTACGAGTTTGCATCCATTGATTAATCCCAGCGCAGGTACCGAAAGTCTCGTATCATACCGTGATCCTATAAAACTTTTTATTTTAATATTTAATTTAATCGCGATTTCTATTTTATTTGTTTATCTAGTCCAGAAATTATATAATTTAGATTTGAATAAAGAAAAATTAAATGAAATTATCCAAAGAAAACTAATGGAGGAATGAGTATCCTGTCAGTACAATTCCAAGATATCATCACAATCACTATATGTTATTCATTATTTTGGGGTGTTATTATTATCTTAATCCTATATCCTAAACTCCGACTAAGAAAAATTTTAAAAAGAATTGAAAATTTTGAAAAAAATCTAGACTGAAGGAGGAAATAAATGCATAAATCTAAGTTAATTGCGATTGGAGGAATTGTTGTCTCAATAATCGTTATTGTTTCATTGATATCAATAAACTCACGACCATATCTCCAGGTTTCTCAAGTTGTATCGAGTCCATCTCAATATAATAATAAACAAGTTCAAGTTATCGGAATAGTCCAAGGATTTTCTGGTGGAAATTTTAATTTAACCGAAAATGAGCACAGTGTATTGATTGATATGACCGGAGTTTCAATACCAGATGAATTAGATAACGGTATACAAGTAGTAGTAACAGGTGTATTTGATTCTTCTTTAATTATAGTTGCGACTCAACTTCTTACGCAGTGTAGCTAAATTTGATTCAATCATATAACAGAGTCTGAGAAAGTAAAATTAAGATTGAAATCATAAGAGTAATATGCGCTACTAGGAATATAATTTCATAGAACAACTCGGATATAAAACTACCCCCCAATATTTTTAAATTTAGAGAGATAATAGGAGCTGTAATTGGTAAAATTAAAGGAAATAATAAAATGGGTAACACAAAGGATTTATTTTTAACATACATCGAAAAAGCAGATACCATGCTACCGCATATGGATAAATCTAATGTCGGTAATAACACACCTAAAACAATAAAAATACCTAGTTGAGAAAGGCTCAAATTTTCAACTGACGGTACGGATAAAAAAATGCTGAAAAGGAATAAAATTACCTCAATAAAACTTAATAAAATTAAACAATAGAAAATTTTACTTAAAAGTATTATATTGCCTGATATTGGGGAAGAGATTAATCCCCCGAGTGTTCCAGACTCTTTTTCTTTAATAAATAACTTTGACATAAGATAAATGAGGGTAAAAAAAATTATTAACCAAACTTCAATTACAAAAATTTCTAAAGGCATATTTTGAATTTGAGTGCTGAAGTTATACACCGATGAAAATATAAAAACTGAGATAATATCAAAAAGAAAAATAGAAAACATATCATTAATTTGCCTAATCTCCGATTTTATATCTTTAAACAGGATTGTTTTAAAAATTTTAAATCGTGATTTTTGGTCTTTATCCTTATTATGCAACTATATGAAGTCACCCTAAAAATATGATTCAATTTGAATTTCTCTATATTCCTTTTTGGTAAGGAATTTATTGACCTTACCTCTTTTTAAAACAACGATTTCATCACAAATTTGTGTTAAGATCTCAATTTTATGAGTGGTAAGAATTATCGACACATTCTCTTTATCTCTCAACTCTATTAATGCATCAATTATTAATTTAGTTGTATTAAAGTCTAAACCTGAAAATGGCTCATCCAAAAACATAATCGAGGGATGATGCATAAACACCCTTATTAATTCTACTTTTTTTTTCATCCCATGCGATAAATTCTCAACAGGTTCGTGAATCCATTTTGTTAAGTTGAATTTTTTTGCGAATTTTTCAATTTTGGTTTTAATCCTATTTTTATCAAAATTTTGGTGCAGATTATCATAGAACTTTAAGTTTTCAAAAATAGTCAATTCTTCATAGAGAAAAGATTCATCGGTTGAAATCCCTATTTTCTTCTTTAAAGCATTTGAATGGTTAATATAATCCATCCCTTTAATCACAATTCTCCCCAAAGTGGGAGTGATTAATCCACACATGATCTTTATTAAGGTTGTTTTTCCAGCTCCGTTCGCACCTGCTATTCCGATTATTGTATTTTCTTTAGTTTTAAAAGATATATTTTTGAGAGCAAAAAAGTAACCAAATTGTTTTGATACATTTACACAGTTTATTAATTCTTTTTTAGTCTCAATCATGTAATAACCGTATTAACCATATCATATTTTAAAATGAAAGAAAATTCTATTTGATACTATCGAAAGAATTTAAAATGAAATTCAGCATTTTTATATCTTTAAATTAATAATAGAAAAAAAAGTTTTTCAGAGTTTATTTTATTTCATATTTGGGTTCAAGCTTCTTAATACTCTTTTTTTTTGTAAGGAACAAAGCAAGTATTGAAGGGACTATCCCGATTATTAATATAATAAATCCAGTAATGAAAAAGATATCTTGATACAATTCTAAATCAGGATTAATTAAAAATCCTATCATAATGAATGAAATTCCTACATGGATAATCGTTTTTGAATTTAATCTAAAAAAGTATACAAATCCTTTTCTAATTTTAATATTCTTTGATAATTTGAAGATGGAAGCAAACATTGATGTGAAGTAGATTACCATTATCGGATTTATCCATACATTCAAGAGAAATAATAGTATGTAGGAAACGACTAATTGGATTGATATTCCAATAAGAATTGCTGCTATTATCCATTTAACCTCAAAATACTCCCATAAAGAACAAAATATAAGTGTTACGGCTAATCCCACAGCTAACGTCAATGTTGTAATGATGAAGTATTCAGGACCGATATAAATAACATTGATGGGAAAATAACTTGACAGCAATAGAGTGAATGGAGGAACAAAAAGTCCAAAAATACAAACGAATGAGAAGGCAAACAAAAGAATATAACTCAAGTAGTTAAAGAAAAGCTTTTTATTCTTATATTCCTCCATTAAATAATCTAATACAATATATATAACATAAAGAGAAAAACATAATAAAATGAGTCCCACAACTACTACCCAGATTACTAACTCTGCTCCTCCTGCAAAAGAGTGGAGAGGACTTAGATTACCAGTTCTAGTAATAAGTGTAGAAAAAATAATTGCAAAGAAAATTAAACTTACGTTTATTTTAATTAATAACGGATTTTTTTTTTTAAAAATTATTGTATGGAAGAATGCTGTAATAAAAAACCATGGAACAAGCAATACTGTTTCAACTGGATCCCAACCCCAATATCTTCCCCAATTTAAAGCAATTTTAGCCCAATAAGCACCTAATCCAAGGCTTAAAGTTGAAACTAACCATCCAAATTTTAAGGAAAAATCGTAAAAATTTCGTTGATAGGAATTCAGCAATTTAGAGTTTCGAGTCATCACCTCAGCAATGATAATTGTAAAAGGGATTAAGAAGATCGCATAGGTAATGAATGTAAAAAGTGGGTGCCAAATCATAAAGGGAGATATTAAAAGGGGGTTTAAACCTCGGCCAGTTGGGAATGCAAGTGTTAATTCAACGTTAAATGGGTTCATTGAAAATAAAATTATTGAAAATATTGTCGAAATAATTAAGGATGTTATTACAGAGCGTATAAACACTAGATCTTCTTTATTTTGATTCTTGATTCGATAAAAATTTATTACGATTGAATTAAACAGCATCCAGGTCATGATGGAACCGTCTTGACCTGCCCAAATCGCTACAATCTTATATATTAAAGGGAGTGTCGTAGCATTATAGTTCATGACATATACTACTTCGAAAATATTATTCAGAAAACTATACATCATGAGTATAAATATGACTAATGATAAACTCATGTTGACTAAAGAGAAAATATAATAGTTCTGTTTTTTTATAAATAGAAAAATTATATCAACAATCATAAGAGCAATTAGTAAAAGAAGAAATAAATTACCTAAGATTAAGATAACAAAAATTCTATTACTAATTTCGATGAGGTCTAAAAGCACAGGAATGAATACAAATAAACTTGCCATTAGTACAAGATTAAGCGCAATAATTTTTTTTGTTGATATTTGACTAATCTTCATATAAATTACCTCAATTGGAAATATTAATGAAAAATAATAAACATTTTCAATACTTATATTTTGGACTAAAATGGGGAAATTTTAGCTATAATGGTTGTTCTGTGAGAGGAGATTTTGGTTAACTCTAAGTCTATTTTTATATAATTTTGGGACATATGTTAGATTTTTTCTATTGTTTCAAGATCAACTTTATTATCCTTGATTTTCTTCTTAAATAAAAAAAAATGTAAAATTTATAATTTAAAAGAAAGATTTTTTTCTATAGTCAAACTATTATTTTAATGATTATTTTTTACCATTAAAGAATTTAGTCTTGGATTCATGTCAATCGAATTAACAAACAAATCCCGGGAATATATTGGTAAGAAGAATATAAACAATTTGTTTATTGATTTAATTTATATGGAGGAATCCTGTGCACAAATTTATGACCCTAAGATAAGAATAATTGAAAAAAGAGATCTAGAAAAATTTGAAGATTATGATAATATTTCTATTGATAATTTAACTTTATATATTTCAAATGCATTTACTAAAATTTATGGAAAACTTGACAAATATCTCCTGGATACAAGTGGGATTGTTAAGAAGAGTTTAGTTCTTAGGAATGTAGACTCAATTATAAGAAATATCTGTAAACCAAAATAAAATCAAAAAGGAATGACGCTCCTAGAGTTATGAAAAAAAAAATTTCACAAATACTTCCTCTATTTGTTATTGTTTTTGGAGCTATTTTTTTTGTCACCTTTATAGGTTTTGTAGCAATATCCGAATCTGGGAACACGGGATCTAATTTATACAACACAGATTTACCGTATGTAGATATTGACGGAGAGACAATAAGATTAACGGATCATAACGAAAAAGTCATAATTTTATATTTTTTTTATTTGAGTTGTCCATATTGTAAGATTTCAGATCCTTTTTTAGCAGCTATAGAAGATGATTATTTTAGCAGTCAGTTATTAATCATTACTATTACTATTGCTACTGCAGATTCAGACATAAACCTTAATAATTGGAGAAATAACCTTAACGCTTCTTGGAATATTGTTCGTGATGACATAAGTCTCACCTACGCCAGTAATTGGGATGTTGCATATACTCCTACAGCAGTAATTATCCATCTAGATAGCAATTTCTTGGAAATAATTGAGGGATCACTTAATTTTGATGCTAAAGTAAGAAGTGAACTTCAATTATTAATTTAAATTATGAGAATATTTCTCGTCTAAAATCCAAACCAAAGTAATCTAATCCATTTATCAATGACAGATGTTTTTATTTTTTTTTTAGTATTAGGTGGTGGAATCCTTTCTTTTATCGCTCCCTGTAATATAGCTGTTTTACCATCTTTTATAAGCTACGTTGGAAGTCAATCAAAAACTGCAAAGAAAAGCGCGTTATTGAGTCTATTCTTCTCATTAGGTTTTATTTTTATGTTTACTGTAATCTCTACTTTAATTATTATTATTAGTGGTTTTATCAGATACACATTTTGGCTAAAGTTGTTTTCTGGAATAGTATTAATTCTTCTTTCTATCTATCTGTTTTTTTATAAACAGGTATCATCATCAACTCCTAAGTCGAATCTATCTTTAGAGGAAATAGATAATGAAGGAAATCATGCTCAAGATTTAAAAGGTGGATCGACTATAGATAAATCTAAAAGGAATTATGAAGGTTATTCAGGATCTTTTTTCCTCGGTTTTTCGCTAGCTTATTCATGGCTCCCATGTGTTACTCCCATTTACATGTCGGTGGTCATAATTATTTCAAATCAAGCAGATTTCTTACTTGGTATCATTTTGTTTCTAGTTTATGGATTAGGAATTATGATCCCTTTTATTCTAATTGGAGTTTTAATCGGGGTAATAAAGATGAGGTTTCTTGTAAAATTAATGAAAATAGGATCTAAGATTCAGAAAATTTTTGCTTTAATTTTATTTTATATAGGAATTGAGTTAGTTATGTCTGCGTTTGGGATTCCTGGTTTGATACCTTATTTCTAAAGTTTAATGAATTATTAACTCAATTTCTTCCTTCTTAGCTTTCTTACCATATCCTCAGGCTCAGTTGTCATTTTCTGACATCTTAATAAAACTTTTAGTAAGGGGATATTGAAATCGAGAAACTTAATATCGGCAACCAGATTCCAAGTATCACTACGAAATTTAAAACTTCTATTTATGAACTTTAAATGAAATAAGAGAATTAGAAAATGAAGATATTGTAGGTTTATCTAAATTAAAAAAGACAAAAGTATTCCGAAATCCCCTTAGATATAATTCAATTAAAATCAAAGGATGTTCCGGTTTTTATATAAAATATTAAAGGTTTTAATGGGTTTTAATTATAAATTAATTTCCTTTTCTTGATTGATAAATTCATTTTAGTAAAATGATCTATATCACCAATTTGTTAAGGATTAAATTATTCATCATCTAAATTTCCTAATTATTGACCCTAAAATAAATATATCAAATTTTTAATTGTCAGATCTTCTATCTCTTTTTTTTAAAAAAATTTGATCTATATCGGTCTTCTATAGGTTTGAATGATCAATTCTGATAATACTTCATGATTAAATAATCCATTTTGATAATAAAATTAGAAAGGGTTTACTAAAAAGTAAGAATAATATACTAAAATCGATGCAGATTTTGCTAAAAAGTTATAAATGTGTGATCATATTTAATTATTAGAGTTAAAAAAATTTAATTATTCAAAATCTTTGGATGGATAGGAAATATGAAAAAAAAGGCTCTTATTATTTTTTTAAGTATCTTTAGTTTAATGATTGCGTTTGCAGCATTTAATGGAACGGCAAGGCCTGGTTATGGTGAAAATCATAGTGCTTGCCATGATTCAGCAGGATATACGATTGAAACTAATGTTGAAGGGGATATTCTAGCCACTAATTCTTCAAATGTTGTTTTTAATATAACAGCGACGGGTACTAACTTGTTTGTGCAAGTAATTCCTGCCGCTGAAGATAATGATCTTTTTGTGATTTCACCCTCTACAAACAGAATAAATGATAGTTCGATAAATGATTTGGACCCAACGGCAAATTCGATAATAGTAGAATTTAATGTCACAACACCTGCAACTGATGGTTATTACACTATTTTTATAATTGCAGGTGATGATACAACTGGTTCAGCCATAGATTTCGCGTATCACCGAATTATTATTAATGTCGGAGATGTTCAGGCACCTGTTGAAGATCCCATTGCAAAAATATTTTCGGCAATATTTGATCATCTGGGATTTTACTTAGGGATGCCAGCCCTAATATTCTTATCGCTTGGAACTGTTTTAGTGTTAGTAGATGAGAATAAATTCGTCAAGTCGCATGGATTTCTTGCTGGAGCTTCTTGGATTTTGACCGTAATCAATGTAACAGCAGCCTTTATAAAAATTGAACCTCAAGCTTGGTTATTGGGTTATGAGTTGATTTATCATATTCCTCACATAATTTTAGGAGCTGTAGGGTTAGTAACTGGATTTATTAGTATGTTATTCGGAATTGCAGCTGAACGACGTCCAGCCAGATTATGGGGATATATAACATTAATTTGCTGGTGGGCAGCCTTCTTTACAGGTTATTTATTGAAACCTAATCTCTTCATATTTTAACTATTATAATAATTAAAAGTGTAATCTTACAATGAGAAAGACAAATAACAAACAAGTTAAAGAAAACAACAAACGAGTAGAAGAAAGGGACCTCGAGAGTCAATTTTTGGATTTTATATCCTCTTATCATGTTAGCACCAATCGATATGAACTTGAATCTGCTTCGGCTGATCTCACTTCATTACCATCCTATCATTATAAATTCAAAAATAAATATCTTGCAAGTTATATAGTTCGTCCAGCTAATACTGATGAGCTTTCCTTAGCAATTAAAAAGTGCAGGGATTTAAAAATCCCAGTTACAATTAGAGCTGCCGGTACGTCTTGCTTTTCTTCAGCAACGCCTTCTAAAGGTGGTGTTATTATTGATGTGCGAAGATTAAACAAAATCGTTGAAATTGACGTAGACAATAAAACAGTTAAAGTTGGGTCGGGGATTTCATGGCTTAATTTAATAGAAGCACTTGCAGATTATGGACTTGAACCTAAAGTTTTTCCAACAAGCTTTAAGACCTCATGCGTGAGCGGTTTTATTGCAACCCCGGGAAATGCAGGTATAGGTGTTATTAAATATGGCTCGATGGAGGATTCAATTATTTCATTAGAATTAGTTAAGCCTGACGGGTCAATAATTAAAATTTCAAAAGATTCCAAGGAAGAAATTTCTATTCATGATGTTATAGGAACATATGGAATTTATGGAGCGGTTGCGAGTGTTGAAATATCTATAACTACATTGAAGACTTCATTAGAGATAATTGGTTATGGTTTTGACTCTGTTGAAGAGGCTTTCAACTTTTATTCAATAATTAAAAATAACCTCCCAAATAAACCCTTGTTCCTCTCAATTTCTGAGAGAAATTTCGAAAAATATTCTCATGTTAATTTCCCTGAAAGTGAATGGTTAGTATGGGCAGTTTTCTTTGATGATCCTGAGGAAACTTCAAAAAGTGTATCAGACATTAAAGATCATGCTTCCACACTGAATGCTGTTGAGGTTGAAAGTTCATATTTAAAAGAAAAATGGCGGGATATTAGCGATGCTGAAGTAGCAATTGGATTATCAACAAGAAATTTAATATTTCAAGAATATTGGGTATCTGATGATAGAATAAAGGATTTTATAGAACGTTACGTAAATAATCGAAAGAAATATAAATTTCCTGTTGCTTCTTACGCAATTTCAGGAGAAACGGGATGGACTCGGTTAAAAATCTTTGGACTTACTGATATCAACAGAACCCGAGAATTTTTCGCTGTTAAAGCTTTCTTACATGATTTGGCTGTTCAAGCATTCAGTCAGGGAGATAGACTCTATACTATAGGGATTGTCAATACTTTTTACTTACTTAAATTTAAAAAAGAGGAAGTACTAAACTGGAAAGCTTTGAAAGATAAATTAGATCCCCAATACTTGTTTAATTCACATCGATTAATTAAAGCTAACATGAAATTCTGGCGTGTAGCTCTGTTATTTAAAATGGCTAAAATCATGTACAAAATTTTTTGGAAAAAATAAACTGAATGTTAAAATCAAATATAATAAAAAAGGAATAAAATATAACGATTTAATTTAAAATAATAATATTTTCAACTATTAAAGTACAAAAAAAGAGCGAATAATAAATGAGTGAAGGTAAAGAAAAGGAGGATTTAAAAAATGTAATTACTTCTGGTCCACCAGTAGCGGGGTTAGTCTCTCCTTCGAAAGAAAATCTTGTTGAACCTACAGATCCAAAAGATCCAAAATACTCCTATGAACGTTGTACTCACTGTGGGTATTGTCGCCATGTTTGTAAAGTATATAATGTTTCTTGGAGTGAAACTGATTATGCTGGTGGTCGAAACAGAATTATCAAAGCGCTTGATCGTAAGGATATTAAGTTTGACAAAGAAGATATTATCCCTTCTGTTTTTCGCTGTATGTTATGTGGAAATTGTGCTGTTGTTTGTCCAGTGGGAGTTGATACTCTAAGTGTATTTCAACACTTTAGAAAAACAGTTGTAAAAAAGGGGGCGATGCCAGAAAAATTAAAAGTTTTAAGAGGTTCAATTATGGAGAATAATAATCCATTTCTTGAAAAACATGTTGATAGATTCAACTGGTGCGATTCCTGTGAAGAAGGGGCAAGAGCTTACGAACGTGCAAAACAAACTTCTGCTGTAAATGAGGGAAAACAAAACTCTTATAAGGTTGGCTATTTTACAGGCTGTACTTCTGCATATAGAAATAAGGAACTCGTTTCTGCTACAAGCCAAGTCTTGGAAAAACTAGGTATTGGATTTGTGGTTTTTCCTGAAGAAAAATGTTGTGGATCTGTTTTATTTAGAACCGGATTAGAAGATGATGCTCTTGAAGTTGTGAAAAGTAACTATGAAATGATTCAAACCAGTGGGGTAGATGAGGTAGTTTTTTCTTGCTCTGGGTGTTTTTCAACCTTTATGTTAGAGTATTCTAAATTTGCAGGCGGTAATCTTGGATTCAATCTTTTTCATATAACTCAATACGCCTTAAAAGTTGCAAAAGAAAAAAATCTAAAGATAAGATATACAAAACGATCTAAAGAGGATCCCTTAATTATAACCTACCATGATCCTTGTCATTTAGGGAGATATTGTGGCGTTTATGAAGAACCAAGGGAACTTATTCGAAGAATAGAGGGGGTAAAGTTGTTAGAAATGAAACATAATAGAGATATGTCTTGGTGTTGTGGGGCTGGGGGTGGAGTGAAGGCTCTCTATGGGGATATCGCAGTAGAAGTTGGGAGAGACAGACTAGCTGAAACTCGTGCTTGTATGGTACGGATCCGGGAAGATCGTTTGAAAGAAGCTTTGGAAACTACTGCTGAAGTCTTAGTTAGTTCTTGTGTTTTTTGCAAGAATAATCTATTCCAAGTAGCAAATGAAGATAATTCGGCTATTAAAGTCATGGATATCTCACAGCTTTTGGCTGATTGTGAATTTATTAGATGACTCGTGTCAGTTTACTTTAAAATCTTCTAAAATTTTAATTCAATGGTTCGAAACCCACAATATGTGGTGTTTCTGTTAATTTACCGTTAGCCCATACCACTTTAACTTTCATACCAGGCTTTAAATTTTTTGGGTTTGCATTAAATATACGCATAATAACTGGTGTATCTGATAAGTCAACTTGGACCAAACCAAATAATTCTCGATTTTTTTTTCTTTGTTTTGAATTAAAATCCCCGATAAAGTTTTTTAACATTCCAGTGGGAGGTAATTCTATAAGTTCTATAGTTTTTTTAAAACAGGTTCGACAAGTTTTTAGGGGTGGAAAATAAATTATTCCACATTTTGTACATTTGGCACCATAAATTATTTTTTCATCCAATCCGTCATAAAACTCATCCAAAATATACATAATTTTACTTTTCTGCCAATATATATTAATTTAAACTTATCTTTCCAATAATAATATGATATTCTACATATTAAAAAGTTTTGATCTTAAACTATCACAATTATATTAGTTAATTATTGAATGATTTTATTAATTTAAGTAATAAATGTGATATTTTTAGTATGGATTATGTACCAAATTGTTGAAATGACCATCAAAAAACTATTTTGGTTTTTTTTGAGACACAATTTTTTTTATTCCTTGAATATTCTTAAGAAATTCATCCAATCTGCTATTATTGGTAATTATTAAAAATTAAAGTAAAAAATATATGGTTTAAAATTTTTTTGTTTCATAGTATTATAATCTTTTATCAGTAGTACTAATTTTTATCAAATTCTGAAAATTAGAAATAGAAATTTTTGTGTGATTTATATGGATTTATCCCAAGATCAGATTACAAGATACTCGCGTCAAATAGTACTCAAGGAAGTGGGTGGAGTAGGCCAAAAAAAGCTATTAAATTCAAAAGTTACTATAATTGGAAGTGGGGGATTAGGGTCTCCAGTTGCGTTTTACTTAACAGCTGCTGGAATCGGGAACATACAAATTGTTGATTTTGATACAGTTGACTTATCGAATTTACACAGACAAATTCTTCACTTTACTAATGATGTAAATAAGAAGAAGACCCAAAGTGCATATGAAAAGTTACATCAATTAAATCCTGATGTAAATATTGAAATTGTGGATGAAGCACTTTTTCCGAATAATGTAAAAGAGATATTTAAAGAATCTACCTTTGTTATTGACGGTTCTGATAATATTCCGACTAAAATGCTAGTGAATGATGCTTGTATCGGTTTGGGTATTCCTTTTAATATTGCTGGTGTTATTCGATTTAACGGTCAAATTATGACTGTTGTACCTGAAAAAAAAACTTCATGTTACAGATGTGTATTTGGTGATATCTCTGAAAACGATCCAACTATGTCATGTTCTCAAGCGGGGGTAATAGGGTTAATACCCGGCATAGCTGGCTGTATCCAAGCTAATGAGGCAATAAAATATATTTTAAACATAGGAGATTTGATAACTAATAGGATGCTTTTCTTAGATTTATTAAAATATAGATTTAGCTTCATAAAAATAGTTAGAAACGAGGATTGCTCTGCATGTGGGGATAACGCAAAAGATTTAGTTGAAACCTATAATTATAAGATCGGTGATGCATGTTTTGGTGAGTGAAAAAGAGAACAATAATATTCAAAAGTTAGATATAACTGGGAAAGTTTGTCCGATGACTTTTGTTTATACTAAACTAACTTTAGAAAAAATGAATTCTGGAGAAATTCTAGAAGTTACATTAGACTTTCCAGCTGCAGTAAAAAATGTGCCTACAAGTTGTGAAAGGCAAAATATAGGAGAATTACTGGATACTAAAACTATCGACAATGAAAAAAAAGTTTGGATTCTTACAATCAAAAAGATTTAAGGCAAAAATGATATGACTGAGACTAAGAAGATAAAAAAAGGCAATTTGATCGGGCTTGGGTTAGTCTCTGGAGGATTAGATAGTTTAACTGCTTGTCTTTTGCTTAAACAGCAAGGGATTGAAATAATAGGACTAAATTTTAAATCTCCCTTTTGTCTTTGTGATAAAGCGCTTAGTAATTCAGAATGTGGATTAAATTTATTCCATGAAAAACTTGGCATAAAGGTTTATAATTTATCCAAAGGAGATGATTATCTAGAAATTGTTCGTAATCCTAAGTTCGGTCACGGTAAGAATCTTAATCCGTGCATTGATTGCAGAATATACATTTTAAAAAAAGCAAAAGAATTTAACAAAAAAATTAAAGCTGATTTTATTTTCACTGGAGAGGTTCTTAACCAAAGACCTAAATCTCAACATCGGGAGGCACTTAAAATAGTTGAAAAAGAATCAGGACTAGAAAAAAAGCTATTAAGACCTCTATCTGCCCTAGAAATGGAGCCAACTATTTATGAAGAACAAGGGTTAATAGATAGAGCGAAATTATTAGGGATAAAAGGAAGAAGTAGAAAAAAACAAGTAGAATTAGCCAAAAAACACGGAATTCTCAACGAATACTATGCATGTGGTGGTTGTTTATTGACAGACATACACTTTTCAAGTCGGATGAGAGATTACTTTAAATATAACGTCATATTAAGGATGGAAGATGTCAGGATTTTAAAGTACGGACGCCATTTTCGTTTCAATAACTCAAAAATAATAGTGGGGCGAAATGAAGTAGAAAACAATATACTACTCCAACTTAAAAAACCTGAAGATTTAATATTAGAAGTAAAAACCGAGGTTGGACCAATAACGATAATTCAAGGTGAAATAGATGATAACGTATTAAACTTTGCTGCAATGCTCACATTAAAATACTCCGATTTAAAAAGTTCAAAAGGAACAGTAATTTATGGAAATAATTATCAAGATTTAGATAAAGAAATTAATGCTGGAATAAGAGACAAAATTATACTAGAAGAATTTAGCTTATAACGAATTCTATTGTTTTTTTGAAGTTTAACAACTGAGCTGAGAAGGGGTAATTTTCTCTTAATAATAATTTCATTTCAGCTTTAAATATGTGTGATTAAGATTTTTCCTTGAGAAATCAATTTGTGTGTATAAACATTACGTATTTATCGCATTTAGATAATATATAAATAAAGCTTCTATTTCTATTGACATACAAGAGAACTTAATATTATTCTAACAAATTTAGTGTGTATTATTATGATTTCTAAAAAGAAAAATTTTTTTGAGAATTCTGATAACTTTATATCTCTCATTACTGAAGTGACAAACGATTTGCTAGTTGTAACTCAAACTGATTATAACTTTAAAATTCAATTTATTAATGATTGTATCTTCTTGGAGAGATTAGGATATTCACGTAATTCAATAGAAGAAACTTCATTTTTGAATTTAATATATCTCGATGATGTTGAGAAAACAGTGAATTATTTAAAAAATAATATAAATTCTACGGCTCAATCACAAGAAATAAGAATCAAATCAATGAAGGATAAATTTATTTGGGTTGAAATTACGGCAAAAAAATTTACTTATGGGGCTACTGATGAACAGATTTTGATAAATCTAAGAGATTTAACAAAACAAAAAGAAATTGAAGGTAAATTAAAAGAATCAAAACAAAAATTTGAAATATTTAACGAAAGATATCAGAATCTATTTAAAAATATGTTTGTAGGTTTCGCCTATCACAAAATTATCGTGAATAAAGAGAATAAACCAATTGATTATGAATTCTTAGAAGCAAATCCTGCTTTTGAAAAACTTACTGGTTTAAAAGTAGATGAAATAGTTGGCAAGACTGTTAGAGAAATATTACCAGGAATAGAAAATGATCCTACAGATTGGATCGGGAAATATGGTAAGGTCGCACTATCGGGAATTCCAATAACCTTTGAAAGCTATGCAGAACCTCTCGATCAGTGGTTTAGTATTACTGCATATTCCCCCAAAAACGAATATTTTGCTGTTATATTTACGAATATTACTAAACACAAAAAAGCAGAATATGAGCTAAAGGAATCCGAAAACAAATTTAGGACCTTATTTGACAATGTTGGAGATTCTATAATAATTGTCGATCTTGACAGTAATATACTTGAAGTTAATAAGACGGCATGCAAACACTTAGGATATTCTAAAGATGAATTGCTAAAAATGACACCAATGGATTTAGTGACTCCTGAATATGCGGTACTTATTCTAAGTCGAATAAAAGAATTAACCCAAAAAGGTAGTGCTTTTTACGAGAGCATTACTGTTTCTAAGGACGGTGAAATACGTCCAGTTGAAATAAGTTCAAAAATTATTAATTATAAAAATGAAAAAGCAGTTCTTAGTGTAATTAGAGATATTACTGAACGAAATAGAGCAAAAGAAAAATTAAAAGAATCAGAAGAAAAATACCGATTAATTTCTGAAAATGCAAATGATATGATTGTAGTTCTAAATGATAAATTCGAATATGAATATCTTAATGAAAACATGCATAAACATTTATTAGGTTATTCAAAAAATGAGTTATTAGGAAAAACTCAATTGCATTTAATACATCCAGATGATTTAAAGCAAACAATCATTGCAACTAGTAGAATTTTAAGGAAAGGGAAAGGATCCCATCAAGTTAGGTTCTTACATAAGAATGGATCTTATAAGTGGTTAGAAATAACAGGCAAAACTTTTTTTGATAGTAGAGGTGATAAAAAGGTTTTAGCAATATCAAGAGACATTACAGATCGTAAAGAAGTAGCAAAGAAATTAGAAGAATCAGAAGAAAAGTATCGATCCTTGTTTGAAAATATGAATGTTGGTTTTGCATATCATGAGGTCCTTGTTGATGACGAGAATAAACCTATCGATTACAAATATATTGAAGTAAATCCTGCCTTTGAGAAATTGACTTCCTTAAAAAAGGAAGATTTAATTGGGAAAACTGTTACTCAAGTATTACCTGGAATAAAGAATGATCCTGCAGATTGGATTGGTAAATTCGGGAATGTTGGACTCACGGGAATTCCTTTAAATATAGAAGAATATTCAGAACCAATAAAAAAATGGTATAAAGTTTCAGGTTATTCTCCTAAGAGACGGTTTTTTGCAGTAACGTTTACAGATATAACTGATCAAAAAGAAGTTGAAAGCAGAATCAGAGAATCTGAGGCTAAATATCA
This sequence comes from uncultured archaeon, assembly GCA_964486045.1. Lineage (GTDB taxonomy): Archaea > Asgardarchaeota > Lokiarchaeia > Sigyniarchaeales > SOKP01 > Loki-b32. The sequence goes on from CAZALK010000002.1 coordinate 85,584, forward strand.
TGATTTATTTGAAACATCTCCTCTTGGAGTAATTCTTACTGATTTAAAAGGAGATATTATAGAATGCAATTCTGCTATCGAAGATATCACAGGATATCCGATTGAGAAATTCATTGGTAAAAACATCAGGGATTTAAGTATTTATTATGAAAATGGGCTTAAAGTCTTATTAGAAGGATTTAAAGACCTGTTAAACCAAAATAAATTGGAATATGTTGAGTTTCAGATAAAACATAGAAACAATCGATTAAGATGGGTTCAATTAAAGTCGAGAATCGTGAAAAGAAAGGAAGAAAGTTTCATTTTATCTGTTGTAAATGATATTTCTACACAAAAAACGGCAGAAGAAGCATTAAAAGAAAGCGAAAAAAAATATAGAGACTTATTAGATAGTTCATCAATAGGTGTTATGGAAATAGATGTCATAAACAACAGGATTTCCTATATTAATCCCAGATTATTAGCTATTATTGGTTATAAAAAAGAAGAATTAACAGGAGTGGCAATCCGTGATAAAATTATCCATCCAAATGATTTAAGTAAATTAATCCCATCAAGTGAGGAAACAGATCTAGAATTTAGAATTATTGATAAATATGGAAATCTGAAATGGTTAAATGGGAAGAAAATTCCTCACTTTGATGAGAATAAGGCTATAGTTAGTGTTAGATTTTGGCTAGATGATATTACTGAGAAAAAAATGTATGAAGAGCTTATCTATGAGTTAAATATCAATTTCTTAAATTTTACCGCAGATATTAGAAATAATATAGAATTATTATTAAACACAGGGCTTAAATTACTAAATGGGGATCTTATCCTGTATGCTCATAAGAATAGTTCAGATGGGGAAGAAAATTATCAGCTAATATCTTCAGATAATGAATCCCTTGTTTATACCCCTGAGGATTTTTTTGAGAATCTCTTTATAAGCGAGATCTTCAAGGAAGAACACGATTTTCCTCAATCATATTTTGATGTTGATAAAAAAAAATATGCAAGAACCGATCCATTTCTCAAAAAAAACGGAATTAAGGGTTGCTTTGGAAAAATTATCAGATCTCAAGACGACTTAGATAATGTTGTCTGTGTTTATTATAAAGAAAATCCTAAAATTACTGGTCAAGATAAATTAGTAATGTTTTTAATTTGCGATGCAATCGAAATTGAACAAAGACGATGGCAAGTACAACAAGATTTAGAAAAACAAAACATTACCTTAAATAAAATGAACCATTTGAAAACTGAGTTATTTTCGAGGACGTCTCATGAATTAAAAACTCCTTTGATATCAATTAAAGGCTTTACTGAACTTTTGCTAACACTCCATAAGTCTAAATTAGATACTGAAATGATATCAATTTTAGAAGAAATAAAAGAAGGCAGTAAACGTCTAGAAAAAACTATCAATTTGCTCCTTGAAGGTACGAAATTAGAAGCAGAACAATTAGAATTGAATCTTAGGGACGATGATTTAGCATTTCTAATAAAATTTTGCGTTAAGGAATTAAAGGGACTCGCAACGCTTAGAAATCAAAATGTATCAATTAACTTACATGATGAATTAAAGACCGAATTCGACAAGGAAAGAATTTATGAGGTTATGTCAAATTTACTTCTTAATTCAATCAAGTATACACCACCAGGGGGAGTAATCTCAATTTTCTCTGAATCAAATGATAATTTTTATATAATTTCAATAAAAGACAACGGAATAGGATTTACAGAAGAAGAAAAAACCCAAGTTTTTAAGCAATTTGGAAAAATTGAACGTTACGGTCAAGGATGGGATGTTGCTATAGAAGGAACCGGTCTTGGGCTTTATATTACTAAAAAATTAGTTGAATTACATGGTGGAAAAATTTGGCTTGAATCGGAGGGAAGAAATAAAGGAAGTACATTCAAATTTTCCCTTCCAAGGAGAAATTGAAAGTTTCCTCAAAATCCCAATTCCGTCTTATTTTAAATTTTTAATATTATCTGATAGTCAATAGAAGATTTAGAAGAATTGGACTCCTAATTTTTTTTAAAACTTGTTTTTTATTATTATATTGATGTTGATTTTATTAACCCTTTCCTGCAAAAATAAAGGTGAGAAGAATTAAAGGAGATAAGGAAGACCATGAACTAGAAGAGATAGAAGAAGTCAAAAAGTATTTTAAAAGAAACTATTCAATATTTTCAAAAAGAGTTCGAGAGTTACTAATGGATTTAGAGCTTCCTGAAAATAGAAAAAAACTTCTAATAAAGGAACTAGCTTTTTTACCAGAAAAAAAACAGATTAAATATATTGAAGAACTTTGCAGAATTTCCAACGTTAAAATTAGAGATTCTTAGACGTTTCTTTTTTTAAAATTAAATTTTAAGAAAAGCATTTAATTTCTTGAATATTGGGGTTAAAAATAAAATATTTTTATTAAAACAATATAAATTTAAAAAGTTGAGATGTAAATTAAAAGCCTTTCTTAATTTTAATGTCATTAAGTATGAGAAATAACTAAATTTGTATATTTTATTTTAAATTTCTTTAATTAATTTTTTATGATAAACTGTTTTACCCAAATTGAGGAGTTTTTGATTAAATTGAAACAAATTAGGAAGTAAAGTATATTACAATTAAATACTAAAATCTTTACAACGAATATGATTATATGATTGAATTTGCTGAAAATCCAGTAAAAGAGAGATAATCTCTTCTATTGAAAAAAAAAAAATGGACTTAGAAGTAAGTTTAATTCTGAAACCGAACAATTCAAATACTAAAAAAAATTTTAAAATAAAACAAATTTTATAAAAAGGATTTTCAATATGAAAAAGAGAATCATAGGAATATTATTTTTTTTTATAAGTGCCGTTACACTACTTTTCGTTCTAAACGCAACCGCAATCCCTCCTTATGGAAATGATCACAATTCTGCTTCATGTCATAATTCTCTCTCTGGAGCGTATACAATTACAACAAATACAACAGATATAATTACAGCAGATAATTCTTCAGTTATTAATATTGAAATAACAGCCACAGGATCAAATTTATTTGTACAGGCTCGATTTAATGCAAAAGATAATGATGAGTTCGTAATTACAACTCTTAAACTAGAAGATAACACCGGATATGATACAAATCCTAGTTTAAATGCAATGACAGTTGTTTTTAATATCACTACTCCAGCAACTGATGCTTATTACACTCTTTTTATCATAGCTGGAGATGACTTAGCTGGTCGGCCAGAGTTTGCTTATGCAAATATTGGGTTTAGTATAGGCGGAGTTCTTCCTCCGACAATTCCTATTGATTACATTGGAATAATTTTCTCTCACACAGCTAATTTTATTATAGGCGGAATAGCTATAATTACTCTCGCAGTTGGTACTGTCTTGTATTTAGTTAATCAAGAAAAATTCACTAAATCTCATGGTCTTCTAGCTGGTACATCATTAATTTTCACGACAATCAACATAGTAGCAATAATTCCGTATTTAGCAAAACAGGGAGTCTTACTAGGTGTGGTTCAGTCATTACCCCTAACCTTTTTGCATATCATTTTAGGGACAATAGGATATGCAGCGGGAATCATAGCTTTTATAGCTGGGTTAAGCGGACATAGATCGAGAATATACGGTTTTATTGCTTTAGGTTGTTGGAGTTTTAATTATATACAAGGTTTTCTATCACTAATGGCTGCATTAAGTATAGTTCCAGCGGGGTTTATATTATGAGTAAAACGAAATTTAAACTTTCAAGGAATCTCTCTGATATAAAGGCATCCTATTCAAAAATCAAAGAAGCAGGAATTGACTTCTCTCGCACATTATCCGAAAGGATTAGTTCAAGCGGTGATACAACTGGAACCCCATTTTATCATTTTCGGTGGAAACAACACTTTTTAGCTGATTATATAGCGTATCCTAAAAACGATGAAGATATTATGAAGATAGTTCAATTGGCAAATGAATATACTATTTCAGTTACACCTAGAGGTGCTGGTAGCTGTTACTATGGATCTGGATCACCGACTAATGGTGGTGTTGTAATTGATATGAAACGAATGAAAGAATGTCATATCAATAGAGATAACATGACCGCTACCGTTCAAACTGGTATCTGTTTCTCCCGATTAATGGACCTTCTCGACGAACAGGATTTAGAATTAGGGTGTTATCCAACAAGCGCTCTTACAACAACCTTAGGTGGTTGGATTGGAACGGGGGGAGTAATGGGTATTGGAACTTTACAAAATGGGCCTTTCTCAGATCAAATGGTTTCAATGAAAGTGGTAAGTCCAACAGGGGATTTAAAAGAATATGACAAAAAAGTTGATTTTGATCAATTTTTTGGTAGTAATGGAATTTTTGGAATAGTGACTGAAGTTGTATTAAAAGTCTTTCCTAAATCGAGAAAAATTGTTCCTCTTCTGCTTGGGTTTGAATCTCTGGGGGAATTATTAATGTCTATCAAAGATATACTTTCTAAAACAGACCCTTTTGTATTAAGGTTTTCAGATAAATATCATGAATACAATTGTTCTGGTCTAAGTAGACACTCGCATTATATTTTTCTTTTATACAATGGGAGAAACAGGGATTTGGATGAAGATGTGAAAGAAGCTTTAAGGTTAGTAGAAAACTATAACGGAACTTTTTTAGGTAACAAGTTTTCAAACAGTACTTGGGATGATTATTTAAAACATGAATTAAAAATTAAACTTGAAACACCTGTCCAAATGCTTCAGCAAATTTATATTAATTTTGAAAAGACTGAATCCATTATTACCTATTTCGAAAAGTTGATAAAGAAAAATAAATTAAACCATTGCTTTTATGGGCTTATCAATAGAGATAATAATGTTAGACTTTGTCTTTATACCCCAACCGACAACGAATATTGGATGCATTTTATAGCAAGCAAGGCTGTTATCAGTAGGGCTGTTAAATATGCATATAAGCTTGGTGGAAGAATTTATACTTACGGTCTTCAAAATACGATTTATTTACACAAATTCGAGAAAAATAAACTGAAGAGATTAAAAGAAAAAAAAGCAGAAGTTGATCCTAACTATATATTAAATCCACTTAAAATTGTGAAGTCAAAGATAAGTTTCTGGCGCGTCAATAGCATGTTCGAGCTAATGTTGCGTTGGAGAAGGTGGGCTGTAAGACTAGGTCTTGCTAAAGAAATTCTAGTTCTAGATATATAAAATAAAGGGAAATTGAGCGAAAAATGTCAAAAACAGAAGAAAAAAAAATACCAAAAACTAAGAAAAAAAAAGCAAAAAAGAAAATTTCAAAACGCTATATAAATTCAGTAGTTGAGGCTAGTAGTCCTTCTGAACAACGAATAAAATTTAAGGAATATTCAAATAATGACCTGATAAAAGCTTGTGCTAATTGCTCGATGTGCAGAGATGAATGCCCTACTTATGTATCTCGAGAAGCAGAATCCTTTTATGCTGGTGGAAGAATGAGAATACTTAGAACGATTGTAGAACGTAATTTACCCATCACTGATGACTTTGTTGAAGCAATGTTTTTATGTACAACATGTAAACAATGCGAAGACATCTGTCCTATAGGTGTAAAATATGTGGATTTGATCGAAGAATTAAGAGCTGAACTTGTTCAAGAAGGGATAGGTCCTTACGGGAATCTAATCGGTTTTTCCAAAAGTATTTGTCTTAATAATAACCCGTACGGGGAACCCCCTTCTAAAAGAGCAGATTGGGTTGAAGAAGGAATAAATGTAATTGAAAAAGGACCTTATGCTTATTTTGTTGGGTGTACATCTTCCTATAGAACACAAAGTGCAGCTGTAAGTACTGGTAAGATTCTTACCAAAATTCTTGGAGGGATTGTATTACTTGGACCTGAAGAGGTTTGTTGCGGGAGCCCAATAATTCGGACTGGGCAAATTGACTTTCAATTAGAAATTGAAGAAGGAAAGTTTGTTCCTTTTACAGTTGAGGATTACATTACACGAAATATTGAAAATATCATAAAGAAGGAGGTAGAAGAAGTTATCTTTTCTTGTTCTGGATGTTATAAAACCTCCACAGATGATTGGCCGAAATATTTTAGTAAAGACATTCCTTTTAAAAGAACTCATATATCACAATTCTTAGCTCGTTTAGTTGAACAAAACAAGATCCAATTCAAACCATTTAACAAAAAAGTCACATATCATGACCCTTGCCATCTAGGAAGACATCGAAAAGTCTACGATGATCCGAGAACGGTATTACAAGCAATCCCAGAACTAGAGTTTATTGAAATGAGGAAAAATCGTAATCGGTCCAGATGTTGTGGTGCTGGTGGTGGAGTAAAGGCAGGATTCGCTGCAGATGCATTAAGTATTGCGACGGTTAGAGTTCAAGAGGCAATTGATGCTGGAGCAGATATTTTAGCTACTTCTTGTGTATTTTGCAAATATAACTTCTTAGACGCTAAAAAGGAAATGGGTGCCGACATCGAAATATTAAATATAGAGGATATCGTAGTAGATCTTTTATGAATTTTCTGAGAGCAACTTAAAATAATTGATTTGAATTTCAATTCTTTATAATTTTTTTTTATTTCATTTGTCTTACAGATACAATAAACAAACCTATTTTACTTTCAAATTAATATTGAAAAGTTTATCTAAAAAATTGGTACTTTTTAAAGAACTTAGATATAAGAATAAGCTCTCTCTTTTAAATTAGTTATAAAATTATTGTAACAACTTTTTTATTAAAAAATACTTTATTTACTTAAAGATATTGAGATTATCAACAAAAACTTATTAATAATAAATTAAAAATCAAATTGATAATGCAATGGAAAATATAAAATCTGATAAGATTGTTGAATTTACTGATGATTTAGCTGATTTACTGAGAGACGCTGGATATTTGGAAATTGGGGCATGCATAAGTTGCGGAACTTGTACTGGTGGTTGCCCTTCTGGAAGACGAACCGCACTGAATACGAGAGCTTTAATAAGAAAAGCTCAATTAGGACTTGATGAAATCCTTTCAGATAAAGAGTTATGGTTCTGCTCAACATGTTATACCTGTTTAGAAAGATGTCCCCGAAGTGTACCAGTTACAGATGTAATAATTTATTTAAGAAACCTTGCTGTTCAAAGAGGTTTTATCCAAGAACCTCACCGAGTGTTATGCAAAATGTTTTATAATACAGGACACGGAGTTCCTATAAACGAAGAGAAATGGAACAAATTAAGAGAATACTATAAAATAAGCAGTATTCCTCCTACTACTCACAAATTTCCTAATGCTCAAAAAGAAGTTCAAACTCTTCTCAAAAGTACAGAGTTTGATAAACTTGTGGCTGTTGGAGATTTTGAAAAAAAAGCAGAGAATGGTGAATAGAAATCATGGTTTATAAGAAATTGAAGTATTCCCTTTTTTTAGGTTGCGTCATTCCTAATAGATATTCTTTTATAGAAGCTGCTACAAGAAATGTTTTTGAAGAGTTAGGAATAGAATTGATCGATATGGATGGTGCATCTTGTTGTCCTGCACCAGGAGTGTTTCGAGGGTTTGATATAGATACATGGTTAGTAATAGGCGCAAGGAATATTAGTATTGCTGAAGAAAACGGAACAGACATCGCGCTGATGTGTAATGGATGCTACGGAAGTTTACTTGACATAAATCATACATTAAAACATGATAAAAAAAAACTAAAAATGGTAAATCAACATCTTGCAAAAATCGGCAGGAAATTTCAAGGAACGTCAGAAATTAAACATGTAATGGATATTTTATATAATGATTATGGTGTAGACAGAATTAAAAAGCGAATGATCAACCCTTTGAACTTAAATCTTGCTGTACATTACGGCTGTCATCTTTTAAAACCCTGTGAAATTCGACCTTGGGATAAGGAAGTTGAAGATCCACACTTTTTCGATGAGATGGTAGAAACAACTGGGTGTAAAAGCTTAAATTACAAAGATAAACTGATGTGTTGTGGTGCCGGAGGTGGTGTAAGAGGTGCATTCAAGGAAGTTTCTCTCGATTTTACTAGAGAGAAATTAGAAAACATAGTTGCAAGTGGCGCTGATGCAATTATAACCGCTTGCCCATTCTGTCAATTACAACTTGACCTAGGTCAATTAGAAGTAAATGGAATTTTTAAAGATAGAATTAATGCACCATTTAAAATTCCTGTAGTTTACTTTACTCAATTATTGGGTCTTGGGATGGGGATGACGAATGATGAGCTTGGATTATTAAAAGAACATGATTTAGCAGGGGTTCCCCCATTTACTTCATTAGAACCTTTTTTACAAAAAATTGCTAAAAAAACATAAAAGGAGTTAAAAATATGGCAGAATCTAAAAAAGAAATAAAACTGACTGGTAGAGAAGATCCAAAAGTTGGTGTTTATGTTTGTTGGTGTGGAATAAACATTGGTGGTATTGTAGACGTTCCAAAACTCGTAGAATACGCCAAAACCTTACCCAATGTCGTTGAAGCTAAGGATTACAAGTTTTATTGCTCTGATATTGGACAAACAATGATTCAAGAAGATATTAAGGCTGGTTTGATTAATCGTGTTGTTGTCGCCGCTTGTTCTCCAAGAATGCATGAACCTACATTCAGGACAGCGTGTCAGGAAGCTGGATTAAATAAATTTCTATTTGAACAAGCTAATATACGTGAGCACTGCACTTGGGTAAATGCAGATGATATTCCGGGAGCTACAAATATAGCTGAGGATCATATTAGAATAGCAGTGGCTAAAGCCTCAAATTTAATGCCTTTGGAGGTGACTAAGGTCAAGGTTGAACCATCTTGCCTTATAGTGGGTGCAGGAATATCTGGAATGAACGCCGCTTTGGATCTCGGAAATTCGGGTTATAAAGTCTATTTAGTGGAAAGAACATCTACTATAGGCGGACATATGGCCCAATTAGATAAAACTTTCCCCACAATGGACTGCTCGGCTTGTACTATTACTCCTCGTATGACTGATGTATCCCGAAATCCTAATATAGAGTTATTAACATACTCAGAAGTAGAATCTATAGATGGTTTTGTAGGAAATTTTAATGTAAAAATAAAAAAAAAACCACATTATATTGACCAGAGCACATGCAATGGTTGCGGTGATTGTGCTGAAGTATGCCCCATTGTATGTGGTAATGAATTTGATCTAGGAATGAAACCAAGAAAAGCCGCCTACATTCCTTTTCCACAAGCTGTTCCAGGCCAATATACTATAGATATGGATCATTGTATAGTATGCGGACTCTGTGCTGATGCTTGTGAACCTAGGTCTGTAAACTATGATGAAAAGCCAGAATTCATGGAAGTAAAAGTAGGCACTATAATTTTGGCAACTGGTTACGATGCTTTCGATCCTACTACTAAATTGAAGCAATATGGGTATGGAAAATATCCAAATGTTATTACTGGTTTCCAAATGGAAAGACTTTTAAGTTCATTTGGACCGACGGAAGGCAAAATAAAAAGACCTTCAGATTTAAAAGAACCTAATACAGTGGTTTTTCTCCAATGTGTGGGTAGTCGAGATTTCTCAGGAAAAACTAATAAATATTGTTCAAGAGTTTGTTGCATGTATGCTACAAAACAAGCGCGTCAGTATAAGGAAAAGCATCCTGAAGCGAAAATTTATATTTTTTACATGGATATAAGAGCATTTGGTAAAGGCTATGAAGAATTCTATGAATCAGCTGGTAAAGATTACGGGGTTAAATACATTAGAGGTCGAATTGCCGAGGTTTTAGAGGATGAAAATCATGATATTCTTATACGAGCTGAAGATACTTTACTCCAACGACGAGTTGAAATAAAAGTTGATATGTTAGTATTATCTGTAGGGTTAGAACCACGTAGCGATATGGAAGATGTAGCACGTAAATTTAATGTTCAAAGAACTGAAGACGGTTTTTTAATGGAAGCACATCCGAAGCTGCGTCCAGTTGACACGCTAACAGAGGGAATATTCTTGGCAGGAACAGTCCAAGGCCCAAAAGACATACCGGATGCAGTTGCTCAAGCAAAAGGTGCAGCATCAGGCGCAGCTACTTTAATGGCTCGAGGAGAAGTTGAGATCGAACCATACTATGCAAAAGTTCTTAATTATAAATGTGCTGGCTGTAAAAGTTGTATCAGTCTATGTGCCTTTTCCGCTATAACATTCAATGAATTTGAAAAAGTTGCTGTTATTAACGAGATTCTTTGTAAAGGGTGTGGTACTTGTGTAGCAGCGTGTCCTTCGGATGCTATTGTTCAGAATCAATTTGGAGACATCCAAATCTTACCGATGATAGAGACCGCAATTCCACAAAAATCTAAAGCTGGAGGAGACTAAAACTGAGTAGCCAAGTAAGTTTTAAACCTTATATTTTAGGAATTTTTTGTAATTGGTGTTCGTATGCTGGAGCGGATCAAGCTGGAACTTCTCGTATGCAAAGACCTGCTAATTTAAGAATTGTAAGAGTAATGTGTGGTGGACGGGTTGATCCTCAATTTATTCTAAATGCTCTAAAAAATGGTGCTGACGGTGTTTTAGTAAGTCATTGTCATCCTGGAGATTGTCATTATGTTGAAGGGAATCTAAAAACAATTCGAAAATTACCTTTACTTCATTTATACTTGAAACAATTTGGAATTAACCCAAAAAGAGTTAAATACGTATTTGTATCGGCTTCTGAAGGGATTGAGTTAACTAGAATCGTAAAGGAATTTGTAGAAGAACTAAATGAATTAGGTCCTAGCCCTATATTAAAAGAATTAAAAGTAAAAGTTTGAGGTAAATGAGGTAAGTTAAAAATGTATCCAAGGGTAAAAAGAATCAAGAATGATAAAATTGACGAGGTTATTGTAAACTTCTACCTCGAAAATCAGGCATTAGAATATAATAGGGAAGATTGTGTTGGGTGTGGAGTTTGTTTCAAAGTATGCCCGAAGGAAGCAATTAGCGATCCTAAAGATAACGGTGTGATTGACACAAGTTTTTCATTTGATGATTTAGATAAGGCAGTTATCAGTTCGAACAATTGTTGTTTTTGCGGATTATGCGCTTCCCTGTGTAAAATAATTGGGATTGAAAATGACAAACCAAAACTCTTAGAAGATTGCTCTGAATGTTCTAAATGTACTAGATTTTGTGCAAGAACCTATATAACGGAAGGTGAACTTGAAGAAGCAATTTTTAATGGAAAAACTCGAACAAATCCTTTATTCGGATATTTTCAAAAAGCTATTACAGCACAAACAACTAATAAACATGCGCTAGAAGTGGCCCAAAATGGTGGAACATGTTCTACAATCCTTATTCACGCTCTCGAGACAGGATTAATTGATGGTGCACTTCTTACGGGAATGGATGAAAATTGGAAGCCAAAACCTATCATCGCAACAACAAAAGAAGAGATATTATCCGCTGGTGGCTCCAGATATACTATGGCACCTTCGTTGCTCGTTTATAGTGAGGCAATTATTAAACATAAGCTCAAAAAACTAGCATTCGTTGGAATGCCCTGCCAAATTGATGCTGTCAGAAAACTCCAATTAGACTCGCCTTTTTCTGAGCAATTAGGAAAAATAACTTTGACCATTGGGTTATATTGCTCATCAAATTATACATATGAATTAATGGAAAAACTAGTAGTTGAAAAGCTTGAAGTGCCTATTAATGAAGTAAAGAAAATCGACATCTCAAAAGGTAAGTTATTTGTATATAAGAAAGATGGTGAAGTTAAAAAAATTGGAGTAAAACAAACCGTACCGTATTATTGGGATAGCTGCAAATATTGTGATGATTACACTGCTGAATTTGCTGACATCTCTTTAGGAAGTGTTGGGGCGCCTACAGATGATTGGAATAGTGTGTTCATTCGTTCAGATTTAGGGATGAAAATTTTCGACGATCTAGTCGCTGCTGGAAAAATAACAACTGCTAATGATTTTGAGATCGAAAGACTTGAGAGAGAATGTACTCGTAAAAAGAAAAACGTGGTTGATTTAGAAAAGAAATACTTGAGTGTTGAGGATCTCGAGGCTTACTTCATAACTACTGAGGATCTAATACCAGAAGTTCCCGATCCACTTGCATGTGCTTATTGCGGCACATGTGCAATTATGTGTCCTTGGTCCACTATAACGTTAAAAAAGGATGGTCAAGCAATAGAATTAAAAGACATTGAGATTGTAGAAAAAAATGTCGTGCCAAGTTTAAACATTAAGCTCACTGACTGTGATATTATTAAGAGAAAAGCAAAGGTCTATGTCGAAGGCAAAATGGATTTAAATTGGGATAAATGTATCAATTGTTTATCTTGCATTGAAGTTTGTCCAACGGGAGCCTTTTTTAGTGCTGATATTCCAAATGAAGGACCAGCGTTGGAATATAATGGTGTAAAATATGAACAAGGAAGATGGCGTGAAGTAGATTATGACGATGATAAATGTATTCGATGTGGCGCTTGCGTCATGGCATGTCCAACTAGCACTATGACTTTAATTATTGACAAGGTCAATTTCTCTGGGGAATATCAAGATGTTTTCTGGTTGGATGTAATACAGCGTCTTAAGTGATAAATAGATTATAATCAAAATTTTTTTAATCCTTTTTCTTTAGTTTCAACTTTAATAATATTTTTATTACTAATTTTCGATCATACAGACCAGCATCATTTCTTAGCATTCGATAGTTCTTTTAATGATATATTGGAGATACTTGGAAATCTCTTTAGAAATAAGATAGATCGTAACATTCAAATACAAGATTTTAGAGTATAAATAGACCAAATAAAATTGAATTTTTCTCTTTTTCTATTTTAGAATATTAACTTTTCTTCGTTTAAGATTGTTCACTAGACTTGAGAAGTCATCATCTAATCCCTTCAGAAATAAACTTTTTAGATTTTTAAGATATAGTATCGACAAAGGTAATTCTTTTATTGGATTTTCTCTAATGTCCAAGCTTTTGAGTGATGACATATATCCAATCGATTCTGGAATAGTTTTGATTAAATTATTTCCAATTACAAAATCTTTAAGGGATGTGAGTTTTCCAATAGACTCTGGTAAAACTTTTATTAAATTGCTACCAACAAATAACAATTCTAGATGAGCCAGATTGCTGATAGAAGCGGGTAGTTTCTTTAATTTGTTGTGTTGCAGCTTTAATTGCTTTAATTTTTCAAGATTTACTAATGATTCTGGAATCTCCTTTAATTGGTTATCAGATACATCAAGGACTTGGAGCTGATCAAATTCATCGATCCACTCTGGTAAGGTTTCCAGTTGATTTCTACTGAGAACAAGTCCCTCCAATAGCTTCAATTCTCTAATAATTTCTGGTATCTTGCTAATTCCGCAATTATCTAAGCTTACCCATTTAACTACGCCGTTTTCTACCACAATTCCATAAGAATGTGGATTTAGTCTTGTGTTAATTTTCATAGGAATTCCTAATGACATTCCCAGCTTAGTTATAATATCCCCGTTTTTAACAAGACTTAAGAACTCTTCTCTAGACAAAACATCTAGATAACCTTCATCTCTGAGGAAAGATTGAATATTCTTATTACCGGACATAAACCTTTCTGCTATCTCTTCTTTATATCTCTTTTTAGCCAACGGGTCTCCGCTTTCATATAGCTTTTGTAGCAAAGAAAATGCGAGATTGGAATGTAAGAGACGCGTATTATAATCGTTTTCATACCACACTTGAAGATTTGAGCAGTGCCCCCAGAATTCTACTTCTGGAGATATATTATAGTGATAGCCTTCTACCTCTTCGAGTAATGGATCTAACAATTCAGCAGCGTCATCAATCGAATCTATATTGGTAAGTGAACTTATTTCTTCTACTGGAATATTAATCAGAAGAAAAGTACATTGTTGAAATAACTCTCCCTTTATATAAATGTTTGATTTTTTGTCTTCAAGCCTGAGTGTTATATATTCATTTATTTTAAATTCATTCATTTCTTATATTTTTATCACAAATTCACTATCAAAGATTTAAATTAACATGAAATAATAGATGCTCTATTAATTTAAACTTAAAGTCTTATTCAATTTTAAGATTTAATATCGAGGCTAAATTTTTAGTGTTAGAATTTTGACGAATTAAATTTCATTTCACAAGTGCCCTAAGGATGTAATGACATTAAATATTGACAAAGTAAATTTCTCTGGCGAATATCAAGAGATCTTCTGGCTGGACGTGATACAGCGTCTAAAAACGTTGTAAAATTGTATGCAATTATCCTCTATCGCTATTTTCATTTGTGAGGAGTGGAAAAGAAGGGAGATCCTTAACTATTAATTTTTTCTTTTTTCTCTTTTTTTTTTTTTTTTCATCCTGTATAAGTATTTAATTTCCGTATTCACCAATAACATAAACAGAAACTGAATTATAATATTTTTTTATTTACAAGGTCAAGACTTCTGATAGCGTACCTGAAGCTGACTTATCGTTTATTCCTGAAATTGATAATAAATAATTAAGTGACTTACGGTAGGACCCCAAAATTGAAATGTTAATTATTTCACCCGCAGACCTAACGTGTAGTAGGGATAGTGATGGAGATGATAATTGGGGTGAAGTTACCCGAGATAACCTATATGGATTAGATGAAATCTCTTGGATACCAGAAGTATATGTAGGGAGATTTCCTGCAAACGATGCTAATGAACTTGAAATTATGGTTAATAGAACATTAAAATATGAAAAAAGTCCCAGAAAACAGTATAGTAAAAGCAGTACAAATCCATAACAACAAAGATTATTAAAAACTTTTTTTTATTATGTATTTAACAATCAATTTCAAAGATTATTTACCTTAAGGATCAAATTCTTTAAAAATATGAAGTGTGAGATAAGTTATGGATGTTTTAACTAAAGTTAAGAATAATTCTAATGAGAATTTCCGAAAGATGATCGAAAATTTAGACGTGGGCTTCTATAAGGGTGATTCAGATGGGAATCTCTTAATGTATAACCGGGCATTAAAAGAAATATTAGGTTTTGAACCCTCAAAAGATTTAGCTGGCAACCTAGCAGAATATTTTTTTAAAAACAAAGCAGATCAAAAAATTTTTTATAGAGAATTAATGGAAATGGGAAGAGTTAAGGATTATATTGTTCAAGTAAAGAAACCAAATGGAAAAATTATAATGGTTCAAATCAATGCACATGTTGTGAAAGAATTTGATGATAAACTAACTACTATCGAGGGGAATGTTATTGATATTTCCGAAAGTTATCAATTAGAACATAGACTAAACGAATCTGAAGAGAATTGTCGAACTTTTATGGAAACTGCCAAAGATTTTATGCACATCATTGATAATAAAGGCAAAATAATCTATGCAAATAGAGATTTCTTTGGCTATAAAAAAGAGGAATTAATGAATATGCGCATCACTGAACTGATCGCAGAAGAAGAACTGCCTATATTCACTCTGGAATTGAAAAGCTTAATTGGAAATGGCAGCATTACTCTAACGGATCTGTCTTGTAAAAGTAAGGACGGTACTAAAATTATCGGGGAATTAAGTGCGGTTGCAATATATGGTACTGATGGAAAATTTAACGGCGCCATAAGTATCTTCAATGACATTACCGAACGCAAGAAGATGGAAGAAATATTACTAAATAACGAGGAATTATTCAGAGATTTTTTTGAAAGTGCCGCCGTCGGGTTTCATATTTTCGGACCAGACCGTATCATCACAAAAATGAATGAATATGAGTTGAACTTGTTAGGTTACAGTCGTGAGGAAATCATCGATAAAAAAACATGGTATGACATTATCATTCCAGAACAGAGATCTCAGTTTGAGAAGCACTGGAACGATATTCTAGAAAAAGGTTCAGTCAAAAACTTGGAATATACATTAATACATAAGGATGGGCATTTTATTGATGTGCTCCTTAATGCATCTTCGAGATTTGATGAAAATGGTAATTTAATTAATACTCGCGGTAGTGTCATAGATATTACCAGACGTAGGAAGGTGGAGCAAGCGTTAAGGGAGTCTGAACATAATCTTGGAGAACGCATTAAGGAATTAAATTGTCTTTATGGAATTTCTCAACTTGTTGAAAAACCTGAGGTCTCATCAGAAGAAATTATACGTGGAACTCTTGAGTTGATCCCACCTGCTTGGCAATTTCCAGAGGTGACCTGCGCAAGAATTATATATCATAAAAAATTGTACAAAACGGAAAATTTTAAAGAAACCGAATGGAAATTAACAACTCGAGTTGAAGTTTTTGAGAAACCAATGGAAATTGAAGTTTATTACCTTGAAGTTAACCCATTTCTTAAAGAAGAAATAAATTTAATAAACGATATTGGAAAGCGGTTAAAGGTTATTTTTGAGCATATGGAAGCAGAACAAAAATTAAAAGAATCTGAAGAGAAATTAAAAAAATTAAACTTAGAACTGGAACAAAGAATAGATGAAAGAACTAAAGATTTAAAAGAATCTGAACATGATCTTGGAGAACGCGTTAAGGAATTAAATTGTCTTTTTGGAATTTCTCAACTTGTTGAAAAACCTGAGGTCTCATGTGAAGAAATTATACGTGGAACTCTCGACCTAATTCCACCAGCATGGCAATTTTCAGAGATAACGTGTGCAAGAATATCCCTTAACGGACAAGAATTTAAAACGAAAAATTTTAAGGAGACTGCGTGGAAGCAAAAAGCCGGTATAAAAAGAAGTGATGAAATTATAGGAACTATTGAAGTTTATTATTTGAAAGATAAGCCTATATTCGATGAGGGACCTTTCTTGAGGGAAGAGAGAAACTTAATTAATGCCCTTACTGAAATATTAGGAAGATATTTCGAGCGCAAGATGGCAGAACAAAAATTAAAAGAATCCGAAGAAAAATTTAGAGCACTTTTTAACAATACTAATGATTCAATTTTTATTCTTGACAGAGATAGTCAATTTATTGAGATAAATAAAACAGCTTGCGAAAGATTGGGTTATATCAGAGAAGAATTATTGAAAATGGGTCCTAAAGATATCCTCCCTCCAGAATATAAAATTGATATACAAGCGAATATTAAAACTCTTTTTGAAAAAGGAGAAACAGTGGTAGAAGCTGAACAGATGACAAAAGATGGAGATAGATTTCCTGTTGAAATTGGTTCCCGTATTTTTAATTTCGGGGGAAAAAAAGCAATTATTAGTGTTGCCCGAGATATTTCAGAGCGTAAAGTAGTAGAACAAAAATTAAAAGAATCAGAAAAGCAATACCATGAATCATATAATCGAGCTAATTTTTATAAAGATCTATTTGCCCATGATATAAACAATATTCTTCAAATTATTACATCTTCAGCTGATCTTATCTCTATTCAGTTAGGAGATTTTGAAAAATCCAAGATATTACGAAACTTTACTAAAATTATCAATCAACAAGTTAAGAGAGGAGTAAAATTAGTAAAGAATGTTCATATTCTCTCAAAACTTGAAGAAGAGAATATAATTGTTCAATCAATTAAAGTTGATGAGACATTAAGAAAATCAATAGAATTCATTAAAAAATCATATAAAGATAGGCAATTACATCTTCAAGTTGACTCAGCAGATGTAGATTTTATAGTCCAAGCAAATCTACTACTACAAGACGTTTTTGAGAACATATTGATAAATGGTGTGAAATATAATGAAAACCCAAATATTGAAATTCTAATCAGAATTTCAAAAGTTCAAATCGATAATGCGGCCTTCATTAGAATGGAATTTATTGATAATGGAATCGGAATTCCAGATGATAGAAAAGAGATAATATTTAAAAAAGGAAATAGAAAGTTAAAGGGTGACAAAGGAATGGGATTGGGGCTCTCTTTAGTTAGTAAAATCATTAGCAGTTTTAATGGAAAAATCCGTGTTGTAGATAAAACAGAGGGAAATTATAGCAAGGGGTGTAATTTCATTATAGAGTTGCCTATTAAAAAATAATGCATTATTGCAGTATTAAATTACCTTATATCCTCTTTTTAAGCCAATCTTCCTTAAAAATGCAATATTTATAATCATCCACATACACACCAGGTTGATCAAAAGGTATTTGATTTAGGGATAAATTCTGAAGATGTGAAAGGACTAAAAAGTTCAGCAAGTGTGTCAGAGTTATGGAATTATACCACGGGAAATTAGGTGCGTTCTTCTCCGGTGTTGGGAGACGTGGACAATGATAGTAAACTCGAAGTGGTGGTGGGAAGCGATGATTATAAAATATATGCATTTAATCCCGTTCCTTCTGGTGAAAGAATTTATTGGCAAGGATTATCTGGAAATACTACATTTTCAAGGCAAAAAAACCTAGAAGCAGTTGATCCCGATCTTGACATGCTTTCTAGCTACTCGGAGACAAGGATTTATTTTTCAGATCCAGAAGATCCCGATACTGATAAAGATGGATTATCAGATGGTGATGAAGTTTTAAATTACGGCACAGATCCCCTTGATACTGACACAGATGGTGACGGCTTTTTTGATGGAATAGAGGTTGCTTCGGGTACCGATCCATTAGATCCAAACAATTATCCAGGCGCACAACCCCCAACCCAACCTTCACCAAGCATTCAAGGATATAATATTTACATACTAATGGGAGTAGTAGCTGTTAGCACGTTAATACTCATAAAGAAAAAGATTTGGGCTTCTAGAACTAAAAAAGTTTGATATATAGATTAATGAAAGAATTACTAATTTTTTTTTGTTGAAACGTCTGAAGGGATAAATAGATTATAATCAAAATTTTTTTAATCCTTTTTCTTTAGTTTCAACATTAATAATATTTTCATTACTTATGTTTCTTGGAGTAAAAAACATGATTCATAAATCTTTTAGTGATTCAACTGAAGCTAAGCCTTCTGATTCCAATTTTGCTAGTTCTCTATCTAACTTTTCTCTTTTCACTTCAATATTTTTTTGTTTTATTTTTAATTTCTCTTGGTCTGATTCCACTCTGGCGCGTTCTTGACTTAAGTTCTCATTTTCAACAACGAATTTTTCTTGTGCGTTTTTTAAAATTTCTCGTTCTTTTTCTATTTGACTTTTCTCAGTTTCTATTTTTTCTCGTTCTACTTTCATCGCTTCACTCTCGATTTTCAAATTATCTCGTTGATTTTTTATTTGATTCCTCTCAGTCTCTATTTTTTCGTACTCTACTTTAATTGCATCATGCTCTATTTTCAAATTATCTCGTTCTCTTTCTATTTGATTACTCTCAGATTTAATTTTTTCTCTCTCGACATTCCTTGCTTCACGTTCGATTTTCAAATCGTCCCGTTCTTTTTCAATTTGACTATTCTCAGAATCTAGTTTTCTCCGTTCTATGCTTATTATTTCTTTTTCTGTTTCCAATTTAGCATTTTCTTGAATTAAATTCTTATTTTCAATTTCATATTTTTCTTGTGCGTTTTTTAATATTTCTCGTTCTTGTCCAATTTGATTTTTCTCAGCTTCCATTTTTTCTTGCTCTACATTCATTGATTCTAATTCAATTTCTAAATTTTTTAGTTTTTCCTGAAATAATTCTTTTTCAGTTTCAAATTCTTCCCTTTCAGCATCTAGTTCTTTCCGTCTTTCCTCAGGGCTCTTCCATGTTTTCAATTCATCTGTACTAGCTCCTAATTTTATTTCACACTTGTTCAACAAACCATCAAATGCTGACATTGAAAGGAAATCTTGTTCCTTTGCCATATCATATTTTTCTCTCATGTCTTCATATAAAGCAGTTTTATTGACGAGGTTTGGATGATTAAGGAAACCTAAAAATGTAATAAGAGACTTTTTTGTTTTTTCGGGTAAACTCATACCTGATGTACTGCTTAAAAATTCATCAACTTGTTTTTTGGATTCTTCTATTGCCTTAGCATAAATAACTGGTTCTCCTCTAGTTGAGTGTGATTGTGAAATGTCAGTCTTTTTAAAACTACTTTCTTTACTAAATTTTATGCTAAGTTGATCTAATTTGCGATTAACACCCTCCATCTTGATAAAATTGGACTCTTTTGCCAAATAATAAACATCAATTATTTCTTCAACTAATCTTGAGTTTTCTTGTAGTTTAGGGTGATCAAGGTACCAAATAAGAGATTCTAACCTAACTTCAGTTTTTTTTGGTACACCTAACCATTCTTTACTACTTTTCTCTAGCAGATCTTTTTTAATTAAAGATACTTTCTCCATGAAATTTCTAATAGTGTCAGAATTTTTATATATACGTTTTACGTACAAAAAAGGTAATTTATTCAAGATTCAATATGAGGTAGAAACTAAGAAAAATCGTACATTCCTAACAGAGATTCTCGCAAATAATTAATAAAATTAGAATATTTCGCTTACCTAAATAAAAATAGTTTTATTTCTTAGATTTTTAATCTATAAATGGAAGACTATTGTTTTTTGATTTTCAGATACTTTTGTTAAAAAATAATTATGATTGATAAATGGTTGTCTAAAACCAAATTTAGAGAGAAATTCGAGAGTTTGGTAGCAAAAACGTTTATGGGAAAAATAACGGCAAATCAACTTACTATTTTTGGTTTAATCACAGGTCTTTTAAGTGCTTTGTCCATATTTTTAAGTGGTGTATTTCAAAGTTTATTATTTATAATTATTTCAGCTATTTTAATGGGAATCTCGTTTATTATTGATACGTTAGATGGTCCAATTGCAAGACATGGAGGAACTACTTTGTTTGGGGGAATATTAGATATTTTTTGTGATCGTACTGTAGAAGTCTTTATTCTAATTGCTTTAATTTCGACGAGTCCATTAGTTTTAATGTGGCCAGGATTATTTTCATTAGGTTCAATCATATTATGTATTTCAATGTTCTTAATAGTAGGTGGTCTAATGAAAACAGAAGAAATAGATGATTCAAAAAAAGTAATATACTACAGAGGTAGCCTCATAGAAAGATCTGAAACCTTTATATTTTTGTTACTTTTGAATATATTAATTCCATGGAGAAGTATTATATTATGGATTTTTTCAGCCTTAGTCTTTTTAACAGCAATGTTAAGGTTACGTGATGCTTATTCCATTTTTAAAGAAAACTAAATTTAGCGATTGAATAAACAATTTATTATAAAAATATTTTAAAACTAAAAAAATCTAATAACTAATATGAACTCTGAAACTCAATCTTCGTCAAATGAAATATTAAAAACTATTCGAAAAGAAAATGAAGGGAAGTCTGGAATAATTTGTCTAAATTGTTTATTGGTACGGACGAGGTTTAAGGAGATTTATGCTTACATGAAAAAAAACAATATCTCAGACCCAGAAGATGACACATTAACTAAATTAGAATTACTCGATCATATCAGCGTGAATTTATTTAAAAAATTTCAAAAAGATCCCAATATACAAGAAAGGCATAAAACTCCTTTAGCATTTATAGGGAATACAATCATAAATGATGAAAAATTGAGTGATTATCTAACTAGATTTGATTTTATATCAAAACAAGAGTTAATTGATATATTTGCAGATTATTGTGCTGACTATGGCATTTCCGTTTATACTACTACAGAGATTAAAGATTTTTCTTTGGATTTATACCTAATTAAAAAAAAACCGATGCTTAGAACTGAAGCTGTCTTCGTAAGAACGGGTGAAGAGATGACTGAAGAAAACTATGAACATACTTTCTACCAAATGAGCGAAGCATCGAAAGTAGCTATATGGACGGTTTTTGTTACAACTCCAAGAGGTGTATGTAATATAGGTTTTGAAAGATTGATTTCTGATATGCAAAAGTTACGAGCATGGTTTTACGTTATCGATCCAATCCATAGGAAAATTCTAGGAATCTTTAAAGGCAAAAAATCAAAAAACCAAGATTTAAGAATCAGAGATGATTACATCCAAAAATTACCGCACGAACCAATTCGAGCTCCATCTCGATTAACTAAAATTTCTAAATATTACTTTAAGGAAGGTGAAGCGTATAATTCTAAATCCTATGTTATGTTCGAACTACTTTCCAAGGAAGTATTACTCACTGAAGAACATTCCATAGTAGTTACACCAAAATTTAAAGATATCTTCAGAAGCCTTTTAATTATAGACCCTATATCAGGGATCAGCATGGTTTCACATTCAAGCGAGGATTATCCAGTTGATAAAGAATTAGTATCGGGATTTTTGTCAGCAATGGACTCTTTCGTCTCAGAAATTGGTGGTACTTCTTCTATGAAGGAAATTAGTTATAAAGGCTTGTATATACATGCAGCATATGGTCAATACGTAAAGCTTGCTCTATTTTTATCCAAACCGGCTCACCAAAGCTTAAAGGAAAGGTTAATCTTTTTTTTAAATCATTTTGAAAAACATTACCACGACCAAGTAACAGCATTTAAAAAAACAGCAAACATCTCTGTTTTTGACCATCAAAAGATATCTTCAATCATAAAAGAGATACTGAGTATTTAGAAATATAAAGAAAACATTAGAACTAGCTTGTTTTGAAAGATACTTGACTCTCATTTTTTTTAACTTAAAACCTTAACTTATTTATACCCTAGTCTGCTTTTTTAATAATAAAGTTAAAAGAAGTGATAATTATTCAGACGTTAAAGAAACCAATTGGAGTTAAAAATGGAAAATTTCATCCTTGTCCAAAATCTCCTAACTGTGTATCTACTCAGAGTGAGGATAAAAAACATAGGATGGAACCATTAAGTTACACTACCACAATAGGAGAAGTTAAAACGAAGATAAAGGATATCATAGGTTCCTTTAAAAGAACTAAGTTAATTACAGACGATGACGACTATTTACATTTTGAATTTAGAACTGCTACTTTCAAATTTGTGGATGATGTTGAATTTTACTTTGATGATTCTGCTAAACTCGTACACTTCCGTTCTAGAGCTCGCATGGGTTATTCGGACATGGGAGTTAACAAAAAAAGAATGAAGAAAGTTAGTGTTTTATATAAAAAATCTTAAATTTTTTTAATATTTTTTAATTCTGTTGCCTTTTTGGTGATTTTGAGATGATCTGAGGTATAGCTTTAAATAAATCGTCGATACAGGTATTTAGTTAGAAAGAAGAAACATTTAATAAAGTAATAAAATTTTATTTAGTCAATTTCAAATACTTCAGTGCTAACCATTTTTTGTATGTTGGTGATTCTTTTTGTTTCCTCTTTATCACTCGGATCCATCATGATTATCCTTATTAAGATCAATCCCCTTTTGCTAAATTGAGGTGTTGGAACGACAATTTCATTCTTGTTCTTCTTATAAGGTACTCCTCGCTTTTTCAGTATGATTTCTATGCCTTGTCCGTATTTTTGTTTAGCTTCTAGGTCATTCAAAGTAAAATAACAATCTTGGTTACGACCATGGAAAGTTATAGACCAGTAAACTCCATCAGGTACCTTTGCCTGAATCCTCAATAATTTTCTGTGAACATCATAGATACAAGCAGATACCATAGCATGGGGCGTTGGGTAGGGTACAAGGCGAGATGCTGCAGAAGTTACTGGCCCATGTAAAAAAATATTTGGCTTTCGATAACTTGGGAATTTTTTCAGCCGCTTATCCGTAAGATTGTATGTGTAAAGGGTAATACCAAGGATGTATAACAATCTTGCGAGAATTAAAGTTATAATAAACCATATCATCATCTCAATAAAAATTATCATGATTCTTGATCCTCTTGAATAATTATTGGTAGATTCGTAATTTCACTATTTTCAATCATAGATGATTTAGGATTATAGCACCGTAGAGTTATTCGAAAATGCCCACTCTGATCACCTAAGGGTATCCAATTACCAGGCTGTTCTTCAGTAGACAAATTGATCACCCATGATCCATCAGGTTCACGCTTTATATCAGTCCTGGAAAAAGAAAATCGATTATATTGATTAGGAATGAAAAAGCCATCTCGATTTACAGATAAACACCACCAACGTGTATTGGGATCCTCACCTTCAATCCTATATTTATATTTGTAAGTGATCTGGTTTCCTCTAGAATCTACATCAGCACCCCAGTAGATCGCTTCCTCACGATTCATACCAAAACCAGCATTTTTAGCAATCCTCACTCTATGAATTCTTAATGCTTCTTTGCTCCCCTCCCCGCGCTTATTTGTAATCCAACAACCATTCTTAATAATATCATAATCCCCAGATGTAGCACGGCGGAGTTGATACCAACCCCAAAAATAAGCTAAACCTGCTGCGATGATTGGACTTGATATAATCAATATCAGTAGCAACATTATTTTTACTTTTAATTTCTCTCTTTTATATAGTTCTTTAATTGGGATTTATATAGACTAATAATCATAATAAAGATTAAACCTTAATTTTATGACATTTTTTCTTATTTAATTTTTATGATTTAGTTGTTTTTTATTGACTAATCAAATATTTCTTATCTTAAAGTGATTATTTATTAATGATAAATAAAGAGAAGATTAAAATTCCTAACTTTCTCTTTTAGTAATAGCGAAATAGTAATTATTCACGTGGTTTATATGAATGAAAAAAAATTAGTTTTTGTATATAATGCTGATTCAGGGATTGTTAACATAGTCAAAGATTATTGGCATAAGCTACTTAGACCTAGTACTTATCAATGTAATTTATGTGCTCAGACATTTTCTGCTTTTGGTATGAAAAGAGACTGGAAAAAATTTATCAATAAATTAGATTTTGAAGCAGAATTTTTACATAAAGATGAATTTGAGGAAAGATATAATGTAACTGATGCAAATTTCCCCTCAGCTTATTTAAAGAATGGCATTTCGATTGATTTATTAATAAATCATGAAGAAATGAACGGGGTTAAATCTCTAGATGAATTGGAAGCTTTATTGATAGCTAAACTAAGTTCTATTTCATAGTTTTCTTTTTCTTTTTTCAATAATGGAATTATTAATTAGTAATAAAATAATTTTAAATATTGAGTTAGGTAATAAATCTAAAAATCAGTGATTTAAGTGAATGAAATTAGTAAAGTTAAATTAATTTTCGTATACAATGCTGATGCAGGCGGATTTTTTAGTGGAATTAAAGACACTTTACATAAAACTTTTAGAAAAAGTACATACCAATGCAATCTATGTGCTGTAACCTTTGGAGCATTTGGTATGAAAAAAGAATGGAAGAATTATGTCAATAATTTAGATGCCCCTGTGGAGTTTTTTAAGAAAGATAAATTCAAGTTTGAATTCTTACATAAAGATGAATTTGAAGAAAAATATCTTATTAAAGATGCTAAGTTTCCCTCAGCTTATATTATAAAAGAGGGTAGATTAGAGTTATTCATTACTGAAGACGAAATGAATGTTATAAAATCAATTGAAGAATTAAAAGAGATCATCGATGAAAGGTTGCCCAAATATCTCTAAAACTAATAAACCAGATCCACTAAGGAACTATATTTTAATAAATATTTAACTCCACTTTGATTCAAGGTATTCGAGCATTTTATCCACTTCTTGAGTTGGGGGTTTACAAGTTTTGTTTATACAAACATATGCAGTAGCTTTTCCATCTAAATCATCAAAAAATTGTACAAAATTAGAATAATTATCTATTTCTGGTAGTTTTTGTTCTGTTTTTCTTAGTATAAATACTTTATTTGGAACGTACGTTTTATTAATTGCCTGAATCATTGTTATAGTGTCTTCTGCATTGGTTTCTCCACCAATCACCAACGAATAAGATGGACCAATTGCAAAGTCTAACGCGACCAAAAATTGTGTATAAGCCATGGGATTAGCTTTAATCTTTTCAGAAAATACTCTATGAAGTATGTCTGCCATTTCTTCTAATTCAATATTACCTGTAAAAAAACTTAATCTCAGCATATTTAGCATAGCAATCGAATTTCCTGATGGAATTGCACCATCATAAACTTCCTTTTGCCTGGTCAAAAGTTCTTCGCTATCAATGGCAGTGAAATAAAAACCACCAATATTATCATCCCAAAATCTTTCTATCTGCTTTTGATGTAGTTCTAACGCAGATTTTAAGTAAATAATTTCAAATGTTGCTTCATACAATTCAATTAATCCCCAAATGAGAAAAGAATAATCAGTCAAATAACCTTGGATTTCTGAAGATCCGTCTTTATATCGATGTAATACGCCGTTATTTGAAGTATAAAGGTTCGATAAAATAAAATTAACTGCTTTTATAGCAGTATTTAAGTATATTTCATCTTGAAATGCTACAGCACCCTTTGCGAGGGCAGCAATCATTAATCCATTCCAATCGGTTAAAATTTTATCATCTTTATGAGGATGAACTCTATTTTCTCTTGACTCAAATATTTTTAACCGAATTCTTTCAAGTTTATCTTGAAGTTTTTTTTCAGGTAGATGATTTAGATGTAGTATATTTTTACCAGTTTTTTTACTTGAAGCTTCCTCTAAATAATTACCAAGTTCTTCAATATTAAGAACTGAGGTAATTAAACTATGTTCTTCCTTTTCAAGAACGTCTTCTAATTCTTTTTTAGACCAAATATAAAATTTCCCTTCCTCTCCATCACTATCGGCATCCTCAGCGGAAAAAAATCCACCATCAGGTGAGATCATATCTCTAATAACATAAGTAAAAATCTCTTGAGCAATTTTTTTATATTCGGAATTTTTAGTCGCTTGGTAAGCTTCGATATATGCAATAGCTATCAAAGCTTGATCATAAAGCATTTTTTCAAAGTGAGGTACTAGCCAAGAAGAATCAGTTGAATATCTATGGAAACCAAACCCAATATGATCATAAATACCTCCCTTTCTCATAGCTTGAAGAGTTTTCTCCACCATTTCCAATGCCTTTTTATCACCAGTACGTTTCCAATACCTAAGTAAAAATATTAGATTATGAGGAGTTGGGAATTTTGGACGGTTACCAAATCCCCCATTAATTTTATCATATTGTTTTAATAGCATTTCATAAGCTTTTCTAAGAGAATGCTCATCAAATTTTTCCCCAGGTGATTCTTGATCGAGATTTTTAAGGTTTAAAGTAATTTTGTTCGCAGAATTTAATAATTCATTTCTTTGGCTATCCCATAGATTTTTAATTCGCGTAATTAATTCAATTAGCCCAATTCTACCAAATCGAGTTTTTTTTGGAAAATATGTACCTGCAAAGAAAGGCTTCTTATCAGGGGTCATGATAATAGTAAGTGGCCACCCTCCTGAGCCAGTCATCATCTGACAAATAGCCATATAAATTTTATCAATATCAGGGCGTTCTTCCCTATCCACTTTTATAGATATAAACATGTCGTTCATCAATTCTGCAACTTGCGGGGAGGAAAATGATTCCTCTCTCATTGTATGGCACCAATGGCAACTAGAATATCCTATTGATAAAAAAATTGGTTTATCTTCCTTTCGCGCTTTATTAAAAGCTTCTTCTCCCCATGGATACCAATCTACTGGATTTTCAGCATGTTGAAGTAAATAAGGACTTTTTTGATTCAATAAATGATTTTTGAAAGTCGTTTCTAAGTTATTACTAATTTATAGTTCACCTCTTCATTCACTATGCTTATTGTTATAATTATTTATGAAGATGAAATCTTCGAGATTTTTTCTAGGGGGTCTTTGTTCTTCTCCTAACTTCATTTTATCAGAAAGTACGGGATTAGTATCCTTAGAATGTTTTCCAATGATAACGAGAGTAATTAATCTCATTTCTTTTGGAATTCCAAGAATTCCTTTTGTCGCACCTTCTTTAAAACCTGCGATAGGATGGGCTACTAACCCTAGCTCCGTAGCACGTAATATTAACATTGCAGTAGCCATTCCTGTATCAAATAAATAATAAATTCGCTTTCCAATGTTACAATCATTTTCAGGTTTGCTGAAAACCGCAATTATCATTGAAGCTTTTTCCACCCATTCATTACCTTCTGATAAGACTGTAAATAACTGTTTTAAGGTATCTTGATCATGCACAAAGACAAATCTCCATGGTTGCATATTCCCACAAGATGGAGCAATTTGAGCTACTTTTGCAAAATCATTAATTAAATCTTTTGATATTTCTATAGGATCGAGGGACCTATAAGCTCTTCTATTTTCAATTGCCTCTTTAACATTCATTATGATGTATTGATAAAAACTTGAATTTATCAATGTTAACATTATGAGTTATTACTTTTACAAGAAATTGGTTTAAATTATTAATAATATTATTGAAGTTTGTCTTATAATTTATTAGGTTCTTAGTTTAGAATTTAGTTATCAATTAAAAAATATATTACTATCGATTGTAATATTACTATAGAGTTTTTCAATATATAGATTAAAGTGAGGTTAGATCAACCACCTTACCTGTTTTGGCAGATTTATATATACCAAAAATAGCCTTCATAGTGCCTAAGTTATCCTTACCATTACTGATGGGTTCTTTTTCATGTTGACAGCAATCAGCAAAATGTAAAATCTCGTTTATATAGGGATCTTTATTAGATAATCCTTCCATAACTGGAATAATAGGAGTGAACTTATTTTTTAGCCCGGCATCACGGTCTTTAGCAGATATAATCACAGGAGCAAGAAATTGTTTGATATTTATCTCACCAATGGGTGGATCAGAAGAGACAGTTGCGTCTTCCCCAAAAATTATGTATCTATGGGACCACGGAGAGACCGTTGTAAACGAACTCATAACATATCCAATTGCTCCATTTTCAAAATATAGATTTGCTATTACTCTATCTTCAGCATTATTAGAAAAAAATGGATGATTGGTCCGTGCTTTAGCAATAACTTTCTTAATATCTCTAATATAATATCGGAAAAGATCAATGCTATGAATCGAGAGAGTTATAAGCGAGCCACCACCAGATCGAAGACCATAAAAATACCAATGAATATTATTGGGAGCATTTATAATTTTAGATCGAGGTGGAATTGAGCCCATTACATCAAAACTTTGAACATTCCATACTTCTCCTAAATCCCCATTTCTTATTATTTTGTGAACTGTTTGTGATTGAGGTAAATACCTTAAATTCTGACCAATCATAAAGGTGACTCCCGCTTTATCAGTTTTCTTGAATATCTCTCTACAATCATCCATCTTTATAGCCATAGGTTTTTCTAAGAGAATATGCTTTCCTGCAGCAACAGCATCCAAAATTAATTGATAATGAGTATTATGGGTATTATAAATATCAACAGCGTCTATATCGGCGTTTTCTAACAGGTCTTCGGCCATATTTTCGCTAGTTATTATTGTCTGTATTTTGATGATAGGATTATCAGCTTTTAAATTCAAGAAAGATTTAAAAAATGGAATAATAAAAAAAAAATATTCCCTAATTCCTGCTATAGTTATAATCATAAGCGTTATAACGTGGATGATTATGATGGAAATTGCCGAATTAGAAATTTACGATCTTAGTATGTGGAAGCGCTATACACCTAATTTTGGGGTGATAGGAATGTTTTTAGGTACCTCCCTAATTATTAGCGGTTTTGTATTATTAAGAAAATCTGACCTAAGAGATATTAATTTAAGTTCTGAATAAGAACATGCATGAAAAAGATTAATTTAAAATTCTCTATTCTTAGAATATCTGCTTATACTTTTTTAATCAGAAGATAATTTTTAACCTCTTTATGAAAGAAAAAGTAAATTAAAATCACTGATGAAATGTATAACACAACGGTTATACTATTCAAAATATCTATTGCTAAGAAATATCCTACAATTGATATGAAAAGGATTAAACAAACAGTTAGAATGAAGGACAAAATTGGGATTATTATATCTAATTCTGTTATATCTTTGAGCACATCTATCAGATACCGGCTTATTAAGAATATTAAAGATAGTAATAATGGAAGAATTTATGAGGGTACTTCAGAAATTATGAAGGTAGTTATTGCTAATCAAATTTTAAAAGGAAACATATAAGTTAGCATTAAGAATATTTGTGATTTTTAAACAAGCGTCTATGTCATTTTTAGAAGAACGCAAAAGATTAATTTGATTTTTAATTTTAAAAAGTATAAAAATTCAAATTTCAATATTGATAAAATGTACAAATATAGTGTATCTATTCTAGGAACAGGATTTATTGGATTATGTTCCGCTGCTTGTTTTGCTCAAAAAGATATAAAAGTATTTGCATCTACACATAATCAAAAGAAAGCAGAAATGATTAATAATGCAATATCTCCTTTTTATGAGAAAGGATTAGCAGAAATGCTTACTGAGATAAAAAAAGAAAAAGCAGAGCTTCTGAAATGTTTAACTAATCCAGTTCAAGCAGTGTTAGAAACAGAAGTCTCAATGATCACCCAAGGAACACCAATGAGACCAGATAAATCCATAAATTTAGGTTTTATAGAGAGTACAGCACGAGAAATAGGTGAAGCTATCAAAAAAAGTGATAAATATCATTTAGTTGTAGTTAGATCTACTGTTGTTCCAGGAACTACAAGGAATTTAGTAGGTAAAACGATTACTAATGTCTCTGGTAAAGAAGCTGGTAAGGATTTTGGATTATGTATGCAACCTGAATTTTTAGCAGAGGGTAGGTCGATTGAAGATACTCTTCGACCTGATCGGATTATTATTGGTGAAATTGACGAAAGAAGTGGAGCGATGCTTCAAGAGTTATATGAATATTTTTATGGGGATCATTTAAAAAATTGTCCTATAAAGAGAATGAACCTAGAGAGCGCTGAACTAGTCAAATACGGAAATAATTGCCTATTAGCAACAAAGATTTCTTATGCTAATGAATTTGCGAACCTTGCTGAATTAGTTCCTAATGTTGATGTAGCCCAAGTTATGGAAGGCGTAGGCTTAGATTACAGGATTAATCATAGGTTTCTTGGCGCTGGTGTAGGTTTTGGAGGTGCATGTTTTCATAAAGACGTAAATGCTATAACTAAATGGTCAAGATCTAAAGGTTATACTTCAAAAATACTAGAAGCAGTGTTGGAGAGAAATGATCTCAGGGCTATTCGGATTGTTGATATAGCTGAAGGGCTAATAGGAAAATTAGAAGGGAAAAAAATTACACTACTTGGCCTTTCTTTTAAACCTGGAACTGATGATATGAGAGAAGCGCCAAGTATAAGAATTATAAACGAATTATTAAGAAGAAATGTGACCGATATAGTGGGATATGATCCTAAAGCTAAAGAATCAGCAGAAGAAGCAATAGGCAGTAAAATAGAATATGCTGATTCGATTGACGAAGCGTTAAAGGATTCAGAATGTGTTCTGTTGGTTACTGAATGGGAAGAATTTAAGACATTAACACCAGATGATTTTAAGAAATGGATGAAAACTCCTAATCTCGTAGATGGAAGAAGACTCTATGATTATGAAAAATTCAATAGCGCTTTACCATTTAGAGCAATCGGTCGTATTAATTTAGCTTAAAACTTTAAACTTTTCTATATAATAATGTAATTTTTTTGACCATCTTTTTATCTATATAAATGGAAACATTAATTTTATAGGCAAGCTATTATATATGTATGAGTAATAGATGATAAAATATAATTGAGAGAAAAGGTAAAAAATGAAAGTTTATAAAGATTCCATCGAGGAAATAAAAGAAAGTATGATTGTGGTTAAGAAAAACTGTGAATTGTGTGGGAAAAAAGTAAAAATGTATCAGAGGAAATATGATAGACCCTATAAATTTGTTTTTATAAATATCACTCAAAACCCTCCAAAGCATTATTTTTGTTCTAAAAAATGTAAAACCACGTGGATCTTTAAGCCAAATAAGCGCCGAAATTATAATTTAGAAGCACCTATCCCAAATCCTTAAGTTTAAGAATAGTACCTAAATTATAAAACAGTAATTAGAATTTAGAAATATAATATCTAATCTCTCTTGATATATTTGTTCCTTTTTATAAATTTAACCAACTTTTAATTTACCTTTAACTTTTTTTATTGAAAGATTTTTAAATATAAACTTTTTCAGGTCTAAAGATTTAAATATGAAATACCTACTCTAAATTTGAACTGTTTCATTACAAATGTACTTCTCAAAAAAATTTTTGAAATATTCTCGAAACCACAATTCAATTTAATTATGGCCTTCAAATATAATATTCATTGTTAAAATTGATTTAATTGAAAAATTAGAAGTTAAAGTAGTTATAAGATACGGGGAGGAATTATACCTAACGATAACAAGATATATAATTTATTTATGGGAATCTCTTCAAAAAAAGGGTCAAAGTATGCTAAAGAAGTAATAGACAAGCATAAAAAAGAAAAAAATGTAGAACAAGAAGAAACAGAAAAAGCCATAATTATAGAAAAATTTGAAAATTCCTTAGATATATTGTTTATCATGTTTATGAACTTAATTCAATTAAAAACAGGCTCCAGAATTGGAATGTCAGTTTCTACGGATTTAACTCGAGATACATCAAAACTATTTACCGAAAGAATCGATAAATTCCATAATATTTTAGATAAAAACCGAGAAGTTTTAAATGATAAAATTGTTGAGAAAACGGGTAAATATTTTGAAATTTTTGCTCCATCGGAGCTTTTAACCCCAGATGAATTCTTAAAATCAGATATAGCTTTAAATATATTAAAGGAATTTATCCATAAATACAATAGATCTCTGAGTAGTTTTGATCGTATTTCAACAGCGTTAAAACAGTTGACTAATATCTCAAAACTTGACGGGGATTTTAAAGAACCACAAGTCAAGAAAGACAAAAAATTTATAGAGGCACTTTTGAAATTGATGATCTTAATCTCCAAACCTCCAAAAGGTATCTATGATTTTTTATCCTAATATTTTATGGCAAATAAAGGAAATCCTTTATGTTCAGATATAGATCAAGTTTTAAACATTTCAAATACCAAAAACGTAATTAATCAAACCTTAACTTATCAGGTTAGTTATTGGGTTGAAATTTCCGTACAACTTCTTGTGATAATCAGATTTTTAAGTTCGATAGAACACTCCTAATGTGGCTTTTTGTCTCTTTTTAGCAGCTTTTATAGTTTTAAGATGTGTTTCTGGTTCTTTTTCAAGATATTCAATTTGTTTGCTATATTCTGTCCATTTACGGTAACAAATTGCTGGTTGTAATAACTCTATAAACGAAAATCCTCCATTAAGTGTGGTTTAAAAACTTAGTCTAAATTTCGATGATTGATAAGAAATATTTATCTTTTTCTTTGGTAGTCTTATGTTGATTTTCAAAAAATGATGAAAATAATTATATATACTAGAAATGATCTAGTATACATAGAACAATTATGAAAATTCTATCAGTAAGAATAGATGATGATCTTGATGAAAAGTTACGGTTTTTAATGGCAAGCTTAAAAAAAAAAGATAAATCATCATACATCCGTCAATTATTAGAGAAAAGTCTAACTGAGGAAATGTTTGTAATTCTTTGTAACCAAGTTGGTGAAAAAAACATGAGTGCCTGGAAAGCTGCGGAAAAGGCTGGAGTCTCACTAAGAAAGATGATGGAGGAATTAAAAAAGCGAAATGTATCAGGATACGATGAACAAGCTATGAAGGAAGATATTGAATATGTCTTAAATTGAATAGCCAGAATATGATTGGAATTTTAAATGCTTCACCATTGATATATCTAAGCAAAATTGGTGCATTATCTTTAATACCAAAGCTTTTTACTGAATGTTACACCACACTAATCGTTAAAAAGGAGGTATTAAGCAATGACAATGTTGCTGAATTTTCAGTTTTAAAAGATTCTTTTTCAAGTTGGCTTTTATTAAAAGAACCCATAAATCGAAAACTCGCTCACAGATTAGAAGAATTACACATTCATGCTGGAGAAGCGTCAGTGTTAGCTCTTGCAAAGGAATTTCAAGATAATAGTAGAGAAAATGTTATTATTATTGATGATTTAGCAGCACGAGAGATTGCTAGGACATTGGGTTTAAAAGTCATAGGTACAATAGGCGTCCTCATCAAAGCAACACGAGATAAATTTATTGGTATAGAAAAATGTAAAAATTTTCTTCATATTCTGGTAGAAAATACTACATTTAGGATAGCTTCTGCTCTATACTCAAAAATCCTTAAAGAAATTGAAAATATTAATGATAAATTTAACTAAATACTCAACACTTTAAAAATTCATAAATTTTTTCATTTAGATCCAAGGATTTTGCAGATTTTATCTAATCCTGTTTCCCTCGACAGTCTTTTAGTAATCGTGTTATAATCTCCATATGATTCCTTGTGATATACCTGTTTTTTTAATAATATTAAGCAATTTTGGGTCAAAGTTTTGAGAATGATATTCTCTTTGCCATTCTTCATCTCAATCCCACGTATTCAAAATATATTCCTTTAATGGTTTTTTTTTAAGCATGTATAAGAAATAGAAGTCCTTAGATTTGGCTTAATATAATTTCAACACATCATTTTTATTGCTTCTTTTTCATTATCTCTGTTATTAGTTTATTCCATGTCCAGATGATAACTGCTTTAGTTTCTGGAATTGTTCTAAGGACTTTTTCTAGCTCTTTATCTTCAGTTAAAAGAATACCATCAAGAGCCACTGCTGCTCCTGATATCCAACAATCCAAAAAATCTAAATGACCCGAGTGCCTAATGATTGAAGCTATTAAACTTGCTTTTGGGTTTAATTCGGGATTAAAAATATTTACAGGTGAATTAAGAACTGTTGGGAGTATCAGTTGATATCTGTCTAAAATACTAAAATCATTTTGCTTTTTATATTCATTAAGTAGCTTAAAAACAGTTTCTATTAGACATATTGATGGGAGAAATATATCATATTTCTTTATACCGTTTTTCCATAGTAATTTTATTTGTTCTTCAAATTTGAGAGAAACATCAATTTTGATACCAAAAAGAGGTAAAACATACGTTGTATCGAGAATTATTGAATTAATATTCTTCATTAGTTAACTTCTCCTGAATCTTTCTCTCCTTTTCAATATCTCTTTCAATATTATCTGGAGTACCTGTAGCAATGGTGGTCATAGATAATGCCTCTTCGACAGAATAAATTTTCTTTATAATTAATTCACCTTCATGGGCTTCAATCATTATCTGATCCCCGGGTTTAATGCCTGAGGCATCTCGTAATGGTTTTTTCGGCAAAATATCTCCTTTTTTTCCAACAACCGTCTTATCTTGTATAGTCATAAAATATATATGTTTTTCAGAATATTTATGTTTTTTCAGAAATTACAATATTTTTGAAAAACTCTCTTCCCTAGATACTTATTTAACAATTGGTAGAGTGAAGTAAAAAGTACTTCCTTTACTTTTTCCCTCAGATTCCATCCAGATTTTCCCCCCATGCGACTCCACAATTCTTTTTGAAATATATAATCCTAAACCCGTACCATCAATCCCTAAATCAAGCCCTTGCCCATACCGTTCAATTTTACCAAATTTTTGAAAGATTATCTTTTTCTGCTCGTTAGTAAAGCCGATTCCATTGTCTTTTACAGAAATGATCATAAAATCTCCTTCTAATTCAGTTTTTACTTCAATTTTACCCATTGGTGGAGTATACTTAATCGCATTAGTTATCAAATTTGAAAGAACGCGGTGAATCTCCTCTTTTTCAATATTAACGTACAAATCATTTATTATTTCTAATTTAATTGATTGCTTCCTCATTTTTGCCAGCGATTCCAATTCATGCACGCAAAATTTAATAAGAAACGATAAATCCTCTCTTTGTAATTTTGGTTTTAATTCAGGTGATTCTAATCGAGATGTTTTCAAAAGGTTGTTAATAATATTCTGAAGTCTTTCGCACCCATCATTTATCTCTCTTAGATTGGAAATAATACCAGTATCTAATTGATCAGCATATAATGATAGAATAAGATCAGAAAAACCTTTAATTGAAATGAGAGGGGTTTTTAATTCGTGCGATGCCCTTCTAAGAAATTCGGACTTCAATTTACTTAGCTCTTTTAATTTTTCTTCTACTTTTTTACGTTGTGTATTCTCAATCATTATCCCCTGAACAGCTTCTAATTTTTTTTTACTATCGTAAATTTTCTGAACTTGATTTAAAATCCATCGAATTTCTCCATTTTTGCGTATGATTCGATATTCTAAACTCTCAGCTTCAGCTGATGTAGAATGAAATAAGTCAACTTTTTTTCGAATTGTTGCTGTATCATCGGGATAAATAATTTGAATCCATTTTACTTTTCCTGTTTCAAAATCCTCAGCATTATATCCTGTAATTTCCTCAACCGCACCATCAATGAATGCAAATGAGAAATCTTGATATCCTTGAAATGCAATCCCTTGAATTTTTTGT
Organism: uncultured archaeon; assembly: GCA_964486045.1. Lineage (GTDB taxonomy): Archaea > Asgardarchaeota > Lokiarchaeia > Sigyniarchaeales > SOKP01 > Loki-b32. The sequence continues at coordinate 121,898 of CAZALK010000002.1, forward strand.
ACAAAATTGCGATATTTTTCTTCAGAATCTTTTAATTTTTGTTCAATTTTCTTTCTCTCGGTAATGTCTTTGAAGATACCTCTAGCACCCTTAAATTTTCCATCAGAACCATACATTGCAACTACGTTTAATTCCCCTATAATTTTAGTACCATCTTTCCCTTTACAATATAAATCTGTTAAAGTAATTCTGCCATTTTTAATTAAATTTTTCAATTCTGGAGCGAATATAGGTAGTGTTTCCTCGGCGATCAATTCAGTGATGTGCATATTCATTAATTCCTTTTTTTTATAGCCAATGAAATCTCTATTTGCATAGATGATTTTACCTTTATCATCAATGATGTGCATAAAATCTTTAGCAGTTTCCATAAAAGTTCGATGTTTTTCTTCGGATTCCTTTAATTCTTGTTTCGTCTTCATACGCTCGGTAATATCTACACCGATTGACTCAAAAGAGACAATTTCATCATCAACATCAAGTATTGGAATAATAGTATACTCCACTATAACTTCACGACCATCTTTAGCTATCCAATTAAGAACAGCGTTCTTTATTGGTTTTTTATTTTTGTATATCTCATCATTAATTTGTTTTAGCTTTTCTACATAATCAGGATGAATTATTTTAAATCCAAGGTCATTATTGGATGACCACTCTTCCTTTGAATATCCGAACAACCTCTCAGCAGCAGGATTTACAGGAATTGAGTGTATAATATCTTTTCCTTTGATTTTCACTCGGAAAATAGCTACATTGGCATTATCAGTTAGACGTTCATAACTTTCCTTTAAATTTCTGATTTCTTCTTCGGCTTTCTTGCGTTCGGTAATATCAAAGATGATCCCTTGAGCACCTTCCATTTTTTTTTCATAATCATATTTCTTATGAATATTTTCTGAAACCCATTTAGTTTCCCCATCTTTCCTGACGATTTGATACTCTCGACTGTCACTTTCTGCTGAAATTGAATGAAACGATTCAACTTTTTTTTGAACTCTTGATACATCATCAGGATGAATAATTTGATCCCATTTTATTCTTTCTGTCATAAAATCTTCAGTTGTATATCCAGTAATTTCCTCAACCGCACCTTCAAAAAAAGTAGCTGAAAAATCTTGGTATCCTTGATACGCGATCCCTTGAATATTTTGCACAAAATTTCGATATTTTTCTTCAGATTCTTTTAATTTTAGTTCGGCTTTCTTTTGTTCGGTGATATCAAATATTACACCACTAACTTTAATGGGCTTATTTTGGTTATCACATATGTTTTGAAAATGTTCTTGAATCCATGCAATTTTTTTATCTTTGTGAATAATACGAAATTCTTGTACAGCTGAATAATGAGGAATAGTGCGAATTTTTTTAGCATTCTCAAGTATATTAGGAAGATCATCAGGATATATAAGTTGATCCCATGTTATTTCTCTAGAAAGAAATTTCTTTTCGAGGTATCCAGTTATTTTCTCGATATTACCAAGGAAAAAAGAAGATTTAAAGTACAAGTCACCTTCATAAGCTATTCCTTGAAAATTTTCGAGGAAATAACGATATTTTTCTTCAGATACTTTTAATTTTTGTGTCCTTCTCTCAACCTTCTGTTCTAACTTGTGAGTTAGATTTTTTAATTTTTCTTCAGACTCTTTTAATTTTACCTCCTTTGCTTTATATTCTGTTAAATCAACAAAAGTCTCTTCAGAAGAAATAATTTCTCCATCAAATCCCTTATTTAATTTTATATTTACTTGTAAAAAGATCTTTTCTCCATCTATTTTTTTAGCTGGAGCTAAGTATTTCCTAACGGTGCTTTCTTTATAAAGAATATCTCTGAATTTACTCCGCTCTTTAGAATTTAACCAATAATTTAAACCTTTAGTACCAACTAATCTTTTTTTTGGATTATATCCAAAAATCTTATTTTAAGTAAAATTATGATTTAAAATAATACCATCGATCCCAACTTTTACATAACCAATATCTAAATCATTAAGTGTTTCTAGTAAAACTTCTTCTGGATTATAATTTTCATTACTTACAGATGTCATAATTTATCATACCTCTCTTACTTATGAAGAAATCACTCTATTTGGTTAAATAAATAGAACTAATTAAATATTAATATAAAATGAAATACGGTTTTATTAACTTTTGTCAAATTTCAACATTGAATCCTAAAAACTTTTATACTGAATTAATTAAAAGAACCTGTAAATCGACAACTCGTCGAGAGAATAGAAGAATTACACATTCATGCTGGAGAAGCGTCAGTATTAGCCCTTGCAAAGGAATTTCAAGATAATAGTAGAGAAAACGTTATTATAATTGATGATTTAGCAGCACGAGAGATTGCTAGGACATTGGGTTTAAAAGTCACAGGTACGATAGGTATCCTCATCAAAGCAACACGCCTTAAATTTATTGGGAGGGTAAAATGTAAAAATTTTCTGCATAATCTCGTAGAAAATACTACATTTAGGATATCTTCTGCTCTATACTCAAAAATCCTTAAAGAAATTGAAATGATTAATGATAAAGATCTTTAATCCAAATAAACACTGAATTTATAATCTAAAAACACCCATTCTAAATCTATAAATTTAGGAAAAAGTTAAGGAAAAAAGCAAAATATTATTATTTTTTTGCAATTGGAAGAGTAAAGTAAAAAGTAGTTCCTCTACTTTTCCCTTCTGATTCCATCCAGATTTTTCCTTGATGTGATTCGACAATTCTTTTAGCAATATAAAGTCCTAATCCAGTCCCATCAATCCCTAAATCAAGTCCTTGCCCATAACGTTCAATTTTGCCAAATTGTTGAAAGATTATCTTTTTCTGCTCGCTAGTGAAGCCTATTCCATTGTCCTTTACCGAAATAACTACAAAATCTTTTTTTAACTCAGTTTTTATTGTAATTTTACCCTTTGGTGGAGTGTACTTAATTGCATTAGTTAGCAAGTTTGAAATAACGTCATGAATCTCTTCTTTTTCAATATTTGCGTACAAATCGCTGTGTACATCTAATTTAATCATTTGATTCCTTTTTTCTGCCAAAGATTCTAATTCATGTACGCAGTATTTAATAAGAAATGATAAATCTTCTTTTTGGAATTTTGGTTCTAATTCAGGTGATTCTAATCTTGACGTTTTTAAAAGGTTATTAATAATATTCTGGAGTCTTTCACACCCGCCATTTATCTCTCTAAGTTTTGAAATAATAACTGGATCTAATTGATCAATATATAGAGATAAAATAAGATCGGAGAATCCCTTAATTGAAATAAGTGGGGTTTTTAATTCGTGAGACGCCCTTCTAAGGAATTCTGACTTCAATTTACTTAACTCTTTTAATTCTTCCTCTACCTTTTTACTTTGAGTAATATCAACTATGATTCCCTGAACTCCTTCAATCATTTTTATATTATCATAGATCTTCTGATTTTTCTCTAAAATCCATCGAAGTTCTCCATCCTTCCGTACAACTCGATATTCTCGACTGTCAGTTTCAGCAGAAGTAGAATGAAATGTTTCAACCTTTTTTTGAATTATTGGTCTATCATCAGGATAAATAATGTGATCCCATTTTATTCTTCCTGTTCTAAAATCTTCAGGAGTATATCCTGTAATATCCTCAACGGCACCATCGAAAAAAGCAACTGAGAAATCTTGGTAACCTTGAAATGCAATCCCTTGAATATTTTGCACAAAAGTTCGATATTTTTCTTCAGATTCTTTTAATTTTAGTTCTGCTCTTTTTTTTTCGGTTACATCCATAGAATGGCCCACTAAAGCAGTAACTTTACCAGACTGAAATACTGGGCCAACCCAAACTTCGAAAAATCGAACATCACCTTCTTTCGTTATATAATTTGTGAAATATGTGACTGGTTTACCTGTTTTCCAAACTGAATTAAATGAATTTCTCGCTACTTGGTGAAATTCTTGTGGTACGAAAGTGTAAACAGAAGTACCAATGACTTCTTCTTTTGAAAGATCGGGAACTGTGCGGTTAATAGAGAGAATTCTATGTTCTCTATCTAACAACATTATGTGAGCAGGTGAGTTCTCACTAAGAGCCTTCCATTTTTCTTGGGATTCTTTTAATTTTTTTTCAAATTCCACACGTTCAGTGATATCAATAGCAGAACCAAGAATTTGTAATACTTGACCACCGCTATTTCTTTTGAACACCATAGCTCTATCAAATACATGCACCCACTGCCCATTTTTATGTCTAAATCGATATTCCCCCTCGATTATCTCATTATCTGCTGCACTCATTAATTTTTCCATGACTTGATTAAATTTACTTTCATCACTGGGGTGTAGTATACTTGGAAGAACATTATTTTCTAAACCAGATAATTCTTCAGGAGTATATCCCAGTATTGCTTTAACATGTGGAGCAGAATATATATTCTGGTTTTTTTCCCAATCATAAATGTATACGTGACTTGGAACTGTATTTAAAATATTTTTAACAAATTTTTCCGATTCTTTTAAACTTTGCTCTGCGTTTTTACTTTCTGTAATGTCTTGTAGTGTCGCAAGAAAATGTTTTACCGATCCATCTGAATTTCTGATGCAAGATATCGTCAAATGGGCATAAATAATTTCTCCATTTTTTTTAATATATCGTTTATCTATTTGATAGCTATCTATTTCACCTTTCAGAATTTTATTAAATTGCTCAACATCAGATTGTAAGTCTTCGGGATAACTAAGATCTGCCCATGTCTTTTCTAGCAGTTCTTCTCTTGTAAATCCAAATATTTCGCAGATTTGATCATTATAATATACCCATTTCTTATCTATTGAAATAATTGCCATTCCAATATTTCCAAAATCCAAGAATCCCCGGAATTTTTCTTCGGATTCTTTTAATTTCAGTTCTGCTTGTTTTTTTTCTGTTACATCCATGGAATGACTCACTAAGGCGAAAACCTTACCAGATTGAATTACTGGGCCAATCCAAACATCAAAAAACTGAGTTTCACCTTCTTTAGTTATGTAGTTTGTGGAATATGTAGTTGGTTCCCCTGTTTCCCAAACTGAATTAAGAGAATCTCTCGCTATTTGGTGAAATTCTTGTGGTACGAAAGTGTAAACAGAAGTACCAATGACTTCTTCTTTTGAAAGATCGGGAACTGTGCGGTTAATAGAGAGAATTCTATGTTCTCTATCTAACAACATTATGTGAGCAGGTGAGTTCTCACTAAGAGCCTTCCATTTTTCTTGGGATTCTTTTAATTTTAGCTCTGCATCTTTGGCTTCGGTAATATCTCGTATTATAGTAATTATTTGAATAACATTTTCTTCATCATCAAAAATAGGGATTTTTCGAGTCTCTGTTGTAATTTCTTTTCCATCAAGGAATGTGCATTCGACTGTTATCAGTGGGCTCTTATTGTTAAAAACTGAACGATATTCGTCTAATACATTGTCAGGTAAGAAAGGGAAAGCTTCGTTTATAGTCATTCCGATCAAGATTTTACCTAAGTTAAAATTTATAATAGATTCTCTAAGAGCGTCATTAATTAAGACAATTTCGAGATCTTGATTAATTACATGCAGCGGGTCTTCTAGTCCATTAATAATAGCCCGTAGTTTTTCCTCAGATTCCTTTAATTTTTCTTCTGCCATCTTACGTTTAGTTATATCAACAGAACGAACTAAATATCCTACAATCTGACCAGCATCAAGTAGAGGACTAACTTGAGCTTCAAAAAAATAATTATCCCCTTCTTTATCACGGTATCCCGTCTCATAATTGCCTAATTCACCAGTATTTAAGACTTTTTCAAAAACCTTTTTCATATTCTCTCTATATTTTTCTAGAACGAATTGATAAATTGGTTTGCCAATCACTTCCTCAATACTTAAATCAGGGACAGTACGATTAATTAGCAATATATTGCCTTTGAGATCTAGCTGCATTATATAATCAGGAGTAAATTGAGTTATAGAACGCCATCTTTCTTCAGATTCTAACAATTTTTGAATAGTATTTTTTTCATTAGATATTTGCTGATTTGAATTCATAAATCCCAACTTTTAACATGTAAAATCCAGATTTTGGTTTAAAAATCTAACAAAATTAAAGTAATAGAAATAACTTATAAGGTTTTTTAATCCTTTTTATAACTAAATAATAGCCATAATTGTAAAAGGAAAAATAAAGCAATAAATTCATTTTAATTGAAGAAGATTATTAGACATAAGGCTTTTTCTTCATTGAGATCCAAGAATTTTGCGGATTTTATCTAATCGTATGTCCCTCGACAGTCTATTCGTTATAGGGTTATGATCTCCATATAATTCCTTATGATAAACAGGGCTCTGAGTCTGATAAAAAACACCCAAAGTAAACTTATGTTTAGTTTTGGCAGTTTTTATTGCTTCGAGATGAGATTCTGGTTCTTTATCTAAATATTCAATTTGCTTACTATATTCTCCCCATTTACGGTAAGAAATCGCGGGTTGCAATACTTCTATAAATGAGAATCCGTCGTGAACAGTTGCTAGCACGATCATATCTGTAAGATGTTTTATATCTCCTGAAAAACTCCTGGCAACAAATGAAGCTCCAGCTTCAATCATCAATGAAATTGCATGAAACGGTTGTTCAAAACTTCCTTTTGGTGTAGAAGGCCCTTTCCAACCTTTTTCTGTTAAAGGGGAGAATTGTCCTGTTGTAAGGGCATATACACTATTATTATGCAAAATATAAGTCATATCTTGATTTCTTTTTGCCGCGAACATAGTATGTGCTAAACCTTCACCTAATCCATTTCCATCACCAGAAAAATTAATTACTTTTAAATCTGGATTTGCAATTTTGATACCTTCAGAGTTTGAACTGTTTCTTCCGTGTAATCCATAAATACCACTAAGATTTAAATAATCAAAAATTTTCGCATGACACCCAATACCCGCGGTAATTACAATATTTTCTCTTCTAATCCCATTCTCCTCTAAAAGTGGAATCGCATCTCTTATCGCAGTAAAAATTCCGAAATTACCACACCCGGGACACCATGTATTCTCAGCATATGTTTTTATATCTTCCATTTCTTCATAGCACCTCCTTAATTTTTATTGATAAATCAATTGGATCAAACGGTCGACCATCATATCTTTTAATCGTACTTTTTATGTTTAATCCTGCTTTTTCATGTAGAAGAGCTGTAAATTGTCCTGTAGAACTTTGTTCAACTACAATATTATCTTGATTCTTAAATTCCTCTAATTCCCATACAGGTAATGGGTTTAAATATATTGGCTGAATAATTGTGGAATTTATCTTCCCATAATTAAGAGCTTCTATTACGCTCATGTGTGTAGACCCGTAAGCAAAGATGTTAGTAGGATTCTCTCCTCGAATAATATTTACAGTTTTTTTCTTTTTTAAATATTCTATAAGAGCACTTACTTTCTTATTTCTTTTATCATGCATAAATGATATCGTTTCTGCATTTTCTGTAGTAATCCCAAATTGGTCATGTTCATAGCTATTCCATTTAATTGTTTCTTTTGATGGTGGAAAAAGCATTGGAGATATTCCATCATCCATGTCAAGGTATCGCTTATAATCGCTCCCACTGTACATTTTTGGCTCTGCCCATTTTGCTCTATCTATGTCAATATTAACTGTCATGCTGCTCTCTGAAAGATGTTTATCAGTAAGCAATATTCCAGGTGTTTGAAATTTCCACACAAGATCTAGCATCTCGGATGCTAAATAATATGCTTCATCAACTGTTGCAGGAGACGCCACAATCCTTAAAAAATCACCATGACCCGCAGAAAGTGCAAAAGATAAATCTGCTTGTTCAGTATATGTAGGAACACCTGTTGCTGGACCAGGTCTTTGAGACAGTATAACGAGAATCGGTGTTTCGGTAATTCCTGCTAATGAAAAACCTTCAGTCATTAGAGCAAAGCCTCCTCCACTAGTACCAACCATTGATTTAGCACCGGTGAAAGCTGAGCCAATTGCCATATTAATTACTGCAATTTCACTTTCAGCATGGACTACGGCTAGACCAAAATTTTCTGCTTGCTTTGCTAAAAAATGTAAGATTGTCGATGCAGGTGTCATTGGATAGGCATAATATACATCTAAGCCACCAGCAATAGCGCCTAGACAGATTGATTGGTTTCCGGAAATAATTTTTCGTTCTTTATATCCTTTCTCTAAGGGAAATTTATTTTTACATCCAGATTTTACCATTTCATATATATTGTTTGCGAAAGAAATGTTATCCTCAATCCCTCTTGGATATTGAGTTCTAATAACTTGGTTCATTTCGTCTTTTTTAAATCCTATTGTCGAAGATAAAATTGCCACAGCACCAACCCCATACATTAAACTTTTCATTGGGTATTTTTCTGCTTCTGATGTGAGTGGAATCCCAATACCCTCAACGTTTTCTTGTTCATCCGAATTAAAAACGATTATACTATTTTCAGCTACATCATTCATATGAGTCTCACAGCTTCTTTTATCAAAATTAACAACTAAGTCAGCATTCATATAATGACTACTAATCCATCGAGGTGAAGTACTTACCACTGAAAAGTTATGACCGCCTCTTATTAAGCTCATATAATCGTCCATCTGAAATATGTGTCTTCCCATACTTGAGAAAATATGTGCTGCAACAGAACCTGCTTTTTTTACACCCTCGCCGGCTTTACCACCAACCAGAAAGGTAAAGACATCATTCCCCATTTATTAACTCCTCATATTTGTATTGTTTTATATATTTCCAGTAAAAGTGTGTTGATTAGTATTTAAAAATATGCCTTATAAGTTCTAAAGACATTTAAATATGAATGAAAAGGTAGAAGTAAAATAAAATTGATAATTTTCGTTAAAAATGCCTTAAAAGAAAACAAATCCACATGAGGGGCATTTTTTTTTGCCAACTTTCATTATCTTACTACAATTAGGACAAATGGATACAGTTACCTTTCTCTTCTTCTTTTTTATTGGTTCCTCAACTTTAGGTTGCTCCTTTTTCGCTTGAAGCATAGCTCTTACATCTGCCGCGAAAAGATCTTCTGTCTGTACAACCTGAGGTTTAGTTTTTGCTTCTAATTCGTGTAAATATTCTACAATATTCTTCTTTTTCATTTTATTGAGTTCAGAAATAGTTTGAATCTTTCCACTATGAACATCATCGATAAATTGCTCATCTAATTTTAATATATTAAAGCAATTGTGACATCTAAAAACATGATTAATACCAATGCTAGAAGATTTGGCCCATTGAGCCCAACATACTTTATGTGCTATAGTGTCACACGCAGGACATGTCACAATACCTTGATCATCTTTTTGAAAACAAATCGAACATGTTGCTGTTTCTTCTATTAGATTTGGTTCATCAGCTAAATTGATAAAGAAAGGTTGGTTATTTGGGAGAATCATTCTTATTTTCTGTTTAACAAAGGTGGGTTCTGAAATTCGTTTTTTTTCAGATAACCCTGTTAAGATTGGATTTAACTCCTTTATGGATTTTACTCCAAACAATTCTCCATTACATAAGTTAGTTAATTTTAAAAGTTTCTGAGCTTGGTCAGAATATGGAGAACCGATAAGGATAGTATCGATAAAAAAGGGTATATCCTTAACTTTCTTGATGAGCTCTTCTAGAGCAGGAAGGATCTCATCTGGTATCTCATAGGCCCCATCATCAACCAATATTAAAAGGCGGAAGTATTTTTCCGATATTTTTTTGAAAACCTCAATTATAAATGTTATTGCAATGAAAATTCCACCAGCAATATTAGCTTTACTGATGTCTTTATTCAAAGATTTTAATGTACTTAAAATATTATCAGGGTCAAAGGTGAAATGATCTAAATAATTTGGACCATCTTTTAAAAAAAATATGAGGTTAAATCTGTCAGAAGGATCAGTTAACTGTTTATTTTTCATAAAATCAGCAATAACATTCGAGACTTGACGAAATTTTGTAATTTCGGGAGTAAAAGCATAAAAAATTAGACAATCTTCACTTCTTGTTGATATCATGTTTTAGCTGATAATAAAAATGATCTCAAATATCAATTTATTTAATATACAATTCGAGTCGAAATTAATAAGTTTAAGGAAAATCTAATTTTTGATTTTATTTTATTCTATTTGAACCCAAGAACTTTTTAAATTAATTTAACAAATTTTTTATAAAAATATACTTTCCCAGAATTAAGTTACTTTTAAAATTCAATAAATAGAAGGATTTCAATTAATAATTAAGAGCTAAAAGTAGTTTACGTTTTTGTAATACTTCCAAAATATCTCTAATTAAAAATGAGGGAAATTATGCAAGTTTATGGGCTTAAAATCAACCGTAACATTTGTACTGGTTGCAATGTATGTGTAGTTTCTTGTCCGATCAACTTTAACCAATTGAAGACTAAAAGCTTCTTAACTAAAGAAAATGCGGTAATTTTAGTTAAAAATGGGATGGCGTTTAGTGTTTTCGATGAAAATAGGCAAATCAATTGCGATGGTTGTGGAGTTTGTATAAAAAATTGCCCTCAATCTGCAATACAACTAGAAATATTAGAAATAGAATGAGGTGTGATAAATTTCATTTCCCAAAATTTCAAGATCAATTAATAAAGAAATAGAACATGTTAAAGTTCAATTTCTCACTGAAAAGTTAGAATTAATTTTAGATAGAGTTAAATGTGTAGGATGTGGGACTTGTGCTCGAGCCTGTCCCGAGGATGCTATTTCTCGGGGACCAGTAGGAACATCCCGGCGATTTCCAAGTTTAGAAGACATTATTCCGGAAGTTTATGACCCAAAAGCTTGCGTCTTCTGCGGGACATGTGTTTTTTGCTGCCCTTTTAGCGCTTTAACCCTCAAAATAGATGGTCCGGTAATTGAATTAGAAAAAATTCAAATTGTAAAGGAAAGAGTTGTTCCTAAATTAGAGTTTGAAGCTAAAAAGATTATTAGCCATACAGGAATTGAGAGAGTTGTTAAACAATATACAGATGGTAATATAAGTATTAATGATGAAGAATGCCCCGGAGGATGTCAGACTTGTTTCGAGGTATGCCCATCTGGTGCAATATCAATACCCAAAAAGTCTGACAAAGGATGGGAAAAAGTTCCGAATGTAGAAGTAGATAAAGAAAAATGTGTTTTTTGCGGTGCTTGTGATAATGGCTGTCCTACGGGAGCAATAAAATTAGAAATTACTGATGTCAATACTTCAGGAGAATCAATTGAGATGTTTTGGGTACCTCTTTTAAAAAGATTAAAAACATTAAGATGGAGTGAAACATCAGAAGAGGAAAAAAAATGAGCATCGATAATTTGGTTTTAATTACATGTCGTACTATTGATCAAGGCGTGGCACTTGAAGGAGGAAAGGTATCAAGAGAAAATGTTCGTGCTGCTGGGATCTGTGCTTTTGATAAAGAGGATTTCAAGAAATTGGATTGCCTCGTAGGGACTCCCGTAAAAGTTACAACCGATTTTGGGGAAGTTTTGGTTTATTCTACAATCTCAGATGAAGGACCTCATCCTGGTATTATTTTCATACCTATGGGACCTTGGGCTAATCAAGTTGTAAATCCTGATTCACAATCTTGTGGAACTCCTACCTACAAAGGGATGAAGGCATCTGTAGAACCAATTCCAAATGGTAAAGTTCTAGGAGCGGTAGCTTTAATTAATACACTAAAAGAGGTGTAATTATGGTAGAAAAAATCAAAACTACTTTAGATGTAGTTTGTCCCAAGTATAAATAAGTTGAAAGATTTTAAGGTTAATGATTATATCACGCTGAGTTTAGAGGAAGGAAAAACCGTTATATACATCGCTGGAGAAAAATTTCAGCAATGTAAATTTTTGTTAATAACCATTCCTATCGAAAATGTTACCAATTTTGCTGATATTGAATCGGTGGATGAAGCGGCTGAAAGATTAGATTATTCCTTAGAATATAACCAAACTTATTATGAAATTCCTCCAGAAACAGAATTTTGGGGACATTGTAGTAATTTGCAAGTGTGGGTAGAGAATGACTATGACACTCGGATCCTAAAAAGCGACTTGGCATTTCCCATTTTAAAAAGGTTAGTAGATGCTGGTAATCTAAAAGCTGAAAGAGTCTTCAAAGATGAAATAGCCAAGAGATTATCCAGTGGTTATCAAAACGTAATTGAATTTCTTTTCGAGGAAGAATATATCAAATATCTAGGTAATAAGGAGTTATGGAAAGTTATCATTCCTTCCCTGGAGAAATTAAGAAAAAAAAACTATCAAGTTCGTTGGTGGGTTTATAATACCGAATTACCCTTGTTGTTGTTGAGAAGACTTGTTGATATTGGTGATCCTCAAGCGTATCACTTATTAAAAGAAGTAATTATTGAAATTCTTCAAACAGGCAATGGTATGAATATCGGAATGTTATACGATGGTGAATATATAAATCTATTATCGAGAGAGGAATTCTGGAGGGTGTTCGGTAAAGATGGAGCAATTTTAAAAGAATTCGAAATTCAAATAAGACAATATAAAATAATAACAATTAAAAATTCAAATGGGATTGCTCTCATGAAAAAAAGGAAAAAAACAAATGAGGAATCCTCTTATTTCAATTTAAGTAATGGGATATACATTAATCAGAGTCATATGGTTTTTACATACGAAAATGGTCATATTACAGGAATCGGAGTTTGGAGCGATGATAAAGATATATTTGAGGTTTCTCTATTGCCGAGTGAAGTGGTCCACTTAACACATCTAAAAGAATTAACTTTAAGTAATGTTAACCTTAAAAGAGTACCTTTAGATATAGATAACCTAAAATCCTTAAAATCTCTTTCTTTATCACATAACCTAATTTCTGCAGTACCAAAAAAAATTTGCAGATTAGAACTACTAAAATATTTAGGAATAGGTTGGAATAAAATAACTTCATTGCCAAAATGCCTTAAAAATTTATCTCTTTTACAAGAAATCCATATATTCCATAATCCCTTAAATAAAAGAACGAGAGATTTTTTGAAAGGATTAGAAAGAGATAAAGAAGTAATATTACACTTAGACTCTCCCTAATCAATGCTTAATTATCTAAAAGTTTTGTTTAGATAGGAGATATTATTGTTTTAGTATTGTTGCATTGTTCTTTTCATAAGAATTTTTTATAGGTTATACCTTTCAACGTTAAAGTTATAAAAAGCAAGCGTTAAATTTTTACATAGTAACTAATTTAAATATTTAAAAAAACTAATAATAAAGAATCATGGTTGAGAAGATTAAAACTAGCACCGACGTGGTTTGTCCATTTTGCGGAAATAAACCGTAAATCGCTGTTTTACCGTAGCTTTATGTGACGACCTAGAAGTAGATATAGATATAAAAGAACAAAAGGTAGTAGAAGTTAGAAATGGGTGTCAGATCGGGTCAAAAAAATACTTTGCTTCAAATCCAAGCGAACATAGATACGAAAGACCTTTAATTAAAGATCACGGGTCTTATAAAGAAGTTTCATGGGAAGTAGCATTAGATAAGGCTGCTGATATTTTAGTAAAGGCTAAAAGACCCCTACTTTATGGTTTTTCAAGTACAGAGTGTGAAGCTCAAGGTAAAGGGGTAGAATTGGCGGAGATTTTAGGCTCTATTCTGGATAATACTGCTTCTGTTTGTCATGGACCATCACTAATAGCAATTCAAGAGGTTGGTTCTCCAACCTCAACTTTAGGTGAATATAAAAATCGGGCGGATCTTGTTGTTTTTTGGGGTTCTAATCCTGTTCACGCCCATCCCCGACATCTAGGAAGATATAGTGAGTTCGTAAGAGGATATTTCAGAAAAGATGGGAGAAATGATAGATTTATAATCGTAGTTGATCCTAGAAATACCCATACTGCCCAGATAGCAGATCTATATGTTCAAGTAAACCCTAGTGAAGATTATGAATTAATCAATGCGATGCGGGCAATACTTAGAGGTGTTGAATTAGATGCAAAAGAGATTTCTGGAGTGTCAATGGAAAACATAATAGAGTTAGTAAATAAATTGAAATCCTGCAATTTTGGAGTTATATTTTTCGGAATGGGATTAACTCAATCGCTTTCTCACCACCGAAATGTTGATACAGCGATTTGTTTAGTAAGAGAATTAAATGACTATACTAAATTTTCATTAACAGCTATGCGTGGACATTATAATGTTGCTGGAGCGAACCAAGTTTTCACATGGCAAACGGGATATCCGTATTCTATAGACTTTTCTAAAGGATATCCACGGTTTAACCCAGGAGAATTTTCTTCTGTTGATATATTGCTAAGAAACGAAATCGATGCTTTACTAATAGTTGCTTCTGATCCTGCTAGTAATTTTCCCGCTGCTGCCGTCAAAAATATGTTTAAACATCCTTTTATTTCTATTGAACCACATCATACTCCAACTTCCGTAAATGCTGATGTAGTATTACCACCTGCTATTGCAGGAATTGAGTGTGAAGGTACAGCGTATCGTATGGACAGTGTTCCTCTCAGATTAAGAAAAGTGAAAGATGCTCCTGGGGAATGCTTAACCGATAAAGATATATTAGAGCGATTAATAGAGGTTGTAAAAAAAAAAAAAGGTGACTAGATTATTGGAGAAATCAAATTAAAGCTAAAATTAGAACCCAAATTTCCTTTAGAAGCTGAAAATATAACTATAGATAAGTTTATGGGAAAATCAGAATCAGAGATTAAGAATTTAACTGTTTATCATGGAAATGAAGAAAAGACTATTGGAAATTTCTTTGATGTTTCAGGAAAAGGAGAAGATTTAAATGATCTAAAGATATCCATTGAAGGCAATCTCTTAAAAGTTAAACGAATTGGAGAAAAAATGACAAATGGCGAAATCCTAATAAATGGTAATGTGGGAATGCATGTAGGAAATCGCATGACTGGTGGCAAAATATTAGTAAACGGAAATGCAGATGATTGGGCAGGTGCAATGTTAAATGGTGGTGAATTAGAGATCACTAGAAATGCTGGGCATTATGTTGGTGCTGCTTATAGAGGTTTTTGGAAAGGAATGCAAAATGGTATAATAAAAGTTCATGGTAAAATAGGAGATGAAGCTTTGACATGGGTAAATGGTTCAAAACCCGCAAAAAGGTTTCCCACTTTAAAGTGTGGCAGTGCTGGATCATTTCTAGGTATTCATGGTCATGGAGGTACTATTATTGTTGAAGGGGATTGTAATCGATGTATTGGGGCTGATCAAGTACGAGGAACAATAGTAGTTAAAGGAAAAGTATCTAAAATTCTTCCTTCTTATAAAAAAATTGGTGAAGTAAACGAGATTGAGTTAATGAGTGGGGAAAAAATTAAAGGAAAATTCTTCGAATATAGCGGAGATCATTCAGTAGAAAAAAATCATTCAAAAATTGATAAAAAAACAGGAGAAATATCAAACAGTTCTAATGGAAGATTATTTATTGCCGTTTAAACAAAAATACTTCAATTTTCTCTTTCCTTTATTAATACAAATAACTTATGTTTTAACTATTAAGAAGTGCCATTATTTTAAAGTTTTAGACATTTTTGTCTTGGATATTTATTCTTGAAAACAATTACTTTTAAGTTATTTACTACTCTTTCCTCATTGAGTTAAGATATTTTAAAAAAATTCACAACTAAGATTTAACAACTTTTTTAAAAAATTTAATATTAAAGCATATTATTAACTATAAAATCGGAGAAAAAAGATGTCAATAAAGGTTGGATTTCTACAATTATCATCTTGTTATGGCTGCCATCAAAGTTTATTAAATGCAAATTTAGGGCTTCTTAATATTTTACCAGAATTAGATACTTCCTATTTTGATGAAGAAGCCTTCACAAATATTAAAGATGGTGAAATAATTTATGGCTTTATTGAGGGTGTTGCTAGAACCAAACAAGAAACGGCTGATGCTAAACTTTTCAGAAAAAAATGTAAAACAATTATAGCTCTTGGTGCATGTGCATGTTATGGAGGTATAAAAGGTTTAGCTAATCTTTATGATATAGAGGAATTAACTGAAAAAATAACCGAAGCTATAGATGTTCCATCTGAATTTGAAGATTTTATAACAAACATCAAAGATATAATTGAGGTTGATATGTTTATCCCCGGATGTCCTCCAACAACAAATAATATTTTTGCTGCTCTCATATATTTAATTACTGTAGCGAAGGATTTACCATCATCCGTAAATAAGGAGGAAACTGTATGTAATAGTTGCGAACTATTCAAGAATGGATGTTTTATCGATGAAGGTAAATTATGTTTTGGTTCCATCACTGCTGCTGGTTGTACTTTAATGTGTCCAAATGATGGAGATATTTGTTTTGGATGTTTCAAAGATACAAATAAACCTGGAGAAAAAACAAAAATATTGAAAGATTTAATCTATAATCAACTATCGTTAACTCCTCATGATGCGGCAACTTTACAGCATTTTATTGATTTATATCTGGGTTTTTCAAATATTAATAACTTTTATAATCGCAAAGATTTACTCCAAAAATTAGCTTTTGAACCGGAGGCGTTTAATTTAAGAGTAATTGAAACTGGAGATCAGAAGATAAAGGTTTTAGATACAGACGCAACAGGTAATGAAGTGTTAGATGAGATTATTGGCGTAATATTATCTCTTTTAAGAGGAGATCCAAACTTTAAATTTAGTTCTAAATCAGTTTGTAGCCATTGTGCTAGAACCATCGTGGATAAGATCCCAACATCGCTGAAGCGTGATTATGAAGATTTGCCAAAAACAGACACATGCTTCTTAGAGCAAGGATATATTTGCATGGGTTTAGTCACAAAAGCGGGTTGTGGTACATTATGTCCAAATAAAGCAAACGCACCATGTCTAGGTTGTTATGGACCAACTATTGGAATAAAGGACCAGGGTGCCAAATATATAAGTACTCTTGGATCTCTTACGGTACAAGAAGATCCTGAAGATGTTGTAAATTTTATAAAAGATCCTGCGGGATTATTTAATCGATTTTCTTTGGCAAGTACAACTTTAGGTCGAAAATTTCATGATCTAAAAGAATAAAACCAAATTGAGGAAAGTTCAATGAAAGAGAATAATAAAATCATTCAACATGGTAATACAAGACTTATAATTGACGGAGATTTAAAAATTCAAGAGGCAAAGGAAGATATTGCTTCGATTAAAGTTTTTGAAAAATTTAGCGAAGGTCGTTATTGTGAACATATTCCGAGAATTACAACTAGAATTTGCGGGACATGTTCAGTTCCACATCATTTAACTGCAACAAAAGCTTTAGAAGATGCTTGGGATGTAATAATCCCTCCGGCAGCATTAAAATTACGTAAGTTATTAATGACGGTGCAACAATATGCATCCCATACAATGCAATTTTACTCAACAGCGGCCCCAGATTTCTCGGGTTTAACCTATGGTAATCCTACGATTAAAGCTGGTGTTCAAATTTTAAATAAAATTCCAGATATAGGAAATGTTGCGTTAAAAATGGCAGACTTTGGTCAAAATCTTGCAGGTAAAATAGGAGGTAAACCAGTCCATCCTATATCCTCAATTGTTGGTGGGATGAAAAAACCATTGACAGAATTTGACAGGAATTTGTTCCTTAAACAGATAGATGATCAAATGGAGCTCGCTCAGCAAACTTTAGAAAAGGGTTTAAAAGCTATTGAAGATAATTGGAAAATTATTGAAAAAGTAGGAGTACTTCAAACCCATTATCTAGGAATGACCAAAAATGGTGTTCATGATATATATGAAGGAAAAATCCGCGTTGTATCTCCAGAAGGAGAAAAAACTGATTATAATAATGCAAAGTACAAAGATGTTTTAGAAAAAAATAAGCCAAATGGAGGTTACCGTTCAAATAGTTTAGCTATGATCAATGTAGTTGATAAGATGGGAACACCATTAGCAGAAGAAGCACTAACTAACTTTAGAGAAAAAACCGGAACAATCTCACACCATTTATTTGGCCTACAATGGACACGTCTAATCGAAATACTTTGTGCTATTGAAACAGTTAAATCTTTACTTAAAGATCCAGACATTTGTAATCCGGATTGTAAAACTTTGGATATTGAACCTAAAGAAGATAGTGGGATTGGTATTACTGAAACTCCCAGAGGGTTACTCTTATACCATATTTGGTCTGATGAGAATGGAATATGTAAGAAACTAAATATAATTAATGACTCAATCATAAATTTAGAAGATACTGAAAAATCATTAAAGTTTGTAGTGAATCAATTAGAAAAGGAAAATATATTAAAAAAATTATAATTATTCTCAAAAAAAGGTAGGATGATATGATAAGTGATTTTGAATTTAAGAAAAAAATGATGGATATTAATATCAAGGATACTCTAAAATACTGCTATCAGTGTAATCGTTGTACTGATGAATGTCCAGTATCGAAGATTGAACCACAAAGATATAATCCTAGAAAAAATATATTAGCATCATTTTTAGGATTAAAATCTCAGCTATTTGATGTTGAAGATAAGTTTGGGATTTGGGGATGCACTGTATGCGATACATGCGATGAGGTATGTCCGCAGAAGATCGAGCTCACTGAAATTTTTTATGTCTTAAAAAATATGAGTATCAAGAAAGGGGAAGGTCCTAGTTATTATACTACACAAGCATCGTCAATATACGACTTTGGGAAGGCTATTCCTTCACAACCAGCTATTGTAAGAAGAAGAGAGCAATTAGGCTTACCTAAAATTGAACCCACTAATGTAGAAGAGGTTCAAAAAATTTTAAATGAAACAAAATTAAATAAAATTTTAAATAAATGAGGATTAAGGAAAGGGTGAATTAAATGGCAAAAGTTGATGAATATAAGATGTTCCAGGGTTGTGTTATCGGTAACAGAATCCCATTTTTAGAAGCTTCAGCAAGGAAGGTTTTTGACAAACTTGGGATTAAAACTTCTGAGGCTCCTTTTGGTTGTTGCCCAGATCCAGTTGGGTTTAATTCAACTGATCATTTAAGCTGGTTGACTATGGCTGCTCGGAACCTTACAATTGCAGAAGAAGAAGATAAAAATATTATTTCTGTGTGTAATGGGTGTTTTCAGACATTAAAGCTTGCTAATGAAGAATTAAAACACAATGACCACGAGCGAGAAAAAATTAATAAAATTTTAAAGAAAATTAACAGAGAATTTAAAGGAAACATAGATGTGAAGCACTTCGTAGAAGTATTGTATGATATTGGGGAAGAAAGGATCAAAGAACACGTAACTACAGATTTATCAAATTTAAAAGTCGCGTGTCATACTGGGTGTCACTATTCTCGACCTTCATCCATTATTCAAACTGATGATCCAATGAAACCACTCAAACTGAGATACTTGGTAAACGCTGCAGGAGCTACATCAGTCGATTACTCAGATGAAATTATTTGTTGTGGTGCTGGAGTTGAGCACGCTGAAGAAGGACCTGCAATGCAAATTTTAGCAAATAAATTTAAAAGTGCATCCGAAGCTGGAGCTGAAGCGATTATAGTAAACTGTCCTGCTTGTTTCCAACAATTTGATACAAATGTAAGAAAGGTTGAAAGTTTCAGTGGAAAAAAATATTCAATACCTGTTTTGTATATTACTGAATTGTTAGCTTTAGCATTTGGTTTTAATCCTGTTGACTTAGGTGTGAAATTCCACCGAGTTAGATTAAAAGGTTTATTAGAAAAATATAAACTTAATCAAGATTAAGCCAATTAAGTTTATTTTTTTAATATTAACCAATTTAAGTTTTTAATAAGGTTAACTCCTGTTATTTTGTTTGTTAATCATTAGGGAGATGGACTTTTCGCATCAGTGATAAATTACTTTTTAATGTAAGCTCAGCTCGTTGAAAAACCGCATTCTTTCCCTCTTCCCAAATGTTTTTTTCAATAAAATCTGGTGCTGATCCTGTTATATTACGAGTTTCTTCCCAATGAGCTACCGATTTATAGCCAAAGAATAATTTAATTTCATGTAAATGTTCAAAAGAAAGAGAAGAAAAAAGACCAAAGGCACTACAACCCCACGCTTCATAGAGAGGCCAAACTTTTTTATATGATAAATTAGCATATAATTCAATATCCTTCCTTTGGATAAAAAAAACTCTATTAGAATAAATAGGACGAATATCTTCAATGGGAAAAGGATCTTTAGGGTATGAGGTTATTGCTTTAAAGAATTTTATTTGTTCATCTTCGATTAGATTATCTTTTTTTCTAATTGTTTGAGTTTGAATTTTGTCATATATATTAAGATCGGGATATCGAGTAATTTGTAAATAAACATTTGTTGGAATACCAATAAAACCTTGGAGTAAACATATGACTTTAGCACCCGCTTTTTCTAATTCTGGAAAGTAGTCACTTTTACATGATGAAACATATTCTTTTAATGAATTAAAATCTACTTGAGAAGTTTGATGAATAGTTGTTATTCTTTGTTCAAAAATTGAATTATTAATTCCCATATTTGTGACACCTTTAGTTTATAGTAATTATAATTAATAATTATTATTTTTAATAAAAGCATAATAATTACTAGATTAAAAATAAAACTGAGTTTTTTAGATTATGATGAATAAAGCTGGAATAATTCTTTTGATCATTGGGGGAATCTTGATGATTATAAGTTCCGCTGTTGGTAGTATTGGGATATATGAATTTCTTTACGATTTAGTTTCTACCGAAATCCCTCCAAATTTAATTCCATTACTTAATCTTTTAATTACTATTTTAAGGTTCATTGCAGATATGGGTGGTGGAGCTATAATAGTCGGGGCTTTCATGATAATGGCAAAATTGTTGAGATTTGGAAAATGGCTTATTGGTATTGGATTAACATTTGGCTCACTAGCATTAATTATATGGTTGGTTTCACAAATCTCAAATATAATTATTACAGATCCACAGATTTTGGGTTATTTGACAAACTTAGAAGGATTTTTTACCTATAATACTGGGTTTCAATTTATCGGGGTTGTAATTACAATAATCGGTAGGAATACAATTAAAAAGCCTAAGGAGGCAGAAGAAGAGAAAGTGGAACTTTCCGAAATTACTGAAAAAAGTGAATCTATTGCCCAAACAACTTCTGAAAACATTCATTGTCCTAATTGTGGTTCCCAATTACTCTTAAATGCCAATTATTGCAATGAATGCGGGAGTAGTTTTGATGATAAGTAATGGTCTATTCTTTGCACTGAGCGAATTTATTTAATATTAACTATCATATATTTAATTAATCAATTTTTAGAAATGTAAGTTTAACTTTAACTATTGGTTAGAATCTTGTTCAAACGAAAGGTAAACATAACTCGAATTAAAAAAAATGGGAAAGAGGATTTTCAAGATACAGTACTTATAGAAAGTCCTGTAGATATTTTTATTAATTCTGAACCCATAGCTAATATTATTTGTTTACGTAAGGATCTTAAAGAGTTAGCATTTGGCTTCTTATTTTCGATTGGTATCATAAATTCTGCTGATGATGTAAAAGAAATAATAATTTCAGAATTAGATAACACTATTTTTATTACATTACAAAATTCAGTTAACTTCAATGTTGATGATTTTAATATGAATCCTGTAAGTAGAGTTGTTGACACGACTTGTGGGATAACTTCACCATGGAGAGATGTAATTGAGAAAAGTTTAGATAATGGAAATACAAAAAAGTTGCTAAAATCTAAAGATTCCATAGTAATTAATTCAAAAACTATTTTTTCTGCTATCAAGAAAATGCAAATCTCAACTCCACTTTATCGAGAAACGGGGGGTTGTCACGGAGCAGCAATTTTTGATTTGGTTGGAAATTTGTTAAGTGTAAAGGAAGATGTTGGACGACATAATGCTATTGATAAAGCAATTGGGGAATTATTGATAAAGAAACATAGTTTTAAAAATGTATTTCTCACCTCCACTGGGAGATTAACTGCGGATTCAGTCTTGAAAGCGATAAGAGCTAAAATCCCCATACTTGCATCATTTTCTGCAGCTGTAGAATCTGGAATTAGGTTAGCTTTTGCTTATGGTATTACTTTAATAGGATTTGCTCGAGGAAGTAGAATGAATATTTATACTCATCCAGAAAGAGTAAATGTTTAAAAATAAAATCTTTTTTATAGATAATAATTACAAGTAAAATAAAGGTCAATAAATATGGAACATAAGAAATGGGT
This sequence comes from uncultured archaeon, assembly GCA_964486045.1. Classification (GTDB taxonomy): domain Archaea; phylum Asgardarchaeota; class Lokiarchaeia; order Sigyniarchaeales; family SOKP01; genus Loki-b32. Next base: position 144,126 of record CAZALK010000002.1, read on the forward strand.
AATTCTATGCATAATGGGTGGTATTTTGATGGTGCTTAGCTCCCTTGTTGGAAGAGTTGGGGTTATAGGTACCATAATATCTTTACTTTCTGGAGTTGTAACACCTGAGATCCAACAAGTTTTAGTAACTATTTTATCTGTGTTTAGCTATATTGCAGCAGCAGGAGGTTTAGCTGTAATAATCGGTGCTTTAATTGCAGGTTTTAGCTCGGTTCGACTTGGTAGATTTATAGTAGGTTTAGGGATAGGGACAAGTTTAGTTAGTATAATTATTCTAGTCATTACTAGTATAATTGGCGGTTCAACAATTATCGACATTCCTATAATATTATTTACAGCTTTTAATAACGCCTATGGGCTTGCAGGTGTAGTATTTTCAATTATTGGTGGAAGGAAACTAAAAGATTAAAGAATAAGTCTATTTTCACTACTATTTATTTCTTTTATTGATAATAATCTTGCTACTTAACATTAGTAGAGAGAAGATTTTTAAGAAATTTAATATTTTTCAATACAAACTTAAGTTAAAATTTTATAAATAGGGATGATAAAATTTGGCAAAGGCAGATGAATACAAACTGTTTCAAGGATGTGTAATTGGAAATAGATTACCATTTATCGAAGCATCCGCAAGAAAAGTGTTTGACAAACTTGGGATTAATACCTCCGATGCAGCTTTCGCTTGCTGCCCAGACCCAGTGGGATTCAACGGTACTGACCACGAATCATGGCTTGCTATGGGAGCTAGAAACCTAACTCTCGCAGAGGAAGAAAGCAAAGATGTAATTTCATTGTGTAATGGTTGTTTTCAGACTCTTAAATTAGTAAACCAAGAATTAAAACATAACGATCATGAAAAAGAAAAAGTAAATACTATATTAAAATCAGTTGGAAGAGAATTCAAAGGGACTATAGAAGTAAAGCATTTTGTAGAGGTATTGCATGAATATTTAGACAAGATAAAAGAGAATTCAGTGAAAGACTTATCTAGCCTAAAAGTTGCATGCCATCCAGGATGTCATTATAATCGACCTTCAGAAAAAATACAAACAGAAGACCCAATGAAACCAGTCAAGTTAAGAGAAATTGTCGCCGCCACAGGAGCAATTCCTGTAGATTATGAAGAGGAGGCACTTTGTTGCGGCACTGGTACTGGAAATACTGAAGAAGAACCTGCAATGCAAATCCTATCAAATAAAATGACTAGTCTGATCAAGGCAGGTGCTGAAATTGTAATCCTTAATTGCCCTGCTTGTTACCAACAATTTGATAATAACCAGAAAAAGGCAGCAAAAATAGATAACAAAACTTTTGGATTACCAGTTTTATACATAACAGAATTATTAGCTCTTGCTTTTGGAGAAAACCCTGATGAGTTGGGATTAAAATTCCATAGAATAAGAGTAAAAGCATTTCTCGATAAATACGGATTTAAATAATCCTCTCTTTTTATTTTAGAATCATTTAAGTAATAATTAGTTTTTCGATCTCTGATATAAGATCCCTAGGCATTTTTTTTAGTACGCCTTGAGCAGATTTAGGATTTCCCCCACCTTTACCATTATATTTTTTGATAAGTGTCTGTAATAGTTCATTTGCATCAATCTTCTCATTCATTGAGAGCAGTCTTATTTTGTTATTGCCTATTTCTACGATGATTAGGGAATTTTGAGGAAATAAACTTAACATTTTATTGATAATCTTAATATCAGCATTAAAATCGATATAAAATAGCGGAATGTTGTAAACTATTTTAGAAGGTGATTTTGAAATCGATTCTAACAATTTTATTAATAAATCTTTTTGTAGAACTTGAATATTTTCAAGAAGATCTAAACGCTTTTTAACGTTTTTCCCTAATTTAGCTATTGGGGTGTTTATATCGTTGGCAAGTGATATCAAATCTATATTAATATTTGAATTGAGCAGAAGAGCTTTGCTTCCTATATAATATCTAATCTCATTTCCTTTTTTAAAATCATAAATAAATAAGCACCCAATTTCAGTTGTGTTTTGAACATGTGTTCCCCCGCAACACACTAAATCTAAATTCTGAATTTCTATAAGGCGGACTTGAGATTCGTCTGGAATTTTACTTCTAATTTCCTTAGCTTCTTCTTCAGCTTGTTTATGTGGAATAATTTTTGAATTTATTTTAAAGTTCTTTAAAGTGGAAATAGTATTAATCTCATGTATGATCTCTTTTAGCTGGTCAAATTCTAATTTTTGCGATATTTGTATAAAAACTTCTTCAAAATTAATGTTAGCACGGATTGTATCAATATCATAATTATTTTTTAATATTGCTGAAAGTATATGTTGAGAAGAATGCGATTTCATCAAGCCATAGCGATTCTGCCAATTAATTTCTCCTTCAATTTTATCTCCTATGTTTAGCTTTTTATGAAAATCAGCAGATGTGTGATGTATAATATCATTTTCTTCTTTACTTACCTTCTTAATTTCAATTTTAAAGTCTTTTGAAATTAAAAACCCTTTATCACTCAATTGGTTACCACTTTCAGGATAAAATAATGTCTTATCAAGCACAATTCCAGCTTTTTTAATCACTTCAATTTTTGCTGTAAATTTGGTTTCATAAGGAGTTTGCCAGTATAATTTTTGAGTCATTAGCTAATTTCACTTGAAAAGATTAATATGAGATTATATCACTTAATATTCTAACATATTTCAAATTATAATATATACAAAACGTTATTGTGAGTTGATTTAAGATGGTTGAATTTGTAAGAACTCCAGAGGAACGGTTTGAGAATATCCCTAACTTTCCCTATAAACCTCACTATGTCGAAGATCTTAAAGGTTATGAAGAACTAAGACTGTGTTATTATGACGAAGGGCCAAAAGACTCTAAAGAGGTTTTTTTTTGTCTTCATGGAGAGCCAACGTGGAGTTATTTATACCGTAGAATGATCCCTATTTTTTTAGAAGCGGGATATCGCATTGTCGCCCTAGATTACTTTGGGTTCGGAAGATCTGATAAACCCATAGAAGATAAGGTTTATACTTTTGATTTCCATAGGAATTCACTTATAGAATTCATAAAAATGCTAGATTTAGACAACATTGCACTTTTATGCCAGGATTGGGGTGGCTTGTTTGGGCTTACGTTACCAATGGAATTCCCTAATAATTTTAAGCATTTAATAATAATGAATACGATTCTAGGAACTGGTGATTTTGAAATTTCCCAGGGATTCAAAGGATTTCGACAATTTATGAGCGGGACTCAGGATCTGGACGTAGGCCGTTTAATTAATAGTGTTACCCAACATTTAACTCCTGAAGAAGTTAGTGCATATGATGCTCCCTTTCTTGATGTCAAATATAAAGCTGGAATTAGGAGATTTCCCCAGATTGTTCCAACAGATTACGATGCTCCTGGAGCTGAGATTTCGAGAAAAGCTCGAGATTGGTTCCAAAAAGATTGGACTGGTGAATCTTTTATGGCTGTAGGGATGGCAGATCCCGTAATGGGACTACCTATGATGGAAATATTAAGAGGAATGATTCCTAGATGTCCAGAACCATTGAAGATCGAAGAGGCGAGCCATTTTGTTCAAGAATGGGGTGAAATTGTAGCTAAAGAAGCACTAAAAGCTTTTAATCTTTAGTCGAATTAGTTTTTTTGAACTTCCTGACTCAATTAAGTTTCTCCGTACCATTTATTTATCAAGCTATTTTTTTTTATATATCTTAAAGCGTAAATAGCCACAATTAAAGTAATTAAGGATTCAATATTCCAAATGAGTTCATAAATGGTTAAGTTATAGTTTCCCCATTGCCATAGAGAATACAAAAGGAATTCAGGTGATTGAAGTATTACCCATGGAAAAAATAATTCTATATATTGGTGTGAAGGAAGATCTAGTAAAAGATGTGTAAGTCCACCAATAAAGGCTGAATAAATAGCGACAGTTAGAGATTTAAGACCATATTTCTTATTTTTTAATTTATCCCAAGAGTCTAAACCTAGGTAATTCATTGGTTTTGATAATCTTCTTCCTTTATTTGCAATTCGAGATATATAAGGAAAAATTACCTTCCGGAATAAAACCGTTAGTAAGAGTGTTAAAGGTATAGTATAATAAAATAATCCTAAAATGCTATGAGAAATTCCTCTTAGTGTAAATGGTAAAAAAAAATCAATTAACGATGTTAGATCAGGAGTAAATGTGCTTATACAAAGAGCTGTACCATCAAATTTATCTGGATACTTTATTTTTAATGCTAATCCAGGAGCTTGGTGAGAAAATATTGCGCTTGGCATCTAAATAACATCCTTTTTTTCTAAATATATAAAGATTTTTTTTTTTAATATAATATAATTCAAATTTAAATTAAAATTCCATAAAGATTAGACCCTTCCACTTTCTCTATTTTTACATTTACCAATGCTCCATGTTCACCATTGTATCGATCTATGAGTATATTTTTATAAGCGAAATTTCTACCAAACACTTGGGATTTCTCACTCCCATCATGTAAAACCAATACTTCACCTTGCCAACCTTTCCATTTAATATTTGCGTGATCTAAACTATTCCTGAAAATATTTGATAATCTTTTTGATCTCTCTTTTATTATTTTTCCATCAATTTGTTTCATTTGTTTTGCTTCAGTTCCTGGGCGAGGAGTAAATTTTGAGATGTTTAAGATTTCAGGTTTTAACCATTTTATAAAATTTATGGTTCTATAGAAGTCATACTCAGTTTCACCGGGAAATCCACAAATAATATCTGTTGAAATGGTAAGATGCTTAAACTCTTTTCTTAAGATGTCGATATTACTTACAATATCTGAAATTAAGTATCTTCTTTTCATTTTCATTAAGATTTTATTACTTCCAGACTGAATCGGGATATGTAAAAAGTGGTAAACTTTTGGTAATTTGTATATTGAAATTAAATGTTTGATCTTATCAATTAAAAAACTTGGATTTATCATCCCTATTCTTAAAAAGAAATCAAAATCTAGGTTTACGATTTGTTTTACTAAATCTGATAATTGTATTCCATTATATTGGTAGATGCTACAATCTTGAGATGTAAAGTAAATCTGTTTAATCCCTTGGTGTAATTGATGTTCTACATTTTTAGTAATATTTTCTGGGTCATAACAGTTCAATTTTCCTCTTGCTTGTTTGACACAACAATATGTACAAGCCCCCAAACAACCTTCTGATATTGGAATAATTCCTGTAATTTTCCTTACTGGGTGATTTATTAAAATTTCAGATTTATCAATTGAATCCTCTGACCTAAAAATAAGATTTTTGTTCCCAAGTTTAATTTTATCAAAAATAGAGGGGATTTCTCTAAAATTGTCTAGATCAATTATAGCAGAAAATGAAGGTATAATTTTTTTTATTACGTCAATATAATTAGGAGTAATATGAGGTAAACAACCCGCAATGATTATAAATTTGTCTTTATAATTTCGGTAAAATTCATGTAGGTTTTTCAGACGCTCCTTTATTTTATTTTCAGTTTGTTCTTTGACAGCACAAGTGTTTATTATTAAAAATTGAGCATCTTCCAGTTCGACTTGGGAATACCCTGAATTTCTTAAGATATTTGCAATTATATAAGAATCAGCTTTATTTGAAGTACAGCCGTAGGTTTCAATATAAAAAGAATTCTCTGGCAAATTTAATTCATTTAAAAAGTATATAATAATTTATTAGAGGAACTTGCTTATTAGGTAATAAAAACACTTTTTAATTAAAATAGTCTTATATTACGAAACACATATTAATCATTTAGAGTTGGGTAGGGATGTCAACTAAAATTAAATACATGTATTGTAATGTGTGTAAGAATGAAGTAGAAGACCCCAGTAAAAAACCACTTACCAGAACGCAAATGACAATTTGGATTATCATTATCATAGCTACAATTGGTTTAGCTGCTATTGTTTTGGCAATTTACTATTCCACAAGGCCGAAAGATTATTGTCCTGAATGCCACACTAAATTGGTCAAATCCGATAAACCATTCGAAAAACCAAAGAAGAAACCAGAAGAGATGACCTCAAAAGAAAAAGTACTTGATAAAGCAGGGATTGAAGAAGAGAAATCCAAAAAGAAAGCACCAAAAAAGAAACCCTCACAAGAGAAATCAGAGGAAGATGCTGAAATTATTTGCCCCTATTGTGGTGAAGAACTAAAGAAAAACTATCCTACTTGCCCATTTTGTCAATCTGTGTTAGATTAATTTTAAGAACATCACTTATCAAATAATAATTATTCACACATTAAAAATAATAAAAATATATAGTAGAATGACCAAATATAAAATTAAAGAATTTGAAAACTTAAATAATATAAAATTTAAAACATAAAAGTGAAATATAAAAATGCCAAGAAGAAGTCGTAAAGCATCAGTTAGAGAACCTCAACCCTTAGATGCGTATAGTTCCTGGGATATTCGTTTCGCAAAACTTATCTACTATGGATTTATACTCGCATCAATAGTTCTTGTACTTGGAATTTGGACTCTGATACTCACCATAATCATCCCAATTGGGTTGTTCGAATTTTTCGCAGGACTCCAGTTAGGATTTCAGATTGCTATCATCGCTGGTATGATTACAGGACACTTGTTCTTATTAGTTCTTTTTTATACTCTTTTTCGCGGAGGTATGGTGCGGTTATGTCAAACTTTATTTAAAGACCGACTTGTAGCAAAAAAATGGGAAGATTATTACGGACTTAGAATGCTTGTAGGCGTCTCTCTCATTGGTCTTTACATTACAATACTAAGTCTTCTAATAGGTCTACTTCCAACTGTATTATTTGAATCTATTGGACATTTATTTTTATGGATGTTTAATTGGACGCAAGCAAAATATTGGTTCTTATGGGCTGGACTCATAATCCTTATAATAGTAGGAATAATATTCATCGGTTTGGCACTATGGAATAGAGGTGTTTTTTGGGTTCTTAGTCACGTGAAAGAAATAGAAGAAGAAATGGAGATCGAAGAAGAAATCAAAAAGGAAGCCATTAGAGACTCTGATGAGAGAACTCTTAGAGACATTTACAAAAAAGAATCAGGACAGAAAGCAATCTATAAAGGTAAAGAAACTAAAGGTTATCAAGAGTGGAAACAGAAATTAGGGGCATAAAATAAAGAGTAATAAAAAATAAAATCATAATTTTTTTTATATCTTATTTAAATCTATTTTCTCATCATTCGAGGGTTCTTGAATAGATCTAATTCTTGTTTCGGAGGTTTATAATTTGAAGTTGCTGTTTTTTTCATCTTTTTATAGAGTCTTTTGACTAATTTTTCTGCGTCATGCATGAAATTACAAGCTATTGAAAATAAAGTCAAATATTTAACAAAGGTCTTATCCTTTGCATATACTTCATTATATATCTCGAGTTCAAAATTTTTTTTTACTCTTTGACCATCAATTCTAGCAATTTTTTCATCTCCAAGAAAAATATTGTAATTTCTTCCGGGTCCAATTACACCCTTACACCTGATCATCTGAAGTTTATCTCCTGCTTGTTCAGGAAGGAGGGGGAATGTCCATCGTGTTCCCATCAACCTAAATCCACGTACTACACGAACTAGATTAATATTACCAGGGATTTGCATAAAGAATACAGGAGCAGGAGATCTAATTTCAAAACTTTGGATTAATGAATGTGTAACACTTAATTCGATTCCTGCCTTGAAATTACCTCCTTTTTGGTTACCATCCATTCCTTCTTCCATGATTGTAAAATAACGGCAAATTAGCCTTCTTTCTTCAATAGGTTTTTCTTGCCAGTCATCCTTGTTAAAAGCGATTATAAATTTTTTCTTACCATCAATTTCAATTACACCCTCAATATCAAAGCTTTTGGAAAAATATCGTGTTTTAGCTTGATATTTGAGCTGTTGATGAATTCCCAGTTCTTCATCATGTAAGCGAGTACGCCAAAAATTAACTTTTACTTTTTTATATACAGCTTTTTTAGGTTTTGGAGGTGCTGTAGGTGCGGCAGCTTTCTTAGGGGCTTTTTTTACGGCTTTTTTCTTAACAGATTCTTTTTTAGTCTCTTTAGGTATTTCTTCTGATTTTTTTTTTGCCATAGATAATCATAACTTTTTACTTTTGATTTAAAATTTTACTTTTTTATAATTAACATTTCACTAGGATACTTAATAATTTTTATTCATTTTAAATTTGTTTACAATAAGTTTTATTAACAGAACCCGCAAAAAAAATAATAAAATTATTTGAAAGATATAAAAAAGACTAAATTTCCTCTAATTCTGCATTTATTATCTTAAGGAGTTCAGGGGTGATTTGGCCTGGAAAATAAAAAGCTAAAATTTTCACTGTAGCGCGTAAAAAATGACTTATTATAGGCAAATCAATTAAAAATTTAATATGTTTGCTAAGAATTGCTCTTGCTTTTGTATTTGCTAATAATTCGTCTATCTTAGAATCTACAGTCAATAGAGGTTTTCCTCTTATCAGATCGTCATTAAAACCTCGATCAATAGATCTACCTTGCACAAATGTCTTATTAAAGTTATACACTGCCTTAAAATCTACTTTATCTATGAGATTATATGTTTTCATTGAAATAAATGACGATGTAACTTCAATAACCTTAAATTCAAATGGAGATTCAGGAAATGCTGAAACCGAGATGAAGTGGACATTATTTTTTTCAATATGAGCATTAATATGTGTATGACCATGAAAAATTCCTCGAATTTGAGGTGATTTTCCAAGAAGTTCCATGAATTGGTTGGTTAATAATTGACCAGATTCAAAAAATGGAAAATGCAAACCTGTTTGACTAGAGGGAATACCTACAATCGAAGTATGGGTAGATAAAAAATGAATAGAATCAGGATATTCAATAAGTTTTTGATGCATGGTATCAAATTGATTAGGTAAGTAAAATGGGTTCAAACTTCTTTCCCAAAAATAGGGCTTATCTATTTCCCATTGATTAGGAATAACATGTATTAGAGTGTTGTCCGAGTGGATAGTGAAATTTGGACTTTTGTCTAAAAAAAATTCTGGAGCTTTTTTTAACCACAATTCAAAACCGTTTTCAACAGTTAAATCATGATTTCCAAGACAAAGATACACAGGAACCGATAGATCAAAAAGTTTTCGAGCAAAATTAATGTCAGTAGCTGTATCATTTATCATGTCCCCACCATGGAGAATAAAGTCTACATCTCCTTCTTTTTTTATCCAATTATCCAAACAAAGTAAAATAGTCTTGATTCTATCTACATAAGATTTCTGTTGAGTATAAGCCATATGACCAGCTCCACCGATATGTGTATCTGAGATAAATATGAATTTTGTCATTTTTCTTACTTCTTTTTTTTACGATTTCCTTTTCATTTTTGCTCTTTTATCTTATAGTCAAAAAATTTGATGTAGTTTTTAAAAAAAATTGTATTAAATTTAGAATTATTGTTATCTTAGGTTCAGATATAAGCTACTTATCACTTATCAAAATTTACTTCACATTTCCCTTCAGCATCACAGAATTTACTTCCAATTTCACGATCTTTTGTCTCATCTAAATTAAGAGGTGTAATTTTTTCTATCATTTCTTCATAATCTTCTTTAGTTATTTCTTCATAAGGAGCTTGTTTATATCCATGTTCTTTTATAGGTAGAAAACTAGCACTTTTTAGTTTATCTTCATAGGCTTCAAGAACGTATTTAATCTGGTTTGCTTCTTCTTGTTTGAAAGTAATGGTTATTGATACTTGGTTATCTGACCAATAATGTTGATAAGCTGCAGCATTTTCTGCTTGTTCCCAAATTGAAACGTCATTTTTGGAACGATCAAAAAATTTCTCATGAATTGGAAACTCAGCTACTACAGTATTTGGTGAATATGAGTCGTCTTCAATTTTGTAACCTGCATTTTTTATATTTGGGATCAAATCGGAATTTTTTGAAAGTCTGATTCTTCTAATATAATATTCTGAATGGGGATAATGGATACCGGGAGGTACTCCGGGGAGTAAACTTACTGTGCCGCTAGGTTTAACAGTTGTGATTTTGACAGACTTTGGGATGCATAACCAATCTGAATATTGCTCATCTAACTCTCGTAAGTATTTATAAGCCTTATCACACCAATCTAGTATTTTTCTTTTACCATGCTTAACGAATGCCTCAATTATACCAGTTTGCGAAATTCCCATCCTTCGATTTTTTAACATTACTGCGTTAGTTTCTTGCCAATGAGTGTTGACAAGCGTGACTGATTTTGAATATAAATAAGCGTATTTTAAAGTCTCTTGGAATTCTTCATAACTCTCATGACGTGATGGAAAAGTTTCAACCAGACACTGGTATGTAAGAACATTTCCAAAGATTCCCATATGGTTTATAGGTTCATTAAAACAGTATACTAATTGGAGTTCTTTTAATTTTTCGACTTTTATAATTTTTTGCTTACGAGTCCTATCAATCATTTTTCCTTCTGGATGGCGATTATTGATTGCATATCTTGGACCTATTCGCTTGGCTTTTTTAATTCTAGTAGAAATCTCCCCACATTCATATGAAGGAATATATAAACAATATATATTATAATTCCTAATACCATAATTTGTTTCTTCTCCAGCATCACCCGCAGAATACATAGTGGAATGATTGATCCCAATTCTGCGCAAGAGAATTTGAAGATCTCTAATTTTTTCTTCATTCCCAAAGATTCGATAATTGTCAGTATTTACTTGATGAAATAAATTTCCATCAGTCTCAATTAATCCTGCTGTAAATTCAAGGATTGATTCTTGATCCCAACTAAAGATTATGTCAGGAAGACCTCGCGATTTATCGTTTAAATGTTCAGCTATTTTTGGATCAATAACATCTTTAAGATTCAGTCGGTTATATGGTTCATTATATCCTTCTTTTATTTGTTCTTTATACCAAGTTCCCTTAACATCCAAATCCTTTAATTTTGATTTCTCTCCACATATGGAAACCATTGGATAAACTTTATCAATATACCCATCACCTGAAAAAAGTCCATATTCAAATGCATTTGGTTCATAAATCCCTCCATATTCTTTGTCAATTTCAAATGGTATAATATAATCTCCCAAATTAAGATCTTTTGTTTCAACAGAACGGAAAACTCGAGCTGTTGATGGACGAATATGCCAATTATGATCTGAAGTGCAATCTAAATAAGATCCGTCTGAGATATACACACGGAAAATCTCTTTATCTTTAGCTGCGAGGAAAGGTTTAATTCTAGACCATTGATCTCCATTCCAGATTTCTACTTCTTTATCAACTACATCTGCTATTCGAGGAGCTCCATTTATAGCTTGAATTCTTGTATCTCCTGTTACACAACAGAGTTCGAAGGATTCTAATGTCTGTTCCCCGCAAGGATTAACTCCCGCTGCTTTTTTATCTTTGTAATCTGGATCGTCTCCCATTCTTGAGTAGGCTCTTGCATTTTCTAACCATAAGATTCCAGGTTCTCCATTCACGGCAATTTGATTTGCTATAAAGGAATAATCCAGACCCTTAACAGCAAACACAGAGTTGTTACTAGCCCATCTATGAGAATATAATGCTTCTTCATCTTGTTTACATGTTACAAAGTCTAAATCAGTAGGATCGCCTAAAGCAATCTCAGCACTTCTGCGTACATTTCCCGCAACCACACACTTGCCTATATAATTCATAATATCTACAATATCAACGGATGATATTATCTGCCCTATTCGTTTTTCGAGAATTTTCTGTATATCTTCGAGCATCTCTTTCAATGGCGCTGGTCCAGAAGCGATACCCCCAAATCCTCTAATTGGAACCCCAGCTAGTCTAATCTTACTGAAATCTAATATAGGTGCTTGCTTTCCTAAGAAATAGGCTTCGAGTATTAATTTTAATGCTTCTACCCACCCTTCTCGACTATCCGGGATTTCAAAATTGAATGTTCCTTCACTTGGTTTCTTTATTTTTATTTTTCCTGCCCCTTTAGTATCAAATCCAACACCTACTCCTAACATCAAAGCATCCATAACAAATTCAAAGGCCTTCGAGTTTTTTAGATCAATATCTTCAGTAGATGCGAACCCACAATTATTTAAAGACATCGAACCGTGACGTGCAATAAATTCGGTACCCATCATCCATAATCCACGACCAGGAGGGGATAGCTTAAAATTCCAAATCTTGTTAAACATAGTTTGAGCTGATTTCTGAGCTTTATCATCACTCCATGGTAGACTTAATTTTACACAATGTTCCTTCTGGATTGAATAACAACCCTCCACTACTCTTCGGAGGGTCTCCCAGAATTCTTCTTTGCGGTTTTCTCCTTCAATTATCCTCGCATAAGTTCTTTTATAGGTAATATACCCAATAGGGCCCCAATCTGGCTGTTGACCTTTAAATGGATCTAAAAATAATTCATCTAGTTTGAATCCAACACTTTCCAAATTTATAGCTCTTGCGAATAAATTTCGGTATTTATTCATTCCGCGTTGGGTTAATTCTACACAAACTAATTCACGAATATAGTTAGTAGTAATTTCTTTCATCCCAAGCCCAATAATCGTTCTGATAACATCTTCAGCTACACTCTCAGAAATATTCCATTCTAGGCCTGTCTCTCGATTTAGTATTTTCGCAATACTATTTTCATCAAACTTTGTCTTCTCCCCTTTAGAATTAATCACATATTTAGGGTACAAATCTATTAACGAAAATGAGTTATCGGTCATGATATTCATCCAATATTATTTTTAAAATTAAGATAGTAATTTCATCGGCATAAATATTAATTAATTAAATTAATTGCCTTAACCGTACCTATAAATCAATTACTTCTTCTTATATATAATTATTGCTATTTGTTATTAAACTATTGATTAAGTTCTTTACTTTTTAGTAATTCGTAATAATGCAAATCTATGAAATATACACAATTTTGTAAATAAATCTTTAATGGTATTTTTCTAAAAGCTCTTAAATTTTTTTTTGTCGATAATTTTTGACAAGGATCTAATAATGTAGAATTACTCCTATTATTTAAACAAAAAATGTGATTAGAATTAATAAATTGTATATAAAAGTTTCTAAAGGAAGAGTGCAAGAGAAATCAAATACTTTTGTAGTTCTTCAAATGCACATATCGGACAAATTTTTTTATCAAAAAGCAATAAGAATATAACTAAGATTAATACCTTGAGACATTAATGGGAAAAATTTGGGGAAAGAAAAACATATCAGAAACGAATAAAAAGTTATTAGACTGTATAGCTATATTAATTATTAGTTAATTGTGAAATTGAAGATTTACCTCTAAATAATGATGAAAAGGGAAAAGTTCCAGATTATACCTACGGATGAACTAGAAAGGGTAATTAATAAGGTTTTAAACAATCAAAATGAAGTATTATTATGTTATTTATTCGGATCTTATGTTTTAGGTAATAAGACTGAATTTAGTGATATAGATCTCGGAATTCTCTTAGATAGGGCATTTAAAAAACCATATTTATATCAAGTAAATTTGAGTTTGGAAATAGAAAAGGAATTTGGAAATAAAATAGAAATTGATTTATCTATTTTAAACAACGCCACACCTCGGTTTTTATATAACATTATTAAAAATGGATATGCTATTCATTCCAAGAATAAAACAATACAGCAAGAGTTTGAAATAAAAGTTTCTTATGAATATTTAGATATAAAACCTATTTTAGATATGTATGACAAAATAACAGTCATGGATGTGCTTAAGGATTAAAATAAATCGGGACTTAATTTTAACTAGATTTAATAGATTCGACCAAATATTGGAAAATTTACTTGAACTTAGGCAAATAGGGAAAAAAGAATTTCTCACTAATTATAAAAATTATCTTACAGCACAGAGAGCCTTAGAAATTTGCATAAATATTTGTATAGATATTGGAAATCACATTGTATCTCTCACAAATAAAGAAAAACCTGAAACATTTACGGATATTATCAAAATCTTAGCTAAACAGGAGGTTATAACCGATGAGCTAAAAACTCAATTTACGAAAATGGTGAGAATTCGTAATTTATTAGGGCATTTTTATTTAGAAATTGATAATGAAATGATTTACAGTATTTTACAAAACAATTTAAAAGATTTCACGTCGTTTAAAGAAGCGATAATAAAAGCATTTAAAGACGATTTAATTATAGATCAAACAAAAAAAACACCACTAAGCAATCAAGGGTGAATCCTTCTTCTAATAGTTTACCTTTTTTTACAATAACTTAAAAATAAAAAAAGAATTGAGAGTCTTTTGACTCCACTTTAATAGATTTTTTATATGTTGTTGTTGATAGATACCATAATTTCATTCATCAAATTCATGTTCTAATAAAAAGACTTCAGGTGGACCTGTTGCTCCTGATTCTTGCCTTTTTGCTTGTAAATCGGGGTTTTCCATATATGCTTTAAACTTTTCTAAGCTTTTTAGCTCACTAAAAACATATATTTCATTTTTGTTCCCCAAAGCTGTGAATACTCGCAAATTTATTGCTCCAGCTTCTTTTCTACCCTCACTATCCTCACTAAAACTCTTTTTCCAAACATCAAAATCTTTAACAACTGATTTAACTATCACAAAAGGCATGCTAAATTACCATATTTTTCTTGAAAAGATATAGGAATTTTAAGAGATATCTTAATATTTAAATCTACCATTGTTAAAAAATAAAAAAAATTTGAAAAAGAGTATTTAAAATAACTTTTATACGATGATTTTAAATACCTAGCAAGAAGTTGGTCAATCAAGAAAAATTTTGAACCAACATTAATGATTGCTAGGAATTATGGGCAAGACCAACAACAATTACAGGTTACACCAGACTCTTCACATATATCAGGTATTATAATGAATAAACTTAAGATCATGAGTACATTTCCAATCTAACTATTTAAAAAATAGAAGTAAATCCTCTTTTGATATTTCTTGACGATGTTTTTGGTCTTCCCATAGTTTACGATAAATATAGAAGAATTCATATAGGTCTAATTCAATAGAAGAATAGATTAAAATACCGTCTTCAATAATATGAATCTTTATATATAATGGTAATTCGTTAAAAAGGCGAATGTCATATCTATTAGAATCAACATTGATATTTTGTAATATGAATGAAATTAGTTGATGAGGCTCTTCATTAGGTGCTACTATACACATGTCAATATCGCTTCTATTTGTATTTTGACTTTTGCTATAAGAACCGAATAATAAAATTCCTAAAATATCCTTCTTTTCTATTACATATGTAAAATCATTGTAAATTTGCTCTAGCAATTCTTTTTTAACCACTCTTTAGCTTTCACCTTAAAACTTTGAAAATCCTTAAGAAGATTTTTTAAACTATTATATGCTATCTCATTGTCCAAACCATTATAGTCATGAACAATTCTATTTCTTAGACCATTTGCTTCTCGGAGTTTTGCAGCCAAATCTAGATTAACAATATTTTTATTTTTAATTATATTTATATTAGAATAGTCGTCTTTGGGAATCAATTTTAGATCTTTTACTATCATCGCTACTAAATCAGTAATGATATCAATTCCGATTTGAAAAGCGTGATAAATTCCATATTGTTTTTGTAATTCTAAACGATCTCTAAACTCTTTTGAATCTATATTTTTCGTCCAATCCTTTAGGTGTTCTATCGTTTGATTTAAATATTCTAATTTTCCACTATATCGTTTTATTCTTTCTTCTTCCATTCTATTAATATATTTTTTTTCTATCTATTTTAATTTATTGAATTATCTCATGAAGTCTTCAATTTTCTTTAGTTTATTGAAAAATTAGATTCTAATTTATTATTACACCCTAACTAAATACATTTGTTATAGGTTAGAATTTTAAGTAAAAAAACCTTAATTCTTCTTAATTAAAATTTGAAAATCATTAATTATATACGCAATTTTATAGTGATTCAATCCTTTTGCCCGATTTAATTTCCGAGAAAATAAATAAGGGTTATCAAAAATTTATAGATCAAAACTTAAATGAAATTAAGTTAGAATTTATATTTCTTCAAAAATAGAAAAGAATGTCAAAAGTAGGGTATGTTCAAACATCTCCAATATTTGGGGATAAAAAGAAAAATTTTGAACAGATTGAGAATTTGCTGGTAGGTGTAAAAGCGGATTTAATAGTTTTACCAGAGCTATTTGCTACTGGGTATGCTTTCATATCGAAAGATGAAGCAGTGTCTTTAGCTGAAACCCTAAATGGAAAAACATCTCAATTTCTTATAAGAATTTCCAAAATGACAGGGGCAGTTATAATTGGAGGATTTGTCGAACAGGCAGAAAATAGAATTTACAATTCTGCTATTATTGTCTCAAATAATCAAGTTATCGATTCATATCGTAAACTACATCTTTATTACAGGGAAAATTTGTGGTTTTCTCCAGGAGATAAACCTTTAAAAGTATATGATATTAATAATATGAAAATAGGGATTATGATCTGTTTTGATTGGATTTTTCCTGAAGTAACGCGAAGTCTTGCTCTTCTTGGTGCAGATATTGTTGCTCATCCTGCCAATTTAGTACTTCCTTATTGCCAAAATGCTATGATCACGCGTTGCTTAGAAAATCGAGTTTATAGCGTAACCGCTAATAGAATTGGGCAAGAGAAAAGAGGTAAAGATAATTTTGTATTTACTGGTGCCAGTCAAATTACCTCCCCTGATGGAAAAGTCTTATTATCGGCACCATCTAATAAGATACTTACGGGTTTTTCAGAAGTAGACATCGAACATTCGAGAAATAAAAAACTTAACGAATTTAACAATATTTTAGATGATAGAAGGGAGAACTTCTATTTTAAATAGATATTTATTTTGATCTTAATGACAATTATTTACATTACTCGATTAAAGCAGAACTCTTTAGTCTATTGTGTAAATGTTTGATTATAGCTTTGAATGCGTTTTCAACATTTTCGCCCGTTTTAGCAGAGGTCCGGTAATAACCCTCTAAATAGTTTTTTTTAACAAATTTTAAAATCTTTTCCTCATCTAATTTGCTCTCATCAACCAAATCAACTTTATTACCAAATAGGGCAACTGGTATATCCCCACAAAATTTCCTTATTTCTTTTAATCATTGAGCTGCATGTTTAAAACTTTTTTTACCAAAATTATTATCCTCGATAGAAAATACCACGATCGTTGCTACACTTGACCTATAAAAAGAGGGTCGTAAGAAATGAAATTCATCTTGGCCCGCTATATCCCAGAAAAATAATGTATTTCATTTCAGTTTTCTAAAATACCTGGAGTCTATTACAAACGATCTCAATATCCTAAACAAATGAAACTTTTTAAAGATGCAATTCAGATTTTAGAAAACCTTGAAATGGGAGATGAGCCTATAATACAGACGTTAAAAGAAAACATTGAATTTATAAGAGATGAATTGGACAAAAACCAAACTAAATCAAATCAAAAATAAATACTTTTATTATCTTTCATGACTAATTAATTCAAAAGTGCTAAGTACAAGAAAAAAATTTAAAAAGCAAAAATCAATTAGTTCTATTTTAAATTACAAACAGTTTGCTAAAAAATGAAAGCGGTTGTATTTGATGGGAAAAGTTTAATTATTAAAACTGTAGCTGATCCAAGAATAGGCGACATAAAGGTATTAGTTAGAGTCAAAAGTGTTGGGCTTTGTGGAACAGACATAGCAATAATCAAAGGTAATTTACTAACACCTATACCCCTAATTTTAGGACATGAGTTTGCTGGTGATGTAATTAAAGTGGGGGACAATGTCGATCCAAAATGGCTTAACAAGAGGGTAACCTCTGAAATAAATAGTAATATTGATTTTAGTTGTTATTATTGCAAAAAGGGAAAACCTACTCAATGCATATCTCGTAAAGCATTGGGAATTGATGTTGATGGGGCTTTAGCTGAATATATAGCGTTGGATCCATATTTACTTCATGAAATCCCTAACTCAATCTCATATGATGATGCCACCTTCATCGAGCCATTAGCAGCAGCATATCAAATATTCGAAACAATGCCATTAGAAACAACTGATAAAACAATAGCTATATTCGGGCTTGGAAAGTTAGGATTACTAATAACACAAGTAGCTTTACTAAAAGGTTTAACATTAATAGTTGTGGATGGTTCTTATAGAAAACTTAAATTGGCAAAAAAACTTGGTGCACATAGATTGATAAACAGATTTGATGGTACGAACATTACTGATATGGTAAAGGCTCTAACACGTGGACTAGGCGCCGATATAGTTATAGATGCGACAGGTAATCCCTTAGCGATAAAAGATGTTTTAGCATCGTGCAGACCTCTAGGAAAAGTACATTTAAAAAGCACATACGGTCTTGATGCGCATGTTAATTTAACAGACGCAGTATTACGCGAATTAACTCTATATACTAGTAGATGTGGACCGTTTGATAAGGCTATCGAAGGATTGGAGTCGGGAAAGATTAATGTTGAGAAATTAATCTCAAATAAAATCCCACTAAAAGACATCGGAAAAGCTGTAGACTTTAATAATATAAACCAAGACCATATTAAAACAATTATTCACATATAAACCAAATAAATACCTTTGTTTTGTAACTTCTTTTTATATCCATAATGATTAAAGATTCTAAACATTGAATTTTTTAGAGAAAATACTTTAATTATTATATAAATAGTTTTAAAATATTTAATTTGAGCTTTTGAGGAAAACTGATTATGACTGATGATGATATTCAGGTGCCAAAATTAGATACAGGGAAAAATATAGCACATCAAGATATAAAATTTCCGTATTCTTGGTTCTTGTTGGTCTTCTTTACAATTTATCTTACCTCCCTTTTAGTTCCAACATTTTTATTCATGACATATATCTTTCTTTTTTTCTTGCCTAATTTTTTAGAAGTATCAAATTTTTTAACACTTTTCACTGAGATTAAACCAATTCTCGCAATAATTTCTATGCCTTTAGTAATCATAGGGTGTTATTTAATCCGTTTATTTTTTGTTGGGCTGACAACACGGTTTTTTTGGAGATTGAGTGAAAGGAAGTCTCCCAGTAAAGATGGGATAATTCCAAGGAATTTTCCGAGTAGAACTCTTAATTATTATCATATTCGAGGTTTTATGATAAAATATGGAAAGAACACATTTAATAAAGGAGCCTTCCCTTGGCTAAGCAATTGGTTTTACAATTTTGTAGGTTCAAGTGTGATTGGAAAAGGATCAACCTTGGAGGAGAGTATATGCAATGAAAAATTTGCTATCGTTGGAAAAAATTGTTATTTTGGTGCAAGTTCGGCTTTAGCGACTCATCTGGTTGATGGGACTTTTGGAAACATAAATTATTTTCATATCAAAGTTGGAGATAATGTAACTTTTGCTGGTACAAATTTAATTGCAGCAGGATCAGAGGTACATGATAATTCGTATTTGCTTCCTTTAGCTTCCGCAGGAAAACATAGCATATTAAAAGGGAATAATTATTATTGGGGAATCCCTTTAAGAAAAATATTTCGGAAGAAAACTATGGGGTATTTGAAAATAACACCAAAGGAATTAGAAATAAATGAGAACATTGCTGGATATCTCGAGAAAGATGCAATGGAAAAACTAAAAATTGAGAATATTTTAGGACCATTTAACGAATCAATTGAAAAGGAGCAAGAAAATATTGAAGAAAATGAAGAAAATGAGGAAAATATTGATATAAATAGATTAAAAGAAGAAGATTTAGCAATAGACTTCACAACAAGTAGTGCAATTTCTAAGCTGAATATAAAGTTTCTAGTAGTGTACATCCCAATTTTTTGGTTATCTGGTATGTTGGATACAATTATATTTTACTCATTCATTTCTTTTGTAGGAAATGTATTTTTGAAGATATTCTTTCTCCCCACAATTATAATTATTATGTGGTTTATATTTATATTAGGCTGCTTCTTTTTTAGCAAATTATTTCTAATTTTAATAAACTTAATTCATAGACCAAGAGAAGGGGTTTTTAAAGCTGAAATTGGGAATCCTGATTTTGAATTTTGGATGTTAAGAACTGAATTGAAAAAAGTTGTGCTATGGCTTATACGGAACTGGCCCATTCCCTGGATGGATATATTAGCATTTAAGTGGTATGGTATAAAAATGACCTTAACAAGTTCATTATATGATTCTTGGTGTGATGGAGAATTTATAACATTTGGACGAAGAGTCTTAGTAGGGCAAGGTTCACATATCATGTCAAGCATGGTAGTCGGCCGCTACTTGATTATAAAGAAAGTAATTTGTGGTGATTATTCTCTTATTGGAGGACATTCGACAATAGCACCAGGTACAATAATTGGAGAGGATACTTTTGTCAGTGCTATTTCTACATCTATGTATTCTCAAATTTTAGAACCCGGATGGATATACTTTGGTATTCCATGCATTAAAATGAAGCCAAACAAATACTCTGAATCCGAAAGAGAGATCCTTATAAAAAGAGATGTAGATGAAGCAAAGAAATATACAATTCAGCACGAGGTTAATATTGATGATGATAAGAAAGACCTTGTGTAAAACAATTTGATAACTTTAATTTATAATTAGTCCTAATTCTTGTTTTAAAAATCTCGATAAATTTACGCATGTATTTTTTAATTCAGTTCTATTTTGGTAAAATAAATGAAGTCTAGGACAGTCATTATCGAAAATACAATTTTTTAAATGGAAGTCAAAGATTAATGGATAAAATCTACATCCTTGGGGACGATGTTCATAAATTTTACATTGATCTGAATGAGAATCTAAGAATATACAGTGATCTTTAATATTTTTTAACTGAGAAAACCCATCCTTATTATTAAACACGAAATCTTTTTTTTGTAGATTTTGATCCGTATTATTTATTATTTTAATAATATCATTCTTAGAAAGAATCATTTCCGTTCTTAAACAGCATTCTCCACAATTTTGGCATTTATTTTTCATGGTTTTTTATTTTTATGTATTAATCATAAATTTAAAAGGAAAAAAAATATCTTATAAAATATAATAAGTATCAAATGCTTTTTAATAGAGCAAAATTTAATGAGTTTTAAGGTTTAACAATTTTCACTGCAAAAAAATGGCCACAATGAGCAAAGAAGTAGAGCTAAACGATCCTTTGGATAAGATTAGTACTGAAAATCACGTCATTAAGGAAGAAGTTAAACTCCAATTTTATTTATATATTCTTATCTTTGGCTTTATTTTTTACAGCTCATGGGTTTTCCCGGGTATTGTTTTTTTCTGGTACTTCCTTCAAGTTTTTCTTCCTTTTGTCTTGGAAACTTCTAATATCTTGTTAATTTTTACAGAAATTCGCTCTTTAATTGCATTCTTTTTGATGCCTTTGGTTCTTATAGGTTGTTACTTACTACATTTATTTTTATTAGGACTAACATCTCGAATTTGCTGGAAGATTTCTGAAAAAGTCTCACCATCAAAATCAGGGGTAATTCCACGAAATATTCGCAGTAAAGCGGTTAATTATTATCATATAAGAAGCTTTTTAATCAAGTATGGGAAAAATTCCTTAACTAAGGGTATTTTTCCCTGGTTAGGTAATTGGTTTTTTAACACCGTAGGCTCTAATACAATTGGGAAAGGTACAACGTTAGAAGAATCTGTAGGGATGGATAAATTTATCGATATTGGAGAAAATTGTTATATCGGAGTTAATTCTACTTTAGCCAGTCATCTGATTCAAGGAATTTTTGGAAATATCAGCTATTTTAAGATTAAAGTAGGTAATAATGTAACAGCTGCCGCAATGAGTCAAATAGGTCCGGGTTCTGAGATTCACGATAACTCCTTCTTACTACCATTAGCCTCAACAAGTAAACACAGCGTGTTAAAAGGAAATAAGTATTATTGGGGGATACCTTTAAGGACAATATTTAGAAAGAAAACTATGGAATATTTATCTTTAACACCAAAAGATTTAGAGATAAATGAAAATGTAGAAGGTTATACTGATAAAAAATTATTGAAGAAATTAAAAATAAAAGAAATTCCAAAAACATCTATCAGCGATACGGTTAACGTAGAAAAAATAGAGAGTACATTGGATGAGATTAAAATTGACATTAATACATTAAGCAAGGAGGATTTAGCAATTGATTTCACTACTAGTTCAGCTATAAGTAGGGTTAATTTAAAGTTTTTAGCAGTCTATATCCCAATTTTCTGGGTAGCAGGATTAATAATTTCGATAATGTGGTATTGGTATTTACTAGAGAGAAATTGGGTTGCTATACTAATTTTTCTTCCTTTTGTGATATTTGGGTCAATCTACTTTTTTATTTTAGCTAGTATTCTTTTCAGTAAATTACTTTTAATCTTGGTAAATTTAATACATAAACCCAAGGAGGGTATTTTTAAAGCTGAAATTGGGGATACTGACTTTGAATTTTGGATGTTAAGAACTGAATTGAAAAAGATCGGGTTGTGGTTCATGCGCAATTCACCACTTCCTTGGACAGATGTAGTAGCATTAAAATTATTTGGTGTTGATATGGATGCTTCGAGCCATCTCAATGATGCATGGTGTGATGCTGAGTTTATTAAGTTTGGGAGGAAAAACTTAATCGGGCAGGGTGCTGTAATTATGTCTTCAATGATCGTTGGTCGATATTTGATTATAAAGAAGGTTGTATGTGACGATTATATCATGATTGGCGGTCATACAACTATTGCCCCAGGAACAATTATGGGTAAAGAGTCAGTGATTGGTGCGCTTTCTTCTACAATGGTAAATCAAGTGTTAGAGCCAGATTGGGTATATTTTGGATTTCCTGCTATTAAATTAAAGGAAAACAAGTACGCAGAAGAGAGAAGAGATGTGATATTGAAGCGTGATGTGGATGAAGCCCAAAAATTTGAAATTGAACATAAAATTAATATAGATGAAGATAAAAAAGGTTTAGTTAAAATGGAAAAAGAGGTAAAAAAAGCATGAGTGTTCCGAATACGATGCGTGTTGGACCGTTTACACCGACTATTTTGGCACGAAAAAGGTATCTAATATTTTATTTTTTCCTGATATGGGTAAGCATAATTCCGCTCCTATTGGAATTTTGGTTTTATTGGCGTTTATTATGGACACCAATTTCTGCTGTAGGTTTAAGTCCCGTTCATTTTTACACCTATCTACCACTTTTATTATTTTTGATGTATGTAACGATTGTCTTTTCTGCTATATTTTTTGCAAAGGTTTTGTTAGTTATAACCAACGCTATTCACAAACCAAGAGAAGGCACCTTTTTAAGACATCCCTCTGATAGGGATTATCGTTATTGGAGTCTTCGGAATACAATTAAACGATGGCCAATATGGTTAGCTCATAGATTTCCATTTCCAGGGATTTTAGATAATATATGCTTTAAGGTATTCGGAGTTAAAACAAAAATCTCAAATTCCTTATTCGAAGGATGGGTTGACACAGAATTTATAGAGTTTGGAAGTGACGTTGTAGTTGGCCAAGGCTCAATTGTTCAAGGCGCAGTAATTATTGGGAATCTTCTAATAATCAGAAAGACGGTTATAAAAGATAATGTAAGGATCGGATCTCATGCGATAGTTATGCCAGGAACTCATATTGGAAACAATTGTATCCTTGCAGCTAATAGTGTAACTACTGTAGGACAAGTTTTAGAAAAGGGTTGGATCTATGTTGGAATTCCTGCTAAAAAATTCAAATTAAACTATTTCTTTGAAGACGGACTTGAAGATAAATTAGGTCATGTTGAAGATATAGAAGCTCTGCGCGAAAAGTATGAAGAAATGTATACTAAACGATATGATGAGCTAACCTATAAAGAACGAAAGGAATTAAAAAGGGAAAAGAAAGAGAAAGAAAAAAAGAGATGGGTACCTTAGTTATTATTATTGATCTAAGGTAAATTCAGGTTCTGGTTTCAATTTCAAATGTATGTAATAATTATGATTTGATTATAGCGTTTAAAACCGACTTCAATGATTCGGCATATTGAGAACACTAGAAACACGGAGGATTTAGGGAAAAAGTCAGAGTTAGAAATATAAAAGAGAAGATAAAAAATACTCTATAATTGTTTAATTTAGATTTTCAAGTTTTACTCTTATATTCTCTCGTATATAACTTTTGATGCTTGATAGGCATCGATTCGAACACTTCCTTTGCTTTCACTGGGGGATACACCTCAAGAGTGCCGTCTTCCCTTTGAATAACGCATCCAGAATTGACTAAAGTTTTGTATCGGAGGGCTGTTTTCTTTGTATTTCCCGCGCAAATATAATTACAGTTTCCACAGGTTAACTGTTGTTTATATGTGTCATTAAAAGCAGGTTGATATCCAAGCGAACTGTCTTTATACGGTAGTCTTTTCCTCTGACTTAACGTGGCAGTCAGAAATAGGGAATTTAGTTCATCGTCGTTTTCAGTGTACTCATATCGCCCTGGAGACCAAGTAGAAAACTTTCCTGATTTATGTAACCCATTAGCCCCACCACACGTAATGCCACAGCGCATCATAGGTCCTCTTTTAGAGTAATCAAATGTTTCACCCCCGATTGTCACGGTTGTTACTTCGTCTTCATTGAACATTCCAAAAGCACATACTTTCGTGCATATCATACACTTATCACAAAAAGTTTCTGACTCGGATATCCGGTTCGTTGGTTTAAGTTTTGCGTCAGTAATTA
Source organism: uncultured archaeon (assembly GCA_964486045.1). GTDB lineage: Archaea > Asgardarchaeota > Lokiarchaeia > Sigyniarchaeales > SOKP01 > Loki-b32. The sequence goes on from CAZALK010000002.1 coordinate 168,891, forward strand.
TACCTCCGAGTAATATGGAAGTTCCAAATTCTTTCGTTCCAGCATTTCCTGACCAACCAAACGAGGCAACCCCCGATCTAACAGCAAGATACCTTAATGAAAGCTCGGGGGGTAGTGACACTTGCCATCCAGGAACATCCTCTCTATAATGGTTGTTAGGAATAACCGATATTGCTTTGTGGCCTTGTTCAATTAACCAGTGCTTGACGCGTTGAGCCGCCCTCCAAATTATTCGATGCATTTCTAAATTTTCTTCTTCATGAATTCCTCGAATACTCGGATCGACTTTTCCTAAATATTTTAGAATCATCTCTTTATCAAAAGGAACAAAAAATCCTATTGCCGATTGAGCCTCGGGGAGTAAATAGGTAAGATCTGTTCCAGGCATGTCTGATTTCATTGTTTCGAGCGTTGCAAACCCGACCTTTTTTGCTCCACCTTCAATTAACATATCTTCTATTTCTTTTTCTAAAGTAATAATTAATCACCTTTAGTTGAGTTTTGATTATTTTAATTTATTAATTAAATAGAATAATACTAGAGATAAATATAAAATTTACACCAGATGATTTCTTCAATTTCTTTTCTTATCTCATTTTCTGACATGACTTTTATATATACAATTTTAATAAAATCTCGCTTCTAATAATATATGAAAGCAAAAAATTTTTAAAATAGAGTTAAATAAATATTTAATTGAAAATTTCAAGCTTGAGAATAATGGAAGCAAAAAAGTTATATCATAAACTCGATTCAGATTTCGAGCTTGGTTTATGTAAGGATGATTGGAAAGGGATGGATTTTAACGATTATATTAGTGATAATTTTAAAACACGTTATATGGGTATACTCTTAGATAATTCTGAAGAAATTAATTATGTATATACTGCTGTTTTTCCTAGTGATAGAATTTTAAGTAGGATAATAGAATCAGGAAAGGAAAATATCCTATTAATAACTCACCATCCGATGAATTGGGATATAAGAACACCTGAAATATTCCAAGATATTAACCCAAGCTTACTCCCAAAATTGAAACAACAGAAAATTTCGATATATAATATGCATGTGCCTTTAGATAAGAATGGGAAATATTCTACTGCAACAAATCTGGCTAATGCTCTGGATATTACAATTGAAGGTGAATTCTATGAATATTTCGGTGTAAAGGTTGGAGTATATGGGAAGACTGAATTAAACAAACCAGAAGAATTAGCTGATAAGTTAAAATCAATTGTAGGTCATAACACGAAACTATGGAAATATGGATCAGATGAGATATTAGACCACAAGGTTGCTTTAGTAGGGGGAGGTGGCAATAATATCGAGGGAATAGAAGAAATAATAGAATTAGGTATCAATACTTATGTTACAGGCGTAACTGTCTTAAATGATTTCAGTAAAGAAGTTCATGAATTTGAGAAGGATAATGAAATAAATATTATCGGGGGTACTCATTATTCAACAGAAAAATTTGCATGTATAGCCTTAAGTGAATATTTTGAAAAAATAGGGCTAAAAAGTAAATTCATTGAAGGTCAACCTATACTAGAGGATATAGAGTAGCCATTTTTGTTTAAAATTTGTATTTTTGGTTCTGTATTTTCTCATAGATCTCTTTATTAAAGGGTATGTATACTGATTCGTTTGGAAGCATAATATAGAGAGGATCTTCAATAACTTGAGGATCAATGCCTTCTTCTTTGAGTTTTAGTTTTTTAAATTTAAATGTATGAGTTGTTGAGAGATCCGATTTAAATCTGAGAAAAATGGGTATAGCATATGGGGCAAGATTATCATTAAATATGTTTGCTAACCTCTTGAAATCAAACTTATCAAAATTTGATTTGGGAACAATTGCAGCCATTCCTGCTCGCCCGTCTGTAAGTGGTATTTTAATTCCATAAGCGGATGATATTGAGACTTGATCAAATACATTGAGTACTTGTTCTACTTCAGTAGTGGAGACATTATGTCCCTTCCATCGGAAGGTATCACCGAGACGATCTACAAATTGGGCATGACCACATCCTTGATCTCGCATTAAATCGCCTGAATTGAACCATTCATCCCCTTCTTTAAAAACATTGTGAAAGAGCTTCGCTTTGGTCGCATTTTCATCGGTATATCCCATAAATTTATTTGTACCTGCACTTTCAAATATAGCTAGACCAACCTCACCTTTTTTTACTTTTCTCATAACTCCTCTCGTATTTCTAATGGGTTTATCTTCCTCATGATCATATCGTACAATGGCATGAGTACCACCAAAAGAATATCCACACGTACAATCAAAATTTAATACATTTGCAAATGCTCCATTTCCTTCCGATGCTCCATAAAACTCTCCGATAACAGGAATCTTAAATCGTTTTTTAAAATCTACCCATATTTCTGGACGGAGACCATTTCCTATCACTACTCTTACAGGATTATCTGAATCATTTGGTTTAGGGGGTTGATTCATTAAATAACGACATATTTCTCCAACATAATTGAAACCAGTAGCGTTGAATTTTCGAATGTCATCCCAAAAGTGACTAGCACTAAATTTACGGGCTATTGCTAAAGCACCCCCATTAACAAATATGGAAGGCCACCCCGTCATTAGAGCTGTGCCATGAAAGAAAGGGAGTGGAATATACATTGTATCATCGGGAGAAAATTCTGCAATAATTCTTCCAAACCCAAGTCCCGCACCAATAACTCTTGCTTGTGATAAGAGTGCTGCTTTAGGTAATCCAGTTGTACCAGAAGTAAATATATAAGCAATAACATCTAGAGTCTTGGTATTTTTCGTAGTGGAAGGATTATCTGTAGGAAAATTTTTAACAGTTTGCGGGAGGTTAATAAATCCTTCAGGAAGGTCCATCTCACCATCATCGTGTATGAAGCAGAGTTGTTCAACATCTGAAAGATTAATATTAGCTTTAACTTCGCTAAAGGCACTGAAACATTCTTCTCCGATAACAATTATCTTACCCGGTGTTAGGTCTAAACTATATATTAGAGATTTTTTACGCTGATCAGTATTAATCAATGAAGAAATTGCTCCGATTTTAGCATTAGCAGTATAAACCAGTAAAATTTCTATTCGGTTTTTTATTAAAACCTTAACTACATCACCTTTTTTCAAGCCTAATGAGATAAAATAATTTGCATACTGGTTGACCTTTTCATTAAATTCTTGATAAGTAAGAACAGTATCTTCAAATTTAATAGCTGGATTATTAGAATATTTTTGAGAATTTTCTTCAAGAATAGATCCCCATGTAATTTTATTTTCTACAGAAAGATTTGTAAGTTCTTGGACGAATGTACCATGATTTTTAGCGAATTCTCCAAATCTTTTATTAAATTCTGCTTTGTCGATAAGGTTTGATTCACTTGATTTTGATATTTCCATCATATAAACGCCTTTTTTACATTTCAGTATATATATTATGGTTTTTTGGATTTTTTTTTCAACAAAAAATTCCTTAGAAATATTAGATTTTTACTGGTTATAAATCTTCTAATTTTCTAAATTAAACTAGTTTCAAATTTAATCAAAAGACAATCTAACTTGAAAATTTATAGTCTGTAAATTCCCCTCTTTATTCACTAAAATCCAGTTTTTCCTTACCATTTACAATTTTAAAATTGATAATATTATTGTTGGGAGGTTTTTTTTCTTCGATTTCTTGTTCTTCAATATCGATTATTTTAGGAATTGATTCCTCATTATTTTTCTGATTCATTTAATTGTCCTGTTTTATTCAATTTCAGAAACGACTGATCAACATAGAAGTGTTAAATGATTATTTTAAATAATTAATCTACCTATTATTAAATTAATTGTTTAAAGAATAAATTTCGAAATCTCTAATGATATCAAAATTAATGATTGTAAAATCTAATGGACTACTTTGCTATTCAAAAACATTTCATGGAGAGGATATACTTGATGATGGTTCCATAAACGGCTTTCTTTCAACTACTTTAGATATTTCTCAAAAAATTGGGGGTGGTGAAATAAGATCACGCAATTTCAGAAAAAGCAAAAGCAAAAATTTATTCAAATTTAATTAATATGTTGAGTAAAATCATAATAGAATAGAAAAAACATTTGTAATTTATGAAGTTCGAAGAAAATTTTATATTCCCTGTATATATCTATCAAGAGGTTATAGAAACAATTAAGATATTGTGTAGTAAATCAATTTCAGAGATTTTTGGGTATCTTATAGGTTCTATTTTAATATGGAATAATGTTATTTATATAATTATTGAAGAATCAATTTTTCTTGAAGATATTATATATAGTGACAAATTTTTAACATCTCAAATAGTAGGAACTGCGGGAGCATATCAAAAAGAATTTGACCGGCTAAAAAAAATGAGAAGAAAAAAGAATTTAAGAATCGTTGGATGGTGGCATTCTCACCCCGATTTTGGATGTTTCTTATCATCCACCGATTTACTTACTCAAAAATATTTTTTTCATAAATCGTTTCAAGTAGCGATGGTTGTTGATCCAAGTAGAAATGAATTTGAATTTTTTACTCTTGATCTTCATACAAAAATAGGTTACAAATCAGTCAGTTATGCAATTATAGCTAAAAATTGATCTTAAAACCTAAAGAAGAAATGTCTAAAAAAGATACAGATTTTGAAGAGTTCTCCTTATATGGAATTGAATCAGTGGATTCAGATATGTTTGATCGTCAAAAAAGAATCAAAGGATGGGATCAGGCAAGAATTAACAATTCTACAGTAATGGTCATCGGCGCGGGGGCCATTGGAAACGAGTTAGTAAAAAATTTAGTTCTAATCGGAATAGGAAAAATAATTTTAATTGATTATGATTTCATAAATACTTCAAATTTAAATAGATGCGTTCTATTTAATATAAAGGATACTAAACAAGAAGTGTATAAAGTAGATGCCATAAAGGAAGCATGTACAATACTAAATCCGAATACCGAAATAATTTCAATCAAAAAAAAACTAGAAGATATTGAAAAAACACTTTACACTAGATCTGACGTAATATGTTCATGTGTTGATAATATTGAATCAAGATTGGAAGCGAATAATTATGCTTATTATTATAACATCCCTTTTGTTGACGCAGGGATTGATGAATTCTTTGGTAGCCTCCAATCGGTATATTCTGAGGTAAAGGAAGCTGCTTGTTTCCAATGTAATATTACCGATTTAGACCTAGATATAATGTGGAAAAAATATTCGTGCACGGGTCAAGAGATTGATAATGAAAATGGTGAAACTTTTGGAATAATTGCTTCGATCATCTCAACTACTTCAATTATAGGAGGATTACAGTCACACCAAGTTCTAAAATTCCTATTAGGACTAGAATATTTTAAGGAACATAAAAAATGGAACCCTTATATTGGCCAACCATTAATTGGGAAACAATTAAATTATAATGGAATATTAAACAGTTTCAAAATCGTTGAAAAGGTAAAAAATCCTGAATGTTGGACATGTTCCTTTAAAAAAGCCCAACCTACTAAATAATGTAAAAACGTAATGTAAATTTAAAATTAAATAATAAAATAAATTAATGAAAGGGGTACGATATTCTGCCAGAGCTTCCTTTTGAAATATGGAAAGAAAGAATTGATAATGAAATTATAAACATTAAAAAATTAAATGTTCTTGAAAAAGACTCCATAAATCGAAGTGAAGATAGTGTTGAACTAATTTTGAATGTGAAAGCATTAGGATTTATTATGAAAAAATCAGAATTAATTCCAAAAGATTCTCATAAAATCTATTTAAAACTAAATCGAATGTTCCCTTATCCTGGAGGAATTAGTTTTTCATGGCTTACTGAACTATTTCACCCGAATATTCATTCAATTGACGTACCTTATACTAGTAAACAAGGAACGGGATTCATATGCTTAAATATTTTAAAAAAGTGGTCTCGATTATCTGATTTAGTCACAATTGTTAAAGCCTTAAAAATTTTAGTGGAAAATCCAAATCCCGATGATCCTCTCGATTATCCCCATTGTTTAGAAGCGGCAAAGTACTTTTCGAAGCACAATATTAAGAAATTAAAAAAGAAATATTCATTCATAATTGATCTTCAAGACCTGGACAACGAAGAAGATGATGAAATTGTAATTATTGATGAGTAATAAAAATAATTTCTATACTTTTAATCCACCAATAACCCTTGTCCATAAAGTTAAGGTTTCGTTCTCTTTCAATCCATATTTATGAATGGCATCAGAAACTGTAATTTTATTAGGCAATTCTTTATCATTAATAACTAATGTATAAGAACGTTGTTCAGAACTAATTATACCCATATGTTTTACGATAATATCAATGATTCTTTCTATTTGGTGATGATCTTTTACATCTAGCTTTATGATTTTTCCTGTTCTTGAATCCTCAACCGAAATTTTCAAATTATTTTACGCCTTCTATTTTGTGTTTTAAATATTAATTATAACAATTTATTTTTCTACTTCTAATAAATATTATTACTCCTATCAAAATAATACTTACAAATCCGACGGTTAAAAAAACTTCAATTCCTAATCCAATGATGTTTTCCGAAGCAGAATTACTTTTAATCCCGAAGGAGTAATAAATATCCAATTCATTATTTCGACCATCTGTCCAAACAACATGGGGGATCATAGATTGATCAAGTCGAATAGTAAGATAATCTCCTGGTCTAAAGAAAGAACCGGAAGTTTCTTCACTTGCGATCGCGATTGGGGTATTAAAGACTGGATTATCTCGATTTTCCCCAGAAAAGTTAACTAAGCAATAGTAAGGTTTGAAATTTCCATGAGATGGAGCGTTATAGTAGACAATATGTAAATTTCCATCAGAATCGATGTCCATATCAGGCATCCATTGATCTCCAGCGGTAATTGGATTTACCTGAAAGCGATTACTCCAACTTCCACCAAAATCATCTGAATATCGGAGATAAACATCAATTGAATGATCTCTACTCTCAAATGTATCTGCCCATAATAAATAGAGCCTATCGTCCTGATCAGTTCGAAGAACTGGAATTGTAGCTTTACCTGAGCCAAAAAAGGAATAATTTCCATCAGTGTTAACAAAACTTTGGTTTTCAAAAGTAAATCCACCATCTAGACTACTGGTAAAGTAAAGATTCCCTCCTCCGCTTAGAATATCAAGCCAAGTTGATGCGATGTAGATGTTATTTTCACTATTTAAGGTTATATATGGAGCAAGATGCCCATCTGATGGTTCTCCTAGTACAGAGATTTCTTGAAAGCTTTCTCCTTTATCTATTGAACGTGTTAATCGAATTGTTACGTTTCCTTCTGGAATACTAGCATCAGCATCATCATACACAACATAAATTGTTCCGTTATCATCGATATTCATTGTTTCTTTATCTGCAAAAAATGATCCATTTGACGCTGATGTGGTAGTCCACTCAGTTATATCACCACTACTTTTGGCTACAGTTACTTGAGATAAATAATTAGTTGTAAAAAATTGAAAATATTCGGGTTGCCATTCGATATATGCGTAGTAGATACTCTGATTATGCCAAATTAGCCACGGATCTGATTGATCGGTATTTAACCCATTATACATTGGCATGTCAAATGGAACTGTCCAAGAAACTCCTTTATCTGTAGATTTTACGATACTTACATGTCTTCCTCCACCACTGTGAGTATCTGCGTTCTTCCAGCCTACAAAAAGTACCCCCGTTTCACTAACAGCGATCGTTGGTTCTACGTGATGATCCCAATTACTATCATCTGTTGATAATAATGCATTCTTGGAAAATCCTTCAGTTTGAAAAGAAATATCTTGAGCGGATCTTGGTGAACCAATATTTAGATAATTTGCTAAATCGGTGGAATGTAAAAATCCAATAGGTAACATCATAAAAGCTAAAATTAAGATGAATATTAATTTATACTGCTTTTTAAATTTGAACATTCGACTTATCAGACTCCTTTAGAAGCTTCACATAAATTTAATCTTAAAATTTTTAATAAGAACTTAGGATTTATTTTTACTTTATGCTATTTTAAAACAAAATACATTCTTCTGTTATTTTTTCCTTTATTAACGGTCTTAATTACTTCAATTTTACCGATTTCTTTAAGATGTTTGACATGAGTCCCTCCATCCACTTGTTTATCAATATCTCCAATTTTGACAATACGAAATTCCTCAATTTCTTTAGGTAATCCTACAGCTAAGCGGGCTAATTCAGGTTTTTCCAGAACTTCGTGTTTTGACATATAATCTATTGTAATAGGTAAATTTTGATTTATGATTTTATTGACTTCATCTACATAAGCTCGTAATTTATCCGGTGAATAATCGATCATCGAAAAATCCATTCTGGATTTATCCATCTCAATCTGATTACCTGTAATCTTAGCATTAGCTCTTTTATAAAGGATATTTGAAATTAGATGACAAGCGGTATGGTATCGCATGAAGTTGTACCTTCGATTCCAGTCAATTTCACAAGATACTTCATCTCCTTCTTTTAGGCCAACTTCATCTACTTCATGACTAATTTTTCCAGAGAATTTGCCAACATAGACTACATTAAATTTCTTATCATCTTTGGTTATAATCCCTTCGTCCCAAGGTTGACCACCCCCGTTGGGATAAAAAGCGGTTTTATCAAGGGTGACAAATTTTCCGTCTTTCACACTGGTAATTATGGCATTCCAGGTTTTAAGATAAGAATCATCCATATATAATGATTTTACCATAAAAAGGAAGAAAGTAAACAAACTTAAAATTTTAACTTAAAAATTTAATCATTTTCATGAATTTCTGATGGTTTAACTCCATCAAACAATTCTAGTTTTAAGAAACTCTTTTCTTTTTTACAATTAGGGCAAAAATATGAACCAGGCTCCTTATTCTTAAAACTAAAACCACATTCTTTACATACAGCGTAAAACAAAAACATTTAATAATAATAAATAGGAATTGCTATTTAATTTACCTCATGAAGTTCATTTGGTTTAGCACCACAAAAAGCTTCAAATTTAATAAATTTCATTTGTTTTGAGCAATTAGGGCAATAATACTTACCTGGTTCTTTATTTTCAAAGGAGTATCCACATTTTTTACAAACTATTGCATTCATATCATAAATATCCCCAATAGGATTTTAAAAAGTTCTTATTATGAAATAATTAGACTTTAAATTTCAGATATACTTTTGATAAGTCATTTACAATCAAAATAAATAAATTAAAAGTGTTGTATAATTAATTTATAACTGATATTTGAATATACTTAAAAATATAATCAAAATATATTCAAAATATATGATATTAAGTTTTTTTCATGAAATCTGTAGAATTGGCTGGTACTAAATTCGAAATAAAGGATGGTTTTCTTGATTTAGGTCTTTTAGATATTAAAGATATTGAAGAGATAATCGGTTTAGATAAGGTTAAAGATTTAAAAAATCTAGAACTTAGTTCTAACGAAATAATTGTGATAAGAAGATTAGAAAGCCTTGATGAGTTAGAGATTTTAAATTTAGGAAGTAATAAAATTAGAGAAATAAAAGGATTAGATAATCTACAGAACCTTGAAATTCTTCATTTAATTAGCAATCAAATAAGAGAAATTAAAGGGTTAGAAAATTTAACTAGCTTAAAAGAATTATATCTTAGAGGAAATCAGATAGAAGAGTTAAAAGGATTAGAAAAGCTTACATCTCTAGAGAGATTAGATTTATCTTGGAATAACATTTCAAAAATCAACGGTCTTGAAAATTTGAATAAACTCGAAGTTCTCTGGATTGCTGGAAATCGTTTGCTAAATATTGAAAATCTAGAAAATTTAGAAAACTTAGAAGTATTAAACCTGGCAGGCAATCAAATATCAAATATAGAAGGCTTACAAAACTTAAAGAATTTAAAAAATATTTATATTAATAACAATTCAATTAAGGAGATTAAAGGGTTTGAGGCTTTGGAACAATTAGAAACAATCTGGCTTAACTCTAACCATATTTCAGAAATTAGAGGATTAGACAATTGCAAGAATTTAAGAATCTTAAACTTAAAACAAAACATGATAAAACATATTAGAGGATTATATTCCTTAACAAACTTAGAAAATCTCTTTCTTTCCGAGAATAACATAGGGGAAATCAAAGGTCTTGAACCTTTAACAAAATTAGAAACTGTTGATCTTGGTCAAAATCGTATTATTCAAGTTAAAGGTTTGGAATCTCTAATGAACCTAAAAGACTTATGGTTGGCTGATAACCTAATCCCCCAGGAAATGGTCGACCAACTGGGAGGTTTAGACTCGGGGGGATGTGCAAACGATCCATTACAATTTGTTCAATATTGTCTTGTGAATCTATGATTAGGACATCTTTTCGAAAAAATATATCTTACCAAATAAATTAATTAGATTATCTTTATATTATTGGGGCAATGTGAGTGAAATTGAGAGATATTAACCCTTTTGAAAGTGCGAAAAAGAAACTTGATATAGCTGCGAATGTGATTGATTTAGATGAAAATACTTTAAAGTATTTAAAGAAAGTGGAACGTAGTTTAATAGTTTCTATACCTGTGGTAATGGATAACGGATCTCTTCAGATTTTTGAAGGTTACAGAGTTCATCATTCTACATTGCGCGGGCCTGGCAAAGGTGGTTTAAGATATTCACCCGATGTAACTCTTGATGAAATTAAGGCATTAGCTTTCCTGATGACTTTTAAAACGAGCTTGTTAGAATTACCTTTAGGTGGTTCAAAAGGCGGAGTTCGTGTTGATAAAAAAAAGTTATCCTTAAACGAATTGAGACATCTCACGAGAAGATATACTTCAGAAATCTTAAACATGATTGGGGAAGATATTGACATTTTAGCTCCAGATATGAATACAGGAGAGCAGGAAATGGCCTGGATTATGGATACTTATTCAATGAATAAAGGTAAGCCATCTCCGGGTGTAGTTACAGGAAAGCCTATAGAGATAGGGGGGACAGTCGGACGTACCGACGCACCTGGGACGGGAATGTTTTATATTCTTGAAACCTTATGTGAAAGGCAAAATTTCAGTTTAAAATCTAGTAAAGTTGCTATTCAAGGTTTCGGAAAAGTTGGGAAGGTTGTTGCTCAAATTTTAAATAATGTAGGTTGTAATATTATTGCCATCACTGATTCAGAAGGTGGAGTTTATTCTGATAAAGGTTTAAACATAAATAAACTAATCAATTGGAAACAAAAAGGTAACTCATTAAAGGATCACGAAAGGAGTAATATTAAAGTCATAACGAATGAAGAATTACTATGTACAAAATGTGATATACTCATTCCTGCTGCAATAGAGAACCAGATTTTTAGTAAGAATGCTGATAATATTGACTGCAAAATTATATTAGAAGGTGCAAACAGTCCAACCACATCTCAAGCAGATGAGATACTAAAAGAAAAAGGAATAATTATTATCCCAGATATTTTGGCTAACGCAGGTGGTTTATGTGTGTCATATTTCGAATATATTCAAGATCTACATTCATACTTTTGGAACCTTGAAAGAGTTAATAGAGAGATGAAAAGAATTTTGCTCAGAGCTTTTGAATCAATCTTAAATTTATCAAGCGAAAAAGAAATAACATATAGAACAGCTGCATACATTATTGGAGCAGAAAGATTAGCAAAAGCACATGAGTTAAGGGGACTATTTCCATGATAAGAAAAAAATGCAAAAAAGGTGAAATAGCTTGGAATTAAATCCTTTTGAAGTAGCAAAGGAGCAAATTGATATCGTGGCCAAAGAGATGGGATTAGATCCTAATATAACTCGATACCTCAAGAAAATTGAGAAAGCATTAATCGTGTCCATTCCAATAATGATGGACAATGGTTCTCTTCAGATTTTTGAAGGTTATAGAGTTCATCATTCGACAGTTCGAGGACCAGGAAAGGGAGGTATAAGATATGCTCCAAATGTGAATCTTGATGAAGTGAAGGCTTTAGCTACTTGGATGACATGGAAATGTAGTCTCTTAAAATTACCCTTTGGAGGAGCTAAAGGAGGAATCTGTGTAAATCCTAGAGAATTATCAAAGAAGGAATTAGAAAAACTTACGAGGAGATATGCATCCGAGATTATTAACTTTATTGGACCTAATATCGATGTCCCTGCTCCAGATGTTAATACAAATGCACAGATCATGGCTTGGATTATGGATACTTACAGTATGAACAAGGGGAGGGCTGTACCAGGAGTCGTTACTGGAAAACCGGTGGAAATTGGTGGCTCAGTCGGAAGAAATTCTGCGACAGGGAGGGGTCTATACTTTGTTATTGACGCAATGTGTAAGAAATTAAATATAAGCTTGGAATCACAAAAAATTATTATTCAAGGTTTTGGAAACGTTGGAGGTTGGATAGCAAATCTTTTATACGAACGAGGTTGTAAAATTTTAGCAGTTTCTGATATATCTAGTGGAATATATTATTCAGAAGGATTAGAAATAAATAAATTATTAGATTGGGTTCATAGTGGCAATTTTTTGAAGGATTATAAAGATCAGAGATATAAATTGATTTCAAATAATGATCTTCTTACAAGCGATTGCGATATCCTAATTCCTGCAGCTCTAGAAAACCAGATAACAGAAGCAAATGCCAATGAGATTAGATGTAAGATTGTTCTAGAAGGTGCAAATGGACCAACAACACCAGAAGCAGATAAAATTCTATTTAACAAAGGAATTCATTTGATCCCAGATATTCTTTCCAACGCAGGAGGGGTATGTGTTTCTTATTTTGAATATGTTCAAGATATACGTGCTTACTTCTGGGATTTAGATCGTATTAATAAGGAACTAAAAAGAATGATTCTAGAAGCATTTGAGGAAGTATATAAATTACATAAAATGAGAGAAATACCTCTCCGTACAGCAGCCTATATAATTGCAGTGCAAAGAATTGCTAGAGCAATAGAATTAAGGGGAATCTTTCCTTAATTGTAATTAACTAGTAATAGAATAATCAGTTTCCCCAGTGATTCTATTTACAATTAAATATCTAGATCTCATCCTTGAGCTGTTAGTTTCTATATAATTTAGTATTTTGATCTCAACTTCTTTAGGAAATAAGTAATGAGCAAAGTGTAAAGTATTTTCCTTTAACTTAATACAATTGAATAATCTTAGGCTTTCAATCGAATAAAATAATTCACTTAATAAATCCATGTTCATATACTCGGAAAATTCGAGAAACTCTAAATTTCTATAAATCTTAGAAACCAAATTATCTAGTAGATTGCCAGTGGTTAAAGATTTTAGTTTTTCAAGGTTGTTGTTTATATAATAACTGAAAATAACGTAATAGCTTGCTTCTGAAGAATAAAACCCATTACGATTTTGCATAATTCCATTTGGTGTTATTCTCTTTTCAATCTCGTCGTAAATAGCATCAATTTTTTTTTCATCTACATTATCTAAATATTCTAAAAATGCAAGAATCGCCAAAATATTTGAGAGTTGAGATGTTTCCATATTTTCGAAATGGTACAATTCTAATCCTTCAGGTTCAAATTTAATAATATTTTTAATTTGATCATCCGTTAACCTTAATTTAGCTAAAGATGTTGACTTTAAGAAAAAATATATCTGATTTGTGGCTTCGATTATTGGAACATCAAATTCATCTAAATGATCCTGATATAAATCTGATAAAAAATCTTTAATCCCCTTATGATCAAAATTTACTTTTAACTCGTTAGCTAAGTATAACGCGCAATAACAAAGATCTGGATTTTTTAAAGAGATTAAAGGAATTTGCTCCATACAATCTTCAAAGTGATCTTTTAGAAACTCTTTTATATGAGTGAAATTGTAAAAATATTGAATATCGAAAGATTCTATAATTTTATAGGTCAAATATATTAATTGCACCTTATTTTGTAAATTATCTAAATCTTCTAAGCGTTCAATTTTCTCTTTATTTTCACAGAATTTTATAATAATTTTATCTCGGATTCGAATATATCTTCTCAATTTTTCTAGCTTTTCAGGAGTTTCTTCAAATAAATTTTTTAAATTCCTTAATTCAATGAGAAAATCAAGAGTAAGTATCCCTTTAGTTTTAAAATTTAATAGTATTGGAACTCCTCTATCATCCACTAGATAAAAGATCACCTGTTCCAAGATTACTTCATAGATTAATGGCGCTATCTTTTTTGTGTAGAGTTCGAATATTGAAGAAATTTTTCTGTTTTCTTCAATTTTGAGAGTTAAGAATTTATCTGAAAATCTATTTTGAACCTTGGCACGGTATAATCCTAACCAAACAAACTCATCAACAAAAATCAGAATTATTTCTTTAAGAGCTTTTTCTAGATTATTTTCTATGTTTTGATTACTTTTTATAAAATTATTTATCTTCTCAAGAAAATACTTATCAACATTATCGTAGAATATATCTAATCCATTAAAATATAATTCCAAAACCTTAAATAATCCTTGAAATATCATTTTAAAAAATCTTCTCTTTTCAGAAATTTTTGAGAGATATTCTTAACCGGAATTAATTTCCTTGGCTTTTTTTAATTTTATAATATTTTATTAACTACTCCAAAATCCTTAATATTATATAAATATTACTCACATATAAATCTTAATAACGACTTTTCGATTTGGAGCAAAATTATTAAAGATATTAATGAAATTGTCTATAAAAGCTTTATAATGGCTCCAATCTTTTAAAATAAGGAATATTTCATAATGTAAAAGTAAAATTTTGAACGATATTGATGAATAGAAAAGATCAAAATTGCTTTTCTCATCAAAATTTTTTATTAAATTGAGGAAAACCATTAATCTTTGGAAAATTCTTAATTATAAATCAAGTAACATTTAGAATTAGTACAATTATTTTTTTTTCAAAAGTAGTTGGCGTATAGAAAGTATCATCAAACAGTTTGGGATTCTAATTAGTTATAACCAATAAAAAAAAATTTGTATTAAGAGTATTGCGTAATAAGAGTTGCTTTATTTTTTAAGACGTTAAATCTAATTTGAAAAACTTGATTGCATTCTCAATGGTCTTTTCACTTACTAGGTTTTGGGAAATTTTATGGGAGTTAGCAATTGCTGCTATAGCATATCGCACATTGGAAGGGACGTTAATCGGCCCTCTTTTATAAGGGTGCTGGTAGTATGAATCTGTCTCAGTTACAAGTGAATCCAAAGGTGATAATCTTGTCGCTTTTTGCCATCTATTAAAGCCAAAAGCAGAACTTGGAACAGAAAGTATAAAACCTTGATTAGGAAGTGTTCTACCATATACTTCCGGTCCTGAAAAGCAATGCCACATTACTCTGTGAGGAGAAATATTATATTCTTCTAAAATAGCAAGGATTTCTTTATTTGCGCCATCATTTTTATTGTATCTGTGTTTTGGATGCTTTTTATCAAACTCATGTTCAGCAGCATTTCTCACATGCAAAACATAAGGTTTATCAAAATCCTTAGTAAACTCTAAAATTTTTCTAAAAACTTCGACTTGCTTGTTTCTTGTTTCCAATGTTTTAGCGTGATGAAAATCAAGTCCTATTTCACCAATTGCTAAAAATTCATTATTATTATTTCTTACATAATCTACCCACGCCTTCCATTCTATATCATAAATATCCTTAGGAGTGTAGGTAACTGTTTGAGGAGCCCACCCGCAAGTAAAACCGAAATTCTTATCAATATTTTTTTTAAAATTCAAGGTAAGATTTAATGTATGAAAATCTATCGTGCTAGAAATAAGATATTTTCCACCCATTTTAAAATAATTTGAAAATTGTTCTCGGTCTGATGGGAGTTGATCATTTTTAGGGCGTGGAAAAGGTATATGACAATGAACATCTATGAAATTAATGTTTTGTTCAGGTGTTTGTGTAGATATCTTTTTTGGCATATTTAATATCTTAAATTTTCAACTGCTTTGGATAATTGAAATAATTTTAAAGATTTAATTTTTGTTTTAATAATACCTAAGTGGGAAAAACTAGATCCAAAAAAAAATCTCTAATTCCTAAATAGATTCAACTAATTCTTTAAATAGTGTCTTTTATTTAAGAGTAACATGAGTAGTCAATTAAAATCTAAACTTGAAGAGTTAGAAATAAAGAAGAATGCTATAAAGTCAAAAATTGATGAGATTAATACCAAAAGAGATGAAGAAATCAAAACAGTTAATAATAAATATGACCATATGGTTTATGAGATAAATTATGAAATCCAAAAATTCGAAAATGAGATTTTCAATGAAATGATAAGATCATTTGTTGAAATAGCTTCAAAGGAGTTAGATATTAAAAGAAGTTCGGATATGTATTCTGTTTCGGATGAATTCAAAGAATATAGAGAGAAAATAGCAAGATTTGAGACCTTTCCAGAGGAATTAGTTGAAAAACTACATAGAGTAGTACATGGTGATCCAATAGAAAATATCATATATGAACTTGAAGATATTAAAAAGAAGTATTTAAGAGGATAATTTACAATTAAAATTAATTTCAGTCAAATAAATACGATGGTCAAAATTTCTTGAGTATATTATATAGGTATTACACAGATAAATATGTTCAATTGGACCATATGAAATGTAATGAATATTGAAGGTAATAATGATATGGAACTTTTTGAAGAGGAGGTCGAGATTTATAATTCAAAAATGCGATTACTAAATTGGTTGTATGACGAAATTAGGATACATCCGGTAGGGTTCAAGGATATGGTTAATGAAAAAGGTCAAACACTATCACTTAACCTCTAAAACGTTTATATCATATTGGGATGAGTAGATATTATTGTTTTAATTAATTTTTTTATTACCATGATTCCGGTATTTAATTCTATTTTATAAGGGACATGTATAAAAACAACAAGATATTTCTTTTCTGAGAATAATAGATTCCAATAATAGATATAATTACACAAGTACGTACCTGGGTAATTTGAGATTGAAATATTCTTTGTATCCTGTAATTGTAAACCTGAGTATAATTTATTAATGTTTAAAATCGATTTTAAGATAAAAGGGGAATTAAATCGAATCAAACCAAACTTAACCTTGTTATTAACATCTTTCCCGAAAGCAAAGTTCCATCCACACTTTTCTATACGGAATTTCTTGCTTTCGTGAATACCTAAGAGAACTACTAATTTTGGTTTTGAGATAGTATGAGTCAGCAGATTCTTAAGCGAAATGAGACTTAAATCCCAAATTACAGGGAACACTTTCTTTATTAATAGGAAATCTAAATCCGGTAGTTCAAGTTTATCTACAATTTTACCACTACTATTAGTAGTATTTCTTCCATATGGTCTAAAACCAGTTAAAATCATCAATATTTTGACCGAAATATCTTTGTATCAAAATATTATGCAATAATTAAAAATAAAAAAAAACGCAGAAAAACAAAATTTGTTAATCTTCTGATTTTGCTGCTGCTGCTGCAGCTTTTGCTTTCTCTTTTTCTAAATTACTCAGTTGTTTTTTTAAAGCATTAATTTCTTTTTGTTTCTCTTTAATTTGAGCTTTCTTTTCAGATTCAATATCTTTCAGCTTGTTATTTAAAGCCTTTTCTTTATCACTTTTTAATTTTGAGAGCGTTTTGCCTTCATTTTTAGCAGCAGCTATTTTTTCTTTCTTTTTATCTGCCCATTCTGCCGCTTTTTCAATCGCTTCGTCTCTAAGTTTTTCTTCTTCTCCTAGTTTCGTGTTAGTTTCCTCAATCTTAGGATCAAACTCATCTTCAATTTCTTTCTCTGCAGATGCATCTTTTTTAGAAGCTTCCTCTTCTATCCTCGTGATATCATCTTCCTTTGCGGAGATTTGACTTCTAATTTCTTCTTCAGACATAATATTTCAATTTTGATAAATAATTTGGTATATTTAATAACTTTTTTAGTAATTCAAATGTTATAAATTATTGGTTAGTTCTAACATGAATAATCTCACTTTTGAATAATAGTATTTTTATATTTTATGATAAGATCATACAAAACTTTTTTACAAGGCTTGAATTAAATATAATTTAAATTTAATTAATTAGGTTAGAAATTAATGTTAAAAAATAGTAAGAGAAAAAAAATAGTCTTTCTTCTATCATCAGTTCTGTACATTTTAATTGCAACATTCTTTGTTAATGGAATTTTGATTGATGATAATCGTTTATATCATAAAAGAAACGTAGAATTCGATGATAAGAATGGTGACTTAAAGTCTGCAGGAGTTTATACCAATATAACTATAGATGACAGGCCGGGAAGCCCAAATAATTGGGCTTGGGCGAAAACTCAACCTTGGAGCTCTGGTTCAGGAACATTATTAGATCCATACATAATTGAAGGTCAGATTTTAAATCTGTCTGCTAGCGCACATGGTATACGCATTTCAAACTCAACATCTTCTTACTTTGAAATTAGGAATAATATTGCTCAATGGAACGAATTAACTAATACACTTACAATGACTGGCATTTTTTTAAGCAATACTTCTAAAGGTAAAATAGTCACTAACACAATTTACAATATAACAAAAGGAATTCACTTAAATAATTGTTCAAATGTAGATATACTCAATAATACAATATACGATCAAACAACACCAATAAATCATATGGTAGAAGGAATTTTAGTAGAATATAGCTATTTCCTTAATATTTCCAAAAATAAAGTATTTGATATAATACAGGCAGGGAACGGCATATTTCTAAATAACAGCTTTTTTAATAACATCTCTGCCAATAAAATATATAATATTGAAAATAGCAATGGTATGAAACTCGAAAATAGTAATTTTAACGATGTTACTGAAAACGATATATTTAGCAATGAGGTTGGAATTACACTCCAAGCTAGTCATAACAACACATTTTCTGGAAATAACGTAAGCAATAATGCAGATCATGGATTAGTAATAAGCCAAAGCCATAATAATACCCTTACAGGAAATATGGTAAAGGACAATAGCCAGAACGGGATACAATTATTTGAATCTGATAATAATACCCTCTCAAGAAACCCCATAAATAATAATGGTAATTACGGAATAATTATAGAATACAGCATAAATAATATAATCTTGGGGAATATTATGACTAGGAATTTACAGGGGATTTTTATGTCCTTTAGTAATTTCAGTATCATTATAAAAAACAACGCAAGTAAAAATAATTACGGAATGTCTATAGATGAAAGCAATAATAATACCATATCGGGAAATGTTATATCCAATAACTCGCAGTATGGGATAATTTTTTCTGGTAATAGCAATAATAATACTTTCTCGGGAAATACCGTAAACAATAATGATGTTATAGGAATTTATTTGGAAGATTATTGCGATTTAAACCAATTTACCAATAATATTTTAAATAATAATTTGGTTGGATTTCAGATTGATTTAAATAATGATAATAACTCAATTTTTGAGAATTTCTTACTGAATAATGGTAAACATGCGATTGACGGTGGAACTGATAACAAATGGAATAGTACTATAATTGGTAATTATTGGGACAATTATACCGGTGTAGATGCTGATCATAACGGAATAGGAGATACTAACCATATTTTTAATGGAGGGATAGATTATCTACCAATCTGGGATGTTGATTTACCATCAATCAATATTGTTTCTCCTTCAGATAATGATTTAGTTGGTAGAACAGCTCCTAGCTTTATTGTTGAGGTTACTGATCTTTACTTAGAGAATATGTGGTATACTATTGATGATCATGTAACTAATGTGCTTTTTACAACTAACGAGACGTTCGACCAAACTTTGTGGGAAATATTATGGGATAGTATAGCGGAAATGGATTTCATATATATTATATTCTACGCTAACGATACTTTTGGTAATCTAGGGTCTAATAATGTCTCGGTAATTAAAAGTGTTGCTCCCATAATTTCAATTATATCTCCATTAGAAGATACGGTATTTGGAGCAGTAGCGCCGAACTTCACGGTTGAAGTAGTTGAGTCAAACTTAGAATTTATGTGATATTCTGTTGACGGCGGCCTTACAAATGTTATTTTTACTACAAATGGCTCATTATCACAGTCCATATGGGATAATTTACCAGAAGGCGGAGTTACTATCAGATTTTATGCCAACGATTCATTAGGAAATATCGTCTTCGAACAAGTGAACGTCTTTAAGGAAATTCCAGTTTCCACATCACCATCTCCCACAATTGGGATAGACTTCAATATAAATGGTCTCATACTTCTCATTGCTATTACAGGATCAATAATATCTATTATTAGTCTTACGCTGAAAAGAAAACGAAAAATTCAATACTAATTATTTTTTTATTTTATTCTCATGTTATCTTGAAAAAAAATTTCGTCCTAACTTAAATTTAGATCGATTCTTTTCTTAAAATAATTTTTACTTATCCTTAAAATTTAATAGAATTGGATATATAAGATGAGAAAAACCATTAGCTGAAAAAATCCTATAACAACATTTAGGTATAAAATTTTTTTCTAATCTATTTATTCTGGGTTAAAATTTTTATAAAATAATTGACTTGTTATTGTGGTTTTAAGAAAAATATCTTAAGAACCTTTTTATCGCCAAATCTTAAAAGGATTCATTAACACTCCGTTTGTAAGTGATTCAAAATCTTTTCTCATAAACATTTAGATTTTAATCTAAAGGGGACAAAAATGGGTGAATTCTAAGAGAAAATTTTTATAATACCTAAATTTTATTTACTAATTCAGATGTTATAAATTATTGGTTAGTTCTACTATGAATAATCTCACTTTTGAATGATAGCATTTTTAAATTTTGCTAGAAGATCATCCAAAACTTATTTATAAGACTTAAACTAAATATAATTAAAATCTTATTAATTAGGTTAGAATTATAGATATAAAATCAAAAATGTTAAATCAAAGAAACTGCAATATATTAACCGCTGTTCTGTTTCTGTTTATGATCACATCAGCTTCTATGGGAATATTATGGCTTATGGATAATTTTAATAAAGCTCACATAAGAAATCTTGAAACTGAATCATTTAATTTTAACATCAAGGTTTCTGCTACTTATAATGATATTGTCATTGATGATTTACCAGGGAGTTTAACTAATTGGACTTGGGCAGAAACACAAATTTGGTTTGGAGGAGGTTCTGGAACTATAGGGTCACCTTATATAATTGAGAGCCATACTTTTGAGTACTCAGCTGGCGGTGGTGATAGTTTTGCGATTTTAAATTCAAGGAAATATTTTATTATTAGAAATTGTACATTTGTTAATTCAAATTCTATTGATGTGGGGCTTTATCTGAACAATGTTACTAATGGACAAATTCTTAATAATCAAATGTATAATAACTATTTTGGAATAGAATTCGTCAATGTTAATGATACAATTGTCTCGGATAACAATGTCACTAATAATAATTTTTATGGGATATATTTATATAATAGTTATTCTAACAATTTTATTCAAAATAACGTGTCTGATAACGTAGATAGAGGATTTCGTTTACAAGACTACAGTCTATTTAATAACATCGAGGGAAATCTCATAAAAGATAATGGTAATGATGGAATTTTATTAGAGGGAAACTGTAATAATAACACTATTTCGAGAAATATCATCACTAATAATGGAGATGTAATCCCGGAATACGGGATTGATTTTTCGGGACCGAATCTTTATAATACAATCACAGGAAATATCATAACCGATCATACTATTGGGGGAATACATTTTTTTCCAGATAGTAACAATAACTCCTTGTATGAAAATATACTGAAAAACAATACGATTCATGCTCTTGACCAAGGTTCGAATAACGATTGGAATAATACACTTATAGGAAATTATTGGGATAATTATTCAGGATATGATATGGATTTAGATGGAATTGGTGATACTCCATATGATGTTCTTCCTGCTGGTGGTAGTCAAGATTATTTACCAATTTGGAATATACAGAGACCAATTGCGATTGATGATCTTCCCGGTAGTTTAAATAACTGGACTTGGGCAGCGAATCAAGCATGGAGTAGTGGCTCTGGGACTGAATTAGATCCGTATATAATTGAAGATTTAAATATAGATGGAAATAACACTGATTATTGTATTTCGATATCAAATTCTGAAGCATATTTTATAATTCAAGGTAATACACTTAATAACACGATTAATACCCTTACTGAAGGTGGAATTATATTATTTAATGTTTCTAACGGAAACATAATCGGGAACAATTTTTATAATAACAGAAATGCTGCAATATTTGGAACATTAACTAATCATACCATAGTTTCAGGGAACACGCTTAATAATAACCGTCATGGAATATATATAGATGGTTCTTATAACGAATTTTTGGTTAATAAAATATATGGAGATGCTACAGGAACGGGAATTGTGATACAGGGTAGTTATAATGACAATATAATTAATGGAAATATTATAGAGAATTGTTGGCAAGGAATATGGATAGCAATTGCTGATAATAATACACTTTCGGGAAACATCGTTTCCAATAATATGCAAAACGGAATCATTTTATTAAGCAATAGTGATTCTAATTTTCTTTCAGAGAATATAGTAGTAAATAACACATTGAGTGGGATTTTAATGCTCACTAGCAATAATAATACAATTGAAAGTAGTATAGTACATGATAATATGCAAATTGGAATTAATTTACAGTCTAGTGATAATAATACAATTTATGATAACGTTATAAGTGAAAATATTAATACCGGTGTCTGGTTTTATGGAGGTTCTGATGGAAATTTATTATATAGGAATTTCTTCTCTGGTAATGGAAGACATGCATTTGATGAGGGCTCGAATAATGATTGGAATTCTACAACAATAGGTAATTATTGGGATAATCATACTAGTCCAGATTTAAACCCCATAGATGGCATTGTCGACTGGCCATATAATATAAGTGGTTCTGCTGGAAGTAAAGATTATTTGCCTATAGCTGAAGACGGACCACCCTCAATAACTATTAATTCTCCTTCTGATAACGATATTTTTGGTACTAGTGCTCCGAGTTTTAGTGTTACAATTACCGATACTTTTTTGGATATAAAGTGGTATACTTTAGATGGTGGACTAAATAATTACTCTTTTACTGGATTAACTGGATTTATTGACCAATCTGCTTGGGATGCCATGCCTGATGGTATGATTGCATTAAAATTCTACGCTTCAGATAAACCAGGAAACATTGGATCAGCTGAAGTTAATATAATGAAAGACGCTCAATCACCAATTATTGTCATTAATTCTCCAATTACTGATGAAATTTTTGGCGCTACTGCTCCTATCTTCATAGTAGAAATCTCAGATGAGAATTTAGACTCCATGTGGTATTCTCTTGATGACGGATTAACTAATTTTACTTTCACTACCAATAGTACCGTCAACCAAGTAGTATGGTCAACTATATCTGAGGGATCTATTACTATTACGTTCTATGCTAATGATACTGCAGGAAATCTTGAGTCTGAAAGTGTGAATGTAGAAAAGAGTCTTCTACCACCCGGAGATAATTTCATTATAATTATCATCATCCTTATCTCAATAGTTTCCGGAGTTGCTATTGTGACTGTTGTTCTAATTGTAGTCCTTAGAAAACGAAAACCAGGAGAAGCAGTTTAAATAATTTTTTTTTTCTTTAATAGAATTGAAGAATTCAATTAATTTATTAACACTCCGTTTGTCGGTGATTCAAAACCTTCTCTCATAAATATTTAGATCTTAATCTATAGGGGATAAAAATGGGTAAATTCTAAAAGAAAAATTTAATAATACTTTAATTTTAATTATTTTAGTATTTACTTTATCCAGTAATGCAAAAATAATGAAAATAATTGAAGAATATGGGAAAAACTTTAACTGAAAAAATCTTGGAACAACATTTAGTAGAAGGTAAATTAGATAAAGGATCAGATATAGCAATCAAAATCGATCAAACTCTAACTCAAGATGCTACTGGAACAATAGCTTATTTACAATTTGAAGCAATGGGTATCTCACGAGTACAAACTGAATTATCTGTAAGCTATGTTGATCATAATACATTACAAACTGATTTTAAGAATCCTGATGATCACCGATATCTTCAGAGTATCGCAGCAAAATATGGCTTATATTTTTCAAGACCCGGAAATGGTATCTGTCATCAAGTTCATCTTGAACGATTTGCTCGACCAGGTAAAACATTATTAGGGAGTGATAGCCACACACCTACAGGGGGTGGTGTTGGATCAATAGCTATTGGAGCAGGTGGGCTTGATGTTGCCGCTGCTATGGCTGGCCAACCCTTCTTACTAAAAATGCCAAAAGTTGTGAATGTGTATGTTACAGGAAAACTTCCAGAATTTGTGTCTGCTAAAGATGTAATATTAGAAATCTTGCGAAGAATTGGTGTAAAGGGAGCAGTAAATAAGGTCTTAGAGTATACAGGTCCAGGAATAAAAACTTTAACGGCTCCTGAGAGAGGTACAATCACGAATATGGGAACTGAAACTGGGGCTACAACTTCAATTTTTCCTTCTGATGAGGTAACAAAAGAATTTTTAGAAGCTCAAGAAAGGGGAGATCAATGGATCCAATTAGAGCCAGATGAGGATGCTGTATATGATGAAAGAATTGAAATTAAATTAGACGAACTTGAACCACTCGTTGCTGAACCTCACAGCCCTGGAAACGTGAAAACTGTAAAAGAGATTGAAGGTTTAAAAGTAGATCAAGTCTGTATTGGAAGTTGTACAAATTCTTCCCTAAAAGATTTGAAATCTGTTTCTAATATTCTCAAAGGAAGCACAATTGACGAAAATACAGTATTAACTATATCAGCTGGTTCACGCCAAGTAGTTGAACATATGATCCATTCTGGTGATATGATTAACTTATTAAAGTCAGGAGCAAGGATCCTTGAAAATGCATGTGGACCGTGTATTGGTATGGGACTTGCCCCTAAAACCAACGCTGTATCGTTGAGGACATTTAATAGAAATTTTCTGGGTAGATCTGGAACTAAAAGTGCTCAAGCTTATCTAGTAAGTCCTGAAACTGCAGCGGTTTCTGCTATTAACGGAAAGTTAACAGATCCTCGATCTTTTGGTTCTCATCCTGAAATCAAAATGCCAGTTAAATTTTTTGTAAATGATAATATGATAATTCCACCACTTCCTATTGAAAAAACTAAGGATATAAAAATCGTGAGAGGTCCCAACATCAAACCTTTACCCGAATTTAATCCATTACTTGATATATTGTTAGGAGAAGTTCTCTTAAAAGTAGAAGACGATATTACTACAGATCACATAATGCCTGCAGGGGCGAAAATTTTACCTTTAAGAAGCAATATACCCGAGATTAGTAAATTTGTATTTAATGTCGTTGATGAAACATTTCCTGAAAGGGCATTAGAAAAAGGAGGAGGCTTCATAATTGGAGGTGAAAACTACGGACAAGGATCAAGTAGAGAACACGCCGCAATTGCTCCCAAATATTTAGGTCTTAAAGCAGTAATTGTTAAATCCTTTGCACGTATTCATTTAGCAAATCTCGTTAATTTTGGTATTGTACCATTAACCTTTGTAAATAAAAATGATTATAACAACATTGAACAAGGAGATAAGCTTGATATCGATCTTACTACTATCAATTCAGGGAAAATAACTTTAAGAAATCTTACTAAGAACAGTGAGATTTCATTGACACATTCTTTAAGTGATACTGAAATTGAAATATTAAAAGCTGGTGGAAAGCTTACTTTCATCAAGCATAAACACACAAATTAACAATTTTTTTATTCTTTTTATTTTTACTTATTTGACAAAAGTTCTTTATAATTATCAGGATCTAGATTTTGAATGATAAAAAGACCGATTACTTTCTGTTTCTTATATATCGTTGGAACGTGAGTCAAACTACTAAAATACGATTAATGAATTATTTAGTATTTTTAAAGAATATGAACAAGAAGGGAAAATAAGACTTGAATATGATAGTGATGTTTATTACAGTAAGTTGGAATAAAATGTAAAGTAAGTTATATCCACTCATTTAAAAAATCCCGAATCGATTCAAATCGTTTTAATGAATCTAAAAATTCACCTTTTTTGAGTAAGTCCAGACCCTGAGAGTTAAATTTTTGAATATCAGCCTTTAATTCTTCAAATTTAGCACCTTCCTTAAGTTGGATTAGTATTTGTGAATATTCTTCAACTTCCTTAGTTTTGTTTATCGATTCTGCTTGCGATATTAGACTTTCACAATTATTTATTGCTTCTTTAAATTTTTTCTGTTCCTTTTGAACTATAATTTTCTTTTTCAAATCTTCTATGTTTTCATTAACTTTATTGTAAGAAGTTTCCGCCTGATTAACATCACTTTTTATTTCCTCTAATTTATCTTTAAATTCTGTTAATCCTTTATCTTGAACTTGTTGCGTTAAATAGGTCAACCGTATATTTAACTCCCTAAATTGAAATTGTTTCTTTAATTCTTGACTTTCTTTTATTAGGTTTGTAATACCCTCGAGTATTTCTTTTTTTGCGCTTGCATCAAGGTATTTTCTTTCAATATTATCCCATTTTATTATAAATTTCTTGTGGTCTGATTGAAAAAGGAGTTTTTTCGCTTCTTTAATAACCTGGGCTACCTTATCAAAGTCTTCTACATTAAAAGCGTCATTATAATCAATTTCTAACTCTTTTAATTCAGATTCGAGTTCAGCACGAACTTTCGCTAATTTTTTTTCCTCACGTTTCTCGAGAAGTCCTTTAATTCGAGTAATTAATTGTTCTTGTTCTCTAATAAATGAAATAAGATTCTCTGACTTAGCTAGATCTATTATAATATACGCGAGATCTAATGCTTCTTTTAGTTGTCCTTTCATAACTGATTGACCTTGAACAGCGGTTTTGTCATCAATTTCTGATATAACCCTTATTTTTCTTTTTTCATCTTTTTCTTCAATCTGTTTTGTTTTCTCTTCTGTCAAATTGTTCCACTTTTGCTCAATTCTTATTTAGTATATCTTTGTATTTGATTAATTATCTGTTCATAAAAATCTAATGATTCCTTATAAGATCTATTATTTAACGAGTTTAACCCGCTTTTACTTAATTGTTCTATATTATCAATTAGATCCCGAGCAGAAATGTATTTCTTCTCAAAGGTTTCCCAGTTATTCTTGATTTCCTCATCAACAAGCTCAATTAATAGCATTTTTGATTTTCCTAAAATTTGTTCTAATTTTGCTAGATCCATGATCTTTAGTGAAGATACTAAATCCTTTTCTAATTGTCCAAGATCAGTTCTTAATTTTTTCTGTTTTTCTTCAAAGACTTGTCTCTCTTCAATTGATTTTTCTGTTTGTTCTAATATAGTTGAATATTTTTCTAAGAGTTCGGATTTATTTATCGATTGAGCAATCTGAATTATTTTTTGGCAATCTCTTAACACATCATCTATCTGATTAAATTTCTGGTTGTTATTGATTAGTTTTTCTAAATTTTCTATTTCTGCTAACTTTTTATTGTATTCAAGTTCTTCAGAGAATATTTCTGCTTTTAAATCTTCTAATTTTTTCTGATAATCGGGAATACTTATTTTTTTGACTTGTACTAAGAAATCATTTATTTCCTCTTCAATTGCACTAAATTGAAAATTTAACTTCATCTTTTCACTTTCTTTTATAAAAACTTTAATGCTTTCTACAAGTTCAGCTTTTTGTTTAGCGCTTTGAAGATCATCTTCATATTTACTCCATTTCTTTTTGATTTCATCGTTAACAAGATTTATAAAAAGAGATTTTCCTCTTTCCATTATTTTAATTGAATTTTCAATCTCAAGATTCTTTAATGCTAAGAATAAATCATTCTCTAATTTAGTAAGTTCTTTAACCAATCGTGCTTGTTCTTTTTTCCAAACTTTTTTTTCATTTGAAATTAATTCTTTGGCTGATTTTATTACAGATAAATCGTATATTTTACCATTTTTTTCCTCAAATTCTACTACAATTGTGTGTGCTTTTAAAAATTCCCCATCAGCAATTAATTTAGAAAATTGTTTATCAATTTCAACTGCCTCACTGTCAATATCTTCGTTAATTTCTTTATCTGCACTTTTTGCTGTTAATTTTGTTATTAATGTTTTTTGCTCAGTTATCAATGCTTCATCATTAATTTTTTCAGCCAGTTTAATAATTTCTTCACAATTGTTAATCGCGTTGCTATACTTTTCTGAATTAACTAATTTTTCCAACGTCTTCTTTAAATCTTCTATTTTTTTGAGTGTCGGAAGCATCACTTTTTCTTGATAATCAATTAATTTATAAAGCTCTTCCTTGTTAAGCTCCAGATTTTTAAAGAAGTCAAAAGGCTCTTCTCTCATTTCAAATGTGAAATTCCGTATAATGCGAAAATCAGGAAATTCCTCTTTCACTCTTACTCTGATGTTAGATATATGATTCTTTAATGCTTGAGTAGCATTACTACCTACCCAAACATACATAATTTTTTTGGTAGTAATATAAATAGCTAAAATGTTAACAATAGTGAAGACTTCTTTTATATGCGCATACGAAACTTCATCAAAAGTCCCATTGAAATTGAGTTTAAATATATTTATAGCATTTTGAGACATTAATATTCCAACAAACTAGTTTGTAATTAATTAGTCTAAAAATATCCTTTTAAACATTTACAAATAGATAGACTAGAGTAAGTGGACAGAGACTTATCTTTAAGTTTATAATACATAGAATTTTAATGATCTTAAAAAAGTAAAAAAAAAATTAGTAGTTATAAATGCCAATAATTTCAATTGAAGTTAAGGGAGAGGTTAAAACTCCAAATATTGACCTATCAAGTTGGATTTCTGATTCAGCTTGGGTCATTGGTGATGTGATAATTGGACCAGAGAATGTTATTTATCAAGGAGTAATAATACGTGGAGATTTTGCTAGTGTTGAAATTGGGGCTAGAAATGTTTTTCAAGACGCTTGTATAATAAACACTGCAGAAGGTTTTAAAACTACAATTGGTAATAATAATTTAATAGGTTTTGGTGCAATAGTCCACGGTGCCACGGTTAAAAATAATACAGTTATAGGCATCCAGTCGGTGTTAATGATATCTGTAACTGTTGAAGATGACTCAATGGTTGGGGCAACCTCTTTTGTAGGTATGGGAAAAAAAGTTCCTGTAGAAAAAAGATGGATTGGTCGTGAATTAAGAGGCGAAAATACTCAAGGAAAAATGTGGGAATCAGGAAGACAATCGTGGAGAAAGATGGGACTTTCCATGAAAGATCAAAAAGAAAATCCTTAAAACTATTTTATTTATTCTATTTATTTTGGACGATAAAGAATTGAAATTTGAAATTAAAATTTTATTTGGATAAAAATGTAATAATATTTAACCTAAATATCTCCTCCGATTTGCTGCCATTAAAACTTTTGATGATAAGTCTTCAATCTTATTGAGTCTCAATGAATCTATTATATAATCTGTAATATTTTTATGTTCTTCATCCATCTCACAGTCAATTGATAATTCTTTTAGTTTTGATTCTATTACTTTAGGTATAAAGCGTTGGTCGGGGTTATAAAATTTAAGAGCATCCTTGAGGTCTTCTTCAAAATTTATATATTGGGTAAGAATAAAATCATAATCTCTTTGAGTTAAAGCATTTAATCCAAGTAATGCTGGTGGTAATCCCATGGAACACAAAGATGCCGTAAAACCAATTGCTCTTGGTAAACATTGGTCTCCCATTGAACGGCAATAACCAAATAGCCCAATATGAAGTTTTCTCTTCCTTCGTTTAGGTATAAACTTAGAAACTTTATTAATTAATGGTGCTAATTCTAGTACTTGTTTCCCATATTCTTCAGCATACTTTTCAACAATTTCTAAACATCTTTCTTCTTCCATAAAATGAGGATTCCTTCTTGGTGTTTCGTTTATTTTATCAATTGCTTTGGAGACCATATTCGGAGGATAGTCATACTTAAACGCAGATTGAAGGGTAAATGTTTGGACACTCGGATATTCTTTTAAGACCCTTTCTACTGTGTCTGGTCGTAAATTACCTCTAAAAGGGGCTGATCCAACACCAATTATTGGATATAAATCTATACTTAATTCTTCGGATAGTTGATTAATTCTTTGGTGAGCAATTTTATTTACCACAACAGCAGAAAGTAGTCCATAATTTAACGCCGGATCGGATCTTGCAAAGAAGATTCGTTGGTATTCAAGATTTTTATCACTAAGATAAGCTTTCAGTAGTAAATGAGAGAAAAGTATATGATGTTTATCTTCTACAAGAGGAATTACATTTATTTTATGTGGTTTAAATTGCCCCACCCATTCTGAGATTAAAATATCTCCATCCATTGTTGGATATTTTTGTTTTCCAATCACAAATTTATGATAGTAATTGTATATTCTATCAAGTCCTTGTTCTGAGGTGGTCATCGGTAATATAACTTCAAAAATAGGAGCAATATCATCATTAAAATATAAATTCGCAGCATCAAATGATCGAGGAATACTTTCTAGAGTTTCGATTAGCACTTTAGCTTCCGCTTTTTCTTCTTCAGGATTAGGTACTCTTATGGTTAAAAAAATATCTTTACCCAAACGAGTTTCTTTAAAAAAATCCGGATATTTTGTTAAAAGTTTTTTAACTACAAATCCATCAACCTCCTTACCTTCAGCATCCCACATTTGCTCATCACACCCAAGATGTGAATAAGCATAAAAGGCTTCCTGGATTTCATCATCACCACCAAGATCGGAAGATTCCGCAAAAAAAGGTAAATGCACATTATCAGGATGCTGAGTACTCATACATCTAGGTATTTTCAATTAAATTATCTCTCTTTTAGTAATGTTTATGTTCATAAAATCTCAAAGAGTTATATACTAGTAAGGTTTTTAATTCTTCAGTTTATTTTCTAAAGATTCAAACTTTATTACTTATTCTATTGAGTTCTATTCATTTTTAAAATTAAGCTGATTATTCTGGAAATTCATTGATAATTTGAAAACGTAAAATTTTTGTTTGCTAACTCGTTAAAATTATTAAATGAGTGAAGGAAAAGAACGAACATTTTTAGTGGGAATTTTTGGAGAAAATTTCGAACATAGAAAATTGTTAGGACAGGCTTTGGGAGCCCCAGGAACAAGTTCAGATATACAGTTCTATAATAGGTTAGATTCAAAATTAGGTTACGTCTTTACAGCATTAACTCCAATTGACTATCCTGAAAAACTTAAACCATTTTTACAGACGTTAATACTGACTGATATCCATATTTTAATTATTGATGTAGATTTTGGTTTAAATTCCTCGGTAGGAGAGATATTAGTAGGAATGGATTTATTCCACAAGATGTCCAACACAAAATCATTAATTGTACTTTCTGGGATTACATCCAAAACAGAATGGAAGTTAAAAGATATTAAAAAAAAGATAGATTCTGTCTTAAATAATACGACACTTCAAGGAATTGAAGTTATTGAAATTAGACAGAAAGAAGAATATAACTCATTAAAAAAGAAAATTGTAGAGCTTGCTGCTGAAGCCCCTATAAATGGTTTAAAATCAGCACCCTACTCAAAAGTATTAATAGATCATGCGTTTTCAGTAAAAGGAATTGGTACGGTTATCTTAGGAATTGTTAGAAAAGGAACAATATATTCAAGCCAAATGCTGGATTTAACAGGAAATCATGGAGCAGCAAAAAAAATTATCATTAGAAGCATCCAAAGGCATGATAGAACTTTTAAAGAAGCTCACGAAGGTGATAGAGTTGGGTTAGCATTAAAAGGCAACATTTCTACAGATGAGATTAGTAGGGACAATATAATTACATCTCAAGGTATTTTTAAAGGGGAGGAAGAAATAACAGCTAAAGTTTATATAAACCAATTCTATAAACCTAAAGGTGGAGTTATTATCCCTGGTGATTTAACAGAATATCATGGCATAGCCGAAATTAAAAGCACGCCCTTAAAGATAATTGAAGGGGAAAAATTAAACCCAGGAGATTCTGGAATAGTAAAATTGAGGTTTACTAAACCGTTATATCATGATGGAAGTGGGCTAAGTGGAATAATTTTTGATTTAAACCGTTTTCAAAACAAATTAAGAATAATTGGACACTATAAACAATTATTAAATTAACTATAATAATCTTTTATATTTTTTTTGGGATAGTGAAGGCTCTATCCTCCAATCTAAAATTTTGGATTTACATTAACAAGGTGGATAACATTTATTTTACAAGGTGTAGATTCTCATTTACAATCTGTAGGCTTTTAAAACATTTAATAGAAATTAAATAAAATATAAAAGGTAAAACTCTGATAATTATTAAATAAATAAAAGATAGACTGAAAGATATGGAAAATGAACCAATTATAAAGAATATTGTGAGATTAGACCAAGTTTATGCAGTTGGAGGGACTTTTAAGGATCCTTCTGAATTTAATCGCGCTGTAAACAGAAATTTGGTTGTGCTAAACGGAAGCGATAAAAACTGTAAGCAATCAATTTTCTTTTTACTTGTTGTAAAACCCAAAAAATAATTATTGCTCATTAATTTTTCACTTTTAGCATGTTTCTTAGAACAGTGTGCAAAATTCCCCCATTTTGATAATATTCAATATCTATAGGAGTGTCTAATCTTGCAATTACTTTAAATTTTAAATCCTCCCCATTGAGTCTTCTTGCAATTACATTTAATTCCGATAAGGGTTCAATATCCTTGATTCCAAAGATACTAATGGTTTCTTCTCCTGTTAATTCTAGGCTATTTGCACTTTCACCATTTTTAAATTGAAGTGGTAAAACCCCCATTCCAACTAGATTACTTCTATGAATTCTTTCAAATGATTCGGCAATTACTGCTTTTACTCCTAACAGTTGCGTACCTTTTGCGGCCCAATCACGTGAGCTCCCCATACCGTAATCTTTACCTGCAATAACAATTAAGGGAGTGTCAGAATTTATATACTTCATAGCTGCATCATAAATAGGCATTATTTCCTTTCTGGGATGATAAATTGTCCAACCTCCTTCTCTATTAACAAGAAGATTTTTAATTCGGATGTTACCAAATGTCCCACGCGTCATAACTTCATCATTTCCTCTTCTTGATCCAAATGAGTTGAAATCTTCAACATTTATTCCCTTTGATTTTAGATATTTTCCCGCAGGCATATCTACAGGGATTGCACCAGCGGGTGAAATATGATCTGTGGTGACACTCCCTCCCAAGAGTGCAATTACTCGCGCTGCTTTTATATCTGGAGACGATGGTCTTTCTAAAGGAAAATCTATAAAGAAGGGTGGTTCTTTTATATAGGTTGAATCTTCTTCCCATAGGTATACATCTTCTTTTGGAGGTTTTAGTTCATTCCATAAGTCCCAACCTTTAAAGATCTCACCATACTCTTTATTAAATAATTTAGCAGTGACAAATTTATCACTCAAATCTGTAATTTCACTTGAGTGTGGCCAAATATCTTTTAAATAAACAGGGTTTCCCCTCGGATCATTTCCTAATGGTTCATTTTCCATGTTTATTGCTACAGTACCTGCTAAAGCAAACGCTACAACTAAAGGTGGGGATGCAAGATAATTTATTCTTGTGTATGGACTAATTCTTCCTTCGAAGTTTCGATTTCCGCTTAGAACTGATGCTACTACCAAATTTTTATCCTGAATTTCATTAATTAATTCAGTTTTTAATGGACCGCTATTTCCAATACAGGTTGTACAACCAAAACCTACTAAGTTGAAACCTAATTCTTCTAAAAAATGTAATAATCCAGCATCTTTTAAATAATCAATTACAACTCGGGATCCAGGAGCAAAACTAGTTTTAACAAAACTTTTAACTTTTAAGCCTTTTTCTAAGGCATTTCTTGCTAGAAGTGCAGCCCCGATCATTACAGCTGGGTTCGACGTGTTAGTGCAAGAAGTAATAGCGGCAATGACAACTGAGCTATGACTTAAGTTATTCCCATCTGATATTTTTTCAAGTTCATTACTCTTATTAAGTGTATTCTTCATATGCTCTGTAAAGTTTGTCTTCATCTTATTTGCTGGAATACGATCTTGAGGACGTGTTGGACCTGCTAAACTTGGTTCAATATTACTTAGGTTTATCTCTAAATTTTCACTAAAATTTGGTGGGGGAGCACTATCTGTATAAAACATTCCTACTCTCTTTGCATATTGCTCAACAAAATCAATATTATCTTTTTTTCTCCCACTATTTCTTAAATAATTCAAGGTTTCTTCTGTGATGGGAAAATATCCCATTGTTGCACCATATTCGGGAGACATATTTGCAATGGTTGCTCGATCTGCAAGGCTTAATTTTTTTAGTCCTGAACCATAAAATTCGACAAATTTCCCAACTACACCAAATTTTCTAAGAATTTGAGTAATAGTTAATACAATATCTGTAGCGGTTATTCCTTCTTTGACATCCCCTATTAACTTAACCCCAACAACTTTAGGAACATTCATATATATGGGTTGCCCTAAAATGACCGCTTCGGCCTCTATCCCCCCGACACCCCAGCCAAAAACTGACAACCCATTTATCATCGTTGTATGGGAATCAGTTCCAACTAAAGTATCTGGGTATCCGATTAGACCATTATTTTCTTCTTTTAAATGAATGACAGATGCTAAATATTCTAAGTTAACTTGATGACATATTCCTCTACTCGTAGGTACAACCCTGAAATTTTTATAAACAGATTGTGCCCATTTAAGAAATTTATAGCGTTCATGATTACGTTCCATTTCCACTTTTTCATTCAAATCTCTCGCATCATTTGATCCATAATAATCAACTTGAACTGAATGATCAATAACCAAGTCTACTGGTATTTTAGGATTTATATCTGAAGGATTTCCACCTGCCCTCTTTATGGCTGATCTCAGAGCAGCTAGATCTACAACTGAAGGAACTCCTGTAAAGTCTTGTAATAATACTCTTGATGGAATATAGGGTACCTCACTTATTAAATCACTTTTAGAGTCCCATTGACATACCATAAGTAAGTGATCCATCGTAACACGCTTACCATCTAGATTTCTTAAAAGATTTTCAAGTAATATTCTATGGGAATATGGTAATTTGTTTGGATCACCTAATTTTAAATCCTTTAATTTTTGAATATTATAAATCAAAACATCTCCTACTTTGGATTTAATAGTATCCTTAACCTTTGATTTAATTTCTTGCTCATCCATTATTCTCACAATGTAATCTAAATACTATCTTTTATCAATGTTTTCATACTTCTTATCTAATTCACCCACGTATCTAAGGCGTGGCCTTATGAGTTTATTATCCGAAAGTTGCTCGAGGGCATGAGCAACCCAGCCAGCACTGCGAGAAGCAGCAAATAATGGGGTAAAAGATGCTGTAGGTATACCTAATGCATGTAATGCTCCAGCAGAATATAAGTCTACATTAGGATAAATATTTTTGGTTTTTATCATAAATTCGGTAAGGGTTTCAGTCATCTCATAAATATTATCAATTTCCCCTTTATGAGTTTCATGCTCTGGATCAGGAATCTTTTCTATAATATCAGGATCACTCCATAAATTTTTAGATATTTCGCGCAATATTCTTGCTCTGGGATCCCATGTTTTATAAACTCGATGACCAAATCCCATGATTCTTTCCTTCTTCTCAAGCTTGTTTTTAGCCCAAGGTATAACTTTATCCTTTTTCTTTATTTCTCCTAACATAAGATTTATTACTCTTTCATTAGCACCACCATGGAGTGGCCCTCGAAGGGTACCGATAGCACTGGTGATTCCGCTATATATGTCTGATAATGTAGAAACGGTAACTCGACAAGAAAAAGTACTACTATTTATTGAGTGATCCATATGACAGATTAAAATCTTATCAAAATATTCTTCAAATTCCTTGTTCGGGATTTTTCCTGTCATCATATAATAGTAATTACAAGAGTGTGAAAGATCTTCAGAGGGTTCAATTAAAGGTAAATTGCCTTGAATTCTATGTGAGAATGCTAAAACCGTAGGGATTTTTGCTATAATTCTTATTCCTTTTCTTATATTGGCTTCTTTAGAGAAATCGTAATCATCTGGATCATATAGAGACAAAGCAGAAATTGATGTTCTTAATAATTCTATCCTTGTTGTATTTCTAGGAAAACTCTTTAATATTGTAACAATATTGTCTGGAAGTTTTCGCTCTTTAATTAATACATCTGTGAATGTCTTAAATTCTGATTTTGTCGGAAGTTTTCCATAGATTAATAAATAGGCAACTTCTTCAAAGGATGAATGTTCGACTAAATCTTTTAAAGGAAAACCTCGATAATAAAGTTTTCCATTCATACCATCTATGTATGTTATAAAGCTTTCATCTACATATATCCCTACTAAACCTTTATAAGTTTTTGAACTATCAAGATCGCATAATTTTGCGTCTCCACCCGAATCATAATCATCTTTAATAAAACGCTTATCTCCTTTCATTTTCTTTTATTATTAATAAGTAAATGCGTGAATTTACCTTAAAGTAAAAAAGGTAGATATTTAATTCTTAGGCTTTTAAATCATTAATTTTAGGTTGGTTCTTAGAATATAATTTAAAAGATAAATTCTTAAATTTAGTTAAAATAAATACTTTAATCATGACCGAACTACACATTTCAACTACAAATAAAGGATTACCACTCGGAACTAAAGCACCTATGATTGACGAAGAAGATATTGATGGAGATAACGTGAATTTAACTAAATTGTTGGAAAAACACAATGGAGTTTTAATCGATCTATTTAGAGGAAGTTGGTGAATTCATTGCAGAAAACACCTCACATATTTAAATGAAAATTTATCAATACTAGAAAAACATAATATTAAGTTAATAGCTATCGCAATAGATCTTCCTGATAAATTAATAAAAATGAAGTATAAAAACAACTTTAAGATACAGTTTATTACTGATCGCGCCGGAAGAATTAGTAAGGCATATAATGTTTTCTTAGATAGAAAGAGTGCTGTCCATGATGGATTGCAAATAAGCCATGCGATACCCTCGAAGTTTCTTGTCAATAGAGAAGGAAACATCGTTTGGGAATATATCGGAGCAAAAACAGATAGACCATCAATCGAATTAATTGAAGATGCAATTATAAAATATCTATAATTTATAATCCCATTAAGAATGATTTATGTGCATAAATGATTGGCATGTGATGACAACCTTGCAAGGGTTCTGGGAATAAATGTTTCTTTTTTTTGAACGAATATATTAAGATTTAAAAATAAATAAAACTTAATGATTAGCAATCCAGCTTGGCAAGTGTAAATAAAATGGATAAAATAGTAAAAATTAAAATAGTAAAAAAAGTCTTGCTCTTTATCTTTATATTAATAGCTACGTTCAGCCTGTTCATGTTTATGGGTAGTTTTTTTATTAGTGAATTGCCTAGCACAATATCTTCTGGAATTTATTTCATCTTAGTATTCACAATGAGCATATCTGCGATTGTAGTAAAATATGTCGGAGATATAGTAATTGTAGCGTTAGATAGAGATAGAGAATAAAAGAATCGTCTTCTATTAGATTTAGATTTAAACGAGGATATCGGAACTTATATCTTGTAATGTTTTACAATTTACCATCTTCATAGCTTTCTGAAGGGTTTTCTGCATATATTCCATATGAAGCTGTACTCCTTTAATACCTGCTCCAACAGAAGCTCGAATAATGTCACGTCCGATCAGAACAGAATCAGCTCCAAGTGCCAGCATTTTTAATACATCATAACCATTACGAATTCCACCATCAACCATAATTTTAATCTTACCCTTCAATTCTGCAACAATCTGAGGTAAAATTTCTGCAGTTCCAGGAGTATAATCTAAGACTCTTCCACCATGATTGGAAACAACAATAGCTGATACTCCAGCTTCCATAGCTTTAAAGGCATCCTCAATACACATTACTCCTTTTATTACAATCGGAAGTTTTGTCGAAGAAACTAATTCTTTGATATCATCAATAGATTTTTTAAACACAGGTTTATTATGAGTAGCCATTGCATATGATCCACAGCCATCTATATCTATACCAACAGCAATACATCCAGTGGTTTCTGCCTTTTCAAAAAACTTAATTATTGTTTCTTGTCCTCTAGGTTTTACAATTTTTACCCCATGTCCATCAGCTTCAGCAATAGCATTAATACCATATGTATTTTCAAGGGAATAAGTATAAGTATCTCCTCTCCATCCTATTGATCCCGCATCCTTACATCCCTGAACAACGGCAGAACAAAAGTCTTGTTCAGTAATAACTTCATCACCCCCAAAACTATTAACTCCTGCAACACTAGCACCCATTATTGGCATTGTTAATTCTTTTCCAAAAAAGTTATGGCGTGTATCAACAGTAAAATCTTCTTCCATTAATTTCATTTTTAATTTATATTTTCTAAGTGCTAAAAAATTGTTGTTAAAACTAGCTCCACTTCCAATTCCTCCAATACCAAGAGCTCTCCCATAACTCTGCCCTTGACAGAGTCTACGAGGGTCTCCATCGCAATCTTTGTAGACTCCACATATCCCTTTTAACTTGTCTCTCGCAATTTTCCTAACATCTTCTAGTGTTTTAATTTCAGGCGTTATACGTTCACCTCAAAAATTACACCATTTTTTTAGGATCTAATAACTCATCTAAATTATCTATTTTCAAACCCATTTCTGTAATTACTTTTTTACATGTTTTTCCTTCTTTATATGCTCTTTGTGCAATCTCTGAACATTTATCGTACCCAATTATAGGTGCGAGATTTGTTATTGTCATGAGCATTTCTTCTAGTTGATTATTTATTTGTTCTTCATTTGCTTTTAAATCTATTAAGCAATTATCAATAAATGAATTGATCCCTCCCATAAGAATATCAAATGATTCAAGTAAATTTACAATCATTACAGGTTTACATACATTTAAATCTAAAATACTTCCATATGCTTCCCCAAAAGAAATAATATAATCATTTCCTAAAACCTGAAGACATACTTGGATTAATGCTTCAGATTGAGTCGGGTTTACCTTTCCAGGCATGATAGAGGAACCAGGCTCATTTTGAGGTAAAATTAGCTCTGCTAATCCTGCTCGTGGTCCACTACCCATCCAACGAATATCGTTTGCCATTTTTAAAAGAGACAAAGATAGCAATCGTAAATTACCACTAACATTAACAATAGTGTTATGTGAAGCAATTCCTTCCGCTTTTACAAGATTAATCTTAAATGGTATATTCGTTAATTTTGAAAGATGAGTAACGGTAAGTCTAGCAAAATCTTCATGAGCATTTAACCCTGTTCCCAATGCTGTCCCCCCTATTGGAATATGATATAATTCATTACAAACATCTCGTATTCTTTCTATGCTAGTTTCGATTTGTTTTTTATACACTTCAAATTCTAGAGATAAAGGTATTGGAACAGCATCTTGTAGGTGTGTTCTCCCTACTTTAACAATATCTTTATATTCTTTAATTTTAGTGTCCAAGGATTCTACAAGTTTTTTTAATGTTGGAAGGAGTTGTTGAATCATATGTAATGTGGATATATGCATAGCACTAGGAATAACATCGTTCGACGATTGACTTTTATTTACATGATCATTTGGATGCACAGGGTGTTTTTTTCCCATAGGAAATCCAAGTACTTGATTTGCTCGATTTGCCAGAACTTCGTTTATGTTCATATTCGTCTGAGTTCCACTACCGGTTTGAAAAATATCAATAGGAAATTGATCATAATACTTATCCTCCTCTAAAATTTCGTTTACTGCCTTTAGTATAGCATCTCCTTTCTCTTTATCGACTATATCTAAATCCATATTAGCTAAAAGGCACGCTTTTTTTAATTCCGCCAAAGAAGTAATGAAAATCTGAGGAAATTTGACTCCACTTATCTGGAAATTTTGAATTGCTCTTTGTGTGTTTATTCCCCAGAATACATCTTTTGGGACCTCAATTTCACCTAAAACGTCTTTTTCGATACGAAAATTCATAATTAATTTCACTTATAATTTGAATTTTTATAAGGTTATTAGAAAAGCGGTAATAAAAAAAGTTTATATTAATATTCAATAAATTTCGATGATGTGTTAATAAATAAATAATGAAATTTACAGAATGTAAAGATTATAAAAGTCCTTTAAATAAATTCCCTGATTAAAGAATTGATCTCATTGGGACACTCATTAATTACCCAGTGAGAGCCACGTTTGATACATTTAATTGTTAAATCTGGGACATATTCGTCAAGTCCTTTAAGGTTATGAACTGTTAATGCTGTGTCTTTTTCTCCCCAAATAACTAAGGTAGGAACGTTTATCATAAGCGGTATAGCAGTTGATGGACTATCGGCCAATGCTGTTATCTCTTCTCCTTTTTCAGGAGGAGGTAATCCTCCAGCGCGATAATAATTTAACCCTCCAGTTAAAGCCCCAGGTTCAGACCATGCATTTTTATAAATCTCGCGATCATCATCATCAAATTCTATTTCAGAATTGACAACAATATCGAACAAAGCTTTATAGTTATTAGCAGATAACCATCCCTCAGCTATATAGCCATTCTCATTTTTAGATCGAAAGAATAATATATATTGGCTAGATGATTGTTGCTCCTCATTGTTTGCAATTAATTTTCCAAACGTATTTGGGTGCGGAGCATTTATGATGATTAATTTCTCAACTAACTCAGGGTGCAAGTTTGCAAAAGGCCAAGCAACAACACCGCCCCAAT
Organism: uncultured archaeon; assembly: GCA_964486045.1. Classification (GTDB taxonomy): domain Archaea; phylum Asgardarchaeota; class Lokiarchaeia; order Sigyniarchaeales; family SOKP01; genus Loki-b32. The sequence continues at coordinate 209,785 of CAZALK010000002.1, forward strand.
CATGGCCCACTAATATAAATTTCTTACGTCCAAAATGTTCTTCTACTAAAGCTCTAATATCTTCAACGATATATCCAGGTTGATATTGTTCTATATCCTCAGGTTTAGATGAGGTATTATATCCTCTCATATCAGGAGCTACTGCCAAATAATCTTTAGAAAATTCTAAAAGCTGATCTCTCCACATATACCAGAATTGCGGAAATCCATGCAAGAAAATGATCAATTTACCATCATCATTACCTGTTTTAACATAATGAAGTTTTACATTGTTTATTTCAGCAAATTCGCTTTTAAATTCTGGAAATTTTTTCTTTATTATTTCTTCGGACATCTTATTATACCTTCAAATTATTAGACTATATTGTCCAAAAACTACGATACATAATCTAAATAATCTAAATTAAATTATATTTTGTAATATTTTTCAACTATTAAAAATTCGTAGTGAGTTTTTACGGTAAATAATAATCTCAATGAAGAAAAACCGTTTTATTTAGATTATACTATATCAATTGAAGAAAGAGTAGATGATCTGGTCTCGAGGATGACCCTCGAAGAGAAAATCTCCCAAATGATCAATACAGCAGTAGCTATTCCACGTTTACATGTGCCAAAATACAATTGGTGGAACGAATGTTTGCATGGAGTACTTGCAAAGGGAAATTCAACCGTTTTTCCTCAAGCAATTGGAATTGCAGCTACTTGGAATGTGGATTTAATTCATAAGGTAGCTACAGCTATTTCCGATGAAGCAAGGGCAATTCACCATGAAGCTGTTAGAAATGAAGATAGGGGACTTTTTCAAGGACTGACATTTTGGTCACCTAATGTGAACCTCTTCAGAGATCCACGCTGGGGACGTGGTCAAGAGACTTATGGGGAAGATCCATATTTATCTTCAAGAATGGGAGTAAATTTTGTAAAGGGACTTCAAGGTTATGATCCAAAATATCTTAAAGTGATTTCCACTCCAAAACATTATGTGGTTCACAGTGGTCCTGAAGGGAAAAGACATGAATTTAATGCAAAAATTACTAATAAAAATCTTTGGGAGACATATCTTCCTGCATTTGAAGCTTGTATAAGAGAGGGTAAAGCTTTTTCTATAATGTGTGCGTATAATCGGACAAATGAGGATCCATGTTGTTCAAGTGAAGTTTTATTACAGGAAATATTAAGAGATGATTGGGGTTTTGAAGGATATGTCGTTTCCGATTGTGGTGCTATAGGAGATATATATAGAACTCATAAAATAGCAAAGACTGCTGCTGAAGCCGCGGCGTTAGCTATTAATGGTGGATGTGATTTGTTTTGTCAAGTTATGTATGCAAATATCAAATATAAAAAGAAATTTTGGGAATGGATGATTGATGCTGTAGAACAAAATATATTATCAGAAAATACCATTGATAAGTCTGTTAGACGTCTTTTTATGGCAAGGTTTAAACTCGGTATGTTTGATCCACCTGAGGTAGTTCAATATCAACAGATTCCTTTTGAAATAAATGACTGTGAGGAACACCGTCAATTAGCATTAAAAACCGCAAAAGAATCAATAGTTCTATTAAAGAATGAAGATAACCTACTGCCATTGAAAAAAGATCTTAATTCAATAGCTGTAATAGGCCCCAATGCTGACGATTTATCTGTACTTCTTGGTAATTATAATAGTATTCCATCTCGACATACAACATTTCTTCAAGGAATAAAACAAAAAGTATCCTATAAAACCAAAGTATCATATGTGAAGGGATGCGATGTAATTAAAGAATCTAAGGAAGAATTTAATAAAGCAGTTGAAGCTGCTAATAATTCAGAACTAGTTTTATTGTTTCTTGGAATTTCTGCTTTGATTGAAGGTGAAGAAGGGTCAGCAGAACTCTCTGAAACCAATGGGGATAGAATCAACTTAGATTTACCTGGTGTTCAAGAAGATCTTTTAAAAGTAATACATCAAACGGGTAAACCAATAATACTTATCTTAACAAGTGGAAGCGCCTTATCAGTCAATTATGCAAAGGAGAATATCCCTGCAATTATTCAAGCGTGGTATCCTGGAGAGGAAGGAGGTGTTGCAACAGCGGATATTATTTTTGGTGATTATAATCCAAGTGGAAAATTACCAATAACATTTTATAAATCGGTTGATCAACTACCACCATTCGAAGATTACAGCATGGAAGGAAGAACATATAGATATTTTAAAGACGTCCCATTATATTCTTTTGGACACGGATTGAGCTATACTAAATTTAAATATAATAATCTTAGCATTTCTCCTCAAAAGGCCAATATCGGGGATATCATAAATGTAAGTGTTGATGTAGAGAATATAGGCGATCGGTTTGGTGAGGAAATTGTCCAGCTTTATATCAATAACTTCAAGTCTAATTTAAATTTACCATTAAGAGAACTTCAAGGTTTTAAGAAAATTTCACTCAAATGTGCTGAAAAAACTAAAGTTTCATTTAAATTAACTAAAAAAAATCTTTCTTATATTAATAATGAAGGCAAACGATTAATTGAATCTGGTAAATTTACTATTTCTGTTGGAGGATGTCAGCCAGGATATAGTGATGATGGGATAAATTTTGTTCAAGAGAGTTTCGAGCTATTAGGGGAAACAATGAGGATCCATTAGTTGTTGGATTATATCACTAAAATTTATTTTTTATTCCATCTGAATATAACTTTAATACAGAATTATCTTTATCCGTTATTGGTCAAACTTTCCATTCCAAAGATGATTAAAAAGGTAAAAAAATGCCCACAAACCAATTTGTGCCTGACAATTTCGAGATCCCAGATGTACATGAGACAGACAGTTTCCGTTTTCGGATGCTGTCAGCAGATGATCTCGAAAAAGATTATGAAGCAGTCATTGAGAGCCGAAAACTCCTCCATGCGATGTTTGGTGGTCCCTGGCCTAGAGTAGGATTCACCCTCGAAGAAAATCTCACCGATCTAAAAAGGCACCAACAAGAATTCATTGATCGGAAAGCATTTGCCTATACAGTTGTATCATTGGATGAAACAAAGGTTCTTGGCTGCCTTTATATCAACCCTCACAAAACTAAAGGTTCAGATGCCGTCGTAGTTATGTGGGTACGTCAGAGCGAATACGATAAAGGGTTGGACAAGATTTTATTCAATACTGTAAAAGATTGGATCAGTACAAAATGGCCTTTTAAGAATGTAGAATACCCAGGTAGAGAATAAGTAATATAGAGAAATAAAATTTATAGTTTATATGCCTAAACTTTATTTCTTATCATTTTGGTAGATAAATTTAAATGAATATCGTACTCTTTATAATTTGGTGAAGATTTTGGTAAGATTTAGATGCTCGGTTTGTAATTTCATTTATGATGAGGGTAAAGAGGGGGGAAATTTTTCTGCATTATCTGACTCTTGGACATGTCCTGTGTGTGGTGCCCCAAAAAGTGCTTTTATTACAGAAGGAGTTAGTAAAGGTGATAATACCATAGCTACTAATGTTGCAGAAAAAATTATTGAACAATTGGTTGCTTTTGGAGTTAAGCATGTTTTTGGAATTCCTGGAGATTCTAATCTCCCTTTAGTCAATGCAATTCGTGAAAACGATAAGATTGATTTTATTTTAACTAGGCATGAAGAAACAGCTGCTTTCATAGCTTCTGCTCACGGAAAAATTACCGGTAAGTTAGGCGTTTGTATGTCGATTGCAGGACCTGGAGCTACTAACTTAATTACAGGATTAATGGACTCTGCAACTGATAGAAGCCCCGTTTTGGCACTTGTAGGTCAAATTCCTGAAGTTTACTTAGGTAGTGAAGCATTCCAGGAAATAGACCAAATTACATTATTTCAACCTTTTGCAGAATACGCTGAAACGATTGCAAGATCGAGTCAGGCAATTAAACTTACAATGATGGCCGCAAAATATGCTCTTAAGAAACCAGGAGTAGCTGTTTTAAGTTGTCCCACAGATGTTCTTGTTGAAAAATTAGATGATAATATAATCCGTCCAGAGAAACGATTGTTTAAAAGTGAGGTTACATCAACTAATGAAGAACTACAAAAAGCAGCAGATCTTATCAATAAGTGCACTAGACCAGTAGTATTCGGGGGTTGGGGATCAAGGTATGCTGGAGAACTACTGATCGAACTCTCAGAGCGATTGAAAGCTCCAATTGCCACAACATCACGAGTTAAAGGTATTGTTCATGAAACACATAAATATGCAGTGGGGGTATTAGGTTCAATAGGAACAAAATATTCAGCGATGGCTATTCGAGGGTGTGATTTAATAATAATAATTGGCTCAGGTTTTAGGCAAGCAAATCTCGTGCCTCCAAACGTAAAAATAATACAAATAGATAATGATACAACTCGAATAGGTAAGACTTTTGATGTTGATATTGGGTTAGTAGGTGATGGTCGACTTGTTCTTCAAAAGTTAATACCTTTAGTGGAAGGTAAACAAGAAGATAATGATTTTTTATCTCATGTTTTTAAAATGAAACAAGAACATATGGCTGAACTAGAAATAGAAGCAAAAGATTTATCAGTTCCTATCAACCCTGGTTATGTTATTCAATCTATGAGGAGAACTTTAGAAAAGGATGCAATAATATGTGTGGATGTGGGAGATCATACCTATCATTTCTACAAAAAATTTATCTGTGAAGGGCATAAAACTTATTTAAATGCAAATATGGCAAGTATGGGATTTGCTTTACCAGCTTCTATCGCAGCTAAGCTAGAGTTTCCTGAAAAGCAGGTTATATGTCTTGCTAGCGACGGTGGTTTTGCTATGTTGATGGCAGATTTTACTACAGCAGTACGAGAGAAATTGAACATAGTCGCTATTATCTTTCATGATTGTGTTTTGAAAAATATTAAGAAGGAACTAATAAGAGACGGTTATCCCGTATTTGGTGTTGAGTTTCCTAATCCTAACTTTGCTGAGTTTGCTACATCAAGCGGAGGTTTTGGTGTAAGGGTTGAATCTCCCGAGCAATTAGATGATGCTTTACAAGAAGCTTTAAATTCGGGCAAACCTTCTATAGTTGAAGTAATGACAGATCCTGACAAAATGGCTGCTTCAACTAAGAAAGTAGAATAGAAATAATTATTATGTGATTTTTTTATTGAGGAAATAAAATGAAATCTTCAATTATCGAGAAAATGGGTTACGAAGCGGATGATAAAGTTGTAATAACTCATATAGACGATATAGCATCTTCTCATTCTGCGAACGTTGCTTCTTTTGAATGTTTAGATTTTGGTGTTGCCAAATGTGGTTCAATAATATCAGTATCTAGCTGGTTAATGGAAGTCGCCAAAATTTTTAAGCAAATAAAGATTATGATTTGGGTGTTCATTTAACATTAACAAGCGAATATGATACATATCGTTGGCGACCTTTGAGCACAAACGATCAAGATTCAGGATTATTTGACACTGAAGGTTATTTATGGAAAACTTCTCAGGAAGCTATAGCCAAAATAAAACCTCACACAGCTGAACTTGAGATGAGAGCTCAAATTGATATTGCAATAAACAATGGAATAGATATCACCCATATTGACAGCCATATGGGGACTGTGCTTTTTCCAAAGTATATTCAAAATTATTTAAATTTATCAAAAGAATACAGAATTCCTGCATTTTTTCCCCACGTTCCAAAAAAACAGCTGAATAAATTTATAATTATGAATGATATTGAAATAAATAATTATCCGTTCATTGATCACCTAAGATTCGGTTCCTTGGAACTAGAAGATGATAAAATTAAATTTTATTGTGATATGATTAATTCATTAAAACCAGGACTTACTCATCTCCTCTTCCATCCTGCCAAATTGAGCCCAGAACTTAAAGATATAAAACATACACCCGTTGAACGTAATCAAGATTATGAAGTCTTTACAAATCTAAATTTGAAAAATTATGTAGAATCATTAGATATTCATCTTATTGGCTACAGAGACATAAGAAAATTTATTCGAGAATCATTATAATAAAAATATATTTATTATGCGAAGTTAATGAGGAAAAAATTCAAAAAATAAAAAGATCGTTATAAAGTTTAACTCTAGCTAATTTTTTTTTGAAAGCTTTCTAATTCCAGCTGATTTTAAAAGTTACAGCATAGTCACATGGCTTTTTATCAGGGATTTCTATATAAAGACCATCATCATCTACAGACCAGTTTAGATCCATTTCTACCCCCAACATCTTAATTGATTTAATATCCTCTTCCGAGATCAAATGGAATGAGTTCCGATTGTCTGATTCTTTAACATTGATCCAGGATGTTCTAATAGTTTTAATGGTCAGTTTTGGTCTTATAGGCCATCCTAACACTATTGCATAAAGGCAGTTGTCCTTTACGGTAAATCTGATATCTTCTGGAGTATAAGGTCTATCACCACTTTCAGAAAACATACCACCCCCTTTTAACTTCGTTGGACCTTCTTCAGCTATAGACCAAGGAGTACTTCCATAAATAGCTTCCCCATTAAGTTCTAACCATTTACCCATTTCCCTAAGTGCATCTTGATGGAGTTCGGGAATCGTACCATCAGATTTTGGACCAATATTAATAACTAAATATCCATGCTTTGCTACTCTATCAATAAAATTATGCACTAAGATACGAGGTGATTTTACTCCAGCTTCTCTAGCATAACCCCAAGCTGTCGATCCTGCATTAATGTCTACTGAAGTATCTGTAATCCATTTATAATAAGTAAGTCTATTTGCTCTTCCTACCTCATAATCAACAACGCCAATACCAGGGGGGAGATTGTTCATCTTATAAAGAATCTCAACTTCCTTACCCCATTCTTCAGCAATATTAAAATAATATGCTAACACTTCTTTTTTATACTTTTCTTGAATTCTTCCAAGTCCAAAATCCCACCATATGAGATCCGGTTTATATTTATCAATCACTTCAATTACGATGGCTCTCCACCAATCAAGAAACTCTTTATTTGGCCAGATCTGATATCGTTTATACTTCCCGTGATATCTAACGCCATACAAACCTGCAAATTCTGGATTTGCTGTATCAAATTCAGGATTTGATTGAGGAAAAAAATACCAGTTCGCGCCATGATGAAAAGCGACCATAAATTTTAGACCTTGTTTTCTAATAGCTTTTTCCATTTCACCAACTGTATCCCGTTTTGGTCCCATTTTAGCAGCATTCCACTTAGTTACTTTACTATCCCACATAGCAAAAGAATCATGATGGATTGCGACAGGTCCAGCAAACTTAGCACCTGCGTTTTTAAATAACTTGGCCCATTCTTCAGGATTAAACTTTTCTGCCTTGAATAGCGGGATAAGATCTTTATAACCAAATTCAATCGGATCCCCATAATGCTGTACATGGAATTCATATTGCCTTGTTCCCTTTCTATACATATTAAATGGGTACCAACTTACATTAGGACCACAAGCAGGCACAGAATAAACTCCCCAATGGTAATAAATTCCAAACTTAGCATCATCAAGCCATTCTGGAGTTCTATGCTTTTTTAGAGAATTCCACGTCGGTTTATATTTTTCTTTAAAACTCATTTTTTGCCAGTTTTCTTTATCTTTTATGAAACTTTAAAGATTAAAATATAAAAAGACAAAATAATCTTAATATTTTTAGTATTATTACTCTAAGAAAAAATTAAAAGTTGAATTTTTATAGATTCTAATTAAAGTAGGTTTCAGAAATAATGCAAGAAAATTTAATTGCTCACTGGAATTTTGATGAAACAATTGATGATGACTTTATTTTGGATTCGATTTCACATGAAAAAGATCAGATCTTTGGTTACATCGATCTTTTGAATGGAATCAAAGGGAATGCATTACGATTTGATGGGTATACAACACATCTTATGATTCCCAAAAAAAGGCTTCCCGAGTCTCTGAACCAATTTTCTATTAGTGCTTGGATAGCTAATGGTGCTTATACTTGGAATGAGGGACCTATCATCGAAAATTATGATGAAAAAAATGGATTCTTTCTGGGAGTGACTGCTAACGGAAGAATCAGGTTTAAATTAATAATTAATGGGAAAGTATTTAAAGTAGAAACTGAAGAAAAAACCCCACTCTTCATGTGGATGAATGTTACAAGCGTATTTGATAGTACTCGAGGGATATATCTCTATATAAACGGTGAATTAAAGGATTCCTTAGAAATAAAAGAAGACATAGGAGATGTAAGTCTTCCAAATGATTTGATTAATATAGGAAAGGCTGCCAAGGACGTTCGACCCACAAATGGGGTTAATAATGGTGGTCACTTTCCTTGTCCGATTTATCTTGATGGAATTATTGACGAACTAAAATTTTTTGAAAAGGCAATTTCAACTGAACAAATTCAAGAAATTTTCACAAGTATTAAAAATCTAGGAGAACCTCCCTTGGAAAAACGTGGACTTCCAACACTTCCTAAAGCTTCAAACCGATTTGGTGCATATTACACAACACTTAAATACTATAAAGAATGGGATCGTCTTTGGAGAGTGAAGGATCACTCGGATATAGTTGTTCTCTTTGATAATATGCCCATTAAATATGTTTTCTGGAGAGGTTTAAATTACATTTCTGCCTGGGTAACAGGTAATGACATCTGGTATACGAACGAATTTAATGAAACGTGGGCAGATAAGTTTGATCCCGATATCAACGGATGTGCTGAACCAATGTCTGATAAACAGTGCAAAACCTCTCACGTTAGGATTATAGAATCGAATGATGCCCGTGTTATAGTTCACTGGCGTTATGCTCTTATAGATACTAATTATAGACAGGCAAGAGTAGATCCACTCACAAAATGGGGAGATTGGTCTGATGAATATTATGTCATTTATCCTGATGGAGTTGGGATTCGAGATATCACGTTACATAGTTCTCAACCAATGGAGCCACATGAATTTCAAGAGTCAATCGTTATCATAGGTGAAGGAATGTGTCCAGAAGATGTCTATGAATTAGAAGCAGTTACGTTTTTCAACATGAAAGGTGAATCATATACTTATAGTTGGGAAATCGCATCTCCCAAGTTTTTCCTTGGTCCTAAAAATAAAAATATTGAAATTATTAATATAAAATCAGATACTGTTCCTTATTTAATTGTTCCAGATGGTCCGTGTATTGTTGCTGGAAAAGAATTTAACGGAAAAAAACGTCGAAATCCACACTTCATGCCTTATGCATATTTTGTAAAAAGTGGATCACATTTTCCTTGGTGGAATTCTTGGCCTGTAGCTAATATTCCTACAGATGGAAGGTTTACTTCAGTGTCTGACCGTCCAGCACATACAAATGTTTCTTCAATGGCAGAATGGGCAGATTATGAAATAGGTCCGGAATTAAGAAGAAGGATTATGCTTCATGGTGTTTGGGATAAGAATAATAAAGAAGGATTAGTAATCTTGGCTAAATCTTGGTTAAAAGCACCTGAGATCGAGTTGAAAAATGATGCTTTTGATGGGGGTAATTATGTACCACACGAGAGAGCATATTACTTCACATGTAAGGAACCTAAATCAAAAAATTCTCTTGACTTCGCGGTCAATGCTAGTGAAGAAAAGCCTATATTGAATCTCGCTCTTATTATCCGTAACTTTGATACTGACATCATTCTTAAAGTCAACGGTGAAAAAATTCTCCGCGGTAAGGATTTTCGATATGGAGTAGAGCATGAACTCAATGAAAATAGATTAGTTATATGGTTAAAATTAAAAACAGAAAGTCGAACTCAAATACAAATTAGTCCTAGGGGTGTAAAGCAAAATTGAATGACGGTACAGCATTGAAGATGTTTAAGCAAATCAAAACTGGAAAGCTCTACGGGGCCAATTTACGAACCTTTCTTGAAGTACTAAAATATCTTACTGATAAATCTGAATATGCCGAAGAAGAGCTTTTTGGATGGGAAAAAATAGTTCAAATTAAGTTGATAGATGACATAGATTTCTACTTAAAAACTGAAGGACCTTTCTCAGAACACCCCAAATTAGCCATAAAATATGGAAATTCTGATTCACCGGATACAATAATAATTAGCGATGTAGATACATTTACAGGGGTAATTTGTGGAAGAAAACAAGTAAATGCTGAAAAGTTTAACATCGAAGGAGACCGAACACAAGCAGGTATTTTCTTCATGCTACTAATGCTTATTGCCCAAGAATTTACTGAGCAAAAAAGACAAAGAGTAATAACACAAAAAAAAAATAATCCTAATATATTAATATCCTATAAACTAGATAAAGAAGGTATATAGAACTAATAATTGCCAATAAAAAACCATATTTTTTAAAATGATTTCCGAATTTTCGCTTCTTTGAGAATGTAAATATGTTTTTATCATATTCAGTATTACAATTAGAACATGCGTAACTCTCTATTTTTATGTTATAGCTTACCTTATAACCACATATTGTACATTTGAAATTGTTCTTTTTCATATAGATGATTTTAATGAAATCTATTTTAAAAAATTTGAGTAAGTTAATCTTCGTATAACTATTGTTAATTATCTCAAAAAAAAAGATAAAAAAATTAAGGATTAAATAATAGAAAAGGAGTTATTGTACATACTTTATAGCCGTTTTTAATGATTTTTCTGCATCTTTAATTATAGTTTCTATAATATCGGGGACCGATTCAACTTTGTTTATAATTCCTATGCTTTGTCCGATCAAAACGCCACCATTCTCCATATCTCCTCGATAAGCTGCAAAGGCTGCCTTTGCATCTTTCCTTAATTCTTCATCTAGTTTTTCCTTTGTAATTGCGGCTCGGTGGTCTTCCAGAGCCTTTTCTTCTGCCATTTTTTCTTCTTTAGTTGTTACTAATCCCTTTGATAAAGAAAATTTGTTTTTCCAATATCTAATGGTTCCAAGCACCCCTGTTTTTATGACAGTATCTTGAGATTTAGCAGCTGGTATAATATTTTTGTAATTTTCATGAAATTCGCTATCTTTGGAGGCTATAAATCTTGATCCCATAGCAATTGCTCCCGCACCAAGAGATAAAGCCGCGGCCAACCCTGCTCCAGTTGCATATCCACCACATGCAATTTTTGGGATATCAGGATGTTTTTGCTGCATTTGTTGCAATAATACCATACCTCCAACTTTTTCATAAGATTGGTGCCCTCCGCCTTCGAATCCTGTTACCACGAGACCATCACACCCCGATGCGACACATTTATCAGCTAACCAAAGTGCAGGAGCAACATGAAAGTGTTTAATCTCTGTTTGTTCCCTTAGTTTTTGAAAATCCTTATTTTGGGGAAATTTTGCTGAGGAACCCGCACTAGAAAGAGCATATAAACACTGTTCTCTCAATTTAGGATTAGCCATAATATGTTTTGCAGCTCCACTTATAATCGTGTCACAACCTACTACATTCCTCGAAGTTATAATGTTAAATCCAAAAATTCCAGTAGTATGCTCTACAACATAATCGAGATTTTTCTTCAGGGCTACTAAGTTATTTTTTTCATAACCATCCATAGATACCGTTGAAAAGGATATCGTACCAAGCCCACCTGCGTTTGCAACTGCTGTGGCTAATTCTGTAGTTCTAAAAGGTCCCATAGGTGCATTTACGATTGGAACCTTGGTTCCAAACATCTCGGTAATATTTGTTTTAATTGTCAAATTTGATCACCTTTTTTTTAATTGAATCGATACCTAAAAAAATTTACTCTTTTGCAGAATCAAATTATCCTTCGGAAGCAGAATGGATTAGTCTCACTTATTCTTTTTTTTATGAAATTCAATAATGTCTGATTTAAACTCATCAAATGATTCCGTAGGAGGTCCATCTGGTCTGTAAGGTTTATCATCAAAATATAATAGATCCCCAATCTTAGGAGTTGAGGATATATCAATGATTGAGCAACACGCAATTTCTTCCATCTCTTTCGCTACTTTTTGAGCATTTAATGCACTATCAATTTCATCGCCACACCATCCGCACAAGTAAGCAGTTAGCTTAACCTTGCCCTCTTCTGGTTTTGGAATTGGGATACGCCGAATTTTTGGGGCATCTGCTGAATCGTCCCAATTTTTCCACACAAGCACATCGTATCCATTTTTATCAGTACGTATATATCCCATGTGCTCATAAAAAGAAACAGGATTCCAATGCGGAAAATCTTTACCCCAAACTGCAACGCCCTTATAACCGGATTCTCGGGCATCTCTTTCCACATATTCTAAAAATAAACGACCATATCCCTTGCTTTGCTGGTTACCGACGAGATGTTCATAACCATGAATCCACATACATAAGATTGCCATTAATGCTTTTCCCTCAAATGGAGAATGTTCAATTGGTAGATATTGGCATAAACCTACAACAGTTTCGTTGTCATCAATTATAACTTTAGCCCGTAGCCCTTTGGTTTTCATTTTTGCATACCATTCCTTCCGGATTCTGGTAATCTCGGGATTTTGTGGTTTTTCATCGTGCAAGCACCGAAAGAACGTATCTTCAGTATTTTCATCGATTTCAAGAATTTTCATTTTCAATTCCTCCTGTATGATCTTAAATCGATTTCTTAAAAAAATTTCTCTTTAACAAAATCAAGTTATATAATCATTGATTTACTTATTATTTGTGATTGAAAGAGAAATTATTATTCAGTAATATTCCAGAAAGGAAAATAAGCTTATTCAATAATAAGCATGATAATTAATCGCTGCTATAATTATCTCTGATGTCTTTTATGGCAGTTCCAGGCATAACACCTTTCGGACAAACTCTATTACAGACAAAAAACTTCTCACATGCTGGGACTCCATTATCTCGTAAGACTCTGGATAAAATTAATTCCCCTTTTTTACTTGTTAGCCTAGAATCTCTTATGAATCTATCAGCTTTAGCTAGCTGTGCTGGTCCAAGGTAATTGACCTTGTTCTTACTAACTGGACAAGCCCAACATAACCCACATAAAATACAATATACTAGTCTTTCAATAATTTTCATCTGTTTTGGAGATTGTGAAGATTCTGGAGCTTTATCATTCCAATCTCTTGTGAAAAATGGTTCGACTTCCTTATAAAAATTCCAGAAAGGCGCCATGTCAACAACCAAATCTTTTAAAACTGTCATATTAGGTAACGGTTCAATTAAAATTTCATTTTCAGGATCCCATTCTGATTGATCACCAAATTTAAATTCTGGTAAATTAGTAGGCTTTTTACTCGATTTTACTGTTGAAATTTGTGTCCTGCAAGCTAATAAAGGGATTTTATCAATAATCATTCCACACGAACCACATATGGCTCCTCGACAAGCATAACGAAATGCAAAAGTTGAATCATAATAATCTTGTATATAGAAAAGTGCATCTAATATACTTGCTCCTTCTAAAACTGGAACTTCAAATCGTTCATAATGATTATTTCCGTCTCCAGAATTCCTATAAACCAGAAATTTATTTTTTTTTTCCATTAGTATTTCCTCTCTTTCACTTCAAATATTCCTAATTTAACTGATTTGGTTTTAATCTCTAAACCACCTATTCCTCGATAAACCATTGAATGCTTAAGAAAATCATCATCATTGCGAGTAGGATAATCTGTTCGGAAATGAGCACCTCTACTCTCATTTCTCCATAAAGATGTCAGCGCGGTTGCTTCTGCAATATCTAACATACTTCGAAGCTCTAAAGTGCGTATTAATCCATAATTAAATCTTCGATCTTCAGTAGACACTTGTGTTTTTAAGAAGTCTTTTTGTAATCTCGGAAGTAAATTACATGCTTTTTCAAGATCCTCTTTATTTCTATAGACACCTACATTCAAATTCAGGGTTTCTCCCATCTCATCTCTAATTTTTACCGGTTTTTTCCCTGAATTCTCGTTCCAATTCTTAAATAAGTTCTCGATTTTGTCTAAAGTGGCAGCCTCAACTGCTTTAATATCACTTAAAGATGATTTCTTAGGTAATCCTTTATTAAGCAATTTTCTTCCCAAATATCTGCCAAATACAGCAGTCTCTAATAAAGAATTGCCTCCTAATCTATTAGCACCATGAACTGATAAACAAGAGCATTCACCAATTGTATAAAGTCCGGATACGTCTGTTTCTCCATAATCTCCATTAAACCTTGTAGCAATTCCCCCCATTGAATAATGTTGTCCTGCTTGAACTGGAATTGGGACTTCTATTGGGTCAACACCTGCAAAATATATACTTATATCTCTAATGCCTGGTAATCTTTCTTTAATCCGGTTAGCACCTAGATGAGTGAGATCTAAATGGACATAAGCATTCTTAAATCCTCTTCCCTCAAGAACTTCTGTCTCTATTGATCTGGCCACGATATCACGTGGAGCTAGCTCCATAGCTTTTGGGGCAGTTTTTTCCATAAAACGTTCACCTTTAGAATTAAATAAATACCCCCCTTCACCTCGAGCACCCTCAGTAATGAGTATATTGGTACCGAATAGCGTAGTTGGGTGAAATTGAACAAATTCTACATCCTGCATTGGGACACCAATTCTAAAAGCTGCCCCCACTCCATCACCAGTATTAATAACAGCATTAGTTGAGCGTTTAAAAATACGACCAAAACCCCCTGTAGCTAAAATAATATATGGTGCGCGAAATGAAACAAGTTCACCTTTTTTAATATCAAGGGTAATCAATCCTGCAATCCTACCATCTGTTTTATAAAGATCTACTAAAAAATATTCATCAAAGAAAGTCACACCATTTCGAACAGATTGTTCATTGAGAGTATGAAGTAACGCATGACCCGTTCTATCACCAGCATAACAAGTACGAGGAAATCCAGCACCACCGAAAGGACGTTGTGCTATTAAACCAGATTCTAATCTTGAAAAAGGAGCACCCATACTCTCAAATTCGACAACAATCTTAGGTGCTTCTTCACACATGAACAATACAACATCCTGATCTGCAAGATAATCAGAGCCTTTTACTGTGTCAAATGCATGTTCTTTGGGAGTGTCGTCTTTCCCTTCTTCTAGATTACCTAGGGCGGCATTGATCCCTCCTTGCGCAGCTCCGGAATGGCTGCGAACAGGAAAAACTTTACTAATAACCGCAATATTCCATTTAGTTGATAATTCTAATGCTGCCCTTAAGCCGCTAAGTCCCGCTCCAACAACTAAAACGTCAAATTCTTCGGTTTTCATTAAATATCATATTTTATTGTATTGAATAAAAACATTTTACTAATAAGATATAAATGTTCATATTACTCTTGCAGATATCGAACGAGCATATAAAGAAGTAGAGGAGTTTCAACGACTAATTGAAAGGGGCAGAACTCCAGAACAGATTTTCGAGAACTTGCTTAGAATGATTGAAGATAGATATTTAAATAAACATAATGATAAGAGACGATTTCCTTTAAAAGTCAGTAATGACTCGATTTCCCGTAAAAAAAAAGGAATTTTTTTATAAATCATAAATTTACTGTTATGTATATACATTAATAATTAAATTTCTTATATATGATTAAATAAGAAAAGGGGAAAATAATTATGGTTCAAAGAAGCGATTCAAAACAGTATTGGTTTGATCAAGAAAATTTACTCAAACCTATAGACTGGGAATACATAAAAACACTTTCTGATGCAGTTCAAGATGTTCTAGAGTTATATATGCGTGGAGAGATCTCGATTGGTAAAGCATCTGAAATTGCACGCTTAAGCTATCGAGAATTTGATGATATTCGTGCAAATGCTAGAATTCCGATACATGTTTAACTTATGTTGAAATAATCGTAATTTCTGATACATCTCCTATTGTTTTTTTCGCAAAGCTCTCAAAATTAACCTTATTAAGAGATCTATATTCTACAATTTTCATTCCCTTTGCCGTCTGGGAAGAATTGATACTTCCACTTTCTAAACCAAAAGGAGAAGTTCCTTCGGATATTGAAAATGAAATGAAAGCAAAAGATGAAGGATGGTTAGTTGTAAAAGATCCGGAATCATATCTCTACCGTGAGATTGCTTTGAATCTCTCTAAAAACTTGGGACGTGGTGAGGCATACGCCATTGCATTGAGTTTAGAGTTAAAAGCAGATATTCTTCTTATTAATGATAGTGAAGCTAGAAAAGTAACAGAATCTAAAGGAATTAAAACTAAATGGAGTACTGAGGTTCTTTTAGATGCATTAGAAAGTAATATAATCAAAAATTATAAAGAATTTGAAGAATTGCTAAATAGAATGATTGAGATTGGTTTATGGATAGAGAAATCTTTATATGATGATATTTTAAATAAGGCAAAAGTTATTAAGAAAAAATAATCCAGAACATAAAAGAATACTAATTATCGAAAAGCATTTAATAAATCATTAAATTTATCTTTATCTAAATCTCTCTGGTATAAAGGTCTCTTATCATTATCATAAATGCGAACATTTTCTTCATAGGATTTACGGTTAGGATTAATATAAAGTACACCCAACGCAAATCTTTTTGTATCCAAGGCTAACTTCATAGCAGATTCTTGATTATAAGGATTATGTGAATCATCTATGTAATAACTATTAGATTTGTACCACTGGAATGTATTTACTCTATTAAAAGTCACGCATGGGCAAAGTAAGTCTATTAATGCATAACCTTTATGACTTATTGCTTTTATCAAAATCTCTTTTGTTTTTTCTATATCTCCAACAAAAGACCTGGCCACAAATGACGCATTTAAAGCAATCGCAACTGCAACCGCATTAAAGGGCTCATTTATAACTCCAAATACTTGAACTTTTGTCTTAAATCCTAATTGACTGGTTGGAGATGCTTGACCTTTTGTTAAGCCAAAGATCATATTGTTATGCACAAGATTTACAATATCAGGATTATATCGAATGGTGTGTAAAAAATGATTACCCCCTTCACTAAGCGTGCATCCATCGCCACTAACGGCAATAACATGGAGTTCCGGATTAGCTGCTTTTATCCCAAGTGCCACTGATAAATACCTTCCATGGAGTCCATTGAAACTTTGCGATTTCATAAAATGAGGAAATTTTCCTGCCTGACCGATCCCTGATACTAATACAAGATCTTTAGGTTTAATACCTAATTCTGTCAGAGTTTCTTTCATTACTTTCATAGCACTAAAATTCCCACATCCGGGACACCAGTGAATTTCAGTATCTAAATCAAATTCAGTTTTTGAAATCTTAATCACCATCAATTATTTTTTTTAATCTATCAACAATTTCTTCTACAGAAAACACGTATCCACTGTATTTTAAAATCCTATGATTCATATTAATATGTGTTTCATTCTCTAAAAGTTTTGCGAACTGTCCTGTAGGATTTTGTTCGATCGAAATTTTAATTTCTGCTTTGATAAGATAATCACGCACAATTTCATGAACAGGGTATATTTGCTTAAAAAATAAAAAACTAATGTCATCTCTATTTAATCTTTCTAAAGCTTCCTTGATTAAATAATAATTACTCCCCCAACTGACTATCAAATATTTAAAATCTTCATTTCCATAAAATTCTGGTGGAATTGTCTCCTTTTTAATCAGTTCCAACTTTTTGAACCGCTTGCTGACAGTTTTATTTCTTAAAGCTGGATCTTCTGTAATTATTCCATATTCATCGTGAGTATGACTGTCCGCATCAACTAACCCCTCACCATATCCAGGGATACCGCGAGGAGAAATACCAGTATTTGTAAAACGATATCTTTCATAGTTTTCATCAGTTTTTATAATATTTTTTAGAATTTCTAAGGAATCAAGATCTAATGAGTGAATATTATAGTATGAATCTACCAGATATTGATCAGTAAGAATAAATACAGGCACATGAAATTTTTGAGTAAGGTTAAACGCATTTTGAGTCAATTTAAATGCGTCTTCGATAGTCCCGGGGGAAAAAATTATTCTTGGAAACCAGCCTGCACCAGCATGTAAGACAAGTTCAATATCCTCTTGGCATGTTCTTGTTGGCATTCCTGTCGCAGGACCTGGTCGTTGACCTACAACAATTACTATTGGTAATTCAGTCATGCCCGCAAGACTCACTCCCTCTGTCATAAGGGAAAAACCTCCACCAGATGTAGATACAAATGATCGAGCACCTGCATAAGATGCACCTAGGGTTTTATTTATAGCGCTTATCTCATCCTCAGTTTGATCTACAATCATCCCAAATTCAAGAGCATGTTGAGCCAAAAATGTACCAATGCCCGTAGAAGGTGCCATAGGATAAAAACAAGCAAAATTACACCCTCCAGCAATGGCTCCTAATGCAATGGCTTGAGTCCCATCTAGTATATAATCATCTATTAACTCAGGATTTTTCTTTATTTCAAATTTTTGATTAATTTGGTTGGAATTTATTAAGTCTTTAATTACATCATAACCCTTATCTGCGGCTTTAATGTTATTATTTATAATTTCTTGTCCTTTTGTTTTGAAATTTTCTTTTAGCAACTCATAAAGAATAGTTCTTTCAGCTTTCAACATACATAGAATTACACCTAATGCTATGATATTGGCGTAAATCTTTCCGCCAACTGTATTTGAGAGCTCAGTAAAAGGGATTTCTACAGTGTTAGTTTCAATATCAGGGATAGTCTCAATAAAATGTTTTTCACCAATGATTAAGGTCTTGGAAGATATCCTTTCTTTCAAATAAGGTAAAGCCTCCTCGTTTAGCGGAACTAGTAAATCAATTTGATCAAGATAAGCACGAACTGGTTTAGAAGATACTCGGATAGCTGTAGAATTAACACCTCCTCTAACTCTTGACATGTACTCTCTTGTTGCGAATACATGATAACCGGTTTTTTTTAATGTTTTTGTTAATAATGCTTCAACAGTTTGGATCCCTTGACCTGCAGCACCACAGAGAACTATTGAAATACCATTCATATCTTTTTTTCACCCATATTTCACACTGTAAGAATTAATATTTCTGATTAAAGTAAGTGAACTAAGTTTAAATTTAAGATTATATTATTCTCGGGAATATAAGATTAAAAAGGCTTTTTTTATAGTTTATAAATATTTTCTAATGGAAATATCAACCCATTTTTTATTAATTACTATTAATTTACCTAAAAAACGTATAAACTAATCATTCTAAATTTAACAATCATGTCAGTTATAGGTATAAATAAAGAAAAATGCTCAAATTGTAAACAATGTATCCAAGAATGTGGTCGTGTTTATTTTTATGTTGATAATAATGGAGAGGTAGTTTTCAATGAACGATTAAATGCATGTAATATATGTGGTCATTGTATAGCAATCTGTCCTGAAGATGCTATATTAACAAAAGATCTAGATGATGTGGAGACTTACCCCGGAATTGATACACCTGAAACTATTGTAGAGAGTGAAAAATTGCTTAGACTTCTTCGTGCTAAACGATCAATTAGACGTTATAAAAATAAAAAGGTTCCAAAAGAATTACTAGAAAAAGTTTTTGAAGCTATGAGATATGCTCCAAGTGCTTCTAATGCTCGAAAGTGGCGCTATGTAATTTTATCTGATCCTGAAAGAATTAAAGCATTAAACAATGAAGTTGTTAAAGCAAATTATGCTTATATGGGATTTCAATCAGGAGAGCAAGCAATCAAATATTTTGAATCTACTGGAAGGGGTATTTTCTATAACGCACCACATTTGATTGTGCTTTATTATAGGATTGTTGAAAAAAGTTCTGTTATGGTTGGATTACGAGCAAATGATGCAGGAATTGCTTTAACTTATGGAATGTTAGAAGCTGAAAGTCTTGGGCTTGGAACTTGCTGGATTGGATTGGTCCAAGGAGC
This sequence comes from uncultured archaeon, assembly GCA_964486045.1. Lineage (GTDB taxonomy): Archaea > Asgardarchaeota > Lokiarchaeia > Sigyniarchaeales > SOKP01 > Loki-b32. The sequence goes on from CAZALK010000002.1 coordinate 229,597, forward strand.
TGTTCCTATGAACAAGGAAATTTTAAATGTTTTGGGTATAAAAGGAATGGTGCTTGGAACTTTTACATTGGGTTACCCAGCTGTTAAATACCGTAGGACAGCCCCGAGACCACCTCTTAAAATAAAAGGACTGGAAAATTAAGGATTATTCACAAGAAATATTTCTGTAAGTAGAATTTTCATTAAAGGAATATTATAATATTTTATCTAAATTTTTAGTTATTTCTAATAATTCTTTGATAAAGTTTTTTACATCAATTAATTCTTCTTTTACATATGTAAGAACCTTGGAATTGTCTACTTTTGCATAGCTGTGAACAAGAATATTTCTAAACCTAGCCATGTCAGATAACTTTCTACTCAATTCAGATTCAATAATATTATTATTTTTAAGAATTTCAAACATTTCAGCGTAACTTTCCGCCCTTTCAAATCCTTTTACAGAAATAATATGTGAAGCAATATCAATACATGATTCAATTATTTCAAACAGGGAGTACTTTACAGCTTGAACGTCCTTATAATTGCTCAAAAATTTTTCTATTTCTACGCTTTTATATTCATCTAAAAATTTTAAATTCTTTTCAATAATATCAATTTTATCTTGGATTAAATCCTTATCTATTTGCATATCTATATCTTCTCATTGTTTCATATAATTCAGAATGAGGTTTAAAATCTAAATATTCTTTCATAATCCTTGATTCAAACTGGACTCTTTTGAAATCATCTACCGAGTATACTAATTTTGAATTTTTAAGCACTGAATAAAGGAATCTTAATGGCTTTCCGTTTAAAATTCGAACATCAATAGATTTATAGATACCGATTGAGTCTTTGAATATTTTTTCTAACTTTCCCGCTAATTTAACTTCATACATATAATTAGGCTTGGATCCTTCAAGAATTAAGAGCCCGATATCTATATCTTTGTAACTTTCACTGTATGAAGCAGATCCATAAAGGTAAGTGGCTATTATCTTCTTTTCTTTAGACAGAATTTCCTTAAATGCATTCTTTATTTTTTCTAATTTCATTTATAATAATTCTAATACCTATCCCATTAAATATATTTTTTCCTAGCTGATTTTATTGTTCGATTTTTTTAGTTTTTTAGAATATCTAAGAAGGATATTATCTAGTTGAAATTTTAATCTTATAAACCCATTTCATGCAATTTTTGCATGATTTCTTGCTTTTTCTTTCCCTTCAAATCATACCACTTATAAAAAACTAAAGCTCCTACGATACAAAAGATAAAGGGTAAAATACCTTGAATCAGACGAAGACCAAATATTCCATTCTCACTTGGACTATCGGGGTTATAAAGTGTGACTATATGGATAATCGCAACAATAAAGCTCTGAATTGTAACTGAGATTTTAGTAAAAAAATTCCTAATTCCCAACAATGTTGCTTGGTGGTGCTTTTGGATTTTTAAGGCAATCTCATCATAAACATCAGCGAACAGAGGGGATAACATAATCAAAAACATTGCAATTGCAATTCCTCTTAAAAACGCTATTACAAATAACTGGAGAATATTCACAATAAAAAAATTGCCTAACATTACAAAACCAAAGAATAATAAACCCAATGAAAATAAAGCTGAATGCTCAATTTTTTTAGCCACAATAAACCATATGGGAATTGTTAAGAGAGAAGATATAAGCATTATTAATGATTCAAAAGTTCTTACTACTTGAGGGACTCGAAGAACATCATCCACAAAATTGACCGAATTCATGCTGATTAATCCCATTGCTATCATAAAAAAAACATATGCAAGAATAACCAGCATAAAATTTTTTTGTTTAATCGCTATTTTCATTGTTTTAAAGAAAGAAATTCTTTCTGCATGCTCGTAACCTACGATAAAACGCTCTTTTATCTCTTCTGATTCTTTTGAGCCAGGAATAAAAATTAATAGAGACCCACCTAAAATAAAAACACTTATAATTGCAGCAAACGTAAATGAAGGAGGATTCCCTGGGATAATAATTAAAGACCATACTCCTACAGTTAAAAAATTAGCTATAAATGTAAAAATTTGAGAAATTAAACCCGCTTTTCTACGATTAGACTCCCCTCTAAAGTGAGCACCAAATCCTCCAAAAGTGTGGGTGTTTATGAGTGAAAAAAAAGCGTCAAATAAACAGACAATGATAATATAATAGAGCAAGACAGGTATCACACTCCCTACTCCTGTAACATTGGGTGGGGTAAAAAGCAAGAAAAAAAGTATAATTGTTGGAATCCCACCTATTATAATCCATGGAGTGTGAAAGCCCCTTTTTTTTGTCCATCTTGTAGGTCTATCGGTATAAAATCCAATAAGAAGTCCCACAACCATACTCCATATTGTGTATACCACGTTTGCCAGAGCCATATAAATAGGCCAAAAAGATACTATATTTGTAAAGCCGAGATTATCTTCGTAGAATGTCCATACAAAGCTATTGAAAGCCATCATAACAAAAATATTGAAGAAATATCCCATAGAAAATAAGAATATCTTAAGAGTAGGCACTTTTTTCACTTCATTTGAATTTAAACCTTTTCTTAAAGACACCATTTTAAGCTCTTAATAAAATTAACTCGTAATAATCTATTTCATTTAATTATTTATTAAATTAATTCAAAAAACAGTTATAATAAATGATAAAATTAAGGATTTTTAATAAGAAATATTTCTGTGAGAAGTATTTCAAGAATAGGAATATCTCTTAATTCTAATACTTGGCTTGTGTTATGGAGCGTATGGTATTTCCACAGTATTGATTTATCCCCCTCAAATAAGCGCAAAAACTCAAGAAATTATCGAATGTGCTAAAATCGCAGGAAAATATGGGGGGATATATTGTAGTCACATGAAAAATGAAGCAGATTATGTACTAGAAGCTATTGAAGAGCTGATTGAAATTGTAGAAAAATCGGGGTGTCGAAGTGGGCAAATATCGCATATTAAAGTTGCAGGACCATTAAATTGGGGGAAAAGTGTAAAAATGCTCCAATTAATTAAGGAAGCAAATGACCGAGGATTAATAATTCGTGCCGATCAATACCCATACAAAAGAGGGATGAATTCATTGAGAAATTCTTTACCAGAGTGGGCAAAAATGGGAGGGAATGAAGAAATTATCAAAAGACTACAAGATATTAAATCTAGAGAAAAAATAAAAAAAGACATGGAAAAAGAATTTAGTAAATCTAAAAGGTCATGGGATAAAATATTTGTAGCTTCTCAAAGAACAGATAAATGGAGAGATATAGAGGGATTATCAATATCAGAAATTAGGAATAAAAAGCAAGGCTCTAGCGAATTTGATATATTTTGCGAAATTCTCATTGATAACAATGCCAATGTGGAACAAATTACTGAATATGGGCATGAAGATGATCTTATTACTCTAATGAAAAGTCGCTTCACTATGGTTGGAACAGATGGTTGGTCAGTACCAATGGGATCCGGTAAACTTCATCTTAGATTTAATGGAACATACCCAGGAATCCTCGGAAAATATGTCCGTGAAGAAAAAATATTAACGTTAGAACAAGCTATTAGGAAAATGACTTCGTTTCCTGCTCAAACATTAGGATTATATGATAGAGGGATAATTCGAGAAGGGATGTGGGCAGACCTTGTAATTTTTGATCCCGATACGATCATTGATAGAGCAACCTATACCGATCCTCATCAATATCCAGATGGGATACATTATGTAATAATAAATGGTGAAATTGTTGTAAAAGACAAGCAACACACAACAGTTAAACCTGGGAAGATTCTAAGAAAGAATTCTCACTAATTATTTTTAATGATGAGATTTTTAAACTACTTAGTATTCAAAATCATTAATCAAATTATGAACAAATATATAGACCCATTAAGCTAAATAGTAATGAGGGATAACTATTCGATTGCTAGAATATGAGTGTAAAAGGATTTTCAATAGATTTGATATTCCATTAGCAAAAAATATAATCATTGAAAAAAGTGAAAATATTGAACAAAAAGTTGATCAATTTACATTTCCTGCAATAGTTAAGTCTCAAATTGCGATTGGCAGTAGAAAAAAAGCGGGATTGATAAAAATTGCTAATTCTAAGGAGGAAGCTATAAATCTCTGCAAAGAATTCTTTAGTAGAGTAGTTGCTGGATTCACAGTAGAAGCAATACTTATTGAAGAATTAATTCAAATTGAACATGAATATTATTGCTCAATTGCTTTAGACGCATCGGGACGCCAATTTTTTATTATTGCTAGCACAAAAGGAGGTATTGACATTGAAGAAGTATCCAAAAATAATCCTGAGGCAATATTAAAAGAGAAATTTAGATACAATGAAGGTTTAAGCGAAAATATTGCTAATGAAATTTCTGAACAGTTAGGATTTAAAGGAGAGCTCAAAGATTCAGTTATAGATTTATTTCATAAATTATGGAAAATTACAAAGGATCTTGAAGCCCAATTAGTAGAAATAAATCCCTTAGTTCTTACCCCTTCTGGATTAGTAGCTGTTGATGGTAAAATGATATTAGATGATGATACAGTATTTCGACAACCGATTGTCCAAGAATTACAAAACAAAAAGCTTTCACAATTAGAAAAATTAGCAAAAGACGCGGGGTTTTCATTTGTAGAACTTGAAGGTGAAATTGGTATTTTGGCAAACGGTGCTGGCCTAACGATGGCATTATTAGATGTCTTGTCTGAATTAGGTTTAAAACCGGCAAATTTTTTAGATGTAGGAGGTGGAGCAAGTAAAGAACGAGTGTATAGTGCATTGGAATTGTTATTCAAAATGAATCCTAAGTCTGTACTGGTGAATATTTATGGCGGTATTACTCGTTGCGATGTTGTAGCTGAAGCAATAATTCAAGCCTTAGAAGATTTTAAAGATACACCTCCTATGGTAATAAGACTAACAGGTACTAACGATAAGGAGGGAATTGCTCTACTTAATAATGCGGGAATTACAGCTTATCAAGATGTAATGGATGCTGTCCATAAAGTTAAAGAGGTAATTGAGGGTTAATATGTATATTAATGAAAATTCCAAGGTACTAGTTCAAGGAATTACAGGAAGTCAAGGTAAGTTCCATACTCGATTAATGCTAGATTACGGGACTAATATAGTTGCAGGAGTGACTCCTAAGAAAGGAGGCCAGATGGTTCATGGGATCCCGGTATTTAATACTGTCGAAGGAGCAGAAAAAGAGGTAGGTTGTGATATAAGTATTATATTCGTTCCAGCACGTTTTACTTTTAATGCAGCTAGAGAAAGCTTAAATGCGGGAATTAAAATGACATGTATAATAACAGAAAATGTTCCTGTTTTTGATATGATTCAGTTAATTGAGATAGCACAAGAGCGAAATCTACATATAGTAGGGCCAAATTGCCCGGGTATGATGATTCCAGATAAGATAAAATTAGGGATAATGCCGGGGGATATGTGCAATTATGGAAATGTAGCAGTTATCTCAAAAAGTGGTACATTATCCTATGAAATTACTAAAGCAATTGGGAATGCTGGAATTGGAGTATCCGCTTATATCGGAATTGGAGGAGATCCTGTACGAGGTACAACAATGCTAGAGGCCGTAGAATATTATTCAAATGATCCTGATACTAAATTAATTGTTTTAATTGGCGAAATTGGGAGCGATGAGGAAGAGAAAACTGCTGAATTTATTAAACAACATACTGATAAACCAGTTGTGGCGTATATAGCTGGGAGAAGCGCTCCAGAAGGTAAACGAATGGGTCATGCGGGTGCAATTATTTCTGGTCATTTTGGAACTGCTCAAGGTAAAATAAGAGCGCTTACAGAAGCAGGAGCTACAATTGCAGAAACTCCTTGGGAAGTTCCTCAATTAATTAAACAAATTATGTAAGGGTGATGGAAAGGTTTTTCCAAACTCATTATGGAAATTTCTCTAGATTCCTAAATCTAAATTATAAATATTGTAAAAAATCATTTATAACTGAAGTTATTGCTTGAAAATCCATAAGTTCTTCACCACTACCTTCAAAGGAAACATCTCCCTCCTTATGGGCACTTGAAATTTCGATTTGACCAAATAATATGCCTGTAAAAACATTCATCGAAGTTTTAAATGTAAGGGTTGGATCTTCAATATCACCCTCTCCAAAATCAACTTTTCCTTCCTTGAATTCTACCCAAAATTTCTTATTGTCATCAGAAATTATTATCTGTCCTAAAAAAGACATGTCCATCATGGCCATATCTTCAAATTCTTCCTTCAGTTTTTCATTTACTGTTGATATATGTTTGTAAACATTCAACAATTTTAGAGTGTCTTCAACTGTTGGATCCCCATCATTTAATTTCTCTTTAATATATTTTATTAATTCATCATCTACCATCTGATTCTCCTCATTTTTTGGAGTACTTGATCTAAACAACTATATAAAATAAAAAATAATTAAATCTTTTCTTTAAGATAATTCGATTTTCTTAATTTAAAACAATAAATAACATTAATAATCTATAAATCTCAAATTAATAGTATTAAACAAAATCAGTTAAGACTATAAATATTTAAGGTTTTTTTAGGCATTTAAGTATCATCCGGAGTTGATAAGATGAAAGTTCAGGAAATATTGAAAAAAATTGATTCAAAGAAAAATGAAATAGTGAAATTGGTTCAAAATTTAATTCAGATTAAAAGCATAAATCCTCCTGGAAGCACAACTGAGATCGCTGGGTATATTAAGGAATATATTTCTGAACACAGATTGAAATGTGAACTTTACGAGCAAGAAAAGACAAAAGTAAATGCAGTGGGATCACTTTTAGGTAGTGGTAAAAAAAAATTCATTTGGAATGGTCATCTCGATGTAGTTCCGATCTCCAAACCCAACGGATGGTCAGTAGATCCTTGGGAAGGAGAAATAATTAATTCTAAGATTTTGGGACGGGGAGCAGCGGACATGAAAGGAAGCATTGCAGCGGTTATCTCTGCGGCATGTATTCTGTCAGATTCTAATGTAGAGTTATCAGGAGATTGGATTTTGGGATTTACGGCCGACGAGGAGACCGGCGGAGAGATGGGAGCTGAATACTTGGTTGAAAAGGGAATATTATCAGGGGATGCATGCATAGTAGGGGAACCGACATCTCTTTATAAACTTGGGGTGGGTGAAAAAGGTGTATTATGGCTTAAAGTTAAAGCTGAGGGAAGACCAGCTCATGCTGGTGTGGCATTCCTCGGGGATAATGCTATAGAAAAACTCTACCAATTTTTAACCAAATTACATAAAATTGAAGACATCGAGAGGAAACATAGCGAAGAAATTGAAAAAATATTATCGCATATTATTGAGGAATCAAAAAAGATAAAAAATCCGGAATTTTCAAGGGAATTTTTTGAAAGGGTGATGAATAGATTAGTAATGAATGTAGGAATGATGAAGGGGGGTACAAAAATTAACATAGTCCCATCTTCAGCAGAAGCTATAGTAGATATCAGAATAGTCCCGGGAATGACCCATGAAACGGTAATGGAGGAAATTGAAGAGATTCTAAAGGATAGCGGTATAAATGGAATTACGTTTGAGACGGTATTAAAGGCAGACTCTTCTTATCAGAATATCGATAATCCATTTGTTAATTTTATGAAGAATACAGTTAATAGTAATAATAATATTGAGCTTACACTTAACATGATCCCAGGATTTACAGATGCTAGGTTCTTTCGAGCAATTGGAGTACCAACAGTAGTTTACGGGTGCGGAGGAGAAAATATTCATGGTGTAGATGAATTTATTACCATTGATAATCTCATTTCAACAACAAAAGCCTATGCTCTAATTGCAATGAATTATTTATGATAGTATCTTTTTGTCTACTCTGGGTGAATTTCCAAAAAAGTGAAAAATTACAGTTTGAGGATTCTTTTATACAAAATCTAGAATATTTCTGTCCAATTCTGGATTGTATTCAACCTTATAAGTTTTTCCTACAAAATCCTGGGTTTCCAAAGTTGACAAGTTCGGGAGTCCTTCCTTAGTAATTGCGATTGTACGTAACCCATTTTCGAGCGTTCCAATAAAGATTCCCCTTTTAATTCCTCCAGTTCGGCTATAAAGAATAGTGTATGCATTTATGGTAAAATTCCCATAAGCCTTTTCAACTGGTTTTGGTAAAGCCTTTTCTAATATCGATTGTTGAATTTTTGAGTCATCTCGGATTTCCCATGGTATTTTACCGGGTGTTGAGCTATAAATTCCAACTGATTCTCCGGAATTGTAACCCCCATTTGCCAAAATCATTACTTTAAAAGAGGAATTATTTCTTATCAAATTCACCGCTTGAGCAACTGCTTGCAACGAATAAGCACTTAATGGTCCTCCATGAAAAGGGAGCCCTCCGGTAATGGTCAGATTTCGAGGATCATCTTTTTTGATACCGAGTTCTTTTATAGTTATCTCCACCATGGAAGGAAAGCAGCAATAGAAATCAAACTTATCTATCTCATCAATAGTTAAACCCGCCTGCTCCAATGCGAGTCTTGAAGATTCTCTTACTGCTGGTGAATCATGTAAGTTTGGGCGCCTAGTAATCGCACCTATATTCTTGAAATCAGCACTCCCTGTAAGGTAAATTAAATTCTTTGGATCAATATTAAGTGATTCCGCTATCTCTTGACTTGTCATTATTACAGTAGCCGATTGATCCACAAAATTGTTAGCACACATCTGTTTAGTATAAGGAAACGTAATATAACGATTATTTTTAGTAGGTGTAGTTATTTCTTCAGCTTTAAGATATTTTTGAGTCCAACTGAAGGGATTCTCTGAAGCTACTTTGGAATATCTTTCATACAATTCCCCCATATAGACTTTATGATCTTCAAGGTTCCGTCCAAAAAATGCCCTTACAGCACTCTCAAACAAGGAATAAGCAATAGGTGGCCAACCAATGGCATTTTTTCTTTCAAACTCGCTGAGATAACCCGATTTTTTTTCTTCGATATATTTTGGCTCCTTTATTGCTGGCCAATTTTCGGGAGGATTTCTGTTAAATTTCTTCCCTATAGTATAGGTTGATTCTCCCCCAGTAATAAGAACACAACGATGATTGCCTTTCACAATTGCTTTAGCTGCTCGATTTATCATTAATTGAGGGCTGTTTCCTCCCATTGACATTGAAAAGTAAACTTTCTCCTTAGGTTTAATATTAAGTCTTTCACTAAGCAAACCTGGAGCATCTTCATATGACCAAGATACAACATTAAGCATATAAACTGCATCAATAATATCTTTTATATTATTAATTTTTGTCTCTTCGATAGCCAACTGGCTTGTCTTTTCCATTAAACTCAAAGGATCTAGGTTTTGGTCAGATTCTTTACGCTGCGTAAATTGGGCAGCTCCAATTATTACAGGAATATTTTTGTTAGTCATATGCTAGTTCTTTTTTTACTATAAATAATAAAATTTCCGATTTGTAATAAAAATTAGGAAACTATTTATTACATTATTGGAAAAAAGTATAACAACGGATAGGAAACATACACTTTCCTCATTTTTTTGCTTTGTTTATCATTTCTGAGTCAAACTTGTATTCTAAAATAATAAATCCTTACTCCAAAATATCTTACTACACAAAAATATAATTGAATCTGAAAAATAATTAAAATTAAATAAAACAAAACTTTTGTGGAAGCTATGAGGAAAGTAGCAATAATTGGGGTTGGTATTACAAAATTTAAACCAAGATGGCTAGACAAAACATATTTTGAACTAGCATATGATGCAACCAAGCTAGCATTAGAGGATGCTAATAAAAATGGAGCTATTATTACACATAATGATTTACAATCGACTATATATGGTATATATAATGAACTCTTTGAACGTCAATTTATGCCAGATATTTTTATTAATAGTTATATCGGAATGAATGACAAACCGGGGGTGAGAGTCGCAACAGGTGGAGCAACGGGGGGATATGCTGTAAGAACGGCTTATGCTGAAGTAGCATCCGGATTATCAGATTTAAGTCTTTGTCTTGGAGTAGAGAAATGTGCTGACTGTTATGATGAACAGACAGGAGCAAGTACACCAGAAGTTCTTAATTCAATAGCCTTTTCAACAGATATGACTTATGAATATCCAATGGGGGTTAATGCTGCTAGTTCTTATGTAAGTATGGTAAATGCTCATTTTGAGGAATTTGGAAGCCCTACAGAGGAACAAATGGCACTTGTATCCGTAAAAAATCATGGGAATGCTATTAATAATCCTAAAGCCCAATCACCAATGAAAATAACTGTAGAAGATGTTCTGAATTCAAGAATTATATGCTATCCGTTTAAACTATTGGATTGTTGTTTATATTCAGAAGCGTCAGCAGCGTTAATTTTAGCAAGTGAAGATAAAGTTAGAGAATTAAAAGTTGAGAATCCAATTTGGATAACAGGAGTCGGTGCTGCAAATACAGATTGTTTTATAGGGAATAGAGAAGATATGGGTAGGCTATATTCAAATATCCATGCGGCTAAAGCGGCATATAAAATGGCAGGATTAGAATATGATAAGATTAAAAGTCAAATTGACTTGGCAGAATTACATGATGCTTTTTCTGGCCAAGAAGTAATATCCTATGAGGAATTAGGGTTTGTACCTTTCGGAGAAGGTGGCAAATGGATTGAATCAGGAGGTCCACTAATGGATGGTGAAGTACCATGTTGTCCATCTGGAGGACTTATTGGATGTGGTCATGCGGTAGGTGCGACAGGAATTATGTCTACCGGTGAAGCTGCTCTTCAATTAAGAGGAGATGCGGGAAAGCATCAAGTGAAAACAATTGAAAATGGAAGAGCTATTTCTCATTCAATTGGGGGGCCTGGAGCAGCATATGCTGCTATAATTGTGATGGAAAATGAGGAGGCGGTGAGAAAATAATGAATAATGAGTTTCAAGCTCATGAAATTAGAGATATAATCAAAATCAATTATAAGTATACGATGGGTGGACAATCCAAGTTTTTCTTAGAATTAATGAAGAATAAAAGGATTTTAGGTGCAAAATGTACAAAATGCGGGAAGGTCTGGATGCCCCCGAGAATTAATTGTTCAGATTGTTTTGTCCCGGCTGATTGGTATGAAGTTAAACACACAGGCACAATCGAAGTAAGTACAATAGTATGGTACACCACATCTGCATTTATTGAAAATATTCCATATGGTACTGTCTATGTTAGATTAGATGGAGCCGACACTGCGTTATTACAAGGAATTTTTTCTGAAAATCTAGTTCCTTCAAAAATTAAAAAAGGAAAACGTGTAAAAGCCGTATTTCAAAAAGAAAGGGAAGGAAAGATGACTGATTTTTTCTTTGTTCCTGAAGATGAATATTTAAATTGGATTAATAAACCTGAATTTGAGGGAGGAGAATAGAATTGGGAGTTGCATATGAGAACTTAAAAAAAATAGCTGAGAGAATGAATAACAATCCTAAAGCTCTCCAAGTATTTGTGACAGATATCGGTGGTTCTCCAGTAAATTGGAGTATGACATTTCAATTTAATTTAGACACGGAGAATCAATTTTATTTGGTAATTAAAGATCAAAAAATAGTTGTAAATATTGGAACTTCACCAGATGCGGAAATTATAATATCAGGAGATAATAACAGTATTACAAAAATTTGTCAAGGAAAAGGGGACTTCACACATGCTATCTCAAGAGAAGAGATTACGGTGCAAAAGGGGAAGGTAATGGATATAATAAGGTTAACAAGAGCTATTACTATTGTTTTAAAAACCGAATAACTATTAATTTCTAATTTTTATTATTACAAGATTTTTTAACATTAAACAGGATACCAATTTTATCGTTTAAACTTATAAAAGTAGAATTTACAACAAAAAGAAAAGATCTCTGGATTTAGAACATTAAAAAAGTTTTAAATGAGTTTAAACATTTGTCTTAAAGCAGAAGTCATAATATGTTTCTGAATTTGTGAAGTTCCTCCCCCAACTTGCCAGGTTCTAGAAATTCCTAGTAAATCACTCATTAATGTGTTATCACATAGTCCCGCACCGCCCATTAGGTCTGCACACTTATAACAGACTCTCTCACTTAATTCCGCACTTTGAAATTTCAATTGTGAAGCGGTGGTGACGAGAGAAAGATTTAAATTCTGTGGAATAATTCCAAACTTTTCCTTTTTCTCATCAATAATTTGACAGATATGTAAAGTTGCTAAAGTTAAACTCATTGTTTTTGCCCACATATCTGCTAGTGGAAACCCTACTCCTTGATATTTTATTATTTCCTTATCAAATTGCTTCCTCATATTGGCATAAATAACAGCATGAGAAAGGGCATTCCATGCTTCTGATAAATTGATAAAGACTATCGATAATCTCTCCAAATTGAGTCCTTCAAATAGATAGTCTCTTCCAAGACCTGGTTTTCCTAATACATAGTCCATAGGGACTCTTAAATTAGTGAAGGTTTCTTTTCCAAGAAATAATCTTGGAGTCCATGGGATATTTACCCTTTCAACACTCCATCCTTCCCAAGAAGTATCGACCAAAAATTGACCCATTGTATTTCCATTATCCTTCTCTAAAACCGCATAAATTACAGCTAAATCAGCTTTGGGTCCATTTGTTTGATAAATCTTTTCCCCATTCAGAGAAAAGTCACCGTTATCATGTTGTTCACAAGTTGTAAGCATATGAACTGCATCAGAACCACGTTCGGGCTCAGTAATGCATATGCATCCTACTTTTTCACCAGTCACCAAATCTTTTAGGGCTTTCAAGCGTACATCAATATCTTCATGGTGAAATATTAAAGGATTTATTGCTAAAACACTCGAAAGTATCCCAAAACCCAGTTGAGGGTCGAAAAAATCAGTAGCAAGATATCTCATAAAATCAGCTGTCAATCCGTATGGTTCATAATTTAATCCAACATCACTAAAACGATTTACTCTTGTAATTAACCCTTCTCTACCAATTTCAGGAAACCATTCATAAAAATCTTCATTATGAGTAATATTGTATTTGTTTTCAAATTTAAGATAAAAGTCTTGAGCTATTTTTAAAAAACTTAGGCTCTCTGGTTTTAAAATGTTTATTAAATTGTTGTTTAGGAAATTATAACGATTTTTTAAGCACAGCTTTTCTAATATCTCGTCATTAATACATTGAACTTGCCCTTTCATATTTACCACGGAATCAAACCTTAGTATTACTTTTTGTATTTAAAATAATTCTAAGCAATTTAATTTTTTTAAAAATTAGATATTCGATATAACAAAAGTAAACAAAGAAAACTAGAATCGAATATTAAGTATTTAATAAATTAATAAATATTTCATTAATCTTGTTCTCAATTTGGGGGAGATCTTTTAATTCGGCTATTTGACTCGTCTTATAAAACCTATTTAACATTTGTCATATAATTGAATTGCTTCGTATTTTAACTATGAAGCTAATTAATTTCTGTTTCGCAAGTCAGTTTCTTGTCGTTTTAAGTGGTTTAACGATTTATAAGAATAAATACGAAAAAAAGCATTTTTTCCGAAAATATATAAATATAACGAAAAATATATTAAAAATATGACAACACAGGATAAGTCAATTGTCGGAAAAAAAGGGGAAATTCTCCCTAAAAAACATCTTAGAGTAATTTCTGGAATTAGTCCTGGTGATAAAATCTTAATCGAAGCCTATCCTGGTGAATTAATTGTGAAAAAAATCTATTCAGTTGACGAATTACTTGAAATGCCAATTATAGCAGAGGGAACGGTTAAAGAAATTGAAAAAGATATTGGAGAGGAAAGTAAGAAACAAGATGAGATGACTGATTAATGCAAATTCAAAGGCTTATTTTAGATACAACTTATATTCTCCCACTATTTGGGATAAAAATTAAAGATTTAGCAGGAATAAATGAAGGTATAAAACTTATTTGGAAGAATGGAATAAAAGATTTTGAGGTTTATTTACCCACAATTTGCCTTATTGAAGTTCTCTATAAGTTAATTAATGAATATAAGAAAACAAACGATTATAAAATTTTAAAAAGGTATCCTGTAGCAACTCCTACTGTAATGACTTCTCAGATTGTTAGTCTTTTCGATCCGCACTTAAATTCGATCGCAAGTCAAATTGCTATAATAATCCGTCATAATGGTCATTTAGATATTATGGATTGCCTAATCGCAGCTAGCGCCGCAGCGTTAAATGGGATATTGTTAACTGAAGATAAAAATTTAAAAAATATATTACAGAATATTCCTGAGACTAAACTTCTTCCAATTTGGTCATGGAGCGAAATAGTTACTAAATTAATCTGAAATATAATAATTCTGAAAACATTCATTTTAGATTACCTTTAATTTAAGTTTCTGTTATTATTGTCTATGGTTAAAATTCGATTTGAATTAGATTTCAAAATTAAGTAATAAATATATCCTTAATCAAGTTCTCAATTTGTGGAATATCGTGTAGTTCAGCGACTTGGCTTGTCTTAATTTTAGCAAAACTCAAATTCAACGTTTAATTAGATTAAAAAAATCCTATTTGATCTTGGATATTTCTATATAATTCAGATAAAGTTGGGTGAGCATGAATTAACTTTCGGAAGATCTCTACGCTATTTGGCAAGTGCATCAGAGGGACTATCTCATGAATTAGAATATCGGCAGATTCTCCTATTATGTGGCATCCTAATATCTTATTTTCATTATAGATCAGTTTAATCAGACCTCTTTTTAATTTCATTAAATTACCACGGGAATTTGTAGGGTATGTTGAAATCAATACTTTATAAACTTCTCCAGCATCCTCTAATTCTTGTGTGGTTTTCCCTACAGAACCAATAGGAGGATCAGTAAAAGCGGCATAGGGAATATTCTCAAAGCTTATAGGTACTTTATCTTCATTTAATATATTATGAATTACCACTTTTGATTCACGGAGTGCCATGTGTGTGAATTGAGATTTACCAATAATATCCCCGATGGCATAAATATTTGGTTGTGAAGTTTGAAGAAACTCATTTACGATTATATTTCCCCGTGCATCAGTTTCGACTCCAGCAGCTTCCAATTTAAGTTCCTGAGTATTAGGGATGAATCCTGTTGATAACATGAGTTTTTTCACCTTGAATACATTACCTTTAGTAGTTTCTACAACAATCTCCCCTGAAGACTCATGAACTTTAGCAGTTCGCTGATTTGGATAAAATTCAATACCATCTTCTTTATAATACTTCTCAATTTCAGAAGAAATTATCTCGTCTGCTCTATGAATTAAATGAGGGTTTGATTCAATAATATAAACTTTACTCCCAAAAGTATTAAAAACGTTAGCAAATTCTAAGGAAATAAATCCACCACCTATAAACAGAATTGATTTTGGTATCTTCTTAAGATTAAATATATTCTCATGTGTTAAGTAATTCACCTCACTAATCCCTTCAATAGGTGGAATTCGTGGAAATGTACCAGTTGATATTAACATATTGGAACCTGTGTATACATCATTTCCAACTTCAACTGAGTTTTCACTTAGACAGTGTCCATTCTTTTTTACATAATCTACATTTTTATATAGTTGTATTTGTTTCTCATTACCTTGTATACCATTATAAACTAATTTGTCTGCATAATTGAGGACTTTGCTAAAATCAACTTTAATTCCCTTTATCTGAATACCAAATTCTTTTGCTCTCAGTGCGGATTTATATAGATTAGTGGCATAAATCATAGATTTACTGGGAATACAACCTTTTTCTAAACATTTCCCTCCTAATGCACCTTCTCCTAATAGTAAAACCTTTTTTCCATGATTTGCGGCTATTTTAGCGGAAGGAAAACCTGAAGTACCGGCACCAATTATTATTAAATCATAATCAGACATAATATTCCCTCAATGTGAGTGATTTAGAATTTTTAAGATAGTATTGTTATGGTGTTCATTTAAATTAAATGCTTATCCAATATAAAAAATGGTCTCGGTTGAAGATTTGGTGAATGCATCTAAATTTTCAATTTGATTTCCGCAATAGTAGCGATGATCTTTGCATATAATTTGTTAAGAGAGGGAGAAAGTTCCCATAATATTGACCTAAGAAAAATTTATATAAAATTGGATTCTACACAACCTATTGGTTTTATCAATAATTCAAATTTACTGAATGAGTAAGTGACCTTTGGCACAAAAAAATATTTATGAATATGATGCTAAAAAACTATTAGCAGCTGAAATACCAAAGTATTATCCTGACTTTAAATATCATAATAAATTAGTGGTAGTAGAATGTGATACCGATTTAGAACAATTAATTAAGGAAAACCCATGGATTGATTCGGAAAAGGTTGTAGTTAAGCCTGATCAACTGTTCGGGAAAAGAGGAAAAGCCAATTTATTATTACTCAATGCAAATTGTGATGAAATGAAAGAATTTTGTGTTGATAACTTAGATAAGGTTTGCGAAATTGGTAATGTGAAAGGAGAATTAAAACGCCTTCTTGTTGAACCTTTTATTCCTCATGAAAGAGAGTATTATGTGTCGATAACTTCTGATAGAGAAAATGATATAATTCACTTTAGTTTTGAGGGCGGGATATTTGTTGAAGAGAATTGGGATAAAGTGATTCACATACCCGTTCCTCTTGGAACTGATATTGAATCTTTTGACTTAAAAAGTATGTTGCCCGATCTCGGAGATTTACAAGATGTTTTAGAACCTTTCATAAAAGCTCTTTTTCAAGTTTTTGTTGATCAAGATTTTACCTTTCTTGAAATTAATCCATTCGCGATCACTGAAAAAAAGGAAATTGTCCCCTTGGATGTAAAAGCTCGATTAGATGACACGGCTTTATTTTTACATTCAAATACTTGGGGGGATCCTCTAAATCCCATAGAATTTCCTGCAGGTTTTGGACAAATAATGTCGGAAGAAGAGACTATGATTCATGAGCTTGATGAAAAGACTGGGGCATCACTTAAATTTACAATTTTAAATCGAGAAGGTCGTGTCTGGACCATGGTTGCTGGTGGTGGTGCCTCCGTAATTTATACTGATACTGTAGTTGATCTTGGATTTGGAAATGAATTAGGTAATTATGGTGAATATAGTGGAAACCCCTCACGAGAACACACCGAAATTTATGCTCAAACAATTATAAATCTAATAACAGCCGAACCAGATCCAAAAGGAAAACCAAAATATCTTATAATTGGTGGAGGAATCGCAAATTTCACTGATGTTAAAGCAACATTTACAGGGATTGTCAGCGCTATAAAAAAATCTGTTGATCAATTGAAAAAGGCTAAAGTAAAAATTTTCGTTCGTCGGGGTGGTCCTAATGAAAAACAAGGATTAGAGCTTATGAAGCAAGTTGGTGAAGAAACTGGGATCCCAATTGAAGTTTATGATAGATATACACACATGACAAGAGTAGTTGAATTAATTAAAAAAGCAGAAGAAAGTACCTAAAGAAGGTTAAGATGATGAACGACTATGATCTGTTTGATAGGAATACTCAAGCTTTAATATATGGCTTTCAGGCAAGAGCAATTCAAAGAATGTTGGATTTTGATTTTGTTTGTAAGAGAGAAAAACCTTCAGTCGCAGGTGTAATACGTCCTACTCAATCCGCTGCTGTTGCCTATCATAAAACATTCTGGGGATCTAATGAAATTGTTGTCCCTATCTATAAGACTTTACAATTAGCATTTAAAAACCATCCTAAGGCGGATGTCATAGTTAATTTTGCGTCTTTTCGATCCGCATATCCTACAAGTAAAGAAGCACTTGAATCTGACACAATTCAAACTGTGGCAATTATAGCAGAAGGAATGCCAGAAAAACAGACTAGACATTTAATTAAAATTGCGAACGAGAGAAATAAAGTTATAATTGGACCAGCTACTGTAGGAGGGATTAAGGCAGGTTCTTTTAAAATAGGAAATACTGCGGGAACTATTGAAAATATAATTTTATCCAAATTGTATAGACCCGGATCTGTTGGATTTGTTTCTAAGTCTGGTGGATTGTCAAATGAAATGAATTTCATGATCTCCCAAACTACTGATGGAATTTATGAAGGAATTGCTATAGGCGGAGATAGATTTCCTGGTTCTCAATTAATTGATCATTTATTACGCTATGAAGCTAATCCTAATATTAAAATGTTAGTAGCTTTGGGTGAAATTGGTGGAAAAGATGAATACGCTATTGTAGATGCTATAAAATCAGGAAAAATCACAAAATCACTGGTTATTTGGGTTGCTGGGACAGGAGCCCGCATTTTACCAGCAGGTTTGCAGTTTGGGCACGCAGGCGCTATGGCTGGAAGCGATATGGAAACCGCCGAAGCAAAAAACAAAGCTTTAAGAGAAGTAGGTGCGATAGTTCCTGACTCATATGAAGATTTAGATAAATTAATAAGATCAACCTTTGATAAATTAGTAAATGAGGGTGTTATTAAACCTGCTGAAGAGTTTGATCCGCCGAAAGTACCTATAGATTTTAATGATGCAACTAGATTAGGATTAGTAAGAAGACCTGCCGATGTCGTTGTAACTATTAGCGATGACAGAGGAGAAATCGTAACATTCAATCAAGTACCATTAGATAAAATAATTCGAGAGAATAAATCATTAGGTTATGTAATCGGATTACTTTGGTTTAAACGAGAATTACCAGAATTCGCACAACAATATATAGAATTCGTAATTAAATTAACAGCAGATCACGGTCCAGCGGTTTCAGGAGCACACAATGCCATTGTGACTGCTAGGGCAGGCAAAGATTTAATGTCAGCTTTAGCAAGTGGAATTTTAACAATAGGACCACGATTTGGGGGTGCAGTATCGGACGCTGCGAAATATTTCCGTGAAGCTATGCAAAAAAAAATGAAGCCAGTAGAGTTCGTAGACCACATGAAACAAGTAGTTAAAATTAATATCCCAGGGATAGGCCATAGAGTTAAATCAGTTCAAAATCCTGATATGCGAGTGGTTTTGTTAAAAGAATTTATTCTTAAGAATTTCCCTAAACATCCTCACTTAGATTACGCTTTAGAAGTTGAGAAAGTTACCACTTCAAAAAGAAACAACCTAATCTTAAATGTTGATGGTTGTATCGGTATCACCTTTTTAGATTTATTGGAAAATTTAGATTATAGTTTAGAAGAGATCGAAGATGTTATTTATAGCGAAGCTTTGAATGGTCTATTCGTCTTGGGAAGAACGATTGGGATGATGGGACATATTTTTGACCAAAAAAGACAAAGGGCTGGATTATTCCGTCAACCTTATGATGAAATTTTATTTACAGAATAACTTAAATTTTTATAATTTAATAAGATAGAAGTTTTAGATTTTAATACAAACTAATACAAAAATTAAGGCAAATTAAAATGAATGAAATTGTTGAAAATGCAAAAAATCATTTTGAAAAATTAGTTACGGAACAGTTGGAACGCGTTGAACGTATGAAAAGCGCAGGAGATTGGATAGATTACTCCAGTTTAAAACCCATCATTATTGGATTCGTTGGGGGTGATGGTATAGGGCCTTTTATTACGAAACACGCACAAGCAATATTAGAGTATTTATTAAAGGATGAGATAGATAGTGGAAGAGTAGAATTTAGAGTAATAGAAGGGTTAACAATAGAGAATCGAGCAAAAGTAATGAAAGCTATACCGGATGATGTCTTAGTAGAAATCAAGAAATGTCATGTCCTGCTCAAGGGGCCTACGACTACACCCAGAAAGGGAGATAAATGGCCTAATATCGAAAGTGCTAATGTAACGATGAGACGTGAATTAGATTTATTTGCGAATGTTCGACCAGTAAAAGTTCCAGAATTAGGAATTGATTGGATGTTCTTCAGAGAAAACACTGAAGGAGCTTACGTATTAGGATCTCAAGGGATTAATATTACGGATGATCTAGCAATCGACTTTAAAGTAATTACCACTCAAGGATCAGACCGAATTATACGCTTAGCTTTCGATTATGCCGCAAAAAACAAGATTAATCGATTGTCAGTGGTAACTAAAGCTAATATAGTCAAAGCTACGGACGGAAAATTCCTTTCTATGGCAGCCGAAATAGCTAAAGAATACCCCCAAGTAAAATGGGATGATTGGTACATAGATATTGCAACCGCAAAACTAGTTGACCCTGCGCGTCAGAGCGATTTTAAGGTATTTGTCGCTCCAAACCTTTATGGGGATATAATTACTGATGAAGCTGCACAAATTCAAGGCGGAGTGGGAACTGCGGGGAGTGCGAATATTGGCAAACGATATTCTATGTTTGAAGCAATTCATGGATCTGCTCCAAGAATGGTGGAAGAAGGAAGGGCAAAATATGCCGATCCATCAAGCATCATTAAAGCTGCGGCATTACTTATGAACCACATAGGATTCACGGAAAAAGCTAAAAAACTTGAGATGGCACTCGATATTTGTGCGCAATATGAAAAGAAAGTAGTTCTAACTGGGAGAGACACTGGAGCGACTGGTGAAGAATATGCTAAGTATTTAATGGAGACACTCCAAGATCCAGACCTTGAAGGAAAATGGAAAGGATATCAATAAATATCTAAGTAAATTCCAATATTTTTTTAATTACTATTTTTCTCATTTTAGTAGATTTTAGTGAGTTTTATTCTATTATTCTCATTTGATGATTTATAATGGATACTAAAATTATTCTAATTTGGGAATCTTTTCTTTTAATATTTATTCCAGACTATAGAATATATTAAAAACATGGATTATATATCCGGAAATGTGGATTTTAGGAGGTTAAACTTAAAAGAATTTCAGCTATTAATTTAAAAGAAAAATAAATAATAAGTCTGCTGAGTTCTAAGAATATAGATATATTTAAGGATAAATATAAATATCATTATTACTTCTACTAATACAGACAGAGAAAAAATTTGAGATCCTTAAAATCTTAAAGTTTTAGATTTGTTTTTAAACCATATCTCATGTATCATTGTCGTTTTTAATTATTTCGACAATGAAAGTGACAAATATTTTATAGCTATTTAAACCGTGATTCCTTAAAATTGAAGATATTATGAGATTAGAAAAAGGATAATCACTCAAAACAACAATAAACTATCAGGGTAATAGAGTAATTTTTCTAAAAATTAACCCTTCATTTCTCTATTCACCTAAACTAAAATTAAAAAAAGGTTTAAAATAAATGACAATACATAAAGAAAGTAAATCTAATATTTTGATAAATTATCCTTTCTCATTATTAGATATAGACGGTTTAACGGAAACATGGCAGAAAATATATAATCCTTACATTGATTTAATCGAGAGTAAAATCGTTATGTCAAAAAATGATTCTTTCAGTACTGTTAGAAATCATAATTTTGCTTTTAATAATTCATTTCAGCAAAGAATAGCTGATTTAATTATTAGTGAACTTGAAGAACAGATTTCTAATCCAGTTTCTAAGAGTAGAAACAATAATTTGAATAAACCAAGGGAAAAAATCGAAGATCAATATTCTAATGATGTAGAACAAGAAAATTATAACCTGAAAATTACCTTTGTTTTTGCTAATAAGAAAATACAGCCGTTAAAATTAATGCAGATGCTTAAACTAACAGATGAAGTAAAGAAATACACTCGATTGCTACATAAAAAAGAGCTTAAACAATATTCTAAGATAATTCCACAGATTGTTTTTATATCACTTTTTGGTTTTGAAACTTCAATAGGAGATTATCTAAGAAATAATCTTCATGGAGAATCAAATAGTAATATATCAATCTTGGTTGTTCCTCCTATTGATAATAAGTTATGGAATAATTATCTTGTGGAGAATTCAATAGAAGGTAATACTAACTATGAAAAATATAAATGGGGTTTAAGCTTCGATGAGTATAAAAATTTGAAGAATAATGGTGCAATTAATAAATACCAAATAAGCAAAATGGAAAACTATTATAATGATTTAAAGGAATCTAAAGCACTCTCAGAATATAATTATAAACAGTTAGTTTTTTGGTCAGATGTCTTGAACATTGAAAATTCTTCTACACTATTAGATATAAGTAATTCAAGAAAGATGATAAAAGGCCTAGTAAATGAGTAATTTATAGACTAATAATTTTTTATTTTGTCTTACATCTTTTTTATTTTTAAAGAATCTTCATTATTCAATAATAGCCGCTTCTTGTTTTGTTTCAGAAAAAAGTCCGTTTCTTCATTCATATTTTCTTTACTAAATTGATTTTGACACACCCAACACTTATTTTCCACTGAACATACTGAATTGAAATAGTTATTTCACACCAAAAAATTCATTTAACAGAAATAAAAGAAAAAAATATAACATTTAATGAAGGTGTGTTTTCAATAAAGTTAATCTTTATAGAGGCTTTGGTAAAAGTACGGACAATGGAAATTTAATATGATTTTAATTGTATTCTAAACAAAATTTTGGATATCATCAAAGCTTTAGACGCATCCAGTCCTAGTATGTTCCGAAAAGGCCATTTAGAGAGTTAATTGCATTTTTAAGAAATTTCCAATTTCATCTACGTAGCTTTAATACTATTTTTTTTTGGCTTGAAATTTTATCCAGAATTTTGTGGAGTGTTTTTGATCTATCTTTGATGTCCAAACCTATAGAATTCTCCTTTGCTTTTGTTATAGCTTCTTTTAATGTTTTAATATCTAAGGTAGTAGCAGCAACACAATAATAACTTTTCGAGCGTCCTTCATTAAAATTGAGTAAGAGATCTCTGAGAATTTCTTCTCGTATATCTTGTAATCTTTTAAATTCTTCAATTCCATTTTCATTTATAAATAAAATGTCATCTTCAAGCTTTTGATAACAACATTTAACCGAATCAAATTCCTTTGCACTTAATCTGCGTCTATTCCATTTATCACAGTTGGGACTATCATTACACTCCCAACAAAATTCAACTTTCCTTTTCTTAATTGCACATGTTATGAATGGGCAGCTTTTTTTCATCCTCACCTCGCTTTTACATCCCTCACATTTACCCTTACTTTTCAAGTGATACATTGAGCATAATTGGCAAGGAAGACCACATATTCCGATAGATCTATATTTGATTTCCATAAATAAATCTCCTTCAATTTAATATAATTAATTTCTAAAATATATTTTCTTGGATACAGGTTTTTATGTTGGATTATGTCATTTAAAAGATTAATATGCAAAAAAATGTTGACGATCTCTTGATATTACTTAGTCAATCCTTTTTTCAAAAATAGAACTAAATCGTTGTAGGTTTGATAATTATGAAAATTTATGGGATGTTCCAACACGGTCTCATCATTTCAATCCAAAAAATAAAAAGAAGACGATTCCAAGCAAGATGACGTTAGTTCCCAATGCAGACATGTTGTTACTTCGTAGTTTTTTTAAATCAAGCAAATTAAATTAGTGTTTTAAAGCATCAAATATTCTATCTACAATAATGGGATTAATTAGCTTGGGAAATATAGTAAATTTTATTACTATGGGACCATCATTGTTAAGATCAATCGTAAAAAAGGTTCCATTATATGTGAATTATGATTTAACTTGGCAATGCAATTTAAAATGTGAGCATTGCTATTTTTTCTCATCAACAACGGAATTAAAAAGTAAAAGACCAGAATTATCAAACAAGGAATGGGTTAAGGTTTTTAAATATCAAAGAAAATTAGGAACAAAAATAGCAGTTTTAACCGGTGGAGAGCCTACTTTAAGATTGGATGTTATTAAAGAAGCTATTAAAATTTTTCCATCAGTTCAGGTTGTATCAAATGGAATTATAAAATTACCTCGATTTAATGGATATAAACAACCAAGATACTGGTTGAGTATTGATGGTACAAAGGAAACTCATGAGAAGATAAGAGGTGCGAAAATTTTTGATACAGTCATTCAAAATATTCGGGAAAGCAATCCGGTTGTTACATCAACAATTATGACATTAAACCATAAGGAAATTGAAGACGTTGTTAAAATTGCTCACGATAATGGTGCTTCTGGATTGGTTTTTTCATTATACACTGGTTATCCTAACGACCCACTTTTATTAAAAGGAAATATATTAAAAAAGACAATTAGAGACATTTTAAAAGTAATGCATGAATATGGAAATTTTATTTGTTATTCAAAAAAAATGTTAGAATTATACTTGTCAAAAGCATTTGTACCACATTGCATATTTAAAACTGGTCAAATAAAAAGTTTCTATCCTGATGGAAAACAAAAATTTTGTGTCATGGGAAATTCTCCACTCTTATGTGCTAATTGCGGTTGTATAGTACCGATTGCGGCTCACGCCTTATTTAAGAAATTTGACTCTGACACAGTTGAAAAAACGAGAAAATTGTTTAATTTTGCTTAATAAATAAGCACGTCCATCGTATTTCAAATATATTAAATAATCTTTGTTTTCTTTGGGCATAAATGTAGTGGTGGGTTATCGTTCCCATAATATTTTCAATAAAAATTATAACAAATCCCAAATTTATTATTATAATTGAAAAAAGAATGCTATGAGAAAGGTTTATACTAGTGACAAAAAAGAAAGTAATAATAATTGGCGCATTAGGTTACGATTTCCACTTGTTTAATACAGTATTCAGAGATAACGAGGAATATGAAGTAGTAGCCTTTACAATTGCAGTTGAACAAAATGTCGGGACAATAGAAGGGGCAGAACGAAGATTTCCCACTGAACTTTCAGGAAAAATCTATCCCGAAGGAATACCTATGATTTCAGAAGAATTACTTGAAGATATAATTAAAGAAAAAGAAATTGATGAAGTAATATTTGCATATTCAGATGTTTCTCATGACGATGTGATGCATAAAGCGTCGAGAGCTCTTAGGGCAGGTGCAGATTTTCGCTTAGTCTCTGGAAAATTTACACAAATAAAAGCAAATAAACCTGTCGTAGCAATTTGTGCTGTAAGAACAGGTTGTGGAAAAAGTCAAGTTTCTAGAGCAACTTATAGATATTTAAAAAGTAAAGGTTATAAAGTAGTTGCTATACGAGAACCTATGCCTTATGGGGATTTAATTAAACAAAATATAATGAGATTTGAAAAATATGAAGACTTAGATAAACATAATTGCACTATTGAGGAACGAGAGGAATATGAGCCATACATTGAGCAAGGTTTAATTATCTATTCAGGAATTGATTATGAGAAAATCATTAGAGAAGCTGAGAAAGAAGCAGATATTATTATTTTTGATGGTGGAAATAATGAAATTTCTTTCTATGTACCTGATTTATTGTTTATAGTTGTAGATCCTTTAAGACCGGGTCATGAAATGAAGTATCATCCAGGTGAAGTCAATGCTCGATATGCTGATGCATTTGTAATTAATAAAATGAATAGTGCTAAGCCTGAAGATGTAAAGACTGTAGAAAATAATTTAGATGAACTAAATCCTATGGCTACAAAGATATATACAAATTCTATAGTTACAATTGAAGGTAATCATGAAATAAAAGGCAAAAAAGTCATCGTTGTGGAGGATGGTCCCACCCTAACACATGGAAACATGTCTTATGGGGCAGGATATGTTGCTGCCATTAATAGTGGAGCTATAGTAGTGGATCCAAGACCTTATTTATCAGGTACAATGAAGACTGTCTTTGAAGAATTTCCACAAATTACTGAAATTATTCCAGCAATGGGGTATAATGATCAACAAATAAAGGATATGGAAGACACACTAAACAAAGTAGATGCTGAAATTATAATAGATGGAAGCCCAATAGACCTTGAAAAACTTATAAAGAGTAATAAACCAATTGTCAGAGTTAGCTACGATATCGAAGCTTTAAAGAGTCCAACAATAGAAGAAATTTTAGATCAATTTATCAAAAAGCATCTTTAAAAGCAATATTATTATAATTATCAGAGGTAGAATTCATAAGAAATGTTTTTCTTTTTACTTAAAAAGATTTCATGACAAGTTTTTTTTCACATTCAATATACATACATAAATAGAGTGAATGTTCATGATTTTAGCAGAAAGGAGATATGAACTTCAAGATGTCAAAAAAGGCTATGTGAATCGAACCTTATATATCAATCTTTCAAATAATGAAATTATTATTAAACCTGTTTCGGATGGGATGAAAGAGAAGTTTATAGGTGGAAAAGGTTTTGATCTGTGGCTTATGTGGAATGCCCTTCCAAAAGATAGAATAGTAAAATGGAATGATCCTATCAACGAAATTTGTATCGCGTCTGGTCCATTAGGAGGAAGTATATTTTATCCAGGATCAGGTAAAAGTATAGTAACTTCGATTTCTCCACTAACCGGGATAGTTATTGATAGTAATGTGGGGGGCTATTTTGGCCCTTACATGAAATTTTCGGGTTTTGATGCTATTGAAATACAAGGTAAGGCTGAAGAGGAGGTGTTTATTTACATTGATGGTGTTGAGGGATTAATCCAAATTGAAGCTGTAGAGGAAAATGAAAATTTTTCTGAATATTCACATGAACTTACTCAACAATTAACTGAAAGATATGCTCAAAATGAAAATGAAAAACAACGAATTTCGGTAGTTAGTACTGGTCCTGCTGCAAAACATACGAAATGGGGGATGCTTAATTTTTCATGGTTTGTGCGAGGACGTAACTGGGCTTCATGTAAACAAGCTGGTAGAGGTGGAATTGGGACAGTGTTTACAGATAAAAATATAAAAGCTTTGGTTTGCCGAACTCCAAAGGTTACCATCAAATCAAATAATCCCGATAATCTAGAAGCAGCAAGAGACTTAGGTAAAAAACATAGTCAAGAAGTAATTGAATTGGATCCTACTCAAAATGAAATGAGAAGAGTCGGTACCGGTCATCTTCCTGATATAATGAATGTTACCGACTTATTACCAACTGAAAATTTCAGATATGGCCGACATAAAGAAATTAGCGGAAAAGATATTCCGTATAATAGGGAATTCATGAGAGAGATCTATTCTGGAAAAGAAGGAGCTGATGGATGCTGGTTGGGTTGTACAGTAAGTTGCTCACATTACTCAGATAATTATGAAGTCATGACAGGCCCTTTTAAAGATCAAAAAGTAATTGTAGATGGTCCAGAATACGAAACTATAGCGGGATGTGGTTCAAATTGGGGTGTATGGGATGTTAATTGGGTATTAGAAGTAAATTTTTATTGTGATACTTACGGTCTTGACACAATAAGTGTGGGAACAGGAATTGCATTCATTATGGAATGTTATGAAGAAGGTATCCTAAACAAAAAGATTACAGGTGGACTGGATCTTAGTTTTGGAAATGCTGAAGCTGCAATAGAATTAATACACCAAATGGCAAAGGGAGAAGGATTTGGTTTAATTGTTGGGCAAGGTGTTAGTGAAATGAAAAAAAAATTTAAAGAAGAATATGGGGCAGATCCAAAATTTTTGCAAGACATCGGAATGGAACATAAAGGGTTAGAATTTTCTGAATATATGACAAAAGAATCTTTAGCCCAACAAGGAGGTTATGGTTTCACTAACAAAGGAAGCCACCATGATGAGGCGTGGTTAATTTTTGAGGATGTAATTAGAAACTCTATTCCCACCCTTGAGGACAAAGCAAAAGCTTTGTATTGGTTTCCACTGTGGCGTACATGGTTTAGTCTTAACGGCCTTTGTAAGCTCCCTTGGAACGATATTCAACCAAAGTCTCAAAAAGACTATCCAATTAAAGACCTTGCTACAGGAGAACTAACGCGAGCAAAAGTCCCTGATCATGTTGAATGGTATGCCAAATATTTTTCTGCGGTAACAGGACTCAAGTCGAGTCCAACAGATCTTATAAAAATGTCCGAAGTTGTTTATAACTTTCAAAGAATATTTAACATAAGACAAGGTAAAGGGCTTAGAGAGAATGATTCAAACTTGCCGTATAGAGCAATGGGTCCGGTTACTCAACTAGAATATGAAAGTCGTACTGAACGGTATGATAACCAGCTGAAAGATTTAGGTTATAATATCGATAAAAAGACTACTGAAGAGAAAATAACCTTACTCCGGAAATATAGAGTAGAGCAATATGAAAAACTTCAAGAAGCAGTTTATAAGGAACGTGGTTGGAACCAAAATGGTTGCCCTACAATCGAAAAAGTAAAAGAATTAGGAATTGATTTCGATGATGTCATCTCAATTATTAAACCTTATCAATAATTTATTTGTGACTTAATTTTCAAAAAAGATCTCATATGGAGAATATAACTACCCATCCTATACTAAATATACCTGATAGAAAAAAGATCACATTCAATTTTGATGGACATGAATTAACAGGTTATGAAGGAATGGTTATCTCTTCAGCACTTTTTCTTAACAAAATTAAAGTGTTTGGGCACCATGTTAAGGATTCGAGTCCTCAAGGAATATTTTGTGCTAATGGTCAATGTTCACAATGTAATGTAATTGCTAATGGAATACCAGTTAAAGCCTGTTTGACTAGTCTAACAAGTGGTATGTCTATCGAAAGTTGTAATGATCTACCGGAATTACCTGCTGAAGATAATCCCGTAAGTATAGAAGATGCAGAAATTATGGATGTTGAAGTACTTGTAATAGGGGGTGGACCTGCAGGCCTTTCAGCTGCAAAAATACTAGGGGAGCATAACTTTAATGTTATTTTAATTGATGATAAAAACCGACTAGGTGGGAAGTTAATTCTTCAAACCCATAAATTTTTTGGTTCTCAAGAAGAAGTCTATGCCGGGAAACGAGGTATTAATATTGCAGAATTACTTGGTAAATCTATTCAAACAATATCAACCATTCAGGTTTGGTTAAATAGTATATGTCTGGCAATTTTTAGCGATGGATTTGTTGGGGTTTTAAAGAATAAAATTGAATATGTTTTATTAAAACCGAGATATCTTTTAATTGCCACAGGGGCTCGTGAGAAGATGCTAGTTTTTTCAGGTAATACTCTTCCAGGAGTATATGGAGCTGGCGCATTTCAAACCTTAGTTAATCGTGATCTAGTTAAAGCAGCAAATAGAGTTTTCATAATTGGTGGAGGTAATGTAGGACTAATTGCCGGTTATCATGCACTCCAAGCAGGAATTGAAGTTATTGGTTTAGTTGAAGCGATGCCTCAATGCGGGGGATATAAAGTCCATGAGGATAAACTCAGACGCTTAGGAGTTCCAATTTATATTAGCCACACAATTATATCCGCAAATGGTAAGGATAAAGTAGAATCAATAACAATAGGGCAGATTGATAAAAATAAAAATATTATAGCTGGAACTGAAAAAACATATTTATGTGATACAATTTTAATCTCTGTAGGATTAACTCCTGTAAACGAGTTTTATAAGAAGGCTGAAGAATTTGGCTTAGAAGTTTGGGTTGCAGGGGATGCTAAAGAAATCGCTGAAGCCTCTGCTGCAATATTAACTGGTAGAATTGAAGCGTTAAAAATTTTAAGAGAAAATGGAATTCCTTTTTCAGATAGTATAAATGATCTCCAAAATTTCGCAAACTTAATGAAAACCAAACCACTTCAACCCCTTAAAAAAGAAATTCAATTTAAAGAAGAAGGGATTTTTCCAGTATTTTATTGCACTCAAGAAATACCGTGTAATCCATGTACTTCGGTATGTGACCAAGAGCAAATTAAAACTATGGATGATTTAATTGTCAAATTGCCATACTTTAAAGGAGAAAAAGATTGCATTGGGTGTGGAAAATGTCTTGCAGTTTGCCCCGGATTAGCAATAGTGTTACATGATTATAGAAAAGATAAAAAAAATCCATTAGTCACCTTTCCACTAGAGCTTTCGGATACCAAACTAGAAACGGATCAAAAAATAATTGTTGTAAGTAATAACGAAGAATTAGGAGAATTTGAAATACATAGATCTAGAATACTTAAAGAATTTCCAAAAACTCAATTAATAACCATAAAATTACCTTCAGAGTTAGCAAAAAAAGCTGTT
The DNA here is from genome assembly GCA_964486045.1 of uncultured archaeon. Classification (GTDB taxonomy): domain Archaea; phylum Asgardarchaeota; class Lokiarchaeia; order Sigyniarchaeales; family SOKP01; genus Loki-b32. The sequence continues at coordinate 259,612 of CAZALK010000002.1, forward strand.
GCTATAAAACTTGTAAGAATTAGTTATAGTGAACCCATTGAAAGTTATCAGAAATTATTTACTGAGGATGATACAATCGTCTGTAGATGTGAACGAGTCTCTGTTGGAGAGATACGAAAATGGATTATATCTGGAGTAAAAGATTTTAATGAATTAAAAGCTTTAACAAAAGCTGGAATGGGATCTTGTGGAGCAAAAACTTGTACTACACTAATTTACCAAATATTTAGAGAGGAAGGAATTCCTATTGAGGATATTACACCAGGAACAAAACGACCATTATTTATTGAAGTGTTTATGGGGACATTTGCTGGAATTAGAAAGAAAAAAGAAAGTCGATAAAAATGGTTGTATATGATGTTATTATCATAGGTGCTGGAAGTATTGGTGTTCCAACAGCCTTAGCAACTGCGAAAGATGGATTGAAAACACTTGTCCTCGATTCTTTACCTTCAGTTGCTCAAGCAGATAATAAACATGCAATAGGTGGTATTAGAGCAACTCATTCAAACATAGGAAAAGCTTTATTATGCAAAAAATCAATTGAAATTTTCTCTAAATGGGAAGAAAAGTATGCAGACGACATTTGGTGGAATCAAGGAGGGTATACTTTTCTAGCTTTTAATGAAAAAGATGAAAAAATGCTGAAAGACACCGTTAAACTCCAGAAAAGTTTTGGATTGAATATTGACTTCATAACTATTGAAAAAATTAAAGAATTAATACCAGGAATCAATGATAATGGTTTATTAGGAGCAACTTATAGCCCTGAAGACGGTAATGCTTCTCCCTTATTATCTTTGCATGCATTTTTTAGACGGTCAAAGAACATTGGTGCTGAATATCGTTTTAATCAGAAAGTTATTGATATTAAAATTAAAAAAAATACGATCGTTGGAGTTAAAACAACCAGAGCAAAGTATAAAACAAATATGGTGATAAATGCTGCGGGAGCGCAAGCAAAAAATGTAGGTAGATTAATAGGATTAAATTTACCTGTTGAGCCAGAATCTCATGAAGCAGGTATTACCGAACCTGTTAAAAAATTTTTCTCACCTATGGTTGTCGACATTAGACCGTGGATAGATAAAAAATTTGGTAATTCTAAAAATTATTATTTTTATCAAAATAATGAAGGAAAGATTATTTTCTGTTTAACTCCTAATCCAGGCATTTTAGGTAGTGATCGTAGTGAAACTTCTTCATTTTTACCTCAAATAGCGAAGAGAATGGTTCAACTTTTACCGCGTTTAAAAAATATTAAAATAAGAAGAACATGGCGCGGTTTATATCCTATGACTCCCAGTGGAAATCCAATTATAGGCACTGTCAATAAAGTGGAAGGATATATTAATGCTGTCGGTATGTGTGGACAAGGATTTATGTTAGGACCCGGAACAGGAGAGTTAATAAGCCGTATTATATCAAATAAAACAACTCCCGGAGATACATTAATTTTGAACAATTTATCTACAGAAGATGAATTCTTTGATGGAGAGATACTAAGATAAATTTTAATTCTATAATTGTCTGAACTCAACATCTCAAGATCAGGGATTTATTACGGAAATGTTTGGATACTTTTTTGAAATTGACTTTTTCTAAGAATAAGATTTTAAGAAAGAAGTGACATTAATTAAATACTTAATTTTAAGATCACATTTATAGTATTTTGGTGGTAGTTAATGAAGATATTTTTCAGTTATGCAAGTGTTGATACAACGGAATATAGGATAGAAGATATTGTTGATTTTTTAGAATTTCAGGAGGATATTGAATGTGTGTTTTATTGGGAGCGTGATACAAAAGGAGGGGAATCCTTTGATGACTATATGAGGAACAACATTAAAAATAGCGACTTAATTATTGTTTTGTTCACTTCCAATACCGCAACGTCAATTCCAGTTTTCATAGAAATTGGGATGTCAAAAGCTTTTCAAAAACAAGTTATGCCTGTATTTGATAAAGTTGATCATATTGTGGCTGATATGCAATCAAGTAGAGGTGTTCAATTTAATTCGAATTTTCGTATGTTTTGTGAAGATTTGTGCTTTAAAATAACGGGAAAAAGAGCCAAATTTAAAGAATCTAACCCAATGGTAGATTATCGACGCGACTTGTTTGAATCCTTTAGTTTTAATAAATCTTCATACGTAGAACCCGATGTTAGAGATGTTACCGATACCTACAAAGAAGAAGAGAAGAACCAAAAGAAGCTTCCATTGATCAGTTATCGAATATTCGAATTTATTCTATTCGACCCTTTAAATCGAGGATCTCTTAACGTTATTACTGCTCCTCCTGGTTCGGGCAAGTCTATATTATTAAATTCCATTACGCATGACATATTACATCAAGAGCATTTATCAAGTTACACACCTTTCACAATAAATGCAGAAATCTTAAAACTCACCAATGATGAATTATTAGAAGAATTTTATAGATACCTATTTCCTGATACTGAAGGGAGATATTATACAAGTTTTGAAAACATAGTTAAATCTGGGAGAGGTATCATCCTTTTAGATGGCTTAAGTAAAAACCCTAATGCACATGAGTTACTTACTGACCTTCATAAATTTATCCTTACAAACAACGCGAGGATAATTATCACTTGCAGACCGGTCATTCACGATTTTATTCGAAGTTCTCCAAAAATAAAAGAAAAAACCCACTTATATGAGCTCAATTCATTCAAGTCATCATCTCTTTTTGAATGGGTTGTTTTAAATAAAAACAATTATGAACAAACTCGGCATCTTCAAGCGAGAGAGATTTACATAGTTTTAAGAGAACACGTTAAAGAACATGAAGAAAAAGGAGAACGAGTCTCTCTTCCATCTATGATGCAAGAATTTTCTATGTAATTCTAAAACTCTTTTTTATTACATTTGCTTTTCCTTTCTTTTCAAGTATTCTAATTATACTTTTTAGAAAAAAGAAATTTAATTAAAATTGCAAATTTAAGAAATTAATTTAGAATAGGTAATTTTTCTTAGTTATCAAGACCCAATTTAGTATAGATTGAAATCATATCACCATCCTCAATTATGTGGTTTAAATTAGCGATTTTTTGACCTGGATGTTTTGCTGAATTCCCCCATATTTGTGAAAACCGAAAATCTTGTACAAATCTTTTATGAATCTTACGACAAAGAGTTTCCATTGTGTCTCCTCTATGAAGAATTATAGGCTCATCCAAATCTGCTTCTTTTTTAGGAGGTTTCAGATAAACTCGAATTAAATTCAATTCTTGGAAAATTCGATGGCGAAGAGCATTTATATTTTCTTTCTTTTTTGCTGAAATCATAACCCAATGATTGTGTCCAATAGATTCAGTGATTTCTTCTGGTAAGAGTGGAATCTTCATCAAATCTACTTTATTAATAACAACAAATTCTTTTGTATAAACCCGATTTCCCATTACAAAATCAATTAGTTGATCTGGTGTAGTATTTGGTTCAGAAAAATGCACTCCTGCATTACGTAAACCTAATTCATTTAATAAAGCTTTAACCTCATTTTGGTCCATTAATTGAGGACCTTTTGAGGCGAAGTGAATACCACCTCGATTTTGTTCTTTAATAGAAATACGTGATGGTCGACTATTTAAACGTATTCCCGCATTATTAAGTTCATTCCTAATTTTTTTTAAATCTAGAAAATTGATGGTTCCATCTTCTCGAAAGCAAATAATTATTAGAACCAATTCAGCTGACCGTACAGCGCCTAAGACTTCTTTCCCTTTCCCCTTTCCGGTTGCTGCCCCTAATATGATACCTGGTAGATCTATCAGCTGAATTTTAGCATCTTCAATATCCATCATACCGGGGATAGCGGTTATTGTAGTGAAATTATAAGCTGCCACTTTTGAATGAGTATCTCCTTCAGTCAACAAGTTAAGCAATGATGATTTCCCAACAGAGGGAAATCCAATGAAAGCGACTTGAGCATCTCCCGATTTCTTAATCCCAAAGCCACCACCACCACCCTTTTTAGAACTTACAATCTTAATTAAGCTTTCTCGTAGCTTGGCTAATTGTGCTTTAATAAAATTTATACTTTTTTGTGTAGCTTTGTTTACTTTGGTGGCGGCCAATCGTTCTTCTAATTCTTTTATTCGATCTTCTACTTTTTCACTCATTCCAAATAAATAAAACTACATTAACCAAAAAATTTTTCTTAAATTGTATAACAATACGGTTTTTCAATAAGTACTTTTTTGTCTTATGGTTTATTATTAAAAATAATGTTTAACGATGGAATAAGCACATAAAGTTGAATTCAAAAATGGTTGATATAAAAGAAATTTTTGAAGAAGTCGATAATTTAGAAACAGATGATGTTATGGATTTAATGAGGGTTCTTATAAACATTAATACAGTCGTCCCTCCGGGTAGAAATTATCGTGAGTATGTTGATGCGATTTCACCATATTTCAATGACTTAAGTTATTCATTGGAAGAAGTAATAGTACCAGAAGAGTTAATTCAAGAGATTCCGCTTGATCTAATAGGTCCACGAGTAAATTTATTGGCAAAAAAAGATTTTGGTCAAGAAAAATGGGTAAATTTTTATGGACACATGGATGTTGTGCCGGCACCAAATAGTGGGGTTGGAAAATGGCAATCTCCACCATTTGAAGCTGAAATCTTAGACAACGGAGAAATCTATGGTCGGGGTGTTGCTGATATGAAAGGATCTATGGTCTGCTTAATACTAGCGCTTCAAATAATAGAAAGATTAAATCTCAATCCTTTGTTTAATGTCCTTGTTATGAATTGTACAGATGAAGAGATTGGTGTTTGGCCAGGAGTAAAATATTTAGCAGAAAAAGGTTATATAGAAGGAACAGTTTATTGCATGGAAGGAAGAATCTATCCTATTATACTTTCTGGAGCTGCAGGAAATTTAGATGTCATCGTTGAAACTATCGGAGTAAGTTGTCATTCCGGAATGAATTATTTAGGAGTGAATGCATTGGAAGAAATGGTTCCAATTTTAGTAGAACTTATGGAACTCAAGAAGATTGTAGAAAAACGCGAAAGTATAGATGCTTCTGGTCCACCAAATATTAAAACAGGGAAAAAATGTAATTTAACGCCAATGTTTAATCTGGATATTATTCGATCAGGTGAGAAATCAAATATTGTTCCGGATTTATGCAAATTAGTTATTAACAGAAGAATAATCCCTGATGAGAAATATTCAGAAGTAAAACAAGAAATTATTGATGCTATTGAAAGGGGGAAAAAAAAAAGTAAAGCAGTTGATGTGGAAGTAACATTTAATTATTCATACCCTCCTCTTAAGATAGACACAAATAGCCCGGGGATAAAAAGAATGAAAAAAGTCTTGAATCTAGTGCATGGTATTCCTGAAGAAAAAATTATCTCGATGGGAATGGGTGGATCATTAGACATGAGTTTTATCACCCAAATCTTAAACACTCAGGATATTATAATTCATGGTGTAGGAACTAAAGATTCTAATATACATGGGGTGAATGAAAATATAAAATTGGATGATGTAAAAATTTATATTAAAGAAATATTAGCGTTCTTATTAGTTGAGTTTTAGCACGTTATAAACTATCAAAAATTAGATCGAAGAGGATTCAAAAAAAGGATTAAAACAAATAAATATTAAAAAAAACATGTGATTAGTTATGGTTCGACATTTATTAAAAATTTCAGATTTTTCAAAAGTTGAATGTGAAGAAGTTATAGATAAAGCAATTGAGATCAAGAACAACCCTAAAAAATTTTATAATTTACTAGAAGGAGAAACCCTTTTAATGCTATTCGAAAAACCTTCCTTAAGAACTCGAATATCTTTTGAGACTGGGATGCAACAATTGGGTGGTCATGCAATTTTTTACTCAATAAAGGATTCACCTTTAGGTAAAAAGGAAAACATTTCTGATACAGCAAAGGTTGTTTCTAGATTTGTAAATATAATTGCTGCTCGTGTTTTTAAACGTCAAGATATCTGGGATCTCGCTAAACATGCAGGTATTCCCGTAATCAATATGCTTGATGATTTTGCTCATCCCTGCCAAATTCTTGGTGATTTTCAAACAATAAAAGAAAAGATGGGGCGACTTGACAATTTTAAATTATCTTATTTCGGAGATGCATATAATAATGTTACTTATGATTTGATGCGAATGTCTGCCTTATTTGGTATACGAATGGATGTTGCTTGCCCTAATGGCTCTGAATATTCTCCTGAGCAAATAGTTTTAGATGAAGTTGAAGAGATTTCTAAAAAAACTAGTGCTGTTGTACGAGTTATTCATGATGTGACCCAAGGTGCAAAGGAAGCCGATGTAATCTACACAGATAGCTGGATGAGTTACGGAATACCACAAGAACAAGAAGAAATACGGAAAAAAGCTTTTATGCCTTTTCAAGTTACATCATCAGTTATGAAAGCAGCAAAATCAAATGCAATTTTTATGAATTGTTTACCGGCAATGAGGGGATATGAACAAACTACTGAAGTAATTGATAGCCCCCAATCTATTGTTTTTGATCAAGCAGAAAATAGATTGCATATTCAGAAAGCTATAATGCTATTTTTACGAGAAAAATTTTAGACTTAAATAAAATTTCTCTAAATTTATGTATGTGTATGTATATGTGTATACATATGACCTCTAAAAATATTAGTATTACTGAGGAAGTATATAAAAAATTAATGAAGATTAAACGAGAGAATGAAAGCTTCTCTGAACTTTTCCTAAGACTGTTAAAAATCCAAAAAACCAACATGAAAAGAACTTTTGGAGCGTGGAATTTATCAAAAGAAGAGGAATCTGAGATATGGAAGGCTATTTCAAGTCGTTCTGGTCGAAAATGGGAACGATCAGAAATGGGTGAAATCAAGTGATAATTCTTGATACTTCTGCATGTATAGATTATCTAAATGGTAATCCTAATCTTAAAAAAGTTATATTTGAACAAGAGAATCTTGTACACCTTACTTCAATTACAATATATGAAGTAAATATTGGTTTAGAACGAACAAAAAGGAAGATTTCCGAAACTAGATATAAAGAACTATATAAATTTTGGATGGAATTCATTAGTGGTATGGAAATCTTCTCTTTAGGATTAAAGGAAGCTGAAAAAGCAGCAGAAATTCATGATATTCTTGAATCTAAAGGAAAAATGATTGATGATAACGATATCTTAATTGCTGGAATTATGCTTTCAAATGGTATAAATAAAATTATAACTAAAAACATTAAGCATTTTGAATTAATCCAAGAATTAGAAATAATTCAATATTAAAATCAAATAGAAAACTTATGTGAAAAATTTTAAATAATAAGTTAAATACTATAATTTTTCCATTTGTGTTAATTATTTTAGCATTAGAGGTTTTTCTTTGAAAACATTAATTGTAGCATTAGGTGGGAATGCTTTAATAAAATTTGGTGATGAGGGTACAACAGAAGAACAATTTCGAAATTTACGTGTTCCCATAAGTCAAATCGCAGAATTAGCTAAAGAATATAATATAATTATAACCCATGGTAACGGTCCCCAAGTAGGAAACTTATTGTTACAACAAGAAGCTACTAAAGCAGTTTCGAAGAGACCATTACAAATTTTAGTTGCTGAGACTCAAGGCCAAATAGGCTTCATGATTGAGTCTACCTTAGATGAAGCACTTATGAAAATTGGTCTTGATAAAGAAAAGCTGTTTCTTACTGTTCTTACTTATGTTGAGGTAAATTCTGAAGACCCTGCATTTTTAAATCCTACTAAACCGATAGGTCCCGCTTATTCGGTGCCAAAAGCGGGATATGTTAAAACAGTAAAAGGATATCGCCGTGTAGTTCCCTCACCAAAACCCATTAAAATATATCAATGGCGTGAGATAAAAAGATTAATGGAATTAGGAAGTTGGATTATAATTGCTTGCGGAGGTGGCGGAATTCCTGTAATAAAAGAAAAAAAAAGACTTTATGGTGTCGAAGCTGTAATAGATAAAGATCTTGCAAGTGCTAAATTAGCTGAACAAATTAATGCTGATATTTTATTAATAGCAACTGATGTAGAAAAAGTTTCTCTTAATTATGGAAGGTCAAATCAAGTGGATTTAGATAGTGTTTCTGTTTCTGAAGCAAAAAAATATTTAGAAGAAGATCAATTCCCACCAGGAAGCATGGGACCTAAAATTCAGGCAGTTATAAACTTTTTAGAATCAGGTGGAGAAAAAGCAATAATAACTTCTATCGATAAAATAATTAAAGCTTTAGATGGAAAAGCGGGGACACAGATATATATATAAGATTATGATTATTTAGGTAAACAATAAATCTCCAATGATAAAACAAAAATTTTGAGCCATATTTAGTCTCGAATTAGGATCTTTTCTATAATTTCCAGAGCCCAATCAATTTCCTCTCGAGTTATTACTAATGGTGGAGCAAATCTAATCGTAGTCGAATGGGTATCCTTTGCAAGTATCCCATTATTTTTTAAGTCTTCAACAATTTGCCTAGCATCTTTAGTAAATTCAACTGCAATAAGCAAACCCTTACCCCTTATGTCTTTAATTGGAATTCTTGTTTTCTTTTCACCAATTTCTCTTAGTCTCTTGATAAAATATGCTCCCATTTCCTTTGATCGTTCAGCGAGGTTTTCACGTAAGTGAATATCGATGGATTTCATTGCAACAGCACATGCCAACGGATTTCCCCCAAATGTACTTCCATGAGTGCCGGGTGTAATTACATCAGGTCCGACTATATCTTTAGTTGTTACGCACGCAGAAACAGGATAAATACCACCTCCAAGTGCTTTGCCTATTAGTAACATATCTGGCTTCACGTCTTCATGATCACAAGCAAAAAATTTCCCAGTTCTACAAAACCCAGTCTGAATTTCATCTAAAACCATTAGAATATTATATTTTGTACAAACTTCCCTTACACTTCTTAGATAACCCTCCGGAGGGATGTTAACACCAGCTTCTCCTTGTATTGGTTCAAATAAAAAACCAGCTACTTTTTCAGGTCCAGTTTCTAGAATAATACTCTCTAATTCTTCTATATCTCCGTAGGAAATTATTTTAAATCCTGGTGTGTATGGTCCAAAATTTCCGTAATACCTGACTGCCGAGATGTCAGAACTAAAACCGATAATTGTTATCGTTCTTCCATGAAAATTATTTCTACATACTATAATTATCGCTTCGTCTTTTGGTATCTTTTTCTTAATATACCCCCATGCCCTTATTATTTTCAAACCTGTAGAAACTGCTTCTGTTCCAGTATTCATTGGAATAGACATTATTCCTGAATCTGATGGATCATTAATATGAGGACCAACAATTTCAGCTAATAATTTCAAGAAAGGCCCCATCATATCATTATGAAAAGCCCTTGAGGTTAAAGTAACCTTACTAGCTTGTTCTGTTAAAGCGGCTATGATTTCTGGGTGACAATGGCCAGTGTTTTGACTTGAGTATGCTGATAAACAGTCAAGATACTTTTTTCCTTCCGGATCATAAACCCAAACTCCTTCTGCTCTAGAGATTACCACGGGAATCGGATGATAATTGTGAGCGCAATACTTTAAATCCATATCAATATAATCTTTTGAGGTTGGCATAATACTTCAAATAACTTTACTTAAAAAATTATTACTAAATTAAATGAAAGAATTCATTAAAGTTTTAGATTTTTTGTAAAATAAGCCTTGGGAAAGCGATGGGAATTCTTTATACTTAGAGACAAAATTCAATTAAAATTCAATATTATCTCCAAATTCTTTTATAGGCCATTGCCAATAGAGATCTGTTTTAATAACTCCCTTATCTTTTAATTCTGTAAATAACTTTTCTCTTAAATTATGAAGAAAATTATCGGGATCATAGAGAATCTGACCTTCATCTAATGCATCTAAAATTAAATAATATTTTGAATCCGCATAACTTTTCATTTCCTTTGAAGTTCTCCAGAGAGCTTGAATACCTGAACAAACAGACATAGTTAAATTAATACCCCACTTACTCCTCTTAAGAAGATCAACAGTAATTTTATCAGAAATAATAAATAAATCAATATCGCTTATATATTCTGAATCATCCCTAGACCTTCCAGTTGCAACAGACCCATAAAGTAAGATTGAGCGTATTTCTAAGTCTAATTTAAAAATATATTGAAGAAACTCACTTAGTTTGTTTTTAAAATACTCTTCTTTAATAAAAAATAGGTTTATATCCTCAACTTGAGTCATTTTTCAATCAAATCATTACATTCTTTTATGAAATTTGATAATAATATTATTTCTTGTTTGAGATTTGGTAATTCATTAATTAGTGCCTTAATATTTATCATAATTTTTTCTAAGTCTTTTAAATATTTAATTGCTTCTAATTTATCGTATTTCTCCTCTGGAGTGATTAATTTACCCTCTTTCATAATTCCATATCTAGTGGAGGGTCCTTCTCCTTCAATCCCTTTTGCTAGAGCTGCGACGTTTTTTATTTTCTCAAGAATTTCTTTTTCAATATTAATATTTTTATTAGTTTCAATGGATTCTAATATTATTGATGGATTGTGAATTTTGCGAAATTTAAATCCTAACAATAGGATTAATGCTTTTTGCAGTTGTTCTATTGATAATTGAATTTTAAAGACACACTCAGAATAGTCATTAATTTTATAATTCCTAATTACTCTTTCTATATTTTTAAACGCTAAATCTATCCATTCCTTAGTTTTTTCGTAATTAGTGGTCAAATTGATAATGAAAGTATTTAATATTCTAGTCTATAAATAATACGAATTCTATTTTTAAAAAAATTTAGCACTCATTTATATCTATTAATCTTTTTTATGATTAATAACAAAAATCATAATCTAGAGAATTAAAAGTTTACAGAGAATTTTAAATGCACAACTTCAATCATCACTCTTATTAGTTAAGATATTTTATTTTTATTTTCTCTATTTCCTCGTTTTATAATTTCTTTAATAAAATAAGTTGCAACCATATTAGCCTTAGCACCTGAACCAAAACCTGCATCATATCCTAGCTCTTTTGCCAATTCATTACTTATTCTTGCTCCACCACATATTAAAATTACTTTATCACGTATTTCTTCTGCTTCTAATAGTTCTACTAAATTAGTTAAATTCTTTACATGAATATTTTTTTGGGTAACTGTTTGAGACACCAGTAATACATCTGCTTTTAATTCTATAGCCTTTTTTACAAATTCTTCATTTGTTATCTGGCTTCCGAGATTATAAGTTTCAATCATTTCAAATCTTTCAAGCCCATAATGACCCGCGAAGCCTTTCATATTCATAATAGCATCAATACCTACTGTATGAGCATCTGTACCTGTTGATGCCCCAAGAATTACAATTTTCCGCTTAAGGTTTTTTTTTATGAGTTCATTTATTACTTCAATTGACAAAGTTTCTACCTCAACAGATTCTGCTTGAATTGTTGTATAATCAACTGTATGATCTATACTGCCATACACTACAAAAAATGTAAAATCTTTATCTAAGGAGCTATGATAGGCTACAGTTGGATCTTTTAATCCCATCTTTTTTGCTAACTCTTTAGCTGCTACAACTGCTTTTTCATCATTTTCAATAGGAAGCGTAAAACTTAATTGAACTTTTCCATCGTTCATCGTATCGCCATAAGGTTTAATTTTTGTTAAATCGAGATGTTGATCAAATTCCCTTTTTTCAGTCGAATATAATCCCCCACCCATATTAATTCCCTCCTTTTATTAAATCATTTATCATAATTTCCATAAATGGATTATAATATTCTTCCTTTTTTTGAACTACCCCATCCATCCCCTTACCCCCATCTGTAGGTCTTTTAATTCCCGCGAAAATACCTTTTTCAATAGTCGTAAATAGTCCTTGTTTTTCAATTTCCTTTAGCAAATTGTAAGCATTATTAATGACTTCATTAGCTCTTTTTTCTATTACTCCACCTTTCTTAAAAATGATTTCTTCACTTATAGATTTCATATTATTAAAAATATATTTAGCGTTTTCTATCGATAGTGCTCTATCAGCCATAAAGGGGGTGTGTATTGCCTCTGTCAACATACCTAGGAGATGAATCCGTTGGTTAGTCATAATTGTAATCATATTGAATAGTGCATCTTGAATATGGCCCTTGAAGATATTTCCATTCATAAATTTTGTCGGAGGCATATATTTAAGGGGAGCGTTAGGAAAAATCTCTCGTGCCATTTGGGCTTGGGCAAGTTCATACAAAAAGCCATTCTCCAAATCAGGATTCATTTCAAAAGCATGTCCTAGCCCCATAAGTTCCTCTTTTAACCCTGCGAGTAAGGCAAATTGTTCATTAATAAATTCTGAAGCGAGAACAGTATGCGCCGCATCAAATGCATCAGCAGTAGTTAAATAGTTATCTTCACCAGTATTAATTGTTATTCCTGCATATGCATTTATCATTCTTGAAAAATACTGATCAACAATCGTTCTTTTCATATTGATATCACGAAATAAAATACCATAAAGGGCGTCATTAAGCATCATATCAAGCCTTTCAAATGCTCCTATTACAGCAATTTCAGGCATACACAAGCCAGAGCAATAATTGGTTAACCTGATGTATCGTCCTAATTCTTCACTAACTTTATCCAATGCCGTTCTCATTAATCGAAAGTTCTCCTGAGTAGCATATGTTCCCCCAAATCCTTCTGTTGTAGCACCATAAGGAACATAATCAAGTAGACTCTGTACAGTAGATCTAATTACAGCGATTATATCTGCTCCTTGACGTGCTGCAGCCTGAGCCTGAACAATGTCTTCATAGATATTTCCCGTTGCTACAATAACATAAATAAGAGGTCCATCCTTTTCTCCATACTTAGTAATTAATTGATTTCTTTTGCTTTTATTGAAAGAAATTTGCTTCAAATTTTCTTGAGCAATTAATTTTATTTTTGCCTTTATTTCTGAAATATCTTCTAAAGGAAGATCTACTAGATCCAATTCACCTCTACTAACTTTTTCAGCAATCTCTTGAGGTGTAAGATTAGTTTGTAATATAGCATTCCCAATATATAGTGCTACTCCAACTCCCAAATTGTTTTTAATGTTATCAATTACAACGTTTGGTAAGGGAACATCAAACTCATCTACACCATCAATACCAAAGAATCTACACACAGTCCTCTCAACGGTTGTAGTAGTATATTGATCTATAAATTTTTGAGTATCTAAAGCAATATTTTTTGCTGATTCTCTTGCTTTACTTACAGTTGAAAAATCTAAATTTAACTTACTTTCTTTTTCCATCATAATTTTCACTTATTTTTATTAATTTACTCATTAACTCCAAGGTTATAAACAGGAATAGTGAGTAGTTCAGTAAATGACTTTAAAAATAAATCTTTATCGAACTCATATCCATTTGGAGATGTAGGATTTATTGTTACAGCGATAATTTTTATAGGTTTTAATACTTTTATGATTCCTTCATTCTTTTGGAATTTCATTAGAGTATTATTACTTAAAAATAATTTTGTTCCATCCTTTACCAAAAAAGTGCAACCCTTATACTTTTGGGTAGATTTCATTAAGTCTTCTAATAACCTATCTGTAATGGCGCCATTTATTACGATATATTTTGAGTCTTCATCTAAATTTTCAACAATTTCTTGAGCTGAATCTAATGCTGTGGGGACTTTTAAAAACTTAATCGAATTAGTTTTACTGATAATACCTATTTTTGATTTTTTCATTATTTCTTTTGAGAGATTTATAGTTTTTTCATTAACCTCTTGCTCCAAATTTAATAAGTTAATAGTATGAATTGTTAAATCTATAACCTCACTCATGTTTCTGGATACCGAAGCTCCTGTCGAGATGATAGTAGCATCTGAGATTAAAGGAGTTGAATAAGATCTTCTATCAAACGCTCCATCGACCAGTATGAGATCGCAACCAAGGTTTTTTAATTCTAAACAGATCTTCTTTAATTGGATGTTTATTGAAGGTCCAGCTAATTCAATATACCCCTCCCCTTCTGTTTTTAAGATCATGACCTCTCCTAAGGGAGTATAAAATCCTGTATTTTTAATAACCTCAAAATCTATTTTACTATCTTCAAAACATTGTTTTGCTGTAACTACAAAAGTCCCTTTCTTAACATAAATTTGCGGTTTAGGTAAATCAGTTATAACATCATATTTTTCACCATCTCTCCCAATTGAAGTGAGACCTAAAACATAAGTTTCTTCTATATTTCTTATAATATAATTTAAGGTAGTCGTTTTAGAAACATTTTTAGCAAGCCCTATTATCGAGATTACTCTTGGTTCATCAGTTTTATTGAAAAAGTCAGATATAAAGTCCATTTTCTCACTAAAAAATTAATGAGTTATTAATAATATGAGAAATAGTTCTTGCCTATTTAAATTTTAAATTAAGTATAAATATTAACTCGATTTCTGTTATAAATCTCAATATAATTTACTGTTTTATTTACTTAATTTCTTCCTTCTTAACTTTCTTACCATATCTTCTGGTTCGATAGTCATTTTCTGTCCACTCAATAAAGCACTAACTCCAATTTGTTTCTCACAATCTTCGCAATGACAATTTGGAATATAATCGTTAGGTTCTTCATATGTAGTTATAACGCCCTCAAAGTTTCTTAAAACAACACGAGTATTTCCCTGAGAAATAACGTAATCTGGCATCACTGGAATTTTTCCACCACCTCCAGGGGCATCAACGACAAATGTAGGTACACATAATCCAGAAGTATGACCCCTCAAACCTTCAATAATTTCAATACCCTGAGCAACACTAGTTCTAAAATGTCCTAGCCCTATAGAGAGATCGCATTGATAAATATAATAAGGTCTGACTCTTATTTTTACTAGTTCCCGTACTAATTTCTTCATTACATGAATACAATCATTTACTCCTCTTAAAAGAACAGACTGGTTTCCCATAGGGATTCCCGCATCTGCTAACATCTCACAAGCTCTCGTAGAATCTCTTGTGATTTCATTTGAGTGATTGAAGTGTGTATTAAACCAAATAGGTTGATTTTTTTTAAGTATTTCACATAACTCTGGAGTAATTCGATGAGGATTTGTAACAGGGGCTCTAGAACCTATACGTATTATTTCTACGTGATGGATCTCTTTCAATCCCTTTAAAATTTCTTCCAGTTTCCTATCGGATATTAATAATGCGTCACCTCCTGATAAAAGGACATCTCTAATAGAAGGAGTGTCTCTTATATACTCAATGCATGCATCAATTTGAGGTTGTGGTGGTGACATATCATGATGACCTGCAAATCTTCTTCTAGTGCAATGTCTACAGTACATGGAGCAATTTTCTGTTACGAGAAATAATACTCGATCAGGATAACGATGGGTTAATCCTTCGACAGGAGAATCCACATCTTCGCTTAGAGGGTCTTCAAGGTCACCAGTATATCTCTGTAATTCGTGAATAGTTGGGATAGCTTGTTTTCTGATTGGATCAAAAGGATCGTCGGGGTCAATTAAAGATAAGTAATAGGGGGTAATCGCCATTCGATATTCTTTCAATAATCTAGGATCATCTTCTTCATTAGTCAACTTAATATATTTTTTAAGTTCTTCAAAAGTGGTTATTCTATTTTTAACTTGCCAATGCCAGTCATCCCAATCCTCATCATTTACATGAGAAAACAAATCATTACGTCTATTAACTTTCATGTCATTAAAATTGTAAATGTAATTAGATCTTATAATCTGTAAAGTTTTCTATACTAAAAATATTGTTTAATTAGATGAATTGAAAGATTCTTTAAAATAGTAAAATTAAATTCATTTAATTCTTTCTAATTTTTGGAACAAAATGAATCCGGATCAAATAAAGACTAAAAGAATATTTACTAACCAAAATTCTGATATCAAAAAGAAAAAGTCGAGAACTACAGAAAACCCAGAAGTTAAATACTTAACCAGGTGTCGTGCATTCTCAGATCGACTAATAACTTCTGATGAAAATTCGACTCAAGAGGGATTTGAATATCTTTATAAAAATTATAAAAAATCAGAACTTTTTAAGCCTGAAACAACCGATTCAAAAATTCGAAGAAGAAACACTTACGGAAAGTATGGGTTTAAAATATTTAATGCTATGGTGAAAAGCTATAGTGATATAAATCCCTATTTATCTGAAGTAGAGCAAAAGGAGCATTTTAGCCCAATTAATCAAGTTCTTCAAAATATTATTGGTTTATATCCTAATAAGGAGTTATGGTCTAATCTTCAAAAATATGCTGAGAAAAAATGGGAGATTATAAAGATAGGATTTACTGAACTCCCAGAATCATTAATTTTCAAGAACAAAATGGTTTTGTTTCGATACGTGTTAGTTTTCATGCAAGAAATGAAGAAGAACAAAATCGATAAAGCTCCGAATATTGAAGCCAGTGATGAAACTATGCGAGTTTACGCAGCGTTAGGTGAGGCTGTGAATGATATTGCTAATTGGCTTCGTTCAAAGGGAATAAGAAGCCAGAGTAATCATCCAATGGGAGGTTTAGTATGCACCCCACCGCTTGCAGGAAAAGCAGGAATGGGTTGGCAGGGTAAACAAGGAATATTAATTACACCAGAATTTGGACCTCGTCAAAGATTAGCCCCTATTTTTATTAAAGAGAAGATCTTTGAATTTACTGATAGTAAAGAACATAGGTGGATTGAAGAATACTGTGTTACTTGTGATTTATGTCAAAAAAATTGTCCAGGTAAAGCAGTTTATACTGAAAAAAAAGTCACCATTGAAAATATACCTACGATTGGGGCTATGAAAACTTGTATTGATAATGCTAAATGTTATCCATTTTTTCTTAAAAATATGGGATGTTCAATATGCATTGCGGTATGTCCATTTTCAGAAGGACAAATAATATATTCTAAACTGAAAAAATATGTGGAAAAAAAGTCTGTATCTGGAAAGTTATAACTAGCTCTTAACATATTTTTCCTCGAATATTTTCCTTAAAGTACTTGATTCTCTCAGAACATCTAACGCAATTTGACCATGGTTTTTAGTATAACCATTACCAATAATCATTGTGACATCTTTTCCTACACCTTCCGCCCCTAAAGCGGCTTTAGTAAAACTGGTGGCCATTGAGAAAAAATATACAATACCTCCATCTCGAACAGGAAGAATACTTGACATTTCCGTATTTGGTATGCTCAAACAATTGATTGTGAGATCTACTTCTTGTCCTTTATTAATTTTTAACATTTCTTCTAGCACTTCTACTGGTTTCAATACGTCAGCAATAATAATCTCATCACAAAATTCTGTTTTTCTAAGAAATTCGGCTCGAGCATCATTTCTTGCCTGACCAATTACTTTTCCTTCCTTACCAACAAGTTTTTTAGCAACATAGGAACACATTAACCCAGATTTACCAGTTGCACCTAGAACTAAAACAATATTGCCATTTTTCACTAAGCGCTTAACCTGAGCTGGTGCTCCAGCCACATCCAAAGCGGCTAATGCTAATGTATCTTCCATATCAGTAGGAAGTATAGTAAATATTCCACTCTCAAAAAGAATAGCCTTCCCCTTTATTTCAACTCTATCAATGTCAGGATTAATATTCAAGATTTTATCTATTCTAAGAGGAGTTAAAGATAAAGACACTAGCGTAGCAATTTTATCACCCTCATTAATCTCAAGTTTACCTTTTAAATCATCCCCAATCTTTTCGATTTTGCCGATCAGCATCCCACCCGAACCGGTTATTGGATTTTGCATTTTACCTCTTTCGTTTACAATTTCTATTATTTTTAGTTTAACTTTTTCCATATCATTCTGTGCTTCTTCTTTGAGTTGGGTAAAACTCGCGGAATCAATATTTAAATACTCTACATCAATTAAAATTTCATTATCAAATATAATCATATCGTTTGAAACCTTTGTTGCGGGTTGAGGTAAAGCTCCTTTTGGTTCAATTACTCTATGAGTTCCATATTTATTTCCTTTTTTCATATCACATCTTAGTCCTTTATTTTTAATCCTAATATTTTTCTTGCTTCATTAGGTGTCGCGATATCTCTTCCTAATTCCTTTGATATTCTAACCACTTTTTCCACTAATTCTCCATTCGATTTGGCTAATATACCTTTAGAAAGATATACGTTATCCTCAAAACCGACTCTAGCATGACCTCCTTTCTCAATGGATAATGATACCATTGGAAATTCGTATCTTCCAATTGCGCACACTGTATATGTAGAATCTTTTGGAATACTTTCTATAAGGAAGGTTAGATCTCGAGGAGATGCACTAATCCCTCCAATCACTCCAAGTACAAAGTTAAAGTGCATTGGTTTTTCGATATATCCTTTTTTATGTAATCGTAATACCGTATCAATCATACCTTTATCAAAACATTCCAGTTCATACATAATATTTCTTTTGTTCATTTCTTCCGCAAAATAGATTATCGTATTTTCGGTATTTACGAAAATATCATCTCCTCCAAAATTCATAGTCCCACAATCTAAGGTTGCCATTTCAGGTACTGGGTCTAAATAAATCGGCTGTAATCTTTCTTCATTTGTCATTCCTATTGCACCACCAGTAGAAGGTTGAATTATAACATCAGGGCATCGTTTCCTAATTTTTTCGGTGTTTACCTTGAACTTTTCTATATCTTGAGTAGGATTCCCATTATCTTCTCTTACATGCAGATGAATTATGCTCGCACCGGCATTATAGGCAGATTCTGCCTCTCGTCCTATTTCCTCAACAGTGTATGGCGTATTAGGGTTATGTTCCTTAGATACCTCTGCTCCACATATAGCAGCAGTTATTATTAATTTCTCCATTAGTTATCCCAGATATTAATTAGATTAAGTTGAAGTATAAGAAGATTTTTCTATGTCATTTCAGATCTTATTCTTATTTGACTAAATTCTATTATGATTATTTTCCCTTCTAGTTTTTCTAAACTATAACTATTCAAGAATCTTTCAAATAGCTCTTTAACCGCATTTTTTCCTTGCTTTTTAGATCTTAGAATAATAATCCCATAAAAATTTTCTGTAGGATCAATAAAGTCTGAATTTAACGTTATTAAAACTCGTTTTTCCTTAAAACACTTTCTAATTAAACTTTTATCATCTATACCTACAATTTTTTCATGAAAAACAGAATCTACTTTATGTTGTCCAATATTTTCAATTATATTTTTTAAAACCCAAGGCACATTTTCATCTAATTTGAATTTCACTCTTTATCCCTGATTTTCGGTTAATGGAAGAATTTCCTCTCTAGCTAAAGCGGCTCCGTATTGAAGAGCCGCTTGAATATGCTCTTTCTGTAATGAAAGGTAATTTTTTAGTATCTCATCATCTGACATTCCTTCCGCTAAACAGTCTAAAATGATTGAAACGAAGACTCGAGTGCCTTTAAAACAAGCCTTCCCGTGACAAATATTAGGATCAAAACTAATGTAATCTTTCCACATCACTAAGATTATAGATACTATTAAGCTATTTAATTTTAATTTAATTTTTCTAAAAGATAAGATTAAATAAAATTACTTTCTGATTCTTCTTTTCTTATTTTTGATTTAATTATTAAGCTTTAAGATCTGAATATCTAGATTCTTTGAATAAATTCTTACACAAATGATGCTCTCACATCATTAGCAAATGTTTTGGCAGCTGGTAAACATTGATCTGCTGTTAATGGTTTTGGCCAGCCAACAACAGGAACATAGTAATTGCAACCCGCATCTACAAAAGCTTCGACTCTTTCGAGGGAGTCTCCAATGCTTGCCTGGATTGCAAATGTGAATTTATCAGGATCTTTACCAAATTCTTGAAGATATTTTTTAACCTTTTCTACTTGTTTTGTGTATTCTTCTGCGTCCTTTTGCTGCCAATTTACGCTTACCCATCCATCAAAGTATTTTGCCGTCATCCTTTGCATGAAATCTCCTGACCCACCTGACCAAATTTGGGGATAAGGTTTTTGAAAGGGTTTCGGTTCAAGTTCTGCATCCTTTAAAGAATAATATTTTCCTTCAAAGTTAACTTTCTTTTCAGTCCAAAGCTTAAAAATCAGTTTCATCCCTTCTATTGTTCTGTTAACTCGTTCAGAAGGGCTATGAAAGGTTTGATCTTGACAATAAGTAGTAAATTCGGGGGGATGCCACCCAGCGCCAATTCCAAGGATAATACGGCCTTCAGAGAGATGATCCACATGAGCTACAATTTTTGCTAATTGTGGTGGAAAATATCTTGGAACCGGAGTTACCATTGTTCCAAGTTTTATTTGTTTAGTTCTTGCTGCAAGATATGAGAGAGTAGTGAACGGGTCTAAGCAATCTTGGATTGGCCCGGGAAGATTGTAGTGATCAGCCATGAAATAGCCATCATATCCAAGTTCCTCTGAAAGTACCGCCATGTCAGAAAATAATTTTAAGGGATATTGTTTCATAACAGCTATAAGATTAATTCCAAACTTCATAATTGATTTTACACCTTATTTTTATCGTCATATTTTTCCATCTTAATACATATGCTTTATTCAAAACAATTTAAGTTTTATTTTAAAAAAGTTACGGTTAAATCTCCTTATCCCCAAGTGTAGTCTAAATTACTAGTTCCTCTTGCATTTCATCAATATCTTTGTCCGAATACCCTAATTCAATGAGTATTTCTTTGTTATGTTGCCCAAGAATTGGAGGAGCTGATAATATTTCTCCTGGTGTATCAGACAATTTAACTGGGATACCCGTTAACTTGATATTTCCAGCTTTAGGGTGTGCAATTTCATGGACCATTCGTCTGTGTAAAACCTGAGGATCGTTAAAAATCTTGTGCAAATTATTGATAGGTCCGCAAGGAACTCCAGCATCAGTCAAAATTTTAAGCCACTCTTCTCCTTTTTTAGTCTTAATTAAATTTCCTATTATCTTAACTATTTCATCTCTATTTTCTACACGTTTAGGATTTGTAGAAAATTTAACGTTATCTTTTACATTTTCCAATCCAACAGCTTCACAAAATTTTTGCCATAATTGATCATTACCGACAGCAATATTGATATATGCATCTTTTGATTTGAAAGCTTGATAAGGAACGACAACTGGATGACCTGAGCCTAATGGTTTTGGGATTTTTCCTGATGCGAAATAAGAACCTGCTTGATAAGTCAACCATGCAACTTGACAATCTAATAAAGATATATCAATTTGTTGTCCTTTTCCGGTTTTTTCTCTATTGTAAAGAGCGATCATTATCGCAAAGGCAGCAAACATACCTCCAGCAATATCGGCAACAGCCACCCCAACTTTGATAGGCGGCCCTCCCGGTTCCCCTGTAATACTCATTAATCCTCCCATTCCTTGAAGAACTTGATCCATTCCCGGTAACAATCTGTATGGACCATCTTGTCCAAACCCCGAAATACTACAATATAATACCTCGGAATTAGTTTTTTTAACGTTATTATAACTTAAACCTAGCTTTTCCATTGTACCCGGTCGAAAATTTTCTATTATTACATCTGACTGCTTAATTAACTTGTGTATGATTTCTCTGGATTTTTCTTTTTTAAGGTTTAATGTCAAACTTTTTTTGTTTCGGTTAACACTCATAAAATAGGCACTTTCTCCTTCTATAAAAGGTGGTCCCCATGCTCTCGAGTCATCACCTCTCCCGGGTATCTCTACTTTTATTATTTCAGCACCCATATCTGCTAACATCATAGTACAATAAGGTCCAGCTAGCGCTCTCGATAAATCCAACACTTTAATTCCTTCCAGTGGTCTAACCATAGTTTTTTCACTTCATCATTTTCTTACATTCATTTAAAGATTCATTAATCATTTCTGCTGCATAATCTAAATCATTATCTGTATGTCGATAACAAATATACCCATGATGGAATGGTTGGAGAAATATTCTACGACGGATTAATTGTCTGTAAAATTCTTCTCGTAACTTTTTGTAGAGATTATGAGAATCGCGTTTAAAAGTAATATAAGGCATCCAGGGTTCACCTGTGTAAACACATGGAACGCCACTATCTTCTATTATATTTTTAACGTTTTTAGCAAATCTATTTCCATTCTCCTTGATTTTATCTAACACATTTTCACGTTCCATTATTGCTATTGTTTTAAGAGCTGCAATTTGTGCAAGACTATTCGGGAAAAAAGTAGAGCTAAGAAATACATTTTCAACTAGTTCATCCATAAACTCTTTTTTACCAGCAAGTACACCAATAGGATAACCATTCGCCATAGCTTTCCCGAAAGTAGCTAAATCGGGGATAATACCCGAAATTTTCTGAAATCCACCCAGATCTACACGGAACCCCGTCCGTATCTCATCATAAATTAAGAGGGAGCCATAATTATTAGTAATTTCACGAACACCTTCGAGAAATCCATTTTTAGGCATCTCTACTTCATGTCCACCGGGATGATTAATCGGTGTAAGAATGATGGCAGCGACATCATTACCATGTTGATTCATAAGATGCTTGATTTGTTCTAAGTTATTATACTCAAATTCTATAACATCCTCATATAATTTTTCTGGTATTCCGCCTTTTTGTTCGACACACCAATCATGCCAACCGTGATAACCACATCGCAATATTTTTGTTCTATTTGTATAGCTTCTAGCAACACGAATTGCTGAAGTTGTAGCATCAGAACCCATCTTAACAAAAACCATCTTCTCAGCACATGGGATCAATTGTCTTAATTTTTTAGCTAATAGATTTTGTACTGGCTGAGTTAGAGACATGCAAAAACCTTTTTCTTTTATTTGGTTAATAACTGCGTTATCAATTTCCTCTTCTCTATGACCAATTATTATAGGTCCGTATGCACACAACATATCTAAATATTCATTTCCATCAACATCAATAACCTTTCCCCCTTTAGCTGTCTCGAAAAAAATTGGATATTCACCTTCCACGAAATTGTAAGGTCTTCTAATACCCAATATTGCCCCTGGAATTAATCCAAGTGCTTCATTATACAGATTAAAAGTATTGTCAAGTGATAATCTTTTGGACATTTTTGATCTCCAACTTTATTAAATGATATGAATTAATGATATACCATAATTATTGAAGATTTCTAAAAGGATACCTCTCTCGAGTAAAATCTTAGAAGTTATATATCACAGAATTTAAGCGATTTTTCCCTTATTTAAACAAAGAATTCTTACACTTAAATTATAAACTATAAAAGTAGGATTTTAGTTTTTGAATTTTCTTAGAATTTATAGAGAACATACACAAATTGGTGAAAATTATGGAAGGAAAATTAATCTGTTCGGTTTGCGGTAGAGAACAGGAAGTACCGAGATGTTGCGATAAATCAATGATTATGAAGAATAGCTATTTATTGTGTTGCTGCTCAAAAGAATGTGGGTATAAACCTATTCCTGATTGTTGTGGAAAACAAATGGTGTATACTTAAGATGAAAAATCTTGGAAAAATTAGTGTTAAAAAAAAAGGATTTCATTACCAAATTAAATCGGCTATAACACTTTTCGCGGATTCAGCTAATTTTTTGCTTAAAATCTTTCGAATTCTCAGATCATTAACTGCATCCTCTAAACGAGAATCCAAATTTTTCATTTCCATCAAGTTATTTTTATCCCCCTGAGTTTCAACCAAACTAATCATAGCATTATCTTTCATCATTAAATCACGCAATTTTTGTCTAAAGCTTGTTTTAACTTTTGTACTAACTATTTTCCCTTTATCAATTAAAATGGGAAGCACAGGAGCTCTTTCAGTTGTGCTATTTGTATTTGGATCTACAAAGTAAAAGATATAAATTGGTATCCCAACGGTAACATTCTGTGATTTAACTTCAAGAGAGTAATTATTGAGAAAAGTTTGAACATTTGTCATTTCTTTATCTTTTAAGTTTTCAATATTATCTAAGCACGATTGTTTTTCTATTTTAATTTTAGCTACAACATCTTCTGCGGAAACTAAATCCTTACTTAACCCTGAATGCTTCGCTTCAATTTGTTTTTCAACTTCGGTTTTTTTTTTCTCTAGTTCTCTAATTTTTTGTTGTTTTGATTTTTCTTGGTCAGAGACTTCCCGTTGCACATTTTTCCTTAACTGAGCTATTTCATTCTTATAACGATTTATAGAACTTCCTAAATCTTTGTATTTTAGATCGATATCTTTTAAACTTTCTTCTGTAATAAAAAGATCTCTCTGGTTAATAGCATTTCTCATACTATCAACACTACTTTTTATAGCATTCAGATTATTATTCAATTCTCCTGTTTTATCATTGATTTTATATTTTCCACTTTTAACTAGTTCTTCTGGGGTCTTCTCTATCGTTCTTTCTTTCTCTGCTTGTAATTCTTTATTAAGGATGACTAGTTGTTTTTCTTCTTCACCAGTATCGACTTTAGTGTCTCTAATTTTGTCTGCATCTTTTCCAGCTTTTTGTTCCCATCTTTCACACAATTTCGTAATTGCATCCCCAAACGTATCGAGAAGATGAACATCCTTTTGGGATACGAAGTCAGTAATTTCGGGAACGATTCTCGTTTGGTTTACACTTTTTGTTATTGAACCTCCCTCAAGAAGA
This sequence comes from uncultured archaeon, assembly GCA_964486045.1. Lineage (GTDB taxonomy): Archaea > Asgardarchaeota > Lokiarchaeia > Sigyniarchaeales > SOKP01 > Loki-b32. The sequence continues at coordinate 284,269 of CAZALK010000002.1, forward strand.
AAATAGGGAGACGTATGTGAGCCGATATTGTATTGGTTCAGAAAAAAATTCTGAAAGTACCCAACCTCAATCGTATTGAATAAAGCTTCTTGAATTACTACACCTCTTTTAAAGTTTTTAACTCTTCTTAAATATGTATTATTGTATTGTTGCAGGGAATTTAGAAAGCTTATGGGATCCGCTCCTTTAATAATTGCTTCAGGTCTAGGTGGTACCTGTGCGAATTTGCCAACATTTAATCTCTCTTGTTTATTATATAGATAACTACATACACATGCCCTAGTATCAGATAATGGAATTAAGCGAACAGGCCAAAAAGCCGTAGCTATTTTTGATAATCTTCCCAGTTTTTTAAGCCTTTTACCATAAATTTCGATACATTCAATTAACGCCATTGTTAACTCATTCAATAAAGAAGCTTGACTTCTGGCTGGAATAACTTCACCCATATTAATTAAAAAAGGTACTACTTTATCAACCATATTAGACTCACTTGATATTTCTATATTATTTTTTAATTACGATTTAGTAATTAAAGTTTTGGTTTTAAATCTTCTTGAAATATTCTTTATTAAAATTATAAATAGAGCTTAGTATTAAGGAATATAGGTTAAATATAAATAATGCAAGCACAAAAGAAGTTAGGCAACAGTAAATAATGAAGAAAATTGGGTTAATTTTGAACCCAATTGCAGGAATGGGTGGATCTGTTGGGCTTAAAGGTACAGATGGAGAAATATATAGGAAGGCTATAAAAATGGGTGCTACATCAATAGCACCCTATAGATTAAACCAATTTCTATTGTATCTTAAAAATAAGCAAAAAATGTTATTATTAATAGCTCCGGGTAAAATGGGTGCTGATTTAATTATAAATAAGGGAATTAATTTTGAGATTATTGGCGTAATTGATAAAATAACAACATCAGAAGATACTAAAAGAATAGCAAAGCAGATGGTTAAAAATGACATCGAATTGCTTATTTTTTGTGGTGGGGATGGAACGGCACGAGATATTTATAATATAATTGGATTAAAAATCCCGGTGATCGCGATTCCTTCTGGAGTTAAAATGTTTAGTTCTGTATTTGCTCTTAATCCTCGAGCTGCTGCTCAGATTTTAGATAAGTTCTTGGATGAATCAGTTGAAACACAGGAAAAAGAGGTATTAGACATTGACGAAGATCTTGTTAGAAATGACATATTGGAAACCAGATTATATGGTTATTTAAAAGTACCAAAAATCTTGAATTTAACTCAATTTGCTAAATCAGGTTCAAGACATGGAAATTCAATTCAAGAAAATAAACAAGAAATCGCAGAATTTATAATCGAAAATATGAATAATGACATTTTGTATTTGTTAGGTCCGGGGACAACAGTTAAAGCGATAACTGATCACTTGAAAGTTCATAAAACTCTACTTGGGATCGATGCATTACTTAATAAAATAAGCGCAGGAGTAGATCTAAATGAAAGAAGGATCCTTGATTTATTAAGTAAATACCCAAAAACAGAAATTATTATATCTCCGATTGGAGGTCAAGGATTCATTTTTGGGAGAGGAAATAAGCAACTAACTCCTAAAATTTTAAAACAAGTAGGGAAAAAAAATATTAAAATAATAGCAACAGCTGAAAAAATGAGAGAACTTGACTGTTTAAGAGTTGATACTGGTGATATAGATATCGATAATATGCTAGAAGGATTTGGAAAAGTAATTATTGGGTATAAAGAAGAATTAATTGTAGAAATTCAATGCTGATCTTCTTATAAAGAAGATTACAACTTTTTTTAAAAATTAAATTATAAAAGCATTATTCATTCTCAAAAATACATTTTTATTCTTGAAAGAAATTAGGAATTTTTAAAATTTAAAAAGAGGTTACAAGATAAATTGCAAAAAAGTGAAGTTATTAATAAAGCATTAGAAATAGGTTTTGAAGATATTGGGTTCACAACAATTGAACCTTTTGAATCTCAACGAGAAATTTTGAATTCTAGAAGAGAAGAGTATGAATGGATTATAAATAGCTCTTTCGATCTAGAGAAAGGTCTTGATGCTAAAAATATTATGCCTGATGGTAAATCTATTATTGTTTTGATTGATTTTCATTTCAGGGAAGCGTATCCCTCGAGTTTAGAAGGTCACTTTGGCCGTGCATATTTAGATGATGATCGTATAACTAGAAATAATATATACCTGCGTATAAAAGCATTCCGAAGCTATTTACGAGATAATGGGATTAGTTCGAGAGCACCAGGCAATATTCCACATAGATTAACAGCAGCTAGAGCAGGATTAGGAACTTTTGGGAGGAATAATTTTCTTTATTCAAACAGAATCGCGCGAAAAAGCTCTTGGTTAACTCCAATACCTTTAATAGTGGATTATGAATTTGAACCAGATGAACCGACAGTTGAAATAGGATGCCCTAAATGGTGTAAAAATACTTGCATTGCTTCCTGTCCCACTGGTGCTCTTAGAGCTCCTAATACTATTGATCCTAGGAAATGTATATCATATCTTAGTTATTACCAAGAAGGAATAACTCCACTAGAACTTCGAGAGGCTTTAGGGACTTGGGTTTATGGTTGTGATCGATGTCAAGAAGTTTGCCCACGTAATAGGCCATGGTTATCTCAGAATTTGCCTATAAATAAAAGAGTTGCTGCTAAGGAAAAAGATTTCGATTTGATAAACCTGCTCCATATGGATCTGAAATATTATCAAAAAAGAATTTGGCCTCACATGTTTTATCAGTCATATAACGAGACATGGCGTTGGAAAATGAATGTGGCAAGAGCTATGGGAAATTCACAAGATTCAAAATATATACCTGAGCTTATTAAAGCTTTTAAAGAAAACTCAGATGAACGGGTAACTAGAATGATTGCATGGGCTTTGGGAAGACTAGGTGGAGTGGAGTCTAAAAAAGCGTTAGAATCCTTTCTTGATAAAGGTAATGGTGAAGTTCGAGAAGAAATTTCAATTGCTTTGAGAAATTTTTAAACTTTGAAAGTAAATTATCTTGGATCTATATAATCAAGTAGAAAAAAAAAGGAAAAATACTATTTACTTATCTTTAATTCATTCAATTTCTCTTCTGTTGGTCTTCCAGTTTCCCAATCCCAACCTCTAAATTTATAGTATTTTTGTAAATTGCCTTCTAATTCAATTTTTACATCAGTAGTTTTTCCAGATTTTAAGACTTTCAGCAGATGGCTAGGTAATCTATCATCAGTCCTTGTTATCCCTAAATTACAATTTATTACTCTTTTCAAAGTATTGATTCGTTCACCAACAGTTGAAATTGATTTTACATCATAATTAAAATTAGTCGAGGCATTTATATGTCCCACTATGTCTTCTAGACTTGGATGTGGAAAGTTACAGTTTACAGCAGAATCATCAATAGCTCTTATATCTTGCAATGCCATAACACCTTTCTCTCTTCGTTTAACTGTAGTTCTGTCTCCCCCTTGTATTTTTAATTTAGGGTAATTTATAGAACCAATCTCTACTGTAAACCAATCACATTTTTCATGGTTGGCACCAACACAACAAGTTATATAACTTAAAGCTTGTCCGGCAAATGCTCTAGGATCATGCATAGGTACTTCCAATCCTTTTACATGAGCAGCTAAGCCTGGGTCTACTTCAAATTTCTCTGCCATTGAACGTACACCTTCAGCAAGAATATTTCCAATACCTTTTCTCTTAGAAATCATTTCTATTAGTTTTAAAAGCAGATCCCCATTGCCCCAATGAATATCTTCAATGCTAAGATCATTTAAGTTTTGTTTTATTCTTTCAATGCCAAGCTTGTTTTCAACTAAATATATTAAGAACGCAATGCTTACACCACATGAAATTGTATCTACACCATAAACATTGCTCAAATGATTAGCTAAAATTACTTTTTTAGAATTAAACACGCCACACAAAGGACCGAAGGCAGCAACTGACTCATATTCAGGACCATCTACCTTAATTTCTTTGCCGTTATCCTCAACGATTGTTTGTTTTCCACACTTTAACGTACAACCAGCACATCCATAATCAAGCACCGGGTATTCTTCTCTTAACGTCTTTCCTGTTAATCTTTCTGCTAAAAACTCCGTTTCTGTATAATAATAGGCGGGAGTATCCCCGAGTGCCATTCCTATATCAAGATAACCATTTGTACCATATAATGTATATAAAAAAGATCCTAATCTCGCGGTGGCATCTCCTCTTAGCGCATCTTCAGCTTCTTTAATTAATACCTTTCCGATTTTATTATCATGTATTTGAACTCTACCACTTCCTATAACAGCTAAGGCTTTAACATTTTTCGAAGCCATAAGTGCCCCTAATCCACACCTACCAATCGCTCTTCCCTCATCATTTATCATTGCTGCATATTTCACTAAATTTTCTGCTGCTAAACCAACGGTAACTACTCTTACTCGTTCACTATTTAAGTCTCCTTTTATAAGTTCCTGTGTTTCGTAAGTATCTTTTCCCCAATATTTACTTGCATCTTTAAACTCAATAGTCTTATCATGAATATACAAATAAGTAGGAGATTCAGATTTTCCGGTAATGACAATTGCATCAAAACCACTATTTCGTAGTGAAATACAGAAATATCCCCCAGAAGAACCTTCACCCCATATTTTTGTAAGAGGTGATATCCCTGTTACAGTATATCTGCCCGAAGATGGTCGAATTGTGCCCGTTACAGGTCCGGTTGCAAAGATTAAAGGATTAATTTCATGGAAAGGATCATTTTTCAAGGTTTCATAATCATTATCTGACAGTAAATCATATGTTAATTTTGCACTTAATCCTGTTCCACCTAAATATTCCTTGGCAATTTGAGGATCTAAATCTTTAGACTCCCACTTTTTATTACTTAAATCGACATATGCGATTTTTCCATTATAACCAATTAAATTATTACTCATAATCTTCCCTCAATGTATTTGTTAAAAATCTATATCTTTTCCATCCCATGCATATTCATATATTTTTTTAAAAAGATTTTTAGACATAGGTCGATAAGAAGTAAGAGCGACGGCATCATTATCAGCATATTCTGCTAATATATCAACCTTTTCTATATACTCCTCCTGAGTAATTGGTGGTTCCTTTAATTCTTTTACACAGGAGGGACCCTCAATAGAATGGATGAAATCTTTTACTGCAGCCAAAAACTCTTTTAATAACATATCTTTGTCTTTACCTTCAGTTCTAACACCAAAAACAGGACATAAATCCATCCATCTTTCTGTTACTTTTGCTTGGAACCCAACTGAATAAGGTAAAAACAGACCTACAGAAAGTCCATGATGCACCTTGAATATTTTCCCAAAACTATGACCTAAAGCATGATCAATTCCGGGCATAGTGTTTCCAAATCCAAGCCCTGCTAAAGCTGCTGCTAATTGCATATGACTCCTAGCTTCTATATCTCCCTTTCCATATTTATAAGCACGTGGTAGATATTTTAAGGTCTCTTTTATTCCAGCTATATTCAATGCATCAGCAAGGGGGTTTCCCCAATTAGATACATAACTTCCAACAGCATGCGCAAGAACATCTAATCCAGATCCTCTTGTTAAAGAAGGAGGCATATCTTCTACAAAACTAGGATCCAAAATTGCAATATCTGGTACTATTTCGGGATTTGAGATTGTTAACTTCTTGTGAGGTGTTCTATTAGTATCCGTCAAAACGGCAGCAGGAGTTACTTCCGAACCTGTTCCTGATGTAGTAGGAATAGCTACTAAATATCTAATTTTCTTTCGTAATCCTAATGGGTCACCAATTGGTAGCATCATATGAAAGTTTGCTTCGGGTTTTTCGTATTTAATCATAATAGCTTTAGCAGCATCCATTACACTCCCTCCACCAATCGCTATTAGGACTGTAGGTTTAAATTCTTGGCATATTTTTACCCCACCATCAACATTTGCTAATGGTACTTCTGGTTCTACTCCAGAATAAATCTTATACTCTATTTCGCAAAAGTCAAGGTTTTCAGTAACTATACTAGAAAACTTTTGTGTAAAGGAATCAACAATGATTAAAGCTCTTCTATCTTTTTTATCAATAACAGCTTTAATCAATTGTGCCATCGTAAGAACCCCAGCTTTACCCATAAAAATCTTCGATGAACTAAATGTTGATGTGATACCTCTAATGGCTTTTCCCCCAAACAAACCCATCATATCCTTAACAACTTGTTGTTCATACCAAGTAGGTTGATTTTGACTCATATTATATCTACTCTCTTTAATTTTTTTATTTTTTTTGGGTTTCTTTTAAAGTTGTTAATAGGTATTAGTTAAGGTCATTAATAAATGCTTTAGGATTAAATTAATTTGCTATTGTGCATATAAATTACTAATCTAGTCAAATTCAAAGGATAGCATATTATGGATAGAGAAATTAATATTGTATCTGTTATAGGTGCGGGTTATTTGGGAAAACAAATTATTGAGAAATCACTCCTTTATAATTATAAATTTAAAGTTTTTGATACCAATAAGGATGATTTAGACGCTTTCACAAAAAAAATGGAAGAAAAAATTAAACGTGAAAATTTAGGAAGTTCAATAACTCAATATTCTTCTATTGCTGAAGCAGTTAAGGAGGTTGATCTTGTCATTGAAGCTGTTCCTGAAAAGCTCGAGTTAAAACGTGAAATCTTCCCTAAGATAGATCAAGCTGCTTCACCTCACACAATTATCGCCACAAATAGTTCATCCATACCGATTTCAAAGATTGAAGACGTTGTAGAAAGAAGAGATAAGGTCATGAATATTCACTTCTACGATCTTTTTACTCTCCCTGTAGCTGATATTATGCGGGGAACTCAAACAAGTGAAGAAACCTTCGATAAGGGTAGGACTTGGTTAGAGAGTATCGAAATCACGCCCCTTGAAGTTAAAAAAGAATGTTATGGTTTTGTCATGAATCGGATTTGGAGAGCTATTAAAAAAGATTGTCTAAAGATTTGGGCGGGTGGTCATGCGGATATAGAAACTGTTGATAAGGCATGGAAATTTTTTTGTCAATTTTTCCTCAAAAATGATTATGGACCTTTCCAATTCATGGATCGGATTGGATTAGACGTAGTTCGTGATATAGAGATGTCCTACTTTAAAAATACCGGTCTCCCTGATGATAAACCACCAGACCTGTTGGATGAGATGGTTGATAGAAGCGAATTGGGGGTTAAAACGGGAAAAGGATTTTATAATTATGAAAACAAATAATTTTATTTCAATTTTTAATTTAAAAAAGTAATCCTTATAGTCTTTTTTTATATTTATTAATAAGAATGTCAGAAAAAAGAAAACAAGAAATTCAACGGATAAAAGAACTAGAGAGTATTAATTTAGCTACAGACGATATTAGAGATCTTGTAGTTCAAACTAAAATGGAAGTAGAAAAAGATAATGAAAACCTGGCACAGCAGAATAATCAAGAACTAAAGAAGTTTAATATAAAATCAGTGGACATTGTTGGAGCTATTGGTGCTGGAAAAACTGCAATCATTGAAAAAATTGTTGAAATCTTATCCAAGAAGTATAGAATTTTAGTAATTTGTGGTGATATAACTACAAGAGTAGACGCGGATAGAATCCAATCACATAATGCTGAAACGATTCAGATAAACACCGGTCGAGAATGTGCCTTAAATGCATATCATATTCATCAAATTATCGAAAATAAAGATCTAAACAACTATGATTTACTATTCATTGAAAATGTGGGAAATTTGATTTGCCCGTCTGATTTTACTCTTGGTACTGATAAACGTATTACTATCGTCTCTACAACTGAGGGAGAATGGGTTATAGAAAAGCATCCTATGCTATTTAAAATGTCTCAAGTTGCCGTTATTAATAAAATTGATTTAGCGGAGAGATTAGGAACTGATATTCAAAAGATGATTCAGGATGCTAAAGAAATTAATCCTGAAATCCATGTTATAACTACAAGTGCTAAAACTGGGAAAAATATTGAAAAATTAATTGAGATATTAGAATTATAATTCTTCTTTTAAATGAGAATAATGAAAGAATTACTAAAGCAATTAGAGAATCTACTTAACGAAAAAGAAATTGATTTAGCAAAAATTAATCTATTAAAAACGAAACTTTTAAAGGACCATATTAATGGATTAAAAATAGATAATTTTATAGGGGACTACCCTACTTTCATGGAACCCGTTATTCTTGGAGACAAAGTCAAAATAGGTGATGATGTGCTCATTGGTCCCAAGGTTTACATTGGAAATAATTCGGATATTAAGGACTATTCAGAAATTTCTAATTGTATAGTATTTGATAATGTTACAATTGGGAATAACTTCAAATTAAATAATTGTATAGTCGTAAAAGGTAGTAAACTTAATTTTGATAATTTCAGCGATCAGAATTGCATCTTAAAGGGAAAAGCAGAATCTAAGGAAGAGTTAGAAATAATTTTACTTTAAATCCACGATTTAAATTTTAGGAATTTATCAAACGACACCAGGTTACGCGCAACTCGCCTCGGTGCGCTATAACAATTTGTACCATTTAACATGGAACCTTCGGTTAATGAACCAAATTGTTATTTTTATCATCGATACCCTTCGCTGGAGTGTTGTAACCAAATGTGAGCACTTCATTATATATTGATATTCATTTTCTAAATATTAATGTTTTTTGAATTCTTTTAGAATATATTATAAAATGAAAGATAGAAGATTAGGGAAGGTAAAGAAGATTCTCCAGAAAAAAGAGGAATTTTCTGATTTAAGCAATTGGGAAATTGAAAAAATTAAAGTGGGAAATACCAGTCCGATTAAGTTAAAATTATCTATAGAAAGCACCAAGTATTTTGTTAAACTGATAAAAGATAATGAGAAACAAATTCTTAAAATCTTGAGTTCCATGAATTCGGAATTGATTCCAAAGGTAATTTATCCTGACTTGCTTGATCAAAACATTCTTTTATGCCAATTTATTGATGGAGGTACCCTTAAAAATCGAAATCTTGATCCCGAACTAATAAAAAATTTTGCTCAAATGCAAAATCTATTGAATGATGATATATTCATAAAATGGAGCAAATTTCTAGATGGATATATTAGAACAAAAATAGATAATGGTATGTTCCGTAATTATGTCTTGGAAAGCATTCCTCTAGGATATGATAACTTGCTTGAACTAAAAAAATTAAGATTGGATATCGTTGAAGATTTTCTAGAAATCTTTGATGTTTTAATAAAAAAGTCCGATTTAATCGCCCGTGAATACGCAAAAATGCCATTTGCAAGGCAACATCATGATTTCAGAGAGGATAGTATTACTAGATCACCCCAAAAACTTGTGGATTGGGGATCTTCATATGGTCATGGTCCTTTTCTTTTTGATCTATCTCCATTTTTGTGGAAGAATCCGAAAAGTCTCAAAATCTTTATGGATAGTTCATCAATTTGTCGGAATTCGAATGAAGAGCATATTATGAGATGGTTGTTTATTGCTACATGCTTCAGATTTATCTTAATGTGTAGATACTTTCTGTTGATTATCAGAAAAGGCTTTAAATTCAAGCAGCGCCTCGAAGAATTTTTCATTTATAACCATGAAACATATAAAAATCTGACCGAACAGGAACATTGGATTTAATACTGACTTTGTAGTATTCTTCAAAAAATCTATGGATATCAATAAACATTATCGAGATTAAATCCTTTCATCGAAATGAAGGAATTATTTCCTCAGCAAATTGTTTTATTGTATCCGTCATTTTTGTACCTCGTTGAAAACTTGCTAGAAAATAACCTGCACCAGAATCTACAGCCTGTTCCACTTTTGTACGATATTCTTCTACATCAGGAGGTCTCATTTCTCCTGCCATGAATGAGACTTCATCAACTCGATTATGAAATCGTGCCGATTCAATAACAATTTTCCTCATTTCCTCCGGATCACTCCCCGGCCAAGGTGGGAGAAAACAAATGTTTCCATATTGACCTACTAGTTTCAACATTCGTGTTCCTCGACTTCCAAAAAGGATTTTTGGGTAAGGTTTCTGTACAGGTTTTGGATCCAAAATCGCTCCTTTAGCTTGATAATATTTTCCTTCGAAATTAACCTCTTCTTTAGTCCATAATTGGATCATCAACTCAAGACCTTCATATGTTTTATCTACTCTCACTTTTGGCCCATTCCATTCACTATATCCTTCAAATTCTATTTGAGACCATCCAGCACCTACTCCAACTATAGTACGTCCACCAGATAAAACATCTGCAGTTGCTATCATTTTAGCTAATACCCCTGGAGGTCGAAAAGGGACGGGGGAGACAAGTGTACCTATTTTGATATTTTCTGTTTTTGCTAATAAATATGTTATAGCTATCCATGTTTCAAGAGTTCTATTTGTATCTGGTCTAGGAAGCCAAGGTAATTTTCCCCACATATAATGATCAGGGAGTATTGCTCCATCAAAACCAGATTTATCCGCTTCTATAATAGCTTCTTCAATCATTTTATAATCATTATACCAGTTTCCTAAACCACCTAAAATGAATTTCATCATATAAATATTATATACCTCAAGTTTTATTAATTAATGGAGTAAGTTTTATCTGTCAACCTTTCCATTTTTATTTCCCCAAATGCAATCAAAATATCTTCCATCTAATTTAATAAGATTAATTGATACTTATACAATAATGATCCATAAAGTTAGATTGCTTAAGGAGAAGCATTTAAAAGAGTTAGAACAAGAATTAAGTCGTGTAATTTCAGAATTAATTAAATTGGGTGCTATAAAAATTATACAATTTGGATCATCCATCCGAGAGGAATTAAGCTTAACAAGTGATATTGATTTAATTGTAATCATTAAATCTGAACAAAATTTTATAGAACGATCAGCAGAAATTTATAAAAAGATAAAACCTAAAGATGTTGATTTGCTCATCTATACTCCTATTGAGTTTAAACATATGAAAGAAGAAAATTTATTTATACAACATGTATTAAAAGAAGGAAAAATTATTCATGAGCGAATTAAGTAAACATTCTAAGGAAGCAAAAAGATGGTTTGATCAATCATTAGAAGATTTAAAGAGTGCTACAATTCTATTTGAAAATGAACGCTATTATCTCGTCTGTTTTATATCTCAACAAATTGTTGAAAAAGCTTTAAAATCTGTGATTTATTTTAATAAAGAAGATCTCGTTCTAGGGCATTCAGTTAAGAAATTGGCTGATTGGGCTGGTACTTTCGATAATAAGTTTGCAAAGTTGGGCGAAGATGTATCTATTTTAGATAGTTATTATATTCCAACTAGATATCCTAACGGACTACCAGAGGGGATACCTGCTGAAGTATTTAACAAAAAGTATGCTAAGGATGCCTTAGAATTAGCTGAAACTACTATTAAAATAGTAAAATCATATCTAAACTCATAAAAGAAGATATGGTATTTCACCTAAAATGAATTTCATCACAATTGTATTTTATATCTCAAGTTTTATTTATTATTAGATTTAGTATTATTTCTCAATCTTACCCTTTTTAATTCATGAGGTGTAATACAAAATTCTTACAAATTCTTTAGTCAGATTAATTCTTACTCACGTTATTATTCAATTTTTCGCAGCATAGCCCAATACGGAATACTAGTTTCTGGAATTATTCCTTCTTCAACAATTTTAAATCCAAAATATTGATAGAAAGTTACATTTTTTTCCTTATTAGTTTCTAAATAACAAGGTACATTTTGCTTATCAATCTCCGCAAGTTTCGTTCTTAATAATTGACCTGCATAACCTTTACCCTGATAAACAGGATCTACACCAATAGGATATAAGTACCAATGAGAAAAATTAGCATACTTTTTATGGCATGATTCTTCACATTTGAATATAGGTTCATACCTCTTACTATACTCTTTTCCCAAACTTAAACCAAGTTCTCTACCACCACATTTATACCTCTTCTCTCGTATCATTTCAGCTTCCCAAAAAGGCAGCCAAACAGCAACTCCTTCGAGATTTGGAGAAGTACCAAATACTTCACCGAACATAATTCCATAGCGTACAAAAAACTCATAAATTTCTGGCAGTTTTACTCTTTTTTCATATATATTAGGAAATAAGTGATCAAATGTTGGATAATCGTAGAACGCTCGAGTAAGCATTTTACCTGCTATCTTAGCTTGTTCTTCAGTTAAACGAATAAGATTATTTGATCCACTCATAATAATAAAATATATTTAAATTTGTTTTTAACATTTATTTAGGCACCAATTGAGAATTCTGAACAAGTGGAATAATGTGAACTAAGATATTTCATGTAATAAAAAATATTGAATTAAAAAATAATTATTTCAAATTCGTGAAACAGACCTTTCACGAAGATCTCAATTTATAAGGATCGATTTGAAGTAAAATTATATATTAAAAAAATAATCTTATCATATATGCATAAGGAAGAAGTAGAGCTGTTTCTTAAACGAGCTGAAAATTTTTTGGATGGAGCCCAAGAAAGATTCCAGAAAAATGATTGGGATTTAACTTGTTTTATGGCAGAACAATCAGCTCAACTTTTTGTAAAAGCGATTATTCTTGAAAAAGGTGGAGAGCTTCCAAAAACCCATTCAATTAGAAAATTATTTGGGATGCTCTATCAATTAACCAACAACGAAATATTTAAATACGATAGAAAAGCCCTAATATTTCTCGAAAGTGCATATTTGAATACTCGATATTTTAATTTCAAGTATGAAAAGGAAGATGCTGAAGAAGCTCTAAAGATAGCAGAAGAGGTAAAAGGATATGTCAAAGATGTTAGAGATGATGATTAGGATGAGGGAGATGCTTAAAAATTATAGGGTATATTTAAAAAGGATTAATGAGAGCATTAGAACTGTTTTAGATGATTCAGAAGTCTATTTGTTCGGCAGTATCATTGACGGAAATCTAGTCGGTGCAAGTGATATTGACATACTCATAGTCGCGGATGTCCCCAAGAAACACTTGAGAAGAGCCGAAATAATCGCTAAAATTGAGGAGAATGCAGGTTTACCTCTTAGTCATCCATTTGAATTTCATCTAATAACTGAAAATGAACTCAATACTTGGTTAAAAATTTATAAACTAAAAATTGAGAAGATCTCATCATATCTATAGATTAAAAATTATTCTTTCTGAATTCTGAATATATCGACAAGAATATTTTCGATCATGGGGATATCTTGTAATTCAGCGACTTGATTCGTCTTAGAAAATTTTTCGAAAGTCCAGGCATATTTTTCACGTATGTCAATTATATTTTGTTTTAAATAGGAGACTTAACTTCTTATCCTCTTTTTACTTGCCCTTTAAAAGATGAAAATTGGTTGAAGATTTTAGCATCTCCTTCAACTTTAGCAAAGATATTTACGGGAGAAGCTGCTTTTGGTTTGTCGTCTTTACTAGCAGGGGTAGGTCCAAAAAAGATACAAAATCCATTCCCACTGGGCCAAAACCCAATATCTCCTACTTCACATTCAACTTGAGAATTTTCTTGCCCCAAAGAGACGGGAATTTCACCATACAATTCTTCCCCCCACCGGGTGAGATTTACAGTAAAGGGTAATGCATTCCATATTTCTTCACATGTCTTAGGGTTCTTATCTTTGAGGAGTCTAGCTTTTATTTGCCCTATTTTTTCATTTTCAATAATAATATATTCCATAGGAAAATCAAGATTTAAAGAAATTTTTAATTCTAAGTAAGTGATTTTATTATTTAAACGAAATTGATTTTTACCAATTTAGATGATTTTAGAAAGAACTGTAGAATTTGTTAACCAAACCTTTATTAGTTATAACATTAAACCTCCAAAAATTTCCAAGATTGTAGTAGGCTTAGGTTATACAGGTGTAGAAGTTTCAGCTAATATTTATGATCCTATTCTAGGATTAGCATCTACTCTTATGAATGTGATTACTATGAAAGATCGTTCTACAATTGAATTCGCAGGAAATTTAACTAACAAAACTCTAATAGAATTAATGAATTGGTCTTACGAGCCACCAAGTATAAAAAGAATTATAGGAATAGCAACTCTTAATGCAGCTTCTCAATATCTTTTTAAATTAATACAACCTCCTGCTAGATTGAACAGAGCCTTAATTCAACAATTAGCGATTAAAAGAGATACAACAATTACAGTTATTGGATTAATGAAACCTTTAGTACGAAAACTAAGCAAATACACAAAATATATCTCATTAATAGAGGATGTTATTCCGATCTCACCAGAATTTAATAAATTTAGTTTTAAAAATACTATCGATAAATTAAATGATACTAATCTCGTCACTGATATCTTAATTTGCACTGGAACTGTTTTGATAAATAATACTATTGAAAAAATTTTAAAATTATTCAAGAATAAAGCTCGAAAAATAATTTTAATCGGACCCTCTGCAAGTATGATCCCGGATATATTATTTGAAAATGGTGTTAATATAGTTGGGGGCATGGAAATAGTTGACTCAGAAGCAACATTACGAGTTTTACAAGAAGGAGGAGGAACTAAGTTATTTAAGCAATATGGAAAAAAGTACAATTTAATAAAGGAATAACGTATTATTGAATTATAAGAACTTTAAACCTTCTAACAATGACAGCAGAATATACTTTTAAGTGTATAGTGATTGGACCAGGTGCTGTAGGAAAGTCCAGTCTTGTGCGTCGATTTGTTGATAATAAATTCGAGCTTAGTTATAAATTTACAATAGGAGTAGATTTTTTTGCTAACATTATAGAATATGAAAAGAGGAAATTTGCTAAACTCTCAATTTGGGATGTAGGGGGTCAAGAACGCTTCAGAGTTCTACGTCGTAGTTTTTATGAAGGAACGCATGGTGCCCTATTGGTTTTCGATCTTTCGAGGGCAAACACGTTTCATAAAATGAAAGACTGGTTTATAGATTTATGTAGCTTAATTAAAGAAAAGATACCTATTGTAGTTTTAGGTAATAAAGCTGATTTAATACCTGATATTGGTGAAGTAATAAATAAAAATGAGCCTAAACAATTTGCAGAAGGAGAAGAAAGTGTATATATTGAAACTTCTGCAAAAACTGGTGATAATGTTGAAAAAGCGTTTGTTGAGCTTACACGGCGAATGAAGAAGCACAATTCTTAATCCGGCTATTATTTATGTCTAGATGCGTAGATTCCAAGAATAATTAACTTTCGGTATTGAAAATATTTAAATATCTAACCAAGATTATTTAATAAACCATATTTTAATCTTAAAAAATATTAATAATTTCAAGTATAGTAGACACACTTCAGCAAAGTGAGGTGTTTTAAAGTCTCCCTCTTAAAAAACCAGTTTATTGTGGTTTTTTCTCGAAGTGGCGCAGCTTGGTGACCTATGATGGCAAGTCTCTATGTTTTTAAAGTTATTTTGATCGGATCAGGAGCGGTGGGAAAGACAAGTCTATTGCATCGATTCGTCGAGAATCAATTCACCTTTCGTTATAAATTAACGATAGGAGCAGATTTCCTTTCAAAAACTATCGATGGATACCCAAAACCAGATATTAAATGTAAATTACAAATATGGGACATTGGTGGACAAGACCGATACAAATTCCTTCGAGCAAGTTTTTTTGATGGAGCTAATGGGGCATTAGTGGTTTTCGATATCTCAAGATGGCATACATTCAAAGAACTAGATGATTGGATTTCAGATTTACAAGAATTTGCAAGAAAAGATATACCTTTTGTATTGATTGGAAATAAAGCAGATTTAATAGAAGATATTGGTGGAGAGTATGATAAAGATAGTGCTGAAGATCTAGCTAAAAGAGAAAATAGTATGTTTATCTCTACCTCTGCCAAAACAGGTGAAAATGTTGAGGATGCCTTTTTAAATCTAACTAGTAAAATGTTTAAAAATGCAAAGGTTAAGTAGAATCTTCGATTCGTATAATAGCAAGGGATAGCAGGTTCGTATAGAATTTAGCTAAGTTCCTTCTTTTCATTTCATTTTTTACATCCTCATATTCAAAGGATAAACCGTCTAATTTTTTTTTTGCTATCTGGATATCCTTCTCAATAAACCGTATTTCCTCCTCGAATTTCTTGATTTTTTGAATTCTTTCATACTTCTTTGTTTCATCTCTTAAATTGTTAATATTCTGAAGTTGTCGACTAGTAGGTTTTTTGTTTTTATTATTAAGTAGTTTTTGATTTAATGATTCTATTTTAATATTTAACACCTTTCTGTTATGTGAATAAATTTTCTTCTTTTTCTCTTGTTCCTTGGCAAATATTTTGTCGTTGAGAGTTTTAATTTCTCTTTTCCATATGGATGTTTTAGATTTTATTATTCTTTTAGCCTGGGTTTGAAGATTTGGTATAACTTCAGTTTTGTTATCTAAAGATATGGGATGATGATTGAACTCAAAACTATTTTCAAAGTTTTCCATATTTAAAACAAAATCCTGTAAATCCTTTATTTCTCTTCCATCTTTATCTACTAGTACAGGTAATATCTGGTTTTCAATTATGTATCCTTGAAACTTAACTGTAAAAACAAATAAGTAGAATTCATTTTGGTGTGAAATTTTAGAATCAATATTTACTGGTAAAGATTTTCTCTTCAAATTCAAGATTGTGTAAGTTCCTTTAAATGAATCACTTAAACAATAATTAAGAATTGTATTAATTAGAGGGTGCCCTAAAGCAAAAAAATCAAATTCCTCTCTCTCTCTTGCCAAATCTAAATTAAATGTTCCAATATATTCATCTAGGAGCTTATATTTCTGGTTTTTTACTAATTCCTCACTTACTCTTATTTTTGAAAGAAATCGGTCAATTATTCCTGTATTATCTACTTTTTCTTGAAGTTTTTCCAATATTCCATATTTATTATTTTTAAGATTTAGAAAGTAGGTAATGAGTAAATAAAGTTCATTATGAGTAAGTTTTACATCTAAGCAAGATGCCAACGAACTAATAGAACTTTCCATTTGAAAAGACTTCTTATCAATCATTAAGTCATCTAATTGCATTTCAATTTCTTTTGCCCTATGAATTTCTTCATCTAATGTTCGATAAAATTCGTTCAATTTCTTTCTCTTTTTCCTGTCATCCTCAGCAAAAATAACGTTTTTTAGATCACGTTCAATTCTCCCTATTATGGGTTCTAATACACCTACTGATTCTTCGAATAAGTTGATTCTTTTTAACAAAGCAAAAATTACGTCTGTTTCAACTGTTCCCTCCATATAGAAGTTGTAGATAAATATCTCTCTGGATTCTTGTCCTATTCTGTCAAGGCGCCCAATTCTTTGTTCTAGTTTCATTGGATTCCATGGTAGATCATAATTTATGAGCGTTCTACAGAATTGAAAATTACGACCCTCACCTCCAATTTCTGTGGATAACAATATTGAAAAGTTTTGATCACCCCGAAATCTCTCAACTGCTTGATCCTTTTGATCTTTGTCTAATCCTCCATAAAATATTTCTATAGAATAATCACTATTTTGTTTTTTTAGCAAATCCTTTAAATAATTAAGTGTATCAACGAATTGGGTAAATATTATTAACTTCTCTTTTGGATTACGAGAATAAATCTGATGAAGAATCTCGAGCAATTTATCAGATTTTGAATCGTAAGAGATATTTTTTAATTTAATATAGAATTCATTTAGGATCTTTTGTTGGTTAAACACATTTGAACCTAATTCAATTTGTTCTTCAGTAAATTTATCTTTATATTTTTCGAATGCAACTGAATCGAGAAACTCATCTTCTAACTCTAACTCATAAAATTCTGGATCCTCTTCTTTAATGGCATCAAAATTTAGAAAAATATTTTTATACCTTTTAATCTGTTCTAATCTTCTTTCAAGACTTTTTAAAATGGCATATTTTGAGCTAGTTAACAATTTCTGTAAAGTTGTTAATACAAATCCTAAGCCTACATTTTCTTTACTTGGAGATGAATTATAAATCTGAGCGAGATATAGACGAATTTCATTATAGACGCTTAACTCTTCTTTAGTAGGATTGACAACAATGGTGTAAACAATTCTTTTGTTAAGATATTCTTCAGTGAAAATGTTTTTCTTTCGATTTCTTATTAAGAATTTTGACAACGTGTGGTCCTGTTCAATTTTCGTTAATATTTTCTGTCTAAAAGATTCGTTTTTAATTTCTGTTAGTATTTGCCTATTACTTTTGTCTTTACTAATGTATTTAAGATCTTTTAGAAGGTTTACTGTAGTTTTTACTTCGAAATTATTTAATCTATCAATTTGTTTTATATTGTTAATTAGAAGATTGATAAAAGGCATATTCTTTCGAAAATGTTCAAAATCACTGAAAGAATTAAATGATTCAGGCGAAATCAGCTCAATCAATGAAAATAACTCAAATGAATGGAGTTGCAATGGTGTAGCTGTTAACAATAGCATGCATTCTGAGTTAAAGCTTAAACTTTTAGCTAATTCATAATTTAACGTTTCTCTGTATCTACCTGTAGTTGAATTGATTAAATATCGCCTTAAATGATGAGCTTCATCAAATATTACAATATCCCAGGAAATTGCAGATATTAATTCAATATATTTTTGATTTCGAGCAAATTGGAGTGAACAAATAATTAAATTTTCATAATAAAAAGGATTTTGATACTTCTCGGCACTTCTATAGTTTCCTATACGCTCTAATTCCTTTATTTTTTTCCCATCATAAATAGTGAAATTGATTGAGAACTTATTTTTCATCTCAAACTGCCATTGTTTTACTAATGAAGCAGGTACAATTATTATAATGCGTTCGACAAGATTTCTTGCCATCATCTCTTTTATGTATATTCCAGCTTCTATTGTTTTCCCTAGTCCAACTTCATCTGCTAGGATAATCCTTGGAAAAAATTCTTCAGATAATCGATGGGTAACATTTATTTGATGTGGCATTAACGTTAAACGAGAATTCGTAATACATTTAATCTGATATGAGGTATAATACGAGCTAAAGAGATTTGCCCAATATTTAATCAAGAATTGTTGTGGGGGGTCAATTTGACCTTGGGAAATTTGCATATGGATATTAGGTATATATTTAGAATAAATCTCAGATTCATTTATTTGAGATAATTTTCCACTTTCTTTTAAAAATTCATAAGAGATTTTCCCATCCCTAATTATAAAGTCTTTAGAATTTATTATCCCAATTCCTTGTTTACTTTGAACTTTTTCGTCTATATCAAAAATAAAATGAATCAAATCAATAGGATGTATAATTTTTACTATATCATTTTTGAAACGGACTTTAAATTTCGAGAATAATCGAGTATCATCGTCATCCAAAGATTTTGAAGTAGGAATTTCGATTTTTCTCATAATTCTCCCAATTCCTAAATCAGGATTTAGCCTATAAATAATTAAATTTCCCTTGTTAAACTTCTGACCCTGGCAATAGATATTAAAACATTTAGAATACTTCGATTCTAATTCCTTCCTACAGAATGGACAATTAAACTTATAGTGATTTATCTTGGGAATCATTCTCTTTATATATGATTTAATGTAAACAAAAGTAAAAATTTTTGTTTTTTCGATTTAAGCAATTTAAATGTCTGTCTTAAGGAGTTCCTAGGATATAAAAATCGAAATTATGATGCGAAAAAAGCAGTTATAAGTTTTTAAAATCAAAGTGTAATAGTTAGATTCAAATTAAAACAACATTTTAATTTAACAGTACTATAAACATATTTTTATTTAGATAATATGACTGAAATTGAGGATAAATCATCTGAGGAAAAAATTACAAGTAGTGCTTCATTAGAATTGCTTAAAAAAGTAAACTCTGCCGCAAATTATTGTTACTCTTGTAATCGTTGTAATAATGTTTGTCCAACAGCATATCTTGATATTTTTTACCCTCGGAGTTTAATAATGGATCTAACTTTTTCGACACCGGAAGAATCTTTAGAGAAAAATGATATTTGGAAATGTCTTACTTGCGGTTTATGTTCAGTATACTGTCCTATGACTAAAGAGGAAATTGGAGTTAATTTTACAAAAATAATTAAAGATCTTCGGTCTTTAGCTTCAGAGTATCAACCACTACAAGAGGCATTACAAAGCTGTAATCACGAAAGAGTGTATTCAAGCTTGCCAAAATTAATGGCTGAGGATAAGATCAAATTTCCAAATAAAACAGGATTTTTAGCAGGAACAGGATTAAAGACAACCAATATGGGAGAGATTGCCTATTTCATGGGGTGTGTGCCCTTTTTATCAGGTACAGCTCCTTGTGTGATTGGATGTCCTGCGGGTGTTGATGTTCAAGGTTATGTGTCGTTAATTTCAGAAGGCAAGTTTCAAGAATCTATCGATCTTATTCGAGATAAAAATCCATTACCTTATTTATGTGGAAGGATTTGTACTGCACAATGTGCATTAAATTGTAATCGTGAGTTTTTTGATGATCCTGTTGCTATCCGGGAACTTAAACGATTCGTATCTGATTGGGAAGTTGAACATCCTAATCAAAGTAGGATAAAGCCTGTACATCAAACCAAAGAAAAAGTAGCGATAATTGGAGCGGGTCCTGGTGGATTATCAGCTGCTTATTTTCTTGCTCGAATGGGATATAAGCCCACGATTTTCGAAAAGGGCGACAAAACGGGTGGTGCGGTTAGATATGGTGTTCCACAATACAGAATTTCTGATAAAGCACTTGACCATGATGTTGATTTTATAAAAAAAATGGGAGTAGAGATTGTTTTAAACAAAGAATTTGGTCCAAGTTTCACATTGGAAGATATCTGGAAAGAAGGATTTAAGGCTGTCTTCATTGCTGTTGGTTTATATGTGCCAAAAACTTTAAGGCTTGAAGGGGAAGATTTACCTAATGTTCATGTAGCACTTGATTTCCTCTTAGACCGAAAATATAAATGCGTTGAAAACCCAGATGAATTCAAAGGGAAAACTTTTGGAATTATTGGCGGGGGAGCTGTAGCCGTCGATGTAGGTGAGACAGCTATAAGGTTAGGGGCAACTAAAGCTGATCTCGTAGACATACTTACCGAAGATGCTTTAAAGAATGTTCTCAAAGACTTACATAAAGCTGAACGCGAGATAATGGAATTTCATTTTGAAACATCAACAGCGAACATCACGAAAGAATTTGATGGAAAATTAGCTTTAAATTGCTATAAGATTGAATGGGGAGATCCAGATCCTGAAACAGGAAGAAGACCCTTAGACAAAGTTGAAGGATCAGAATTTAAAATTGTCGTTGATTATATTGTAATAGCTATTGGTCAAGGTCTTGATCCTGAGCCTATTAATGCTGCCACGGATAATAAATTAAAACTTGAAAGAGGTAAAATTGTAGTCGATAATTTAACTTATGAAACAGGCATTCCAGGCGTATTTGCTGGTGGAGATATTATTTATAATTCATTGATGTGCGCAGTTGATGCTATAGGGGATGGTCGAGAGACGGCTTTCACTATTGACAGGTATCTGCGAGGACGAGATTTAAAAGAAGGAAGAATTGTGAAAGGTAATTTAAAACGTTCAACAATACCTAAAAAATATATCCAAACTAATTCATGTCAAGAAATGAATTTCATGCCTGGTGAGGAAAGACTTGTTTGTTTTGATGAAATGGAATTAGGTTTTACTGAAGAACAAGCCAAAAGAGAGGCAAATAGATGTTTAAACTGTAATTGCTGCTGTAATTCTGACCAAATCCCTGAAGATTTTGAAAAAGCCTTAGACGCTTCAGGAATAATGATATCTAATTATGGAAGTCAAGATAATTGGAGCTCATTAAATGCCCCCGATTATTTACAAATCCCTAAAAGTGTAATTGGTATATTAAATCAGAACGATATTATACCAGTTGTCTTACCTGAAGAAAAATGCTGCGGTCACGATGCTGTATGGCGTGGGGATATTGAAACTTTTTATACTTTAGCAGAATATAATGTAAATCTATTTAAAGATGCAGGAGTCAAGACTCTTATCTTTAGCTGTGCTGAAGGCTATTATACGTGGAAACATGATTATAAAAATTTATTCAAAGGTAAAGAAGAGTTTAATTTTGAGATCTATCACATTACTGAATATATCTTAAAGGAGAAACTATTAGAAGATATTTCATTTCCGAGTCTAAATAAAATTAAGGTAACATACCATGACCCCTGCAGACTTGGGAGGATGAGTAATGTTTTCGATGCACCCAGAGACGTGTTAAAGCAAATTCCAAATGTAGAAATGATTGAGATGGAAGATACTATGCAAGATGCGGAATGTTGTGGTGTATCCGCATACATATCTTGTAATGAAGATTCAAAAAAATTACAAGCGAAAAAAATACACCAAGCAATAGAAACAGGCGCTGAATACCTAATTACCTCATGTCCTAAATGTATTGCTCACCTCAATTGTTATATCAATGAAAACAGAGAATTAAAAGATAAAATTAAGGTTATTGACATTGTAAGTTTTCTTGGGAAACTACTCTTTCTGATATAATCTAAGCTAAAATTCTTTAAATTTTCTAATCCAATAAACTTTTAGTGGTAAATTTAAGCTTTTATCAGTAAATTTAAACTTTTGATGGTAAAAACTTTCAATATTCTTTTTAAATACTTTTTCTTTGATATATAAAAGAAACCATCACGTTTTTGGTGTAAGGAAAAATCGAAATCGATCCTTAATATATTATTGAAGTGAATGTTATGAAATCGTATACTAAAATGAAAATTTCAGAGATTTTCTTATGAAAATTACCATTATTGAGACCAAATATATCTTACTATTTTACTTGTCTAAACCTTACTATTATTATACATAACAACAATTGATCAAATTCAATAAGAAGAAATTAAAAAGCTTAAATAAAAACTTGTCCAACTATATTATAGCGAAATATATTAAAATTCTTCATAGCTTTTCAGTGATAATAGAATCATGAAGAAACAAAGGGAAGAAAAGAGAGATTTTATGGACTTAACTTGGTTAAATAGTCAGTATTATGAGTTGGGGAGATCTATTCAAGATATCGCGGATGATCAAGGCGTAAGTATGATAACAATCAGGAAGTGGGTCGATAAAATTGAAAAACCAATTTCAGACAAAAAAGACAAAAAGGAAGAAAAAATTGTAAAATTTTTTAATAAATCAATTAAAACATGCCCTCATTGTGGGCAAAAGTTAAACCTAAGAGCAAGTTTTTGCATTAGATGTGGAGAAAAAGTCGAAGACAATCAGGTACTTCCGTCAACTTCGGATAAAAAAGAAGAAACACTGGTTTCAGACAGTCCCCAGATGAAATTTGCACAGAAACAATTGATTCCATCAATTTCAGACACAAAAGAAGAAAAAACCGTAGTAAAAATTCCGCTAATAAAAAATGAACAGGTACCAACTCGAAAAAAAACAAACTTAAAAAAACAGAGATTTTGTCCAAATTGTAATGCCATCATAGGCAGATATAGTGAAATATGTAAACAATGTGAATTTATACTAATAAAAAGATGTCCTTTATGTGGAGATTATTTCAGTCATGATAAACAGCATATCTGTAAAGAAACGAAAGGAACTAAAATTAAAGAGGTAAAAGATGAAAGGCAGGTAACAGAAGAATCTTTAACTGGAACTGAGGAAAAACGACCTGTTCAGCCTATTTTAGAAGCAATAGAGAAAAAATCTAAAGTAATTCAACGTTTTTGTAAATTCTGTGAATTGAAATTAAATAAAAAGGCAACATTTTGTCCGCAATGTGGGACAAGAGTAAAACAAAGTAAATTATTTTGAAATTTTTCTTTAATATTTTTTCTTATCTTTTTTGGTCATTCAGAATCTGCCTAATTTAAAGAGAGATATTTTTAGAGTTAACAAGAAAATAAATAAATACTGGAATATTGAAAATAAATATTGAGTTAATATATTTTAAAATTCAACCACACAATTAATTGTGAAAAACATGAGTAAAACTAAGGAAATACCAGTTCCTGATGAAGTTAAAGGATTTACGCAAGTAAGACTTGATGTGGATCTCACTAATGGAAAAATTGGAAAAACTAAACTATCTAATGAATTCTGTCGCGACTGGATTGGGGGATATGGATTCGGTGCTAAAGTACTTTGGGATGAATGTCCAGCTGGAGTTGACCCCTTAAGCCCAGAAAATGTATTTGTGTACGCACAAGGTCCATTTCCGGGAACCATCCTTCCTACAAGTTCTAAATATGGTGTATTTGCGAAATCTCCGTTAACTGGTATGTTTGGGATGGCAATCTCTTCTGGATCTGTCGGTGCTCAAGCTCGACGCGCTGGAATCAATATGATTGTGATTAAAGGAAAAGCTCCAGAACCTGTTTACTTGGTTGTCGACGACGATGATTATTATCTCGTTCCTTGTAAAGATAGTGTTTGGGGAAAAGGTTGTTGGGAGACGGAAGAACTTTTAAGAGAAGAATTTCAAGATCAACGACTAGGAATAATGACTATAGGGCCAGGAGGAGAACGTGGTGGGTTTATGGGATGTATCACTAATGATCGCAATAGACAGGCTGGAAGAACTGGAATGGGTGCCGTAATGGGATCCAAAAACCTTAAAGCAATATGTTTTAGAGGTACTAAAGGTATTAGTGTTGCTCATCCTGTTGAGTTCTTCAAACTTGCTAAAAAACTAATAAAAGTCGCAAATGGTCCTGCTACAGCAAAATATCGTGATTTAGGCACTCCTGCAGGCATTACAAGTTATAATAAGTTAGGGATGATGCCAATATTTAATCATCGTGAAGGTACCTGGGATAAGATTGATGATGGAACTTTTACAGGTGATATACTTAATCAAGACTGGGTAGTTAAAAAGGTTGCTTGTTCACAATGCTCGATAGGCTGTGATCACATTACTAAGGTACCAAAAGACCATCCGAATTGGCCTAATCTCTATTCAAGTATTGATCAAGAATTATGTTATAGCTTTGGAACTGCATGCGGTAATTATGATTGGCCAAGTGTTTTCAAATGTGTCTCACTTGCTGATGATTTGGGTATTGATGCTATAAGTGGAGGGGCCACAGCTGCCATGGCTTGTGAGTGCTTCGAGGAAGGTATTATCACTAAGAAAGATTTAGGATATGAACTACCTTTTGGCTCTACTATCAATCTAGTAAGATTTACTGAGGAAATGGCTCTAGGTAAAGGCTTTGCGGGTAAGATTTTTGGAGATGGAACAAGAGTAGCAGGAAAACGATTAGAAGAAATGGGTAGAAAAAATGCAAGCTATTATGCCATGCATGTAAAAGGTTTAGAAATACCTGCTTTTGATGTACATGGAATGAGTTCATTCGCAGTTGGAATGAGCGTTTCTATTCGTGGTGCATGCCACTTGCGTAATGGTTCTTACGGTCTTGATGCTAAAGGTAAATTTGACAGATTTGGTTACGATAAACCAGTTGAAAGAGGGGAAGCAATAAAAGTATTAGAAGATATCTATGGGATAATTGATTCTTATATCGTTTGCAAATTTACTCGGGGAATTTACGAAAATGATGCTGAAATGGCTAAAGTTTTCGAACTTGTTACTGGAATCCCTGTAACTGAGAAATTCATACAACATCGAGGAGAAGCGATAGTAAACCTTTCAAAATGCTTTAATATTCGAGAAGGATGGAAACGAGAAGACGATCATCCTCCAGAAAGATTTTTCAAGCAACCTCATACAAGAGGTCCTGCAAAAGGCGTTGTTTTGAAGGAAGATGGATATCAAGAGGTGCTAAGTGGTTATTTTGAAGCTCGTGGATGGGATACTAAAACAGGAATTCCAACTGATGAGAAGTTAAAATCGCTTGGATTAGACTTTGTTGTTGGTAAATTACAACCTGCTGGAGGGAAGAAATAAGAAATGTCAAAAACTACCAAAAAGAGAGGCGGAGTTATTCATCAGTTTATTATTGTTGACCCTAATTTATGCAGTGGATGCGAAACATGCGAATCTGTATGCTCTTTTGTGCATGACGGAGAATTTAATCCAATAAATACAAGAATTCACAGAGTAAGAATTGAACCAGTTTTAAATGTCGCATTAGCGTGTCAGAAGTGTGATGATGCGCCATGCGTTCGTAGTTGTCCTGAAAAGGCTTTGGAACAAGATAAAGAAACAGGTTCTATTATTGTAGATGATGATAAGTGTAACGGATGTGCTTTTTGTATTCGTGCGTGCGACTTTGGCGTTCTCAACTTACATATACAATCTCAAAAGGCGCTTATTTGTGATCTATGCATTACCATGAGAGATGACTATATCAATCCTGAAAGAGGAGAAAAATATCCCGCATGCATTGATCTCTGTCCAAAAGAAGCGATTTCATTGAAAGACGTAGAACAAATCGGTGAAGAGAAGCGGATCGATGCTGTCAAACGGCTTTTTGGTGAAATTCTTTCAGAATCCGAAGGATAAATCTTACTTTTTTTTATATTCTTTTTTTTCTAACTCTTTAATTAATTTTACTATCTTTTTTTCTCCATTAATGCTTAGATAGCATACTCCACTTTTACGGTAGATTAACCTTTTATTCTCCAAGTTATAAAGTGAGGTTGTTATATTTGCTTTTGAATGAAGTTTAATCATCTCTTTTATTTTATCGATCTCACATCTTCTATCTACGGAAAAGTATAATAAACTTAATATTTCATTAGCAGCAGATAGAGAGGCTAATACCAAAATGTCGCCTTCAAATCTCTGAATATGCGGTGTTGGAATTTCAATAATTTCATCAATCAGTGAATTACTATCCACTAAGCTCATATTTGAATAAATACGGATCATTTCAGCTAAGGACCACTTGGATATACTTATTACATAATAGGCATCAATCTTATTAGATATAAAATCATTTGAATGTGCACCATCACGAGAATTTCGAAACTTATAAGCAATTTTAAGTGAATCAGCGACAAGTGATTTTACGGATGGTTGAATTTTTTGAAGTGTTATTGCAGTTTTAAGTCTTTTTCTAATTTTCGTAAGATTTGGTTTAGAAGCGATGCTTTGCCTAGCAGCAAAGTCTAAAACTTGGTAAAAATCTTCAATAAATTTGCCACATTTTACAAGAACTATTTCGTAATTATTTAAAAGAAATTCAGAGACCATTTCTTCATATTTATCTACTAACTTATCTACTTGGTTGATGTTAGCAACAGATTTTAAAATTTTGTTTATTTGTCCTTTTTTTTCCTTTGCAGAAATCATTTCTTATAGTTGTCCTTTCTTTTTAATTAGTTCTTCAGCATTTAGGATCCCAGTTTTTGTGATCTCGAACCCTTTTTTATTATCAATTTCAGAAGAGCTTCTTAGTAATCCTCTTCTTATAAGGTTATTCAATGTATCTGACATATTTTTAGGTTTAACTGCTCTTGTTTTATTGAATCTATCTTTAATGTGATCAACATTAAAATTTGTAATATTCTCAAATTTAAATAAGTAGTAACTTATTATTAAAGCCGTATCAGAATATGTACCAGGTCTAATTCCTGCAATTAATTCCGATAATGTTAAGGGTGTCTCTTGCTGAATTTCATTGATAATTTTTGGTAAGTGTCTAGTATTTTGAAGTAAATAAGATAAAACAACCTTAAAAGCCTCTAATTTATATTGATTATCAATTTTATCAACAATGCTAATTGCAAATTCGATCTTTTCTTTCAATTTTTTTTCAAGTTCATTCATATCTATCACATAATAATAATTTTAAATCTCTTCTAAGATTGTTTTTAAATAATCTGGTGCACAATATATATTGACTCTATACTCTCCACGTTCGACTCTTTTTAATTTATCTTCCTTGACTAAGTCAGATAACCTTGAGCGAACTTGTTGGATTTCTAAATTCAATTTTTCAGATATATATTCAGCTGTCACGGTATCTTCCTTTATTAGATTTTCTTCAAATAAAAGCATTTTTTCAAGAGAAGAAATATAAATTTGTTCAACATTTTTTAAATCTTTTAATCTAATTTTATAAATCAAGTCTCCTTCCCTACTAAATTTAAAGAATTTGCTAGCTAACATTTTAGTTTTAGAAATAAAACTAGAAAAATCTTCGAAAAGAATTGAATTTTTAATATCATCTGGATTACTAATATTTTCATTTCTTTCATTATGATCTATTACTTTTAATTTGGGTTTAGGTTCATGAAAATTATTGTTTTGTAATAATTCTCTTTTTTCATCTATGAAGTTTAAAAATTTATCTAAAAAACTAAAAAAATCACCCTCTTTAATAGAATCTTCAACTTCTAAATTAAATCCGATATAACTAAAATTTATTTTAAAATTGATAGTATTTACACCTCAACAAGTTCGCTCAATTGCTTCAAACATTTCCTAGCTTCCAAAATCCCTTGCTGAGTAATTCTATAAGTTTTACCATCAATTTTTACAAATTTAGTATAATTTCCTCTAAACGCTTTTGATAAAGAAGTCGGATCGATGTTTGATTTTGTTAAAATCGGTGTGAGGATTTTTGAGGAAACTTTATCCTCATTATTGATTAAATTATTTTCATAAAGGAGCACTAAAATTGCTATTCGTTGTTGCTCCGTTCTTGTATCCTTTTCTATTGGTATTAAAATTGGGGGAATT
Organism: uncultured archaeon; assembly: GCA_964486045.1. Classification (GTDB taxonomy): domain Archaea; phylum Asgardarchaeota; class Lokiarchaeia; order Sigyniarchaeales; family SOKP01; genus Loki-b32. Next base: position 312,961 of record CAZALK010000002.1, read on the forward strand.
TTTGTTTCAGCTCCAAAATCAAAGATCATTTGAATTTTATCAGGTGAAATTCTTGAATCTTTTGCGAGTAGAAAAATCTCATCAGAAGTTTTATCACTTTGAATATTTATTGAATTGGTTAATTTCCCAATTCTCTTTCTATAAATTTCATCATGTGCTAAACGAGGTATTTGTGATTCCATCTCTTTCATAGAAATAATACTTTCATTAGATGAAATGAATTCTATTATTCTCTCGAAAAACTCAAATATATCACCGTCGTACTCAAAATTTTCTACTTCAATAAGTACTCCTTTTACATTCAATTTTATCTTTATATTTGTCAAAATTCTAACCTTAATGTGTTTATCAATATTTTTAAAGAAAAATCAAATTTAAAGTTTTGTAAAAAACATTTAGATGATTTTTTTTTTGCTTCGTTTATTCTTTTAAATAGGGAATTCGATGTCTTTTTTAATAAAATAAACAAGAGTTCATCAATTTCTACATATTCAACGGTATTATGTACATATTATATTCGGATTTATTTTATAGTGTTAATATTAATTAGTTAATATATAGGTTGTAGATTTATGTTTAAATTCATTTATAAATAAAACCATTTTTTTTAATAAAAATACAATAGTTTTTATATATTCAATATTCCTTTATTTGAGATTAATAAGACTGAATTATCCCTTACAATTATTTGGTTAAGTTTGCAAACAGTTTCTTAGGACAGATTTAACTATGATTTTGGTTTTTACTAGAATGAAGGGAAAGTGATAACTCGATTTATAAGAAAAAACGAATCAATATCTACTTGTGAGTAGATGTGTATTATTATCTCAAATCTATGTTATTGCTAAATACTAACAAACATACTTTTTATTTGAAATTATCTATTCGTTTTACAGAAATTATGATGAATCAAGATTCGTATAATATTATTTTAAAATTTTTAATTGCTTTTGGTAGATAATAAAAGATCTCAAATAATTTAAAAAGGAGAAGTGGACTAGTTCTATTAAGTTTTTTCGAGTTTATCTAAAAAAACTGAAGATTAACTATTTGCTTTTTTTTGTTTGATTTTTTTATTTGAATTTTTCAGTTGATTGGGTTGAATTCTCCATCACTGACAAATAACGAACAGATTAAGCAGATCGATGCTGTCAAACGGCTTTTTGGTGAAATTCTTTCAGAATCCGAAGGATAAATCTTACTTTTTTTTATATTCTTTTATTTTTAGTTTCTTATATGTAAATCTTGCTTAATTTAGATTCACATAGAACATTAAAAAAAGTTAATTTTATTAAGACTTACGTCGTTAATTACTTTAAAATTATCTTAGTGAAATTATATGGTTGAAATACATGGATTTTGTGATGAGCAATTTAAATCAGTTAAAGAGGCTTTTACTCAAAATTTTGAGGAAGGATTAGAAGTCGGTGCCTCTTTTGCAGCTACTTTAAACGGTAAACCTGTAATAGACATATGGGCGGGATATAGTGATGCCGCCCAAACAAAACCTTGGGAAAAGGATACCATAGTAAACGTATATTCAACGACAAAGGTAATGACTGCAATATGTACACTCATGTGTGTTGATCGAGGATTATTAGATCTCGATGCACCTGTTGCTAAATATTGGCCAGAGTTTGCTCAAGGAGGTAAAGAGAAAATACCAGTTAGAAATCTCCTCAGCCATACTGCAGGTCTTTCTGGTTTCGATAAACCTATTTCAATAGAAACTTTGTATAATTGGGAAAAAGTTGTAAACTTACTGGCTGCGCAAAAACCTTGGTGGGAACCCGGAACTAAAAGTGGTTATCATGCTATTACATTTGGTCATCTTTTAGGCGAACTAGTACGTCGAGTAACTGGGAAAACTATTGGAACATTTTTCAAAGAAGAAGTAGCAGATCCCCTTGGCGCAGATTTCCATATTGGTCTTCCTGAGGAACATGATTCTCGGGTTGGTGAATTAATCCCACCTCCCGAAATGGATTTGAGTCAGTTAGGAGCTGTTGATCCAAACTCTGTAGCAGTAAAGACATTTATGAGTGTTGCAACTAGTCCTGCAGAAACTAAGACTCGTGCTTGGCGTGCTGCTGAGATTCCTGCCGCTAATGGACATGGAAATGCTCGGGCTGTGGCTAGAATAACATCTGCAGTGGCATGTGGTGGTGAAATTGATGGAGTACGTTTATTTTCCTTAGAAACAATAGAAAAAGCTTTAGAGGAACAATCCTATGGAACGGATTTAGTACTTATGGTGCCAATACGTTTTGGTTTAGGTCTTGGTCTCCAGGGAAAAGAAGCTCCTATAGGACCGAATCAACGTGTTTTATACTGGGGCGGATGGGGAGGTTCTGTAAGTATAATGGATCTTGATGCTAAGTTAAGCATTGCCTATGTTATGAACAAAATGGTATCAACCTTGACAGGAGATCCTCGAAGTGTAAGACCCATTGAAGCATTATATAACTCATTGTAGTTCTTCTTTTTTTTTTTGGTAATTCGAGAATCTGAATCCGAAGGGTAAAAATTAATTTTTTTTAATATCTTTTTTATTTTAGTAATTTTTCTTTTATGAAAAGTATAATTTACTGCTCATTTTTTCTATTATCAAGAATTTCATTTTTTATTGTTCGATCAAGGATTAACTACCTCTGTCTCAGTTCCAATAACAATAAATGATCCATCTCCAGAAATAGCAAGAGCATCTGTATAAACTTGACTTCCGTGATCATAACTCCAAACCTCTTGTACACTAGACATATGAAGGTTTTCCGTTTTTTGTTGTATATAATTGCCATTCAAAACTAAGGGAAAAATATTTATTCTCACAATTTTTTTCAAGGAAATTCAAGTTGAATAAAAAATGAGAAGAGAATGAGTCCTCCTATAGCAATTACTAATTTAATGAGAAATCCAGCAAAGCGGAGTCAGTCACGGGTCTTATGTAAGATGTAAAAGAAATATATAGCAATTTATATCAAATTGAGAATTGAGTGAAAATAAAAAAAAAAGAGAGTTAATGACTTTTTTTAGCTGAATCTAATTTTTCCTTTGATTTGTTTATGCAAATAAGACAGTATAATCAACGACGCAATTGAAATAAATAATAGTGAATAACCTGGAATTCCGGGTTCCACAGGGACTTCCATTTTAGACTCTACAGTGACAATAACGATATCTTCAGCAGTTTCATTGGCATTGTGTATTTCAATGCGATATTCATAAAATCCAACGGGAAGAGCATCAACGCTAATAACAACAGGTATTCCTGATACCCATGAATCCGTGTTACTAAATGAACTATTTTGATAGACGGTATAGCTATGATTAAAAGTGTAATCTGCAGTTATGATCCATGTAATAGTATTACCAGTGCTACCAAACTCGTAATTAATGTCTAATGGATGTGATACTACTATGGAATAATCATAGGGAGCATAAAAAGCCCATTGGCAAGAATAGAAATCTAGTTTTTCATAAGCATTTGGCTGAAATCCCGTTAAATTGACGTTGTAAGCATAATATAATTTGTCTACATAAACCCAAGCCCATGGATAGTCTCTTTCAATCAAGAGTTCTTGAATCCTATCATAATAAGCTTCTCTTAAAGCAGGGTCAGTTTCTATAAGAGCAATTTCCATCAAGAGCTGGACATTATCATTTAGAACGGTTGAATTGCCTGATGAAAGCCATCCATTATACTGTGCTCCATTAGAAGCAATAGATCTATTAGTAAACAAATTATTAATGTAGTGGCTCGGATCGTTATAAAGTGGTTTCCAATCTAGCCAATAAAGTTCCAACATATCTCTATGACGAATACCTATTTCATATAACCTGTAAATTAATTCCATGAACGTCATGCCATCATCTATCACTCTAATGCCAATTTTTGACAGATTATTCTGCAGTAAAACTAGTATACCCTCTCGAAAAGTATTACCGATGTTATAGCTATAATTAAAAATTGCAAAAGGAGAAGTGGATTCTTGATTTACCCATTCTGTATCGTCACTCACGTTGAACCCCATCCCAAATCCCATGGATTGCATTATTAGTCTTGCGTGAGTGAGATTAAAGATCGGCGCATCAAATGTGGCATTAGAATACCTAATGCCTAACGGAATAGGAGATTTAGCTCTTACAGCATTACCCCCTTTAAGGGTATTGATACTGTAATCATAATCCAACGCATAAGAAATTGCCTTCCTAAAGGTTACATTTATCAGGTTGTTATTCATCCCTAGGTACTGAAGAATTACACTTTGTGGCCCTTCTTCGAAGGTAAGACCCGCTGTTGAATTTAATACTCCGTAATATGATTCTGATGGATCATATAGAAAATGGATATCCCCCGCTAATAAAGCCAAACTTCTAGCAGTTGTATTGGTAATTTCTTTAAAAACTAATTCTTCAATACTCGCTTTTCCTTTCCAATAATCGTCGAAGGCGTGAAATTTTACATCGACACCCACTTCGTACGAATCATAAACAAAAGGACCTGTGCCAACGATATCTCCAGTATACGTGTCAATGTAAGTATTCGAGAGCGAAGTTATATATGTAGGTGATTGAATATATGAGCCACTGAAGGCTAACAAAGCTTCAAAAGGTACATAAGGGCCATTCAGGAAAAACGTTACGGTGTTATCACCATTATCAACAACATTACTTACGATGGGCGTACGATTTGGAAATTCATATAATTCTCTTAACTGTGTTATACTAATCGTGTTGGTGCCAGTAGTGTTTAAAGCCCAAGCCATTCTATCCCAGTGGGCAACAACAGCAGCCGCATTAAAGTCTGTTCCGTCATGAAATTTAACGCCAGTTCTGAGAGGTATTGTATATTCATCACCACTAGCATTCCACGTGCCCAAAGCGGAGGCTAGTCGTGGTATTAAGGCAAGATTAGGATCACCTAAATCATAAGCAAATAAACCCTCAACTACTTGATCAATTACATCAAAGGCCGGGTAACCCCAAGCTATAATTGGATCAATATCTGCTGGTAAATACGGTAAGCCAACTTTAAAAGGAATGACGGGGAATCCAGCACTAGCAACCAAGTTAAGATCTCTAAGATTGTTGTTTCTTTTGAAATTCACAAAACCAATAGAAAAAGATGAAGTCACTACAATTATTATTATTATATTTTTAAAACTTTTTTTCATTAAAAATACCCAAAATTTTTGGTCTATAATATTTTATCCTTAGATTATATAAAAGTTATTATTTTCTCACGATAACAAGAAATTCAAATTTATTTCATAATAAAGTAATAAACTGATTTCTTAATCTTTTGGATGCTCTAAAAGAATCTTTATTTAAAAAAGGGTATAAGGAACACAAAAGTGGGAAGGGAATGGGATTTGAATTATCCCTTGTCAAAACAATCATCAATCCTTATGAGGAACTCTTCTGGGTAGAGAATTGGGTAGAAGAAAATTACACACACGGCAGTTATTTTACCATATTATTTATTATTTTTCCGAAGATCCTTCACAATTTCACTATTACTGCATAATTGTTCTTTATAATCAAGATGAATGTTTTCTTCAATCCTATTTGGAATTAAACTCTCCAAAAAATCTTGATTTACTTCATTAATTCGGTCTGCTGTGATTAACATTATCAATCTATTGGTTATATTTACACCTATTTATTATTATTTTTGTCTTAACCCATAACAAATGAAACAGAAATATATCCTTTTCCCCATTCTCTCCTATGATTATTATCTCCCTCCCCTGTGGTATCCTCTCCTAAAAAAGCGAAGTATTGCCTTACCCCATTCTTTTTCTTGAAATAGGAGACTCCTACCAGCAAGACCTAATTCTAAGGTCAAAATTTAATCAGGGTGAGGAGGGCGAAATTAGAGTGTAATTCCTTACACTACCAAAAGACAAAAATCCAGGGTGCTTGGTAGGAGTCATGGTTGGTTTTTTTATCTTTTCTCTAATAATATTTTTTCATCTAATCCATTTAATAGTTTGGATTTTAGATTTTTTAAAGGAAAAGTCTCTATCGGAAATCATCAAAATATCAGAAAAATTCATTCAACATCAAATTTTAATGTATCAAGGTGTGCCAAAGCGAATACCAATAAAAATTATATATTAATTATCCTTATATTCTTCTTGAAATTAAAATGACAAAAAGAATTCAAAATATTATTTTTTTTCTTATGGGCTTCATTTTTCTAGCGGTTGCTATCTACCCATTAGTTTATTTTATTGTAATATTTTCCGTTAAGAGCAATAGCTCTGTCTATTCCTACTTTCGAAATAATACTTTTTACAATTTAATCTTTTTTACATTTATATTCTTTTTCTTTAGCCTTATTTTTATAATTCCTGGAACTGGTTTGTTCCAACGTGAAAAAGTAAAGAAACTATTCTCGTTTAAACGAACCTTTTATATCCTTATGTACGTCTCACTAATTGAAGTTTTAATAATGATAATTCTTTTTCCAGAACCAATCAACATATACAGAATAGCACCCCCTCTAAATTAACTTTATAATTAATAAAGTCATCTTTAAAATACTGACGATATCAGTAACCTCATTTATCATAAAAATTATTTACCTAGAATTAAATTTTTCTGTGGAGAAGCGAATATTATGAAAAATTGTAAAATTAATTGTGTTTATATCCTACCTGAAAAAAGACGATGAAAAAAAAAATTCAGAATGTTACAAATTTTATTTTTCTTCTTATTGGCTTCATTCTGATATCAATTGCTATCTTCCCAATAGTTTATTTTCATGTAATTTTTTTAGATCGTAAGTATGGCATTGCTTATTACTACTTTCGAAATTTGACATTTCACATGGTATTTTTGTTTTCATTTATTTTCTTTTTTTTAGGCTTCATGTTTATAAGTTCTGGAATAAGTTTGTTCCTACGTGGAAAAATAAAGGAACCATACTCATATAAACAAAGTTGTTATATTCTTCTATTTATATACATAATTGAAATCTTTGTAATGCGTGCTCTTTTCCCGGAAGCAATCATAGGTTGGCTTGCTCCTAATTAGTTTTATAATTTTTACTACTTCCTCCTTTTCTACATGTGGTTATATCCTTAAAAAAATTCAGCTATTCAAAAAATCATTAAAATTATAGAAAGGTAAATTCAGAGTCTGATTTCAATGAAAATATGATTGAAAAAACAGAATATGTAAGAAAGAATGATAACCATAATCATCTATGGGGCATGATATTAATAAGTTTTGTTAAATCAGTAAACATCCTCACGATAGATAAAATATTTTAATATTATAAAATTAAATTATAATTATAAAAAAGACAATAATTACAAATAATAATAATAGTTGGAGTCAGAATATGATGAAAAAACCAGTATGGGAAGATAGAAGCATGATTTTACCTCATGAACTTAAAATCATTGAGGAACTAGAAGAAGGTGCCAATCAGCAAGTATTTATTGATATAAATGAAAGAAATGAGATTGTTGAGTTATCCACATTAGATTGTGGAATTAAAAAGATTCCTCAAGATATCGATCGATTACTATCCCTTGAATCCCTTGATATTAGAGATAAAAAATTATCAGAATTACCTGATTCAATTGGAAATCTGCAAAGATTAAAAAATTTATTAATTTATGAGAGTAATATAAAAACTTTGCCACAATCTATAGGAAATTTAAAAAATATCACCCAACTTCGAATAGTAAATAGTGGTATTAAAGAATTCCCAACACAAATATGCAACCTCAAAAGTTTAACTACACTTGATTTAAGTTATAATGCATTATCTAAGATTCATGGCAATATCAGCGAATTAATAAATTTAAAGAATCTATTCTTGAATAATAATAAAATCTCCGATCTCCCAGAAACATTAAGCAATTTAACGCAATTATGGAAAGTAAATTTTAATGACAATAAATTTAAAACTTTTCCTGCTATTATTCTAGAATTAAATTTAGGCACAATAGCTATCCATAACAATCCATTTAAGAAAATACCTAGGAAGATAACACTTTGTAGAAAGGATGGGGATATGTTAATATTAAATCCAGATGTCTATAATAAAATGATGACTGCCGCAATGTCAGCAGTAACAGAGGATTATGGTCCAGATTTATGGAGGGCGAACAATCAAGCTGATCATAAAAAGACTAATCGAGAAAAAGCTAAAAGAGAAAGTAGAGACAGACTTAAACGCTTATTACAATAACAATTAAAATAATTGATTGAACTTAGAAACTTAAATTCAAGAAATTAATAATAAAATGATGTGATACATTCATGTTTAAGACAGAAGAATTAATTCCGATCTTAGAAAGGGAATTTAGAGAAAAGCGAATTTATGGTGATGATGAGGATTTTAAATTTTTGAATCCAAAAAAAGATGAAAATGGCCCAAATTGTAAGATTCTCATAAATGAATATTATAGTCACGGCGGTTATCATTATCCTGATAATAGTACTGCAGAAAAAGATCCCACAAATTATATTGAAACAAGTATCGGAAGTGTTCGAGAAGCAATTAAAAAATTCATTACAATTAAAATCCAAAATGTACCTTTGATTGAGAGACCCTTATTCCGAATAGACCTAAAAAAACCTCCAATTATGTCGAATATAATTCCCTTGAGCCTCTCCCAGTATGTTCAAGAAATTGCTCCACGGAAAGTTGATTTTTTAAAAAAAAATCCTTATTATTCCTATGGTCAAGATTTAACGTGCTTAGCTAAAAAAAGGAACGACATTGTTCTTGATATGAGAGAAAATCCTAGATTAACAAATCCTCAATCAGAGTCTATGAAGAATTTTAATAAAATTTATTCCGAAATGATGACAATAGAAAACATTATCATTAAAAGGCATATAGAAACCAATCTTGGTGAAATAAAGCATACTACATATGTTGATGACGATGAATTTCTTCCTATTTATATTTATCAAATACTAAAATTAGACAATGAAGATTTTGGAGTATTAATAACTTCCGGTTTTAGTACAATGCCATTAACTGTTCCGAATGAGCTACAATTTATCTATAACTATTTAGAATTTTTAATAACAATACCCACTGATTTTCCATATCCTTTAGAGAACAATAAAAATCACGAATATTATTGGTTAATTGAAAAACTCATATTTTTTATTCATTATATTCATAGAGAAAAGACATAGTTTTGCCATGGACATACCTATGGCAATGGTAACCCTCCAAAACCATTTACAAGTGCTTCTGATTTGAGCGGCTTTTTATTTCAGTTTCCCTTCCAAGGATTTCCTACTTATTTCTGTGAACTGATTATTCCTCCAATTAAAAACATTCACTTCCTACAAATTATTTCATTATACGATAATGAAATGTATTATGCCCTTGAAAAAGGTGGTGAGGAATTGGTGAAGCTGTTTCGAGTAAACAATATTCCCTTATATGTAAATCCAAAAAGGAAAAACTTGCTTAGTAAAAACGATTATAGAGCGAAAGATTATGGAAAAAGTGCAAATTTTTGTCAAAAATGTGGAACTATAATTAGAGATATTCAATCAAAAGCTAAGAAAGTGAAATGCCCTAATTGTGGAAACAAAATTAAACTAAAATAGAAGAGAAGAAAATACTAGTAAAAAATTCATAAGAGTTATTTGAGGGTTTTTTGATAGCTAAAAGAAAACCATTTGAAGCTATAATTGGATTAACAAAAGAAGGGGTTGTAAAGCATAAATCAAAGGCATACCAAAAACTCACTTTTAAGTTCCATGTTAAGAAATTTTTTAGAGTGAAAACCATATAATTTAGTTTATTTAATTAATGCAACATTAGGGAAAAGGATATAATATTGGTCCGGTTTCTTTAAATATATGGCAAAAATTAAATTGAATGAATTAAAGATTGCTTAAGAAGTATATTGGGATATTTTGGAGAGAACCTCTACATAAAAAATAAACATATGACAAATGAAAGAGTTTAAGATTAACGATTATATTACACTTAAGTTAGAATTTAATAAGACAGTTATTTATGTGGATAAAGAACGATTTCTTCAGTGTAAATATCTTTTATTGAAATTAGAAAAGGGAAATTTTGAACAATATGATGAGCTAGAATCCATTGACGAAGCTGCTGAACATTTAGATCATTCGCAAGAGGGTTTTGGAAGTGGATTAATAAAACCAGAGACTGAATTTTGGGCTCATTGTTCAAATTTACAAGCATGGGTTGAAAACAATTATGATACTAGGTTACTACATTCTAATTTATCCTTTCCCCTTCTAAAGAAACTATCTGATAAAGGAGATCCATTAACTAACATTAAATTTCAAGAAGAAATTGCTTATAGACTAGAAAGTGGATATTTATCCGTAATATTTTTTTTAATTGAACAAGAGTACTTACAATACTTACCTTTAGATTATTTAAATGTTTTAATGGAAAAGATTAGTGGGACACTTTTTCCACAGATTTTTAGAATCTTAAATGAAAAAAAGCATCAACGAAATAGAGTTTATTCTAAAAATTATATTAGAATTTTAAAAAAATTGAAAGCTCTTATAAATCTCCCTCTTGTAATTCATCAGATTGACCATAAAGATTTTGTAATAGGATTAGCTAATATTAACTTCTCCTTTTTAGACTTCTTTATTCATCCTAAAATCGAGAATCAGCTTAAATATCTGAATTCATTACTAGAAATATTTATAGAGGGATTATACAGTAAGGATACTGATTTTTTTATGGCAACTAAAAATCCTGTTCCGGTAGCTATATCTAAAATAATATCACCAGGTGTTATTTTGATAATTTCTTTGAAGCCTTCGTATTCTTCTAAGGCATTTTCATCTTCCCACCACATCGAATCATAATCATTGGCATGTTCATCGTAAAATTTCTTTCTATAGTTCTTTATTTTTTCAATTTCCTTATCTGCTTTCTTCATTTTCGAATAGCTATTTCATTTCAATTAATATTTGTCCTAATCCACTAAAAACCTAACAGAAATATAATTTTTTCCTTAATATCTCCTATCATTATTAATCCAACGTCAATAAGGAAGTTAGTAATAACTCTAGGCTCAGCAATTGTTCCTTTTTTTCTTTCGTTTTTAGGATTAGGATAAAAAATAGCATAAAAAATCGTAAATCCGACTCTTTTCCCATTTTTAATAGTATTACAAACGCTGATGCTGCTAAACATATTCTTATATAGATAAACTCGCTTTAAGAAGCTAAACAAAATGTCGCAGAATTTTTTGATTTGTGTTATACCAGGAAATTGTATAAAAAAAAGTAATGAAATTCTAGGGTTTCTAGAGAAATCTCAAAATAAGATAATTCAAAGGCTTCTATGGAATTCTCGAAATACCTTATATTTGCGATCTTAACCTCTATCGAAAACTTTGGAATTCAATTCCTTTTGAGAAATCTCTATTCTAACTTGACAAAAACAAACTAAAGCATTAAGAAAACTTAAAAGGTTTTAATAATGTCATTTATAGAGTATTAAGTCATTATACCATAATCAAATGAGTTGAGTCAGTAGTTTGAAGATATTGCATTATGAACAAAGTTATGAAACTCAATTAATAGCTCTTATTGCCATAAATCGAATCGCGCTAGCTGAATTAAGGAAAAGAGAAAAACAGCTCGATATGGATGCTGCAAGAGAAGAGCTGAATTATTATCTCAATAAGGATTTTCCCATTTTTTTAGCTGTCAGTGAAAATCAGGACTTAATTGGATTTACCGTATGTAGAGTGGATGAAGAAATTGTTTGGGATGAATTGTTATTTGTCATACCTGAAGAAAGGCGAAAGGGAGTCGGATCTGCATTATTTAAAAGGGCTGAAGAATTTGCGAAAGAATTGGGAGGATATACATTATATAACTGGGTTCTTCCAAATAATTATAGGAGCATTCCCTTTTTAAAAAAGCATGGATATGAGGTTTTGAATCTTATAGAAGTTCGCAAAAGGTTACCTAATGAGACTTTAACTCAAAAAATCAAAATAGGTAAATTTGAATATGATTATTAGACTTTAATGACAACTTGTTTTAAAAAGGAATCTAAAGATTCCTAAATCAGACTTTGAATTTCCTTTACTATACTTTTAAGGATTTTTTGAATAGTTGAATTTTTTTAAGGATATAACCACATGTCCCAATACATATCAAGCTGATAATAAGATTAGACAACCCTAAAAATAAAATTTGGTAATAAATTGTTATGTTATACTGATAAATTGTACATGCATCAAATAAAACCTTAAATGCGTTAAACATCAATAGTGTGAAGAGGAAAAATTTTAAATTTAGATCTCCTAGCTCTATTCATGTAATCAATCATTGGAAATCTATCTTTAAAGTTATTCTCCCTTTTTTTTTATAACTTTTTTGCGATATTTTGAAATAAGAATTAAAGAAGCTACCCCAACTGATAGAACTATTACCATAATTATTGTTAAAGTAATAGATAGATTACTTAATGATGATAATGGGTCAGTACCCATTTGAATTTCTTGTTCATCACTATATCGATCACCATCAGTATCAGAGCTGGTAGGATCTGTGTGATATTTATTAACTTCATCACCATCACTTAATCCATCACCATCGGTATCAGCGTTTGTAGGATCCGCATCATATTGATACTCTTCCTGATTCGTGAGTCCATCACTATCCCCATCAAACGAAGCATCACTACTCCATAAAGGGTTTAAACCAAAATTAACCTCCCAACCATCACTTAATCCATCACCGTCAGTATCAGAATTATTTGAATCAGTAAAATAAGTGATATTCTCATTTCTATCACTTAATCCATCACCGTCAGTATCTAATTCATGTTTTAATAGAAATACATCAACATCACTTTCTTCCCCAGAATTACCAGTATTACCCGTGATAAATGTATTTCCCGAAGAGTCTAATGCTATTCCTCTTACAGAATCATCTGCAGAGCCCCCCCATGTTTTAGTCCATAACATATTCCCAGACGAATTGTACTTTAAAAAAAATACATCTGAAGAACCTGCTCCATAACTCCGAGTCACACCTGTTATATATGTGTTTCCTGAAGCATCCAACGCGATTCCTCTTCCATAATCATTATCAGAGCCTCCCCATGTTTTATCCCACAAAAGATTTCCAAATGAATCATATTTTAATAAAAATGCATCAGAATAACCTGCTCCGTAACTAGAAGTCTCACCTGTTATATACTGGTTTCCCGAGTTATCTACAGCAATTTCACGTCCAGTTTCACCACTAGAGCCTCCCCATGTTATATCCCACAGTAGATTTCCAGATGAATCGTACTTTAATACAAATACACTCGAATGACCTGCTCCGAAACTCCAAGTCACGCCTGTTATACAAGTGTTTCCTGAAGCATCTAACGCTATACCATATGTATACTCATGACTAACTCCTCCCCATGTGTTATTCCACAGCAAATTTCCAGCCGAATTGTACTTCAATAAGAATATATCATCAGAACCAGCTCCGTAACTCAAAGTCTGACCCATAATAAACGCGTTTCCTAAATCATCTAACACTATTCCAATTCCTAAATCCCTTTCAGAGCCCCCCCATGTTTTATACCACAGGATTTTTCCAGATGAATCTAATTTTAATATAAATGCATTGGGAGAACCAGTTCCATAACTCTCAGTTGAGCCCGAGATATATACGTTTCCTGAAGCATCTAAAGCTATATTAGGTGCCCACTCATCATCAGAACCACCCCATATTCTTTTCCACAGTAGATTTCCCATCGAACTATACTTTAATATAAATACATCGGAATAATATCCACTGAAGGTATGAGTCTTTCCTGTGATATAGGCGTTCCCCGTTGAGTCTATGGCTATTCCATAACTATAATCATAGTCTGATTGCCCCCATGTTCTAGACCATAACAAATTTCCATCCGAATCGAACTTTAATAAGAATACATTATCTTCACCTTCTCCCTCATAAATACCAATAGTACCAGTGATAAATATGTTTCCCGAAGAATCTAACGCTATTTCAGAGACATCTTCATGAGAAGAACCTCCCCAAGTTTTATTCCACTTAAAGCTGTTTATATTAGCAAGAGTTTGTAAAGATGTTATAGTTCGTTTGCCTGTATCTAAGGAAAAGCCAAGAAAAATGGTAAAAAACATGATTAAACTAATTAAAAGAGATATTTGTATCACTAACTTTTTTTTTTTTTTAATTAGTGTGATTAAACTCACATCCAAATTCTTTTTTAATATAGATACACCATGAATTATTAATCCAATCCCCACCAAAATAAATAACACAAAAATTGAGTTCAAGTCCATCATGCTTGCAGATGTTCCTTCTGATTCCAATCCTTTCACATACATATTAAAACTTAAAATGCCGAAAAGCGAGAAAATAACGATTACGCCACCGAAAATTATTAAAATCATCCCAACGAGCAATTTATTGCTCCCTTTTTCAGGAGGATTAAAATAAAAAAAACCGATAAGTAGTGATGAGGCGCCAATAATTAAAAGGTTTAAGTGAAATGCCGTATTAAAAAATGGATATAAGGTCGAAGATATGATTGACAGGTATAATGGACGGGACACCCAAACGACTAGTGTTATTCCAATCGAAACAAAAATCACACCCCTGATAAGCTTCATATTTTTTTGGTTTGTGATGATTATGAATAGCCCGTGTAAGAGTAAAACCATTCCTGATATTATAAAAGAAGCCAAGATTGGAATATCGTTCCAAAATATATAGATGGTTGAAGTTCCCCCAAATCTTACCACAAGAACAACTATCATAAACATTGTAGAAAGAAATAGAAACCCCCCTATAATGGTTGAAATTGAACCAAGGACAATAATTCCCTTCCTCGTTCTCCTTGGTTTTAAAGTGAATGTACCGGTAAGAATGAAGGCTATTCCAAGGATACAATAATTTATCATGCGCATCGTTCCAAAGGTAAATGGAAGACTTATCATGTAAAATAATGGGAAGAAAAATATTGCTATAATAATTATTCCAATTAAATTTAAGACGACTCCTTGTAATCTCCTTTTTTCCTTTGGTTCCATTTTTTCAAGCATTTTATTGATCAATATTTAAATGTGTCTTTTTATTTTTTAATCCTTTCTTATTGAGACCTGGGGAAAGAAAAAAGATTAATGCCAAAGTTCTCTAATGATTTCGTCATTGAAATTCATTTTTAATCTGTATTTCTATAATTCTTGTCGTATAAAACTAAATATGCTCTTAAAATAAAAATTTTTTGGTCAAATTATTTATTAATAAATTTCGTACCCACTCTTGTAGGAGTGGAAATGTAATAATGTTCCTAGTTTTTGGGCATCTTCATATCTCACAATTGAGCAAATTGACCCCATTCTTGATTTTTGACCTTAAAATAAACTATCTATTTCTATCTAACTTATCTTGAAAATATCCCATAGCAGTAATAAGTTAATTTTTATAAAATACTCTGAACTAAAGCATAAAGGGAAATATAAGGAAGATTTCCCTTTTCTATTATAAGCAAGAAGAAATGTGTTTCTAATATTCATAGGAAAATTCCGTATGAAACATACTTAAGAGGGTGTAAATTGTCAAAAATAGGCTTGAGTATAAGTATGATTGGAGGTATTTTATTCTTTATTTTAATGTATTTCTTTGCTAGATGGTATTATTATCTGTTGAAATTTGATATGGAATCTGTTCTATTCTTTTATTTTTTTCTACTCACTAATGGAGGTGCAATAGTTGGGGCACTTTTAGGATTCATAGACAAAAGTTGGCAAATAGGTCAAAATAGACAAATAAAATCGGTAAGAGCTGGGCGTATTATGTGTTTTTTTGTAGGATTCAGTTTACCTCTATTTTTGTTAATTAGTTTTTTAGGCGCTAAATCTCTTACTTTTGCAGAGTTTTTTGAAGTTTTAATTGAAATATTTTACATCTCTCTCCCAGAATTGCTCTTATTTATCGGTGGTATTACCAGTATTATAGAATTGGAATTAGAACTAAGAAAAAATAATTTAAAAATATAAAAAATATAAGTATAGAAATTTTAAAGAATTCATAGATGGTGAGATATATGATAGAAAAAGAAAATAGAAGGGGATTGGTTCGAATTTCTATGGATTTAAAGGGAGAAAAAAGCCTTATTTAAGAGAGTGATACCCAGGTTATATGAAGCAAAACGACTTAAAGCTTGCGAAATTGTTTATGTCGTATAAATAATTATGTAGAATCAATAAAACTGATATGATTATTAAATCCAATTACTGTACAACCATTTACTAACGGAAGATAAAAACTTCAAGCTCTCCGTATTTAGAGGCTTAAGAATATAATCTTTAATATAATCTTTAAGATATCAAATTGCAATACCTTTCTTTCTGAATGATGGTATAACAGCTAATTTACTTTGCCCTAGTTCTTCAAACGTTTCAACAAACCACATAGTCAATATTTCATTATCCTTTTTTTCTGTCCTCTGAGAGCAATGCACATACCCCACAGGTTCATTATCCACATAAGCAAGCCAAATTTTACTTTGGGGATCTTTTATCCAGCTACCTATTTCATTTGGACTTAGGTTTCTATAGCCATAAAGTATCCCAAATTCTTCAATGTACGACATAAAGGCTGAATTATGAATAAAGCACACATCTTCAGTTTTATCTTCTTCATATGTTATAATTAAAATATCCACTATAAGACAACCATTAAAGATTTTTTTTGAAACTATTTTAAATTAAGATTTTTGATAAAAAAAGATTAATGTTTGGTTTTTAAACTTTTTTTAAATGAATATAAGTTTATGAATGTGTCACTCTTTTGCAAGTCCTGAGATTTAGATC